>NZ_FTLX01000022.1 GCF_900156125.1 Domibacillus enclensis | reverse complement strand
ATGAGGTTCATCCGCAAAACCCACTGCTTACTTCCTGGCATGATCTGCACAATCCGCTTCAAAAAGCGGGGCATGCATCGATCGTTCAAACGCAGGACGGCGACTGGTACCTGGCGCATTTAATGGGGCGTCCATTAAAAAGACCGGGCAAAAAGCTGCTGGAGGAAAGAGGCTTCTGTCCGCTTGGAAGAGAAACAGCGATTCAAAAGCTCGAGTGGCGGGACGGCTGGCCGTACGTGATCGGCGGCAACAGTCCATCCGTCGAAGTAGAAGCACCGGATCTGCCGGAGGTGACGTGGGAGGCGGATTTTCCAGAGAAGGATGATTTCCGTACGGGCCAATTAAACCATCACTTTCAGACGCTGCGCATTCCGTTTAATGAAGAAATCGGCTCTTTAACAGAGCGGGACAGCCACCTCCGCTTGTACGGCCGGGAATCGCTTCACTCGCAGTTTACACAGGCGCATGTGGCAAGGCGCTGGCAGCACTTTTCCTTTGAGGCAGAAACGAAGGTCGAGTTCGAGCCAGACACGTTTCAGCAAATGGCCGGGCTGACGTGCTATTACAACATCCGCAACTGGGTGTTTGTCCATGTGACGTGGCATGAAGAAAAAGGAAAGATCATTGACATCATGATCTGTGACCAGTTTAAAGCAGACCGGCCGATTCACGGCTCGGAAATCCAGGTGCCGGATGAAGCAGCAGCCGTTTATTTGCGAGTAAGTGTCCGCGGAGATCATTATTTCTTCAGCTATTCAATAGATGGTGAAACGTGGAAAGAGATTCCTGTTCAATTTGACGCCTATAAGCTTTCGGATGATTACGTTGATCAAGGCGGCTTTTTTACAGGTGCATTTGTCGGCATGTGTGCGATTGACATGACCGGAAGCCGGAAGCCGGCCGATTTTGATTATTTTTCCTACAAAGCGAAGCCATAATGACGATCGGATAAGAAAGGAGCGGAGCGGATGAAAACGCATGAATCAATCGGTATCGGCACAGTGTACGGCTGGGTGCAGACAAGCTACACATTTATCATGGTGAATCTTTGCTTTGTAGCAGCAAATCTCCTGTTCCTGTTTTTTTTCTTGACGTTGAACCAGACCTCATCCAACAGCTGGATTTACTATGCGGCGCTCCTTCCAGCCGGTCCGTCTATTTACGCCCTGCTTCGGACAATGGATGCGTTTATACGTGGAGGAGAGGTCGCGCCAGCACGAAGCTTCTGGCAAAATATTCGAAGGAACGTACGTGAATCCTCAACAAATTGGCTTGTCATGATCACTGTCGCCTTTTTGCTGGGAGCGGATATCTTTTACCTGAACGGATCATCGCTGCCCGGAAAAATGATCGGGTCAGCCGCCTTGCTCGTGATCCTAATCATCTGGATGCTCGTTTCAATGAACGTGCTTATTATTCAAACGAGATTTACCTTTCAGAAAAAGGCTTTATGGCGGCTGTCCGCATATTATTTAGCCGAAAAGTGGAAAACAGCGATTGTGAATGTGTGCCTCGTTGCTGTAGGAATCGGGCTGCTCGCTGCGACATCCGGCTTTTCAATTTTGTTCACCTTCAGTATCACGGCCTTTTTCGTTATGAAAAACAGTCAGATGATGATGGAGGATATTCAAAAAAGGTTTGTTAAAAAAGGCTAAAATAGGAGAGATTTCTTTAAACTGAATCGGATTATTTCAACATGCATTGAACATATTTTGTTCAATGCATTTTATCGTTTCAAACTGAATTTTCAAAAAAAAATAACTTTTTCCAAAAAAACACTTGGAATTTTGATTTACAGATTATATAATAAACCCACAACTACCATATTAGTACAGCTTCTATGATAAAAGCTAAACTAGCCAAGGGAATTTTTCGTTTATGACCTTGCTTTTTATTTGTTCAGTTAGTTTGTCCGGTATACAAAGTATGGGTTGAATAAAAAATATTTAATAAGTGTCTGGTTAAATGCCCTCAAAAGTGAGACTGCTCCAACCTATACTGCCATATTAGTATGCATGTTTCAATTTTATTAATGAAAGCGTTTTATTTAGTGGGAGGGAATGAGAGAAAATGACAATTCAAAATCCAGTTTTAACAGGTTTTAATCCAGATCCAAGTATTTGCAGGGTAGGCGATGATTATTACATTGCCGTCTCCACGTTTGAATGGTTTCCTGGTGTTCAAATTCATCACTCCAAGGACTTGAAAAACTGGCACCTCGTCAGCCAGCCGCTGAACCGGGTATCCCAGCTGGATATGAAGGGAAATCCGGATTCCGGCGGAGTGTGGGC
>NZ_FTLX01000018.1 GCF_900156125.1 Domibacillus enclensis | reverse complement strand
TGACTTGCTCATTTGTTTCTTATTGAAAATGCGGGGTGCATTTCAATAAGAAGATAAAACTTAAAACGTTGACGTTTTTATTGATTTTGTTCAGTTTTCAATGTTCAATATGTTGCTCACAGCAACTTTTATATAATATCATTTGTTGATATCATATGTCAATATTCTTTTTTAACTTTTTTCAAAGCGTGTCGACTGCTCTTCAGCAGCAACGTTTACAAATATACCACCCTGCTCACACCGCGTCAACATGTTTTTTATAAATTCTTTACTTAAATATAAAAAACTGAATAGCTGCCAGCGAAAAAACACCTGGCAGCCCTAAAAGCCCTGCAAAAAATGCCGTTATCGGGTTCATTGGTATGTGAATGCCTGCCTGCTGAATCAGCACATTCGCTCCGTATAAAAAAAACGCACCAACGGTTGTTTTTTTAAAAACGAAAAAAAACATCGCCATCCATTTTTCCACACCTCTTCACACTCCTTTTTATAAGGATAGAAGAGTTTTATTCTTTTATGCGAATTTGGCGCTTTTTTGCTTCTCTAAATAAAAAGAAGTATTTCGCCTGCGATGCTTTTGTTTGTGCCTCAAGCTCATCGTTCTGCTCAAAGCTTAAACGCAGAAGTTCTCGGTGTTTAAACCATTCTTCTTTTGAATGATCCAGCAGGTCGATCAGCCGGTCATCGTAATGACTGCGAAGCGACTTCTTTTTCCGAAAAAACATGCGGGTCCTCCCCCTTATAATTCACGCCGGCCTTCAATGGCTTTAGACAATGTTACTTCGTCCGCGTATTCAAGATCGCCGCCTACAGGAAGGCCGTGAGCGATCCGGGTAGTCCGAATGCCCGAAGGCTTTAACAAACGTGAGATATACATCGCTGTCGCTTCCCCTTCGATATTCGGATTGGTCGCGAGAATGACTTCCTTGATCGTTTCATCCTGCAGCCGTTTCACAAGATCCGGAACGTTAATATCCTCTGGCCCGATCCCTTCCATCGGGGAGATAGAGCCATGTAAAACATGATAGAGACCATTGTATTCCTTCATTTTCTCCATCGCAATGACGTCCTTCGGGTCCTGCACCACACAAACAATGCTCCGGTCACGCCGTTCGTCCTTGCAGATCGAGCACGGGTCCTGATCGGTGATATGCCCGCACACCGAGCAATAGCCGAGATCACGCTTGGCATTTACGAGTGCTTTGGCGAAATCAAGTACATCTTCTTCTTTCATGTTTAGCACAAAAAAAGCCAGACGAGCCGCTGTTTTCGGCCCTATGCCCGGCAATTTCATGAAGCTGTCGATCAGCTTCGTTATCGGTTCGGGATAATACATCCACAATTCCTCCTATTAGAAAGGAAGGTTCATCCCTTTCGTAAACTGTCCCATTGTCTGGTTTGTTTCGTCATCGACTTTTTTCAATGCGTCGTTCACAGCCGCCAATACAAGGTCCTGCAGCATATCGATATCATCCGGGTCCACTACTTCTTCTTTGATCACAACGTCCGTTACCTGCTTCTGGCCGGAGATGCTGACCTTCACCATTCCTCCGCCTGCTGTTCCTTCAAATTGCTTTTCAGCCAGTTCTTCCTGAGCTTCCTGCATTTGCTTTTGCATTTTTTGCATTTGTTTCATCATATTTTGCATGTTGCCCATTCCTCCGCCACGCATCATGTTCATCATCCTCCATTGTAATTAGTCTTTAATTTCAAGAAATTCTTCCCCGACAAGCTCCAGTGCCTTCGAGACAAGAGGATCTTCTTCTTCCTCCTGCACATCCGCGTCTGATCCGTCATCCGGCGGTGTATAACTGCCATCCTCTTTTTGTTTTTTCAAAAAAGAACGGCGAATATCCAGCCACGCGTCTTCCGGTACGACAAGCGCCCGATACGGCTTACCGGTTAATTCATTTAAAATCGTCGAGATGGAATCCATAAATGCTTTATTGTCGGACGCCATTTGACAATGAATTTCATATTTAAATTTTAACACAAATGAGTCCCCAGAAGCAGCGACAGGTTCTGCGTCATTTAAAAGAGCAGCCTGCGAGCGCATTTGCCGCTCATTCAAATAGCCGATCATATTGCCCCAGCGGCTTTTAATGTTTTGAATATCCTGCTTGGTTGCTTCGGAAAGCACCTTTTCCACCTGAGGGACGGCAACTTTAAATTGATTGCCCGGCCGTGAAAGCTTTTTGGCTGCTGGCTTTACCGCCTCTGCCTCCACCAAACCGGCGGGACGGCTCTTTAATTCCTGCACCTGCTGCTCAAGCCGGTTGATTTTTTCAATTAATCCCGCGACTTCCGGCCCCGATGCAGACGGCTGTGCTTTCACGTGCAGACGGCACAGGTTTACAAGGGCCACCTCTAAATAAATACGGGCGTGATTCGTGAATTTCATTTCCTGCTGCGCGTTGTTCAACACAGAAATATATTCATAGATGGCTGCTTCCGCCACTTGTCCGGCGATAGCTGTAAATGCGTCATCCGCCATGATCCGCTCCATGGATTCTTCCAGGTCCGGTGCCATTTTAAACAGCAGCATATCACGGAAATATAAAATCAAGTCTTCTGTGAAGCGGACCGGGTCCTTTCCTTCCATCAGCAACCGGCCCAGCGTTTGAACAGCCTGGGCGGCATTTTGTTCAACAATCGCCTGGACGATTTGGTTCAGCATCCCTTGCCCGACGGTTCCGGTCACGGTTAAAGCATCTTCCTCTGTTAACCGGCCTCGGCTGTAGGAAACGGCTTGATCGAGCAAACTGAGCGCGTCCCGCATGCCGCCTTCTGCTGCACGGGCAATAATCGGCAGGGCGGCTTCGTCAAACTCCGTGCCTGTTTCATTTAAAATAAGCGTCATCCGGCCCCCAATCGCATGAGCGGTAATGCGCTTGAAATCAAACCGCTGGCAGCGGGAGATAATGGTGAGCGGGATTTTATGCGGCTCGGTTGTCGCTAGGATGAAGATCACATGCGCTGGCGGTTCTTCCAGTGTTTTTAACAGCGCATTAAATGCACCAGTAGAAAGCATATGGACCTCATCAATAATATAAACTTTAAACCGGACAGAGCCGGGTGCGTATTTCACTTTGTCCCGAATATCGCGAATTTCATCGACGCCATTGTTCGAAGCGGCATCAATTTCAATGACGTCTTGAATCGAACCGTCGGAAATGCCCCGGCACGAAGCACATTCATTGCACGGTTCTGCTGACGGGCCGTTTTCACAGTTGACGGCTTTTGCTAAAATTTTCGCCGCGCTCGTTTTCCCTGTGCCGCGCGGTCCCGAAAAAAGATACGCGTGCGAAATTTTATCTTGAAGGAGAGCGTTTTGAAGCGTCTTCGTGATATGCTCCTGCCCAACGACATCCGCAAAGTGCTGCGGCCGCCAAACACGGTATAATGCCTGATAGCTCATTTGGTTCCTCCTTCATTATTCTTCTTTTATTATAAACGAATTGAATAGCCTTTTCTATCACCATGAGCGGACGCAAAAAGACGCCCGGCAAGCCGGACGCCTTTTCATTATGTATACCGTGCACCTTCTGTCGACTGCCAATCACAGGCGTTACTTGAGCAGTTAGCTCAGCCCAGGCTGCCCCGCGGCACATGAGAGAGTCCACTTAATGCTGCTTCCTTCCGGACCTGACATGGTTCATGGGTTCTCATTGCGCAGGACCCGGACGTCAACGCCACTTACAAAAGGCAGGCCCCACAATTAAACAGCCTCGAGAAGGAATTCAGTCTCGCTAGAGCGGGTTGCGAGTACAGGGCACCGCTACCTCCCCACCTAGCACGGCAAGAATTAGTATACCTTTTTTGAACTGAAAAAGCAATGTTAAGCCTCTTCTGCGTTTTTTCTTTTTTGCTCCTTCTTTTTTTGGCGAAGATTTCGGAAAAACTGCGTCAGCATCATACCGCATTCCTCTGCCAGGACACCTGGAACGACCTCGCACCGGTGATTAAACCGGTCATCATCAAGCAGATTCATTAACGTTCCCGCGCACCCCGCCTTTGGATCGACGGCGCCGTAAACGACTCGTTCCACGCGTGATAATAAAATAGCGCCGCTGCACATCGGACACGGTTCAAGCGTGACGTAAAGCGTCGCTCCTTCCAATCGCCAGGATCCGGCTGCTTCACACGCTTTTTCAATGGCTAAAAGCTCGGCGTGTGTGACCGCATTTTGAGTGGTTTCCCGCAAATTGTGCCCCGACGCAATGACGTCATTGTTTTTCACAATCACTGCTCCAATCGGCACTTCACCCAGCCGTTCAGCCTTTTTTGCTTCTTCAATGGCCAGGTTCATAAAAAATTCATCCATTTTCATGCTCCTTTCTTAGCAGATTCGGGTAAAACTATACAAATAAGGAGGAAAGACGATGACAAAGAAATGTGCTCTTCTCATTATCGATATGATGAATGACTTTCAATTTCCGAAAGGAGAACAACTGGCCCGCTATGCAGACGAAACCGTCCCCTCTATTTCACAATTAAAGAATCATTTTCACGAACGAGAGTGGCCGGTCATTTACATTAATGATCATTACCAGCTTTGGAAAGCAGATATCGCTCTTATTCTTGAGCATGTGACAAACGACATTAGCGATCCTATTATACAAAAAATCAAGCCGGACGATAAAGATTACTTTTTAATTAAACCGAAGCATTCCGGGTTTTACGGAACAGCCTTGAACACACTGCTGCACGAATTGGATGTAAAATCAGTCGCCATTACAGGAGTAGCCGGCAATATTTGCGTGTTTTTCACGGCCAATGATGCCTACATGCGCGAATTTGAGGTGTATGTACCAAAAGATGCGATTGCCTCAGAAGAAAAAAAGTACAACGAGTACGCCCTTGAAATGATGGAAAGAGTGTTAAACGCGGACGTGCGCCCGGTGAGTGAATTGATTCAACTTTTGTCATAAGAGGCAGCCCTTCTCTGTACATATAATAGAGAGAGGGGGAACGGCTTATGCACATTTACGTTGTGAAAAGCGGCGACACACTGTTTCAAATTGCGCGGCGATACGGGACAACCGTTCAAGCCATCCAGACGTCTAATCAGCTGCCCAATCCGGATCAGCTTGTCATTGGCCAGGCACTGGTCATCCCTGTTTCCGGACAGTTTCATACGATCGCTGCCGGGGACAGCCTGTGGAAAATATCCAGACAGTACGGAGTGACAGTGGAAGAAATCGTCCGGATGAACGGTTTGTCCCAGACTGCTCCCCTGCAAATCGGGCGGCAGCTGCGCATTCCACCGCCTGCCAAAACACGCATTGAATCCACCGCTTATATTGAGCCGTCCGCATCCGGCTATTCCGGAAATGTATTAAATCAGGCACGGGAGGCATCTCCGCAGCTGACCTATCTGGCACCCGTCAGCTTTAATGCAAAGCGCGACGGCTCTCTTGAAGAACCGCCGATCCGGCCGCTTCCAGCCATCGCCGAGCAAAACGGCACAGTTTTTATGATGGATATTACGAATTTGGAAAATGATCAATTCAGTGCGGATCTCGGACATATTTTATTAACCGATGAAAAGGTTCAGCAAACCCTTCTGGACAACATCAGCCGGATTGCAAAGCAAACGAATTTCCGGGACATTCATTTCGATTTTGAATACTTGCGCCCGGAAGACCGAGAAGCATACAACCGGTTTCTCCGACGCGCAACCGAACGGTTCCACCGCGAAGGCAAAACCGTATCGACGGCCCTTGCACCGAAAACGAGTGCCACACAAAAAGGACAATGGTATGAAGCGCATGATTACAAAGCGCATGGCGACATCGTCGACTTTTCCATCATTATGACATACGAGTGGGGATACAGCGGTGGCCCGCCCATGGCTGTGTCGCCTATCGGACCGGTCCGGAATGTCTTGACGTATGCTTTAACGGAAATGCCTGCTGCTAAGATTGTCATGGGACAGAATTTATATGGATACGATTGGACTCTGCCGTACCGACAGGGAAATCCGCCGGCCCGTGCCATCAGCCCGCAGGAAGCCATTCGCCTTGCTTCCCGCTACAAGGCATCCATCCGTTATGACTTTACGGCTCAAGCACCTTTTATTGATTATATCGATGAAAATGGCCGCGCCCATAAAATATGGTTCGAAGATGCCCGTTCGATCGATGCCAAATTCGCCCTCTTAAAAGAGCTGAAGCTGCGCGGCATTGCCTACTGGAAAATCGGCTTTTCCTTTCCGCAAAACTGGCTGCTGCTCGGCGACCGTTTTACGGTTAAAAAAATATAAAAAGAACGCCCATCTGCCAAAACAGATGGGCGTTCGTCTATTTAATGATGCGTGTAAGTTAAAAATGGAGGAGGAAAGGGGATTCGAACCCCTGCGCGGTATGACCCGCCTGTCGGTTTTCAAGACCGATCCCTTCAGCCGGACTTGGGTATTCCTCCGTCGTATCGACAAGAATTAATTTATCATAATCTAAATTATTCTGTCAACACGATTCGACTTATTTTTTTACGATTTTTTCTTTGCCGCCCATATACGGACGAAGCACTTCTGGAATAAGAATGCTGCCGTCCTCCTGCTGATAGTTTTCAAGCAGCGCTGCGACTGTACGGCCAATGGCAAGACCCGATCCGTTTAACGTATGCACGTGCTCAGGCTTGCCTGTTTTCTCCCGGCGGAACCGAATATTCGCCCGGCGCGCCTGAAACCCTTCAAAGTTCGAGCAAGACGAAATTTCCTTGTATTCTCCGTAGCTCGGAAGCCATACTTCGAGATCATACTTTTTCGCCGCTGTAAAACCGAGATCCGCAGAACACATATCCAGCACACGGTATGGAAGTCCAAGCAGCTGCAGCACTTTTTCCGCATGTCCTGTCAGCGTTTCAAGCTCTTGATATGAGTCCTCCGGCTTCACAAAGCGGACCATTTCCACTTTGTTAAACTGGTGCTGGCGAATCAGCCCGCGCGTGTCACGTCCGGCAGAACCTGCTTCTGAACGAAAGCAGGCACTGTAAGCCGCATAGGAAATCGGCAGCTCATCCACGTTCAAAATTTCATCGCGGTGGTAGTTTGTCACCGGCACTTCCGCTGTTGGAATTAAAAAGTAATCCTCCGCTTCAATCCGGAAGGCATCCTCTTCAAATTTCGGCAGCTGTCCGGTTCCCGTCATGCTCGTCCGGTTCACCAGGTACGGCGGCATCATTTCTGTGTAGCCATGCTCTTCTGTGTGAAGATCGAGCATAAAGCTGATCAGTGCACGCTCAAGCTTAGAACCAGCCCCTTTATAAAACGTAAACCGGCTTCCTGTCGCTTTGGCGGCCCGCTCAAAATCTAAAATATCCAGGTCTGTGGCCAGGTCCCAGTGCGCTTTTGCTTCGTAATCAAATGATGGAATCTCTCCCCATTTGCGAATTTCTACATTATCGTCCTCTGAATCGCCATGCGGCACACTTTCATGGGGAATGTTCGGCATGCGGAGCATCAGCTGTTCAAGCTTATCTTCTGTTTCACGAAGATCGGCATCGAGTGATTTAATGCTGTCGCCAACTTCACGCATTTCTGCAATAAGCGCATCAGCATCCTGTTTTTCTTTTTTCAAGCGTGCGACTTCCTGTGATACGGTGTTGCGCTTGCTTTTCAACTCTTCCGTCTGCCCCAGCAGCTCCCGGCGTTTTTTCTCCAGCTCCTCAAAATCCTCAAACGCGCTCATGTCCTCGCCCCGGAATTTCAGGCGTTCCTTCACTTCCGCAAAATGAGACCGCAAATATTTCATATCCAGCATGTGTTATTCCTCCTTTAAAAAATAAAAAAACTCCCGTCCCTGTAAAAAGGGACGGAAGTTCGATTCCGCGTTACCACCCTGATTGAAAGCATAACTCACTGCTTTCCTCTCAAAACAACGTTTTAACGGCCTGCGCCGGTCAATGCCTACTTTTGTTGTTCAGCATCCCGCTCCAGAACGGATTCACCTAATGTCCACACCGGTTCGCACCACCCACCGGCTCTCTTTTGAAGAGCATCAAGCTACTAGCTTCCTTCATCGCGTTTCACTATTGAATTGAATTCAATGTACTACATTTTTTACAAATTCGCAAGTGACGCTTTTGCTTCTTCAGCCATACCGATAAAAAAGCGCGTAATACGATGGTCATCCGTCAGTTCCGGATGAAAGGAACAGCCGAGATAATGGCGGTCGCGCGCCATCACAATACGGCCGTCCCATTCTGACAGCACGTCCGTTCCTTCCCCTGCCGCAACAATGTGCGGTGCCCGGATAAAAACAGCATTGTACAAATCCGCTACCCCTTTAATGGATAAATCAGCTTCGAAGCTTTCTTTTTGGCGGCCAAATGAATTCCGCTCCACCGTGATGTTCATTAGCCCAAGATGCGGCTCCTCGTACCCCACTACTTCTCCTGCCAGCAAAATCAAGCCGGCACAGGTGCCAAACATCGGCCGGCCGGATTCACCGAATGCACGAAGCGGCTCAAGGAAACCATACCGATCGATCAAGCGGCGCATCGTTGTGCTTTCTCCACCCGGCAAAATTAAGCCGTCTACATCCGCTAACTGCTCCGGCCATTTTACCAATACAGCTTCCGCTCCGTTTTCTTCAATCGACCGGACGTGCTCACGAACCGCTCCCTGCAAGCCCAGTACTCCGATCCTGGTCATTACCAGCCGCGCTCCTGCATCCGCTCAGCCGCTGCAATGCCCGCGATTTCAAGGCCCTTCATCGGCTCGCCAAGCTCTTTGGAAAGCTCTGCGATCAATTTATAATCCTGATAATGCGTGGTCGCTTCCACAATGGCACGAGCAAATTTCGCCGGGTTTTCTGATTTAAAGATACCAGACCCAACGAATACACCGTCAGCGCCAAGCTCCATCATCAGCGCTGCATCCGCCGGTGTGGCAATGCCGCCTGCTGCAAAGTTTACAACCGGAAGCTTGCCTTCTTTTCTAATTTGCATGAGCACTTCAAATGGCGCCCCGTGGTTTCTTGCTTCTGTCATCACTTCATCCTCGCTCATATGAACAAGCTTCCGTACTTGCGCATTGACCTTGCGCATATGACGAACCGCTTCCACGATGTTCCCCGTTCCCGGCTCTCCTTTTGTCCGAAGCATCGATGCGCCTTCGCCAATACGGCGGGCCGCTTCGCCGATGTCACGGCAGCCGCACACGAATGGAACGGTAAAATCACTTTTCAGCAAATGGTATTCTTCATCGGCTGGCGTTAACACTTCGCTTTCATCCAGGTAATCGACACCCATTGCTTCTAGCACACGCGCTTCGACAATGTGGCCAATGCGCGCTTTGGCCATAACCGGAATCGTTACAGCATTCATGACTTCTTCCACGATGCGCGGATCAGCCATCCGGGCCACGCCGCCTGCTTTACGGATATCAGAAGGCACACGCTCAAGCGCCATTACCGCTACAGCACCGGCTTCTTCTGCTATTTTCGCCTGCTCCGCATTCACAACGTCCATAATGACGCCGCCCTTTTGCATTTCCGCCATACCCCGTTTTACGCGATCTGTTCCTGTATTCATGTGTTTATTCCTCCTATATCGATCAGAAAGATCAGATTTTTTGTAAAATACTTAAATCCTAATAAACACGAAAAATCACCTTCTGTCAATAGCAGAAGGTGATTTTCATTAAAACCAACCAGTTACTTTATTCACAACCCAATCCCAGCCATTGCTGATCCCACCGCCAACTGCCCGCATTGATAGAACGAACCAGTTCGCTTTCTCAACGCTATCGGCTGTTTGAACGTTTGTAGGAGGAACGGTTTTTAAAAAGGGAACCGGCTGATCCTTTTCATCCTTAACCGTCACATAACCAACCACTTTACCCTTTTTCACAGGGGCTGTCAGCTCTCCACTTTCGCCTAAATCCGAACTATTAAACTCAATAGAAGCTTTATAGTTCGTGTTTGATGCTTTTGGCGCTAAAATAGATAGAGCAGAGGCCGTTTGAAGCTGCACTTCCTTTTCTTTTCCTTTTTGTACAGGAATCGTTTCTGACCCTTTGACCGCACTTTCAGCCGCTGCGATCTCTTTGTGCTCGAACTGAGTGAAGCCATAATCCATCAGCTTCTTCATCTCTGTAAACCGGGCATCGTACGTGCCTTCACCCTTGTCATTTGTCGCATCCATGACGACCGCAATAAGCTTTTGGCCATTTCGCTCAGCCGTTCCAGTAAAGCAATAGCCGGCAAAATCCGTGGTGCCGGTTTTTAACCCTGTCATGCCCTCATATCCGAAAACGAGAGAAGGAAGCATCCAGTTCCAGTTTTCCATTGAAATTTCATCATCCGTGCCTTCGCGGAATTTCTTTTTCGGAATGCCGGCTGTTTCCAGCACTTCCGGATAATCATTCACTAACCGGTAAGCAAGCGTCGCCACATCACGACCCGACATCATGTTTTCATCGGTTACCTCGCCGGTTGAATGATTTCCTTTTAAATCTCTGTTATTCAACCCTGTCGAATTGACGAACTTCACTTTCTCCAGCCCAAGCTCCTTCGCTTTTTCATTCATTAATTTCACAAATTCTGCTTCAGAGCCCGATATTTTTTCTGCAATCGCAATCGTTGCTGCGTTGGCTGAATAAATCGTCATCGCTTCAAACAATTCCTGAATGGTATACGTTTCACCTGCACGCACCGGAACATTCGATAAACTGCGATCCTGCGAAATCGCATACACATAATCCGACACTTGATATGTATCGTCGAGCTTCACTTTTCCTTCTTTCACCGCTTCAAGCAGCAAATACTCCGTCATCATCTTTGACATGCTGGCAACACCCAGCTGCTGATCACTATTTTTCTCATACAGCACTTGCCCTGTTTCTGCATCAATTAATATAGCAGCGGCCGCATTCACATCAAACGCCGCATCCACTTTTATTTGTCCAGGGGTCCACAAGCCAATAAACAGCAATACACTTAATAAAACCGTGCCAATCCGATACCCAGTTCTTTTTCTCACTCTCAAAACCCTCCATTTTTTATGCCACACTTTTGTTATTGTACCATACATTTTCAAGTGAAAAATAGACGAGAAACGACCTAGATAGCCTTGAAACGTTCTCCTGTCATACGAAAAAAACAGCCTGTCCGAATCGGACAGGCTGTTCACTTTCTTATAGTGAGTAGTTTGGCGCTTCTTTTGTAATTTGCACATCATGCGGATGACTTTCACGAAGACCCGCTCCTGTCATGCGAATAAACTGGCTGTCTTCACGAAGCGCTTGAATGTCCTTTGTGCCGCAGTAGCCCATGCCGGAGCGCAAGCCGCCTGTCAGCTGATACAATGTATCTGAAAGAGGTCCTTTGTAAGGGATGCGTCCTTCAATGCCTTCTGGAACAAACTTTTTCGCATCTTCCTGGAAGTAGCGGTCTTTTGATCCTTTTTCCATTGCGCTGACCGAGCCCATGCCACGGTATACTTTAAAGCGGCGTCCCTGGAAGATTTCTGTTTCTCCCGGGCTTTCCGTTGTACCGGCAAGAAGGCTGCCGAGCATCACAGCGGAACCGCCTGCAGCGATCGCTTTAACAATGTCGCCGGAGTATTTAATGCCGCCATCCGCAATAATGGATTTCCCATGCTTGCGTGCTTCTGTTGCACAATCATACACGGCTGTAATTTGCGGTACACCGACACCGGCTACAACACGCGTCGTACAAATGGAACCAGGCCCGATGCCAACCTTTACAACATCAACACCTGCTTCAAACAATTCGCGAGTGGCTTCCGCCGTTGCCACATTCCCTGCAATAATATTCAATTCCGGATAAGCGGAACGAATTTCCTTCACGGTTTCGATCACGCCAGCCGAGTGGCCATGCGCTGTATCGATCACAATAACGTCTACCTGGGATTTCACGAGCATTTCAACCCGTTTCATCGTGTCACCCGTTACACCAACAGCAGCACCCGCAAGAAGCCGTCCCTGCGCGTCCTTTGCCGAGTTCGGGAACTCAATGACCTTCTCAATGTCTTTAATGGTAATAAGGCCTTTTAGTACGCCATCCTGATCAATAAGTGGGAGTTTTTCAATTTTGTGCTTTTGAAGAATTTGCTCAGCTTCTTCAAGCGTCGTGCCAACCGGTGCCGTCACAAGGTTTTCTTTTGTCATCACGTCTGTAATGAGAATCGAGTAGTCTTGGATAAAACGAAGATCCCGGTTTGTTAAGATCCCGACAAGCTTTTGTTCTTCCTGGCTATTCACAATCGGCACACCTGAAATGCGGTATTTACCCATTAAGTGCTCTGCATCAAATACCTGGTGCTCAGGTGTCAAAAAGAACGGATCGCTAATAACGCCGCTTTCTGAACGCTTTACCTTGTCCACCTGCTCTGCCTGCTGCTCAATGCTCATGTTTTTATGAATGATGCCCAGGCCGCCCTGGCGCGCCATCGCAATCGCCATATCGCCTTCTGTCACCGTATCCATACCGGCGCTGATCATCGGAATGTTCAGTTTCAAGCTTGGTGTTAATTCAACCTTTAAGGATACGTCTTTTGGAAGCACCTCGGATTTTGCTGGCACAAGCAATACATCATCAAACGTTAATCCTTCTTTTTTGAACTTATCTTCCCACATGTGTAAGCCTCCCTGACCGAAAAATATTATTAGTAGGTTATCAATTGAACGGGTATACTGTCAAGGCTCGCTGTATAAGTTAGATTTTTTCGAATGTTCGGACTTAAATCCGAACATTCGACGCAAACGCTTTATCCATATCGTAAAGAAACAACTTCTGACAATAAATAATATTGCGCTATACTATTTACTCAGTGTTTGACGATTCTGTATACGTTTATTTTATCTTGTTAAGAAAAAATTACAACAAAAAAAGACAACCTGATTTCTCAAGTTGTCTTGTCATTGCCAGGCGGCGTCCTGCTCTCACAGGGGGAGACCCCCAACTACCATCGGCGCTGAAGAGCTTAACTGCCGTGTTCGGGATGGGAACGGGTGTGAC
>NZ_FTLX01000017.1 GCF_900156125.1 Domibacillus enclensis | reverse complement strand
TGACCAGAGCAAGCTCTGATCAAATCCGCTCGACTTGCATGTATTAGGCACGCCGCCAGCGTTCGTCCTGAGCCAGGATCAAACTCTCCAAAAAGTGTTTGACTTGCTCATTTGTTTCTTAATTGAAAATGCGGGGTGCACTTCAATTAAGAAGTTAAAACTTAAAACGTTGACGTTTTTATTGATTTTGTTCAGTTTTCAAAGATCAATTTTCTTCTCTGCCAAAGTGACAGCTTCATAATATTATCATCATCAGAATTGAAAGTCAACAACTTTTTTCATCTTAATATTATTCTACTAAACTTATTTTGACGGAGCATTTTTCCACCCCAGCGCTATAAGATGTCCCAGTGACAGGCATTTAATATAACACAGGTTTTATTAGAGTGTCAATTGTTTTTTAATTAAGTTATACCCGAATAACAATTGTCTCTTCTAACAGCTTTTATTTCCCCGCCGCTCTAACGACGGAATATAAATATAACCTATATATATATTTATAGCAACATTTTTTCGATACTAAATTTTATTTTTTATAAAGGCATGGTGATGACCAAGTTTTCCTTAACCCTCATTCTTATAGAAGAAACAAAAAGAGTCCGCTCTTAAGACTCCTTTTGCACTTGTGTATTACCTAACGAGTGAATGATCATTTTCAGAACAACAAAAAAGATAAGACTAATACCAAAAACCGCTAGAAGACCTGGTATTTTTGCAAACACCCACACTAGCAGGAGAAGTGCAGCAGCTACACTAATGGATTGAAGCGGCTTCCCTGCCGCCATAATAAGCGAGTATTTCAAACAGCCAAATACGCCTGTATGATAGTGAACCAGCACGGGAAACGCATAAAACGCAGTAAAAACGTAAAAAAAGATCAGAATGTAGAGGAAAGACAACAAAAATATGTGGAATATACTCATCGTGACAATATGCTGCATGATTCTAAAATCAATATACAGGACGACTCCGCCTGCCGTTAAAACATATCCAAGCAGATTTGCTTTGACAAAATATCTTCTAAACTGGCACCAGAACTCTTTAAACAAAGCGGTGTCCTCTTGTCGGATTATCAGGTTTCTCAGCACAGCAATCAAAGCTGCCGTAGCAGGAAAAACCCCCGCTACGAGCAGTCCTCCTGCTGAAAAGATGATCCATAACAAATTTAGCAAAAACAAATTCAAGCCCCACGTTCCCACTTTTATATACCCTTCTGCCAGCCTATTCATTTTCCCCACTCCCTTTTTGAATAGCCGTGCCCCGTTTCATCCTTTAACCGAACCAATCATTACACCTTTCTCAAAATATTTTTGAATAAACGGATAGATAATCAGAATCGGCAAGGTCGAAACAATAATGACTCCGTATTTAATCTGATCCGCGTAACGCTGTGCGTAGCCACCTGCCGCTCCGCCACTTCCGGCTCCTTCTGAAAACACCTGATTAGAGATTAATATATCCCGGAGCACTAGCTGTAGAGGCTGAAGGTTATTATCCCGAATGTAAATCAGACCGGTAAAAAAATCGTTCCAATGCCATACTAGGTAATAAAGACCGATAACGGAGATCACCGCTTTTGACAACGGAAGAACGACTTTCATAAAAAAACCGAAATGGGAGCAACCATCAATCGCCGCCGCTTCATACATTTCTTTTGGAATGGACGTTTCAAAAAACGTTCTTGTAATAATTAAATTAAAGACATTCACTGAAAACGGAATGATAAAAACCCACATTGTATCAATCATGTTCAAGTCTTTAATAAGCAGGTACGTCGGGATCAGCCCTCCGTTGAAAAACATCGTAAAAACGAAAAAGAACATTAAAAAACGACGGGCACGAAATTCCGTTCTAGATAATACGTACGCGGCTGGAAGTGTTAAAGCTAAATTCAGTGCTGTACCAAGCACTGAGTAAATAATCGTATTTTTATACCCTGTCCAGATCCGTGAATCCTGAAAGATTTCCTGATAACCAAATAAGCTGAAGCCTTTCGGAAAAAAGAGTACTTGCCCGGTCGAGACAAGTGTTGAATCACTGACAGAGGCGATCACAATAAAATATAACGGATAGGCCACAACAAGAAAAACCAGTAACGCGATGATGATGATAAACGCATCAAAAAGCATTTCAGATGCGCTTTTCCCTTTCCTGCTCAGTACTCTCACAATTTCCAACTCCTTCTCTTTTGTTGCTTCGTCACCATAAACTGATGTTAGATACTCTTTTGGCGATATAGTTCATGAGCAAAAGCAGTGTAAAGTTAATAAGTGTATTAAACAGCCCAATCGCCGCCGCATAGCTGAATTGATTGGAAATGATCCCGATCTTATACACATACGTTTCGATCACTTCAGATATAGGAAGGTTCAATGTATTTTGCATTAAAAAGATTTTTTCAAAGCCTGTGCTGATGATTGAACCCATATTTAAAATAAGCAAGATAATAATCGTTGGTATAATCGCCGGGAGTTCAACATTTCGAATAATTTGCCACCGGTTTGCACCGTCCATTTTCGCTGAATCATAAAGCTGTGGATCCACACTCGACAATGCCGCTAAGTAAATAATGCTGTTCCAGCCAACATGCTGCCAAATGTCTGATAAAACATAAACAGGGATAAACGTTTTCGTTGAAGCCAGCAGGTTAACATCACTGAAACCGAGTGCCCCCATCAAATGTCCAACAATGCCTGTGTTCGGTGAAAGCAGCACGTTTAGCAGCCCCACCATAACAACCATTGAAATAAAATGAGGCAAATAAACCGTTGTTTGCAGGGTTTTTTTCGCACGTTTCCATTTAATCTGGTTAATGAGCAGCGCTAAAATAATCGGAGCAGGAAATCCGATCAAAATAGTCGCCAGGCTGATTAAAATTGTGTTTCTCATTAATTCCACGAACATATGGCTTTGAACAAACTGCTCAAAATATTTCAGCCCTACCCACTCACCGCCAGTAAGGCCTGCCGAAAAATCATACTCTCTAAAAGCAAGCTGAATGCCATACATCGGAATATAGTTAAAGACGAACACAACAGCAATTGCAGGCAGAATCATTATCCAGAGCTGATAGTCTCTTTTAAAAGTATTTAGTATCGTTTGTTTTTTCGGCGTACTAATCGCCGCGGCTCGATCCAGTGTTTTCGTCTCCGAGTTTAAGAACGCCATCCTCATTCTCCTCTTTAAAAGGATACCGCTACCTGTACGGATAGCGGTGCATTATCCTTCAATTGATAGATTATTGCTGCTTGCTCATAAATTCGTCATAATATGTCTGCATAATATCTGTATTTTGATTGAGCCCCATACTTTCCAGCTCTTTTACATATGATTCCCACTCTGCATCAATACCGCCTTTTGTAATCCATTTCGAAAAATTGGCCATAGCCAGGTTCATAATAGCTGTATTGTTCAAGCTCATTGTATTGTTATCTTCTTCACTGTATTTTAAGAACACACCCGGAAATACATCCTTCTCCGGGTCTACTGCGTCGAGAGCTGGCTGAAATGCTTCTGTCTGCGAGCCGACAGATTGCATATCAGAGCCGAGTGTGACATCCAGGGCATCAGAAATATACATCGGTCCGTGATCCGCCCAGGTAGATGTCCATTTCCACGTTCCCGGATCCATCTCAGCTTCTTCCGGCGGCAAGATGGTATAAGCTTCTCCTTCTTTCGCAATATTCGGACCGATTGAGCCGAATAGAACCTGTAAACTGACTTCAGGATCATACAGTTCATTAATGAATTTCATCGCTGCTTCTTTGTCTTTTGTTGCAGATGACATTTGAATAAAGTTCGTTCCATAGTTTAACGTGTTGTAATCATAGCTCCATGAAACCTCGTCTGAAGAACCAGCTGTCACTTTTAACGGAGCAACTGACGTATACTGAGGGGCAAGCTCATTTCCAAAACGGTCAGTCAATTCCCATCCCCATGTAAAACCAACCTTTGCTGTCTCCCCTTGTCCGCGCCCAACAGACTGGTACTTCGTATAATCCTGCGTAAATGCTTCTTTATTAATCAAACCAGCCTTCCAGCATTTATGAAGAAACTCGATCATTTGTTTATACCGGTCATCCACTAAGAAGTTCTTAACTTCCCCTTCCTCAACAAACGTTCCTTGACCGCTTCCATCTGTCAACGTTATCCCCGTACTGCCAAGCAGAACGTTTGGCTGGAAGAAACCAAATCCGCCCGTCCCTACCGGAGAAAAGTCCATAGCTATCTCATCATTTGGGTCGCCATTCCCATTGGCATCCTGCTCCTTAAACGCCTGAAGCACTGTAAATAATTCATCCCAGGTCGTCGGCTGCTCTAGACCTAAATGATCAAGCCACTGCTGGTTAATAAACTGTCGAGTAGCCGTTTCCGGCCAAAAACGCTGATACTTTGGCAACCCATAAATTTCCCCACCGGCTTGTGTCGACAATTCCTTTAACTCCTGCTTTTCCTCAAACATCCTTTGAACATTTGGCGCATTTTCATCGATGTGTCCAGACAAATCCTCGAACAACCCTTTAAATTTCGCAAAGTCTGCATCCGTAATCGCATTCGGCCCAACAATCAAATCCGGTATATCTCCTCCTGCCAGCATTGCTCCTTTTTTCTGATCCCAATCTGCGGTCACTTCTTCCCATTCAATTTCAACTCCAGCGCGTTCTTCCGCTTCCTGCAGCCACTCCATTTCAGAAAGGTCTTTTGTTAATGGATGCTTTGTCATTAGACCCTTTAAAACAACTCTGCCATCTTCCGTTGTTTCAGGTTCGCTTGACTGCTCACTGCAGCCGCTCATGACCAGTACGCCGGACATTAAAACCAACAAGGATCTTCTTTTCATTTTTTCCCCTCCAAAATGAGATCTTAGTTTTCTTCCTGAATCCAGACAATCATTTCACCCGGTTCACGATTGCACCATGCAAAATAGGGAATTGCTTTAACCGAAACATCGCGGGACCTCTTTTTTACTGGCTGGTATAGGACGTCTTCCCATCCTGAATCCACATCCTTCGTACCTTTTCCTTCAAGTACAACAATTCCCTCCAGTACATCTTTCTGAAATAAAGATGTAAATTCTGAATTTTCTGATATTTTTACAGAAGAGAGATCTTTCCCATTATCTGCTTCCTCCAGACAATACACGACAGGGCCCCGCTGCAAAGCCAGCTTTCCTGCGTTTTCTTTCACCTTTGGATTTGACCGGATCTTTTCAACTGGCATCGGAAAAACAAGGTCAATTCGATCCCCTTGCTTCCATAATCGATTTATATACACATATCCATCCTTGAGGAATGCCGAGTAGTCGACGTCCTCTCCATTCAAGCTGACTTTCGCATTTCTTGACCACCCCGGAATGCGCAGCGCAATTATGAATGTATCCTCTCGTTCTGGTGTAATGGTCATCGAAACCGTTTCATCCCACGGATAGCTTGTTTGCTGATCAATCGACACGTTTTGTCCATTTAATTGGACGTCTGCTTTATTTCCAGCATATAAGTTTACGTGCAGCGTGTGCGAATGGACTGTATACATATATTGGCCAATGGAGGAGATTAACCGAGCCAGATTCGGCGGACAGCATGCACAGCTGAACCACTTTTGCCGCACCGGCTTTACGTGATGGTGATCCTGCCGGTGTTCGCACGTTTCCGGGTGCACCTCCAGCGGATTTACGTAGAAAAACTTTTTCCCATCCAGGTCCATCCCGCTGATCGTCCCGTTGTACAGCGCTCTTTCCATGACATCTGCATATTCTCCATCTGCTTTCAGGTTAAGCATGCGCTGCGCCCAGAGAACAAGGCCAATAGATGCGCACGTTTCAGTGTAAGCTGTATCGTTTGGCAAATCGTAGTCTGTAGAGAACGCTTCGCCAAACTCCATTGATCCGACACCAGCCGTCACATACATTTGCTTTTTCGTCACATTTCCCCATAAATTCCCACACACGTTTTTCAGCTCATCGTCGTTTGATCTAAAAGCAAGATCTGCCATCGCCGTATACATATACATAGCACGCACGGAGTGGCCAACTGCCTTTTCCTGCTTTCTGACAGGGACATGCGCCTGGTTATACCCATAGCTGTTATTCCAGAAAAACGGCCGCTTTTCTCCTCTCTTTTCCCTTTCCAAATCAAAGAAGTGGGGCTGCTGTCCTCGTTCTTCAATGAAATAGCTGCTTAAGCTCAAATACTTTTCGTTACCTGTTGCGTCATATAATTTCACGAGAGCCAGCTCAATTTCCTGATGACCGTCATATCCCTGCATCTTCCCCGCTTCTTTTCCAAACACAGAATCAATATAGTCCGCAAACCGGCACATCATATCCAAGAACTTCTTCTTGCCTGTTGCATGGTAATACGCAACGGCCGCTTCTATCATATGACCCGCACAGTAGAGCTCGTGCTGATCGCGCAAATTGCTCCACCGGCCATCCGGCTCTTTTATTGTAAAATACGTGTTTAAATAGCCGTCTGTCTGCTGGGCACGCCCAATGAGCTCGATCACATCATCAACCGCTTTTTCAAGTAAAGCATCTGGTTCATTTTCCAAGCAATAGGCAGCCGCTTCAATCCACTTCGCCACATCACTGTCTTGAAAAACAAAGCCATGAAACTCCCCTTCCTTTTCTCCGGACGCAATCTTAAAGTTTTCAATGGCCCGGCTTGGAACCGCATCCGGAAGCCTGTCATTCAGTGCCTCCCATTGGTAAGGAATAACCTCCTTGCGCACAACATCCATGTACCGTTTCCAAAAAGAATCTGTCACCCGAACGGTTATATCGCTTTTTGTTTTGATTACTGTCATGTTTCATCCTCCGTATGATTGAATTGATTCATCAACTAAAACTGACTTTCCCTATCCTTTCCTTTTTTATTTTAAAGCGCTTACAACATTTATCTTGTTTAAAGAATAGCATATTGATAAAATGAAAATCAGTAAATGAAACCGCATAATTTGTGGATAAAACTGACCACCTTTTCTTATATTTAAAAAAGGATGTGTGCCCGTGTTAAAAGAATATTTACACGCTTCACTGGAGCAGCCTGTTCTGTTTACATTAGGAGGCAAATTTGTTACCGATATCCACTGGACTCATATGAAGCGCTCAATGGGTGATTATGAAATGATCATCGGCATCCACGGAACACTTTACATTCAATGTGAAGCGACTGCATTTGAAGTAAAGCCGGGTGATGTGTTGATTTTGCCGCCGCATAAAGTTCATCAAGGGTACAAGGAGTGTCAGCCCGGAACGTCTTTTTACTGGTTTCATTTTTTGTTTCCTGATAACAGCGCCCCTGTCATTATAAATGAGCTCGAGGTCGATCGGCATGTTAAAGTGATTCAGTCGAAACCTGAGCTTTATCAAAAGCAATCTGCTGTCTTTCTGCCTTTTTTTTCAGCCCCTCACCAATCTGACCGGTTAACCATTTTATTTAATCAGCTGCTCGACGTCGCGAGTGCTCACTATTATCACAGCCGTGCAGTTGATTTTCTGGCTACTTCTATTTTAATCGAATTATCCGAGCAAATGATTAAGCACTTTCACCTTGCATCTGACCAAAAGAACTCTGATAAGAAAATAGCCTCGATTTTAGAATGGATTCGTTTGAATTCTTTAGAGGAAATGTCAACAGGCAAAGTTGCCGTCCATTTCAACTACAACCGGGATTATTTATGCCGCTTTTTTAAGAAAGAAACCGGATTGACCGTTCAAGAATACATTCACATGCTGAAGCTATCAAAAGCCAAGGATCTGCTTACTTTATCAAACGAAAGTATCGGGAATATTTCCAGAACCATTGGCTTTCAGGATGAACGCTATTTTATGCGGCTTTTTAAGCAATATGAAAAGCTGACACCGTCTGAATACCGCAAAGCGTATCACCGGATACCACTTAACAAAGAATAAGGCACATCAAAAAGAAAAGCCGAACGACTGCATTTCGCATAATCGATCGGCCATTCCTTCTATTTAAAACCTTTTGTCCCATGCTTCGTTACAATTACACTTTATATACACGCGCTTCATATGGATTTAATATAAGTTCTCCCGGCGGATTTTCTTCCGGCACGGTGTAGTTGTGCAGCATTAATTTCGCAAAATCGTACTGGATGCCGTCCATTTTTTTCACTGGAACCGGCTGATCCGTTAAATTGCCAAGCACGATTACTTTTTCACTTCCGAGGGTCCGGGTGTAGGCAAATAAACGCGTGTCCTCCTCCAATACTTCATCATAAACGCCGTATGTGAACACATCATGCGCTTTTTTCATTTTGATCATTTTTTTATAAAAAGTCAAAATAGAGCCTTGGCTGTTTTGCTGCGATTCCACGTTAATGTGTTGATAGTTTTCATTCAGCTTAATCCACGGCTTGCCTGTTGTAAATCCGGCGTTTTCCTCCGCAGACCATTGCATCGGTGTCCGCGAGTTATCGCGGCTAGAGTGCCAGATAATCTCCATCATTTCATCGTGATGAATGCCGGCGCCGATTCCGAGACGGTACATATTTTTTGTGCGCACGTCATTGTAATCATCGATGTCCTCGTATTTTACATTCGTCATGCCGATTTCCTGCCCTTGATAAATGAAAGGCGTTCCCTGCATTAAAAAGTACACCGCCCCAAAGGCAGTCGCACTTTCACACCAGTATTCCCGATCATTCCCCCACGTCGAGACCACTCGCGCCTTATCGTGGTTTTCAATGAATAATGCGTTCCAGCCTTTGTTCTCGAGCGCTTTTTGCCACTTGGTCATCACTTTTTTGTATCCGGGAATATCAAGCCCTGTTTTCGTTTCTGCGTTCCACAGCTCCAGATGCTCAAACTGAAAAATCATATTGAATTTTCCTTTTTCCTCATCGACCCAGTCATCGACGTCACTAGCCGTTACACCGTTGGCTTCCCCGACCGTCATGATGTCGTATTTCGCAAACGTCTCCGCCTTCAGCTCTTCTAGAAGCGGCTGGATGCCTTTTACATTCATATGATGATCAAACGACGGCACATATTTCAGCTCATTTGGATTTGGCATGTCAATCAATCCGTCCACTTTTTTAATATGGCTGATCGCGTCGACCCGGAAGCCGTCGATTCCTTTATCCAGCCACCAGTTGACGGTTTCATACAAAGCCTGGCGGACATCGGGATTCTCCCAGTTCAAGTCCGGCTGTTTTTTCGAGAACAAATGAAGGAAATACTGCTCCGTTGTTTGATCAAACTCCCAGGCTGAATCGCCAAAAATGCTTTCCCAGTTATTCGGCTCCTTGCCCGCCTTTCCATCACGCCAAATATACCAGTCGCGCTTCGGATTGTCCTTTGAGGAGCGGGATTCGATAAACCATGGGTGCTCATCACTTGTATGATTAATGACCAGGTCGAGAATCAACTTCATGCCCCGCGCGTGTGTTTCCTTCAACAGCTCATCAAAATCCTCCATCGTGCCAAACTCATCCATGATTTCTTTGTAATCACTAATATCGTAGCCATTGTCATCATTCGGCGATTCAAACATCGGGCAAATCCAGATGACGTCAATGCCAAGATCCTGTAAATAATCGAGCTTTGAGATCACCCCTTGAATATCGCCGATGCCGTCTCCATTTGAATCCATAAAGCTGCGCGGGTAAATTTGATATGCGACCGCTTCTTTCCACCATACTTTGTTCATTAGGCGTCCCCCAAATCTTCTAGAGTATTTTCTATGTGTATTTTAGCACGGAATGCTTTAAAAGAATGCCAAGGCCGGCTGTTTATTCGTCATCTTTCCCTTTTCTTAGCACCGTAAGCTAGTATGTTCATTCTCCTGCTCAATAAATAGAGTATAAAACATGAAAAACACTAGTGCAATCGTTTTCACAAAAAAATAATTAATTCCCACAATTTATATAGCTTTTAAATTTTTTATTTTCCCGCATCTTCTCTCCTCAAATCAAATTCTCCTTTTAAAATAAAACTTTTTCATCATTCCCTCTTGCTAAATAAAAGCAGATTCACTAGAATCAAATCTATGCAAACGATTTCGTTAAGTTAGCTTAACAATCTACTTTCTAGAAAAAGGAGTTTTAAAGGTGAAGAAATTAATGTCTTTTGATTTTTGGCAAAAGCTAGGGAAAGCCTTGCTTGTTGTCGTCGCAGTTATGCCGGCGGCCGGAATTATGATATCCGTTGGAAAGCTTATCGCGATGATGGGCGGTGATATGGCGATGATCGGTGTAATCGCTCATGTGATGGAAGATATCGGCTGGGCGATCATCGGCAATTTGCATATTTTATTCGCTGTGGCGATTGGAGGCTCTTGGGCAAAGGAACGAGCAGGCGGCGCTTTTGCGGCTCTTCTCGCATTCGTTTTGATCAATCGGATTACTGGTGCTCTTTTTGGCATTACCGGTGACATGATGAATGATCCGGAAGCGTCTGTTTCCTCTATTTTTGGCAGTGAATTAATTGTAAGCGATTATTTTACGTCTGTTCTTGGTGCACCCGCCCTGAACATGGGCGTTTTCATCGGAATTATTTCCGGTTTTGCCGGCGCGGTTATATTCAACAAGTATTATAATTTCAACAAGCTGCCAGCCTCATTGGCTTTCTTTAACGGCAAGCGTTTTGTACCATTTGTCGTCATTATCTGGTCCGTTGCCATCGCTCTTTTGCTTGCGGCTGTTTGGCCGTCTATCCAGGGTGTTTTAAACGACTTCGGCAAATGGATTGCTACTTCAAAAGACACCGCACCGATCATTGCTCCGTTTGTATTTGGAACTCTTGAGCGGTTATTATTGCCATTCGGCCTGCATCATATGCTGACCGTTCCGATTAATTACACAGAACTTGGCGGCACATATACGATGCTGACAGGCGCTGCAGCCGGACAGGTTGTCGCAGGACAAGATCCGCTTTGGCTTGCATGGGCAGCGGATTTGAATAACTTAAAAGCCGCTGGTGACATGACAGCTTATAATGCACTTCTTGCTGACGTTACACCTGCACGATTTAAAGTCGGCCAGATGATTATCTCAACTGCATCACTTGTTGGAATTGCGTTCGCTATGTACAAAAATGTCGATAAAGATAAGCGCGCTAAGTACAAGCCGATGTTTTTATCTGCTGGCTTAGCTGTCTTTTTAACTGGTGTCACCGAACCGATTGAATTTATGTTTATGTTTGCGGCGCCTCTTTTATATATCGTGTACGCAGTGTTGACTGGACTGAGCTTTGCGGCAGCGGATTTAATTAATCTGCGCCTGCATTCATTCGGGTTGATCGAGTTTTTAACACGTATTCCGATGGCAGCAAAAGCTGGCCTGACACGTGATATCATCAACTTTATCGTAACATGTGCGGTGTTCTTCGCCTTGAATTTCACCGTTGCAAACGTACTGATTAAAAAGTTTAATTTCCCGACGCCTGGACGAGCAGGAAATTATACGGATGAAGAAGAAAACGTTTCCCCACAAGCCACTCCAGCATCCGGGTCTGCACCTGACGCTGAAGGCAACGTCGCTTCTGCAATCGTCGGACTGCTCGGCGGCACTGAAAACATTGAAGATGTAGATGCCTGCATGACAAGGCTTCGAGTCACAGTAAAAGATGTAAAGAAAGTATCGGCAGAGGCAGACTGGAAAAAAACCGGCGCTCTCGGTCTTATTTTAAAAGACAAAGGCGTTCAAGCCATTTATGGTCCGAAGGCAGACGTCATTAAATCAGATATACAGGACTATTTAGGTGTGTGAACAAATGAAATTATTAACGTTGAACTGCCACTCCTGGCAGGAAGAAAACCCGCTCGAGAAGCTTGATCTTTTGGCTGCTGCGATTGTTGATAATGGGTATGATGTAATCGCCTTGCAGGAAGTAAGCCAGTCTGAGGAAGCAGGCCGCGAAAATTACGCCAAGCTGCTCGTTGAAAAGCTTCACGCTCTCGGACAGACAGCGTACACTTATATATGGGACCTGTGCCACTTCGGCTATGACATTTATGAAGAAGGAGTTGCGATTGTGACGGCACATCCCGTGATCAGCCAAGATTCTTTTTTCATTACCGATCAGCAGGATGTGCGAAATTGGAAAACCCGTAAAATCGTCAAAGCTGTTATTGAGCTAAACGGCAAGCCCGTTTCCTTCTACTCTTGTCATCTCGGCTGGTGGCAGGATAAAGAAGAGCCAGCAAAAAAACAGCTGGACCGTTTGCTCGAGCGAGCCGTTCATGATGAGTGTTCATTTTTAATGGGGGACTTTAACGGCGCCCCATCTGTTCGCGGGGAAAATTATGAGTATGTGCTGGAAGCTGGATTTTTCGATACGTACACATTAGCTTCCGAAAAGGATGAAGGAGTTACCGTAAAGGGCAGGATTGATGGATGGAACGGGAATACAGACGACTTGAGAATCGATTACATCTTCGTTAATCAGCCTATTCATGTCCTGTCATCAAACGTCGTTTTCAACGGACACAACAAGCTCATTGTGTCAGATCATTTCGGAGTAGAAATTGAGATTTTACCGAGCAAGTGAACGGATTGCATCATGGATTGACCGGAAAAACAGGTATTCAGTTCTTCATCGCCTCATTTCAGTCCAGTTGTTTCTTTTTCCGGCCATCAAAAAAAGGATCTGCCATTACGCAGATCCTCCTTTTTTATTGAACCGCTGATATCCAGGTACGCGCCATCAGCATGTTTCCGGTCGATGTCATATGCACACCGTCTGTCGTCAGCTTGTGGCCGCTGCCTTCTTTTAAATAATTGAGAAACGCCTGATGGGTCGGCACAAGCTGCGCATTGTATTCTTCGGCGAGCTTGTGAACAATGTCCACGTAAGGCTTCAGCAATTCATTTCCTTTTGACCACGGATCTTCTTCTATTACGGTTGGTTCCATGAGAATCAGTCGAATACCGGAGGATTGATCCAGCAAAGCACGGTATACCGTTTCGAATTTCCCGGGCAATATTTGGTCCATTCCCTGTGAGTCAAGCTGCCGCCATACATCGTTAATCCCAATTGAAATCGACAGCACCGTCGGCTGCTCACGCAACACATCCTGTCCCCATCGTTCCGCCAGATCCGTTACCCGGTTTCCGCCAATGCCTTTGTTGATGATGACCGGCGCATTTGCCGGAGAATCACAGATAAAATGATCTCTCAACAGCCGTACATAGCCATCTCCTATTTCTTCCGGCTCCGCTCGTCTCCCGCAATCGGTAATGCTGTCTCCAATAAATACAATCCGGTCTTCTTTCGTAAACACCGTCAATTTCCTCCTAATTGAATCGCTTTTTTGCTTTCAGCCGACTTCATGATCGCGTCGGTTATTTCCTGTGTCCTCCACGCATCTTCATAGCTGGATAAAATACGCGACGTATCCCCTGTGCGGGCGGCATGAAGGAACGCTTCATTTTCCCGTACATACGGATTGGCTGCTTCGGTTTCTTTTCTTTCCTCGGACGGACCGCAAATGGTCAGGCTGTTCATGTCTACATGGATCATGCCGCCGCTGTGGAAGTAGCGGATGCCCACCTCTGACACTCCTTCCGGCAGCAGGCACGTATTGGATAGTTGAACAATGACGCCACTTTTCATTTTCAACACAGCGGCCCCCACATCAGCGACTGTTACATTTTCGTGCTGACCGGCCATGACTCTGTTTGCTTCCATGGCAAATACTTCGTCCACCTCACCAAGCGTAAAGCGGACTAAATCAATTAAATGAGTCGTCTGTTCGACAAACTGGCCTCCGGATGTGTCCCGGTTTCGCCACCACGGTACGAGCGGCATTGATCCCATCCAGCCGCCGGTTACCATACCGACTGTATGATTCTCCAGCTCTTTTTTCAAAGACGCTACTGTGTCACGGTAGCGAAAATGATAGCCGACAGAGGTAATGACGTTGTTTTTTCGTAAAGAATGAAGGATGTCATTCGGCACGTTCAAATGGACAGCCAGCGGTTTTTCAATAAAAAATGGAATGCCGCGTTCAATCAGCTGCTGCTCCGTGTCCCCATGTGCAAAGGGCGGCACACAAATATAGACAGCATCCAGCTTTTCCTGCTCCAGCATATCAGCCACCTGGTCATACGCTGAGCCTCCGCCGTACTGAGCGGCAAAAGCCGCCGCTTTCTCCCGGCTCGTTCCACACACAGCCTGCAGCTTCACATCCTCCATGGCGGTAAAAATATCTGCGTGCTTTTTGCTGAATCCTCCCGTACCAATCATGCCAATATTCATTGCTCCATCTCCTTATCCTACCTGCAGAGCGCGCCGCTGAGACTGATACAGCTTAGCATACGCACCTCTCTGGTTCATTAATTCGTTATGAGTGCCTTCTTCTACAATTTCGCCCCCGTCAATCACGAAGATTCGTGTGGCATTTTGAATCGTTGACAGCCTGTGCGCAATAATAAAGGATGTCCGGCCGGCTAAAAGCTGCTCCAGCCCCTTTTGAAGCGCCAGCTCTGTTTCCGTATCGATGCTGGACGTCGCTTCATCCAAAATCAAAATTTTCGGATCAGCGAGAAGCGCGCGCGCAAAGGAAATTAATTGGCGCTGTCCGGAAGAAAGACGTGTTCCGCGCTCATTCACTTCTGTTTCGTACCCGTTCTCCATTTCACATATAAATGAATGCGCCTGAACGGCCTTTGATGCTGCCACCACTTCCTCATCAGTTGCATCAAGACGCCCGTACCGGATGTTGTCCATAATTGTGCCGGAAAAAATAAACGGGTCCTGAAGCATCACACCCATTTGGCTGCGGAGTGACGAGAGGGTAACGGTTTTAATATCCGTTCCATCCACCTTGACCGCGCCGCTGTTCGTATCATAAAACCGGCTAAGCAAGCTGACGATTGTTGTTTTGCCTGATCCTGTTGCCCCAACAAGCGCGATTGTTTCCCCTGGCTTTACTGTGAAATTCATTTGATCAAGAATAACCTTTTCGCCTTCGTAGCCAAATACTACATCGTCAAACTGGACACTCCCCTTTACAGGCGGAAGGATTTTGGCATCTGGCGCGTTCTGAATAGATGGTTGTTCGTCAATCGTTTCAAAAATCCTCTCTAAATACGCCATCGCATTAATAATCGCATTGTAGAAGTTGCCGATATTCGCCAGCGGCTGCCAAAACATCCAAATGTAGCCGATGAAAGCGACCAGCTCCCCTGCTGTTACACTGCCGTTCAGCCAGAAAATCCCCGTTACATATACAAATGAAACGGTAATAACAGAAATGTTTTCAATGACCGGCCAGAGTGAAAATTGAATCTTTACGCCTCTCAACCAGGCCGACCGGTAGCTGTCCGATACTTCATAGAAGATCTGCTCATTTTCTTTTTCCCGCGCAAATGCCTGAGTTACCTTCATGCCATTGACGCTTTCGTGAATGTAGGCGTTCATGTTGGACTGCTTGTTGCTGAGCTGCTGCCATGCTTTTCGCTGAGCATTTTTAATAAGAAAAATAAAACCGATTAAAAACGGAAATCCTGCCAGAGCGGCGAGAGTCAGCTTCACATCAATGGCCAGCATAAACCCGATGATGACCAGCACACTGAATAAATCAGTAATGACGTTAATGATGCCATTGGACAGCAAATCACTTAACGAGTTCACATAATTCACTACCCGCACTAAAATCTTTCCATGCGGACGGCTGTCATAATAGGAAAAAGACAAGGTCTGCAAATGAGAAAACAAATCTTTTCGCAGCTCCAAAATAACACTCTGCCCTATTTGAGACATCATGCGAATTCGATATTTCAAACAAATACCGGTTACCGTAATCGCAGCTAAATAAAAACCGGCAAGCAGCGCGAGTCCGCCAACATCTCCATTGGGAATCTTATCGTCAATCGCGACCTTAATTAAATAAGGACCCGAAAGCGCCGCCCCGCTTGCCACAAGCATAAGAAAAACGGTGAAAAAGATCTTCGTTTTAAAAGGTTGCAGGTAGCCCACCATTCGCTTCAGCTGGTTGATGTCAAAGGTCGACTCAAGCTCTTCATCCACATTAAATTTATTGCGCGCCATTTACATCACTTCCTTGCCGATTTGGTGCCCGTCAAAATCACCAAATTGATTTTTAAAGACGTTATAATAACGCCCTTTCCTCTTCAGCAGATCCTCGTGACGTCCCCGCTCTACAATTCTTCCGTGTTCGAGCACGAGAATGAGATCCGCTTCTTTGACAGATGAAATCCGGTGCGCAATGATAAAGCACGTTTTTTCCCGGAGAACCGATTGAAGGGTTCTCTGTATCCGCATCTCCGTTTCCAAATCAACAGCCGACGTGGTGTCATCCAAAATTAAAATCGGGGCATCCTTTAACAGTGCCCGTGCCAGTGAAATACGCTGTCTCTGCCCTCCTGACAACCCAACTCCGCGTTCACCAATAATGGTGTCGTAGCCTTCAGGAAGCTTGGAAATGAAGCCATGTGCTTCCGCTTTTACCGCCGCGTCCTGTATACGTTCGATGGCTGCGTCCGGTACACCGTACGCGATATTTCCTTCAATTGTATCCGAGAATAAAAAGATATCCTGCATGACCATCGCGGTGTGCTTCCGAAGCGAGCGGACATCCCATTCCTTTACATTCGCTCCTTCGACAATCACGTCTCCGCTGTCCGCATCATAAAACCGGCAAAGCAAATTCACGATTGTAGACTTTCCGGCACCCGTAGGCCCGACAATCGCCACTGTCTGACCCGGCTTTACGCCAAACGTAATATTTGAAAGCACCGGTTCATCCTCATACTGAAACGTCACATCCTCAAATTGAACGGAACAGTCAGTTGAAGCGGCAGCCTTCTTCTGCTCCTGCCTCCTAATAGCCGGCTGCTCATTGAGCAAATCTTCAATCTTTTCTGCCGATGCAATAAACCGCTGTACATCATTAATGAGCCAGCCCGCCATCCGCATCGGATTATTCAGTGCCCAAATTAAAGAATTAAAAATCACAAGCTCCCCAATGGTCAGCGAGCCTCTGATGACCATCCAGCCCCCGGCCAGAATCATGACCACCAGCAAAACACCAGCAAGTGAATCCAGCACCGGCAAGTACTTTTCCCATACCCGAGCAGATTGAATATTCTTTTCTTTAAAGGCATTGTTCTCTGCTGAAAACTTATCGATCTCATATTCTTCCTTGGCAAAAGCTTTCACGACCCGGTTACCGCTAATGTTTTCCTGCACGACGGAATTCAGGCGTGCGAACTGCGCGCGGATTTCTGAAAAGGTCGGGCGCACCTCACTGCTCATTCTGTAGGCAAAAAAACCGATCACGGGCGTCACAGCCAGCATAGCCAGTGTTAACGGCGCATGAATACTGAACATAAAAAGAATAGCAAACAATAAAACAGCCGCATTTTCCACAATCATATAGGTGGTCCAGGCCGTGAAATGGCGGACCGCCTCCATGTCTCCAGTCATCCGTGCCATAATATCGCCGGTTTTCGTCCGGTCATAAAATCGGAAATCGAGTTCATTCAGCCGTTCATACAGCTGTTTACGAATCGTAAAAACAATCTGCTGCGATATGCGCTCGAACAGCAGCTGGAAACTGTAGCGAATGACCGTTTTCACCATCGTAACCGCTATCATAAATCCAATCAGCACCCAAAGAAGCGGCATATCTCCTCCGTAAATGACATCATCCACAATTCTGCCTGAAAAATACGGATTCAGCATATTGAGACCGGCAACGATCAGGACAAGCAAAAAGCCGACGAATACACCTTTTTTGTATTCCCGCATATACGTCCAAATCCATCTTAAGCTATGCACGTTTTGATTCCCTTCTTTCTACACATTTTCATCTTTTCCATTATGATGACAATCGATCATTGATGAAAATAAGGACCCCTTCCGCGCAGTGTATTGAAAATAAGTACATTTTATTCCTTCCGTTTAACAACATCCAGCTTTTTTGCCTGAAACGCAAAACAACACTGATTATTGAACAAACTTTCCAAAAGTCAGAAAAAGGGCATAAAAAATGCCCTTTTCTTGTTATTGAGCTGTTACTTGCTGCTTTAATGAAATAATTTGTTTGGTTTCCTGTGATTCAAGCGCGCCTAAAATAACTTGAAGGGACTTGTAGCCCTCTTCGCCGGTAATAAGCGGTGCTTTTTGCTTTAAAATACTTTCAACAAAATGGTCGATGACATGCGTTGTTGTTTGACCGCCTTCGTCATTTGTTTGAATCTTTCCGAGCTGGTGCTTGATGACTTCTCCTGTACGGTATTCCTCAATGAGTGAATACTCGGGGTCGGCCTCGAGCTTCAGTGTGCCGTTTTCACCGTAAATAATCGTTGAATTGTCACCGCTGCCCGCTGTATAAGCCCAGCTTGCGGCCAGTGTGCCAATAATGCCGCTTTCTGTCCGCAAAATACACACAGCGTTATCATCCACATCGGTATTTTGCTTTGCATTGGTTTCAATAAAGGCGCCCACTTCGGAAAACTCGCCCAGTAAATAGCGCATCAAATCGGATTTGTGAACGCCAAGATCGCCCATTGCGCCGATAAAGGCCTGCTCTTTGTTGAAGAACCAGCTGTCTGCCCCGTCCACGCTCCATGCTTCCGGTCCGGGATGGCCGAATGTTGTTTTAAAGCTGTAGATTTTGCCTAACTTGCCGCCGTCCAGAATCTCTTTCGCCTTTCGGTGAGAGGCAACGAACCGTTGATTGTGGGCAATCATTAACGTTTTGCCACTCACACGGGCTGCTTCAATCATCGCTTCCGCCTCTTCTTTTGACGTCGCCATCGGCTTTTCACATAACACATGCTTGCCGGCTTGAAGAGCTGCAATCGAAACCGGCGCATGAAGATTGTTCGGAAGACAAACACTCACAACATCTACATCTGCTAATTGCATGATCTCATTATAATCCGTGTACGCTTTAGCACCGTACTGGCTGGCCATTTTCTCTGCCCGCTCTCCTACGATATCGCATACTGCCACGATCTCCACTTGTTTGTTTGCCGCGTATTCCGGAATGTGGCGCTTTTCAGCAATGCTTCCGCATCCGATGATGGCTGCTTTTAATGTACTCATTTTTCATTCTCCTTTACATTCGCATTCAGCCGAAAAACAAACCGCCTTTGAAATCGCTCTCAAAAAGAGCCGCTGACGCTTTTTTTCGCCTGATGAATTTGACTACATCATATAACAGGCATGTTAAAATAAACATAAATGATATAATCGAAACATGTACGATTTTGCTATTAAGTCAAAAAGTTGGTGACCAGGTGACATTAAATATTTACGTATGCGGATATGCGTATCACACACAGCGGGTTTATCATCAGCACAAGCCGGGTTTTTCTGAATACATTCTTCGCCTGCAGACAGAAGGCGCCTGTGAAGCAAAAGTAAACGGCAAGACCTACACCATTAAACAGGGCGACCTGCTCATGATCCACCCTGAAGATCATTATGAGCTGTTTATAAAAGAGCATCAGGACAGCGGCGACTATTACCTCATGTGCGATGGGGACTGGCTTGATGAATGGTGGGGACGTTCTCCGAAGCCCGCCCGTTCTCATATTGGCGTCGATGAAAATCTGATTTCCCTCTGGCGAAGCATTATTATCGAAGAGCGCCGGCCCTCCACCAGTAAAAGCAAGGAGCTTTCACATGCACTGCTGCAGTCGTTATGCTTTTACATTGAACGGGCAGTCAACGAAACAAACATTGATGCCACAAGGCCCTATGCAGTCACACGAATGATGCGGTATATTGAAGAGCATGCGCTCAGCACGTTTAAAGTAGAGGATGTTGCGCGCCGTGCCGGTTTGAGTGTGTCTCGGTCCGTACACCTTTTCAAAAGCAGCACCGGAAAAACAATGCTTGAATATGCACAGGAAATCCGCCTTTCCTCCGCCATTGACCGGATGACCTACACGACAATGACACTCGAACGAATCGCTGAAGAATGCGGTTTTGGCTCTTATCCATATTTTCATAAAGTATTTAGAAAAAAATACGGTACATCTCCGGGGGCTTATCGGCGGACGGGCTCTTGAACCGAAAAAAAGCTGCTTCAGGCGTTAAATGCCCGAGCAGCTTTTTCCTTTTCATACAGTCGCTTTTGTTTGAAGATTATTCATTAAAAACGCTTGTGTAATTAAAAGCACGTCGTCCGAATCGTTGTATATGACTGTATGATCCGGCACATACACCCCTTCCATCACAATGGACCGTTCAATGTACGCCCCTGTTCCAATTTCCACATTCGGCATGATCACAGAATCCTTTATCAAAGCGTTTTTGGCTACTGTTACACCTTGCGACAGGACCGAATGCTGGATTTCCCCGTCGACAAGACAGCCCTCATTGATAATAGAATGCTGGACGACGGCATTCGGACCCGTTACTTGCGGCGGGAAATTGCCGTTTACCGAATAAATAGGCCAGCTTTTATCGTACAAATCCAGCTGATGGCCGCTTTCTAATAAATCCATATTGGCTTCCCATAAGCTCTTGACCGTGCCGACATCCTTCCAATAGCCTTGAAACGGGTAGGCCACGAGATTTTGCTGATCTTTAAGCATCGCGGGTATGACATCCTTCCCGAAATCATTTGAAGAATCCGGATTGCTTGCATCCAGCTCCAAATACTCTTTCAGCACTGCCCATTTAAAGATATAAACGCCCATAGATGCCAGATTGCTTTCGGGATGAGCCGGCTTTTCGTCAAAGCGCGTTACGTGAAACAGCTCGTCCGTATTCATAATGCCAAACCGGCTGGCTTCCTCCCACGGAACCTCCATTACAGAGATGGTCGCGTCCGCTCCTTTTTCAATATGGTAGTTAAGCATAAGATCGTAATCCATTTTATAAATATGATCACCTGATAAAATCAAGACATGTTCTGGCTCGTATTGCTTGAGATAGTGAAGGTTTTGATAAATGGCACTGGCCGTTCCTGTATACCAATTTACGTCTGAAGCGCTTGCATAAGGTGGTAATACGGTAACGCCACCCTTGCTTCGATCGAGATCCCACGCACTTCCGTTACCGATATATGTATTTAAAACAAGCGGCTGGTATTGCGTTAATACACCGACCGTATGAATGCCAGAATTAGCGCAATTGGACAAAGGAAAATCAACAATGCGGTATTTCCCGCCAAACGGCACTGCCGGCTTGGCCACATTTTCTGTTAATTCCTTTAATCTGCTTCCTTTTCCACCCGCTAAGAGCATTGCTACGCATCGTTGTTTCGCCATTTTTTCATTCTCCTTTTTGTTTTTAATATAGTGTGCCCTCATCTCCTTGTGCATACACAAGGAATGAAGCTCATTCTGCTGCAAAGCTTTTTAAACAGCCCCTTCTCTTCACCATGTATTCTTCACCAACGCCTCCGTTCCCTTTAAAAATGGGAAATTTTTTTATTCTCTCTTATTCGATAATTTCCGCAAAAAAAGCCCACGAAGGATGGGCTTTTGTCCTTGTTAAATCGTTGGCATCGCTGTAGGCATCGTTGTTTCTTCCTGAGGCAGAAGCAGTTTTTTCGGTTTTTGGAAAAACGCTTGAACAATGTTTTCATCAGAATGGGGAATGTGTCGTCCTTTTACAATCTGGCAGCCGTTAATGCAGCCGCTTGTCAGCAGGATAATGTCATTCGGACCGCTTTCCTGAAGCGCTTTGATAACCCCTTCTTTTCTCGTTTCCGCCGTTATCACCTGTTCCTTTGGCTGATGAAATCCACTTAATACTTGTCGAATAATGTCGTTAGGCTCATGATCTCCCGGATGATCCACTGTGACAACAACCGTATCCGCTTTTCCTTGAGCGGCACGGGCCATTTTCGGCATTTTTCCGAAATCGCGGATACCAATGCCTGCAATCATGGCAATCAGCCGGTTGTGAGGAATATGGCGGACCTCTTTCAAAATCTGGTCAAGCGCAACAGGCGTATGAGCGTAGTCAATCACCACTTTCCGGTTGTCCGGTGCATGAATCACCTGGAACCGTCCCTCCGCCTGCTTCATCTCCGGCAGAACCGAAACGATTTCCTCCATGCTGATGCCGAGTGACAATGCGGAGGCAATAGCGGCTGTTAAATTCCCTGCATTGTGTTCTCCATAGAGCGGCACAGAGACCGTATATTTTTCCCCTTCATAATAAACAGTAAACATCATGCCTTTTTCATAGTGATGACAGTTTGTCCAAATTAAATCAGCTTCCGACTGCAGGTTCTGGCTGTATGTGATCACTCTGTTCGACGCCGACTGTAGAATGTCCTCAGCCAGACCCGAATCATCGAGGTTCACGATACTGACGGAGGCCTGCTGGAATAAAAGAAGCTTTGATGCCTTGTAGTGCTCCATCGTTTTATGGTACTCCAGATGCTCCTCGGACAAATTTGTGTGAATGGCAATATCAAATTGAATGCCTGCCACCCTTTTTTGATCCAGGGCAATAGAAGAGACCTCCATCGCTGCCGCTTCGTGATGGGTCCGGTGCAATTCGTGAAAAATGTGATGAATATCGACAGACATCGGTGTCGTTGGCGTGCTTTTATGAATATTCATTTTTTCATCTGATTTCCATATCCCTGTTGTTCCAAGCATGCCACATGGAATATGAAGCAGATTAAAGAGGTGCTGTACATATGTGGCAACAGTCGTTTTTCCATTTGTCCCGGTTACTCCTACTTTAATGAGACGCTCTTGAATATTCCCGTAAAAATAGCTTGAAATATGCGCCATTGCTTCTCTCGCGTCCTCCACTACGGCGAAGGTAACGTCTGGAAACCGCTTTGAAGCCTGAATGAGGATATATTCATCTGTGCCTATAATGACAGAGGCTCCGGCTTCTATCGCCTGGTTTACATACGTATGGCCATCCGTGTTTTCGCCAATAATCGCCACAAAAGCAAACTGCGGTTTCACATGCTCAGAATTATATGTAATGCCTGTTATAAATGGACGGTCTGGACCGAGGAGACGGATCAGTGAAACAGCTGAAATTTGATCAAATGGAATACGCATGGATTGTTCCTTTCCTATTTCGCCTTTTTACTCTTACTTCCCCATTTCCGTATGCCTTACTCTTTTTGTGAAGTGTTTGTGTGCTTTTTCGATATTTTTTGACACATTTGTGATCTAACACCCGTTTTCATCCGTTTGCTTTTTAACAATGATATAGTGTGAATGAATGATTTTAAAACAGAGGTGAAGATCGGTGAAAAAAACATATTTATTTCTTTTCAGCTTATTATTTCTTTTTTCGTCTTCCGTATCCGCTCATACCGGGTTGGAAAGTTCTTCTCCTGAAGACGGCGCAACCATTACGGAGCCCCTACAGGATATTATTCTGACGTTCGAGACGGTCATCGAAAACGGTAGCAGTTTTACACTGAACAGCGAGTCTGGTGACGTAGCAGTGGAAAATCTTGCGGTAACGGACAACGTGTTAAGCGGTACAGCCGCAGCACCTCTCGAAAACGGTGCCTATACGGTTGACTGGCGCATTATAGGCGAGGATGGTCATTTAATTGAAGGCACTTTTGGTTTTACGGTTTCAGTTGAACAGGCCCCTGAAGCGGATGAGCCAGAACCAGTAGAAGAAAGCCCGGCAGCAGCTGAGGACGCGCCCGCTGATGTACAGGAAGAATCAATATCGACTGCCGGCTCCATGCCGATCGTGCTTGGTCTTATTGTGGCCGCAGCACTGATCGCAGCGATTATCTTAATGCGAAAAGGAAAAAAATAATGGCTGTCCTTTATATAACAGAAGTCCTTTTATACAGCTGTTTTTCCTTTTTAATGGGCGCTTTCCTTCTCCAGCTGCTTCCTTTTAATAAAAAGCCATCGATCCTGATTCAGGAGCGGTGGCTTTATGCCGCTATAGCAGGCGTTGCACTCTTTGCTTTTACGCCCGTGTTGGTGCTTATTTTGTCACTTTCACAGGGAAATGATTTGTCCATACTTGCCCAGTCCGTTATTTTCACCTTTACGATCGGCAAAGCGTGGGCATTCACCTTTGCGGTAGCAGTGTTTTTCGCTTTATACTTGTTTACCTTCCCCGTTTTAAAGGAAAAACGGTTTACGGTTGGTGCGCTTATCTTCACGGTTGTGCTGTTGTTTTCGATCGGCTGGTCAAGTCATGCTGCTTCTTTAACCGAATGGACAGGTTTTCTTTTTCATTCCCTCCACTTTACTGCCGTTTCGATCTGGACCGGTGTTTTGATTATTGTCGGCTGGTTTTCAAAGGACTATGCCAACTGGCCTGCTTTTTTAAAGTGGTTTTCTCCTGTAGCAGCAATCTGTTTTGGGCTGACGATGATTTCGGGCTTTTTCATGATGACAGTAATTATGGACGTCTCCGAGTATGTTGATGCGTGGCCCATTAACTATGGGCAGGCATTGCTAATCAAGCATTTGTTTTTGCTGCCCATTTTCGTTTTTGCTTTTATCAACAGCACGTTAATGAAAAAAAAGCTTCATAAGCAAAAAGAATTTGACCCAAGACCATGGATCAAAGCGGAAAGCATCGTGCTCCTTTTCCTTTTTGCTACAACGGCTTTTCTCGGTCAGCAGGAGCCTCCTCACGCGTCAAGTGAAGGAATGTACTCGCCTTTGTTTGCTTATTTTTACAGCGGTGCCGTACCGCCAGGTAACCCTGTTCAATTTGGGTGGTCGTCCATGAGCACATTGTTTTCTCTCACAGCTGTTCTTTTCTTCGCCCTCTCCTTTTGGTCCTGGACCAAAAAAGCGGCCAGTATGACCTTTTTTATGAGCATGATGGTTGTTCTTTCGATGTATATCGCTCTTATCACCGGGTTACATTAAATCAGGGTTCTGGCCTCCAGTAACCCTGTTAGATTTTCTCACAATGTTTTTCATTGATTTTCGATAAATATACACAGAAGCAGATTACTGTTCACCATGGCAATTTATCCTTATAATAAAAGCAAAGAAAACGCTACCTATATTTTAAATTTTCATCCCTTTTTGTGATTTTCCACAAATGAACTTTCTTTTTTTTAACAATCAAAACGATGTCATTCCCTCATTTTTCTCCTACAATAAAGTCAACAACCACGAGAGGATGATCGAGATGTTAATTGGGATTCCAGCTGAGATCAAAAACAATGAGAACCGTGTAGCTATTACACCTTCAGGGGTCGCGACGTTAATCAATGCAGGACACGACGTGATGATCGAAAAAGGAGCAGGACTGGGAAGCGGCTTTACAGACGAAGAATACACAAAGTACGGTGCTCAAGTAATTGAATCGGCCAAAGATGTATGGGGCCGTGCCGAGATGATCATGAAAGTAAAAGAGCCGCTTGCTTCTGAATATCAATACTTCCGCAAGGATCTTTTGCTTTTCACCTATTTACATCTTGCCGCTGAGCCAGCCTTGACGAAAGCACTTGTGGACAGCGAAGTAACGGGGATCGCGTATGAGACGGTCACAGTCAACGGAACACTTCCGCTGCTATCCCCTATGAGCGAGGTTGCCGGCCGGATGTCTACTCAAATCGGCGCCCAATTTTTAGAAAAAAACAATGGCGGCAAAGGCGTCCTTCTTGGTGGCGTACCCGGAGTGAAGCGCAGCCGTGTCACAGTTATTGGTGGCGGAATGGTAGGAACTAACGCTGCACGCATCGCCGTTGGACTGGGAGCAGATGTCACCATTATCGATTTGAGCGCCGATCGCCTTCGCCAGCTTGAAGAAATTTTTGGTGCAAGTGTTCAAACGCTTATGTCCAGCCCGTTGAATATTGCCGAATCCGTTAAAGAATCCGATCTCGTCATCGGGGCCGTTTTAATTCCAGGTGCCAAAGCGCCAAAGCTTGTAACAGAAGAAATGGTTAAGTCCATGTCTCCTGGATCGGTAATTGTAGACGTAGCGATTGACCAGGGTGGTATTTTTGAAACAGTGGACCGTATTACTACTCATACTGATCCAACGTATGAAAAGCACGGTGTCGTCCACTATGCAGTGGCGAACATGCCGGGAGCTGTTCCGCGCACATCAACGATTGCCTTAACAAACGTAACAGTGCCTTATGCGCTTCAAATCGCCAACAAAGGATTTGAGCAAGCCATTAAGCAAAATCCGGCTCTTGAACGCGGCGTGAACACGTATGGAGGCCACGTTACATTTGAAGCGGTTGCCAACGATTTGGGATACGAAGGAAAAAACATTAACGAGCTTCTTGACTCATTAACCGTATAACAACAAAAAAAGCAGCTGTTTCCTTTGAGAAGGAACAGCTGCTTTTTTTCATTTTAGGTTTTACACCCAAATAAAAAACCAGCCATTTCGAGTGAATCGAAATGGCTGATTTTGCTGATACCGGCGGCCGGGGTCGAACCGGCACTCCCGTGAAGGAACTGGATTTTGAGTCCAGCGCGTCTGCCAATTCCGCCACGCCGGCAGAGATGACAGTAAAATAAAAGATGCGGGTGAAGGGACTTGAACCCCCACGCCTTGCGGCGCCAGATCCTAAGTCTGGTGCGTCTGCCAATTCCGCCACACCCGCAATATAAAAATGGCTGGGCTAGAAGGATTCGAACCTTCGCATGACGGAGTCAAAGTCCGTTGCCTTACCGCTTGGCTATAGCCCAATTAAGAAAATGGGGCGATCGAGGGGAATCGAACCCCCGAGTGTCGGAGCCACAATCCGATGCGTTCACCACTTCGCCACGACCGCCATAATCTTATTCAACTGTTCATTGGCAGGGGCAGTAGGAATCGAACCCACACTGGAGGTTTTGGAGACCTCAGTTCTACCTTTAAACTATGCCCCTGTAAGAAGAACTGGTGGAGGGGGGCAGATTCGAACTGCCGAACCCGAAGGAGCGGATTTACAGTCCGCCGCGTTTAGCCACTTCGCTACCCCTCCAAAAAATCATATAAAAAATGGGCCTGAATGGACTCGAACCATCGACCTCACGCTTATCAGGCGTGCGCTCTAACCAGCTGAGCTACAGGCCCACTATTAAATAATAATGGAGCGGGTGATGGGAATCGAACCCACGACATCAGCTTGGAAGGCTGAGGTTTTACCATTAAACTACACCCGCATGGTGTTTAAAATGGTGGCTCAGGACGGAATCGAACCGCCGACACAAGGATTTTCAGTCCTTTGCTCTACCAACTGAGCTACTGAGCCATATAAAAATGGCGG
>NZ_FTLX01000004.1 GCF_900156125.1 Domibacillus enclensis | reverse complement strand
CTATATTATTCGGTATTAGCCCCGGTTTCCCGGAGTTATCCCAATCTGCAGGGCAGGTTGCCCACGTGTTACTCACCCGTCCGCCGCTAACTTGACCAGAGCAAGCTCTGATCAAATCCGCTCGACTTGCATGTATTAGGCACGCCGCCAGCGTTCGTCCTGAGCCAGGATCAAACTCTCCAAAAAGAAAGCTGACTTGCTCATTTGTTTCTTATTGAAAATGCGGGGTGCATTTCAATAAGAAGATAAAACTTAAAACGTTGACGTTTTTATTGATTTTGTTCAGTTTTCAATGTTCAATTTAATGTAGCGCCGTTAATTTCAAAATGTAAAACAGCGACTTTTAAATAATAACAGGTTGACCACCTTTCGTCAAGCATTATTATTTATTTCTCAAAGCCGCGCTTTCTTTCTCTCTCAGCGACGCTAATTAATATAACATGATCAAAATATCTAAGTCAACCTTTTCTCACGAAAAACTTTTAGTTCTTTTTAATTTGATAATAACGGTGGAACACACCTTGTCCTTTCGTTTGCACTGAAACGACTTGAACAAACTGACGGTCAATTAAATATTCCATAAGCGTTACAAGATCCACCGCATAATGAACCACTTCCTCTTGATTAAGCAGGTCATTAATACTCCACCATTCTTTTTCCTTCATCAAGCTCAGCAAATGCTCCGCCCCTCGCTTTGTTCGGGAGTGAATTAAAAATTCACTTGCTAAAAACAAGAGCTCCAGCCTTTTTTGCAGCGGCTCGTCACTTGTTAGCAGCTCCTCATACAGCTTGTAAATCTCCGGTTCGATATGCCGCACTTGATTCCAAACGGTTAATTCAGGATAAAATCCATTTTCGATAACTGACAGTCTTGCCAGGTGGTGAAGAGAATGAAGAACATGATTATAAGCATCTAAATAATGAGCATCGTTAAAAAACGCTTTTCCATCCGTGTAGCGTTTTATCAATTTAGCAAATTCAATCGTTATTTTAATTTTCCGGCCATAAAGAGGAAAGTCACGCATTTCTGTTTTTAACTCCTGCACGTATTCATTGCGGTCGAATACAATACGCCCATGGTAAAGCCATTCAATCACTTTTCGATTGGATCCTAAAAGAAGCCATTCTTTTAGTTGGGCTTCAGTTACAACGTACATAGCTGCTGTTTCTTCATTTCTGTCTACGTAATGCTTAATAAAAACGGGCTCCTCTGCTTCTTTTACAATGATCAGCAAAATAGAATCAAAGTTTTCAGTGAAAGCACGGTTTTGTTCGTTTTTCTGTACAGCTAATACCCCCAGTGTATTTTGCTGGCTGGTTCGTTCCTGATATAAAGGGCGCAATAAATCCTCCACTCGCTATTCCTCCAAACATTTAACATTCGTTTTGTTATGTTTCGACAAAAAATGTCGAATTCCTCCCACAAGCGTGAACGGATTATATGATATAGTGTTTGTTGGGAGGATGAAACGATGGCTAAAAAATATTCGAGTAAAATTAATAAAATCCGCACCTTTGCGTTAAGCCTTATTTTCATTGGATTTGTCGTCATGTACGGAGGTATATTCTTTCGCGAGAATTTTCTCGTTATGACGATTTTTATGCTGCTTGGCCTTGTTTGCATTGTGGCCAGTACGGTAGTTTATTTTTGGATCGGCCTTCTTTCCACACGGGCAGTACAGGTTGTTTGTCCAAACTGCGGGAAGCCGACGAAGGTGCTTGGGCGCGTCGATATGTGCATGTACTGTAATGAGCCGCTTACACTGGACGCTTCATTAGAAGGAAAAGAGTTCGATGAAAAGTACAACCAGAAAAAAAGCATAGATTCCTAGACAAAAAAACCTCCATCCCAAAAAGGGCAATGGAGGTTTTTTAGTGCAAATCTTTATGATTACATTCTGTGCATGTGCCGTATACTTCCATGCGGTGGTGGCTGATTTTAAAACCGGTCACGTGCGATGCAAGCTGTTCGACTTCATCGAGTCCAGGGTAATGAAAGTCAACAATTTTGCCGCATGACTCACAGATAACGTGATAATGCTCTGTTGTGACAAAGTCAAACCGGCTGGACGTGTCGCCGTAGGTCAGCTCTTTAACAAGTCCGACTTCCCGGAAAACACGCAAGTTATTATAAACGGTTGCAACACTCATATTCGGAAATTTTCCTTCTAATGCTTTATAAATGTCATCAGCAGTCGGATGTGCCATTGACTCGACGAGAAATTCAAGAATCGCATGGCGCTGAGGTGTAATGCGCACGCCGGTTTGCTTCAGCGTTTCAAGTGCATCCTTCAGCTGAGTATGAGATTCGTGGACATGTGTGTGTGACAATGAAATCCACCTCTTTTCTTCCTGAAAAGGATTATTACTTTGTAATCTTTATAAACAGTGTACAGCCAAATGAGCATCATTGTCAATGGGAAAGAAGAAACCGGCCTCCATGAGACCAGCTCCTCTCAGTACCCTTTTTCTACGTCAATAACGTTTGCGTAGTCTCCCCCATCGATAAAGCATCGCAAATTATGCACGAATATGTCCATCGCCCGCGGCACATACTGCTTTGTTACACTTGAAATGTGCGGCGTGACGGTAATGTTCGGGTGACGCCAGAACGGATGCGCTTCAGGAAGAGGTTCAATAGCGAACACGTCCAGGTACGCATGGGCAATCTCCTCATCGTTTATAGCCGATAAAAGAACAGTCTCTGATACGAGGTCGCCGCGTCCTATATTGATGAAGGCAGCTGTCTGTTTCATTGCTTCAAAATGTTCAGGCTGAAGCAGATCGACTGTTTCTTTTGTACTTGGCAAAACAGACACGACAAAGTCCGCTTCACGAACGGCAGCTTCCAGTTCGTCGATCGTAAAAATCTGATCGAATTCTTCTGCGTGGTGCCCGCTTTTATTGACACCAATCGTGCTCATACGAAAGGCTTTCGACAGCCTGGCGATTTCCTGGCCGATTGCACCTGTTCCAAGAATCGCGACTTCCTTGCCGCAAAGCTCTCCAAGCGGGAGCTGCTTATTCCACGTCTCTGACTGCTCAAGCGTCCGAAGCTCGGCAAAGCGCTTCACGTGATTCAGCATGTAGCCAAGCGTAAACTCGGCCATTGGAATCTTATGTATACCGCGGGCATTGGTGACAAGGATATCCCGTTCCTTTATTGCTTGAAGAGGCATTTCTTCAATACCTGCTGATGCGACCATAATCCACTTTAACGAGTGGCACTGGCGGATGATTTCTTCTGTTAAATCGGTGCCGAACGTAACAAGAATTTCTGCTTCCTCAATTGAGAGCACATCTTCTATCCCTTTGTAAAAAGAAAATGTTTCATTCGGAAATGTCGCTTGAATGTCCGACTGCATATCGCGAGACGGACGAAATGTGAACACAATATTCATCTTGAAATCCTCCTTAGCCTAACGCTTTAACCGCTTCAAGTGTCTCCTGTACATGATCCTTTACTCGCACTTTTCTCCACTCACGCACAACGACGCCTTCTTTATCAATTAAAAAAGTAGACCGTTCAATGCCCATATATTCTTTGCCAAAGTTCTTTTTCAATGTCCAGACACCGTACAAATTGGCTGCCACCTGTTCTTCATCAGCGAGCAGTGTAAAAGGCAGATCATGTTTTTCGATGAATTTTTGATGGCGCGCGGCCGGGTCCGGGCTAACGCCAAGAACGACTGTATCCTGTTCCGCAAACGCACTGTACTGATCACGAAAATCGCACGCTTCCGTCGTACAGCCTGGCGTCATGTCTTTAGGATAAAAATAAAGAACAATGTTTTTCCCCTTCAACTCGTCAATACTAACCATTTGCCCATCCTGGTCAGGCAATGAAAAAGCAGGCGCTTTCTTTCCAATTAATTCTGTCATCGCAATAATCCCCCTTTTCTTTTAGCGTAGCGAATCGTATGAAATTTCGCAACTGTCGTGTGATGCGTTGATTCCTTTTCTGAAGAGGTCTACAATGAAACAGAAAACCAATCAGGAGGCTACCTATTATGAATTTTACAAAATCAAAGGCGCTCCATCAAGAGGCGCTTGAACATATCGTCGGCGGTGTAAACAGTCCCTCACGCTCGTTTAAAGCGGTCGGCGGCGGATCACCGGTCGCCATGGCTCGCGGAGAAGGGGCTTACTTTTGGGATATAGATGGCAACCAGTATATTGACTACCTGGCGGCTTACGGACCAATCATTACCGGACATGCCCACCCCCACATTACAAAAGCCATTACAAAAGCCGCTCAAAACGGAGTGCTGTTCGGCACACCGACAGAGCATGAGGTTGTCTTTGCGAAAAAGCTGAAGCAGGCGATGCCAGCGCTTGAAAAGGTGCGCTTCGTCAACAGTGGAACAGAAGCAGTTATGACCACTATCCGTGTGGCACGCGCTTATACGAAACGCGATAAAATTATTAAATTCGCCGGCTGCTATCACGGCCATTCCGATCTCGTTCTCGTCGCAGCTGGAAGCGGACCGGCCACGCTCGGCACGCCTGATTCAGCCGGAGTACCGAAAAGCACCGCTCAAGAAGTGATTACGGTTCCGTTTAACGAAACAGCGCCTTTAGTAGAAGCACTGGAAAAATGGGGAGATCAGGTTGCAGCGGTTATGATCGAGCCGATTGTTGGCAACTTTGGCATCGTTGAACCAAAACCCGGCTTTCTGGAGGAAGTAAAACGGCTGACGCATGAAGCGGGCGCGCTGCTTATCTTTGATGAGGTCATCTCCGCTTTCCGCTTCACTTACGGCGGCGCACAGGACCTTCTCGGGGTGACACCGGATTTGACCGCACTGGGCAAAATCATCGGCGGCGGCCTTCCGATCGGTGCTTATGGCGGACGCGTCGATATTATGGAAGAAGTGGCTCCGCTCGGTCCGGCTTATCAGGCAGGGACAATGGCCGGGAACCCCGCTTCTATGCTGTCAGGGATCGCCTGCCTGGAGGTCATTGAACAGGATGGTGTTTATGAACAGCTTGATAAGCTGGGAGCCATCCTTGAACAAGGGCTGCTTCAAGCGGCATCAAAGGCCGGCATCCAGATTACGATTAACCGGTTAAAGGGTGCCTTGACGATTTATTTCACAGACGAAACCGTTGTGAACTACGAACAGGCTGAAGCAACAGACGGCGCGCTTTTTGCCAAATTTTTCAAAGAAATGCTGCACCGGGGCATTAATCTTGCGCCTTCGAAATATGAAGCATGGTTTTTGACCACTGCTCATAAAGAGGAAGATATTCAAAAAACAATTGAAGCGGCAGAAGAAGCCTTTGCTGCTTTACGTTAAATGAAAGGAAACGCCTTCACGAAAAAGGCGTTTCTTTTTTACTTTTCTGTCACTTGCAATGCCCTCTGTTCCGTTGTATAGTACAGTTTGTTTCAATCGCATTAATTTGCGGTAAATACGAAGAAACCCTACTATTTTCAGAAAGGACTTACCTATCACATGAAGCTTGGTGCCCGCATTTTCAAAACGGGAATTGCCATCGTTTTAGCTCTTTATATTGCTCAGTGGTTTGAGCTGCCATCACCTGTTTTTGCTGGTATCGCCGCTGTTTTCGCGATACAGCCGAATATATACCGTTCTTACTTAACCGTTGTTGAACAAATCCAGGCAAACGTCATCGGGGCGGCGATCGCCATTCTGTTCGTACTCGTTTTCGGCAATCATATTATTATCGTCGGCCTCGCCGCCATCATCGCTATTATTGTTCTTTTAAAATTTAAGCTTGAGAAGTCAGTCAGCATCGCGCTTGTCACGATTATTGCCATTATGGAAGTGCAGAATGACCAGTTTGTGCAGTTTTCGATGATTCGAATGTTCAATATATCCATCGGTGTTTTGTCTTCTTTTCTCGTCAATCTTATTTTTCTCCCGCCTAAATACGAAACAAAGCTGTTTGCTTCCCTTAATCAGCTGAGTGAAGAAGTATTGAAATGGATTCGAATCACATCCAGAAATGCGTCGGAATCTCATTTACTGAAAAAGGACATCAGCCGTCAGCGCGAGAAATTAATTAAAATTGATAACATGTTCCTTCTTTACAAGGAAGACCGGACGCCGCTTAAGAAAAACCTGCGGGCCAAGCAGCGTAAAATCGTTCTGTACCGCAAGCTGATTTTAACCACACGCCGGAGCATGGAAATCCTGCAGCGGCTGAACCAGTATGAAAATGAACTTCATCACTTGAATCCTGAGCTGCTGCGAACGATGCAGGATCATCTTGATTGCCTCGTCAGCTATCACGAGCACTTGCTTCTGCGCTTTGTCGGCAAAGCCAAAACGACGGAAACATCTGAAGTGCTGTTTGAGCCGTGCATGAACCGGGATGATTTTATGCATATGTTTACGAATGAAATTTACAACGAAAATAACCGGGAGCTCACTTCTTCCATCCACCTCCTTCATATCGTGTCTTCCATTTTGGAATACGGCGAAAAGCTTGAGCATCTGGATCATTTAATGACGAGCTTTTACAAATATCATAAGGATGATGAAGCACCTGAATACGAGGAAGAATGAAAAAACGATGCCAAAGCATGGCATCGTTTTTTTTATTGATCGAGCTGCTGCACCTGGAATAATTTCCAGTAGGCGCCTTGCTTTTTCATTAGTTCATCATGCGGTCCGTCTTCCACTACTTCCCCGTGGTCGATCACAACGATGCGGTCGGCGTGGGTGATGGTTGATAGACGGTGGGCGACGATAAAGGTCGTCCGTGTTTTTGCCAGTGCTTCTATGGCTTCTTGAATTAAATGCTCACTTTCCAGATCAAGAGCTGATGTCGCTTCATCTAAAATCAAAATCGGCGGGTTTTTCAGGAACACACGGGCAATAGCAACGCGCTGCTTTTGGCCGCCGGACAGCTTCACGCCCCGCTCCCCAACCTTTGTCTCATAGCCGTTCGGCAGGTTCATAATAAAGTCATGAGCATTGGCTGCTTTCGCCGCCGCAATGACGTCCTCTTCCTTTGCATCCGGACGGCCCAGCAAAATGTTTTCCCGTACAGATTCGCTAAAAAGAATATTATCCTGAAGGACCATGCCGATTTTATCCCGCAGCGAGCGGACATCAAAATCACGTATATCGGTCCCGTCCAGCAGAATGCTTCCTTCTGACACATCATAAAAACGGGGAATTAAGCTGACGAGGGACGATTTCCCTCCGCCGCTCATGCCGACCAGTGCGACGGTTTCTCCTGCCTTCACATGCAAATCAACATTCTTCAGCACAAGCTCTTCCTCTGCATCATAGCGGAATCCGACATGCTCAAACACAATGTCCCCTTTAACATTCCGGCACTCAACCGCACCCGGCTTGTCTTGAATGTCATATTTTTCGTCAAGCAGCTCAAACACACGGTCCATCGAAGCGATCGCCTGCGTGAGCGTTGTAGAAGAATTGACGAGTCGGCGCAGCGGATTGTACAAACGGTCAATGTATGCAATAAATGCCGCCATCGTTCCAACCGTTAAATTTCCGTCAATGACTTGAATTCCCGCGTACCCGATGACGAGCAGCGGTGCGATATCGGTCATCGTGTTGACAACGGCAAATGCTTTAGCGTTCCATGCGGTTTGATCAAGCGCTTTTTGCAGAAAGTTCCGGTTGTGCGTTTGAAACCGCTCCTGCTCCACCGGTTCAATCGCAAAGCTTTTAATGACCGGCATTCCCTGTACACGCTCGTGCAAATGGCTCTGCACTTCTGCCAGCGCCTGTGAACGAACACGCGTCAGGTGGCGTAAATTCCCGAAAAAATATCTGACGCTGAGTGCGTAAAATGGAAATACAACAAGCGCGACAAGCGTCAGCTTCACATCCATCGTCATCATAATGGCTGCCGCAATAACAATCGTCGCGGCATCGAGCCAGACATTCATTAAGCCGGTAATGACAAAGTTTTTCGTTTGCTCGACGTCATTGATCACACGTGAAATAACCTCACCTGCGCGTGTGTTTGCATAATATTTAAAGCTCAGCTGCTGAATGTGGGCAAACAGCCGGTCCCGAATATCATATAAAATTTTGCTGCCGGTCCATTGCGCAAAGTATTGCCGGTAATATTCAACCGGATACCGGACAACGATAAACAAAATCAGCATCAATCCAATTAGCCAGTAAAGCTGTTCTTTTTTATCCGCTGCACTCATCGACCCGCCGATAATATCATCAATGACATATTTAATTAAAATCGGCAGCAGCAGCGGAATCCCGAATTTCAAAATGCCGATCAGCAGCGTTCCGGCAATTTGCCACTTATATGGCTTGACGAACTGCATATACCGTTTTATAACGCCCATTTATTCCCCTCCTTGCTTCACCACGAAAAAGAACTGTCCTACAGCATCAGGACAGTTCTCCTTCATTTGCATAGCTGTGAGTATTTTCCGTACCACCGTTCAATAAATCCGGGCGAAAATGGCCCTTTCTGCTGTTCAATTAAAAACAAAAGGTGATCCATATTCCGGCGCAGGATTTTATCAATCACTCCCGGATAATTCATTTCCCGGCTATGCTGCCTGTATTCATCTTCATCAAGCAAAATGTACGTCATATCCGGAAAAACCTTCACATCAAGATCATAGTCAATGTACTTGAGCGCCCCCTGGTCAAACACGAATGGCGAGCTAATATTGCAATAGTAATGAATGCCATCCGCACGAAGCATGCCAATAATATTAAACCATTTACGTGTATGAAAGTAACAAATCGCCGGCTCGCGTGTGACCCACGTCCGTCCGTCCGATTCCGTTACAATTGTCCGGTCGTTTCCGCCAATGACAATATTTTCAGTTGCTTTTACGACAACTGTTTCTTCCCACACCCGATGAATGTGGCCGTTATGCTTGTAGCTGTGAATCTGCACCGATTCACCTTCTGCAGGAATCTCCATCGTTGTCCCCTACTTTCTAGCGTCACATGCTTTTTTATTCCCATTTTGCATGGACGGTAAAACGTTCATCTACCATTATAACGATTAATCCCTTAAATGAAAACAAATGACGCCCTGGAAGTCCGGGGCGTCATTTGTTTTCATTTAATAAGGTTTTGAAGAAGCATTTTTCTTGCGTGCTTCCGACTGGGCGTTTTGTTTTTGCACTTCCTGTACATTTGTTTCTGCCGCATATTCCTCTGCATACGCTTTAGATGGGTTTGCCGTCATATTACGTGCATTCCGGCGCATTTGAGCCGACCCTGCTCCTGCATTTTGAGCGGAAGCGGCGTTTTGCTGTTTTACCTCCTGGACATTCGTCTCAGAAGCGAACTCTGTTTTGTACTGCCCCTGTGCTGCAGCTGCATTTTGCTTTTTCACGTGGTTGATGTCTGTACCGGCTGCGGTTTTATTGCGATTGTTGTTCATCTTCTCACCCCTGCGGTTAATTTTTTTCATTGTGGCCTGTTGCTCTCCACGATGATTATATTGACCGAAAACGGAGAAGATTATGCGTAAGGATTTAAACGAGTAAGGAGCGCCCGCCATCAACGATAATGGTTTGACCCCGAATCATAAAAGCACCTGGCGACGCTAAAAAAAGGACGGTCTGGACAATATCATCTATTTCGACAATCCGTCCGGCCGGTGTATTTTCCTTTGCATCTGCCAATATTTCATCCCGATTGGAGAAATGCTTTAGTGCATCTGTATCAATCGCGCCACCCGATACTGCGTTCACGACAATATTCTTCTGCGCAAGCTCAACGGATAAATAACGTGTCAGCGCTTCTACAGCTGCTTTCGACACGCCGACAGCTGTGTAATTTTTCAAATAGCGGATCGCTCCGAGCGAGCTGATGCTAATGATAGAACCGCCGCCTGTCTTTTCCATCCGCTTCGCTGCTTCCTGTGCACAAAACAGCAAGGCTTTGCTATTAATGTCCATCGTCCAGTCCCAGTGCTTTTCTTCAAGCTCCATAATCGGGCGCTGCACACCGGACGCGGCGTTGTTGATCAATACATCAAGCCGTCCGAATTCCTGATCAATCGTTTCAAACATCTGCTTGATTTTAGACGTGTCGCCCACATTTGCTTTAATGACGAGCGCACGGCGTCCAAGCGCTTCGATTTCTTTTGCCGTTTCCTCTGCGGCTGTTTTGCTTCGTGCGTAATTCACGACAATGTCATACCCCTGCTCAGCAAGCGCCAGGGCAATTGCTTTGCCAACGCCTCGGCTTGAGCCGGTTACTAATGCTGTTTTCATGCTTCCATTCCTTTCACGTGCTGCCAGATTTTTTGGTGAGAAACAGAGAAAGCGTACGTTTCCACGTCCTCTTTTGAAACAAATTTTGTCCGGTCTTTTGCTGATTTCAGCTCGATTGTTCCAATATATACATCAATTTCCCACGTTAAATGAGAAAAGACATGGATAATTTCAGTGGATTTCTCTGACTGGATTTGAGCTGTCATGCCGAATTCCGCCTGGATGAACGACTCCAGAGCAGCTCTCGGATTGACGCCGACTGGCAACTCCACATTCGGAAATTGCCACAGGTTCGCCAGCAAGCCTTTTTTAGGACGCTTCTCAATGAGGACCGTTCCATCCGGCGCCTGGAGAACAACGGCGCCCATCCGCACTTTTTTGTCCGATTTCTTTTTTGTTTTCACCGGCAGCTCCCGCTGAACGCCTTGCTCAAATGCTTCGCAATGGTTTTGAACCGGGCAGAGGAGGCACGCCGGTGATGTTGGCGTGCAAACCGTCGCACCAAGCTCCATCAGCGCCTGGTTAAAAGAAGACGGGTCTTTTTCGTACATGACATGCCGGACTGCCTGCTCAAACACTTTCCGGGAAGCTGGCTTGGCAATATCGTCCCAGAGCGCGAGCAGGCGTGACATGACTCGCATGACATTTCCGTCAACTGCCGGTTCAGGAAGTCCGTACGCAATACTTAAGACAGCGCCGCCTGTATACGGACCGACGCCTTTTAAGGATAAAAATTCATCTTTGTCAGCGGGCACGGTACCGCCATAGCTTTCGGCGACCTCTCTGACCGCTGACTGCAGGTTTCGGGCTCGTGAGTAGTAGCCGAGCCCCTCCCACGCCTTCATCACTGCTTCTTCATCCGCATATGCAAGCGATTCAACAGTGGGAAACTGTTCCATAAACCGGTGAAAAAACGGGATGACCGTATCGACGCGCGTTTGCTGAAGCATAATCTCCGACACCCATATTTTGTACGGGTCACGCTCGCGCCGCCACGGCAGATCTCGTTTCTCTGCTTCATACCATGTAACTAAATCCTGTTGAAATTTGTTGACATTCATTTTATTCAATGCGCTGTTTTCCGGCAAAATTCTTTTCCTCCGCTTTCTGCATGTTACAATAGACTCGAGAACGGGAATACTATTGTCGTTAGATCTTTTCGTAAAGGAGGCTGTCCATTTGGATACTGGCACTCATATTGTCATGGGCTTTGCACTCGGGGGACTTGCGACACTTGATCCCGTTGTGGCTGCAGATCCTGTAACAAAGTACGCGGTCATGACGGCCGCCGTCATCGGGTCGCAGGCGCCTGATATTGATACGATTTTAAAACTCCGCAACAATGCGGTTTATATCCGAAACCACCGGGGAGCGACCCATTCGATACCAGCTGTACTGCTTTGGCCGCTGCTGATCACCGGCGCCCTGTTTTTTGTTTTTCCGGATGCCAATATGCTTCATCTCTGGCTTTGGTCGCAAATCGCTGTATTTCTGCACGTATTTGTCGATATTTTCAATTCATACGGCACACAGGCACTTCGTCCGTTTTCATCCAGGTGGGTGGCACTCGGCGTGATTAACACGTTTGATTCATTTATTTTTACGATGCATGTGATCGGGCTTCTGCTTTGGTGGCTTGCCGGCTTTGATCCGGCAATGACCTTTATCATCATTTATTCGGTGCTGTTTCTTTATTACATTCTCCGCTTTCAGATGCAGGCGGCTATTCGCCATTCGGTCCGCCGTTTAATTCCGGATGCGGAAGAAATCATTATCGCACCGACAATCCGCTTTAACCAGTGGCGCATCGCCGTAAAAACACCGGATCACTTTTATGTGGCAAGAGGCTTTCGCCGCTCTGTAACAATTTTGGACAAGTACAAGCGCGTCCCTGTACCGGACTCAACCCTCTTTGAAGCTGCGAAAAAAGATAAAAATCTAGGCGCATTTCTTCACTTTTCGCCTGTATACCGGTGGGAAATGGCCGAATATGATGATTGTTATGAAGTAAAGTTTATTGACCTTCGCTACCGCAGCAAGGAATACTATCCATTCGTCGCTGTCGTTCAGCTTGATTTGGATTACAATATCATCGGGTCCTACACCGGCTGGATTTTCAGTGAAGAAAAACTGCGCAAAAAGCTGACATTTCTTCCGGGTGATTAATGTACGGTATCGCTTGAATCATCAAGCAGATGCTTGTATTTCGGATTGCGGGCGGCGAATTCGTGGATATTGGTGCCGTAGCTGTCAATCAGCTGCGTCACCATTTTTTCTGTAAAGTCCTTGCCTCGGTAATCATAGCCTGCTTTTGCGTAGGATGTTTCAAAATCCTCCCATAGAAGCTCTACCCACGTGCGTGCGCGTGCAACTGACAGGCGGCTGTTTTTTTCAAGCAGCCGCTCTGTTAATTTCTGAAACGTTTCTTCCATCTTATGACACTCCTTTATTTAATAATGAAATCGGAATCCCCTCTTCCGCTCCATCCCCGTTTAACCGGTACCCCCAGGCGAATACGCCATTTAAATATGCCACTTTAAAGTATTGCCCCGGGTCCGTTTTCAGCTCGTACATTCTCCCCGGCTTGTAATCATCCGGATTCAGCAAATACGCCTGCGCCATCGACACACGCCGCTCGTACACGGCAAACTCGTTGACGATGCCAAGCTGTTCAGCTTTGCGTGCTTTTTCCCGGAGCTGTGCAATTTCCTGCTTCAGCTCCCCTTCACTCATTTCACTGTACCGCTTTTCCTGCTCCATGTTTATCTCTCCTCTTCCTCTAACAGCCGGTTAATTGCCCGGTCAATGTCCGTTAAGTCGAATCCCTTCCGGTAAAGAGCCGTTTTCATCTTTTGCCGGTATTCACGCGCTTCGAGTGCCCGGTATCTGCGATGCGCTTTTTCGGCCTGGTGCATGAGTGCTTCTTGTTCCGCTTCTTCGTCCGGCTCAAGGGCGTTGGCCGCTTTTTTCATCACAGCCGCCGAATAGCCTTTAGTCAAAATAAGCTGTTCGGCTTTTTTTTGCTGGAGAAAAGCTGAATCTTTCTTGTATTTTTTCAGCGCTTTTTCAAAGAGGACACCTGCTTTTTCAACCTGCGCCTCTACGGTAAACTGCTCCATCAGTGAAGCCGCTGTATCATCGCGGATTCCCTTTTCCTTTAATTCACGCAAAATGACAGCCGGGCCTTTTTCTGTCGTTTGAATCTGCGTTTTAATATACGCATCCGCAAACTGCTCGTCATTTAAATACCCCATTGCCCCAAGCCGCTCCATGATTTCTTCGTGCGCCTCTTGATCGATCTCTTTCTTTTTCAAGTAATCACGCACTTCTTTTTCAGACCGCATCCGCATAGACAGAAAGTTGATGGCTGTGTTAACACCCCGCTGAACACCGTCGCGAAGCCCAATGCGGGCAATATCTTCTTCTGTAAGCGTCTGCCCCTTTTTTAAGTTAAACTCAATGAGCACCGCTTCGTCCGCGCTGAACGCATATTGTCCGTCAATATCTATATTATAACGGTCCACTCGTTTTTGCTGTATGGCTATTTTTGTAATCACACCCACTTGATCTCCTCCATGGCACATTCGATTTGTTTGTTTAGTGAGCAGAACAGGTACACTAGTAATATAAAAAACTGGGAGGTCGTCATGATGAAAGCTGTTATTGCAGGCGGAACCGGATTCGTTGGCAAGGAACTTACCGAAGAGCTGATCCGCCACGGATACGATGTTACTATTTTAACGCGAAACACGGAAAATAAGAAAGAAGAAGCACACGTTCGTTATGTGAAATGGCTGTCTGCCGGTGCCAAACCCGAGGCGGCGCTTGAAGGAAGCGACGTTTTCATTAATTTGGCGGGAGAATCGATTAACAGCGGCCGCTGGACGGAGGAGCGTAAAAAACGGATTTTAAGCAGCCGCATTGCTGCTACACAGGAAATCGTTCGAATCATGAAGGAACTGAAGCAAAAGCCAAAGGTACTTGTAAACGCGAGTGCAATCGGTATTTACCCGATTTCTGAAACAAAAGCATTTACAGAAGCCTCTCCGGCAGCTGGTCACGGATTTTTAAGCAATGTTGTCGATACGTGGGAAAAAGAAGCCATTGAGGCAGACAAAGCAGGAATTCGAACGGTGCTGGCCCGTTTTGGTGTGATCCTCGGTACTGAAGATGGAGCGCTGCCCAGAATGGCGCTTCCATACAAATACGGTGCCGGCGGGAAAATTGGCTCCGGGCGGCAATGGATGTCCTGGATTCACGTGGAGGATGTTGCCCGGGCGATTCGATTTGCAGCTGAACATGAATCCATTGAAGGACCGATGAACGTGACGGCGCCCAATCCTGTCCGCATGAACGATCTCGGCAAGACATTGGCCAAAGTGCTCGGGAAGCCGCACTGGCTCTTCGTACCGGAGCCGGCTCTAAAGCTTGCGCTTGGTGAAATGAGCACGGTTGTCCTGGACGGGCAAAAGGTGCTGCCGGAAAAACTCACGCAAAACGGCTTCCAGTTCAGCTTCCCGCTTATTCGCAGCGCGCTCGATCATTTGTACAAGGAATAAATAAAAAAGAAGCCGCTCAGTCCACAATCAGGCGGCTTCTGTATTCTTTTGGCGGGATGCCATACTGCTTTTTAAACGTCTTAACGAAATAGCTTTTATGCTCGTATCCAAGCAGGTCAGCAATCTCTTCCACTGTCCGTTCTGTTTGGTCAAGCAGCTCTTTGGCACGGTTCATTTTTTCTTTTGTTACGTAGGCAATAAATGTTTCACCGGTTTGCTGCTTGTACAGGCGGCTGAAATAACTGGCATTTAAATGCAGGTGGTCGGCCACTTCCTGCAAGCCGATTTTCTGGTCAATGTGAAGACGGACATATTTTTGAGCTTTGGTAATTTCACTGTGAAGAGGCGCATCCAAACGGCTTTTTACGCAGCAACGCAATTCTTCAAGAGCGGCTAAAAGCGCTTCTTTCAAAGCCAAAACTGTCGGTGCCTGCTTTACATCCGGGTCCACACGGGCAGTCTCTCCGTTTGTTCCATACAGCGACCGGACCTTCATCTCTAAATCCACTAACAGCTTTACTGCCCAGCTGCGCGCAATGTCAGGATGCGGCTGCTTATCAATAAGCCTGCAAAACGTGTTCTCGGTCCATTCACACAATGCTTCCTCGCTTTCTTGAAAAAGAGCATGTTCCGCTTTTTGATAGCCATGATCATACGAGGAAAACCAGTCTGTTTCTTGAAACGGGACATCCACCACTGCTGCACAAGCTCCTTTCGCCAAATAAAAGCGCTGTTCCATGTGACCCAAAAGCTTTGCCCGGCTGTCACTATACAGCACAGTATGAGGCCGCGCCCAGCTGTTTATAAAATCGACCGACTGATTTTTCGCTATTTCCAAAAAGTACGCTTCTTCATAAACATACAAACGGCTTTTTTTTGGCATTTCTTCCTGAAGAACCGGCACTTGCGCCCAGGAAGCCTTTTCATCTGTAAATACGAAAGCAAACCACCGGTCTTGTTCCTGTTCCTGTTGGAAATAAGCAATCGCCTCTTCCTGTAGAGACGAGGCAGAACGAAGCTGCTCTTCATCAAGACGTTCTTTCACCCGATTCAGCAGCTCTTCTACACTATCTATTTCCATCGTTTCCTTCAGCATATAATCGAGCGTGCCAAGCTTCAGCGCCTGCTGAGCAAAATGAAATTCATCGTGACACGACAAAATCACACTTTGCACTGGACGTCCGCTTTCCCGTAAATAACGAATCAGTTCAATCCCGTTCATTCTTGGCATGCCGATGTCTGTGATCACCAAGTCGACTTGATCCTCTAACAGCTGCTCAGCGGCTTTTAAGCTGTCCCGAAACACATGAGTCAGTGAAAAGCCGTGTTCTTCCCAATCAATCATTTTCTCCAAAAAAGACAATACCACTATATCATCATCTACAATTGCGATCCGATACATGATCGTCTCCTCCTTTTCTAGGCAAGTGCAGCGAGATGCGCGTACCTCGTCCGAGCTGGCTGTTGATCTCCATTTGAACCTGACCGCCGTAAATCAAGCGAAGGCGTTCGTGCACATTGGCCGTGCCAATGCCACTAAAAGAAGAAGCGCGGTTTATGTCAGATGGCTCTTTCACATGAGACCGGAGCTGTTCAAGTGCATCTTCATCCATTCCAGCTCCGTCGTCAGAAATGTGAATAGTGAAAAATCCGGGCGATTCTTCCATCACGAAAATACGAATGGTGCCGCTCCGCTCGTAAAAGCCGTGAATGATCGCATTTTCAATGAGCGGCTGCAGGAGAAAGCGAGGCACCTCCTCTGATAAAAGCGATTCCTCTGCGCAGTCTGTCTCGAGCAAAACGCTGCTCCCATGCCGGAAATTCATCAGCCGCACGTACTCCTTCACCACAGACAGCTCCTCTTTTAACGTCAAAAACGGATTGTTCCGGTTAATGGTCATCCGGAGAAGTGTCGACAGCGAGTGAATCAGCTGCGCACTTTCTTTGTCACCGTTCATGGCAATATGAAGGCGGATCGCATTGAGCACATTAAATAGGAAATGAGGGTTAATTTGAGCCTGCAGAAGATCCAGCTCGGCCTGTCGTTTTCCTTCTTCCTGATCTTTAATCGTTTCAATCATGTCTTCAATTTGGTCCAGCATGCCATCGAACGTCCCAGAAAGCTCCGCGATGTCATGATCGCCACGGATGCCGGTGCGGACATGAAGATCGCCTTCCTTTACCCGCCGCATGACGCCGCCAATGACAGCAACCGGCTTTGTTATTTCCCGCACCAGCACGAGCAGCCCGATTAAAAATAGCAATAAAAAGACGCCTTGAATAAAAAGCGCTGCCCGCGTAATGCTGTTGATGGACCCGACTGTTTCCCGGTATGGAACGAGTGTCACAAGCTGCCAGTCCGTCGCGGCAAATGGCGTCGCCACCAGAAGGTGATCGCGCCCTTCATACGTAACAATGCCTTTTTTCTCGACTTCGAATGGCAGCGGTTTCAAAATAGTTTCTTCCTGTTCACTTGAAAGCACAATACCATCCCGATTGACGAGAAATAACTGGCGTCCGTCTTTGGAAAATGGGCGAAACGACTCGTTAATGAATTCTTCTCGTACACTGATGACTGTGTAGCCGTATGTGCGCTGGTATTCTTTTAATGCCCGTGCGATCGTAATCACATACGGAGACGAGTCCTTATGAGAGGCAATGTAATTTTCATGCGTGCCAATCCAATCGATTTGTGAAGAGCCTTCCCGCATCAGCTCTTGAAGCAGCGGCATCTTGTAAAAGGAACGCGGGTTGTATTCATACTGCGGATAGCTTGTGTAAGCTAAATCGTCGTTCAGCAAAATGGTCACGTAAGCAGGCGTTAACAAATGAGATGACGCTTCTAAATATTGATCGATTTTCAAATGATGAAGAGCATTTTTCGAGTCAAAGCGCGGGTCGTTTTGATCCAGCTGACGGTATTCCTTCAGCAGCGAAACGATGCCTGCATCCAACTGGAACATATTCGAAACGTACATCATATCATCAAACGACTGCCGTACAAGCGAGGAAACGGTCAGCAGGACATCCTCTGACTGCTTGACTGCTCTTTCTTCAAGCATCCCTTTCAGCAAATAGCTTGATAAAAAAAACATCATCGCCCATGGCAGCAGCACGAACAAAACAACAGCTGTCACAAGACGCTGCCGCATCGATAAATTACGCAGCCTCTGGACTATTTTCATATCCACGCCCCCTTTAACGAGCGAAAGTAGAGAAGGGCAGTCCTTCTCTACTCATCTTACCGCATTATTGGTTGGCGTCAACGACTGCTTGAACGCGCTCTTCCATGTTCTGGACCGTTGTATCCAAATCTTGCTCTCCAAGCAAATACAGCTCGGCTTCCGCATTCATTTCATTTAACGCTTCGGTAATGTAGCCTTTTGGTATAAACGTTTCCACTTTTTCTGTAGAAGACAGCACGTGCTTCAAGGACTCCAGATGGACCGCTTCAGGCTTCGGCGTATTCGCAATTAAATCTTCAAGAACTGTATTCGTATCCGCTCCTGTCCAAGACGGCACCCAGACGCTTTGATCGACAATTCCTTCTGTTGTCATCCAGCGAATAAACTTGTATGCCTCTTCTTTATTCTCCGAAGATTCAGCAATACTGATCAAGTCGCCGCCATAGACGCCACGGATCGGATCGCTTTCGCTGTTTTTCGGCCACGGTGCCCAGGCAATTTCAAACTCCGGCGTAAATTCACCCCATTCGGTAATCATAAAGCTTGCTGTAGGCACCATGCTGACTTCCTGAGCAAAAAACTGCTGACGGTAGTTCAGCTTTTGAGAAAGCGATTCTGACAACGGCACAGATGATTTGTCCGTTTGCTCTAAATCATACCGGAGCTGCAGAGATTCACGCAGAAGGGGATTCGACGCATTCGACGAACCGTCTTCGTTTAGGATCATATTTCCGGATGACTGCCCGTGCATTTTCACCATATGGTAAAAGTCGGGCCATGTATGGAAGTACGATCCTTTATGGTCGTCTGTCGTCAGCTTTTTCGCATATTCGCGGTACTCCTCCCACGTCCAGTCTGTTGGAATTTCAAGACCTGCTTCATCCAGATGTGACTTATTCATCATCACCAGGTTCACAACGCTTTTCATCGGAAGACCGTAGTAGCTGCCGTCAATTTGAGGGAATGCGTTATTGTATTCTTCATCCATCTCGACCCCCTCTTCCTCCATAAAAGAATCCACGGGTGCCACAAGACCAGCGTCCACTCGTTTGGCCAGTTCACTGGAGTTATTAAACATGAGCACATCCATTTGTTCACCGGCGGATGCCAGCAAGTCCAGCTGCTTTAAATAATCGGCTGCCGTCATGTTGTCAACAAGTGGAATCGACTCCACATCAATGTCTGGATTCGCTTCTTCAAATTTGGCAATGGTTTCTTCCCATTTGCCCACATCTTCCTTTACCCAGTGATGGAACTTGAGCGTCACTTTGCCATCGCTGTCACCATTTGAGCCGGATGATTCCTGTGACTCACCGCCGCATGCCCCCAATAAAAGCGCTGCTGTTGCCATCCATGTTAAGCCGATTCGTTTTTTCATGTTTACTCCCCCTGTTTGTCCATTTTGATTTTTGTCCGTCACCCTTTGACGCCGCCAAGCTGAATGCCTTCAATAACATGCTTTTGTCCGATGACAAACACAATTAAAAGCGGGACAATTGCAGAAACGGAGGCTGCCATCATCAAGGAATAAATGCTGCCGTGTGCATCAGCAAAAGCAGCGACACCGAGCTGAATCGTATATAAATGCTCCGACCGGAGAAAAATCAGCGGGTTTTGGTAATCGTTCCATGTCCAGATAAAGCGCAGAATCGCATAGGTCGCAATCGCCGGACGCACAAGCGGAAGGGCGATGTGCCAGAAAATCCGGAAGTGGCCGGCGCCGTCTATTTTTGCGGACTCAAGCATTTCGTTGCTGATGCCCATGTAAAACTGGCGCAGCATGAATGTACCGAATACACTAAAGCTGTTTAATAAAATCAAGCCTGTATGTGTATCATAAAGACCGATCCACCGGTACAGCAAAAACTGCGTGACAAGAAGTGTCTGGGGTGGAATCATGTAGGTCGCCAGCACAATAAGAAACAGTGCTTCGCGCCCTTTAAACTGGATTTTCGCAAAGCCGTAAGCAGCCAGCGCCGAAATGGTCACTGATGTAATGGTTGTCAATACCGATACTTTAATCGAGTTCCAGTAGTAAAGAAAAAACGGCAGGTTTCCTGTCCACACCTCCTGATAGTTTGCTGCGGCATTCCATGTGGCCGGAATCCATTGAATTGGAAATGTTAATACCTCCTCCTCCACTTTAAATGAAGCAGATATCATCCAGGCGAATGGCAGCAAAAACACAATGCCAACCACCGCCATCAGAAGTGTGACGAGCGCTTTTCGACGATCGACTTTATTCAGAATCGCTTCCATCTGTTCGTTCCCCCTTCAATTAATAATTCACCCATTTTTTCTGTCCGACAAACTGAATAATGGTAATGAAGATGATAATGATAAACAGCACTAAAGCGATCGCAGACGCATAGCCTGTTTTTAATTCAAGGAATGCCTGCTGATACAAATAAACGACCGGAGTCAGCGTAGAGTTCGCCGGACCGCCATTTGTGAGCACAATAATTAAGTCGAACACTTTAAAGCTTGAAATCAATCCAGTGACAAGCAGAAGAAACGTAGTCGGCGACACGAGCGGAATCGTAATCCGGGAAAACTGGTACCAGGCGCTCGCTCCGTCCATTTCGGCTGCTTCGTACAGCTCCGGGGCGATGCTTTGCAGGCCGGCCAAATAAATGATTAAGTTAAAGCCGATTGACGTCCAAATCATAATGATCATCACCGATGGCAGTGAAAACGCAACATCGGCAATCCAGCCCGGCGGATCGGCTACCCCCATCGACATCAGCACCTGGTTAATCGGCCCTTTTGTCGGATGGAACAAGACTTGAAATACAACCGCGACAGCGACTGTACTCGAAATGAACGGCATAAAGTAAATGACCTTAAACCAATCTTTCGCGTACACATATTTGTTAATAATGACCGCCAATGTCAGCGATATAAATAAGCCGACTGGAATGGCAAGAAGAAGCAGAAAATTATTGCCGAGCGATTTTAAAAACACGGCGTTTGAAAACAGATCGGTAAAGTTTTTTAAGCCAACAAACTCCGCCGCTTTGAATCCGCTTACAAAATTCCAGTTTGTAAAGCTCAGGACGATAGAAGCAATGATGGGGAAAATGACCAAAATCGATGTACCAATAAACATAGGTGCGATAAACAAGTACCCTGTGACATTTTCTTTCCAGCCCCCGTTCAGCGACGACTTTTTCTTTCTTGTTTTCACAGCCTGCACCTGTGTGGATTTCGCTTCTGCCTGCATGTTTTCACCTCGTTTGTGAATTTGTATCCTCATTATAGCTTTCTGAATATTTCGCGAACAATGCACTTTTTTTACCGAGATGAAACAATTTTGACTTGTTGAAAAAATCCGCACACAAACCGACTGCCCCTTTTTATAATAAGAAGTAAGAAAAGAAAGGGAGGCACATCCTATGCAGCTCGACCGCATTAGCACATCCGTTTTTCAAGCAAGCGTGTACTTATGGAAGTTGGCGTATATTAACCTCATTTGGATCCTGCTGACCCTCAGCGGGCTCATTGTCTTCGGTCTTTATCCAGCAACCGTTGCGATGCTGACTGTGATCAGGCAGCTTTCTGAACAAGAGGACCTGCCGATCTTCCGCACATTTTGGACCGCCTATAAAAAAGAATGGACCGCAGCGAATAAGCTCGGGTTGTTTCTGACGATCGGTCTCGCCGTTCTTTATGCGGATTCCGTTTTTTTCGAAGCAAAGCAGCATGAAGCCATTGGGCTTTTCTATTATCCGGCCGTGATTGCTTTTTGGATGCTGTTGATGACCGGCTGCTATGCACTTGCTCTGCAGTCCATGTACAAGCAAACAACCATTCAGCTGCTGAAAAACGGATTTTTGATGGCCATCTCCATGCCGGTTTCCACGTTCATGCTCATTACCGGTACTGGTGCACTGCTTCTGGCCATCAGCTACTTGCCATGGCTCCTTGTTTTTTACGCAGTCAGTCTATGGGGCTGGCTCCTCCACTTTGCTGCGGGAATGGCGATTGCGAAAACAAAGAAAAAACAAACGGTCCTGCAACCATAAATAGAGGCTCGGACATAACATTGAGGGTAACCATTGAACCCGAACGATCTAGTAGCCAAGAAACTTAATTCTTCTTTTTTCTAGAAAAGCAAAAGCAGGGGCACCGGGCTGCCGGTAGTGGTTCTAGAGGTGCAGCGACTTTATAAAAATTCTAATACAGATAGTGGTGGAAGTGATCGGTAACCGACATCATCTGACCGATAAAAAGCCTTTTCCGGTCAGATCGGCGCGTTTATCAGCCACTTCTTTTATTTTTATCAGCCAAAATGGAAAAACGATTATTCAATTTGAGGATGCGCATTACATCAGAAATGAGTGGTTCTTTTTCTACATAACGAAAGATGAATGAATCTATCTGCACTGTATATCACAAGGGAAAGACCGCTTGCACAATAGATTTCAAAATTAAAAAAACCGGCTTTTAAAAAAAGACGGCTCTTTCACTTATATGGCTATTGTCCACCTCAAAAAGATGACCGCCAACTCTACACTGCCGGCTTTCCGGCTTCAATGAGCTGCTTGTTTCGCATAAGGAAATAGGCGAGGAGGAGGATCAAGATGCCTGTTCCAATCAGCATCCATTCGATTTTGATTACATCTGACAGCGGGCCGAATAAAAGCATTCCGAGCGGCATCATGGATGTAGAGATCATGCTCATGACACCAAACACCCGCCCTAAATAAGCCTCCTCCACTTTTTCCTGAAGCAGCACGGTTGCAGGCGTATTAAAAAAGGGAACCGCCACACCAAACAGCGCCATGAAAGCCAAGTAAACCCAAAAATCCGGCACGACGCCCAGCGCCAGCGTGCAAACGCCCATGATCATACTGCCGAGCCCCAATGTATTGTTCTTGTTCCGAAAGCCGCCCCAAAACGCAATGACAGCACCCCCTGCCATCATTCCGATCGAAAACGCCACTTCTACTGCAGCAAGCTGCCACTCACCTCCATTAAAGCTGCGCGCCACTTGAAGCGGAGTTAAAAAAGCCGCCGGTGCCATCAGCACGAAAAAGACCGCAAAAAACAAAAAGAATGGCTTTAAAAAGGAGTGGCGGTTTACATACCTTAGCCCTTCCTTAAAATCACTGAAGTAGCCGGCTTCTTGTGTTCCTGCTGCTTTTTCATGAACGGAAACCTTCAAAAAGGAAAGTGTGACAATGGCGATGGCTGCTGTCGCTACATCCACAAAAAAGATCCACTCAAGCGGCATCATCCCCAAAAGAGCGGCGCCCACCATTGGCGAAGCAAACATAATCATCGCCTGAATGCTTCCATTCACTCCATTTACTTTAGTGAGCTGGTCTTTCGGCACAATCTGCGGCAAAATAGCCCCCACTGCCGGCATTTGGATACCGGACCCGAATGCCCGGACAGCTGCTATTGCAAACAAAAGCCAAATAGAATCAAAGCCCATTAAAAACAGAACAGCCAGGATCAAAGTAGCCACAGCAATCAAGCCATCCGCTGCCATAATAAGCCGCTTGCGGTTATACCGGTCCGCCCAGACCCCAGCAACGGGCGACAAAAGAAACGTTGGAATAAAACCGCAAATGATATACAGCGTCATCATCAAGCCGGATTGTGTCGTTAAGGTGATGTGCCACATAATCGCATATTGAACTAAAGACGAGCCAAAAAGAGAAATCGTTTGGCTGCTTAAAAACAGGATGATGTTCCTCAGCCAGTTTTCAGGTAATGCGGCGTTATTTGTGGTCATGGTTTTTACCCCTATTTCAAACTTTTTTTAATATTTGTTTCATTGCTTATTCGATTGGCATATTACCTGTTTTTAATCATTCTAGCTGATGAAAACTATTTTCGCGTTTTCTATTCGCCTTTGCCTGTCATCCTTTTGATGTCCTCAATTCGTGATTGTAGGACAACTGGATTTCCACATTTCGGGAGACTCGTTATCTCATTTTTGTCAGTTCATCTAAAAAAGCAGGGCGTTTTCTATATTGCTCCTTTAGCTTCGAAACGAGGATATTCTTTTTTTCAATCCCCGCCACTTTTTGATAATGGCTTATTTTCCTGCAAATGTCTTTGTATCGATTCCGGTTTGCCGCGGGTTTCGAGAGTGCTTCGATGTACGTTCTATACGTCGTCTCCACTTCATCAGGGTACAGTTTATGCAAACGATCCGCGTACGCTTCAATCAAAGGCGGCTGCTTTTGAACTACAGCAAGCAGTTCTTGATCATCTTGCTCTGTTTCAATTAACGTCAAAAATAACTCTCTTTGACGCCAGTCTCTTCCTGGCCGCAGCTCTTCTTTTAACCGCTGATAAAATGAATCAAAATCTGCTCCGGCGAATTTTTTTAAGTCTTCATAATACAAGAAGTCGCCTCCCATAAAAAGATCCTTCGCCAATTGTTTTTGCTCTTTAGGAAGGCCTTGCTGTTGATACGCGGCATAACGGAACGTTTTCCAATCTTTCACTAATCCCGCACGACCGTGATCAAGGCGTTCGCCTTCTCGAGCCAGCTCGATCACTTTTTGATAGTCCCCTTTTTTCAAGCATTCTTCTATCAGCCGTTTTCGGAATGATGGATAATGGAGCTTTTCTTTCACGAATTGCTGCTCTTCTTCTTTTGTACCATGCGTTTCAATCAAATAAAGCTGCAGCTTTAACAAAGATTCCTTCTCATAGCGGGCAAAATCGTTGTCTTCAAGTAACAACAGCATCGAATTCGTTTTCTGGTGCAAAACTTCTCTCAACTGAGGATTTCCTGCAAAACAAGCACAGCTGTATAACAGATCCATTTTAAATTCAGCCCAGCCCTCAAACAAATCATGATCCGCGTAAGACAGTATATGATAAAACAACTTCTTGCTGTTTTCTGCTTCGCTTTTTTTCAATTCTTTTTCTGCGATTTCTCGGATACGATCAAGCGTGTAGGAAACAAGCCAGCCCACATCACCGTCAGAATCATCCACATAGTCAAAGGCCTCAACCGCTTCTTCCAGCAGCACAAAAGCAATGTCCAGCGCAACAAACGGATTTTCCACCATTCCCGCTTTATCTGCCACTTCACTTAATTCTTTTGCAAAACCACTCGCTTCACGATAAGAAACAAACCCCCTCTGCATATATTCTCTTTTAATCGTTCTGATCATGGACCGGCATGTCTCAAGCTCTTGCTCTTCTGTTCCTGCTGCATATCGCATAATCAGCCGCTTTTTCAGTGCGTTGTTATCGCTTGCTAATTGCGTGACAATCTCCACTAACTCTTCTTTTGACAGCTGAGCCAGCACCTCTGCCAGCGTTGCCTTTTTTTCTTTTTTCTTTGTTTTTTCAAAACCTGAACCGCTCTGACTAATCATGTTTCTTAAATAAAAATACGCTGCTACTTCATGCTTGCATACGGGCCCAAACTCGTATGGACAATCGCATTCTGATGAATAAATATCTCCGCTTTCATTTATTTCCACTGATACTTCATATTCTGAACGTCCGTCTATATACAGGACATATTCTCCGTCATCGTATTCATCAATGTCTGATACGGCCCCTTCTAAATAGTAGGCACGCCCTCTTTGCAAAATGATATCCTCAATACTGTTTTCAAAATTGCGAATATTCACACGCTACCTCCATAAATAATGATATGATTTATGTACGCGGTATTTACTAGTATTTTTTGTACAATCTTATATCATTCGCTTTGCTGCATATTTAACTTTATTATATAACCGATCGTTAAGGAAGAGAATTATTCGGCAACTTAGCATGGGGAGAATTTCATAAAAAAAGAGCCTATTCACGGCTCTATTAGTATTTTTAATATTTGGGATTGACATTTAACTGTTCAGATAAATGATGCTTCTTCCAAAAGTAATTATCTCTATTATTATGCACGGCCACCGATTTTGCGCTGTACGAAATTGCGATAGTGCTCTATCATAATTTCTGTTTTTTGTGCGTTGCTATGCGGATGAAGCGACACGTATTGTGCCAGCTTTTTCGTTGCTTGTTTTTGTGATACCTCCGGATCATCGTCTACTGTCTTTGCAATTTTCCAGAACGTTTTATAAGTCGTATAGTTTTCAAGTACATCTAAAGTAAAACCTTCTTCAATTGCTTGCCGCATTGTATACTGATGGAATGCTGCTGGCTTGCCATCTGCACCCATTGTACCGAATTTCTCTAATGTCTTCGGCTTTGGTGTCGCCGTAAACGCAAAGATGGAGATTATTTGGCAGCATTTTTTCTGTTTTCCGGGAATTTTAGCAGTAAAAAAAGCACCTACACAATAATTTGTGCGGATGCTTTTTCATTGCTTGGAGAATTCATGAACGGCCATAAAGCTGCTCTACCAGCTTTTTTTTCTGTATTCGTTCTCTTCTCTTAACTTTTTGTGCTCTTTTGATACGAATTGTTTTTAATTAATTGCACTACTTCTTCAAATTTCAACTCACCTGTCACAAAATTCACGGTCATATCTGAAGCTTGTTGTTCATTCATCACACAAATACGTCCATTGATAAATAAAAAATAAGTCATACATGCAAAAGCTGTTCTTTTGTTTGCATTATAAAAGACGTGATTTTTAGCTAACGATTCAAATAAGGCCGTTGATTTTTCAAAAATATCTTGATATAGGGACTCACCGAACATTGTTTGAAAGGGCCTTTCTATCGCACTGTCTAATAAAGCAGGCTCTTTAACACCTTTCATTTCGCCTTTGCTGTATTCTTCAATTAAAAGTCGATTCAGCTCAACCGCAATGCCAGAAGACAATTTTTTCATCGATCCACCAGATCTTTAAATGTTTCATGATACAGCCGCTTAATCACTGAAAATGATTCCATGTCCAATTTTTCCTGAACTTCAATTTCTTCTTCACGCTGTTCTTGTTTTTGATCTTTTTCCATTTTATCTTTCAAAAAGAACACCTTCCTTTGTTATTTTTTCACCCCTTCAAATATAGCCTGACCACACACTCAACCTGCGCCGTCTGCGGAAACATATCTACCGGCTGAATGGAGTCAATCCGGTAAACGGACCCGAGCTCCACTAGGTCCTTCGCGAGGGTGGACGGGTTACAGGAGACGTAGACGAAGGTTTTTGGCTTCACTTGCTTGATCGTCTGGATCAGTTTCCGGTCGAGTCCTGTGCGCGGCGGATCGGTCACAAGAACGTCCGGCGTCCATCCTTTTTCTTTCCAGGCAGGGAGCCATTTTTCGGCAGGGCCGACTTCGTATTTGGCATTCACGCCGTATTTTTCGGCGTTAGCGCGGGCATCCTTGATGGAGGAAGAAATGGTGTCCATGCCGCGCACTTCTGCGGCGTTTTTGCCGATCCATAGTCCGATTGTGCCAGAGCCGCAGTACGCATCGACTACGTTGTCCTCTGGCTTTACGTCGGCTGCTTTTTTCACTTCGTCGTACAGCTTTTTCGTTTGTAACGGATTCAGCTGGAAAAACGAGCGGGCAGATAGCTTGTATTCAAACTCGCCCAGCTTTTCAGAAATGGTGTCACTGCCCGCAATGGTTGTTGACACGTCACCCATCACTAAATGTGTATTGCCGGAATTGACGTTATGAACAACGGATTTCACTCGCTGCTTTTGCTTCATTAAGCTTTCAGCAAATTCCTTCGCCTTCGGAAAGCGCTTGTCGCCTGTGACGATCACCGCCTGCACGTCGCCTGTTTCAAAGCCGTAGCGCACAACGATGGTTTTAACGCCTTGCTTGTTTTTGGCGCTGTAAACGGGGATCGACAGCTGGTTCATGATTTTCTTCGATAGACGGATTGTTTCGTCAATGATCGAGTGCTGCACGATGCATTCGTTAATATCGACGACTTCATTCGAGTTCGGGCTGTATAATCCGGCGATCATCCGTCCCTTTTCCACCCCTGTTTGAAACTGTGCTTTGTTCCGGTAGCGCCACGGGTCATCCATACCGATTGTATCGTGGATTGGCAGCTTCTCGATGTTAAAGGATGTATAACGCTCAAGCGCCTGGACAATTAATCCTTTTTTCTCGGTGAGCTGTGCTTTGTAGTCAAGATGCTGAAGCTGGCAGCCGCCGCACTTTTCATAAATAGGACACGGCGGTGTCACGCGGTCCGGTGATGGCTTGCGTAATTTTTTGATAACCGCCTCTGTAAATTTTGGCATGACCTTTACAGCTTCTGCGGTGATTTCTTCTCCAGGAAGGGCACCAGGGACAAAAACAGCTTTTCGCTTAAAGTAGCCGACTCCTTCTCCATTTATGCCGATTCGCTTTATTGTTAACGGAAACGTCTGTCCCGTTTTCATTTCAATTCCATTTTTCATAATCGTCACCTCACGACTAACTGTACCATAGAACCCCGCCAATCAAAAGAAGCCGGGGCAGTTTATGCGCCGGCTAAATGGTCCAGTGATTTAAAGGTATAGCCTTTCTTTTTCAGGTCGCGGATGACATCCGGAAGCGCCTCGGCATTATCTTTTGACACACTATGGAGCATGATCACAGCACCCGGGTGAATTTGCTTCATAATTTCGTTATACGCATAATCCTTTCCTTTCGGCTGGTCCGCATACCAGTCCACATAGGCCAGTGACCACATGACGTGAGTGTAGCCGGCTTTCTCGGCTGTTTTCAATACATTTTCAGAAAAAATCCCGCGCGGCGGCCGGACGTATGGTGTTTTTTTCTGCGCTGTTAATTTCGCCACCTGGTCCTCTACAAGCTTCATTTCTTCAATCACTGTGCTGCCTGGAACACTTGTCAAATCATAATGGTGCCAGGAGTGATTACCGATGATATGCCCTTCCTTAACCATTCGTTTGACGAGCTCCGGTGCGCTTTCCAGATAGTGCCCCGTGATAAAAAAAGCAGCCGGTACTTTCTCTTTTTTCAGCGTATCGAGAATGGTGTTTGTATGGCCATTTTCATATCCGTTGTCAAACGTTAAGTACACCACTTTTTTCTTCGGGCTGCCCTTATAAAAGGAATTGTATTCCGCCAGCATCTGATCCAATTGACCGCCCGCTTCCGCCGGGCGTCCATCCGCTCCTTTTTGAAATCCCCAGTGAATCGCTTCAGACGACACCGCAATGACCGGCAGCATAAACAGAAAGACAACAAATAAAATAAACTGTTTCATTTCAGCACCACCTTTTGTACATAAGATGTGCTGTATAAAACCATTTTAAACGTGGGAAGTTATTTCAATACGACGGCTCTGATGATTGGCGTGATTTTCATCGATATTGGCGTGATTCAGGGAAATCACGCCGACTCCGAACGAAATCGCGCCGTCGTAAGGGAAAATCGCGCCCACGAAAAAAGAAACGGTCCGCAGAAGCAGACCGTTCGATTATTCTATGCCAATTTCCTATTTATTCTTTAAGAAAAAACAGGTTCTTTAAACTTCGCTAATTTTTCAAGTGAGGATTTATCGACTTCTTTATGAAGGCTGTTTCCATGTGAATCCATTGTCACAACAGCTGTAAACCCTTCAACACGCAAATGCCACATCGCTTCCGGAATGCCGAATTGCATCAAGTCTACACCTTCCACACCTTTAATACAGTCGGCGTAATATTGCGCGGCTCCGCCGATCGCATTTAAATACACGCCGCCATGCTCGCCAAGTGCCTGAAGCGTTTTCGGCCCCATGCCGCCTTTGCCGATCACCGCACGAATGCCAAACCGCTTCATAATATCGCCCTGGTACGGCTCTTCACGAATGGATGTTGTCGGACCGGCTGCCTTGACGTGCCACTGTCCATCTTCATCCTTCATCATCACAGGGCCGCAATGGTAAATCACCTGGCCGTTCAAGTCCACGGGTGCACTGTCCGCTGTGCTTAAATGCTTATGAATCGCATCACGACCGGTGTACATCATGCCGTTGATCTGTACAACATCGCCGACCTTCAGCTCACGAATCTGTTCTTCTGTAATCGGAGCCTCCAAAGTAACAACACGGCTTTCCGACTTTACTTCCTGTTCTTCCGACTGGGCCGTGTCGAATGACACCTCTTCCCCGTCCTGATAAAACCATTCGCTGATTTCGCCTGTTTCTGCATGAACGGCTACACCAAGCCGGCGGTACGCCCAGCAGTTATACGCAACCGACACGAAAAAGCTAGCCGGGAGACGGTTCATGACACCGACCTTGCAGCCGAGAAGCGTTGTTTCGCCGCCAAATCCCATTGTGCCGATGCCCAGCTCATTCGCATGCTCCATCACATACTCCTCGAGCTTGCGTAAATCTTCGTGCTCATTCACGTCATCCACGCCGCGGAACAGCTGCGCCTTTGCCAGATCATATCCAGATGAACGGTCGCCGCCGATGCCAACGCCGATAAAGCCGGCAGAACAGCCCTGGCCCTGCGCCTGATAAACGGAATGCATAATGCACTTGCGAATTCCGTCCAAATCACGGCCTGCTTTTCCAATGCCGTCCAGCTCACACGGAAGGCTGTATTGAATGTTTTTATTTTCACAGCCGCCGCCCTTTAAAATAAGACGCGCGTCGATATAATCCTCTTCCCACTGCTCAAATTTAATGACCGGCGTTCCTGGACCAAGATTGTTGCCGCTGTTCGAACCATCCAGTGAATCAACTGAGTTTGGGCGAAGCTTGCTGTCTTTTGTCGCCTGTTCGATCGCCGCGTAAATAGCTTTTTGAATATGCAGCTGGTTCGCGCCGACCGGTGTTTTGATTTTAAACGTTGGCATGCCTGTATCCTGGCAAATCGGCGAAATGTTTTCGTCTGCCATTTTAATATTCGTCGTAATTGTATCAAGGCTCATCGCGGACCGTGTACCGGCATTTTCGCGCTCCTTCGCCCGTTTCACTGCCCGCCGGACATCTTTCGGCAGGTTCGTGGATGTTTCGACGATCAACGTGTACATGCTTTTCTGGAATGTTTCCAAATTCATAGTGCAGGTTCCCCCTCAGGATTTTTTCATATGTATTTGAACAATTCTTATTATACGCCTGTGCCAAAACGTTTAAAAGAAAAAATCGCAAACGGTTTCAATGAACGAAATCCTGGCTAACGCCGGTATGCCAGCAGAAGCGCTGATAAAATTGGCTGTATCGCCGGTAAATTTTTTCCGGCGGTACGCGTATGGATATCAGCGATAAATGGCTTTTTTCAGCGATCACTTCTCCTTTTCCGATTGCTTCTGGCAAAAAAAACACCTTGAACAGCCACAATGGCGTTCAAGGTGTTTTGCTTATTCGCGTCCGCGAAATTGCTCGCATTTAAGCTCTATATCATCGATCATCTCGATCAAGCGGTCAATATCCTCTACTTCCGCTTCTTCCGGATCAATCGAATCCAGCACTTCCATAAAAATGTTCAGTCGCTCCTTTAAGTACACGACCTGCTTTTCTTTGTCCTGAATTGGTTTCAAATCCGCCATTCCCTTCTATGCTTATAACAAATAAAATCCAATGCCCATAATGAGGTATGCCGCAAGAAGTGTCAACCCTTCAAACCAGTTTGTTTCGCCATCATTTGAAATGCTGATGGCAAGAAAAACCGCGGTAATCATCGAGACAAGCTCAGGAATCGTAAAAACAAGAGGCATCGGTGTTGGAAACAGCAATGAAATCAATACAAGCACCGGTGCGACAAACATGGCTACTTGAAGTGTCGAGCCGATCGCAATTTCCACGGCAATGTCCATTTTATTTTTCATTGCCATCAGAATGGCTGAAGCATGCTCAGCGGCATTCCCGACAATCGCGACAATAATAACCCCGATAAACAATTCAGACCAGCCAAACTGCTCTCCAACTGCTTCAAACGTGTGAACGAGACTTTCCGCTACATAAGCCACTGCAGCCGTTGCCAGCAGCAAAATCAAAATGGCTTTTTTCTTGTTCCATTCCGGCACTTCATCATGATGCCCTTCATTTCCTTCAGATGCATACACACCGCGATGAGTGACAAGCTTAAAGAACAAGCCGGCTAAATAGATGGCAATCATCACAACGGAAATGCCGATACTTAAGTTCAGCGTTTTCGCTTCCGTCATATTCATTGAAAAAATTTCCGGAATCACAAACGCGACCACCACCGCAAAAATAAGCAGCGCTGAATTGTGGCGGGCATCGTGGACACTAAAGGTTTGACGCTTGAATTTCATTCCCCCCATAAAAAAGGAAAGACCGGCAACGAGCAATAAATTACCAAGTACGGAGCCCGTTAAAGACGCCAGCACAACGCCGATGAGACCTGCTTTTAGTGCAAAAATAGAAATAATAAGTTCGACTGCATTTCCAAACGTTGCGTTTAATAAACCGCCAATCCTTGGTCCAACAACGATCGCCAGACTTTCCGTTGCTCTGCCCATGTAGCTTGACAGCGCAATAACCGTCGCACTGCAAATCACAAACATAACCACGCTCGGCCAGTGCAAAAGTGACCCTGCAATCGTCAGCGGGACACCCGCTGCAATCATAATTGCGAACACTTTTCCCATAATCCCACTCTCCATTAAATCAAAGTAACGAGCATAAGTACTTAATCATCATACCCGCTCTTTACTTTATTTAACACATTTAGTGACATTATTTCAGTTCAAATGTTTCTTCTACTTCAATAGAAGGAATCACGGACTGTACCATCGAGCAGTTTTTGCGTGTTAATTCAATTGCTTTGCGAACTTTTTCCTCCTTTAAGCCGGCCCCTTTAATAATAAAATGAACCATAATTTTCTCCACGCGGTCTGCAGCTTCTGAATTGCGTACGACATCTGTTTGGATCGTGATGTCTTCAATGTCAATCCGCTGCTTGGCAAATATTTTACGGAGTACTCCCCCGCTGCAAACAGCAACGGACGAAACAAGAAGCTGATATGGCCGAAACCCGTACGCCTCATCTCCAGAAATATGCAGTTCGCCGTATGGCAAATCCGTTGTAAAGCCGCCATCCTTCATTTTAAATTCCATTTATGAACACTTCCTTTCATTGATACTCCCTATTGTATCGAATCCCCTTCATTCCGCCAATAAGTGCCCCTTGCATCTTTCTAAAATTATGGTATGATTACTTTACATTATAATAATTATAAACTAAAAATAAGTTCATTCTAATTGAAAAACCTTTTCAATAAAGGTTTTGTTAATGATAATCAACGTCAATGGCTTGATTTTAATTCTCAATTAGATAAGGAGGATCACTTTATGACTGCATTGACTGAGAATACACTGCCGCGTGAAGGCTTGCTTCAAAAAATCACACCGCACCTTGAATTAGCCGCCGCTCTTTTTAGCGGCCTGCTTATTCTGGCCGGCTGGCTGCTTGATCGAAATGGCGCAGAGACCGCTTCGGTTTTCGTTTATTTATCTGCTTTTTTGATCGGGGGCTTTGCTAAAGCAAAGGAAGGCATTGAAGCAACGATTAAAGAAAAAGAATTAAATGTCGAAATGCTGATGATCCTGGCTGCTGCCGGCTCAGCGGCCATCGGCTACTGGACAGAAGGCGCGATTTTAATTTTTATTTTCGCCGTCAGCGGGGCTCTTGAAACGTATACGATGAACAAAAGCCAGCGGGAAATTTCGGCGCTCATGGACATTCAGCCGGATACAGCCCTGCTCGTTCGCGACGGATCTGAAGAGCATGTACACGTTTCCGAACTAACACGCGGTGACATTATTATTGTTAAGCCCGGCGAACGCGTTCCCGCGGACGGTCTTATTTCAAAGGGCCATACGACAATTGATGAAGCAGCGATTACGGGTGAATCGATTCCTGTTTCCAAAGAAGCCGGTGCTGACGTATTTGCCGGGACGGTTAATATGACCGGGTCCGTGTATATCGAAGTAACAAAAAAAGCAGATGAAACACTTTTCCAAAAAATTATCGAACTTGTGCAATCTGCTCAAAGCGAGAAATCTCCTTCACAGCAGTTTATCGAACGGTTTGAAGGCAGCTATGTAAAAGTCGTGCTCGTTATTGTTTCTCTTATGATGTTTTTGCCGCATTTCCTTCTTGGCTGGAGCTGGACAGAAACCTTTTACCGCGCGATGGTACTGCTCGTTGTCGCGTCTCCATGCGCCCTTGTTGCTTCAATTATGCCCGCTACCCTTTCTGCCATTTCGAACGGTGCACGAAGCGGCATTCTCTTTAAAGGCGGTGCCCATCTTGAGAACTTGAGCCACATCAAAGCAATCGCCTTTGATAAAACAGGAACACTTACACGCGGAAAGCCTGAGGTCACGGATGTTGTGATTCGGGGAAACCTACGCAGACAGGAGATTCTTCAGGCGGCTGCTTCTATTGAAAGCCGCTCAAACCATCCGCTCGCCCATGCTGTTGTCCGGTATGCGCAGCAGGAAAACATTTTGTTCTCTCCACCGGATCAGCTTGAAGATGTAGCCGGCTGGGGAGTAAAAGGAACCATTGGCGACAACGTATGGAAAATCGGCAAGGCAGCGTTTGTTGGCAAGGAAGAAGCAGCGGCGTTTGCTAATGGAGCGGCAGCCCAATTTGCGGAGGATGGAAAAACGACTATCTACATCGCCGATCAGGAAGGTATTGCTGCTGTCATTGCCCTGAAGGACATTATTCGGGAAGAAACGAAACAAGCGCTGAAAACTTTGCAGGACGAAGGGATTTTCACGATTATGCTGACGGGCGACAGCGAAAAAACAGCCAGAGCGATTGCCTCAGAAACGGCTCTTGGCTCTTATATTGCGGAGTGCCTGCCTGAACAAAAGGTGGATCATGTAAAAGAACTGCTGGAGAAGTACGGCACCGTCGCGATGGTCGGCGACGGCATTAATGACGCTCCTGCCCTTGCCACAGCATCTGTCGGTATTGCGATGGGAGAAGGATCGGATGTAGCACTGGAAACCGCAGACGTGATCTTAATGAAAAATGATTTGCCGAAAATTGCCGAAGCCATTCAGCTTTCTCGGAAAATGCAGCGGATCGTTAAACAAAATATTATCTTCTCCATTTCCGTTATTGTGCTGCTTATCATCTCAAACTTCTTTCAGGTGCTCGACCTGCCATTTGGTGTCCTCGGCCACGAAGGAAGCACGATCCTTGTGATCCTGAACGGCTTGAGACTCCTTAAAACATAAAAAACCAGCTTGAGGAAAGCCCTCAAGCTGGTTTTTTAATGAACTCCGCGCTTTTGGTCATTGCGCAGTGCGTTTATTTCACCGCCGACTAAAATAATCATCGCGGATAAGTACAGCCAGATCATTAGGACGATCACGCCCCCGATGCTTCCGTAGGTGGCGGAGTAGTTCCCAAAGTTGTTGACATAGAAAGAGAAGCCAAGCGATACAATAATCCATCCGAGTGTCGCAAAAATAGCACCCGGCAGCACTGTTACGTACTTCACTTTTAAATTAGGAGCCAAATAGTAAAGGCCCATGAACACAAGGAACAGAACCACTGGCGGAAGCAGGAAGCGAATCCACGTCCAGATGATTAAAAACTGATCCCCCATGCCGAGGAATTCAAAGGCAAACTCGCCAATTTGCTGGCCGAACACTTGCAAAATAAGCATAACGGCAATGATGATGATAAACGCGAACGTCAGCAAAATCGACAAGCCGCGCGCAACGTAAAAGGCTCTTGTTTCTTTTACGTCATAAGCATAGTTCAGCCCTTTAATGACCGCGTTCATCGCGTTAGATGCAGACCAGATCGTACCGAGAAAACCAACGGACAGCAGCCCGCCATTTTCGTTAGACGTCACTTCCTGCAGTGTATCCTGCACCAGGCTGAGCGAATCAGACGGCGCAAAATCCTTCACGACGTTGAATACCTCATTCGGATCAATCGGCAAATAGCCGAGCAATGTCACCATAAAGATCATTAGTGGAAACAGCGCCAGCAAAAAAAAGTACGCCATTTGCGCGGCTACTCCCGGAACATCAGAAGCCTTAATCCGCCGCAGCAGGTGTTTAAAAAAAATACGCAAATCTGTTTTTTTATCTGTTTTTTCAGCCAAAAATCTTCTCCTCCATTATGACGTCGGCGTTTGTGTCTGTTCTGCCGAAGCCGCTGGATTTTGTCCCTGCGGCGCAAAAGTAGATTTTGTTTCGTCGACAAGATCCTTTACTTCCGGTGTCAGGTCTTTTAAGTTATCTACTTTTCCTTTAATAAACGAAACATCCTCATTGATTTTTTGAGCTGTTTCCGTTGCCCGGTCAATCAATTCACGTGAGGAGGCGGTCAGCTGATCCGGATCTTTTGCCAGCGCGATTAAATAGCTTGCCCAGGAAGACATCTCCTGACGCGTCCCGCGGTCTAAGAGCGCAATAACGCCTCCTACTGCTGCTCCTGCTGCTACACTTGCGAAAAATTTACTTTTACCCATTGAATTGTCATCCTTTCTTTATCTCGATACCGTATTCTATTCGGCTTTATGAGCCTTTTTTCCTTTGTAGATGTTGAAGCTTTTCCCTTAATAAAAATAATTAAAACGCATATTTATAAAAAAGATGTTTTATTTAACCCGTGCCTGGCGATGTTTGATCGTCTTCACGAGTGAGGAGGACTGGCTTTGGGACAAGAACAGCTTCTGGAAATGTTGAGAACGATCAGTTCGTTTATTTGGGGGCCGCCTCTTTTAATTTTGATTGCTGGAACCGGCATTTATTTTTCTGTTCTTATTGGGTTTCTTCAAATTCGACTGCTGCCCTACTCGTTAAAGCTCGCCTTCAGCAAAAAACAGGACCAGCATGCGGAAGGGGATATTTCCCATTTCCAAGCTCTTATGACTGCGCTTGCGGCAACAGTCGGCACTGGAAATATTGTCGGCGTGGCAACAGCGGTCCTGCTCGGCGGGCCGGGTGCCCTTTTTTGGATGTGGATCAGTGCCTTTTTTGGCATGGCGACAAAGTATGCGGAGGCTGTCCTTGCTGTTAAATACCGTGTACAGGACGCGGACGGTGAAATGTCGGGCGGGCCGATGTACTATTTAGAACGAGGATTAAATCAAAAGTGGCTCGGTGTATTGTTTGCTTTGTTTGGCGCTGGCGCGGCGTTCGGCATCGGAAACCTGGTTCAGGCCAATTCTGTAGCAGGTGTCGTGCATTCGACTTTTCATGTACCTGCCTGGTTAACAGGCCTTCTTTTAACGATTTTTACCGGTCTTGTTTTGCTGGGCGGCATTCAAAGCATTGGCCGTGCTGCGGCATTTTTCGTTCCGGTCATGGCCGCTTTTTATGTGATCGCCGGCTTAATCGTTATCGCAATGAACATAGCGGACGTCCCTGCCGCATTAGGGCTCGTTTTTACCGATGCGTTTACAGGGGAAGCAGCGGCTGGCGGTGCCATTGGCGCTGTCATTCGATACGGGGTTGCGCGCGGCGTGTTTTCCAACGAAGCGGGGCTTGGGTCGGCTTCTATTGCGGCGGCGGCAGCAAAAACCGATCTGCCTGCACGCCAGGCGCTCGTGTCGATGACGCAAGTATTCATTGATACGATCGTCATCTGCTCGATTACCGGTTTAACGATCATTTTAGCCGGCCAGTACGATTCCGGATTAAAAGGGAGTGAGCTGACAACGGCGGCATTCAGCGAATTTCTCGGATCAGCGGGCGCTTACATCGTGGCGATCGGGCTGGTGTTTTTCGCTTCCTCCACGATCATTGGCTGGTCCTATTACGGAGAAAAATGCTTTTCCTATTTGTTTAGCAAAAAAACCGTCCGCTATTACCGCATCGCGTTTGTTTTAACCGTGTTCCTAGGAGCCGTAACGAGCCTCGAAACCGTCTGGACATTCGCCGATATGATGAACGGCTTGATGGCTCTTCCGAATTTAATCGGTCTCATTGGCTTGTCGGGTGTGGTTCTAGCAGAAACAAAAATCATCTTAAAGAAAATAAAAGAAGAAAAGCGGATTGTCTGACTCCTTTCCTCGCTTTGTTGACAAGTGCGGCAAAACATGGAATGATGAGAAAAAATGAAAAAGGTGACATACTCGTGGATTTAAGTGTACAATCAGCAGAAAATATTCAGTATATGGTGAATCAAATTACCGCTAAGCTGCGCATGGTCAATACAGGCGCGATCAGCCCGGAGCATTTCAGCACCTCATCTTATGAGGATTTAAAGGACATTTACGAGCTAGTGATTCGCAAGCAGTCGTTCAGCCCGAACGAGATGCAGGCCATTGCAGAAGAGCTCGGCAACCTTCGTAAATAACAGAAAGCACCCGCATTCAGCGGGTGCTTTCGTTTTCTTCAGCCTGAGGATCTTCTTTTTCTTGAATGTCTTCCGCTGCCTGGTCGGCTTCGGTTTGAAACTGGTCAATGTACCCGCCCAGTTCATTGGAATGCTGGTCCAGCTGAGAAGCAATGTGCGAAATCGCGTCAACCGACTGGTTTGTTTCCTGTACACTTGCCGCAGCTTCTTCAATACCTGCCGCCGATTCCTGAGAAACTGCAGCAATATTCGCGATTGCCTGGTTTACCTTGACCGTGTGATCCATGACGACATAAAGAGAGTCTGAGATCGATGTAATATTCGTGCTGACCTGGCTGATCCGCTCTTTCATGTCACTGAATTTTTCCCCTGTGCCGGTGATCTGGCTGCTTCCCTGTGAAACGAGCTCATAGCCGCTTTCAAGCGTGCTCACCGCTTCTGTTGACTCCTGCTGAACGCTTGCGATAATGTCATTAATGCCCGTGATCGATTGTGCCACCTGTTCGGCAAGCTTGCGGACTTCATCTGCGACAATCGCAAATCCTCTGCCATGCTCACCTGCTCTCGCTGCTTCAATAGCAGCATTTAAAGCCAGCAGGTTCGTTTGTTCCGCCACTTGTTTAATAATGCTGACAAGCTCTGTAATGTCCTTCATCCGATCATCCAGCCCTTTTACTTTCTCAAGAGCATTGGTCATATTTTGATAAATGGTATTCATCTGGTCAACAGAATTTTTCATTTCTTTTTCGCCTTCGACCGTTAACGAAACCATATCGGCCGCGCCCTGCTTTACTTCTTCTCCGCTCATAGCGGCAATCGAAATATCCTCTACAAACTTCCCGAACATTTCTGTTAATGTAGCTGCTGAGCGAGCCTGCTCTTCAGCGCCAGCCGACATTTGCTGCATCATCGCGGCAACCTGAGCTGTTTCCTGCTGAACGCGTTCGGACTGGCTATGAAGAGAAGAGCTTTCTACTTCCACTTTTCCGGAGATTCCCTTCATGTTCCCCAGCATTTCATACAGCTGGCCGTTCAGTTCATTGGCTGCTGATACAAGCTGCCCGATTTCATCCTTTGATGTCGTGTTGAGCGGTTCCGCGTGAATACGGCCGGCAGCCATTTCCTTCATCCGGATGCCTACTTGCTTTAAAGGACGCGTAATCGATCTGGCACTGCCCATGGCCAGAAGCAGACCAACAATCAGTGACAAAATAGCCAACACAAGGCTGATAGCCATTGAACGCTGTCCGAGCGCAATCACACTTTCGCTTTCAGCTGTGATCTGCTGGGCGTTTTCAGCTGATATATCTTCATTGTCCAATAATTGAGGCAGCGTTTCAGAAAGCAGATTTTCCGTATTTTGATTCAAGATGGAAATCGAAACGAAACTGACCGCCGAATTCAATATAGCCAGTGCAATTAACACACCAAAGCTGATTAACAGTTTTTTACGCAAGCTTTTCATCGATGACACCCCTTTAAAAGTAAGAAAAATAGAATAGTTCATACATCCTATTATACTATTATCTGGCATCAAAAAACGATAGATTTTCATAAAAAAAAGACCACAAATTTGTGGCCTTTCTCATAATTTATTTTGCAAGCAGTGCCAGTGCTTCCCGGTTAAATGCTGGAATGTCCTCCGGCTGGCGGCTTGTGACAAGCTGGTCCTGGCAAACCACGACTTCTTTATCGTGTACGTTCGCGCCGGCGTATTCCAAATCGACTTGAATAGATTTAAAGCCTGTTGCGTCACGTCCTTCAAGAGACTTCGCTGTAATTAAAAGCTGTGGACCGTGACAGATGGCGAAAACAGGTTTTTTCGCATCCATAAATTCTTTCGTGAACTGTACGAAGCGGTCATCTGCACGAAGCTGATCCGGTGAAAATCCGCCTGGCAAAAGCAGTGCATCAAAGTCAGCCGACTTCACTTCGTCGATTCCTTTGTCAATTGAAATCGTTTCTTCGCCTTGTTTGCCCTTCACTGTTTTCCCTGCTTCTTTTTCAATGTTGACCAACTCGTGTCCTGCCTCTTGAAACGCTTTCGCAGGCTCTGTGTATTCTACATCCTCGAACATATCTGTAATTAACACGGCAATTTTTTTACTCATAATAATTATATTCCCCTTTCGTTTTTGCATCTTCCTTTTTGTTTACAGTAGGAAGTTTACCCGGGGATCCATTCTTTAAACAAAAAAACAGAAAAGGAGCGCCTCCCTTTCTGTTACTGTGTGGCAGAATTTGTGGACTGCTCGGTTTCCCCCTGAGGCAAAATCAAGATCTCCACACGGCGGTTTTGAGCGCGCCCCGATGGCGTATCATTTGAAGCAATCGGCTGATATTCTCCATATCCCTTCGCACTAAACAGCCGTGGATCGAGCTGGTCGTTTTTCAAAATTTCTTTCATAAAGTTAACCGCCCTCATCGCACTTAGCTCCCAGTTCGAATCGAATTGAGCCGTGCTGATCGGCACATTGTCTGTATGTCCGCTAATGATGATGCTTCTCGGTATATCCATAATCAGAAGTTTTGCGATATCCTGTGCACTCTGCAGCTGCGCCGGCTGAATGTCCGATTCACCTGAATTAAAAAGAACATTGTCCCGAATCCTCAAAAGCAGCCCTTCCCCATTTAACGTTGTTTCCACTTTGTCTTGAAGGTTATTTTCTTTAATATAAGCCGTCATTTTTTCCTGCATTTCCTGCAGTTCTTTTTGATCGGCTGCCTTTAAGTTTTCCTGCTCCTCCGATTCCGACATAGATGGATCAGAAACGGGACTCGGAAAGTCAAGAACGCCACTGCCGCCCTCAAGCTCATTGTTAAATGCAGAAGCAATCGCCTGAAATTTCTGGGCATCAATGGAGCTGCTCGCAAAAAGAACAATAAACAAGGCGAGCAAAAGGGTCAGCAAATCGGCATAGGGGATCAGCCAGGACTCATCAACGTGCTCCTCATGCTTTTTATGCCGCTTACGCTTGGACATCTCCTTGTCCTCCTCCGCTTTCATTTAACAGCTTTTTCTTTTCATCTGCCGGTAAATAAGACGCCAGCTTTTGCTCTAAAACTCGCGGGGCCTCACCTTCGAGGATCGACAAAATGCCTTCAATCATCATTTCCTTTACCTTTGCCTCCATCGCCGATTTACGCTTTAATTTATTGGCAAATGGGTGCCACAGCACGTACCCTGTGAAAATCCCGAGAAGGGTTGCCACAAAAGCGGCCGAAATCGCATGTCCAAGCGCATCCGTATCACTCATGTTGCCCAGGGCCGCAATCAAGCCAATAACAGCACCCAGCACTCCGAGTGTAGGTGCGTACGTCCCGGCCTGCGTAAAAATAGCGGCTCCAGATAAATGACGATCCTCCATCGCAGCAATTTCCTCACTTAACACGTCCCGTATATAATCGGCACTTTGCCCATCAACCGCAAGGCTCATCCCATTTTTCAAAAAGTCATCTTCAATATCGTTCATCTTTGTTTCCAGCGAAAGAAGGCCTTCCTTCCGAGCCAGCTCAGCCCAGCCAGTGAATAAGCCGATGACTTCCTGAGGGCTCATTCTTTTTTGGTCCTTAAACAAGATGCCGAATAATTTTGGGACTTTTTTCAAATCAGAGCCCGGAAAAGCGATGGTAACAGCGGCTACTGTCCCCACAATAATAATTAAAAATGCGGCCGGGTTGACCAATACAGCTGGACTGACACCTTTCGCCACCATTCCAACTCCAACTGCAACCAGCCCTAAAATAATACCAATCAGTGAGGATTTATCCATAATATGCTAACTCCTTATTTTTCTAGACTTTAATTTTTCATTCTATTAAGAATATATATTACACGTTTCGACAAAGAAAGAGAATGACAAAACTGTTACATCTTTCTTTTAGATGGGTAAAAATTAATAAAATCTTATCATTAGATTTACATCTATTTGATAAAATAATGAGTATTCAAACAAGAACGAGGTCTTTTAACCTATGATAAACTTAACGATTCTTTTTTTCATTCTTATCCCTTCCGTGATAACATTCCTATTTTTGTCAAAAAGAAAGATTGTTAGCCGCCTTGCTCACACGGACCACCTGACCGGCCTGCCAAATCGCCGGAAGCTTGAGCCGTTTATTCAAGACAGAACCATCCCTCTTCGGCTTCCAGTTGCCGTTGTGGTCATTGATATTGACAATTTCAACTGGGTGAATGAACGATACGGCTACGAAAGCGGAAATGCACTTATTGTCGAATTTGCACAGCGTCTCGCCTTTCTTGCTCCAAAAAACAGCCTGGTGGCCAGAATAGAAGGAAACAAGTTTGCCCTGGCCATTCCGGGCACATACAGCAGACAGGAAATTCAAACGATGCTGTCTGAACAGTTTTCTCCGCTGCAAAATCTGTTTCACGTATATGGGGAACCCGTCCATTTAACCTTTTCAGCCGGTGTGGCACTGGCACCTGTGGATGGCCTGGATTGCCACACCTTGCTTCTCCATGCCGAACGGGCTCTTCGCCACGTTAAGCACCACGGCAAAAATGATATCGTTTTGTACCATCCTTCTTTTCAGCAGCAGGATTTTGAGCGGCAGCTGGCGATGAGCTTTCAAAGCGCCCTTCAAAACGGTGAATTTTATTTATGCTACCAGCCGAAATTCAACCTAAGAACGAATTCAATTGATTCGGCTGAGGTGCTTGTTCGCTGGGATAGCCCCATTCACGGTGCTGTTTCACCTGCCGTTTTTATTCCGGCGGCTGAAAAAAACGGTTTTATTTTCGATTTAACAAAATGGATTTTAGAGGAGTCCTGCCGGCAGATGCATCACTGGGTGCAGACGGACCACCCAATTAAGCGGATCGCGGTTAATATTTCGGCCCCATTGTTTTTATCGGACCGTCTCCCTGAAATGATTAGCAAAATTCTAAAGGACTTTCACCTTCCTGCAAGCCATTTAGAATTGGAGATAACCGAAACCGCCATTATGGAGCATTTTGATGAAGCCTTTCAAATTATTGCATTGTTGAAAAAGAAAGGCATTGCGATTTCGCTTGATGATTTTGGAACCGGCGTTTCATCGCTGACATACGTCAAAAAACTGCCGATCGATACATTAAAGATTGATAAATCCTTTATTGACGGCGTTCATACTTCCTTTGAGGACAAGGCGCTTGTGGAAATGATTATCCAGCTCGCCAAGCTGTTCAAGCTGTCGGTTGTGGCAGAAGGAGTTGAAAAGCAAGAGCAGCTAAATGTGCTGAAAAAGCTCGGCTGTGATTCAATTCAAGGCTACCTCATCAGCCGTCCTGAACGTCCGGAAGCATTATCCCTGTATAAAGACCGGTCAAAATACGGGTCATGAATAGGAACCGGGACATAGTAATGCGGATCAAAAAAGAAAGCCGAACGCATGCAAATTTGCACGATTGTCCGGCTTTCTCTTCTATTAAAAATATTTTGTTCCAAATTCCTGCTTCTTAAGCCTGAAGCGCCATTGCAGGGCCGAAGAACTCGTATTTCACGTCTTGTGCGTCAAAGCCAAGCGCCGTTAAGTGCTGAACAACAGCCCGCATAAATGGCACTGGACCGCAAACGTAACAAATGCTGTTTGAATCGATTACTTCGTTTAAAAAGTCCTTGCTAATGTATCCCGTTACATCACAGACGTCAGAATCATTCTTTTTCTCTTCGTATGCTGTGAATACTTTTCCATCTGTCAGCTGGCTGACGAGAGATGCCGCCTCACTGCCGAATGCATGCGCTTCTTTGTTGCGTGCTGCTTGAATAAACACCGTTTTCCGGCTTGGCTCTTCAGCTGCAATCGTACCAAGCATCGCCATCATTGGCGTCACGCCAACACCGCCGCCGATCAACGCGACGGGACGGCTTCCTTTTTCCAGATAAAAGTCTCCTGCCGGTGCACTTACTTCTATTGTATCGCCTTCATTTAGTCCATCATGAAGGAAGTTGGATACTTTGCCCTTCGGATCGTGGTCCGCCTCTTTTTTAACCGAAATACGGAATGCATTGCTTCCCGGTGCCTGTGACAGGCTGTACTGGCGGTTCACTAAAAACTCTTCTCCCGGAATGGCTGTCCGGATGGTAATGTACTGGCCTGGCAGATAAGCCGGGGCCGGTGAGCCATCCTTTGCCTTTAAATAAAAGGATGTAATAACAGAGCTTTCCTCCACCTTTTTATCGATGTAAAATTCTTTGAAATCCTTCCAACCGTTCGGCTGCTGCTCTGCTGCGTCATACATTTCTTTTTCCACATCAATGAATACTTGAGCAATCACACCGTAAGCTTCTCCCCAAGCCGCAATGACTTCATCGGTCGCACCGTCACCGAGAACTCCCTTAATCGCTTTTAATAAATATTCGCCGACAATTGGATAATGCTCCGGCTTAATGGCCAGACTGCGGTGTTTGTGTGCAATTTGCTTTACCGCCGGAAGAAGCACTTCCAGCTGGTCAATGTGCTTCGCTGCCGCGTAGACCGTATTGGCCAGTGCAGTCTGCTGTCGCCCCTGTGACTGATTTGCATGGTTAAAAATATTCAGCAGTTCGGGATGCGCCTCGAACATCGTTTTATAAAAATACGTGGTAATGGCAACGCCGTGTGTTTCTAAAATAGGAGCAGTTGATTTAACAATATCAATCGTTTTTTGTGATAGCACAATAATTCCTCCCGAGTCTTTTTAAAGATGTATTTTCTATACATCTTATTTATACGGTATTGAAATCGTAAAAACAATATATAAAATGTATGTTTAAAAAAATGTTCACAATTGCACAACTTTCTTTTTACATGCCATAATAGGTATATAGGATAGGTGAGAAAAAATGAAACTGACACTTTACACTGATTATTCGCTTCGAGTGCTTGTTTTTCTTGGTGCAAAAGAAAAAGGCGAATTGTCCAATATTAAAGAAATTGCCGACGCATATAATATTTCAAAAAATCATTTAATGAAGGTGACCCATGAGCTTGGCAAGCTGGGATATATTGAAACGATCCGCGGCAGAAACGGCGGCATCCGTCTGGCAAAGGAACCAAAAGAAATTAACATTGGCGACGTCGTCCGCAAAACGGAGGATGACTTTCATCTTGTGGAATGCTTTATTGATCCCGGCCGCTGTGTAATTACACCAATTTGTGGCCTTCGCCATGCTTTCGCCGAAGCATTGCAGGCGTTTATGGCAGTGTTAGACCGTTACACGCTGAATGATTTTTTAGCTGATAAAGATATGCTGCGGATCTTTTTGGAAGCCGATGCGCCCAGCACGTAAGAAAGCGGTTTTTTTGATACACTTAGGGAATAGTACACGATAAAGGAGATTGCCAATGACTACTTTCGAGGAACAATTAAACAAATATGCACAGCTTGCGGTGACAACCGGGGTAAATGTGCAGACGGGACAAACACTCGTAGTGCGCGCATCCATCGATTCAGCCCAACTGGTTCGTCTGATTGTTGAAAAAGCGTATAAAGCCGGCGCTAAACACGTTTATGTGGACTGGAGCGATGACACGGTTTCTAAATTAAAGTATACCCTTGCCCCCGACGAAGCATTTCATGAATTTCCGGAATGGAACAAACAGATGATGGAATCTCTTGCAGAAAGCGGAGCGGCGTTTATGTCCATCGTTTCTTCCGGTCCCGACTTGTTAAAGGGCGTAGACGGGAAACGGATTGGCGCCTACCAAAAAGCAGCTGGTGCCGCGATGAAAAAGTACCGCGAATACATTCAGTCCGATAAAGTCAGCTGGACTGTCATTGCGGCCCCTTCTAAAGACTGGGCCGATAAAGTATACGGCAGCCTGCCTGAGGAGGACCGGATTCCGGCTCTTTGGGAAGCGATCTTTAAAGCAGTTCGGGCCGATCACGATGACCCGGTCCAATCGTGGAAAGAACATGACGCACGACTTTGCGAAAAAGTAGCGGTGCTGAACGAGCAGCATTTCAAAACGCTTCATTATACTGCACCGGGAACAGACTTAACGATCGACCTTCCGGATACACACTTGTGGGTTGGCGCTGGCAGCACGAATGAACAAGGTCACAGCTTTATGGCGAACATGCCGACGGAAGAAGTATTTACCGTTCCGGTTAAAACGGGTGTCAACGGATATGTGAAAGCCACAAAGCCGCTCAGTTACGCCGGAAATATCATTGACGGCTTTACCGTTACATTCGAAAATGGCCGGATCGTGGATGTTGCGGCTGAGCAAGGGGAAGACGTTTTAAAACAGCTGGTCGACACGGACGAAGGTTCGCATTATTTAGGCGAAGTCGCATTAGTCCCGCACGATTCACCGATTTCAAATGCCGGTATTCTTTTCTTTAACACACTGTTCGACGAAAATGCCTCAAATCACCTGGCCATTGGCAGCGCCTATGCGTTTTGCATTGAAGGCGGCAAAGCGATGTCTCAGGAGGAGCTTGAGAAAAACGGCTTGAACACGAGCATCACCCATGTCGACTTCATGATCGGCTCGGCTGATATGAACATTGACGGCATCAAAGCCGACGGCACCCGCGAGCCCCTGTTCCGAAACGGCAACTGGGCGTAAAACAAAGCCGGTCGACTGCATTTAGCAGTCGACCGGCTTTTTTGCTTTCATCATGTAATCCTTACTTCCTTTACGGCGCAATTATGAAGAACACGGCGCATTTCCATGCGAATTGCGCCGTAATGCTGATAATTGCGCCGTCATTTAATTAATTGCGCGTTAATCGGCCCAGTTGCGCCATCCTTAAACGTTAAAAGCTGAACTCATTCAACCGGTTATAATATTTAATCAAAAATTCATAAAATAACTTTTCTGACGGTGGCAGCGGGCGTGATTTGGTCATAATAATGCCGACGGTTCTTGTGACGCGCGGCACGCTCACGGGAATGCTGACGGTTCCGGCCGGCGTCTGGTCAATGAGCAGCGTTTCAGGCAGCAGGCTGATGCCAAGTCCCGCCTCCACCAGCCCTTTAATGGTGTAAATATCTTCACTTTCAAACGCCACCGCAGGCTCGAAGTTCACCTGCCTGCATGCTTCAATGACGAGTGCCCGCATATCGTATCCTGTCCGGAACAGCACAAACTGATCGTCCTTTAAATCCCGCAAATTAATCGACACCTGCTTCGATAGACGGTGATGCGTTGGAATAAGCGCCCTCATATGCTCGGAGAAAAAAACATGGGTACTGATATCCGCAGTCGGCTCAGGAACCGGCGAAACAAATGCAAGATCGATTTCACCTTTCCCGACTAAATCGCGCAGCTCGCGGTTCGATCCCTGCTTAAAGTCAAATCCGACGTCTGAATATTGCGTGCGGAAAGCTGAAATCACTCGAGGAAGTGTTTTTGTCGCAAGGGAGTTCGGAAAGCCGAGGCGGATTTTTCCGGCCTCCGGGTTCAAGTAATCATCGATTGCCTGGACCGCTTTATCCATTGCCTCCATCGCAATTATGGCATGCTCATAAAAAATACGCCCGGCGTGTGTCAGCCGCACACTTCTTCCTTCCCGAAGAAACAATTCAACGCCCAGTTCATCCTCCAGCTTCGCAATTTGCCGGCTGACGGCCGACTGGGCAACATGAAGTCGAAAAGCGGCTTCTGTAACGTGCTCCTGGCGCGCCACTTCCATAAAATATTTTACTTGTCTCAGCTCCATTACTAGACACACCTTTCGATTCATATCAATTTGAGATGAATAAATGATTAATAATATATTGATTGTATCATTTATCGTCTTTACAATAAATATTAACAGAGAAAGATGATTTGAACGCGGAGGTGCACAACATGAATCTATACGGTTACCCAGAAAAACAGGGCTTGTACGACCCGAAAAACGAACATGACGCTTGCGGTATCGGATTTATCGCGAATATTAAAGGACGCCCATCCCACAAAATCGTGCAGGATGGTATTCATATGCTTTGCCGCCTAGAACACCGTGGCGGTAATTTAAACGGAACAACAGGCGATGGTGCAGGAATTATGCTGCAAATCTGCGATGATTTTTTCCGTAAAGAATGTGAAGGCTTGAACATTACATTACCTGCACCGTATGAATATGCAGTCGGAATGTTCTTTTTGCCGAAAAATGAAAAAGAGCGTGAGCAAATTCAAGTAGAGACAGAATTAATTGTTCACGAAGAAGGCTTAAAGCTTCTTGGCTGGCGAGACGTTCCGGTGAACCCGGAAGCAGCGGGACCGGAAGCACTTGTGATCGCCCCTTATGTAATGCAGCTTTTTGTCGAAAAAAGCCGTAAGCACGAAACCGAAAAAGATTTCGAACGCGCACTGTATATAATGAGAAAACGCATCGAAAATGAAATCGGCCATAACCCGGATGTAAAGGGAACGTTTTACATTCCAAGCTTCTCAACACGGACGATTATTTACAAAGGGATGCTGACACCTGAGCAAATTGACCAGTATTACTTAGATCTGGCGAAAGAAGAGTATAAATCAGCTTACTCACTCGTTCATTCCCGTTTCAGTACAAATACATTCCCTAGCTGGGAACGGGCTCACCCGTACCGCTACTTGATCCATAATGGAGAAATCAACACAAACCGCGGAAACGTCAGCTGGATGCAGGCTCGCGAAAAAGCCGGCTACTCGAAATTATTCGGTGATCAGTATAAAGACTTGCTTCCAATTATTGATACAAACGGCAGTGACTCGGCCATGCTTGACAATGCGGTTGAATTTTTAACGCTATCCGGCCGTTCATTGCCGCATGCAGCGATGATGCTTATTCCGGAGCCGTGGGATCGTGATCCGCACATGGCAGACCCGAAAAAAGCCTTTTACGAGTATCACAGCTGCTTGATGGAGCCGTGGGACGGTCCGACATCGATTTCGTTCACAGACGGACGCAAAATCGGCACAATCCTTGACCGCAACGGACTGCGCCCTGCTCGTTATTACGTAACAGATGACGACCATATCATCTACTCATCCGAAGTCGGCACGATCGAAGTGGATGAAAAGCGTATTGTGAAAAAAGAAACGGTCAGCGCCGGTGAAATGCTTCTCGTTGATTTAGAAGAAGGGCGCATCGTCTCTGATGAAGAAATCAAGCAGGAAATCACGACAGCTGAGCCTTACCGTGAGTGGCTAGATCATAATTTAACCCACATTACGGACCTTGAAGAAGCAGCGGATGCTGAACAAGAATCATTTAAAGAACAAGATCTGCTTGGCCTTCATAAATCCTTTGGCTACACGTATGACGAATTAACAAAACAAATCGCACCGATGGCAACGGAAAAAATTGACCCAATCGGCGCGATGGGCTATGACTCACCGCTGGCGGTGCTGTCTGAACGTCCACAGCTTTTATACAATTACTTTAAACAGCTGTTCGCGCAGGTTACCAACCCGCCGATCGACGCTATTCGTGAAGATAACGTTGTTTCTATGATGACACTTCTTGGCAACGAAGGAAATATTTTGACCCCTTCTGCCGAAAACAGCCGTCGAATCCGGTTGGAAACACCGATTCTTGGCGAAAAAGAATGGAATAAAATTGCCTACAATAAAAAAGCGGCCTTTAAAACAGCCACACTTTCTCTTTTATTTAATACAAAAGAAAAAGTCGATTTAGCGGCAACGATGTCACAATTGTTCGAGAAAGCAGATGAAGCGATCCAAAGCGGCGCGTCCATTCTGATTTTATCCGACAGAGGCGTGTCGAACAAAAAAGCGGCCGTCCCTGCTCTTCTAGCGGTCAGCGGACTGCACCAGCATTTGATTAAAACAGGCCGCCGCACGAATGTGAGCCTTGTGCTTGATACAGCAGAAGCACGCGATGTGCATCAGTTCTGCTGCTTGATCGGCTACGGTGCAGATGCCATTTATCCATATCTTGCGATCGCTTCATTGCGCTCAATGGTTGAAGATGGCACGATTCAAAACATGACGACGGAAGAAGCCGAGAAAAACTACAACTATGCAGCAACGAGCGGCATCATTAAAGTCATGGCGAAAATGGGTATTTCAACGGTTCAAAGCTACCGCGGCGCTCAAATTTTCGAAGCGGTTGGTGTGGGCCATGACGTGATCGAAACGTACTTTACTGGTACAACAACAGCTCTTAGCGGCATTACGTTAGATGTCATCGCGCAAGAAACACTGGCCCGCCACCATGAAGCATTTGGCAAAGGCGAGTTCAGTGATCCGACGCTTGACTCAAGCGGTGAGTTTGTTTGGAGACGGACAGGCGAAAAGCACGCGTTCAATCCGAAAACGATTCACATGCTTCAGCACGCATCACGGACAAATGACTACGAATTGTACAAGCAATATTCATCGCTTGTGAATGAAGAAAATATTATGTTCCTTCGCGGATTGCTTGATCTTGACTTTTCTGCCCGCCCGTCGATTCCACTTGATGAGGTTGAACCGCTTGAAAGCATTTTTAAACGGTTTAAATCCGGTGCGATGTCGTACGGTTCGATCAGTAAAGAAGCGCATGAATCACTGGCTATCGCACTGAACCGTCTCGGCGGGAAAAGCAACAGCGGTGAAGGCGGCGAGGATTCTGACCGCTATACGCAGGATCCGAATGGCGATATGCGTTCAAGTGCCATCAAGCAGGTTGCATCCGGTCGTTTCGGCGTAACGAGCGAATACTTGAACACAGCAAAAGAAATTCAAATTAAAATGGCACAGGGAGCAAAGCCGGGTGAAGGCGGACACCTTCCAGGCAAAAAGGTGTATCCATGGATTGCTGAAACACGCGGTTCTACACCAGGTGTGGGCTTGATCTCCCCTCCTCCTCACCATGATATTTATTCAATTGAGGATTTGGCGCAGCTTATTTACGATTTGAAAAACGCCAACCATAAGGCGCGAATTAATGTGAAGCTCGTCGCTAAAACAGGCGTCGGCACGATTGCAGCCGGTGTGGCGAAAGGCCTTGCAGATGTCATCCTGGTCAGCGGCTATGAAGGCGGTACTGGTGCCTCACCAAAAACGAGTATTAAACATGCCGGTATTCCGTGGGAAATCGGACTGGCTGAAACACACCAGACGCTCCTAATGAATGGCTTACGCGAAAAAGTAACACTTGAAACAGACGGCAAGCTGATGAATGGGCGCGATGTTGTGATGGCTGCCCTGCTTGGCGCAGAAGAATTCGGATTTGCAACAGCACCGCTTGTCGTTCTAGGCTGTGTCATGATGCGTGTCTGCCATATGGATACGTGCCCGGTAGGGGTTGCGACTCAAAATCCAGCGCTTCGTGAAAAATTCACGGGCGACGCGGATCATGTCGTGAATTACTTGACATTCGTCGGCCGTGAAATCCGTGAATTAATGGCAGAGCTCGGCTTCCGGACAATCGATGAAATGATCGGTCAGAAGCAAGTGCTGAAGCCGCATGCGCGGAAAGATCAGCATCCAAAAGCAAAATACCTTGACCTGTTCCCTCTTCTTTACATGACGCCGCTTAAGCCGGGTCAAAAGCAGTTTAAAACGAAGGATCAGGATTATAAATTAGAGCGCACCATTGACCGCCGTCTTCTCTTAGATGCTGTGCGTCCTGCGCTTGAAAATAAAGAAGTGGTGGAAGGCGAATTTGATATCGTCAACACAGACCGTGCAGCGGGTACCATTACCGGTTCAGCTGTCACGCTGGCACACGGCGCAGAAGGTCTGCCGGACAACACCGTTCAGTTCACGTTTAACGGCTCCGCCGGACAAAGCTTTGGTGCATTCCTGCCAAAAGGATTGACGTTTACCGTAAACGGAGATGCGAATGACTATTTCGGCAAAGGCTTGTCAGGCGGACGCCTCGTTGTCCGTCCACACAGTGACGCCAACCTCGTTCCGCATGAGCATGCCATCTGCGGAAACGTAAACTTATACGGTGCCACAAACGGCCAGGCCTTTATTAACGGACGCGCCGGTACACGCTTTGCCGTCCGGAACAGCGGTGCTGACATCGTCGTTGAAGGCATTACGGATCACGGCTGTGAGTACATGACAGGTGGACGCGTCGTCATCCTCGGTCAAACAGGCCGTAACTTCGCTGCTGGTATGTCCGGTGGGATTGCCTACCTGTACGCGCCAGAACGGGAACGCGCAGAAAGCCGCGTAAACCGCGAAATGGTGCTGACTGAATCACTCGAAGGCGCTCAGGAAGAATCCGAACTTAAAGCGCTCATTAGAAGTCACGTTCAATGGACAGGCAGCCCGCTTGCCGCTTCCATTTTGGAAAACTGGGAAACAGAAAAACACAACTTTATCCGTGTGATTCCACATGAATTTAAAGAAATGATGAAGTCCATTTCTTACTATGAGCAGCAAGGAATGAAAACGACTGATGCGAAATATGCCGCATTCACAGAGAAAAAAATGCCAGTCGTTGAAAACGCGTAAGAAAGGAGAATGAATTGATGGGGAAAGCTACCGGTTTTATCGAATATGAGCGTAAAACAGCTCCAGGACGCAATCCGGCTGAACGGACTAAGGACTGGAAAGAATATACGACCAAACTTCCTGAAAAGGAATTACAAATTCAAGGGGCCCGCTGCATGGACTGCGGGACTCCCTTCTGCCACACTGGCCAGATGATTGGAGGCACAGTATCCGGCTGTCCTCTTTACAATCTGATTCCTGAATGGAATGACCTTGTGTACCGCGGACACTGGAAGGAAGCATTGGACCGTTTGATTAAAACGAACAACTTCCCTGAATTTACCGGCCGCGTCTGCCCTGCTCCTTGTGAAGGATCGTGTACAGTGGCCATTAATGATCCGGCTGTTGCGATTAAATCGATTGAAAAAGCCATTATCGATAAAGGCTTTGAAGAAGGCTGGATCGCACCGAATCCGCCAAAACGCCGCACAGGCAAGCGCGTTGCTGTTGTCGGCTCAGGACCAGCAGGTCTTGCAGCAGCAGATCAGTTAAACAAAGCAGGCCACCTTGTGACGGTATTTGAGCGTGACGACCGGATCGGCGGCTTGCTCATGTATGGCATCCCTTCCATGAAGCTTGAAAAAGAAACAGTCGAGCGCCGCGTCAATCTTTTAAAAGAAGAAGGCATTGAATTTGTTGTGAATACAACGATCGGCAAAGACATTACGAAAGAGCAGCTGAAGGAAGAATATGATGCTGTGATCTTAGCTGCCGGCGCACAAACTCATCGTGATATCGCGATTGAAGGACGCGAAGCAGAAGGTATTCACCTTGCCATGGACTATTTAACAAGAAGCATTAAAGGTCTGTTAAACAAGTCTAATGAAGGCGTTATTTCAGCAGAAGGCAAAAACGTCATCGTAATTGGCGGCGGCGACACCGGTGCTGACTGTGTGGCAACTGCCATCCGTCAGGGCGCCAAGAGTGTTGTTCAGTTCGGCAAGCACGAAGCTCAGCCGATGGCACGTAAAGGCAATAACCCGTGGCCTCAGTACCCGAACGTATTCGAGCTTGACTACGCATATGCGGAAGCAGCTGCTGTATACGGCGACGACCCTCGTGAATACTTGATTGCGACGACAAAATTCGTTGCGGACGAGCATGGAAAGCTGAAAGAGCTTCACACGGTTCGCATGGAAAAAACGTATCTTGAAGACGGAAGCTACACGATGGAAGAAATTGAAGGCAGCGAGCAGATCTGGCCTGTTGAGCTTGTTTGTGTGGCAATCGGCTTCAGCGGAACTGATATGCCGCTTGCTTCCCACATGGGTGTAGACACAACAGCGCGCAACACGGTTGTGGCGAAATACGGCAAATACAATACAAACGAAGAAGGCATCTTTGCTGCCGGCGACATGCGCCGCGGACAAAGCCTTGTTGTTTGGGCAATTCATGAAGGACGCGAAGCTGCACGTGAAGCCGACCGCTTTATGATGGGCGAAACAAAACTTCCATAATGAAACACAAAAAGCTGTTCCATGCATAGTCATGGAACAGCTTTTCATAGTGTTGAAAAGCAGAGGGTTCTCATCTCTTTCTTTCCAATCAGAACGTATGACAATCTTTGGTTTTACGATCTGCTTTCCTCCCCTCCGAACGCGCAGTCCTGCTCGATGCCACCCGAACTGTGTTTGCGAAAGCACAGTGGCTTTGAAAAAGAGATGGTGACTTGCTTTTCATTGACAAAGCCTTTTTTCAACAGCTTTTTGTTAGTTTCTTCTTAAAAAATGCAAAAAGGTTTCGGCTGTTTTGGTCATAAAGGGAGCGTCCGGAATAATTGCGTAAAAGTTGCGCTCGTAATACAGATTGCCGCCGCCGACGATTTTTAATTTCTCCAGCTCAAGCTCGTTGCGAATGGTCCACTCGGACAGCAGCGCAACGCCAAGCCCTGCTTCCACCGCTTCTTTAATGATCTGTGTGCTGCCGAACTCCAAAATTTTTGCCGGGCGTATGCCATTTTTTGCGACAAACCAGTCAAACGCTTCCCTTGTCCCGGACCCCTGCTCACGGACAATCCACGTCTCTTCATTCAAATGGACGCGCTTTTCCGTATGTTCCTTTTTTCCTTTAATCACATACATTTTATCCGATGCAATTTTTTCCGCAATCAACTTATCCGAGGCGACTGTCCCCTCTACTACACCAAGGTCAATTTCATTATGAATGACTTTTTCAGCGATTTCCTGCGTGTTGCCGATTGTAATATACGGGTCCACCGATGGGAACTTCTCGAGAAAGTCCGCGACAATATGCGGCAAAATGTATTCACCGAAGGAATAGCTGGCCCCGACCGCAAGCTTCCCTTTCACTTCACCGGCCAGATCTTCCACGGCCTGCTTCATTTTCTCATTCAGTGTAAAAATTTCTCCGCCGTAATACGCCACAAGGCTTCCGGCTTTTGTCAGTCGGATTTTTTTGCTGGTGCGGTCAATCAGCTTAATGCCAAGCTCTTCTTCAAACGACTTCACATATTGGCTCACGGCTGGCTGTGTGATAAACAGCTCCTCTGCCGCTCTGGAAAAATTCATATGCTTGACTACCGTTAAAAAAACTTTTAATTTTTGCTCCATATTCGCCCACCATCATACGTGATTGCTTTTTATTTTTATTTCAGCTTCTTTCATTTTAGCACGAACGCGCATGAAAAAGGGATTCTGTACTTAAAGAACACAAACAAAAAAGCATTCAGCGTCCTTCTATGACGGCTGAATGCTTTAATTGATTTGTTGGAATCAGCCATTCTCCAATAACGGCTGAAAATAAGTATTTGTGGTTCGTCCAGCTGTTCTCCAATAACGGCTGAACAAGGGTCATAAAGCTGTCTCCATACAGCTGTCTGCCCGTTTATTTTTTCATCAAGCTGTAGAGTACTGCTTTTTGGGCGTGCATCCGGTTTTCGGCTTGCTGGAAAACCACAGACGCGTCTCCGTCCATGACGCCCGCCGATACTTCTTCTCCCCGGTGTGCTGGGAGACAGTGCATAAACTTGCAGTCTGCCTGTGCGGCTGACAGAAGCTTTTCGTTCACTTGATATGGTGCAAAGGCGTTTAAACGAACAGCGGACTCTTCTTCCTGTCCCATACTCGTCCAGACATCCGTATAAATGAAATCAGCACCCTTCACTGCTTCAATCGGATCTTCTGTGAAGGTGACGACAGCACCTGTTTTCGCGGCAAGTTCTTTTGTTTTTTCGATAACGCTGCTGTCTGCTTCATATCCCTTCGGTGCCGCAAGAGCAAAATCCATGCCCATCATAACGGCCCCGATCATAAGAGAGTGTGCGACGTTGTTGCCGTCACCGACATACACCATTTTACTGCCTTTAAAGCTGCCTTTATGCTCGTAAACCGTTAATAGATCTGCAAGTGCCTGGCATGGATGATACAAGTCTGTCAGTCCATTAATAACTGGAACGGACGCCGCTTCCGCCAGCGTTTCAATCCGGTCGTGGCCGTGCGTACGAATCATGATCCCATCCAAGTAGCCCGATAACACCTTGCCGGTATCCTCGATTGTTTCACCGCGGCCGATTTGCAGCTGGTCTGAGCTTAAGAACATACCGTTTCCGCCAAGCTGCAAAATCGCTGCTTCAAACGAAACGCGGGTTCTAGTTGAATTTTTTTCGAAAATCATGCCAAGAATTTGTCCCTTTAAGGCGTCGGCATATTTTTCTTTTTGTTTTTTCATATCATCTGCAAGTACGACAAGCGCCTGCACTTCTTCAATACTGAAATCAAGAAGCTTCAGAAAATCTTTTCCTTTTAAATCAAGCTTCGTTGCTTGCTCCATCGTGATCATGAACGTCACCCCGTGTTTAATATACTTATATTTATACACTAAAGAGAATTAAAATACAACTATTTTTTATTGAATGATGAAAAAATCTTTCTGATATCGCTTTCCTTCGGTATACTTTTTCATATGGAAGGAATAGGTGATCGATAATGAAGCAATCAAAAAAGATGGCGGACACCGTCACCATCAAATCAGCGCAGGTGTTTCCGCCCGATACAAACTATTATGGCACTCTTTTTGGCGGAAAGTTAATGGCGCATATTGATGACGTAGCATCGATTTCGGCTACACGTTTTGCACGCAACCCGACGGTGACCGCTTCTACAGACTCCGTTGATTTCATCAGACCTATAAAAGTGGGCGATACTGTGACGCTGAAAGCCATGGTTACACATACAGGCCGGTCCAGTATGGAGGTGTTTGTCCGTGTTACATCTGAAAACCTGGTGACGGGCGAGGAGGAAGTCGCCGCGATCTCCTTTTTAACGTTTGTCGCGATCGACGAAAACGGACGGCCTGTTGAAGTGGGAAGTGTCGTACCGGAATCAGAAGAAGAAACATGGCTGTTTCAAACCGCTCCAGGCCGGGCCGCTTACCGGAAAACGAGAAAAGATCATAGTAAAGAACTAGCTGCTTTTTTTAAAAAAATATGACATTTGCCCTCCCCGCACTACGTAACAAAATTTAAGTTTTCATGACAAGCCGCTTTGCTCGAATGAGTATACCGGCTTTTTCTTATGTCATGACTGTAACAAACCGACAATCATCTATTTGTCCCATGTACATGCATTCTTTTTCTTCCTTATAATGAGCGCAGGCGAAAAAATGCCGTTTGGAGGAATGGAACTATGTTGGGACAAGCTGAAATTGGAATTGACCTGGGGACAGCAAATTTGCTCGTTTACAGTAAAGATAAAGGAATTATTTTAAACGAGCCTTCGGTTGTTGCCCTTGATATGGATACGAAAAAAGTACTGGCTGTCGGAAAAGACGCCAAAGAAATGATTGGCAAAACACCTGGCCGGATTGCAGCTGTGCGTCCAATGAAAGACGGCGTTATTGCCGACTTTGACGTGACTGCGGAAATGCTGAGGGAATTAATGAGAAAAGCAGGCAAAGCGGCCGGATTTACGATTCGGAAGCCTACTGTTGTCGTCTGCACTCCCTCCGGCGCTACGAGTGTGGAACGCCGCGCGATTCAAGATGCGATAAAATCAAGCGGTGCCAAAACAGTCCACTTAATTGAAGAGCCGGTTGCCGCTGCGATCGGCGCGGATCTTCCAGTTGAAGAACCGATCGCCAACTTAATTGTCGACATCGGCGGCGGCACAACTGAAGTCGCGATTATCTCTTACGGCGGCGTTGTTTCGTGCAACTCAATCCGCCTTGCCGGCGACAAGCTGGATGAAGACATTATTCAATACATCCGCAAAGAATATAACTTATTAATTGGCGAGCGCACAGCGGAAAATGTAAAAATCGAGATTGGCTACGCGCCGATTGAGCATGCAGAGCTTCATATGGATGTGCGCGGACGTGATCTGGTGACAGGCTTGCCGAAAACCGTCAACGTCAGCTCGTTTGAAATTCAACGGGCGCTCCGCGAATCGCTTTTCGCTATATTAGAAACAATCCGCGTCACACTAGAATCGTCTCCACCCGAGCTGAGCGGTGATATTGTAGACCGCGGCGTCGTCATCAGCGGCGGCGGTGCTCTTTTGAACGGAATTCAAGACTGGCTTGCACAGGAAATTATCGTTCCGGTCCACCTTGCCCCGAACCCGCTCGAATCCGTCGCAATCGGCACCGGCCGGTCACTGCACGTGCTGAAAAAACTGCAAAAAGTAACATCCTGACACACAAACAGGCTGCCCAATTCGGCAGCCTGTTTTTTATATTATTAAAAAGCCATTTAGTTAAGTGGTGTACGCAGGGTCCTGGTAAAAGAAATTCGGTGACTTGACTGTATTGTCATACGCGCGGTGAAAAATCGGCGTGGCAGCTGGAGAAACAGGTGGTATGAGCCACGTCCAGTCACCTGTCACCTTCCGGCCCGCTGCTTCTTCATTTTGCTCAAAGATCAGGTGCTGTTTGGCAGCGGTATGATGATCAACAATCGTAACGCCCGCTTTTTTAAATGAATGCAGCACGGCTACGTTTAATTCGACCAGCGCCCGGTCCTTCCACAGCGCCGATGAATGCTTTGTATCCATCCCCATTACGTTTGCCACTGCCGGAAGCTGATCGTACCGGTCCTCATCCGCTAAATTACGCGCACCGATTTCAGTCCCCATGTACCATCCATTAAACGGCGCCGATTTGTAGTCAATGCCGCCGATTTGAAGACGCATATCCGAAATGACCGGGACAGGATACCACTTTAGCTGCAACGATTTAAAGTCGGTAAAATCGGGATGATCGATCTGAACCTCCTTTCGGCAATGAGCCGGGACATCTTTCCATACAGGCCGTTTCTTTCCCAGCTGTACAACCCACGGAAGCAAATCAAAATGAGTCCCCTCCCCCTGCCAGCCCAGCGATTCACATTGTTTTGTAAAGTCCTTGGAATGAGGATCGCCGCCATTCTCATATCCCGCATAACGAAACAGCTGATGGTTCCAAAGGCGCAGCTCTTCCGTTTGCTCCCCCGCAGGACGAAAAACCGTGATGGCAGGACGAATTTTTCCTTCATTGAACGCAAAGTCCGTATGACGCTCCAGTGCTGAAAAAACCTCATCTTCTGTCCTGGCTTCCCGCTCGTCAAATACATGAAGCGTCTGCCAGAACAGGCGGCCGATACACCTGTTGCTGTTGCGCCAGGCCAGCTTCGCCCCGTATTCCAGCTCCTCAAATTCATGCGTATACGTCCCTGTTTGCTCAATTTCCTTTTGAATGCATTGCAGCCTGTCCTTCGCCTTCGTTCCATCTCTGCCTGTTTCTTTATAAAAATCAATAATAAACTCATTTGCGTTTTGAATTAATTCTTTCGTCATCGCCATCCCTCTCTTTAAGAAAAGTATATCAATATTCATCATGATTTTCCTTGAACATTTACGTACAATCCATTATAATTTAGATAGTTAGACAATTATCTAAATAAAGGAGGCATGCATATGTCGGCCACGCTCGTTTTTAAAGCACTCGCAGATCCTACCCGGCGAGCGATTATCGATCTATTGAAAGAACAAGACATGACAGCGGGAGACATCGCCGAACAATTCAATATGAAAAAGCCAAGTATTTCCCATCATCTCAGCACGCTTCAAACAGCCGAACTCGTTTTATCTGAACGAAACGGACAGCACATTATTTATTCATTAAATACAACGGTTTTTCAAGACATTATGATGTGGATGATGAATGTATCCGGAAAGGAGAATGAAAAATGAAAGCCTATCGTTATGCTGGACTCATTATTATTGCTGCTTTTGTTATAAGCTTTATTGCTATCCCTTACCTGCCTGATCAAATCGCCATTCACTGGGGACCTTCTGGTGAAGCGGACGATTATACGTCGAAATGGTTTGGCGCCTTTTTTGGTCCCCTTATGCTGATCTTCGTCGGAGGCTTGCTTGCGGCAGCCCCAAAAATGGATCCACGCAAGCAAAATTACCCGAAATTTGCCGGGAGCTATCATGTGATCATCAATGCAACCGTCACTCTTTTGTTTATCGTTCATCTTTTAATTCTGGCGAACGGGCTTGGATATGCGGTTAAGATGGATGTGGCGATTCCGATTTTGATCGGGCTTCTGTTTATCGTTATCGGGAATTATATGCCACGTGTCCGTCCAAGCTACATGGTCGGCTTCCGTACACCGTGGACATTAGCTGATGACCGTGTCTGGACGAAAACACACCGGACCGGCGGCCTGCTTTTTGTGATTGGCGGGCTGATCATTCTTTTAACTGCTTTTATGCCTGTATCGTTACGGATCACAGCTTTCATCATCGTCGTTCTGTTTATTACCGTTATTCCGCTTGTTCAGTCGTATCTTTTATACAAACGATAAAATGTTCTTGACTGAACGTACTTGAAACGATATGATAATTTTAATTATTCATGCAATTTCATACCTAATTCTTATCGAGAGAAGCCGAGGGTACTGGCCCTGTGACGCTTCAGCAACCAGCCGGATGGTCAGGTGCTAAATCCAGCAGACTAAACTAGTCTGGAAGATGAGAAGGAACGGACAACACATACATGTTGAAAAAGCCTTCTTGCCATCAGGAAGGCTTTTTTCATTTTAATTCAGAGAGGATTCTGCGCCATGACACTGCTTGATAAGCTGAAAACAGATGTGCTGACCGCCGATGGGGCGATGGGCACCCTTTTATATTCATACGGGATCGATTTTTGTTATGAGGAACTGAATACTGAAAAACCAGAAATTATTGAAAAAATTCACCACGATTACATTAAAGCCGGGGCAGATGTCATTCAAACGAATACATACGGAGCCAATACACTGAAGCTGTCCCGCTACGGCATCGAAAACCGGGTGCGCGAATTAAATGAAGCGGCGGTGCAAATTGCCAAAAAAGCGGCCGCACCCGGCGGACAATTTGTACTGGGAACCATTGGCGGCGTTCGCGGCATCCGTAAAAGCACGGCTACCAATGAAGAAATTCTGGCTTCTGTCAAAGAACAAGCTGAAAGTCTGCTTTCCGGTGATCCGGACGGGCTGCTGCTTGAAACGTACTACGATTTCGAAGAGCTGTCTGCTTCTGTTAAGCTGCTGCGCCAGATGAGCGATGTGCCCATCATTGCCCAAGTGTCGATGCATGAGCCTGGTGTGCTGCAAAACGGGCTTTCGTTAAATGACGCGCTGCAGCAGCTTGAAGGCATTGGCGCAAACGTCGTCGGTGTCAACTGCCGGCTTGGCCCTTATCATACGATCCAGGCGTTTGAAGACGTCAAGCTTCCAAACAAAGCCTTTTTGTCGGCTTATCCGAATGCAAGTCTTCTTGATGTAGAAGACGGCCGGATTGTGTATGAGTCAGAAGCAGATTACTTTGGCCGTGCCGCTGTCCTGCTCCGCAACGAAGGGGTTCGCTTAATCGGCGGCTGCTGCGGCACAACGCCGAAGCACATTGAAGCAGCGAAAAAACGGCTGGCCGGACTTCCCCCTTTGACCGAGAAAAAAGTGAAAACGAAAAAGCCGATTGTCATTCAGGAAGCGGCTCCTGCAACAGACCAGTCCATTTGTGAAAAAGCAAAAACAGAACGGACGGTCATTGTCGAACTGGATACACCAAAAACATTAATGACGGAGCGGTTTATCGAAGGCGCCAATGCGCTGTACAATACCGGCATTGATGCGGTCACGATGGCTGACAACTCACTTGCTTCTCCGCGGATCAGCAATATGGCGATGGGTGCGACGCTGAAAATGAACCATGACGTACGGTCACTCGTCCACATTACGTGCCGTGACCGCAACTTAATTGGCCTACAGTCACACTTAATGGGGCTTGACGCGCTTGGTCTTCATGACGTGCTGGCCATTACCGGCGATCCGACGAAGGTGGGCGATTTCCCTGGTGCAACGAGCGTGTATGACGTATCCAGCCTTGAATTGATTCAGCTGATCAAACAGTTAAATGAAGGCATTTCGTTCTCCGGCAAGCCGCTGAAAAAGAAAGCGAACTTCTCCGTGGCAGCTGCGTTCAATCCGAATGTGCGCGTGCTCGACCGGGCTGTCCAGCGGCTTGAGAAAAAAATCGAGCACGGGGCGGATTATTTTATTACACAGCCGGTGTTCACAAAAGAGAAAATCATTGATGTCTATGAAGCAACAAAACACTTGTCAACACCGATTTTCCTTGGCATTATGCCGCTTACGAATATGCGGAATGCCGAATTCCTGCACCATGAAGTTCCGGGCATTAAACTGTCTGATGAAACGCTGGAAAGAATGCGCGCGTGCGGCGAGGATAAAGAAGCCTCGGCGAAAGAAGGCGTGAAAATTGCCAAAGAATTAATTGATACGGCGGCCGGGCTATTTAAAGGCCTTTACATTATTACGCCGTTTTTGCGTTATGATATGTCTATAGAACTGATTCATTATATAAAAGAACTGGATGCACAGAAAGAAAGCGGGGCTTTGCATGACCACTCATCGAATTGAACAAGAATTAAAAAAACGAATCCTCCTCATTGATGGAGCGATGGGCACGATGCTTCAAAATGCTAATTTAACTCCGGATGATTTCGGCGGCGACGAATACGACGGCTGTAACGAAAACCTTGTCCTAACAAGACCGGACGTCATTGAACGTGTTCACCGCGAATATTTAGAAGCCGGCGCAGATATTATCGCCACCAATACATTTGGCGGCACACCTGTCGTGCTGGACGAATACGACCTCGGCGACAAAGCGTATGAAATCAACCTGCGCGCGGTGCAAATTGCCCGCAAAGCGGTAGACGAATATTCCACACCGGAATGGCCGCGCTTTGTGGCCGGTGCGATCGGGCCGACAACCAAAACGCTGTCGGTCACGGGCGGCATTACGTTTGATGCGCTGGTCGAGAACTTTGAATTGCAGGCAAAAGCGTTAATCGAAGGCGGATCTGATTTGATCTTGATGGAAACAAGTCAGGATATGCTGAATGTCAAAGCCGGTACACTCGGCATCCGCCGTGCGTTTGACGCAGCAGGCGTAGAGCTTCCGGTGATGATTTCCGGCACGATTGAGCCGATGGGCACGACGCTTGCCGGGCAAAACATCGAAGCCTTTTACATTTCCATCGAGCACATTAAGCCGCTTTCTGTCGGCTTAAACTGTGCAACAGGACCGGAATTCATGACAGACCACATCCGCTCCCTGTCGGACCTGGCGACAAGCTACGTGAGCTGCTATCCGAATGCCGGGCTTCCGGATGAAGAAGGCAACTATCACGAGTCACCGGACTCACTTGCGCAAAAATTGTCAGCTTTTGCGGACAAAGGCTGGCTGAATATCGTCGGCGGCTGCTGCGGGACGACACCCGAGCATATTCGGGTTATGCGCGAGGCTGTGAAAGAAAAAACACCGCGTACATCTCCTGAGCATCCGCACGGCCATGCGGTGTCAGGGATTGAGCCGCTCCTATATGATGATTCGATGCGCCCTCTTTTTATCGGGGAACGGACGAATGTCATCGGCTCACGCAAGTTTAAACGATTGATTGTTGAAGGGAAATTTGAAGAAGCGGCTGAAATCGCCCGCGCACAAGTAAAAGGCGGCGCGCACGTCATTGATATTTGCCTGGCGAACCCGGACCGTGAAGAGCTCGATGACATGACCGAATTCATGAAGGAAGTCGTGAAAAAAGTAAAGGTGCCGCTCGTCATTGACTCCACAGATGAAAAAGTCATTGAAGAAGCACTGAAGTTCTCACAAGGGAAAGCCATCATTAATTCAATTAACCTTGAAGATGGCGAGGAACGGTTTGAAGCGGTTATGCCGCTCGTGAAGCAGTATGGAGCCGCAGTTGTCGTCGGAACAATTGACGAAGTCGGCATGGCCGTCACAAGGGAACGCAAGCTGGAAATCGCGATTCGCTCACATGACCTGCTCGTGGAAAAATGGGGACTTGCGCCTGAGGACATTATTTTTGATCCGCTTGTGTTCCCTGTCGGCACCGGTGATGAACAGTACATCGGGTCAGCTGTTGAAACGATTGAAGGCATCCGCCTTATTAAAGAACATTTGCCAAAATGCTTAACCGTTCTCGGGGTCAGCAACGTGTCATTCGGCCTCCCTCCTGTTGGCCGTGAAGTATTAAACGCCGTCTACCTGTATCACTGTACGCAGGCAGGGCTTGACTATGCGATCGTCAACACGGAAAAATTAGAGCGCTACGCTTCGATTCCAAAAGAAGAAATCAAGCTGGCGGATGAACTGCTGTTTACAACAACTGATGAAACGTTAGCGGTATTTACTGATTTTTACCGGGACAAGAAAAAAGAGAAAAAAGAAGAGGATATTCCTAAAACGGTACCGGAGCGCTTAAGCTACTACGTTGTGGAAGGAACAAAAGAAGGGCTGCTTCCAGACCTCGAGGCAGCACGCAGCATATACGATGAACCGCTTGATATCATTAACGGCCCTCTCATGAAAGGCATGGCAGAGGTCGGGCGCCTGTTTAATGACAATCAGCTGATCGTGGCAGAAGTGTTACAAAGCGCGGAAGTGATGAAAGCCTCTGTTGCGTACCTTGAGCAGTTCATGGAGAAAAAAGAAGACGACAACGGAAAAGGCAAAGTCGTATTGGCGACCGTCAAAGGCGACGTGCATGACATCGGCAAAAACCTCGTTGATATTATTTTAAGCAACAACGGCTTTAAAGTGGTGGATGTCGGCATTAAAGTGACACCGCAGGCATTAATTGAAACGATTCGAAAAGAAAAGCCGGACATGGTCGGCTTATCCGGCCTGCTGGTGAAATCGGCACAGCAAATGGTCATTACCGCACAGGATTTCAAGTCTGCTGATATTGACGTGCCGATTTTAGTCGGCGGAGCTGCCCTGTCGCGCCGGTTTACCGAAACGAAAATTTCGCCGGAGTACACAGGTCCTGTTCTGTACGCAAAGGATGCGATGGACGGCCTTGATATCGCCAACCGCCTGCAAAATGCCGAACAGAAGGTGACGCTGCTGCAGGAGCTAGAAGAAAAGAAAGACAAACGGAAAGAAGTCGAAGCGTACCGGGACGAGCGTAAGGAGCAGGCCATTGCAGCGGCACCGAAGCCGGTTAAAACCGTGCGCGAGGACGTCCAGGTATATGAGCCTCGTGATACGCGCCGCCGTGTGCTGAAGGACTATTCGATCGCTCACTTAAAGCCGTATGTCAACATGCAGACGCTCATTGGCCATCATCTTGGCATGAAAGGCAACGTGAAAAAGCTAATCGAAGAAAAAAATGAAAAAGCGATTCAGCTGCACGAAACCGTCACCGGCTTTTTAAACAACAGCTCGTTTAAAACGGCAGCGGTGTATCAATTTTTCCCAGCCCAGTCACAGGGCGATGATGTCATTATTTACGATCCAGCAGATGCCAAAACGGAAATCGAACGGTTTACCTTCCCTCGCCAAACGAAAGAGCCGTTCCTTTGTCTCGCTGATTACGTGAAATCGGTCGAAAGCGGCCAAATGGATTATGTCGGATTTTTCGTTGTAACAGCGGGTGCCGGTGTTCGTGAAGCCGCTATGAAGCTGCGCGAGGATGGGAAATTCCTCGACAGCCATGCGATTCAAGCCACCGCTTTGGAGCTTGCTGAAGGCTTCGCGGAGCGGATTCACCAGGAAATGCGCGACCAGTGGGGCATTCCGGATCCTGTAGACTTCACAATGCGCGAACGGTTTGCAGCGAAGTACCAGGGCCAGCGCTTCTCATTCGGCTACCCTGCGTGTCCGAACCTTGAGGATCAGGAGAAATTATTCGGCTTGATTAAGCCTGAAGAAATCGGTGTTCAGTTAACAGAAGGCTTTATGATGGAGCCTGAAGCATCCGTTTCCGCCATCGTTTTCGCCCATCCGGACGCTCGCTATTTCAACGTCCATTAAAACAAGAAAAAACGCCCTCCATTACGGACGGCGTTTTTCTTTTTCAAAAAATAAGATAAGCGACGGCAGCAGCAGCCCCCTCACAAAAAACGTATCGATTAAAATCCCGACGGCGACGATAAAGCCGAAGACAAACAGTACTTCGATCGGCTGTGTCATAAGAACCGCAAACGTAGCAGCGAGAATAATACCGGCTGATGAAATAACACCACCCGTTTTCGCCACAGCAATTTCCACTGCTTTTTTCACCGGATGCTTTGCCCGCTCTTCCTGATAGCGCGACACGAGAATAATGTTATAGTCGATGCCGAGCGCCACAAGGAACACGAAGGAGTACAGCGGCACCCTTGTACTGATCCCCTCTATGCCGAACAGCGTCTCCGTTAAAAACAAGCCAAGGCCGAGTGCAGATAAAAAGGACAGCACGATCGTCCCCACCATATAAAGCGGCATCTTCCACGAGCGTGTCAGCGCAATGAGCATCACGAACAGAAGAACGACTTCAATGATCACGATCAAAAGTAAATCGCGCTCATTCAGCTCACGGTCATCAAGCTTCTCGGCTGTTTCACCGGCAAAATAAAGCGATCCGTCTGAACCAGCCTCATCCAGTAAATTTTCTTCATTCGTGCGCAGCTCCGCCAGTGTATCGAGTGACGCTTCCGAATAAGGACTCGTTTCGAACTCCACCATCAGCTCATGCGCATTCCCTTCCGCCGTTGAAGCAGCCGGCACAGCTGACAGAACCCCTTCCTGTCCTCTGATCGCTTCTGCTACAGCTGCAGGATCGCCTTCCCCTTCATAGACAACGGTCGTTGGCGACAGGTCGCCTGCAGAGAATTTTTCCTCAATAATGTTATAGCCGACAAGCGATGGCATATCGTCCGGGAACGATTTTAATGTATCGAATTCATATTTTAAATTGAGCACATTTAACGATGACACGATCAAAAAGACGAGGACAATGCCGCCGGATAGGGCTGGTTTTGTCGTAACAAACCGCGCCACACGGCTCCACAGTCCATTTTCCTTTTCCGTTTCTTCTCCGAGCTTCGGTACACGCGGCCAGAACGAACGGCGGCCGAACAGCGTGAACAGTGCCGGTACGAGTGTGATGGAAGCCAGCATAATGACCGCCATGACCGTCGCAAAAAGCGGGGCAAAGTTTTGATAGTCACGAATGGCGGCGAAAAACAGAACGAGCATCGCCGCAAGCACCGTGCCTCCGGAGAAAAAGACCGGCTCCCCTGTTTCCCGCATCGCATATTTCATCGCATCAAATTTGTTTTCATGATGCTTCAGCTCTTCGCGAAAACGCGCCAGGACAAAAAGCGAATAATCCGTCACTGCCGCAAAAAGCAGAATGGTCATAATCGACAGCGCCTGGCTGCTCATTTCAAGGCCGGCCATTCCATACAAGCCCAGAATACGATCGGTCACTGCATACACAAGACCGGAAGCAAGCAACGGAATAAATGCCAGCAGCGGCGAGCGGTAAATGACGATAAGCAGAACCAAAATCAAGCCGACTGTGGACAAAAGAAGCACCACATCTGCGCGCGAAAACAGCGCTGTTGTATCGGTTGCAATGCCGGCTGGTCCTGTTACGTATACATCACTTTCTGACTTTTCTTTGGAAATGTCTGAAATCGATTCGATCCGGGGTTCGAAATCCTCGCTGTCAAACCCTTCCTGAAACACAATCGGAATCGCAGCAGCCGATCCGTCCTCTGACAAAAATTCTGCCTGGGCAGGCGGCGGCAGCTGGGCAAACGGCGCAATACTTGTAATGCCGTCCACCTCTTTTTCAATCGTTGCTAACGCTTCAGTGATTTGCGCTGTGTCTACTTCTCCATCTTCTTCGTTAAACACAACAATCGCTGGAATGCCCCCTTCATTTGGGAAATAGTCTGCCGCTTTATCCGCAGCTTCTCTCGAAGGCGCATCTTCCGGCAGCGATTCAAAGGCATTGGCGCCGTACTCGCGTGCGGCAGGCGCTAACACACTTAATAAAATAATGACAATAAGCCAGGCAGCCAGCACCGTCCACATGCCTTTTTTTGTGGCGACCCAATCCGTTAACGGCCAGAGCGCTTTTTTCATCTTGGTTTCCTCCTAAGCTGGGTGTGATGTCTTCATTTAAATCTATTTCTGACACATATGTCAAATTAAAAGTGTAAAAAAGGAAGCGTCAATGTGCTCCGCTTCCTTCGTACCATAATGTAAATAAATAATCTGCCCAGTCGTGCGGCGGCATCTTCAGCGTATTCGGAGTGTTAATCAGCCCGAAAAACAAGCTCGCCAGCACAAATACCGGTATATCCGATCGAATGGTGCCCTGCTTTTGTGCTTGATCAAACAGCCGGTCCAGCTGCCCTCTTAAATGCTTCAACATGGAAAGAACTTCGTCCACGTTTTGCGCCGCTTTTTTTGACTGGGTCACGTCCACCTTGCGTGCATCTCCTAAAAAATAATGCAGGTCTGCTTCCTCCATATACACACGAAGAAGCTGCTGCAGCGCTTGAATCGGATTCGATTCATCAATACTCCCCGTCTTCACAATCGCCCGAACCATCGCTCGCTTCATGACAGATGCAGCGACTTCTTCCTTGTTCGCATAATATTGATAAATTGTGCTTCTTGCTCCCGGCAAATGGCTCGCCAGCAGCTTTAAATGAAAACTGCTGTAGCCATGCTGCACGATAAGCGATTCGGCTGTATCAAGAAGTTCATCTTCTGTAAACGCCCGTTTGCGCCCCATGGCGACCCGCCCCTTTTACTTGTTGTTTCCCACAAGTGTATCACGGAGAGGACCATGCCTTCCACAACGGGCTTTTTCTCACGTTGTAGAAGAAAACGATGTTCTTAAGCCCAAAGTTTTTCCAAAGCAAAAAAAGACCTGACTCAACAGGTCTTTTGGATTAGATCGCTTCCGATACGGCTTCCCCGGCGCCTTCTGTCATCCATGGCGCGGCATATGAAAGAGCGGCTGAATCGATTTGCTCCTGTGGTTCTCCGTCCGTTCCGATGGTCATTTTCGAGTGGATAAAATACCGCTCCTGTCTGATGGTCTCAGCGAATATACCCGCTATGTGCTCCTCATCGTATAAGACCGCTTTCACTGATGCGCCTTTGATCAGCTTTAAATGCGGGAACTGTTCGGCCTGACGATAAAGTGCCAGCAGCACCATGCGATTCATTTGTCCATCCTGCTTATATAACGGCTTCATTAATAGCTGATGCACCTTTTCTTCTTCCAGAAAAAGCAGTAATTCCCGCATCGCCGGCTTAATGTGCCGGTCGACGTTGTCTAAAAGCTGCAGTTCATATAAAAGCTGTGAAAATGAGCTTTCGTTTTGTTTTTGCTGAATAGACTGATGGAAATTCGTGCTCCTCTCCAAAACGATAACGTCCATGCCCTGTTTCGCTAAAAAAAGCCCCATTATCATCCCAGCCGGCCCGTCTCCTGCAATACATACATCCGTCTCCAATGTCACAGCACCGGCTTGTTGATCGTTGATTGCAGTGATGTCCATTTCCATCTTCCTTTCCACCTATTTTGTCCTTCTTGTGGTTCTGGTTAAAGAATAATCAAAAACAACGGCGCTGTCACAAAAAATGTTAGAAATGCTCACAATAATTCTGAAAATTCAGATTCATCAACCTCTCATACCCATCAACATTATGAACAAACTTCATTCTCCATTTTTCTTTCGACGACAGCTTGCATTTTTAATAAACACCTGTTATGATAAGGAAGAATTATTTTTGTTCGGAAAAAAGTTGTTAAGTGATACACTTTCCATCTCGAAGTATTGAGCAAGGATAGTAACACAATGTGTGCACAGCACACGAGGAGGAAACACACATGGAACAAGGTAAAGTAAAATGGTTTAACGCAGAAAAAGGTTTCGGTTTCATCGAGCGCGAATCTGGAGATGACGTATTCGTTCATTTCTCAGCTATTCAAGGCGAAGGCTACAAATCTTTAGACGAAGGTCAAGCAGTAACATTTGATGTTGAAGCTGGCCAACGTGGACCACAAGCAACTAACGTAGAAAAAGCGTAATTTCACTTTTTATACATGACAGGCTCTCTTTTGAGGGTCTGTTTTTTTTTCGCACTAAAAAAATAAAAACGGAAAGCCCCCTGCTTGTAATAAGCAGAGGGCTGCATCAACATGGATAGTTAAATGGTATATTGAGTATACCACACTATCTCTGCCGCCGTGTGTTTATTTTCAATTGATGGCTTATACGCCCATTTTACGGCGAGAATTGGTCACCTTTTTCGTTTGCTGGCTTTGCATCTTTTTAGTTGAAGTGTCAAAGCTGCCGTTTCCTTTACCGCCTGCGTTTTGTGCTTTTTTCTCTTCCAGCTTTTTCATCATCGCTTCCTGCAGCGACATTTTTTTCTTTTCAGTCATCGTTTTCCCCTCCAACATTCTTTTTTACAGTGTATCATTTTTTTCTTCGTTTCGCTTTACTCATTAAAGAAATACTCTGCTCCTTCTTCTATTAAGCAGTGAAACGGCATAAGATCCATTCTTTTACGTTTAAGAGCTGGTCTTTTTGTTCAAATAAGAAGGAAGGAGGAATTCTTTTATTATGTCAACCATCTTAGTCACGATTGCCCTTCTTTTTATCGCTGGAAATTTATATTATTTTTTCACGAATAAAACGTATAAAAAAAGTCAGTTCAGCACGGCCTTGTTTCTCAAGCTGTTTTTTGTATTGCTTGGCGTCGCACTTGGCTTTGCCATCCTTTACTATGCCCTTTCCCTCCATACGGTTATTCTTCGCGTAAGCTCATCCACGGGGGAGCCCGCTGACGAATCCTTCTTTAATCTTCTTTACTTCAGCGGCGTCACTCTGTTGTCCGTTGGCTATGGAGATCTAATCCCGGTCGGCGCTATTCGCTTTTTCGCTTTGATCGAAGCCAGTATCGGCGTACTGCTTCCAACTGCTTATTTTATGAAGGCAATGGATTCATCTAAAGACAAATAAAAACAGTCAGACTTATGAAAAGCACATCGTTTGTGCTTTTACATAAACCTGACCGTTTAAGCATCGTACTGGGATTAAGCAAACCGGTAATAAAGAAGCAAGAATGTTGCCAGCACAAAAAGGAAATTCAGAAAAACAAAGATAAACTGGTCCAGCTTCGTTTTGTGCAGCTTGATCGGCGGATTGTAAAAAGACACTCCCTCAATGATGAAAATAATTAAAATAACGTGAATCATGAAATGGCCGATAATTTCAGTAAAGCCGAACAACATCGATGTCATAATAAACAGCACCGTCACCACAAGCCCAACAACCCGGTTTAAAATACCGACAACGAGCAGGTAGCCGACGACAAATTCAATAAACGCTGCCATGACAATAAACAGTGCCGGTTCAAATCCGAATGTTGGCACATGATGATTCGCGACAATATCGAGTGTCATCGTTGGATACACCCATTTTTCCACCGCCACCCAGCAGAGAGACAGCCCGGTTCCCAAGTATAGAAGCGGAAAGCCGCTGTTTTCAAACCGTGTTTTGCCAATAAGCAGAACGGCAATAATCGCTAAATAAAAGCCATAGTCCAGCATATGAAACACGCCGTTATGAGCCGTCACATAGCCGAACAGCACGAGCATGATGGCTGCACCGGCTTTTGTCGCCAGGTGATGTGGGATACACAAAAGCGCGATTGTCACCCAGACGAAAATGGCCACCGCTGTGTTCGTTACGTGAAACTCCGGCGCAAAAAGCGTTCCGTTCACGACTTGAATCATAAGGGCAGCAGCCGTTCCGTATTTCAGCAAGTAGCGGGAATACGGACGGAAGCGGGACAGCTGTTCATCCCATTTTCGGATGAGCGGCCAGCTGGCGGTTTTCGGAAGAACAATTGCCAGTACACCGAGCAGCACCGCAATCACCGCAGTTAACGTTAAAAAGAACGGCGATAAAATGTGTTCAATCGTTTCTTTTTGCGGCGCTACATTTGTGAACCATTTCACATGAGCTTGTGCAAAAAAAGGCGTAGCAACTACAACGAGACCAATAAGCAAAGCAATTATTTTTTTCATGACTCTATTCTCCTTATGAATAACTTGTTTATGATGTTTATACGTTTATCATACAACAGAAAGTTAAAAAAGGAGAAAAGGATCATGACATTTTTGTGAATAAATTCACAATATATGACTTCCAATGTACAACGCCTGCAAAAAGAACAGCAGCCCCCAAAAGCGGCTTGAAATACCGGTTAATGCCCTGAGCGAGGAAGCGTCGCCTGCTTTTAAAGGAGATCGGACGCTCAAATAAAAGATGACCCAGCTGCTTCGGATCGATTCCACGAGCAGAATAGCCGAAATAAGATACATGTAGCCGTGCTGAACAGGCGCCTCTCCATAAACGTATACAGCGGCAGTTCCAGCTAAAAATGCGGCAATCCAAAAAAAGCCGAAGCCATTTCGAACCCAAAGCAGCAAGCTCACCGCAAGAAGCGACATCAAGACAATGTACATCCCTTCTATGAACCCGTTCGTTAGGGCCCAGTAGCTGAGAAAAGCAGCGCCTGACGCAGCCGGGTATCCGGCAAGTGCTGTGAAAATAGCTGTGAAGCGGTTCGAATAAGAAGAATACGCAACACCGCTCGTGTCGCGGAACAAATGTATATGATAAATGCCACCGCCTGAGATCAAGCTGGCCAGCACGTGTCCGACTTCATGCAGCAGCGTATTCAGAATCCGGAAGTACTTGCCGGCAACAGGAATACTAATGAGCAGCACTGCAGCGGCAATAAATAAAATAAATTGTGTGATCGACATGTTTTCCCTTTCTGTACAGTCGTTTTCTTTTCTTATGTGACTGTTGATAAATATAAATCCAGCGTCTCGCTCACTTCGCTCTTGACCATTTCAATAAAGTCGTGAACCTCATTTGTCGTATGTGCTTTATCCAGTGCACTGTAGTAAGCAAGGCGCTTTTCCGCTTTTATAATGATTGGCGGATATCCTGACTTCATTAATTCCAGGTTTAATAGCAACCTTGACGTGCGGCCATTTCCGTCAACAAATGGATGAATCCCAACAAAAATCACATGCAATTGAGCAGCCCGCTCAACCGGATGAAGCTGTTGCGCCTCCCCTTCATACCATGCCACAAGCTCTTCCATCTTTTCTTTTAACAGAACTGGTTCAGGCGGCGTGTGCTCCGCCCCGGAAATGAACACCTGCTGATCACGGTACACACCGGCATATTCATCATCAATTCCTTTTAATACGAGACGATGAATATTTTTTATTTGCCATTCAGAAAGCGGCTCGCCTTTCGTGACAATTTCTTCCACATATTGAATCGCCTCTCGGTGATTAATGACTTCAAGGTGCTCGCGCATCGTTTTGCCGCCTACTGTGATCCCTTCAAGAACGACCTTTGTTTCTTTAAGCGTCAGCGTATTTCCTTCAATGGCATTGGAATGAAACGTCCATTCAAGCAGAAGCTTTTCCTTTAAGCTTTTTAATGTAAAAGCAGGCAGTGGCCGTTTTTCATCCAGCTGTTTCTTTTTTTCGTCAAGATCTTGAAACATAACAGTTGCCTCCTTTTTTCTATTACTTATCTCTTTCTCACTATACGAAACGAACGACTGCCGGTCAATGCGGCTGCTTTTCACACACTGAAATGCCTGCATACGCAATCGTGTACCCAGGCATTTCAGCTGCTTTCTTATTGTTTTGCCAGACTGCTTATTACTTCTGCGGCAACAAGGTCATTTGCTTTTGGCGTCATGTGGATGCCTGTCTTCGTCTCAATCAATTCACTTTTAAGCAGAATCTCATCAGTTGAGCCACCGGCTTTGTCAGTTAGAATCTTGTTAACATCCACAAGCTTAATAGCATTTTCATTAGCAACTTGCCGGATAATGTCATTGTAACTATTAATCCAGTTGCGTAAGCCGCCTTTATCAGCGTAGCGAGGTGTAATGTCGCTTCCCAGACTCTTCTGAAGATCATAGTAGATATTCTCAACGACTGGTGTATTGGTCATTAGAACTAGCTTGACTCCTCTTAGTCGAAGCTGGTAGATCATATAAACAAGATTGTTTCTAAAGTCTTCCTTGCTTACTTGCGGCTGACCATTAGGCTTGACTAAGGCATCATTAATTCCGAACATGATTGTTGCATATTCTGGCTTAAGATCAAGAACGTCCTGCTTGAAACGATCAAGACCTTCAAACGTTTCGTCTCCGTTGAATCCTGCATTATAGTCTCCCTCTTCTAAGCCAGCTCCGTATACAGCCGCTACTTGATCTGTCCACTGCTCATCAAGGCGTTCTGGAAACTGACTTTCGAAGTATTTCCCCTGCGTATTGCTGTCCCCAAACGCAACAAACCCAGACTTTGCTTCCGCTCTCAACGATTGATGAAACCCGTCAATACGATAGATCATCAGAGCCAATTGACCACGAGTAATGTCGTCGTCTGTTCCAAACTTTCCAGCAGTGCCTTTGACGACTCCTGCTTCGTGTAGCATGCTTACAGCTTCTTCGTAGCGAGATGAGACGTCTTTGAAGGGAAGAGTGATCTCCTTAGACGAGTGGAGTTCGTCCTTGAATGCGTTGTATATCATAATCGCTGCTTCTCCACGAGTAATGTTTAGACCAGCTCCGAAGTATGTATCGCTTTTACCGTTGAGAACACCTCTAAACTTAAGCGTCGATACAGTTTTGACTGCACGAGTCGGAAGATCCCTAAAGCCAGCTTTAGGTGCATTCGGATACATGGTGTTGATAGCTGTGAAAGTGCCTAATATCATAGCGGTATCTACACGCTTAATGTCCTCATTGACACCAAAGTTTGTATCAGACAGCCCTTTGGCGATAGCATTCAGCTCAAGGAATCTCACAGCCTCTTGATAAACTGTTCCATTCGCATCGGTGAAACCGGATAGTTCCAATCTCGTGTCAGTTTTATCCTCTTCTATCGGATCGGTGTATACTGGAATCTCTGGAACGAAATCATCTGGAACTTCCTCTGCAAACGCTGTGAAAGACGATGAAAGCATTGCTCCTGCTAATAACGATGTCGCTAAAACTTTAAATGGCTGTTTCATGGTTGATAACTCCTCTTATGTAATTTCCTAGGTTTCAATTATATCAAATAAACTAAGAAGAATTTTGGTTTCTTGAAAATTTTAGAAATCGTTTGTTTTTGCATGCAAATTGACAAAAAGAAAAAGAGACGCCTTGTTAAGACATCTCTCCATCACCCTTTACCGGTTATCGACCGTCTCAGGATACAAATCGTGATTCATCATGCGGTACTCCGCCATTTTCTCATACTTCGTGCCAGGCTTCCCGTAGTTTGTGTACGGGTCAATGGAAATCCCGCCACGCGGCGTGAATTTGCCCCACACTTCAATGTAACGTGGGTCCATCAGCTCCACGAGGTCGTTTAAGATGATGTTCATGCAGTCCTCATGAAAATCGCCGTGGTTGCGGAAGCTGAACAGGTACAGCTTCAGTGCTTTGGATTCGACCATTTTCACATCGGGAATGTAGCTGATGTAGATCGTGGCAAAGTCGGGCTGGCCGGTCATTGGGCAGAGTGATGTGAATTCCGGACAGTTGAATTTCACGAAATAATCGCGGTTTTGATGCTTATTGTCAAACGTCTCTAAAACAGACGGATCGTAGTCAAAAACGTATTTCGTCCCTTGATTGCCGAGTAGTGTAATGTCCTGCAGTTCTTCTTCTTTTCGTCCTGCCAAAGCAGACTCCTCCTTTAAGAGCAATTTCATTCCCATTATACCAAAGACGCTATACAATAGAGCAAAGGAGTGAGCTCATTGCACAAGATTTCTTCATACGCGGAATTTTCAGACGTTATTTCCTCTCGTGCAGCTGTTTTGCTTTATACGTCGATGCCTAACTGTTCAGTTTGTCATGCCCTGCTGCCCCAGGTGGAGGCGCTGCTCGCTCATATGCCGGCTGTTCATGCCATTCATGCGGACACGGCCGACATTCCCGAGCTTGCCGGCCAGCTGACCATTTTCTCGGCGCCCGCTGTTCTTTTTTTCATTCACGGGAAAGTGATTTTCCGCATGGCGCGTTTTGTCCCGATAGAAGAGCTTCAAGAAAACATCACGCAGGCGTTAAAAATGATTTGACAAAAAATTATGAAATGCTTCACAATATAATAGAAGATGAAAAAAAGGAGCGATTATTGATGTCTTTACTTGGTGATATTTTAACGTTTAACGAAAACTTTGTTGAAACAAAGGAGTATGAGAAATTTACAACGACTAAATTTCCTGATAAGCGTATCGTTATTTTAACATGCATGGATACACGTCTTGTGGAGCTTGTAACAGAAGCGATGAACTTTAAAAACGGCGACGTAAAGATTGTCCGCAATGCCGGCGCCATCGTAAATCATCCATTCGGGTCCATTATGCGCAGCTTGCTTGTCGCTGTTTACCAGCTGCAGGCGGATGAAGTCATTATCGTCGGTCACCACGACTGCGGGATGAGCTCGCTTTCAAGTGAAGTAGTGATTGATGCCATGAAGGAACGCGGCATTAAACAGGAAGTGGTCGACACACTGCGTAATTCAGGCATTGAAGTCGATAAATGGCTGAGCGGCTTTAGCAGTGTGGAAGAAAGCGTTGAGCATAGCGTGAATATGGTGAAGTCTCACCCGCTAATGGTAAATTCCATTCCGGTTCACGGCCTTGTGATCAACCCATCTACCGGCAAGCTTGATTTAGTCGTCGATGGATACAAAAAAGAAGCGGCGCTGTAAGCCGCTTCTTTTCTTATTTAAAATCTCTTGCAGCAAGCGGATTTCCGCCGCCTAACGTACCGCGTGCCTTGGTCGCGTTATAAAGCACCGGGTTGGATGCTGCTGGGTTTCGTACTGTATGTTTTACAGATGGGTCTTTTTCGTAAGTCGCATCCGATACGCGATGCGCTACCTGCGCCTCTGCCTCAGTTCCGGCTCCAAGACCGGCAAAGCCTGCGGCAGCAAGGCCTGTTGCGATAAATGTTTTCAATGTCCTCTTGCGTTTCATAAAATAAACCCTCCAGGAAATAGAATACTTGCTGCTTTTTTTAGCAGCCTGCTATATACATTCCTGTTTTCAAACGAAATAAACGATTTGGCGCACATTTGTGAATATCTTCCTGTATACCTGGCGGTGTGTTTAACCGACTTTTATCGTTCCGATGCCACTTTTTTCAACGGTTCTGTTTGATCTTTCCCATTTCTTACGTACCAAATGTACTTTCCTGTGTAGCCGTAAATGATGGCCAGTGCGATGGAGACGAAGCTCATCCACATAAACGGTACGTAGGCAAAGGTAGAGACGCCGAGGATGCCGGCCATGAAAATACCGTTGTCCGACCACGGCACCATTCCCGATGTCAGCGTCCCACCCACTTCTGAATTTCGAGCCAGCACTCTGCGGTCGATTTGAAGCTTGTCGTAGCTTTCCGCCATAATTTTAGGTGTTAAAATTAATGATACATACATGGCACAGCCGAAGACATTGGCTAAAAAAGCAACAATAATAGTGGAAAGGGTTACATTTCCGGCTGACGTTAAGCGGCGCTCAAATGATGACACGATGACTTTTAAAATGCCGAGATGCTCCAGCAGCCCGCCAAAGCCGAGTCCTAAAATAATAACCGCCACTGAGCCCAGCATACCGTTGATGCCGCCCCTGTTCAGCAGCGTATCCATAAAGTCAATGCCTGTATCAATCACATATCCGTTGTAAGCGGTTTCTAAAGCGTCCACAAAATTCATTCCTTGAAACAAGGCTGCCCATACGGCGCCGAACAGAGCACCCGCTGCGATCGTTGGAAGCGATGGCTTTTTCAGTGCCAGCATGACCAGCACAAAAGCCGCCGGGACGAGCATCCAAAGTTGAATATCGAATTCTTGATGCAGCGCCGCTTTTAAAAATTCGACCTTCTCCATATCCGTATTCCGGCCGCTGTACAAAAAGCCGGCGCCCGTAAACAAAATGGCTGTAATGATAAAAGCAGGAACATCAAGGTACAGCATGGCCCGCACGTGATCCATCACTTTGACTTTAGCCATAGAAGCCGCCAGTATCGTGCTGTCAGACAAAGGCGACAGCTTATCGCCAAAATAAGCACCTGACAAAACAGCCCCTGCCACGAGCGGAAGCGGCATGTCCAGCCCTTCACCAATCGCCATCATGGCGATCCCAGCGGTGCCGACTGTTCCCCAGGACGTACCCGTTGCCAGAGACGTAATGGAACAAATAACGAGCGTCGCAAGCAGGAAAATGCTCGGGTGAATAATCTCCAGCCCGTAAAAAATGAGCGTTGGAACTACGCCGCCGGCAATCCACGTCCCAATCAGTGCACCGACTGCGATCAAAATCAACACGGCTTCCAGGCCGTTATTAATCCCCTTTGTAATAGCGCCCTGAAGCTCGTCATAGCGGTGCCCGAGCCGTTTGCCGAGCACCATAACCAAAAACCATGATATAAAAAGCGCCAGCTGAATAGGCAGTTCAAAAACAGCTGTGAACGAAAAGACAATGGCCAAAAACAGTCCGAGTACGATGGCAATTTCCCACATATACGGCAATCTAGTGCTTGTGCTTGTGTTCGTCATCTTCCTTCTCCCCTTATCCCCATTAGTCTGTTTATTTTTGATTCATTAAATGACTGCCTGCGATGCCGGGCTTTGTCATTTCGTATGGATTCAAAATCTGATCCAGCTGATCCTCTGTCAGGACGCCTTTTTCCAGGCACAGGTCCCGGATGGCTCGTCCATTGAGCACTGCTTCTCTTGCAATGCTGGATGTCAGCTCATAGCCTAAATGGGGATTGATCGCTGTGATCAGCCCGACGTTCTGGTCTACATATTCTTTTAAACGCACTTCGTTGGCTTCAATCCCATCCAAACAAAACTCGGTAAAGCTGCGGAAGCCATTGTTCATAATGCTGATTGATTGAACAAGATTAAACACAAGCACCGGCTCCATGACATTCAACTCCAGCTGTCCGGCTTCAGAGGCCAGGCAAATCGTATGGTCATTGCCGATGACTTGAAAAGCAATTTGGTTAATCATTTCCGCCATTACCGGATTCACCTTGCCTGGCATGATGGATGACCCCGGCTGCCGTGCCGGCAAAATAATTTCCCCAAGCCCTGCGCGTGGTCCCGATGCCATTAATCTAAGATCATTTGCGATTTTCGACATGTTCATCATGCACACTTTTAATGCGGCGGACACTTCTGTGTACGCATCTGTGTTTTGCGTCGCATCAACTAAATGCTCGGCACTGATTAACGGAAGTCCGCTGATGGCTGACAAGTGCTTAACGACATTTTCGATATACACAGGGTCTGCGTTCAATCCGGTACCGACAGCTGTTGCCCCCATGTTCACTTCATACAAATGCTGTCTCGCCTGTGCAATGCGCTTTATGTCGCGCTCGACCACCCGGCTGTATGCTTCGAATTCCTGGCCAAGCCGGATTGGCACCGCGTCCTGCAAATGCGTGCGGCCCATTTTAATGACGTGGTCAAACTGAACGGCTTTTTTCCGGAATACGTGAAGCATGTGCTCCATCGTCAGCAGCAGCTGTTCAAGCAAATTCAATGTGGACAGGTGAATGGCTGTTGGAAATACATCATTCGTCGACTGCGACATATTCACGTCGGTGTTCGGACTGAGAAAACGGTATTCTCCTTTATCATGACCGAGCAGCTCAAGCGCCCGATTGGCGATGACTTCATTCGTATTCATATTCATCGATGTCCCTGCGCCGCCTTGAATCGGATCAACGATAAACTGATCATGCCACTGGCCCTTCAGAATTTCATCCGCTGCCTGGCTGATCGCTTCGGCTTTGTCCTTTTCAAGCCGTCTCGTATCCATATTGGCGATGGCGGCTGCTTTTTTGATCATGGTCAATGCTTTGATCATTTCCACGTGAATGCTGTAGCCCGTTATCGGAAAGTTCTCAACCGCGCGCAATGTTTGAATGCCGTAATAGGCGTCCGCCGGAATTTGCTTTTCACCGAGAAAGTCTTTTTCCACTCTGTACTCGATCGTTTGGTTCACATTCATTCCTGCTTTCGTGAGTAGTAGTTAAAACGTTAAATCGTTCGCAATCGGCGTTTCCATCCACTTTTTTACTTCAGCTGGATCACTCGTTTTCCCGAGCGCCCACATGAGCTTCGGCATTAGCGCCTCGGTGTTCATATTCCCTGCCCGAATCATGCCGCTTACCTGCCGGCCGACTTCGTACAACTCCATGTCTTCTCCTTCTTCGAGGCATTGAGTCGTCATGACGATGGACAGCCCTTGATCCGTCAGTTCATTCATTTTTTCTGCTATATTCCGTCCTTGAGAAGGAATACCGCCGCTGCCGTATCCTTCGATCACGAGCCCTTTATACATTCGTCCTAAAGCATCGAACATCTCCGGCTGGATTCCCGGAAACAGCTTAATAAGCCCGATCTCCGTGCACAGTGTATCCGTCAGCTCAAATGGCTGTTCACTTGCTTTCGGGATATCTCCGTTATAGTCAACGCCGTTGTCTGACACGGACGCGATATATGGAAAGTTAATGCTTTCAAATGCATCATAGCTTTTAGTTCTCAGCTTGACGGCTCTCGTTCCTTGAATCACACGGCCGTCAAAAACAACAAACACGCCTTCAGCTGGTTCACAGGCAAACCGGATGGCGTTTGAAATATTCCGTTTCGCATCGGTTTTTTCAAATGTAATCGGGATTTGGGACCCTGTGATCACAATGGGCTTTTTTGCTCCCTGCAGCATGTAAGAAAGAGCAGCAGATGTATAAGACATCGTGTCTGTACCATGTGTGAGGACGAAACCATCGTACTGGTCATACTCCTCATACACCGCTCTGGCCATTAAAACCCAGTCTTCCGGCTGTATGTTGGTGCTGTCGAGGTTCAGCAGCTGGCGCGTATCCAGCTGGTAGTCAAGCCTGCTGCCCGGGAGATGATGAAGAAACTCATCTGTCCCTAAACCTGGTGCCAGACCGTTTTCCCCTTCAGCGGAGGCGATTGTTCCGCCTGTTGTCAGCAATAGTAACTTTTTCATTGACTGTCACACCCTTCACCTATTGTTTTCTAATCCATTCATTTTTATAACTGAAATGAAAGCGTATTCTTATTCTTATTTTGTTCTCGTTACGCGAACTTAATTGTATTATAGTAACGGATCATCCAGAAATCAAGAGGAAAAGTTCTCGTTACGCGTACTTTTTTCTAGTTAAAAATGATATAATACGGGTAAAGGAGCGAGAAACGCATGAATTTAAACAGATTAATGGCACTGCGGAAAGAAAAAAGCTGGTCTCTTCAATATGTCTCTGACCAGCTCGGCATGGCGAAAAGTACATATGCAGGATACGAATCAGGCTATCGTCGTCCTTCTCTTGAAGCGATTACCGCAATGGCTGATTTGTTTGAAACGTCCGTTGATTATATTCTCGGCCGTATACCTGATCCGTTGACCCATTCCCATCAATCGGGCCCCACTAACGAAGAGCCTATTGAGCTGAGCACTTTTCCTGATGTCACCCTTTCTATAGATGATATCAACCTTTCACAGGATGACCTGTGTCAATTCGTCGCTTTTATTAGAGCTCGCCGGGAAATGGAGCAGTCCTGCCTAAAAAAAGATTCAGCGCTGTCAAATTAAACAGCAAAAAAGGCAGACATGTTAAGAACACATCTGCCTTTTTCATTTATTCTGTTTTATACTTGGCGATTCCAGTGGCGGTGTTCAGCAAGCGCCGTCAAGAATGCATCCGCATACTCTTTTGAAGGAGACGCTTCGGACACGACCCCCTCGTCCGCTGCCAGATCCGCAATCAGATCCACGCCATTGCCCGTAGCGCCGACTGTTTTGAAATGCTCGTACGCTTCCGTTAAAAAGGCTTTCGCCTGTTTTTTCGCTTTCGGATCTGATGTTAACCCGTCTGCTGCATATACGCCGTCAAACAGAACGGAATCAGCTGTCAGGAACGTGTGATCCACTTCAAGCTCTGAGCCGTCGTCGCCTTTAATCGTTCCTTGCTTCGAGCTGACAATTTCCGGACGTGTTCCGGCTTTTTCAAATGCTTTATAAATATCCGTCATCTCTTTGCCTGAGAAGCCCTCGCCGGCAAGCACCGCGATTTTGCGTGTCGCAACCCCTTTTACCTTATTCTTCTCCTGGCTTAACGCATCAGAAGATTTCGTTACAGTTGATTCTTCTACGTCAGAAGGGGCTTGTACGCCAATTGCTTCGGCTACCGTTTTAGCAAGCGCTACATTGACATTAGCGAACATATTGACCACCTGCTGGCGGACCTCCTTGCTGTTCACCTTGCCAAGCTCAAAGCTGAACGCTTCGATGATATGCTCTTTTTCCACGTCCGTCATGCTGTTCCAAAACAGAGTTGCTTGAGAGAAGTGATCTTTGAAGCTGTCACTGCGGCGGGCCACTTTACGCCCTTCTACTTTCTCCTGGTAATGCACGTAGCCGCCTTCTTCTTCCGTTGACGTCGCCGGTGTATTTTGGGCAAGCGAGTTTTTATGGTAGCTCACCTGGCCAACGTTGACCGTTTGGCGTCCATAGCCGTCCCGCTGATTGTTAAAGAATGGACAAACCGGACGATTGATCGGCAGCTCATGGAAGTTCGGTCCGCCAAGACGGATGAGCTGTGTATCTGTATAAGAGAATAGACGCCCCTGCAGGAGCGGATCGTTCGTGAAATCAATACCTGGAACGACATGTCCCGGGTGGAATGCAACTTGCTCCGTTTCTGCAAATACGTTGTCTACATTGCGATTTAATGTCATTTTCCCAATGATTTTCACCGGTACTTCTTCCTCCGGCCACACCTTTGTCGGATCAAGGACGTCAAAGTCGAATTTAAATTCGTCTTCCTCGTCAATCATTTGCACGCCAAATTCAAACTCCGGATAATCGCCCATTTCAATTGATTCCCACAAATCGCGACGGTGGAAGTCCGGGTCTTTGCCGGCAATTTTTTGCGCTTCATCCCATACGAGCGATTTGATGCCGAGAACCGGCTTCCAGTGAAACTTCACAAACCGCGCTTTTCCCTGCTCATTCACAAAGCGGAATGTATGTACACCGAAGCCTTCCATCATCCGGTAGCTGCGTGGAATCGCACGGTCAGACAAATGCCACATAATCATGTGCGCAGATTCCTGGTTGTTCGCAATAAAGTCCCAAAACGTATCGTGCGCGCTGGCTGCCTGAGGCATTTCATTATGCGGCTCCGGCTTGACTGCATGAACTAAATCCGGGAATTTGATCGCATCCTGAATGAAAAAGACCGGAATGTTGTTTCCCACCAGGTCGTAGTTGCCTTCTTCTGTGTAAAACTTTGTGGAAAAACCACGCACATCGCGCACAGTGTCACCTGATCCGCGAGAACCGGCCACCGTTGAATACCGGACAAAAACCGGTGTTTTTTTGGATGGGTCTTGCAGGAAGCCTGCTTTTGTATACTCTTTCATTGATTCATATACTTCGAAATGACCATGGGCTGCATATCCACGCGCATGAACGACTCGTTCAGGAATACGTTCGTGGTCAAAATGAGTCATTTTTTCACGGAAATGAAAGTCTTCCATTAATGTCGGTCCACGATCACCTGCTTTTAAAGAATGCTCGTCCTCTGAAATACGAAGCCCCTGATTCGTTGTCATTTTTTCTCCTTGATCCTTCACGCGGAACGAATCAAGCTGTTTGTTTTTGCTGTTTTCATTAATTGCCACGGTGTAGCCCCCTCTTTTCGGATAAGGTGAAAACTCATTCTTACATTACCTACCACTTATCAAGAGAACTAAAACAATTAATTTAGAATCATTTTAACTTTCAGCCTAAGTTCACAGAAATTTCGGCTTTTTAAGCTGCTTTCATTTAAATATTCCCTAAATATCGAGGCAAATAGGGAATATTTTCTTTTATTCACATCGTTTTTCTCAATAAATTAATCATCACTTTAGCGGATGTGAGGCATTCTTCCAAATGATACGATAAACGGGAAATAAACGAATAGGCGGTGAATAATGGAAAAGCTACGTCAAGGTTTACTATGGATGTTATTTATGAGCTTTGCCCTCCTGACAGATCAAGAACAGATTGTTTCAGCTCACGCTTCGACTGGAACGGTCACGGGGAACCATGTAAATGTAAGAGATCAGCCCTCTCTTAACGCGTCAATACTCGGAAAGGTGCAATCAGGAGAACACGTACGCATTCTTTCTTCTCAGGACGGCTGGATTCAAATCAACTATGGAGATGGAACAGCCTGGGTAAGCGGGCAGTATGTTCAGTCAGAAGGTACACGGCAATCAGCCGGTTCTGATTCATATATCCGGATTCAAACAGAAGGAACCAACCTGCGCAGCGGTCCTTCCACTTCCGCTTCCATTATCGTGAAAGGCTCCATTGGTGAGCGTTACCCTGTTTCAGGACGCTCCGGTGACTGGATTAAAATTCGGTTGGCAAGTGGAAATGAAGCGTATGTAGCGGGCTGGGTGGTTTCCTCTAACGAAAAAGCCGCTTCTTCTCTTGAAGGAAAATTGATTGTTCTTGACCCTGGCCATGGCGGTATGGATGGCGGCACGTCTGGATCAGGCGGGACAAATGAGAAGGATGTGACGCTGCAAACTGCTTTAAAGCTGGCAGATGAATTAACAAAAAGCGGCGCTACCGTCAAGATGACCCGTACCGGTGATCAATTTGTTCCACTTCCGGCACGGACAGCAGATTCTGGTCAGCATAAGGCAGATGCTTTTATTAGCCTTCATTATGATGGAACGACCAATCAAAGCGCTTCAGGCTTTACGACCTATTATTACCATGACAGCCATAAAGGGCTTGCCCGCTCCGTTAATCAAGGACTAGAACGATCCTTGCCATCGTCGAATCGCGGGACACGGACAGGAGACTATTTTGTTCTTCGGGAAAACGAGAAGCCGGCCATTTTGCTGGAGCTTGGTTATTTAACCAATCCGAACGAAGAATCCTCTATCGTGTCAGCTTCTTACCAATCAAAAGCAGCCGCCGGTATTCGCGACGGCCTAGCATCTTATTTTACATATTAACAATAGCTTGGGACAAGAGGTTCTGGATAGAAGAAAAAGCCGAATGATTAGACATTCGGCTTTTTTTGAGCTCTTCATGATGGTAAATCGTTTTTTAGTGACTGCGCTTGTGCCAACACAGAGAGGGCGGCTTCTGCAGGACTTCGCGTTCGGAGGGGCGGGCGGTGAGCTAACTTTTGTCGCTTGGCAGGAAAGCGGAGCCGGCAGCCCGGAGCCCCTGTGTGTGCTTTTTCAAGAAAAAAGAAGAATCAAGGGACAACCTCATTTGTTATGTCCTAGCCTATTTCGTTAATAAATTAATTCCATGATCTCATTTGTGGTCACTTGTCCGAAATAATGCTTCATGTCCAGTGTTTCCAGCGCCTGGCGGATTGCTTCTTTTTCGTGTCTTGTTCCGACTAGAGCCTGTTCTACTTCCGTTACATCACCCGCTCCGAAAAAATCGCCGAAAATGCGCGCTTTTTTGATTTCTCCTTTTTTCACATCCAGGCGGACATCGATCAAGCCAACGGGAAAGCGGTGAGACCGTTCGACGTTAAACGCGGGGGATTTTCCGTAGTTCCAGTCCCAATTTTGATAATGCTCTGCTGAAATGCGGTGGATCGCTTCCCAATCTCCTTCGGTCAGCTTGTATTCCTCCACCTCTTCGGCATCATTAAAAATCGTTTTTAATATAAATTGCTTGAATTCCTCAATCGTCATATCTCCGTCCACTAAGTCGGAAATGTTCGCCACGCGGCTGCGAATCGACTTAATTCCTTTTGATTCGATTTTATCCTTGCGAACCTTTAGCGCTGAAACCACCTGGTCCATATCCGTGTTAAAAAGTAGCGTTCCATGCGTAAACATGCGACCTTTTGTTGAAAACTGCGCGTTGCCTGAAATTTTAAATCCATTGGCTGTTAAATCGTTTCGTCCGCTTAACTCCGCCCTTAGACCGAGCTTGTTCAGTGCGTGGACAACCGGCTCTGTAAACTTACGGAAATTGTGAAAGCTGTCGCCGTCATCTTTCGTAATGAAGCTGAAATTTAAATTGCCGTGATCATGGTACACTGCTCCGCCGCCCGAAAGCCGTCTCACAACATGAATGTTGTGATCCTCTACATAATCCACATTGATTTCTTCGATTGTATTTTGATTTTTCCCGATAATGATCGATGGCTCATTAATGTAGAAAAGCAAATAGGATTCCTCAATATCCAGGTGTTTCACTGCATATTCTTCAATAGCCAGATTGATCCGTGGATCGGTTATACCGCTGTTGTCAATAAAAAGCATGGAGCACCTCCGAGTGTTTGTAGATCAAATGTAGCACAGTGAGAGTGGTTCTCAAAGAAAAAAGCACCCTCAGCCGGGTGCTTTACTTTTGACCGAAATCCATACGCTGATACCGTCCGCGGATGACTTCGTAAATGCCGTATAAAATAAGACCTGCCGCAGCGAGCCCGAGCAAAATTTGGCCAAACGGCTGGGAGGCAAGCTCCGCTAATGCTCCATCGAGGCCTTTTGATTCATCCGGATTTGCGGTGATGGCCGTGCGGATAAAGAAAAAGCCCATCATGGCGAGAACGATCCCGCGTGCGATTAACCCGGCTTTTCCCGCATTTTTCGCAAGCTTCAATTCCTTTTCATTCATTTCGTGTGTTTTAAAGTATTTCATGAATTTTTCTTTCGCGCCTTTGTACAGTTCAATTATTCCATAAACAAGAATGATAAGCCCAATCAGTCCCACAATCCATTGGCCAAACGGCTGGGCAAGCAATTTCGCGGAGATGGTTTTCTCTGAACTGCCTCCTCCTCCCGCGCTCATCGCAAGATTAAAAGCCGTCACGGCCAAGCTTCCATAGATCACTGCGCTGACCGCATAAGCAATTCTTTTTAAAATGCCTTTCGCATCCGTGCCCTCATGCTCCACATCTAAAATGGTTTTCACAAGCTCCCACATGACATAGCCGATCAGGCCGATACCAATAAGCCAAAGCAGCACCTTCCCGAACGGTTCATGGGCAACAGTGGACAGCGCACCGCTTGTATCGGTCGTCCCGCCTCCTACTCCAGCAGCCGCCATTAAAGCATAAATACCGACAAGTGCATAAACAGCTCCCTTCGCCATATGACCGAGCCGCCCGAAACGCCGCACCCACGGTTTTGCGTCGTGCGCCTTTGATAATACTTCACCTTTTGTGCTCATTTTATATCCCTCCCCGTATTTACGTCTTTCTCCTACCTTTCCCGCTTATTCTTTTCTTTTAAACTGGTATTTTTTTGACCGTCTGGACGATTCTCCATGTATACTAGCGATGGGAGGTTGTTCATATGGATAAACGATTTCAAATTGCCCACCGGGAGGCCTGGATCGGCATAGGACTTGCGCTATTTAATTTTATCTGGTGGTTTGGCTTTGCCTATGGCATGGGCGGGCGCAAAGTGGAGGAATACACCTTTATATTCGGATTGCCCGACTGGTTTTTTTACAGCTGTGTCGTTGGATTTATTGTGATGGCTTGTCTTGTCTGGCTTGTTGTCATCTTGTTTTTTAAAGAGGTTTCGTTTGAAGAAGGTGATGAAAAGTGAATCTGTCTGTTTTAGTGCCGCTTTTGCTGTTTCTCGTTCTTATCTTTTTTATCGGCTATTACGCCAGCACAAAGCTGACGGGCTCCACTCACTTTTTGAATGATTATTTTTTAGGCGGACGTGAATTGGGCGGCTTCGTTTTAGCGATGACGATGGTTGCGACCTACGGCAGTGCGTCTAGTTTCCTTGGAGGGCCCGGCACCGCTTATACGATGGGCTTTGGCTGGATTCTGCTTGCGATGACGCAGGTGGTGACCGGCTATTTTGTCCTCATGATTCTCGGGAAAAAGTTCGCGATTGTGGCACGGCTGTATGAAGCGGTGACACTCGTCGACTTTTTGAAAAAACGGTATGAAAGTCCCGCAGTTGTGATCCTTTCTGCTGCAAGTATCATTGTCTTTTTGTTTTCTGCGATGACGGCTCAATGGATCGGCGGTGCCCGCTTAATTGAATCCATCACCGGCATCAGCTATCACACAGCCCTGTTTTTATTCGCTGTCTCAGTTCTTGTGTATGTCACCATTGGCGGTTTCCGGGCAGTTGCGCTGACTGATGCGGTGCAGGGCGGCGTTATGGTCGTTGGCACGCTCATCCTTCTTGTTGCTGTTGTTCAAGCAGGCGGCGGGATTCCAGCGATCGTTCAAAGCCTGATGGCTGAAAACCCAAACCTCGTGACACCTTATGGGGCAGACGGCAATTTATCAGCGGCTTACGTCTCTTCCTTTTGGATTCTCGTTGGTGTCGGCGTTGTCGGTCTTCCGCAAATTGCGGTTCGGGCGATGTCATATAAAAATGCGCAGTCGATGCACCGCGCGCTTATTATCGGAACGATTGTCACCGGCGTCATTATGCTGAATATGCATTTAATTGGCGTATTTGCCCGTCCGATCTTGCCGGGGATTGAAATTGGGGATAAGGTTATTCCGCTTATTACGTTAGAGGTTTTGCCTCCGTGGCTTGCCGGCATCGTTCTGGCTGCCCCGATGGCCGCGATTATGTCGACGGTCGATTCATTGCTGATTCTCGTCAGCTCCACCGTCGTTAAAGACGTGTATTTAAATTACGTTAAGCCGGATGCCTCCGAAAAAACGATCAAACAAATCAGCTTCGGCGTCACTGCTTTATTGGGGACGGTTGTCGCTTTGCTGGCTCTGCAGCCGCCTGATTTGCTTATATTCTTAAATTTATTTGCCTTTGGGGGATTGGAAGCCGCTTTTATATGGCCGATTGTCCTCGGGCTTTACTGGACCTATGGAAACAAGTGGGGGGCTCTTTTGTCGATGATCACCGGCATCATATCGTATATTGTTATTCATTTTTACAACAGTACCCACGGAAACCTGCTTGACGTTCATACCGTGACGATACCTGTTGTTCTGTCACTCCTTTCCTATATCGCGGGAAGCCTGCTGATCGAGCGGAAAAAGTACTATTTTATCCCCCAACAAAAATAAGCGCCCTTTCGAGGTGCTTATTTTTGTTGAATCGACACACAGCTGCCGCCGCTTCGTTTTGATTTGTACAATAACCGGTCTGCTTCTTTCATCAAGCGATCCGCCTTTGTGATCGTTGTATCCACCAGGCCAGCTGACAGGGAAATACCATTCACATCCGGATCGGCATAATCGGCACTACGCCGGATGATTTGTTCGGCATACGGAAGCGCCTCTTCTGCCGACCTGTTTAAAAACAATACGCCAAATTCGTCACCGCTGAACCGGAAGCCGTATGCCCCCTCTGGAATCGTTTCATCAATGAGTGAAGACGCCTTCATTAAAATGAAATCGCCTTTTTCATGACCGAATTCGTCATTCACCTGCTTGAACTTGTCCATATCCATCATTAAAAACGCATGTGTGCCTTCATTCATCCATTCAGACGTCATGATCCGCTTCCAATACGTGCGGTTAAAGAGCCCCGTCAGGACATCATGGATGAGAAGTCTTTCCATATCAATGGCGTAGGATAAAAAGGACGATAGTTTTATGAGCGTCTGAAGCGTTTTATCGTCGTATTCATTCAACGAGGTGTTGATCGAGCAAAGAGTTCCAAATACAGAGCCATCATTTAACGTGATGGGCACTCCTACATAGGAACCGATATTCAAGGAATGCGTCAGTTCGAGGTTTTTCGTCTGTTGATGTTCTTTGGCATTGCTGACCAGTACAGGGCGGCTGCTCGTGTACGCCATTTGGCAGTACGTGTCCTGCATTTGCACAATGCGGCCGTTTTCAACGAAAATATCACTTTTCACCAGCGTTTTCAGCAGCTTCATCCGCTCGTTGTCAATAAAGCTTATATAAAAGGTCTGGTCGCCGATCAAGTCGTTCGCGATTGATAGAATATCCGTAAAAACCCGAGAAAAATCCGCTTCTTCCATCCATTTTTCAATCATTATTATCACCATCCATTCATTCAGGAGGTTATTCACTACCTTTAGTATACCGATTACATACAAAAAAGTCAGCCGCGATTGGCTGACTCAGGATCTATTATTCAAATAAAGAAAGAACTTGATTTTTGTACAGGCTGCACGTTATGTTTTCGTCATTCCTTATCCTCCAATCGCAATGGGCTGAACCTCAATCGCTTCTTTTTCAAATGTTTCTTTAATTAAACGGGCAAATGCCAACGCATGCGCTCCATCTCCGTGAATACAAACCGTATCTGCCTGGATAGCAACATCTGTCCCATCCGTGGAACGAACCTTGTTTTCCTTCACCATCCGAGTCACCTGAGAGAGGGCTGTTTCTTCACATTTAATCAACGCACCTGGCAGGCTGCGCGGAGTCAGCATCCCCTTCGCTGTATATGTACGGTCTGCAAATACTTCACTCGCTGTAGGCAGCCCCGCTTTTTCACCTGCCTCAATAAGCTTGCTTCCGGCGAGCCCGTATAAAACGAGCGATGAATTGATATCCTTGACTGCCGAGGCAATGGCCCGGGCAAGCTGTTCATCGGCGGCTGCCATATTGTAAAGGGCGCCATGAGGCTTTACGTGGCAAAGACGGCCTCCTTGGATTTCAACAAAGGCATTTAGTGCACCGATTTGATAAACGACGATCGAATACACTTCTTCCGGAGACAGCACCATATTCCGGCGGCCAAAGCCCTGCAGATCCGGCAGCCCGGGATGAGCGCCAATGGAAACACGGTGCTCAAGAGCCTGTGATACGGTTTTTTTCATCACATCCGGATCTCCTGCATGAAAGCCGCACGCAATATTCGCCGATGTGATGTACGGCATGATGGCTGAGTCCTGCCCTATGCTGTATGCGCCAAAGCTTTCACCCATGTCGCAGTTGATGTCTATTTTCATTCTAACGTCTCCCTTGATGATTAATTTTGAATGAGACCGCTTTTTTGATCATTTGAATAAACGTCTCTTGATTCATATAAAGCTGCTCAGCCCGCTTCCATGTGATTTGCTTAAAGCGTATTTGTTCCCCTGGCTTTAATTGTGCGACAGCCGGTAAATCGACAGAAGCTGCCTGTGCGATACGCGGATAACCGCCTGTTGTTTGATGGTCAGCCATGAGCAGAATCGGATTTCCGTCCTGCGGAACTTGAATCGTTCCTCCGGCTACTGCCTCCGATAAAAGATCAGCTGGCTCATTGAGCTCAAGCAAAGGTCCGGAAAGACGGTAGCCCATCCGGTCAGATTGGGGCGAAACCCGAAAACTTTTTTGAAAAAAAGCCGCCCTGCTGTCAGGGGAAAATCGGTCGAATTCCGGTCCCGGCATAACCCGTATCCTTTTTTGATGCCATGCGTGCTGTGGCCGCACATGCCAGTTTACAGCTGAGCACGATCCGCCCTTTTTCTTTTTTAAATAAAGAAATAGCGGGTGGTGGGAATGGTCGGCTTGACTGAATTCCAGCACATCGCCCACCTGCAAGGCCCGACCTTTGTGTCCTCCTACTTTCCCTCGCAAATACGTACTTTTGCTGTCCATTACTTCCGGCACCTCATACCCACCGAAAACAGCTACGTAGGCGCGGCAGCCCGAGCGGCAAGCGGTAAAATGAAGGATGCTGCCTTTTTCTATAAAAAGGGGCCTCCATAAAGGAACTTGCTTTCCCTCAATCACAGGATTCAGGTCTCCGCCAGTTATTGCGATGATGGCATCCCGCTCAAACGCCAAGGAAGTCCCCATCATGGTCACCTCTATCGCTGCTTCCCCCTCTTTATTTCCTGCCAGTATATTGGCCAGTCGTAAGGAAAGGGGATCCATTGCTCCACTGACAATCACGCCATGCTTTTGAAAGCCATGCCTGCCTAAATCTTGTATACTTGCTAACAAACCGGAGCGAATCACTTTTACACTCATTGGACGCCCCCCTGGTATTGCTCATATTCTTTCACTGAAATGGGCACAAACTTTAAAATATCACCAGGGGCAAGGAGCGTCGGTTCTTCCTGTTCAGGCGTGAATAAACGAACCGGCGTACAGCCAATTACCTGCCATCCCCCGGGGGTAGACAGTGGATAAATACCCGTTTGGCCGCCGCCAATGCCAACACTGCCTGCCGGAATTTCTGTGCGCGGCGATGTTCGGCGCGGAGTATGAATACGTTTAGATAAGCCGCCCATATAAGCGAACCCCGGTGCAAACCCGATCATATAAACAGGATATTCGCCCGCTGTATGCAAGTCAATCACGTCCTGCTCCGCAAGACCGTTATGCTCCGCTACAAAAGCAAGATCAGGCCCGAATCTTCCCCCGTAACAAACAGGCACTTCAATCCGTCTCTCTTGCTCTTCTTCTATATTAAGCCCCGTCAGCAGACTTTTAATATATTCCCGCACAAACAAATAAGGAGAAGCTTCCCTGTCACTATACGTCTGATGCACCGCACTTAAATCATAAAAAAGAGTCACGCTCGCAAAAGCTGCCGTACATTCAATAAATCCCCGGAACGGCCTTTCCTCGATGCGCTTCGCCAGCGCTCTCGCTTGTTTATTTAACACCGGGCTGATTTCCGTGCCAAATCTGACCGTCACTGCCGTCTCACTTAACTGGTAAATGTCCGCATTCAAAGCTGGTTGCTGGGTACTCGTCATAAGATCCACCCCTTTTAACAAATAATTGATTTCGTCCAATTCACCTTTTTCTCAGTATACCAGAAAGAACGTACGTTTGAAGAGAGAGCATGAATTATCCAAAAAAATTCATTCTTTACACTTTCAACCACTATTCTTTTAGTGTATTATTACACTTATAGATCCAATGAGTTGATAGTCTACTAACGAACAAGGACGGAAGGTGACGAAATTGATAACAAACAAATGGTTTTTTTATTTCATGTATGGCGGCATCATTCCTTTTCTTCTGGCATTCACTGCCGCTGCTGCACTGATGGTTCATGATAGTATGCTAGTCGTTTTCTCAGCTGTTATGGTAGTGGGCGGCTTAACGACTGGTCTTTGGATCGGCGCCAAAACGATGCTGCCAGTCCACCTCCCTATTTACCCGCTCGTCATCACGCTTGGACTGTGGGCAGTATTCATGCTGATCACGAACGGCTTTTACGGAGATGAGGCCTGGTTTTGGTTTTGTTTAGTCCATTTTTCTTTTTTTCCTGCATACTTTTTTTCTTCTCTTTATGGAGTGGGCTATTTGTTTATTTTGCTTCCAGTTTTATATGAGCTGTTCTTTTTAGTCGGCTTTCTCATCCGGAAGCCAAAATCGCTCACTCCTTCAATCAAGCACACGGCCATCCTTGCTGTTTTCGTCCTGTTTTTCTCAGGCATCGGTCTGGCTGTGACATCGGAGCGGATGCAAACCGTCCTGCCATCTCATGGGTTTGATTATGAGGGGGGAAACTCGAGCACAGATTTAACACCTTACAATGTCACAAACCCAGACAATGTATTGCCCCGGCTTGAAGGCAAATCAGATTTCTTTATTGAAACAAGACAAAATATGCTGACGCTTGATGGAGCAGAGGCCGCATTTCCTGTTTATTCCGCTTTTGCCCAGGCCGTTTATAAAAATGCCGCACAAAACAGCAACTTTATCACTTTTACAAACACGATTTTTGCCTATGAACGCCTGATTAATAAGGAGATCGATATTTATTTCGGTGCTGAGCCTTCAAACGCGCAGCTGGAGATGGCGGAAAAAGCAGGAGTAGAGCTTGTGCTGACCCCGATCGGCAAAGAAGCGTTCGTGTTTTTCGTCAATGAAAACAACCCGGTTCAAGACCTCACCATTGACCAAATTCGGTCAGTCTACAGCGGTGACGTCACGAACTGGCGGGAGCTGGGCGGAAAAAACAAACCAATTCTGGCTTTTCAGCGCCCTGAAAACTCCGGAAGCCAAACGTGGCTGCAAAAAATAATGAAAGACCGCCCGATTATGACACCGGTAAAGGAAGAGGTCCCTGCAGGCATGGGCGGGATTTTAGAGGAAGTAGCCAGCTACCGGAATTACGACCAGTCCATTGGCTTTTCGTTCCGGTTTTTCGCTTCCGGGATGCAGGACTATGACGATCTCCGTTTCTTATCGATCAATGGCATCGAGCCCGTGCCAGAGACCATTACAAACGACAGCTACCCTTTCACCGCCACATTATATGCCATTTCTTTAAAAGAAAATAAAAAGCCGTCCCTTGCGCCTTTTCTCCAGTGGATGCAAGATGAGCAGGGACAGCAGCTGGTTGAAGATGTCGGCTATGTGAAATGGACGGAATAAGTTAGGAGCAAATCGCTTCCGAACCGGCACAAATGATCTTGTTTCGCCCGCTCTGTTTCGCTTCATAAAGAGCATCATCCGCTTTTTCCAGCAGTTGTTCTGAGTTGAATTGAGTCGAAGCCGCGAGTCCGGCAGAAAACGTAATCGGAATGTCGGTGTCATTAATACAGATCGGTTTCGCAGCGATGGACGCCCGAATACGGTCAATCGCTGCTGCTGCATTATCTAGTGAGCACTCTGGCAAAATGACAACAAATTCTTCGCCGCCGTAACGAGCAACAATGTCTATACTGCGCAAATTGTGCATTAAATGCCCACTCACCTCCTGGAGCACCTGATCGCCGACAAGGTGGCCATGTGTATCATTTACTTGTTTAAAATGATCAATATCAATAAAGGCGAGAACGAACGGACCGTCTCCTCGCTGCCCTGTTAAAAATTGGTGGAAGTAGCTCATAAACGCACGCCTGTTATACAGCTTTGTCAGCGGATCCTTGCGGGCAGATTCAATTAAATTTCGCTTTGAAATGTATTCGTGATGCAAGTCATGAATCATCCAGACAATCAGGAGGCTGAGCAGTATATTCATTGGAAGCGCAACTGGTGTAACAAGAGCAAAATATTCATGAAACGGGATGATTCCCGCAAAAGCAACAAATACCACGTTCACTAGATTCAGCACAATGACCGTTAGTACGATCCGCTTGAAGAGCGGCCACTTCCGAGCAAGCAATCGAATCAGCATTCCCGCTGCCGCGATAGTCATCACATTCAGCATTCCGGCAACCGCTGCTTCACTCAACCCGAATGTCAGGCGGGCAAGTCCAATCCCAAATCCAACGATAAAAATAAACAAGGCATTTTTAGCGAATAAGGCCGCGATAATTACTGGAATAAAGCGTAAGTCAAAGATCACATTATCATCTAAATGAATGCCGAACAGCATGGATGTCCATCCTGAAAACACAGCCAGCCCTAAAAGAAGCAAATCCTTTGACCGCTGTGGCGCGTTCATTAAAAACTGTTTATAGATAAGACCGCTTATATAAATAATGGCGATCAATACCGATGCATTCACAATAAATTCCTTTACATCCAACATATGCGATCCTCATTCCTGATCAAATTCTTTTCTTTGCTCAAAAGAAACGTCCCAAAGATTCTTTGAGACGGATATAAACACATTAAGCTGTTTTATCTAACGGAGCAGCAGCCTTTTCTTTTTCAAGCGGGGTATCAAGCTCTACATTCAGCTTTAATGAATACCCGCAGCAGGAAGAAGCGCCGCCTTCATAAAACATTCTGGCCCACTCCAGCTGATCAGAGGCGCGAAAGTCATGTAAAACAAGCCGTTTATTCATGAAAAACCCCTCCTTTCTACTCATATACCCCCTCTCCATATTTTTAGTACTATCTGCTCAAAAAAAGCGAGAACTCCGGAGAGTTCTCGCTTTTTCCTTATCCGTTCCTTATTTTTTGCTCCGGTTCCTCAAAAACATCCGTATACTGTATGGCTTTGTTGCTGTAGCTGTCTTTCATTTTAAACATAAGCGCAAATCCGATCAGCCACCAGCCTGCGAATATGACCCATTCGTACGGCCAGATGAGGGCAGCCGGCATGCCTGGAAGATACAACGAAATAAAGCCGAGACTAAGAATAATTGCCATCCATCCTACCACGCTGGACTTTCCTGCCCGGAACGGACGCGGCATATCCGGTTCTTTTTTCCGCAGCTGAACAAAAGCAATCGCGACAATAAAATAGGCAATCACAATCGCCAGACCGCCTGCATCCACAAGCCAGACGAGCATCGGACGGCCAAGCAGCGGACTGACTGTCGCAAGTAAACCGATAAACAAAATGGCATTCGTCGGCGTATTGTATTTCGGGTGAAGCTTGCCGAACCAGGCAGGAATCATTTTTTTCTCCGCCATGGCGTACAGTACGCGGCTTCCTCCAATGATAAAGGCATTCCAGCTTGTGATGATCCCGGCGACACCGCCTAAAATCAATACGCTGGCAAACAACTGGGAACCGAATACCGCAGCCATCGCATCTGCAGTGGGAAGCACCGACGACGCAAGAGCTTCCTTATCCAGTGCTACACCGACCGCATACACAATCGCCACATACCAGACAATCGCAAGACTAACTGAAAAAACGAGCAGCTTGCCGATCGACTTTGGCTTCACGTTCATTTCCTCTGCTGTCTGCGGGATCACATCAAAGCCGACAAACAAAAAGGGTGTCATCACCAAAACGGTAATAATGCCAGCTGTTCCGTTTACAAACAGCGGCTGCGCGTTAGCGATCTCGCCATTAATACCAGCGCCGAAAATAAGCATCAGGCCGATCAGTGCAATGACGATCGTCAAAACCATTTGCAGCATAGCTGCTGACTTAATGCCAAACAGGTTCGTTACCGTTACAAAAATAGAGCCCGCGACCCCGACCAGCACCCAGGACAGGTACACATCGTACTCCATAATAGAATACATGTAGCCGACTTTGTAATTTGGAAAAATATACTCAATCACCGTCGGAAGCGCAACCGCTTCAAACGCAACAACGGAAATATAGCCAAGAGCGAGCGCCCATGAAGCAGCAAACGCAGCTTTTGGACCCACTCCTCTTAAAACATAGGACAGCGCACCGCCCGCTGTCGGCATGGCCGATGCCAGTTCTGCGTAAGTAAGACCGACAAACATGACCATAATTCCGCCAATAATAAAAGCAATGATGGCTCCTGCTGTCCCGGCTTCCTGCACCCACGTGCCGGACAGCACAACCCATCCCCAGCCAATCATAGCTCCGAACGCCAGAAATAATATATCAACAGTAGAAAGTACTTTTTTCAAATTTTGATCCTGTTTCATTCTTTGCAGCCCCTTTTGTATTCAGAATAAAAATTTCAGAATAATCAGAAAATATTTCCAGTGTGACTGCTGCTCCAAAAACAGCAGCCACTCTCTTTTTAGTTTTTATTCCATTCCTTTAATTCAAGCCGGCGCACACCGTGAACAACGGCCGGGTCATTTTCCGCGAGCTCACGTGCTTCTTCAAATGAATCCGCCCGGTACACGACCAGACCGCCTGAACCGTCAGCAAACGGTCCTCTCGCAAACACTTTTTCTCCCAGCTTTTCCAAATAGTCAAGATGCTGTGGACGAACTTCCTTGTTTTTTTCCGGATCAATCATGTGCAGCAGTGCAGCGTAATAAGCCAATGTTATTCCTCCATTCCATTCTGAATACTCTGTCAGTATATCAGAAAAAGCAGAAATCGTCGGCAGCGGCCCGTCACGAAAGGCGTAAAGAAACATACTTTATTTCGATATATTCCTCAATCCCGTAATGACCGCCTTCCCGGCCCAGTCCACTTTCCTTCCAGCCGCCGAATGGTGCCTGGCTGACGGATGGAAGACCATCATTAATGCCGATAATTCCGTATTCGAGCGCTTCGCTGATCCGAATGGCATCCGCAATGTTTTGGGTATAAACGTAAGCGGCCAGTCCGTAAGGTGTGTTGTTTGCGCGTTTAATCACTTCTTCTGCAGAGGTAAATACGGCAACCGGCACGAGCGGTCCAAAGGTTTCTTCCTTCATGCAAAGCATTTCGTCAGTTGCGTCTGTTATGACGGTTGGCTCAAAAAAGGCCCCTCCCTGTCCGTTCTCTGCTCCGCCTGCCAATACGCTGCCGCCGCGTTTTTTTGCATCCGCAACGTGCGCTTTTACTTTTTCAATCGCCGCCTCGTTAATTAGCGGGCCGATGTCGGTCTCGGCATCCAGTCCATTTCCAACCTTCAGCTTTTTAACCGAAGCGGCCAGCTTTTCTGTAAACACTTCTGCGCATTCTTTATGGACGAAAACACGATTTGTGCAAATGCATGTTTGGCCGGCGTTGCGGTATTTAGATGCCAGCAGTCCGTCAACTGCTTGATCCAAATCCGCATCCGGCATCACGATAAATGGAGCGTGCCCGCCAAGCTCAAGCGACAGTTTTTTCACGGTATCGGCTGCTTTTCTCATCAGCATTTTCCCAACGGCCGTCGATCCTGTAAACGAAAGCTTTCTCACGCGGCTGTCTTCCATCCATGCGTCGCCTATTTCAGCCGGATCGCCTGTTACGACTTGCAGAACGTCCGCTGGAATGCCTGCTTGATGCGCCAATTCAACGAGCTTCACGGCAGTTAACGGCGTCAGCTCAGCTGGCTTCACGACTGCTGTACAGCCGGCTGCCAGCGCCGGTGCCACCTTGCGGGTAATCATAGCCGCTGGAAAGTTCCATGGCGTAATCGCAGCAATAACCCCGACCGGCTGCTTTTGGACGAAAATTCGCTTATTCGGGTCTGACGAAGGAATCGTCTGGCCGTAAAGCCGCTTTCCTTCTTCCGCATACCAGGAAATAAAGCTGTTTGCATACCGGACTTCGCCAAGCGCTTCTTTAAACGGTTTTCCTTGCTCCATCGTCATTAACCTGGCAATGTCCTCCTCTGACTCAACAATCAGCCCGTGCCATTTCATAAGGAGGGCACTGCGGTCCTCGGCTGTCCGGGCAGACCATTTTGGAAAAGCAGCAGCAGCGGCGTCAACCGCCTGGACCGCTTCCGCCTTTCCCTGCTTCGGCACCGAACCGACCGTATGTCCCGTTGCCGGATTAAATACGTGCATAATAGACGCTTCTGCTATGTTCATCTGGATTCCTCATTTCTGTAATGATTGTTCTACTGCATAAACCGACGCCTGTAAAATGTGAAGCATTTCCTGCATTTCATTATTGGTAATTACAAGCGGCGGCGAAAACACGAGAATATCCTGACCTTCCAGGACAACAGCGCGGCAGATCAAGCCCCGTTTTGCTGCTTCAGCCAGTACACGCGGTGCCAGCGGACCATCTGCGCTTTCCTGTGAATGAAATTCAATCGCCCCCATCAGCCCAAGCCCCCGCACAGCTCTTATAATCGGATTCGCTGCTTTGATTTCTTCAAAGCCGTTCAGCATGTCAACGCCTCGTTTTTCAGCATTGTCTGCCAGTTTTTCACGCTCAATGATGTCAATATTTTTCAAGGCAACCGCACATGCCATCGGATGACCGCTATACGTGTAGCCGTGAAGAAGTGTTCCTGTGGAGAGTTCGCCTAGCTCCTCATAAAGCGCTTGAGAAAAAACAACTCCCCCAAGCGGCGCGTAGCCGCTTGAAACGCCTTTTGCGAAGCACATCATATCCGGCACCACACCGTAGTGCTCGATCCCGAATAACTTCCCAGTGCGCCCGAAGCCGGTAATCACTTCGTCCGTAATGAATAAAATGCCGTATTCATCACAAATGCTGCGAATTTCTTTAAAATAGTTTTCAGGCGCTACATGCACACCGCCTGCCCCTTGTACAGGCTCTGCAATAAAAGCAGCGATTGTCTCCGGCCCCTCCTGCTCAATCCGGGCACGCAATGCATCAGGTGACATATGATCCACATAGCAGAAATCCGGCGCCAGCGAATTCGTGAAATCGCGGAATGGCTTCAGTCCCGTGGCGCTTGTCGCTCCCACATTCACACCGTGATATGATTTGGAACGGGAAATAATTTTCTGCCGCTGCGGCTGTCCTTTGACTACCCAGTAATGGCGAGCCAGCTTATAAGCCGTATCATTTGATTCTGATCCTCCCGAGGTGAAGAATACTGCATTTAAATCGCCTGGGGCAATTTCTGCAATTTTAGCCGCGAGACGGATCGCCGGTTCATTGCTGAAGGAGGCGAAGGAAGAACTAAAGGCAAGCTTGGCCATTTGTTCCTTTGCTACTTCCCCAAGCTCTTCACGGCCATGTCCGACATTCACATTCCATAAAGACGACATGCCATCGATCACCTTCGTTCCGCTTTCATCATATAGGTAAATCCCTTTTCCTTCTGTGAAAATAAAAGCCGGTCCTGATTGCTGCTGTTGTTTAATTGATGAAGTTGGATGAAAGAAATGTTTTTTGTCCAGTTCTTTCAATTCTGCTGCCGCTGTTTTTTCTTTAATCATGTGCTCGTCATCCCTTTCGGCTTCGTTTCTAGTATTCATTATTCCAAGAAACTTAATTTTCTGGTTGTTTTTTGTTAGATTTTTTAACAAACTTTTTATAAACCCTTTTAAATAGGGGTAATCCACTATAAAAGAAAGCGATTTCAAAAATATTTAAAAATTTATCATTATTATAATATATCTTTTTAAACACTCCAATCCTTCCTCGAACAGTTTATATTTTAAAAAAACAGATACTTTGTGGCTCTTCTTCTTTATCGTTGCAATTCCTGTGCCAACTTAAAAAGCCGTTTATTCAACTGCTTTTTTGTACAAGTAAGTCAAAATGAATTAAAAATAAAAAAATCTGATTCAAAATGAATTTTTAATTCATTTTGAATCAGATTGGAGTTGTTTTAACCTTCTTACGACCGTCGGCTGGCTTGTTCCGAGTTTTTTGGCCATTTCATAGGTAGAGCGGCCTTCTTTCACAGCGCGCAGCAGCCAATTTTGCTCAATTTCTAAAACCACTTCCTTTAATGTTTTGCCTTGATGATCAAATGATTCAATTCCCATCCACGGCTGCGGTTCGTCTGTTTGGCTGGAATCAAGCAGAAGCAGCTGCGGAGAAATTACCGGCTGATCCGACATAATTACGAGCCGCTCCATTACGTTCTCCAGCTCACGTACATTGCCGGGCCAGCTGTACGCCAGGCATTTAGCCAGCGTCTCCGGGTGCAGAGTGGTCTGTTTTCCATATTTGCTGTTGAATTGGTGAAGAAATCGTTCCGACAGCATCGGCAAGTCTTCTTTTCGTTCCCGCAACGGCGGGATTTCAACCGGTATCACATGAAGCCGGTAGTACAAGTCTTCCCGGAATGTTCCTTCCTGCACCTTTTTCTTTAAATCCTGATTGGTTGCCGCAATGAGACGAAAATTCACTTTCCTTGATGAGACAGCGCCGATTTTCGTAATCTCTTTTTCTTGAAGCACTTTTAACAGCTTCACCTGAATATCCAGTGAAAGCTCTCCAATCTCATCCAAAAACAGCGTACCGCCATCTGCCGATTCAATTAAGCCCATTCGCCCTTTTTGGCTGGCACCGGTAAACGAGCCTGCTTCATAGCCGAAGAGCTCGGATTCAGCCAGACTTGCCGGAATCGCCCCGCAGTTCACATCAATAAACGGCTGAAGGTGGCGGTCGCTTTCCCGGTGAATCGCTCTGGCAAAAAGCGTCTTCCCGACACCGGATTCTCCAAAAAGAATAACGGTTGCCTCACTATTTGCTACACGCTTTAGCGTTTCCTGCGCTTTTCTCATGATGGGGCTTTTTGTTTTCAGTTCATCCAGAGGCGTTTCCCGCTTCTTCAGCTTTTCGATTTCCGATTCATACCGCTCCACTTTGGACTGGAGCTTTTCATATTCCTCTTTTAGCTGCTGGATTTCCGTTAAATCATGGGACAGGCTGATGACCCTGACAATCTGTTGATCGCTGTTAAACACAGGAATGCCCTTTGCCATAACCGTTTTGCCAGATGCTGTTTTTTGCAGAAGCCTTACTTCTCCTTTTTCCTCCAGCACCTTCCGGGTAACAGAAGGAGAAAAAACATTCATTTTTTCCAGCTCGTAAACCGATTTGCCGATCATTTTTTCAGACGGCTCTCCGTAAAATTCCTCACTGTTTTTAATCGCCCGCAGCACAATTCCCTTGTCATCGGTTACAATAATGTTATCATTCGACGCATGAAGGATCGCTTCAAGCTCAAGCTCCATATGAGTGAAGTCTGTCATATACACCGCTCCGTTCGTTTTATCATATTGTATCAAAAGGCAGCGGCACCGACATAAAAGAAATGGATGGTATCAATTTGGACATTAAGCATTTGCAGTACTTTATTGAAGTATCAAACTTTAACAGCTTCTCAAAGGCAGCTGACCATTTATTTATCACACAGCCGACCATCAGCAAAATGATCAAAAACCTGGAAACAGAACTCGGCGTTGAACTGTTTGACCGTTCACGGAAAAAGCTTGTGTTAACCGATGCCGGAAACATTCTGCTCGAGCAGGCAAAGCTTGTCAACAAAGCATTTCAGCACCTCCAAACGGAGCTTGATAATTTGCTGGAATTAAAAACAGGCCACATCCGGATCGGCCTTCCACCCATTTTCGACGCCCACTTTTTTCTAAAGATTATCGGCTTGTTTCACGAAATGTACCCAGGCATTACATTTCAGCTAAAGGAAGAAGGCTCTAAATCGATAGAGGAAGCGGTCGCACAGCAGGAGCTTGATGCAGGAGTGATTGTTCTCCCCACGCAGGAAGACCTGTTTCACCATTTCGCTTTTATGGAGGAAGACTTAATGTTAATTTTGCCAACCTCTCACTCTCTTGCGGAAAAAGAACAAGTAGAGCTGGCGGACCTTGCCAGCGAATCATTTATATTATTTAATAAGGACTTTGCTTTAAACGACCGGATTATTTCCTCCTGCAGCAATGCCGGTTTTCAGCCAAAGGTGATCTCTGAAAGCTCTCAGTGGTCCTTTATCGAAGAAATGGTCGCCTCGAAGCTTGGCATCTCCCTCCTGCCGGAAAGCATCTGCCGGCATTTAAGTGAACATGTATGTGCCGTCCCGGTCACAAACCCTTCTATCAAGTGGCATTTGGCCATCATCTGGGGAAAAAACCAGTACTTATCGTACGCCGCAAAAGAATGGCTTCACTTCACAAAAGAACAATTTTCTCAAAAAAGCAGTCACGGCAACTAGTTTGCAGGTGAAAAAACGGGACCTGCTGACGGCTGGATTCGAAAGTTAATGAATGTACGATCAATAATCCAGCCGTTATCCATACGATCCAGCGATTACACGTATTCTGCAGATCACCCTCTTTCTATTCCTTCCATATATACATGGAAGCATTTACATAGACAAAAGCTATATATTAGATAAAAAAGAACCATTTTACTTCATGTCAAAACGGGCGTACACTGACAGCATGATTCCAATTTGGAAGGATTGAACTTACATGACTGCTGTAAAAGAAGCGATCAAAACACGCGAAAGCCGCATCGTTCATACTGATCAGGTGCTGTCCTGCGATTTAAATAATTATCAAACACTTTTCGGAGGCGTGCTGATGAAAAAAATCGACAGCGCTGCCTGCCTGTCCGCAAGACGCCACTCCCGAGTGAAGCAATGCGTCACCGCCTCAACCGATTCGATTGACTTTTTAGATTCCATTCGCGAAACCGATTCGGTTTGTGTCGAATCATTCGTCTCTTATACGGGGCGTACATCAATGGAAATCTTCTGCAAAGTCATTGCCGAAGACATCGGAACGGGGAACCGCCGAATCGCAGCGACTGCCTTTTTAACATTCGTTGCATTAGATGAAAATAAAAAACCGGTCGAGGTGCCGGGTGTTATACCCGAAACAGAAGAAGAGAAATTTTTGTACCAATCAGCGAAAGACCGGGCAGACATGCGAAAGCTCCGCAGAACGAAAAGCAAAGAGCTGGCTGAATACATGACATTAAAAAAACCGTGGGATCGATAAGGAGGAAATGGAATGATTGCGACATTCTCAAGCTTAGACGAATTGAAACAAGCGAAAAAAGCCATTGAACAACTGAAGCATACGTACCCTGACCTTTTCGACAAAGTGGTTCACGTAACAGGGTTAACACGTGCCCTTCAATTAAAATATCAATACATGGGCTGTTTGATTATGGAGGAGGACTCAGCAGACTGCCTGCCGAATATTCCATACAGCTCCGTGCTGCGCCTTTATAAAAAAGAAGTTCAGACGCTGAAAAATGATGAACACATTGACGCATTAAAGCAGCTCTTCATCTCTTTTAAAGAAACAGGCTATGCCAAAATCAGCCTGCTTGCGCTCGGGCGCACTCCTGAATCGCTTGTCGGTGCTTCAAGTATTAAATAATCCAAAAAGAATGCCTCTCGCAGGCGTTCTTTTTTTTACTAAAAAGTTGACGTTTTTTTAATAAAATGTACGATAGTAATGAAAGAGCTGTATCCATCTTAGAAACTCATCATTTTACATTCGTTATGAGGAGGAGAAATTATGAAAAGGCTATCAGGAAAAACAGCGGTTATAACAGGCGGGGCAAACGGCATTGGGAAGTATACGGCAGAGCTTTTTTTACAAGAAGGAGCAAATGTCGTCATTGTTGATCTTTTTGATGATGTGCTGGAAGAAGCGACCGGCGCACTCGAGCAATTTGGTTCCATTATTGCTGTTCAAGCAGATGTCTCAAAAGAAGAAGATGTGAAAACCTATGTAGAAAAAGCCGTCAGTAAGTTCGGGCGCATTGATATTTTCTTCAATAATGCCGGCATCGAAGGCAAAGTCGCTCCGATTGTGGATCAATCGGTGGAAGACTTCGATCACGTTCAGGCTGTGAATGTACGGGGAGTGTTTTTAGGATTAAAACACGTTCTCCCGGTCATGATGAAGCAGAAAAGCGGCAGCATCATTAATACATCATCGGTGGCCGGCTTTATCGGAAGCCCCGGTGTGGCGCCGTATGTTACATCCAAGCATGCAGTGATCGGTCTGACGAAAACGGCGGCGATCGAAGCAGCTCCCTCCAGCGTGCGGGTAAATTCGATTCACCCTTCACCTGTGAATACACGAATGATGCGCTCGCTTGAAGAAGGCATGAATCCCGGCCATGGCGAAGAAGTAAAAGAAGCGATGTCGAAAACAATTCCGCTTGGCCGCTATGGCGAATCCGACGATATCGCAAAGCTCGTTTTATTTCTCGCGTCAGATGACAGCACATTTATTACAGGCAGCCAGTACCGCATCGATGGCGGAATGGCTGCCCAATAACACGTTTAAAGCGGTCTCAGAAATGAGGCCGCTTTTTTGCTTTACACGCGTGGGAGCTCGTTTTTTTCTGCTAATTGATCGACGAGCTTTTCAGCGGTTCGGCGGTAAATGTTGCTCATGTGCACAAGCGCTGTAATGTGAAGAATGTGACTGAGTTCTTCTGTTTCTGCGCTCAGTCCGCTCATCCGCTCCTCGATGTCTTTTTTCCCATGTGCAACGTTATCAGCAGCCACCGTTAAAAAGTGGTCATAAAACGATTCCAGGTCAAGCTCGTCCATTTGCTCGTTAATACTTGCGAGTGTCGTTTTAATATCATTGATCGACAACGTTCCTTTCAGCTGGTAAATAAGGCTGATCAAAAGCAAATGTTCCTTCGAGTACTTTTTTTGTTTGATCGGAAACAATAATTTTCCTTTTGCGTAATTGTTGATCATTGTTTTGGTGAGCACTTTTTCTTCTTCGTTTCGAGTGGAACGTTCAAAGGTATGCTCGAACAATTGAATAACTTGATCCATATATAAGTCAATGTTTGGTATGCTATCCGGTGTCAGCTGGTTATCTAGATTCAATTCGTTTAAAACATCTGTCAGTTTTTTCACATAAGCACCTGCTTTTTACATAGTTATGTTCTTTTTATTATAGGTGAACAGCGCTTATATGTAAAACTTGACTATATAATATAATGGACTTATCATAATAAGTAGTTATAAAAACTACTTAACGACATGGAGGTATTTCATGCAGCACATTATCCGAGAACCAATCAACGCTTTTACTCATTTAGCCGGCGCTCTTTTGTCAGCCGCAGCGCTTGTGGCGATGATTATTAAAGCTCTTCATCATGATTCGGCAGCTGCCATTGTGGCCGTTTGCATTTTTGGCGCCAGTTTAATTCTGTTGTATTCTGCCTCTACCCTTTATCATTCCGTCGTCGCCCGCGACTCCGTTATCGCTTTTTTCAGACGTCTGGATCACTCGATGATTTTCGTTTTAATTGCGGGCTCTTACACCCCTTTTTGCTTGATCAGCTTAAATGGCCAAACCGGCTGGACCTTGTTTTTAGTCGTGGCTATCACGGCGCTGATCGGTATTTTGTTTAAAATGATCTGGTTTACTTGCCCGCGCTGGCTGTCAACAGCTCTGTACATTTTTATGGGCTGGATGGCTGTTTTTGTTTTCTCCCCTCTTGCCTCCAGCATGGAAACAGGAGGACTCGTTTTGCTTGTGGCAGGCGGTGTATTGTACACGCTGGGCGGCATTCTGTACGCGCTGAAGCCGGCCTGGATGCAAATAAAGCAATGGGGCTTCCACGAAATTTTCCACATTTTTATTTTGCTCGGCAGCCTGGCTCACTTTCTAAGCGTGTTTCTTTACGTGCTATAACAAAAAAACCACGGGATCTCCGTGGTTTTCGCCGTTCTTACTGGCCAAGCTGCTCGATGCTGTTCCGCAGCTCTTGAAGCTCCTGCACCGTTTGAAGAAGATCCGTATTTTCAAAAATGGCGGCTGGGTCCAAAACGCCGCTTTCCACTTTACTCATGGCTTCCTGAATCCCTTCTTCTAGCTGAGTGCTGTAATCCAGCAGTCTGCTGTGCACCCCTTCTGCAATGACCGGCGCGTCCATCTGCTGTACATCGTTAATTTGCTGCTGCATGTTTTCGAGCTGCGCTTCCACATCCGCCGCAAGAGACGGGTTCGATGCGGCATTTTCAAGGAGTGCCGGCACCTCACTGGCAAACTGCTGTGTTTCATTTAAAAATTCCGTCATATCTGTCGCATATGTTAACGTATTATTCGCTTCATCAACCAGACTGCATCCACTTAAAAGCAGAACAGACAACCCAAATGCTGCGGCCGCTTTTTTCATCATCATCTATTCCTCCTCTTAGCTCTCTTCTCTGCATACGAACGAGAATGAGGAATAGATTCATTTTTTTAACGGAGGACGATCATGCCGTCTTTGTTTAAATGCGCATGAATATGAGTGGCAGCTACTGCAAATGTGTGAACACGGCGGCCGATTTGAATGGTTGTTTCTTCATAAACCATATTCATTTTGATAAATCCGTCTGCCGGCACCTGAATGTTCGTTTTGGACCCTGCCTCCGATCCGACTTCATGAATCGTCACGTTGCGTCCTGCGACGATTTCACCGCCCCGGCATACACCTTTGATGAACACGTCATTGCCTGCTCTGGCACGGCAATGGTAAATCCCCTGTCCATTCACAACGAGGTCGCCGCTGGAATAAAGCGAGCTGTTAATCGCATACGGCACAGTTAATTGACAGCCTGGCGCTGCCGGAATGCGATACAGCTCGTACAATGCTCTCAGTTCCTCCACAATGTCTTCAATAGCTGCGATGTCATCGATTTGCTCTTTCGACAGAATAATAAATGTGTGGCGGAGCCGATGAGCGATTTCTTCCCATTCCGCTTCTAAAATGGACTTGTTTTCTTGTACCTTTAACACAAACCGGCTTAAAATATTGCGGAAATCGGTGTATTTGCGCTCTAGCAGCAGCCGGATCAGCTGATGAAGCTCTCCCTTTTCAATCGAATGCGCCTGCTCGTGCCGAACCATGAGCAGCTGTTTGATCGCGAGCATCATATGATCCAGGTAGTATAAAATTTCACTTGCCTTCGCAACGAGCTCATCAATGATAATGTTGGACTTCCCCGCACTGATCATAGAAGAAAAAACATTGTTTTCCATTGTAACCGACTGCCCGGCTTCAATGACCGCCTTTGACATCATTCCTTTTACATAAACCTTGCCGCCGGACTCGACCTTCATTGATTCCTGAATGTTTCCGTGAATGCGAATATCGCCATGAAAATAAATGTGGCCTGATTCAAGGTCTACATCCTTCCAGTGTACAAGCTCCTCCATTACATCCGCTTTTAAAAACATGCCCCGCCATTCCAGCTGCGGACGGCCGCCTTTCATGGCAATTAAATGTTTGTTCGCTTGAATGACATTTTTCCCGAGACGAATGGTCACATCCTTAATCGGCTTTGGCAGCACCGGCTTGCCGAATAAATCCTTTCCCGCTTTTCCAGCAACCGCCGGAATGACTTCGGCAATCAGCTCTCCCTCTTCCACATTGGCAAACGCATTCTTTTCCCTGTAATCTACTTTTTCTGCTTCATTCCATACCGTTTCATCCGGTTCATTGATCAACACGTGAACATCCCCATTTAATCCTTCTGTCGGGTATGTCCCTTTTGCGATAATATAGTCGGTTGAACCGGGATTTTGGCAGGCATCTACAATCGCATGCTTTAAAATGCCGTGTGTTACCTGCAGCTCCTCCAGCCGCCCAATCACTGCCTTCACCTCAAGATCAAACGATTGAAGAACCTCTTCTTCCGCTTCAATCTTAATGACCGAATCAGGCTCAATATCTTTTACTTTCCGGAAAATGCGGCGGCCCGGTTCGTAGGATAAGACAGCGAGCATATTTTGTTCAATCAGCTGAATGTCCATTTCAGATGAAATATGCTCATCTGTTACATGGATGGTGATATCATCTGTTGCCGTCACAGCAGTGCGCTCATGAATTTCCTTGCCATTCACCAGCAACCGCACGTTTTCGCCGGGCTCAATAATTGGATACCGCTGGCCTTCTGCATGAACGAAGATCCGTCCATTTTTAAGCTGAGCCCACGATCCTTCTTTTTCGGTTAAAGCGATTTCTTCCTTTGCCACATACGAAGCGGGAGACAGCTGATCTTCTGTTTCATTAAACACGTCCATCGAGTCGATTAATTGTTCAAAATCCACTTCCTGTTTTTGTGTATCTTCAGGTGCTGACTCTTTCATTTGGCTTTTCTTTATGACGATGACTTCAGCCGGCCGCTTCCGCAAACCGAATAAGCTTTTCGACGGTGAAGACAGCACGGTAATATTCACTTCTTCGATCGTAGCGCTCAGGAGTGAAAGGGCTGTGTTCACAGCTTCTTCTACCGTATCTCCTTTAATTTGAATGGATGGCTCCATTTCACTCCCCCCTTACGTACTTTTCTTCAAATGTGGAAATGGACAGCGGACGGTCGATATAAAAGCCCTGTATCACCGAACAGCCGTTATCCATCAAAAACTGCACCTGTTCCTTTGTCTCGACTCCTTCTGCCACAACACTATATCCGAGATTTTTAGCCAGCTGAATCATTGATTTTAAGATTGCTTCCGTTTGTTCATTGACACCAATCTCATCGATAAAATATTTATCTATTTTCATTTTATCCACAGGAAAATCTTTTAAATAAGAAAACGTAGAATACCCCGTTCCGAAATCATCAATCGAAATCTGAATGCCTTTGTCACGGCAGCTTGACAAGTTTTGGATCACAGCGAGCGAAGCAGTGAATTCCATCGCTTCTGTGATTTCCAGCTCGATATCCTCCGGCGGAATACTAAAGCGGTCTATTAAATCAAACAAATCGTCAAAAAAGCTTTCACTCGCTACTAAGCTCGGCGTACGTTAAAGGAAATATGGGGCTGAAATTGGTATGAGCTGATCCACTTTTTCATTTCAATAAACAACTCACAAAACATAAAGCTTGATAGCTTCAGCATTTGCCCGCTTTCTTCCGCTACTGCGATAAATTCACCCGGTTCAATAAAACCATATACAGGATGATTCCACCTCGACAGCACTTCTGCCCCGGTTATTTGATTGGTTTCCATATTCATTTGCGGCTGCAGCACAAAGGATAATCCCGCTTCTCTTAAATCACCCGAGAGGTCTTTTTCCAGCGTCAATTTCCGCTCGATCTTCTGGTGCATATCTGGATGGTAAAAAACCGTAGTCGTTTCACGGCGTTTTTTCGCCTCATACATTGCTGTGTCAGCCATACTCACCAGCTCTGTTGCATTTGTTCCATTCAATGGATACCAGCTGATCCCGATGCTTGCACTGATCGAAAAAGACGTGTGATCGTCCAGATGAAAAGGTTTGGCGAAGGCTGCTGTTAATTGCTCAAGCAGGGTATTTATCTCCTTTTTGCTGGAGTCACCTGTTAAGATCAGGAACTCATCTCCACCAAGCCTGCCAACCCAGCAGGAGCTATCCAACATTTGCTTTAACCGGCCGCCTACTCTAATGAGCAAGTCATCTCCCTTGTCGTGCCCATGCATATCATTAATTTGCTTGAAGCCGTTTAAGTCAATAAAAAGGACGGCGAACGTTTTTCCAGCGTCAATATGTTCATCGATTTTCCGAAATAGCTCTCTGCGATTGGGCAGCCCTGTTAAATCATCCCGATACGCATACAGCTGAAGCTTTTTTTCTGCTTCTTTCCGCTCGTTTATGTTGTGGAAGTAAACCGACAAACCACCCTCTTCGTTCGGGTACGCCACGACATCAAACCAAGTATCAAGCGGCTGATGATACGCTTCAAAACGGGAAATGACCCGTTTCTCCATCGCGGCATAATACTGCTCATAAAAAATTTCCTGTACTGCTTCTGGGAACACGTCCCATAAGTTATGCCCGATCAGGTGTTCACGCCGCTGCTCAAGCAGCGTTTCGGCCTCGGCGTTTACATAAACGAAGCGCCACTGGTCGTCAATCGAAAAAAAAGCATCCGTCATGCTTTCCAGTACAGCTCTGAGCTTGCCCTTCGCCCGTATTTCTGTTGTTTTATTTTGATGAATAATGATCGCGCCTTTTTCATTCAAATTGAACTGAACAGGTTCGATCAGCATTCGAAACCATCGGTCCTCTTTAGGTGAATGACACGGATAAAGCGTCATTTCCTGTTCAGATGCTCCTTCCAGCACGCGAACCAGCGACCGGAGAAGGTCTTGATCCTGGTCATTGTGAAGCACGGCTAAGTAGTTGCTTCCTATCGTCGAGCCCGTTTGGCCGTTTTCGTGCCCGAATGTTTCCCACGCCTTATTAACTGCCGTAATGGTTCCATGTTCATCGACAATGGCGATGTGATCATGGATCGCATCTATAACGGATTGAATACCTGAATGTATGTGCATTGTTCCATCACCTTTTCCATATCCTGCTTTATTCTTACTCTTATATTACTATCGAACGGAGAAAAAGAGAATGCTTTCATTTTTTGCAAACAGAAAAAAGCCGCCTCAACAAATTGAGACAGCTGCCGCTTTTTTCATTCCTCCATCTTGATCCAGCGAATGAGAGGGGTTACGCTTTTTATTTTTTGCGTTGCCTGCCGGGTTGCGGCGATGAGGAAGCAGGTGGACGGTCCGCCGGATTTGTTCATGTCGAGCTCACAGCTGCCTTTCCGACCCGTAAACTGCTGCAGCTCATGGGCGATGCCTTTTGACCCGACCGGCCAAACCGCCGCTACGCCTTCATGACCAATTAGCTGACGAAAAAGAGAAAGTGGTGCAATCTCATGTGAATGAGCAAGAACCTCTCCTCCCACCAGCGGCTTCCCGATCACGCCGTACTGCATATCACGTTGCTCAATCTGGTCTGTCTTCCGAACATGGCGGCCGATCATAAGGATGCCTGAAGCAGACTGATTTAAGTGAAAATTCGATTCACTGCTCCCGGTTATCTCAAGCTCGTATCCCGCTTCAAAAGCTGCTTTTTCTGTTCCTGCGTAAAGGGCCGGCCATGCCGCGTCGCCGGAGAAATTGTGAACAACGGCTGCAAAAGGCTCTCCCCCCGCAGCCATACATTCCATTATGGCGACCCGTGCAGAAAAATACCCGACCGTTTCATAAGAAGCCGCCACGTCATCCTGTTTCTTTTCTCCAACCGATCCGCTGTTATCCACGGCCAGAACGAGGCCATTCGTGACGATCGCATTACGCATGCGACTGTCCGTAACGCTTTGTAAAGATGGCGATCATCTTCGGCAGAAGCACAACTGCCGCGATTCCATTCAAGGCGGCCGCGATGACAATGCCCGGTACAGCACTCATGTAAAACGGTACGCCAAGAAACAAAATAAACGGTGCCGGTGCTACGACACCGTTAAGAAGAATAAAGGAAAGGAGCGCACTCCGTTTGAAGCCGTCCCGGTAAAGCCGGCCAAACAGCCACATGACGGCCGCCATTTCGATGGCTATGATCACGTGCAGTGGACCCATCGGAAAACCGCCGAGAAAAGCAGAGACAAGATGACCAAAAGCACCCGTTGCAGCACCTGCAGCGGGACCGAGTAAAACAGCCGCAATGAGAGCCGGAAACGAATCCAGCGCGACACTTGAGATGGGCGCTGGCACTTTGATCATACCGCCGACAACTGATAACGCGACGAACAGGGCGAGCCAGCTTATTTTTCTTGCATTCATTGCTGGTCTTCCTTGCGCTTGCCGCCTCGGAATACATTTGCGCTCCGCACATATTCCACATCCTTTACACCTTCACGGAAATTAATTACGCGCGCAATCGCAAAAAAGTAGTCAGATAAGCGGTTTAAATACTTTAACGTGACTGGGTGAACGTCTTCTCCTGTCCGAATCAGCGCGACAACAAGCCGCTCTGCCCGGCGCGCTACCGTACGGGCTAAATGAATATGTGCCGATCCTTTGGAACCACCCGGCAAAATAAACCGCTCCAGCTCCGGCGCTTCCTGAATGTAGGCATCAATCTTCGCTTCCATTTCATCGATCGATTCCTGCTGAAGCTTGAACCCGCGCTTGCCGTTAATCGTCGCAAGATCGCCGCCGCAATCAAACAATTCATGCTGAATCGTTTCCAAATCGGATAGGATGTCTTCGAATTTCGCCGGATCAAGCTCCGTGACGGCCATGCCAACGACGCAGTTTAATTCATCAACCGTTCCATATGCCTCCACCCGGACGTCATCTTTTCCAACCCGTCCACCGATAATGCTCGTATCGCCTTTGTCACCCGTTCTTGTGTATAATCTCATTTTTTCTCCTCCTTTAATGTTTCCGCAATTCCATACCAAATCGTGTCAACCCGGTCCGCTGCTTTTGCGGCATCCTGGAAGCACCAGCCCGCCGCATCACGGAACTGCCGGTCAAACGCATTCATCGGCACAATTCCCTTCATCATGTCCGTGCCAATTAACACCACCTGTGCGTCTGCCTGACCCCATTCCGTTAAGCTTTTTTGAAATAAAGCCCTTGCGTCAGCTGGTGATTCCGTTTGTTCGAGCAAGATGCGGACGTACCGTTCGATTCCTTCAAGCACGACCATCTTTTCTTTTAACGCCGGCACTTCTTTTTCGTCATAAAAGGAATGCCACTGGTGCGGCGTCCTTTCAAGCTCATAAAAAGCCGTTACCCATTTTTTTTTGCCGTTGAAGGCACCGCCTGTAACGAAATGCATCTTTCTCTCCTCCTCATTGATGACAAACGGCCAGAGAGTTCATATCCATGCCCGTTTTCCGATGACCATTCGGCAAATGGCTTTTCCTCTGGTGCCCATACGGATAATAAATGGCGAATGACCCCTCCATGTGCAACAATGGCGGCTCTCTGGATTCCTCTCTCTTGCATGGCGTCCAACACTTCAAGAAATCCCACTTCGATTCGTTTTGCAAAAGAAGAGTATGAATCACCGCCGGGCACTTTTGTTGAATAATCCTGAAGCCACTCCTGATATTCTGGCACATGCTGCAGCTCCGCATGGGTTTTCTGTTCCCATTCCCCAAAATGAAACTCACGGAACTTGTTTATGGACGTTTGAGGATGCGGCCATAAAACAGCCGCTGTTTGCCTGCATCTCGTTAAATCGCTTGTGACAATCCAGTCGTAGTCTGGAACCGATTGCGCTTGTAGCTTTCTAAGCCCCTCTTCGCTAACCGGAACATCTGTCCAGCCGCAAAACTGCCGGTTTAAATTCGCTTCAGTCAGCCCGTGACGAAAGAGACCGACAGCCACATGATCATCCATAAAAGCAGTTCCGCTCCTTCCTGTGCAGCACCGAGCAAATCGCCCGTCACGCCGCCGAATTCCTTTTGCATCCCTTGTCTGATGAAAACAAAATACATCCAAGAAGCGCCTGTCATCACCCAAAATAGGGGCTCCCACATGAAAAAGAAGGCCATAGCCACCAGAAAAATGCCGTATATATAAGGAAGAGAGCGTGCCTGGCCCTTTTGAAAAAAAGCGGCAAGTCCTTCTCGTTTAGTAGGCGGTGTAAACTGCAAAAACAAGCCGGTCAGCAGCTGGGCTAAAAAGGGAATGAGCACGAGAAATACCGCATACTGACTGCCCGCCAAAACCGTTTCGTAAACAAACACAAATTTAGCCGCCAGCAGCAGAACGAGTGCCAGCACGCCAAACGCGCCTGCTCTCGGATCACTTAAAATGGACAGCCGCTTTTCCTGGTCTCGGAAGGAAAAGTGAGCATCCGCCCAGTCCATCCAGCCATCCAAATGAAGACCACCTGTCAGTAAAACAGGCAGCAGCCAAACAAGAAAGGCAATGGAAAGAGCCGAAAACGGACTCCATTCGATCAGGCTCCAGAAAACAGCCGCGTACAGCAGCCCTTTCGCAAGACCAAGCAATGGAAACAGCTGCAGGACAGCCCTTAATTCTGCCCGCTCCATCGGCAATGTCCGGTGAAGGGGCACGACGGTGAAAAACTGAATGATAATGCCGGCGGCGTAAAGGTAATGCTTCATGACAGTCCATCCAAAATTGCTTTAAAACCCGGCCAGTCAAGGTGCTCATCTAAATGGACGGCAATGGCGTCATACGCTGCATCCCGGTTTGTATTTGCCGGCCCCTTTTCCGCCAGCCCTTTTGCGGCACGAAGCCGATTCAGCCACGCGGCCCGAAAACGATCGTTGTAAAACAAATGATGCAAATAAGTGCCTGAGATCCGTCCGTCCTTTGAACGGTAGCCCTCCTCATCATCTCCATTCGTTAAAAACGGCTCCCCGTCCACCTTCGTCTGACCGAAATGAATTTCATAGCCGGCAAGATCAATCCCCTCTGCCCTGCCAGACGTTCGAATGACCGTTTTTTGCTTGTCAAACGTTGTATCCGCCGGAATCAGCCCGAGCCCGTTTGTCACAAAGCCGGCCACACCGGTATCGCTCCCCTCCGGATCCAAAAGCGACCGGCCCATCAACTGATAACCGCCGCACAGACCGATTACTGTGCCGCCGTTTGTGGCATACGTGCTGATTTTTTCAGCCAGGCCGGTTTCGATTAAAAACTGCAAATCGGCACATGTGCTTTTGGTCCCTGGAATAATGATCGCATCCGGCTGTCCGAGCGCCTCTGCTGTCTGCACCCAGCGAACGTTCACATCTTCTTCAACTGCAAACGGTTCAATGTCGCTTCCGTTTGAGACGTAGGGAAGGCGGATCACGGCCAGATCAATGGCTGCATGGGGGCGGCGAATGTCCTGAATGGAAAGAGAATCTTCTCCTTCAAGTGCATGTCCCGGCATGTAAGGAAGAACCGCCAGAACCGGGATGCCTGTATAGTCTTCAAGCCACTTCTTCCCGTCTTCAAAGTGGGCGGGGTCCCCGTGAAATCGATTCACAATCAAGCCCTTCACTCTTTTGCGCTCCTCCTCTTCTAAAAGCGCAAGCGTGCCGACTACAGAGGCAAACAGACCGCCCCGGTCAATGTCTGCAACGAGAATGACCGGCACATCCGCAAGCTCCGCTGTCTTCATATTCACAACTTCCCGTTTTTTCAAATTCATTTCTACCGGACTGCCTGCGCCTTCAATGACAAGCACATTTCCATGCTTTTCCGCCTCAAGCAGGCCTGCCTGGATCGCCTCCACCGCCCGCTCGTAATAAGTGGTCCTGTAATCCATTCCTGATACGACATCAAGCCGCTCACCAAACAAAATGACTTCAGAAGAACCGTTTCCGGACGGCTTGAGCAGGAGCGGATTCATAAAAGCAGCTGCTTCCATACCCGAGGCCTCTGCCTGCAGACCCTGAGCACGGCCTATTTCCTTGCCGTCTGCGGTCACATATGAATTATTGGATACGTTTTGCGGCTTAAACGGCACCGGCTGATAGCCCTTTTTCAGCAGAAGACGGCACAAAGCAGTGGCCACAAAGCTTTTGCCTGCATCCGATGACGTTCCTTGAATCATCATTCCCCGCATTCCATCACGCCTTTCTTTACAACCGGTATTCCGTGCTCTACCAACATGGCCCTGTCGCTCGCCTGCACAAGCTGCTGATGAATATCCCCAAGGCTCTTCATATAATGAGCGGTTAATTCGCTTGCGGGCGCTTCAAATGACAGCTCGTTTGACACGATCACAACCGAATGTGCCTTTCCTGCCAGCGTCAAAATATCCTGCACAATCCGCTCCCCGGCATGATCCGCACGCTTGTCTTCGCGAAAATATTCTCCCGCTAAAAGCGTCGTCACACAATCGATTAACAGCGTATCCGCTTTTTCTACCTTTATCTCCCCTATATCCAGTGACTTTTCAACGGTCACCCACCGATGACCGGAAGTCGTTCGGCGCTTTTGGTGATGCCAGATGCGTTCGTCCATTTCTTCATCCGTTCTTTGACCGCAGGCCACATACAGCAGCCTGCCACCCTGTTTCTGGCTTTGCACCGCCCATTTTTCGGCTGTGCTGCTTTTTCCGCTCCGGACACCGCCTGAAAGAAACATAATCATGCGCTTTTCCACTTTTTGAGCAATGACAGAAGGATGTCATTGTCCGCTCTCTTTTTCACCGCTGCCCGAAGCCAGCGTCCGTCCAGCCCGTGAAAATTTTCTGTATGGCGAAGAACAATGCCTTTTTGAAGCAAATAATGAAGAAGGGGCTGCTGATGGCCGAGCGCTGGATCTTTAAACAAATAAAAATTCACAGCCGACGGAAGAACATCAAATTCCATTTCCGTCAGCTTGTTCATAACCCGTTCCCGCTCCTTCTCGATCCATTTTCGAGTTTCGGACGCATATTTATGATCCGCCGCGATATGCTGTGCCGTCTGAAGAGCAATCGCATTGACATTCCAGTGTGGACAGTACGGCTTCAGCTTTTCGATGATCGCCCCCGATGCCGCCAGATAGCCGATCCGCAGCCCGGCGACCGCATACATTTTTGTCATCGAATGCAGAACGGCTAAGTGAGGGAACGTCTGAATCTGCGCGGTTATAGTTGATTCGCCGGCAAAATCATAAAATGCTTCATCTATGACAATCATCGTATTAGAGGAAGCCGTTTTTTGAAGCAATTCAATGATTTCGGCTTCTGTGAAAACCTGGCCGGTCGGGTTGTTCGGGGAGCAAATAAACAAAACAGCCGCGTTTTCCGCTTCTTTGACAAGCTTCTCCACAGGCAGCTTCCAGTTCCACACATCGACTGGCACATGGTTGATTTCACAGCCATACGCCGTGCAGGCTTCTTCGTATTCTGAAAAAGCAGGCATGACGATGCACACTCTCTCCCCTGCGGCAGAGCGGGCAATAAAATGAATCAATTCCGCGGCGCCGTTGCCGAGCAGTATGTTCTCGGAGGAAAGAAGCAGCCGGCTCGCAATGGCTTCAGACGCCGCCTTGCCGGTTGGATCGGGATAGTCTTCTATTATTTTTATAAAAGAAGACCATAGCTCCTTCAGCCACTCAGGTGGACCGCCCGGATTCGTATTGACACTAAAATCAAGAATGGAATCCGGCTTTTCAAGGTCCGATGCCTCGTATAAATGAGCTGGATTCGCTCCATGTGAAGGCAAGTTCATAAACAATCACTCCTGCAAGGAACAGCAGTACGAAAAGGTACGTGGCTCGTTCCATTAATTTAGCAGCTTCTATAATATGCTGCGCCTGGCGCTCATTCACCGGGTCACCCATTCGGGCCCGGTCAGAGATGATTCCTTTGTATGTATTCAATCCACCAAGCTCGATTTTCAATAAGCCCGCTACCGCCGCTTCACACCAGCCGCTGTTAGGAGACGGGTGCTTTTTCGCATCACGCTTCACCATTTTCCAGGCAAACCGGCGATTCGCTGCTGACTGCCCAGAAGCCAAAATAAGCAGACAGGCGGTCAAACGGGCAGGAATCAAGTTCGCAGCATCATCAAAACGGGCCGATGCTTTGCCAAATTGACTGTACACTTCATTCCGGTAGCCGACCATCGAATCACATGTATTCACTGCCCGGTATAAAAGAGCCGCCGGTCCCCCGCCGAGCATTGCCCAAAAAAGAGGGGCGATCACACCATCCGATGTATTTTCAGCGACTGTTTCCACCGCACCACGTGTAATTTCACTTTCTTCCAGCCGGTCTGTGTCCCGTCCGACGATCCAGGAAAGCTTTTCACGCGCTTTCACCAGATCCCCCTCGATGAGCGGCTGATACACATCCTGTCCTGCTTCCTTTAAGCTTCTCGGAGCGATCGCAGCCCAAATCATCACAGTCTCGAGCGCAACGGCCAAAAAAGGATGAACACGAGCAGCCACCGATAAAAGCCCAATGGAACAAGCAGCTGTCACCAGGAGAACAACCATCAGCATCGCCAGCCCCTTTAAAAAGCGGAAGCCGCCTCGGTTCCAGCTTCTATCAAGCAAGGCGATCAGCCGGCCAAACCATTTAACCGGATGGGGCCAGCTTCTCGGGTCCCCAATCAAACGATCGAGGAGCAGAGCAGCGACAATAGCCACCGCGTGCCCCGTCATAGATTCTCTCTTCTTTTCGTTGTTTTCTGAAGAGACTCGGTCACCGCTTCATAAACAGCACGTCCAATCGCAATACCGAGCGGTGTGATAGAGCCGGCAAACTGCTGATACGCGCCGCGCTGCGTCGCTGCAATCAGCAGACTGTCCGTCGAGGTTCCTGTCGCCATTGTGCCGGTTTCACGATCCGTAACACCCGCATCTGCCAGTGCCTTTACCTTCGCCTCTGTTGCCGTCATCAGCCCTTGCACAAACGCTTCTTCTGACAGCTTTCCGTTTGCAAACACCCAAATATTAATCGTTCCAGGCGTGATCTGCTTCTTCCAGCTGCTCCGGGGCTGTGTTACATCAACTGCATTGCCGACACCCGCTGTCGCCACCGCAAAAACAGATACATCCTCCTGGCGCTCCATCCGCCAGGCGGCATCTTCCATTTTCACAGCCGTCATCATGCCGACCGTTTCATTTAGATCAAAGCCTTTTCCCGCAAAAAAAGCTGCTGCTTCTTCTTCAAAATGCTCCATGTTGTAGCTTTTATCCACGTGACGGTTGACGAATGCACTCCGCCAGCCCCATCCGGCTCCAATCACGCCGGACGACAATGCTTTAAGCGGAACCGGCGGCCGGATGGCGATATAGTCAGGCTGGTGCTCAAGCAGTCCTTCGTGAATATCAACCTCAGCAAGCGCCGGCATATTGGGGAGCAGGCTCATTTGCGGCTTTGGCACTTCCGGATGTGGCTGCTTTTGCACGTCTGTATCATAGACATCCTGAATATGCTGCTCCACCATAATATCAGCAGGCGTGCCGATGGTGTGGATCTGCCCGGCGTCCATGAGCAGCAGCCGGTCACAGTACAATGACGATAAATTCAAGTCATGAAAGATCGAAATAACCGTCAAGCCGTTCGCTGTCATGCTTTTAAGCAGATCGAGCAGTTCTTTTTGATACGATAAATCCAAATGATTGGTCGGTTCGTCAAGTAAGAGTATTTCCGGCTCCTGTGCGAGTGCCTGTGCCAGAAACACACGCTGCCGCTCGCCGCCGGACAGCGCAGAAAGCGGCTTTTCTGCAAACGAGGACGTCCCTGTTTGCTTCATTGCTTCCTGCACAGCCGTTTCATCCTCCTGTGTCCATGATTTAAAAAAGCCGGTTTGATGAGCATAGCGGCCGAGAGAAACGGTTTCTTTCACTGTATACGCAAACTGGCTGGATGTCATCTGCGGCAGAACGGCCACCACACGTGCCAATTCCTTTGGCGTGTAAGAGTCAACCATTTTACCTTTCACCGCCACCGTTCCCGATTCCGGCCTGGTTAAGCCACTGATCATATTGAGCAGTGTCGTTTTTCCGCTTCCATTCGGCCCTAGAATGCCAAACAATTCTCCCTTTTGAACAGAAAAGGATACGCCGCGGACAATAAGCCCGCTTCCGTATCCTCCTGAAAGCTCCGTTGCTTGCAGCATCACGCGACGCCTCCTTTTCGTTTTTTATTTAATAAAATAAGGGCGAATACCGGTGCACCGACAAGTGACGTAATCACACCAATCGGAAGCTCCGTCGGCGAAACAATCGTCCGCGCTGTTAAGTCCGCCAAAATTAAAAAGCCCGCTCCCGTAATCATCGACAATGGCAATAAATGACGGTGGTCCGGTCCGATTAACAGCCGGACAAAATGCGGAACTACCAGGCCGACAAAGCCAATCGTACCCGATACCGCGACGGCTGCGCCTGTTAAAACAGAGCCGGCGATTAAAACGAGCATTTTCTTTCGCTGAACGTTGACGCCGAGATGCTTCGCTTTTTCTTCGCCAAAAGACATCGCATTTAATTCCGGTGCCATATACATAAGCATCAGGGCACCCGTAATGAAAAAGGGCGTCATCAGCTGCACGTACGGCCAGCCGCGCATCGACACACTGCCGAGCAGCCAGTTGATAATCTGGCGAAGCTCTTCTCCGGTCAAGGCGATCATAAGCGAAATAAATGATCCGAGAAAGGAGCTGAAAATAATTCCTGTTAAAATAATCGTTTCCAGCTTCATCGACCGTTCAATCGTCTGCGCAAACAGCAGCACGCAAAAAATGGTCACAATTGCAGCTGCCACACTGACCGCCGGAAGCGTAAAGCCGCCGAGGAAAGGAATCGAAATGTGAAAAAATAAAACGAGCACAGCCCCGACCGATGCCCCTGACGACACCCCCAGTGTGTAAGGGTCCGCAAGCGGATTGCGAAGCAGCCCTTGAAAGGCCGCTCCCGCAATGGCCAGCGACGCCCCGATCAGCCCGGCAAGCACCACTCGTGGAAACCGGATTTTCCAGACGATATTGTCAATGGATGTGTCCAGATAAAGGTTTGTTCCTATTAAGTGATGGGACAAAATTAAAGCAATATCGCGAAACGGAACGTGGATCGTCCCGACAGCCGTCCCGATAAAAACAGACACTGCTAAAAACAGCAGAGCGAGCAGGTAGGCTGCTTTTTTATTCGGCAAAAACGTCCGGGTAGACCGCTTCCGCAATAGATTCAGCTCCTTCTACAAGACGGGGGCCGGTACGGCTTGTAATATCCGCATTCACTTCCATTACTTCTTTGTTTTTCACGGCATTCACATTTGCCCAGCCTTCACGCGTTAACACACCGTCCACCGCGTTTTCTACGTACGAGCCGTAGTTTAACAAAATCACATCCGGATTTTTTTCAATGACCGCTTCTTCTGTTACCTGTGGCCAGCCTTCTTGATCCGCCATCGTGTTTTCAACGTGAATCAGATCAAAAATTTCATTTAAAAACGTGCCATTCCCTGCTGTGTAAAGTGTTGGGTCCACTTCAAAGAAAACACTTTTTTCCGCATCTGCCGGGATAGAAGCAGCTTTTTCTTCCAGCTCCGCAAAGCCCGCTTTCATTTCTTCAACCTCAGCCGCTGCTTCCGCTGTTGTTCCTGTTGCTTCGCCAATTAACTCGAACGATTGATACATCTGGTCAATGCTGTCCGCGTTGTTGATTACAAGAACGTCAATTCCCGCATCGCGAAGCTGCTGGACGCCCGTTTCAGCTGCGCCGCCAGCCGAATCATGTGCAAGAACGAGATCCGGCTCCAGGCTGATAATTTTCTCAACATTAAATTCCATGCCGCCGACGCGCTCTTTTTCATTTACTTCTTCCGGGTACGTATCATTGTCCGAAACACCGACGACTTCTTCCCCAAGCCCTAGCTCAAAGGCAATTTCCGTGTTGCTCGGTGCCAGGGTTACAATCCGTTCCGGTGCTGCTTCAATTTCCACTTTTTCGTCATCTGCTCCTGTTACGGTAAGCGGAAAAGAACCCGTTTCTTCTGTTGCTTTCTGCTCTGTTGTTTCCGCCGGTGCTTCTGCTGTCTCGTCTGAGCCGCAGCCTGCCAATAGGGCCGCAGACACGCCCAGCGTCATCCATGTTTTGTTCATATGATCTTCCTCCTTTTTTCGGAACATAAAAAAACACCTCTACAGGAGTAAAGGCGCGTGAAAGAAGGGGAAATCCCATCTGTCACACCACCTATCCGCGCAGGTTTTTGGTGCATCGATCAGGCAGGTTTCCTGGCTCATGTTCATCACAGACGACGCCTTCCCATGCTTAAGCGCACAGTGGCACGTTTGACGTCTGCTCCCATTTACAGTGGCGGGACCGCGCTGGATTTTCACCAGCTTCCCTTTTAAGAAGCCGCATAACAGCGGCTTCACCTGAATCGTTCAATATGTATGTTTTCCGTCATCGCCATTATACATGAAAAAAAGAAGAAGTGGTTTATTTTTAGAAAATTCAGTTTAAAGAAGGGAAGAAGATGTTTATTGTATAGTAATGGTGGAACAGTAATCATAAGAAGGAGGCGATTCAAATGGACGGTTTAGTCGTCGTATTGCTTTTTGGCATTATCATCGTGATCGGCTTGATTCTTATTTATTTTATTCGCGGCTCATTCGACTCCACAGACCACAACCGTGTAGACAACATTCCAGACGATCACGACAGCTTCATCAATCCCCGTGATCCGTCACATGACAAAAAGCTATAACGAAAAAGCAGGTGCCCGGTGGGTGCCTGCTTTTTTGCTTTCCCGCGCCTAAGAGCAATGAATGATCGCCGGTAAAATAAAAATACCGCCGATATGTGTAGCCTAGCGCTGATATTTCTATCATATCGGCGGTCGGCCATTCATTATCAGCGGTATTTCGAATATATCGGCGTTAGACTGTTTATATCAGCGGTAGCTGACTACGTTTTTCACAAAGGCTTGAGGATGAATTCGAACGTCATGTTTGTTTCGCCTTGAATCCGGTGTTCGGCGTGTACAGGGGCTCCCCAGCTGTCGTCGCCGCCAACTCCCATCTGGCGTCCGGCCACTGTCACTACCGTGTAATGGACCGGCGGCAGCTCATAATGGTGAGCAGCGTTTTCGAGCTCAAAGGCGGTGTATGGAGAGATCGTACACGTTAACGGCTCATTTACATAATGAACAGCTATTCCTTTTTGACAGTCATTTGCGATCTTTACATATCGCACACCTGTGCGTGCACCAGATTCCTGCGGCACGAGATAAGGAGATACGTTATCGGCTGATTTGTTTTGGAAGCGGCCAAGACGGGCGCCTTTTTCCCGGTCTGCATAGTTTTCATCTGGTCCCATCGCATACCAGTCCAGCTGGTCGTATTCTGCTGGCACTTTGAAGGAAAGAGCGTATATCGGCATGTCCGAAAGCCCTTCTGCTCCTTGGTAATTGTTTGTCACATGGACGGACCCGTCACCGTAAACAGCGTAAGAAACACTGGCTTTTGCTTGTTCACTAATCGGCAGCCGGTACTCAAACCGGATGACAGCGTGATCTTCTGCTGCTTCAAGCTGCACATTTGTACATGTCCGGACAAAGCTTGACGTATACCAGCCGCTTGACGCAAAGGCGAACTGATTCCCTTTGTCATTGTCGGTCATAGCACGCCAGAATAAAGGATAGGGAGGCGCCGCGATCATTTCTTCACCCGCATACTGAAGGGAAACGAGCGTGCCGGATGCTTTTGAAAACAGCACGCTGAAATGGTCGCCATGAACGCCGATCGTGACGTCTCCTTCTACAACGGTCACGTTCCCCGCAGGTGTAGCTTTTTTCGGAGCTGTCTGGCTGATCAATTGGCCAAACGCTACTTCGTGACCGGCTTCCGCCCAGATCGTTTTTTCTTTCAAACGAAGAGATGCTTCAATAACATATTCCTTTTGTTCATCTTCCGTCGCCCATTTAACCGGCACATATTGTTCACTTAACGGATCAACCTGGATCGTAAGGGATTTTTCCTCAAGAACGACACCTTCCTCCGAAATGGTGCAAACGAGCTCATACGAATCCGTTCCTTTAAACAGCTGTTCATTTTTAATCCGGACACCCGTCTGATCCGGGAACAGCTTGATGTTCTGGTAAAGGAATTTCACTTCCTGCATTTTCGGTGACAGCTTCCGGTCGGCTGTGACAATGCCGTTTCCACAGAAATTATAATCCGTCGGACGGTCGTCAAAATCGCCGCCATACGCTAAAAACTCTTCGCCAAACCGGTTCTTTTTCAATAAAGACTGATCAATAAAATCCCAGATAAATCCACCCTGATACATCGGATACGTTTCCTCTAAATCCGTGTACTTGTACATCCCGCCAAGTGAATTGCCCATCGCATGAATGTATTCACAGCTAATATACGGCTTTTCAGGATCAGCTGACAAATAATCCTCGATGTCAGCCGGCTTTGCGTACATGCGGCTTTCCATGTCACTCGTTTCATCGAAGTCGCGGTCGTAAAAAACGCCTTCATAATGGACAAGACGCGACGAATCCTGCTCTTTAAAGTATTTAGAGGCGTTTAAAATAACGTCACCGGCGTGGGATTCGTTTCCACACGACCAGATTAAAATGGAAGGGTGGTTTTTATCACGCTCATACATCGATTTGGCCCGGTCAAGCACAATATCGTTCCACTCCGGTTTGCTGCCGGGAATGGTCCATTCCGTATCAACCTTGCCCATCTTCTGCCAGGATCCATGCGTTTCCAGGTTCATTTCATCGATAACATACAGGCCATATTCATCACACAGACGGTACCATTCCGTTTGGTTCGGATAGTGGGAGGTACGAACGGCATTAATGTTATTTTGCTTCATCGTTTGAATGTCCCAGATCATGTCTTCTTTCGTAATCACGCGGCCCGTCCGTGCGTTAAACTCATGCCGGTTGACCCCTTTAAACACAATTCGCTTGCCATTCAAGTGCATGATTTTGTTTTTCATTTCAAAGCGGCGGAATCCCACTCTTTCCGGAATGACTTCGATGATGCCGCCTTCTTCGTTTTTCACTTGAAGAAACAACCGGTACAAGTACGGCGACTCTGCACTCCATAGCTCCGGATCACTGACTGTAAGTGGAGAAGGGCCTTCTGCCACAACCCGGCCTTCTGCATCTTCAAGAAGGCAATACACGTCTCTTTCAGTTTGCGCCTCCACATGGAGCACCGCTTCGCTAAACGCATCGTTCAGCTCCGTGCGAATGTGTACGTCTTTCGCGTGCCCTTCTGGTGCTGTATACAAATAAACGTCCCGGAAAATGCCGGAAAAGCGCCAGAAATCCTGATCCTCCAGCCAACTTCCTGTGCTGCGCTGGTACACTTCAACCGCCAGTTTATTTTCCCCTTCTGTTACAAATGGCGTTAAATCAAAGTCCGCCGGTGTAAAGCTGTCTTCGCTGTAGCCGACAAACTGGCCGTTCAGCCATATGAAAAAAGCAGATTCTACACCTTGAAAGGAAATGTAAAGCGGCTGGTCCGTCATCTGCTCCGGAACCGAGAACGTCTTCACGTAGCTGCCAACCGGATTATGATCTTCTTGTATGTGCGGCGGGCGAACGGGAGAAATCCCATCCCACGGATACATCGTATTTACATATTGCGGTGCGCCGTAGCCCTGCAGCTGAATGTGACCCGGCACTTGAATCGTGTCCCAGCCGCTGCAATTTGCTTCCTGCTTCCAAAAAGAAGCCGGCCGGCTCTCGGCATTTGACGCGTAGTGAAATTTCCAGCTTCCATTTAAGGAATGGCGCCAGTTCATGTTTCCTCCCTGGCGCGCTTCCTCCATCGTTGCATAGTAGACATGGTCCGAATGAGCCGGCAGCCGGTTTACGTTAAAAACAGACAGGTCGCTCAGCCATGCTAAATCTGGTACAGTCATCATACATTCTCCTCTTACACATTATTTTACAGAGCCCATCATGCCTGCCACGAAGTGCTTCTGCATTAAAAAGAACACAATTGCGGTCGGCAGTGTGGCAATCACAATCGCCATCATAATCACGCCGTAATCCGGTGAGTAGCTGGAGCCGAGATTTGAAATCAATAGCGGAATCGTCATTTTTTCCGGTGACTGAAGGACAACGAGCGGCCACAGATAGTTGTTCCAGCTTGCCATGAACGTAATGATCGCGGCCGCTGCATACGTCGTTTTCATCGTCGGCACGTAAATGCGGAAAAACACGCCGATTTCACTTAAGCCATCAATCCGGCCGGCTTCCACCAGTTCTTTCGGAAACATTTTCGTGCTCTGACGGAAAAAGAAAATAAGAAACGCCGTTGTCACTGTCGGCAAAACAACCGATGTGAGCGTGTCAATGCCGATTGCCGGCATCGTTTGAGAGATCGAGCCGAACATACGGTAAAGCGGCACCATTAATGACGCAAAGGGAATCATCATCGACAGAAGAAGAATTGTAAAAACAACATCCTTCGCCTTGCTTTTGTAGATTTCAAAGCCATAGCCTGCAAGTGACGCGATCAACAGAGATAAAATGGTCGTCGAAATAGAGATTTTCGCAGAATTCATTAGGGCTGGAACTAAATCAATCGTCTGAAGCAGATTGGTTAAGTTTTCGCCGAAATGAGTGCCTGGAAGCAGTCTTCCCTTCGTTACGTCAACTGACTGATTGGTGGCACTTATGATCATCCATAAAATCGGGAACACAGAGATGAACGCAGCTGCTGTGAGAAAAATGTACATGAAAATTCGTTTTAGTTTAGTCATTTCGATCACCTGCTACTTTAAATTGAATAACGGAGAAAATTACAATGAGAATCACGATAAAGTAGGAAACGGTTGCTGCATAGCCAAAGTCCGGCGTGTATTTAAACGACAGATTGTAAATGTACTGAGAAATTGACGTAGTCGCATTTCCCGGTCCGCCTTTTGTAATGTTCATGACTTCATCAAACAGCTGCAGCGTTCCAATCGTGGATGTAATCGATGTAAACAAAATAATCGGCTTCAGCATCGGAATGGTAATTTTGAAAAACTGCTGGAAAGCAGATGCGCCATCCATTTTAGCTGCTTCATAAATCGACTGATCCACGTTTTGAAGAGCCGATAAGTAAAAGATCATATTATAGCCCGTCCAGCGCCATGTAATCGCCAGAATAATGGTTACCTTCGCCCAGAATGGATCTGCCAGCCAGTTGATGGCATCCGGAACGAGGGAAAATTTCAGGAGCATCGTGTTGACCAGTCCATCATTTGCGAACAAGTATTTGAAAATGACAGAATACGCGACGAGCGAGGTGACAGCCGGCAGGAACATGGCCGTCCGGTACAGTCCCTTCCATTTTAACGTCCGGTCATTCAGGAGCACCGATAAAAACAGGGCTAGAATAATCATGACCGGCACTTGAACGATTAAATAAATAAACGTATTTTTCACTGCGGTTAAAAACGTGCTGTCTGTCAAAAGACGCTTATAGTTATCAAGACCAACAAACTCCAGGTTCGTCCCGGTTCCAGACTGAAAGGATAAAATCAGTGCTTGAACCATTGGATAAAAGTAAAACGTACAAATCATAATGACGGCGATCATCACGAACGACCAGCCGATCAATGTACTTTTCATTTTGCTGTTCATTCCGAATTTCTTCGAGGAAGACGATCCGATTGTGGCCGTTTTTGTTTTGCTGCTCATTTTGTTCACTCCTCACTTCGTTGAAAAGAAAAAACATCCCCGAACGTTCGGACAGGGATGTTTTTTTGTCTTATTTCAGCTGTGCTTCTGCTTGCGCCTGTGCATCATTCAGCACGTCGTCAATGCTTTTGCCATTCAGATAGTTTTGCATTTCAACGATCATAATATCTTCAATGGCATATGTGTGCATCCCGTAATTTAATCCTTGAATCTCTTCTGTCCAGCCAGCGAAGTCTGAAATAATTTTTTGTCCGCCGAAGAACTCATCTGCTTTTTCATACGCTTCGCCGCCTGATGCCGGCTTGTATGTGCCGATCGCGCCGATTTCTGTCACAAGCTGCTGATACAGATCCGCATTCGAGCCGAATGTTTTTCCTAAGAAATCAGCTGCTGCTTCAGAGCTGTCGCCGTTTAATACGTACCATGAGCTGCCGCCAAGGTTGGATGCATTAACTGCACCTTCTACAGAAAGCTTCGGAATTGGCGCAACGGCCCATTTACCGGATTGTGATGCTTCCGCTTTAACAGACGGTGTAATCCAGTTTCCAGTCGGTACAGATGCTACATCGCCGCTGTTAAAGTTAGCGACAAACTGGCTCCAATCGGAATTCGGCTTCACGATGTCCGCATCCATCATTCCTTTGTATGCTTCAAACGCTTGCTTCAGCGCTTCGTTTCCAGCCAGCGCAGGTGTTACACCATCTTCTTCCATATACCATGCACCCGCTGTTTGAATCATCAAGCGGATCAAGCCAAGATCATTTGGATCAAGTGTGATCATATCTTTGCCTGTTGCTTCTTTTACTTTTTTCCCAATTTCAATGTATTCGTTCCAGTCAATGCCTTGTAAATCCTCAAGCGTATAGCCCGCTTCTTCCAAGTAGTCTGTCCGTACGTAAAGGCCGGTTACACCTGAATCGAATGGAAGACCGTACTGCTTGCCATCAAAGCTCGTTGGCGCAATTTTGTATTCAGCAAAATCGTCTACGTTAAACGAATCTGACATATCGTGGAATGCGTCTGGATACGCTTGCAAAAAGCTTTGTGCGCGATAATCTTCAATAAGAACAATAGAAGGAAGACCTTTTGACGTTCCCGAGCTAAGCCCTGTGTTCAGCTTTTGAACGATATCGGCCTGTGCATTTTCAACAATTTCAATTTCAACATCCGGATTTTCTTTTTCATACATTTCCTTGGCCATGTTCAACGCTGCAATGTTAAAGTTTGGATCCCATGCCCAAATGGTTACTTTGTTGCTGTCCTGTTCTGAACCGCCACCGCCGTCTGCCGAATCCGATCCGGAGCAGGCTGCCAGAAATAATACGCTGGCCATCAATAGCATCATCATCTTTTTCACTGTATATCCCCCTTTTTGTAAGCGCTTCATCTACATCTTTATCTTACCATCACGAAAAAAAAGACCGTTAGAACGATCTTTATGAAAGAATAGAACTATTTTCAGAACAATTTCATTTTTCTGTTTATCATTTGTATTATTTTTAGATTTTCGGATTATTGTTAGATGAAATAATTGGCAGAGTGATTCGAATGTGGGTTCCTTCTCCTGGATTGCTTGAAATATGCACGCCAAACTCGCTGCCGTACAGAAGCTTAATGCGTTCATGCACATTGCGGACACCGATTCCGCTGAAAAGCTGGCGGTTTCTGCGTGAATCCGGAAGCGCATGGCGGCTGTCGATCTGCATACCGTCCCCGTTATCAATAATTTCACAAACGAGCGTGTTTTCTTCTTTGAAAATAATAATATGAATAAACCCGTCTGTTTTCTGATTAAAGGCGTGAAAAAACGCATTTTCAATAAAAGGCTGGATAATAAGCTTCGGTACATGCAGCTCTTCACAGTCAGGCGCGATAAAATAACTGACCTGAATCCGTTCGCCGTAGCGCACCTGGTTGATAAACACATAGCTTTTTAAGTTGTCAATTTCCGCTTGAACGGTCATCGTTTCATGCACATTGCCGACTGCATTCTGCAGGAGAGAGATTAGCGCATTCACGGTATCTGCCGCTTTTTCCTTATTGCCCTGCTGGACCATAATCTTCACGGACGTGAGCGTGTTATACAAAAAATGCGGGTTGATTTGACGCTGCAGGGCAGCCAGTTCGGCATTCCGCTGCTTTTTCTGTGTTTGAATCAGCTCTTCTACATAGTTATGCAATTCATCGAGCATATCATTAAAGGCATACGCCAGCTGCTTCGTTTCAAAGCTTCCGGTTGCCGTCACATACTGATCAAAGTTGTTTTTTGACAACGCAGAAATTTCCCTCACAAGCTGAGACAGCGATTTGGTCATTCTTCTCGATATTAAAAACACAATCGACACCGCTGCCAAAACAATCAGAAAGCTGCTTGCCACGACTGTTTTTGTGTTAATTAAATTGTCCATCACAACCTCTTGGTCAATTAAATTCACCACGTACATATCGAGCGCCGGCAAATGCTCGGCCAGCATAATCTGGCGTGTGTCCTGCCACTCTATTTCTCTGAAATCGATGCCTTCCTCTTCAATCTCAGCGGCTTCGTTTAAAAGCTCTGGAGCAGCATCCCCGATCATATCTGCGCGATTGCTGGAAAGAACCGATCCATCTGCTTTCATAATCAATAGGTCATTTCCTTCACTTGTAAAGCTTGAATAAAACCGCTTGAATTCACTTTCCCGGATCGATAAATAAAAAGCCCCGTAAATACTGTCTGTTGTCCGTTCAATTAACGCTTTTGTCACCACAATCATCGGTGCCCCGTTTTCCGTATCAAGCTGGTATAAAAGCTTTCTCGGTTCCTCAAGCGTGTTTTTCGTCAGGTCCAGTGCGGCAATTTGCTCCTCATCGGCAACCCAATTCGCACGATCTGTTGAAAAGCTTCGTCCGTTCACCCCTGTCACCATCATGCTCAGCTCATAATCATCTACATTGAGATGGGCACGGTCCATTTGAACGTGCGTATTGTAGTACAGCTTGGCCATTTCCAGTGAAGTAGTGTCTCCCTGAGACAGATAATTTTTAATGGTCCCGCTTTGCTGCACCTCATTCGCAGCCGTTGCCACTGAATTGCTGAATGTTTCAAAATTAGACTTTACTTGATGAATGACTTTTGTATTTGTAATGCTGAACGTATCCATAAACAGCCGCTCCGACATTCGGATGGTGCTGTACGTGATCGTAACAGACACAGCAATAATACTCACGACCATCACAAGAAACATTTTGATAAATAATCCGTGATCGTTAAATTTTTCAATCATGCGCCCCATCGGTTTCCTCATTTCTCACAGAAAAAATTGCTTGCGGTAGCTGCTCGGCGACATGCCTTTTATTTTTTTAAACACCTTGCAGAAGTAGCTGTGATCCGCGTAGCCGACTTCTCCGCTGATGGCGGAAATTGAAATGTGCCGCTGCTGCAGCAGCTCCACTGCTTTTTCAATGCGAATTTTTGTCAAATAGCCGCTGAATCCTTCGCTGTTATGGTGGCCGAAATAAGTGGACAGATAGGAAGGATTAAAATGAAAATGATTAGCTACATCTGTCAGTGTCAACGGATCGCTGTAGTGCTGGTCGATATAGTCCATAATTTTTTTGATTCCCGGATCGGTCTGGTCCACAGGCTGGCGCGTCTTTTGAACTTCTTCCAAAAAGCCAGTCAGCTGCCCGACAGCTTCATCTGCCCGGTCAGCCCGGTCAATCGCCGCAAAGTACGCATACTTGTCTTTACTGAATTTTGCGCCTTTTTCGGTTGCAGCTTCTGCAAGGAGGGTCACGTTAAACACAACATTGCTTAAAAACCGCTTGAATTCCTGAATGTCATACAGGTAGTTTTGGGACAGATGGTCAACATGAAGCATGATTTCTGCAAACGCCTCATCCCATTGCCCGCGCTTGATCTTCTCTGCGCATACAGCCATGTCGAACGGCGGTGCATCTGATTGAATGACAGGAAGCATCTCCCGGTAAAAGAAAAATTGATCCGGAAAATAAAAGGTATACTGCTTTAAATACTCTTTTTCCTGGTCGAACACGTCCTTCACGTTTCTCGCTTCAAAAAATGGTTCACTAATTGAAACCGACAGCTCCGTTGAAGCACGCGCTATTTTTTGAGCAAGCTGTAAAAGCGGCTGCTGCTGCGTGACGTCCATATTAATGAAAAAACTGGCATATTCCCCTTGAAAGGAAAGCGGATAACAATCTGCATCTGGAAGACTTTGCTTCAGCTGCTTTTCGATGTCTTCTTTTACATACCGTCTTTTCTCTTCCTTCTGGTTCATTCTGACACTCATCACAAAAAAAGCGGCATGTGGAAAAAGACGTTTGACTTTTTCCTCCGGCATATCATCTCCAAAGCCGTCCATCCATTTTTTTAAATACGACGCTGCGGAAGCCTCCTCGCTTTGACCCTTTTTCACAAGCTGAAAGGAAGGGATTTTATCCGCCGCGTTTTGCAGCGCTTTCAACAGCAGCTCTCCTTCTAGCTTCGGCTTTAAAATATAATCGGTCACACCTTGCTGAAAGGTGGATCTCACGTAATCAAACTCACCAAAGCTGCTTAAAACAATGACTTGTATGTCCGGATGGGCGGTGCGGATCATTTTGGTCAGCTCTTCGCCATCCATCACCGGCATGACAATGTCTGTCATCACAATATGAGGGTGAACATCGTCAATTAAGGATAAGGCTTCCCGTCCGTTTGACGCTTCACCCACAATGGTGAATCCTTCTTTTTCCCATTGCATGTAGTGCTTGATTCCCTGCCGGATTAAAAGCTCATCATCGACAATCAGCACTCTGCATAATTCCCCTGTCATGGCTGGCACTCCTTTTTTTCTTTCTATTATATCGGGAAGTCGGGTTTCTTCGCCATCAGGTTTTTGAAACGGCCGCAAAGGGAAGAGTGAAACTAAAACAGCAGGGGGCTCATTATGAAGCATGTATTAGGCTTGTTCGACGGAGAAATTGATGTGATTAGAAAAATAGAGGATTTAAAAGTGGCCGGCTATAACCCGGCTAGCATGACTGCTCTAACGAAAGATGCGGATGTGTACTTGACCATCCAAAACCGGACGGAAGCAAACGTCGAAACGGCCGGACCGTCGATGAAGGAAAAGGTGAAGTCCATTTTCACACGGGAAAAGCCGGTGAAGGAGGCGTTGATCGATTTTGGCTTATCCGAGGAAGAGGCAGAAAAGTATCACGATGCGCTCTCAAAAGAAAAAGTGCTGCTCGTCACTGACGAACAGCCTCCCGATACTGTTTAAAAAAGAACTGGGCCGTTTCCCCTCGTTGACCGGGAAACGGTTTTTCGTTTAAGGAAGAAAGCGGCACAATTTCCTGAATCGAATTGGTCACAAATACCTCATCCGCTGCTTCTGCTTCAGCCGGAGTAAACAAGCCTTCGTTCACATGAAACCCTGCAGAACGGGCGAGCTCGATCACAAACAGGCGCGTGACTCCATTTAAAATACCAGTGTCAAGCGATGGCGTGTAGACCGTACGTCCCTTTACCCAAAACAGATTGGACACCACGCCTTCAGCGACAAACCCGTCTTCCGTTAAAAACAACCCTTCTGTTAAAGGATCCTCCCCCACTTCCCGCTTGCCGAAAATATTATTTAAGTAATGGTGTGATTTCAAACGAAAAGCGCCTTCCGGACGAGTGCGCCTCGTTTCGAGCCAGATCCCGCTTTTTTCACTTATTTTCCCTGCCGGCTGCAGCGGCTTTTGAAAGACGATGACATTCGGCTGCTTGTAGGGCGCCGTTTGAAGCCCGATTTCTCCCTCACCTGCAGATACGTTAAACCGGATGTAGCTGTTGGCCCAGCCATTGGCTTCATCCAGTCGAGCTACTATGTTCTCGACTTCCCTTCCCGTTACATGCAGGTCAATGTTCAGCTCGCGAAGGGCCGCATTCAGCCGGTTGACATGCTCCTCCAGCAAAAACACCTTACCCTCGTAGGTCCGAAATGTTTCGAATACACCGACACCATATAAAAAACCGTGGTCAAAGGGCGAAATCAGCACGTCGTTGTTGCGCTTTATTTCTCCATTTATAAAGGCGTACATGATGAGCCTCTGTTCAAATCGATAAAGTTTTGCAGCATTTCTTTCCCATATTCCGTCATGATGGACTCCGGATGAAACTGGACCGCTTCTACTGCAAGCTCCTTATGGCGAATAGCCATAATTTCTCCTTCTTCGGTCCAGGCCGACACCTCAAAGCAGTCCGGCAGTGTTTCTTTTTTCACGATCAGTGAATGATAGCGGGTTGCCTGGAATGGGCTCGGGATATGTTTAAAGATTGTTTTTCCATCATGAAAAACCGGCGACGTTTTTCCGTGCATTAACCGTTCCGCGCGAATGACGTCTCCGCCAAAGCTCTGCGCAATCGACTGCTGTCCGAGGCAGACACCGAAAATCGGAATACGGCCGGCCAGCTTTTCCACGGCTTCCAAGCTGATGCCGGCTTCGTTCGGCGTGCACGGTCCCGGGCTGATCATCACAAAGCCCGGGTTTAGTTGCTCAATCTCCGCAACGGAAATCTCATCGTTGCGCCGTACGACCAGCTCTTCTCCGAGTTCGCCCAAATATTGCACGAGATTATACGTAAATGAATCATAATTATCAATCATTAAAATCATGCTTGTTCCTCCGCGATTTCCATCGCCTTTAACATAGCGGCCGCTTTTTTCAGCGATTCCTTGTATTCATATTCGGGTCTGGAATCAATCACAATGCCCGCCCCGGCCTGCACGTAGCCATAGCCGCCACAGCTCAGCATCGTCCGGATGACAATATTCAGCTCCATATCGCCGTTGTAGCCAATCCATCCGATTGAGCCTGTGTATAGGCCGCGCCGCACCGGCTCAAGCTCTTCAATAATTTCCATCGTCCGGACTTTCGGCGCTCCGGTAATCGTGCCGCCTGGAAATACCGCATCAATCACATCGGCATTTGTTTTTCCATCCGCCAGCTCTCCGCGTACGTTCGACACAATGTGCATAACATGTGAATATTTCTCAATCACCATAAACTCATCCACATGAACCGTTCCATAGCGCGACACACGGCCAAGGTCGTTTCGTTCGAGGTCCACAAGCATCACATGCTCGGCCCGCTCTTTTTCATTATCAATCAACTCTTTCGCCAGCCGCTCGTCTTCGGCATCGTTTTTCCCCCTTGAACGAGTGCCGGCGATCGGCCGTGTTGACAGATTCAAGCCATCTTTTTTCACAAGCAGCTCCGGCGATCCGGATACGACCTGGAAGTCCGGCGTTTGAATGTACGCCATGTAAGGAGATGGATTCAGCTCTCGCAGAGTCGCATATACAGACAGAGGCGGCACAGCGAGCGGACGGGCGCGGCGAACGGACAGGTTCACTTGAAACACATCCCCTGCTGCGATGTATTCGCGAATGCTGTCTACTGCTTCCTTGAAGGATTCTTCCGGAAACGAGACATCGAGCTGATCTGCCGCATGGCCAGAATGCCACTGAACTGGATCAGCCGGTTTTTGCCATTCCTTCAGCCAGTCATCGAGCCCCTCTTCTCTATCCGCCAGCATCATTACATACAATTCATTTGTTTCATGATCAAACGCTGCCCACTTATTGAAAAACAAAAAGAAAACGTTCGGGAGCTGAATATCATCCACAGCCAATTCAGGCAGCTGCTCGATAAAGCGGACGTAATCGTAGCTGATCCAGCCGACCGCTCCTCCTTGAAAGTCCGGCAAGTCCGGCTGCTTTGATACATGCCGTTCGTTTATGATGGAAACAAGCGCGTGAATTGGATTTCCTTTCACCAACACTTCTTGACCATTTTCGTTGAACAGCAGCCCTTCCTCCGTTGAAACAGCAATGGCCGCAGGCTGGATGCCCGCGAAGCTGTACCGCCCTCCCCGGCCGCTTTCTAAAAAGGCATGGTGTGTTTCCTGTTTCGACAGTGCAGTATATTGGTGGAAAAATTGCTCTTTCGTATATGGGGTTTTTCGATAAAAAATGTTCACATGGTGCCACCTTTCGGATGTTGTCCATCCCATCATAATACGGCGGCCGCCCATTTGAAAATGGAAAAACGTTATTTCACAGCGATAAACCGGTTGACCTTTACAGGGTATTTCGAGGAAACAAGCTCTGTCCATCCGTTCAGAACTGCTTCCTTCGCAGAGGTCACGGACAGCTGCTGAAACAGGATGGTGGAAAACCCGGCCGCTTTCAGGCGCTCCCAATAGCCGGCAAGCGATTCTGCATACGGAAAGTCAACAGCAGATGGCAGTGATTCCGCTTCTGCAAAGTCGGCAACAAAGCGACCGTCTTTTTTCAGCGCATCGTAAGCCTTTGATGCCCACTGTGCGCCGTCTGCATAAGAATGAATCGAAAGCGGCGCCGCCACTGTATCAAATTCATCCTGCTGTACTTGATTAAAGGAGATAACCGGCCAAACAGAAGCACCGGCATCCGAACAGCGGGCCGTCAAGATATCGGAGCCGCCGATCACCATGACGCGCTCGCCCTGCTGCGGGTGAATCGTTGCGAATAAATTTCCCTGTTCAATCTTTAATGGTTTGTTTGTTTTTTCAATAATCGTCATCTCGACGCCTCCCTTTTAGAAAATAAAAAAGACCTTTCTTCACAAAATAAGAAGAAAGGCCTTTGGTAAAATCTTCTTATCTCTCAGCTGTCGCTGCAAGAATTAGCACCGTGCCTATAAATAGGTCGGTTGCCGGGTATCATCGGGCTTGTCCCTCCACCTGCTCTTGATAAGTTGTATGAAATTGTCCGTTTGTTGTTAAAGAGGATTATGCCACGTTTCATTTTCACTGTCAACCGTGTTACAATTTTTGAAAAAAGAAGATGGAGCTGACAATATGAAACTAGCATGCCTGCAAATAGATATTGCCTTTGGTGATCCTCAAGCGAATTACGAGAAAGCAGCAGTTTGGCTGGCAAAAGCAAGTGAGTCTGGCTGCGAGCTTGCGGTGCTGCCCGAGCTTTGGACAACCGGCTATGATTTAACGAGACTGGACGTTCTCGCCGACAAGGGCGCAGAACGGGCAAAGGACTTTTTGTCAGAGCAAGCCAAGAAACACCGCATGCACATCGTCGGCGGCTCAGTTGCCAATGATACCGGTGACGGAGTGAAAAACACGATGATCATTGTGGACAAGGACGGGCACATTGTTCATGAATACAGCAAGCTCCACTTGTTCCGCCTCATGAACGAAGAAAAATATTTGATTGACGGTGACACGGATGGATTGTTTGAGCTGGACGGTGAGATAATGGCCGGGTTTATTTGCTACGACATCCGCTTCCCTGAATGGTTTAGAAAGCACGTGCTGAACGGTGCCCGTGTTTTATTCGTGCCGGCGGAATGGCCGCTTGCCCGCCTCGACCACTGGCGGACGCTTCTCATCGCCCGGGCCATTGAAAACCAATCCTACGTTGTTGCCTGCAACCGGTCCGGCGCTGACCCGGATAACGTATTCGCCGGCCACTCGCTGATCATCGGGCCGTGGGGCGAGGTGATCGCAGAAGCAGGCGAAGCCGAAGAGCTGCTTGCCGGTGACATCGACTTTGATGCGATTGACGAGATTCGCCAGCGCATTCCTGTATTCGAAGACAGAAGACCGACTTTTTACTAAAAAGCGGCCGCGTATCGCCGGTATATTTTCTGCAGCGCCGATATATTCCTCATACCGCTGATAAAGTGGGGGCTAACGCCGGTATATTCAAATACCGGCGTTAGTCATGCACATATCAGCGCTAAGGAACAGATATCGGCTTTAGCGAAGAAATGACACAAGAAACAAGCGCCCCCGTAGAGGAGGCGCTTGTTTTTATCCCGTATGAGCCAGGAAGCTTTGCTGGCTGCAAGAGCTTACTGCACATGAGCGGTCTTTCGCTTTCAATTCCATTCGTACGGTGTTTCCTGGTACACATAATAATTCAGCCAGTTGGAATAAAGCAGATGGGCATGTGACCGCCAGCGGTTCGGCGGGCGCTTTGATGGATCGTTGTCTGGAAAATAATTTTCCGGCACTGAAATGTCCACGCCCTTCGCACAGTCACGTTCATATTCTTCTAAAAGAGTAGTCGCATCATATTCCAGGTGTCCGGTAATCATAATGTTCCGCGCGTCCTTTGACATCATGAGCAGCGGGCCCGCTTCCGGAGACGATGCCAGCAAAATTAAATCCTCATGGCTTTCGACCGCTTCCTTGCTCACATCCGTATAGCGTGAAACCGGCGAGTAAAATTCATCGTCAAAGCCGCGAAGGAGCTTAATCGTCGGATCCGTGATCGTATGCTTGAATACGCCGGAGCATTTTTTTGGCAGTTCATACTTGCCGATGCCGTAATGGTGGTACAGTGCCGCCTGTGCGCCCCAGCAAATGTGAAGCGTGGACGTTACATTTGTTTTCGCCCAGTTCATAATGTCCTGAAGCTCCGGCCAGTAATTCACTTGTTCAAAATCCATCAGCTCAATCGGCGCGCCTGTAATAATTAATCCATCGTAGCGGCGGCTTTTCGCTTCATCAAGCGTAATGTAAAATTGCTCAAGATGAGATTTACTTACATTTCTCGCTTCATACGTTGCTGTATATAAAAACGAAACATTCACCTGCAAGGGTGTGTTTCCAAGCAGCCTCAACAGATGAGCTTCCGTTTTTTCTTTTTCCGGCATCAGATTCAAGATTAAAATATTCAGCGGGCGGATATCCTGCATTCGGGCCCGGTTCGCGTCCATCACGAAAATATTTTCTTTTTCCAGCACTTCGCGTGCAGGCAGCTGATGCGGTATAGTAATCGGCATTTTCTTCCTCCCTTTCAAAACGGTATAGGTCTTTGTCAGATAATTATAGACACCTTTTCTGAAAAAAAACAACCGTTCCTAATCATTATTTTCCAATAACAATCTTCAGACCAAACTATTATAATATGCTTCGTTTAAGGATCAGATTGAACACGACTGATCGTGCCAAAATTAAATCCTCTACTCATTATTCCTATTTCAACTATGATATATTAGACGATACATCAGTCAGTAAAGGAGTTCGAATAAATGGCAAAAAGTGTAGTAATTGCTGAAAAACCGTCTGTTGCACGCGATATTGCAAATGTGTTGAAATGCACAAAAAAAGGCAACGGATTTTTAGAAGGAGACAACTATATCGTCACGTGGGCACTCGGTCACCTTGTCACGCTGGCCGATCCAGAGGCGTACGATCAAAAATACAAAACGTGGAACCTTGAAGATCTTCCGATGCTGCCAGAGCGCATGAAGCTCGTAGTCATGAAGCAAACCGGGAAGCAGTTCAATTCGGTAAAAAGCCAGCTGATCCGAAGCGACGTAAATGAAATTATCGTCGCGACGGATGCAGGGCGCGAGGGAGAGCTCGTTGCCAGATGGATTATTGAAAAAGCAAAAGTAAACAAGCCGATTAAGCGATTGTGGATTTCATCTGTTACGGATAAAGCGATTCGGGACGGCTTCGCCCATTTAAAGCCCGGCAAGGCATACGAAAATTTATATTCATCCGCCGTGGCGCGGTCAGAAGCAGACTGGTATATCGGCTTGAACGCCACGCGCGCTCTGACTACACGCTTTAACGCACAGCTGAATTGCGGCCGGGTGCAGACACCTACTGTCGCCATTATTGCGCAGCGCGAGGAAGAAATTAAACAGTTTAAAGCACAGACATATTACGGCATTGAAGCACAAACAGCCGATCATTTGAAGCTGACCTGGCAGGACACGAAAGGCAACAGCCGCAGCTTTGAAAAAGAAAAAATTTACAGCCTCGTGAAAAAGCTCGGACAGGATCATGCTGTTGTAACGGATATTGATAAGAAAAGAAAAAAATCATTTGCCCCTGGCTTGTATGATTTAACAGAACTTCAGCGTGATGCCAATAAAATGTTTGGGTATTCCGCGAAGGAAACGCTGAATATTATGCAAAAATTATACGAACAGCATAAAGTGTTAACGTACCCTCGTACCGATTCACGCTTTCTTTCTTCTGATATCGTCGAAACGCTTCCAGAGCGGCTGAAAGCGTGTGGAATGGGTGAGTATCGTTCACTGGCCAATAAAATTGCCATGAAGCCGATCAAGGCATCGAAATCGTTTGTTGACGACAGCAAAGTGTCAGACCATCACGCCATTATTCCAACTGAGGATTATGTGAATGTGTCCGCTTTTACAGACAAAGAACGAAAAATTTACGACCTGGTCATCAAACGCTTTTTAGCGGTGCTGCTTCCGGCATTTGAATATGAGCAATTAACGCTTCAGGCAAAGATCGGCCAGGAAAGCTTTGTGGCGAGAGGAAAAACCGTTTTATCAAACGGCTGGAAAGAAGCGTATGAAAACCGCTATGAAGACGATGAAGCTGAAAACGACGTAAAAGAACAGCTTTTGCCTCGCATTGAGAAGGGCGACCAATTAGAAATCAAGCTCATTACACAAACTTCTGGCCAAACAAAGCCCCCTGCACGCTTTAATGAGGCCACGCTGCTTTCGGCTATGGAAAACCCGACCAAGTATATGGACACGCGGAACAAGCAGCTTGCCGCAACGCTGAAATCAACAGGGGGCCTTGGCACAGTGGCCACACGTGCGGATATTATTGACAAGTTATTCAACTCGTTTTTAATTGAAAAGCGCGGCAAGGATATTCATATTACTTCAAAAGGCCGCCAGCTGCTGGATCTCGTGCCGGAGGAATTAAAATCGCCCCTCCTCACTGCTGAGTGGGAGCAAAAACTCGAAGCCATCGCCAGCGGCAAGCTGAAAAAAGACGTTTTTCTTTCTGAAATGAAAAACTACACGAAAAAAATCGTGGCGGAAATTAAATCAAGCGATAAAAAATACAAGCATGACAATATCTCCACGAAGTCGTGTCCGGACTGCGGCAAGCCGATGCTTGAAGTAAACGGGAAAAAAGGAAAAATGCTCGTCTGCCAGGACCGTGAGTGCGGCCACCGCAAAAACGTAGCGCGTGTCACCAACGCCCGGTGTCCTCAATGCAAAAAGAAAATGGAACTTCGCGGTGAAGGTGCCGGCCAGATCTTCACATGCAAATGCGGCTACCGGGAAAAGTTATCTTCCTTTGAAGCACGCCGTAAAAAGGAATCCGGCGGTAAAGTTGATAAACGGTCTGTTCAAAAGTATTTAAAGCAGCAGGAAAAGCAAGAAGAACCATTAAACAATGCACTGGCTGAAGCATTAAAAGGATTAAAGCTCGACAACTAATGCTTAGGTGGCTGGAATAACAAGGGTTAAACCGGAGAAAAGTCGAATGAACTGCGAAAAAATCGCACTCGTTCGGCTTTTCTTTTTTGCCCTGCATTACATAAAAAATATATTGAAATAATATCATGAAAAAGGACAGGCGTTAGTGCATATCCTTAATGGGGAAAAGAAAGAAAAAGGAGGCGATTTTTTTGAAACTGTTTTGGTTGAACCTGCTGGCTTTAATTGCCGTCGTGGCAGTGAATGCTCTGGCCAATATTGTTCCGTTTAACGGCCAGACGACCGGGGAGATTTCCGATAAGCTGAATGTGCTGTTTACACCGGCTGGCTATGTGTTTTCCATCTGGGGGCTGATTTATTTTTTGCTGGCGGTTTGGGTGCTGCGCGGCTTTAATAAAGGAACGACTATTCTTTACAAAGATACTCATGTCCCTTTTTTAGTCAGCTGCCTGCTCAACATCACCTGGATTGTGTTGTGGCATTATGAATTTTTCGCTTCAAGCGTGGCCGTCATTATCGGGCTGCTTCTGTCCCTGATTGTGCTGTACAAAAGAATTGAACGTCAGCGCTTTGAGTTTTGGGACCGGTTTCCTTTTTCTGTCTACCTCGGCTGGGTCAGTGTCGCGGTTATCGCCAACATCAGCTATACATTAACCCACTACAATTGGACTGGCTTCGGCATCTCCGCTTTTGCCTGGACTATTCTTCTTATCGTTGTAGCAGCTGTTTTAGCCATATCATTCCGCTTTTCACATCACGACCGGGTATATCCGCTCGTTTTTGTCTGGGCACTGATCGGCATCGCTGTGCGCAACTGGACTGGCGAACCGATCGTTTCCTACATGGCGGTCGCAGCTGCGGTTATTGTTCTGTTCTCTTCTTTTCTGAAAAGGTAGTATACTGAAGAAAAGGAGGTTTTTCCTATGATTGCCCAAAAAAGAGGCGACATTCCGTACTTGATTGGCCTTATTTTTTTCATCGCCGCCATCGTGTACTTTTTCGCATCCAACTGGCCCGGCTTTGATCGCCCGGTGAAAATTGCGCTGAGCCTGTCCATCCTGATTATATGCGGAGCCGCCTCCCTTCTGTACCGCCGAAGCCGCACGTTCAGCTATTTGAGCAACTGGTGGCTTTTCCTTTCTGTCGTTGCTTTTGCGGTTTCGGTCGGGCTTGTCGGCCAGATGTACAATTCTCATGCTGATTCATATGTTTTATTTCTAGTGACACTCGTTCCCGCTCTTTTTCTCGCTCTTTTCATGCGATATCGTCCGCTGTACTGGCTGTCATTCGGGCTGTTTGAGCTGACGTTTTGGCTAAAGCTTTATCCGACCGGTACTTTCCCAAATTATCGTGACGGCGATCAGCTTCTTATTTATATGGGAGCCATTGTCCTGCATGGACTCATCTATCTTTTTTGGCGCTGGCTTGATGAAGAAAAGCTTTCATTCGTTTCTCTCGTTATCATTCAGTCCTGTGCCGTGTTTTTACTGAACACGCATATGCTTTATGACGTACTGGCAAATGAAACAGATTTCACTATTGTTTTCCTTCTGCTTCACCTTGCGTATATCGCCTTTATTATTTTATTTTGGAAAGCATTTGTGGCTGCTCAAAAAAGCCACCCCTTTGAACTGGCTGTGCATTTATTGTTTTTCGGATTATATGCGGTGCCCAATGTATTCTATGCCACATTCCAAATCATTGGAGAGTTCATCTTTTATGCCGGCTTTCCAATGCTGCTGCTTCTGTTTGCATTCAGCATCCTCGGGCTGCGGAAAATTGCATCTTCAGGTGAAGGGCATGACGGGAAATGGAAACGGTATACAGTAGCGTTTTTCACCGGCGCCCTCGCGTTTATCGGCACGCTGATTGCTGTTTTTTCGCTCAGCTCGTTTGTCGGCATGATTCTTGGCTTCAGCGGTGATTTCACGACGAGCTTCCTCGTTTTGTCTATTCTCTGCATCGGAACGGGGCTCGCTGTAAAAAAAGAGTCCTGGCTTGTTGTCCGAATGACGCTGCAAATTACAGGGCTCGTCTACGCGTTTGCTTTTATCGTCTCGAAATGGGAGCAGGTATGGCCAGCCTTCGTGATGGCTGTACCGCTTATTGTCCTAACAGGTATTCTGTTTAAAAAGACAGAATCGATGCTGTATTATGTCGCTGCCAACGGTGCTCTTTTATATGGGATCATCCGGCTGCTGTATGAAAGCGATGTTCCCCTTTCCGTGAGTACGTGGGTATTATTTTCAGCGGCGGTCGGCAATGCGGTTGTGTTTTTATCGTTTAAACACCAGCCGGTCGGGCTTGCGGCATTCTGGCTTTCACTCCTGTTTATGCTGTATTCTTTGACAGAAAAAGGCTGGGATTCGCTCCTGCTGCATGCCGTTTTCCTTGCTTATATTTTCTGGCATCTTTTCAAGCCTGCTCTTGAAACGAGGCTTTACCGGATACCTGTATGGGCGGCATTTATCGGCTTTTTCGTCTGGAAATATTACGAATACGCCTGGCTGCTGCTTCATAAATCCCTTACGTTCTTTCTGATCAGCCTGTTGTTTTTTTCGATATGGTTTATCTGGGGAAGAAAGCATACGCAGCCGGTTTCCGTGAAAAAATGGAGCGTGCGTATTTTTGCAGCTGTCCTCATCCTTCAAACGGCCTTTATCCTTTTCACCGCCTGGCAGAAGGAGCAGCTGTTAAAAAACGGGGAAATCGCTGCACTGGAGCTGGCGCCTGTTGATCCAAGGTCGCTCATTCAAGGCGATTACGTTCAGCTGGGCTACGGCATTCAAGATGACTATGATGACCAATTTGATGAATCTGCTGATCCGCCAGAAGGAAAAATTGATGTTGTTCTGACCCCGTCGGCCAAAACGGTTGAATACAATGGAAAACAAATTCCTGTTTATCAGGCCGACCGCTTTGTTCCTTCAGGCGACGGAGAAGGAATTGTTATAAAAGGGAATGGCCGTTATGGAGACTTGACTCTCGGGATTGAGCACTTCTTTATCCCGGAAAATACAGGGGCTGAATGGGAAAATAAAACCCATGCGATCGTCCGCATCGCCGAAAATGGCGATGCCATACTTGAAACACTGCGCTAAAGCCGTCCGGGCATGCCCCGGGCGGTTTTTGTTATGAAATTGTAATACGAATTACATGAAACCGTAACTCACAAGCTTCTTTTTTCTGATATATTTACATCAACTTAACTAGATTGCACCGTTTAGCAGCGGCTAATCAGACCGGAGGGACTACATTGAAAAAAGGATTATTCACAATCTTCAGTATTTGTTTCATGCTGTTCGGCGGCCTATTGCCGGCACAGGAAACGGCGGCAGCGTATTCTGCCGATGCAACAATTAAAGAAGCAAAAGAACATATCGGCACGCCTTACAAATGGGGCGGCACAACACCAGCAGGTTTTGACTGCTCAGGCTTTATCCAGTATGCACACAAGGAAACGGGCTATTCCCTTCCCCGCACTGCAGCTGAAATGTATAAAAAAGGAACAGCTGTGTCAAAAGCGAACATGGAGCCGGGCGATCTGATGTTTTTCTCTACGTATAAAAAAGGTGCTTCACACGTCGGCATTTATCTCGGTAACAACCAATTTATTCACGCTTCATCATCAAAAGGCGTGACAATTGATAAAACATCCAATTCCTACTGGAGCAAGCGTTACATCGGCTCTAAAACATTAAACTAACCCAAGTGCCTTCGTCTGATTCGTTCAGCCGGGGGCATTTTTAGCGAAAAAAGACCCTCTGCAGCTGCAGAGGGCTTTTATTGCTGTTGAAAAACAAACATGTCAAGAGAAACCAGATGTTTTTTCGAGATTGCTCTCTTTTTTTCTTAGCAAGGAATAGGCTTTATTTCTAGAAAAGCACAAACAGGGGCTCCGGGCTGCCGGCTCCGCTTTCCTGCTGGGCGAACGCTGAACCAGCCCAAAAACCGTGGCTGTTTCACCCTGTCCGCTCGTCCAGCGGGAGCTTCGCCGGCCTCCCTGCGCCCGTTATGGTTCTAATAAAACCAGGAGACTAAAATGCTTTAAAACGGCTTGTTTTCAAAGACTAGCGAACGACTGATGAATAAAAGCTTCACTTTGCATATGAAGGGCAGAATAGTTTATTATTTCTCGACTATCTTGCTCTTTTTTGGGTTTTACCAGCGGCCTTTCCTCCCCACTAAGGGCGGCTGGCGCAGGACGAAGACTCCTTGGGGATCAAGCGGGTTAGGTGAGATCCACTTTTGACGCGGCAGCGGCAAAAGTTAGCTCACCGCCCGCCCCCAGGAACGCGCAGTTCTGCAGAAGCCGCCCGGACTGTGTTCGCGCAAGCACATTAGCTTCGAAAAAGGAATTTTCCAGCTGATTTCCATTTTTTCAACAACATGAAAGAAGACCCTCTGCAGCTGCAGAGGGCTTTTTTATTCAGCTGATCCTTCTTCTCTCGGTCTGGCTTTTTTCACTTCGATCGCATGAATGTGATGTCCGTCCGCATCGCGGATAATGAAGGCATAGCCGTCTCGCTCAATCGAATCGCCAAGCTTCACATCGATGTTTTCGGTGAGTGCCCAGCCGCCAAGCGTATCCACTTCGTCGTCAGACAGATCTGTGCCGAGCAAATCATTGACCTCAGAGATCAAAAGGCGGGCATTCAGCAAGTAATGCTTTTCACCAAGCTTTTGAACTTCCGGTTTTTCATCCGTGTCAAATTCATCACGAATCTCTCCGACAATTTCTTCTAAAATGTCTTCAACCGTCACCAGCCCGGATGTTCCGCCGTACTCATCCATTAACACCGCCATATGAATTCGCTCTTTTTGCATTTTCAACAGGAGGTCATGAATCGGTATCGTTTCAATCACACGGATAACCGGCTTGACGAACTCTTCAAGCGGACGGCTTCGGTCGCTGTCACCGTTTAAATAATACGACAGCAGCTCCTTCATGTTGACCATGCCGAGGATATTGTCTTTATCGCCATCATCCACCGGATAGCGCGTATATTTTTCGATCTCAAGGATTGAGGTGATTTCCTCCCACGTCAAATCCTTTGACAGTGTGATCATGTCCGTGCGAGGCACCATAATTTCCTTGGCCACACGCTCGTCAAATTCAAAAATGCGGTCCACATACTTATATTCAGACTGGTTGATTTCACCGCTTTTAAAGCTCTCTGACAAAATAATGCGCAGCTCTTCTTCCGAATGGGCCATTTCATGCTCGGATGCGGGCTTTAAGCCAAACAGACCGACAAGACCGCGGGCAGACCCGTTCAATATTTTAATAAACGGGTACATGATTTTATCAAAAATAATGATAAGCGGCGAAAACGTTAACGTGACCCATTCTGCTTTTTGAATCGCAACGGTTTTCGGTGCGAGCTCTCCAACAACGACGTGAAGAAACGTCACAACGGAAAAAGCGATCGCAAACGACAAAACCGTGGAAACCGATTCGCCCAGCTCAAACCGCTCAAACACAGGATGAAGAATTTTTTCGACAGTCGGTTCACCGAGCCAACCGAGTCCGAGTGCCGTGATCGTAATGCCTAACTGACAGGCAGACAAATATTCATCTAAGTTGGATGTGACCTTCTGCGCCGCAATTGCACGCTTATTGCCTTCTTCAACAAGCTGATTAATGCGCGACTGACGCACACGGATGATGGCAAACTCTGTCGCGACAAAAAAGCCGGTTAAAACAATTAATAAAGCAAATAACAACAAATTAACAGCTATCAAATTTCGGAAAAAACAGACAGGCTGTTTTTTCCTTCACCTCCCAGGGCAATAAGTAGATTATTTTCTATACCCATTTTCTCAGCAACTATTCAATCTATTTTTCGATTATCTGCATTCCTTCACAGGCAACCGCATAATGAACCGCATGCTTCAGCGTTGCAAAGCATTTCAAGTCTGTTAAGTTAATGCCTTTTTTCGTCATTTCCAGCCCAAGCTCGGGCGAGATACCGGCTACAATCGGCACAGCGCCGATCAATTGGACAGACTGCGTCACCTTTTCAAGCATGCTGACAATCAAATTATTCATCGCTTTAATACCGGTCACATCAAGAATAAGCATCGTCGCTTTATTCTCCACAATCGCTTGAAGTGCTTTTTCGGTGAAATCATCAGCACGCTCCTGATCAAACCGCCCCATGACCGGGGTGACGAGAATGCCGTCCAGCACTGGAATGACTGGCGACGACAGCTCACGGATCATTTTCCGGAGCTCAAGCGTCCGGTTTTCAACCATCGCTTCAAGCTGTGTGATCGTTTGCTGCTCCTGTGTCTGAATATGCTCCCGTACATTTTCGGCAGGCGTCATCGGCGACGGATACAGCTCGATTTCTTTATAGGATTCGTTTTCTGTCGATGAATATTCCGTGACCTTGTACCAGATCGTTTCTCCGAGAAGACCGCTGAACAGCCCTGCCCAGTGCCCGCCCAAAAATGTGCCGGCGCTTTTTTTGCCCTGCGCCTGAACGACCTTGCTTTCCCAGTCATTTCGAATCGACAAAACGGCACGGCGCTCGTTTAAGCAAAGCTTTTTAAACTCCGTAGCGCCCCACCCTGCTGCCGCATAAATATCCGGCAAAAACGACAAAATCAGCTCATTCTCCTGTCCGCTTTCTTTGTAAAAGGTGCTGACAATCTTGCCCGTCCGGTAGCCGGCCGTTTCCATTACGACACGCACCGATTCCGAGCCCGTTACTTCCTCAATGGTATCGATAAAGGTTTTCAGCGCCGTTTTCGTCCAAAACAGCACTACGTCTGCGCCTTCAAATTGAAAGGAGCCGCTTGACCGTTCCCATTGAAGCGTCGTGCCGCTCACTTTTATTTCCTGCTTTTCCTGCATCCATAATCCCTCCCGAATTTCCTCATGTTCCTATTCTACAATGAGTATCATCTGTTTAACAGTTTTGCCCCGTTTTTTTAAGAAAATGATATAATGATCAAAAACGAACAAGGAGTTTTTATTTACATGAGTATTTTATCAGTCAGCCGCCTGAGCCATGGCTTCGGCGACCGCGCGATTTTCAACGACGTTTCTTTCCGATTGCTGAAGGGTGAGCACATTGGGCTTATCGGGGCAAATGGTGAAGGAAAATCGACGTTTATGAACATTATTACCGGGCAGCTTCAGCCGGATGACGGAAAAGTGGAATGGTCGAAGAATGTCCGTGTCGGCTATTTAGATCAGCATGCTGTTTTAAAGCAGGGCGTGACGATTCGTGATGTTCTCCGCACAGCTTTTCAATATTTATTTGATATTGAAACAAATATGAATGAGCTGTTCGGCAAAATGGCCGATGTGACACCGGAGGAGCTTGAAAAGCTGCTTGAAGAAACCGGTACGATGCAGGATTTGTTAACGAACAATGACTTTTACATTATTGATGCCAAAATCGAAGAAACAGCTCGCGGGCTCGGCCTTGATGAAATCGGCCTTGACCGTGATGTTCACGACTTGAGCGGCGGGCAGCGGACAAAGGTATTGCTGGCCAAGCTGCTGCTTGAAAAACCGGATATTTTGCTCCTGGATGAGCCGACCAACTATTTAGACGAGCAGCACATTGTCTGGCTGAAGCGCTATTTGCAGGAATACGAGAACGCCTTTGTTCTTATTTCCCATGACATTCCATTCTTAAATGATGTGGTGAATTTAATTTACCATATGGAAAACCAGCAATTAACTCGTTACGCAAGCACGTATGATGAGTTCCTTCGCGTGCATGAAATGAAAAAACAGCAGCTTGAAGCCGCTTTTAAACGCCAGCAGCAGGAAATTGCCGGCTTAAAGGATTTCGTGGCCCGCAATAAAGCACGTGCTGCAACGAGCAACATGGCGATGTCCCGCCAGAAAAAGCTTGATAAAATGGACATTATTGAACTTGCGTCTGAACGGCCAAAGCCGGAATTCCGCTTTAAAGAGGGCCGTACACCGAGCAAGCTTATTTTTGAAGCGCGCGACCTCGTGATCGGATACGATGAGCCGTTGTCACGGCCGCTAAACCTGCAAATGGAGCGCGGACAGAAAATCGCCCTCACCGGCGCAAACGGAATCGGGAAAACGACCTTGCTGAAAAGCTTATTAGGTGAAATCCCGCCCGTTTCCGGTAAAGTGGAACGCGGCGAAAACCTGTTAATTGGCTACTTCCAGCAGGAGATTAAAACCGACTCGAAAAACACCTGTATTGAAGAAATGTGGACAGAATACCCTTCCTTTACACAATACGAAATTCGCGCTGCGCTGGCGAAATGCGGCTTGACGACCAAACATATTGAAAGCAAGGTGTCCGTCCTCAGCGGCGGTGAAAAAGCAAAGGTCCGCTTATGCAAACTGATCAACCAGGAATCCAACCTTCTCGTGCTGGATGAGCCGACGAACCATTTGGACATTGATGCAAAGGAAGAATTAAAGCGCGCATTAAAGGATTTCAAAGGAAGCGTTTTGCTCATTTCCCACGAACCAGAATTTTACCAAGATGTGGTGACTGGCATTTGGAACGGGGAATCCTGGACAACGAAAGTATTTTAATTAGTAGGTCTTTTTAATCATTTTCCGTTTTTCGACAATATCCGACATTTTTTGAACGCTGTTTTCGCTACACTGGTGAAAACATTTCAGGAGGATACACATTGAAGAAAAACGGATGGGTTTTTTTATTTTCTGCCGCTCTGTTAGCCGGATGCGGTGCCCAGGAGGCAGAAACAAACACGAATGAAGCAGCACCAGCAAAAGAAGAACAAGCGAGTGTTTCCGAGGAGATGACCTTTGTCTATCCGGCAACACTGGAAGAAGCGGTCGCCGCAGAAGGAAACTGGTGGGAAAAAGTTGAAGACGGTGAGCTGACGGACGAAGATAAAGACTCTATCGTTCAACAAATCGGAGAAATAGACGAAGCCGAGACAGACGAGGAATCGCGTCAGGCTGCTGTCAGCAAGCTGCTGTTTGACACCTTTCATCCCGAACTCCCGCCCATCAATGAATTCACACCCCAGGAAAAGCTGTCCCTTGATGAAATCGACAGCGCTTCTAACATAAAATTAAACGGACGTGAAGTAAAAGAGCATGTGAACGTCGCTATTTTACTGGACGCATCGGGGTCCATGAAAGCGGAAATCGACGGAAAAAGCAGAATGACCATTGCGAAAGAAGCCATTTCCCAATTCGCCGCTAATTTGCCGGAGCAGACAAATGTATCTCTTTCTGTTTACGGGCATAAAGGCACCGGTTCAGATACGGATAAAGGACTCTCGTGCGGTGCCATTGAAGAAGTCTATCCTTTAGGAACGTACGAGGAGTCTGCTTTTAATCAGTCTGTTGAAACCCCTCAAGCAAGCGGCTGGACACCTATTTCCGCAGCGCTTGTAAAAGCAGGGGACACGCTGACTGCTGCTTCAGCTGGAAAAGAAGCGACAAACGTAATTTACGTCGTATCAGATGGAAAAGAAACATGTGATGGCGACCCTGCTGAAACAGCCAAACAGCTTGCTGAATCTGATATTCAGGCGATCATTAATGTGATCGGCTTTTCAATTGAAGATGCGGACCAGGCCGCATTAAAAGCAGTCGCTGATGCGGCAGAAGGTGAATTCATCGAAGCCAAAAACGAGCAGGAGCTCAAAGCTGAATTTGAAAAATCAAATGACGCTATGACCGACTGGATTAATTGGCGCAATGCTCATACAAGTGATGCCATTAATCAGAAAAACAGCGATGTAACAGATTTAATTAATTTAAAAAACAAATTTGTGAACCGTATGATTGAGTATAAAAATACGTCTGTAAATCTCCTTATAGCGGCAAATAATGAATTCGATCTTGATCCTGATGTGTATGACGGTGTCCGCAATGATTTGGAGGAGTATTATGAAACGATCAAGGGTTTAGCTGAAGAAGATTACGAAGCAAAACGAAACAAAGTGGAAAACGACTATGACGACGTTCGAAATGAAATTGATACCCAATACGAATCAAACACAGGAGAATAACAAATGACTCACCGTTACGCACTGTCCTGGAGCGGCGGCAAAGACTGCATGATGGCACTGCACAAGCTGCAAAAGCAGCACGTAGACGTGGTCTGCCTGATCACAACAGCACCCATTGAAACCGGCCGCACATTCGGGCACGATGAAAAAATGGAGCTCATTGAATCACAAAGCCGGATGCTTGGCATTCCCGTCCACTTTATACGGTGCCGTTATGATCATTATACAGCTGACTTTATTGCTGACTTGCGGCTCCTGAACGAATCTTTTTCACTGGACGGCATTGCCTATGGGGATATTTATACAGACGCTCACTTTGAATGGGGAGAAACGACAGCCGCAGCCGCAGACCTGCAAGCCTTCTTTCCGTTGCGCGCCACCCCTTCAGCTGCCGCGAACATGCTGGAAGAATTTATCGATACCGGCTACAAAGCAACCGTTATCCGCGTGCGAAAGGATAAGCTCTCACTAGATTATCTTGGCAGAGAGCTCGATCCTTCTTTTGCAGCGGACATCGCCAGAACAGACTGCTGTCCAATGGGTGAAAACGGTGAATACCATACATTTGTTCACGATGGACCGCTGTTTCAAAGCCCCATTCCGCTTCAAAAGGGCAAGATACTGGAATCAGAAGCAACATACCGACTGGAACTAAATAATAGATGAAAAAAGGAGACGGCACTTGGCTGTCTCCTTTTTGTTATTTTGCTGGAATCGCTTTTCCTTTGAAAAATTCATATTTCTCAAGCTCGACACCGGTTTGACGGGCGATTTTCTTTAACTCTTTTTCCTGAAATTCGCTCGTGATTAATGTTATCACTGTGCCGTCTCCCCCGGCACGGCCGGTTCTGCCGGATCGGTGAGTATATTCTTTTGCGTTATGCGGTGCTTCAAAATGAAGAACATGTGTGAGTCCTTTCACGTCAAGCCCGCGCGCGGCCACATCCGTCGCGAATAACAGCGGTGCTTTTCCGCTCCGGAAATCACGGATGGCCTTTACCCGCTCTTCTTTACGAAGCTCGCTGTGCAAAACACCATTCTTGACGCCTTTGAACGAAAGCTTCTCAGACATGACATTCACATCGGTAATGTCTTTAATAAAAGCAAGCATACGCTCTGGCTCAAACGTCCGCATGACCTTTTCGATCATCTGCTGCTTTTCCTTCCATTCACACGTGAAATACAGGTGACGGACTGTTCCCCCCTGCGGCAGGCTGTCTTTTTTAATTTGAATGGTTTCCGGCTCATTCATCAGCTCTTTTGCTTTTTGCTCCGCTGCAGCCGGCAATGTAGCGGAAAACAGAGCAAGCTGACGGTCTTTTTGGGTCGCTTTAATAATGGCCTGCACCGGCTCATAAAGAGCTGTTGTGAACAGCTCATCGCCTTCATCAAGAACAATCAGCTTCACTTCATGCATTTTTAGTTTTTTCAGTTGAATAAGCTCAAGCAGCCGGCCTGGTGTGCCGCAAATAATATGCGGCGGCTTTTTCAAGCGGTCTGTCTGCCGTTTGATGTTGGCGCCACCGATCATGCCGGCTGATGTGATGACACCGCCGCCAAACGTCCGAATTTCCTCTTGAATCTGCATGATCAGCTCGCGTGAAGAGGCCATAACAAGCGCCTGAACCTGGTTGCGCTTCGGATCAATTTTTTGCAGCATCGGCAAAACGTATGCCAGTGTTTTCCCGGTTCCGGTCGGAGACTCCGCAATAACGTCACGTCCTTCGAGAAGCAATGGAATCGCCTTCTCCTGAACAGGCATCGCCTGTTTAAAGCCCGCTTTTTCCCATGATTCCTGTATAAATGGCTGGAGCAATGATAGAAAATCTGGTTGTGTTGACATAAAATCTCCTCTTATCGTTTTTGTCTATTATCCATTCTTTTCGAATGTTTAACAATGACAAAATAAGGTTACAGTACAGAAAACGATTTCTTAGGAGGGGTACAGTGAATCAAAAGCGAGATAAAGGCAAGATGGATAATCCGGAGCAAATCGAAACCGACAAAGAAAGCTTATACGATCAATTCGAAGAGGAACAAAATGTCGATGCGATTCCTTTAGAAGATTTGAAACTCGAACAGCGCGAGGAAAAAGATAAGCATGGAACGAAAAAAACTTCTTCCAGCGAAGAAAAATATCCCGACTAAAAAAACCGGACGACTGCGTATTTCAGCAGGCTCGTCCGGTTTTTCATGTTTCAGATGTTTCCTAAAATGGCGCAATCATTAAGAATAGGGCGCAATTCCGAGCGAATTGCGCCTTATATTCAATAATTGCGCTATAAATATAAAAATTGCGCTGTAAATTCAATGATTGCGCCATCTTCCCCGCCAGCTTACCTTGACACGTAAGGATTCCCCGCTACCCAAAAGCGCCACGGGTACTCTTTCGCTTCGCCGGTATTCGGAATGCCAATCCGCGGGCCTGTTTCTATTTTCTCCGGAGCAAAGCCGGGTGCGATATAAAGCGGCGGCTCATCAAAGCGGTTTCCGTAATCCGTCATTTGAATGCCGAGAGCCTTTGTCAGCTTTCCCGGTCCACTCGTTAATTGTCTTCCGGATACACCGCTGCGCCGCTCTTCCATTAACTCGATCCCTTCATGCGGCTCCACAGCTCGGATTAAAACAGCCTCCGGCACACCCACATCTCCGCTGACAACGTTAACGAGGCAATGAGTGTGCATCACGTACGTGTATACACGTCCAGCTTCTGCAAACATCACTTCTGTACGCTTTGTCCTTCTATTATTATAGCTATGTGCTGCTCGGTCGAGCGGCCCCCTGTATGCTTCTGTTTCCACAATAAAACCTGAAGCGGTGCCTTCCTCCGTTTCCTTCACAAGAAGACATCCAAGCAAATTGCGCGCCAGTGTCAAGGTAGGCAATTTGTAAAAGGCTTCGCTGACCGGCTTATAGCTGTTCGAATCGTTCGGTAATTCTCCGCCGGTCTGTTTCATTTAAAATATCCTCCTCTACTTTAGCCCGCACGTATTCACCAAATTTGCGGACTTTCTTTTGTATAGCCGGGGTCTGATCCCGTTCAATCATTTTCAATGCATCAAACACTGCAATCAGCACGGAGACACGGTCTCTTCCTGAATAGCAGATTTCATAAAATGTTTCGTATAGAAGTTCTTCAAAAGGACGCTGCGGAACAATTAACCGCTCGTCGTATACAACGTATTGTCCGTCCAGATAGCTTGCTTCCTTTAATGCCATGCCAATGTGGCGAATGCTGTCAATCGCTGTATTCGGATCATTTGCTCCCGGCGCCAGCGCACGGAGCGTAATTTCAGCCAGTTTTTGAATGGCGAACTCCACGTCCTGAGCAGGCGCCCGTTCATCTCCGACTTTAACAGAGGCATGAATAGCTTCAGCAGCAGCTTTTGTTCCGTACACTTTAGCCATCGGTGCTTTTTTGATGACAAACGATCCGATCGGTTCCAAAAGCTCGATCGTACACTGATGCTTCTCTGCCGCTTCTAGCAGCTTTTTCACTTCGTACAGCTGAATATATCCTTTTTTCTCAAAATGGAGCTGGGTCCATTCCTTTCCTTCAAGGTCAGGCCTTTCAGCTGTTCGTCTTCCCTGCTTACCCATTTTTTCAATCATTTCAACGGCTTCATCAGCAATTCGGTCGATCAGCTTCGTCACTTGTATGGAATTCGCCACGTGCTGCAGGAAGTGAGCAAAAAAGATTAAGCAGATGAGAGCAATGCACACACCCACTGCTGCAGATATAACCGGATCGTCATCATTTACTTCCCGAATAAACAGCAGGGAAAACATGGAATAAACAAACCCGCCCATAAATACGCCCAAAACGCGGAGTGTTACTTTATCATGAATAAAATTTTGCAGGATACGGGGTGAAAATTGACCTGAATAAGTCGTTAATACGACCATTAAGGTTGAAAACGTAATAGAGGTCATGGTGAGCAGTGAGCCTGCGATCGAGCCGAGGATAGTCTGCGTCAAGGACGTGCTCGTCAGCAAACGGTTCGGCACCACTTTCTTCACGGTTTCATAATGAGCGATATCAATCCAAACAATGAGAATGGCCAGCAGCAGCGCGCCAATGCTGTAAATGGCGGGTACAACCCAGATGTGTCGTGCGATGTTTAATTTCATCCGTTCTTTGATCATGGCTCCACTTCCTTTCCTTTCTTTTTCCGTTTTTGCTGTTTTACGAAACATTTTCTGTTACTTTCCGGCTCATTCAGGGTACAGTAAAACAAAGCACTTATTTTCAGGAGGTATGAGTATGGAATGGATTGGCTGGGCAAGTCTTGCAATTCTAATCATTGCGCTCGTTTTTCTTGCTGTTTCGGCTGTAAAAGCAGTTAAATCAATGAAGCCGAAAATCGATCACTTAAAAGCAGCACAGGAGCGTATTCAAACAGAAACCAATAAAATTAAAGGGGAAACAGATGAACTGAAGGTCCATCAGGAACACATTATGGCGGATGTGGATCATGCAAAACAGGCTGTTACCCTCACCGTAAATGAAACAAAACAAATACCGCAAAACGCCAAATTTTTAGCAAAAACAGCCCTGGAATCAAGAAAAAATAAAAAAACTGCGAAAGCTTGATGCAATGGGAATGAAAGGCTTTTCGGCACTCGGTCGGAGAGCCTTCTTTTTTTTACATTTTTTCTGGTTTCGTTATAATGGTTACCGTTACGTTAAAACAGAAAGGATGTCTCGATGGATTATTTGTTGTTAGTTTCAGTTGTCATTTACATGGCTGCTATGCTGTTCATTGGGTGGTTTGCGTATAAAAAAACCTCCAACTTAACAGACTATATGCTTGGCGGCCGCGGGTTGGGTCCTGCCGTTACGGCGCTTTCTGCCGGTGCTTCGGATATGAGCAGCTGGCTCCTAATGGGGTTGCCGGGTGCGATGTACTTAACCGGGATCAGTTCTTCCTGGATTGTATTCGGGCTGACACTCGGTGCATGGGCGAACTGGCTTTTTGTTGCGCCAAGATTGCGTACGTATACAGAGGTGGCGAACGACTCGATTACGATTCCCGGCTTTTTGGAAAATCGCTTTGATGACAAGTCCAAAATGCTGCGTCTCGTATCAGGGATCGTCATTTTAGTTTTCTTCACGTTTTATGTTTCTTCCGGTATGGTTTCCGGCGGTGTTTTATTTAATACAACATTTGGCCTTGATTACCGGACTGGCTTGTTTGTCGTTACAGGCATTGTTGTTGCTTACACACTCTTTGGCGGGTTTTTAGCTGTCAGCTGGACCGATTTTGTTCAAGGGATTATTATGGTCATCGCCTTGATTTTAGTTCCGATTGTGGCATTGATGGAAATTGGCGGACTTGATACAGCTGTGTCAGAAGTGCGTTCAATCGATCCGAACATGCTGAATATTTTTCAAGGACAAAGCTTAGTAGGCATCATTTCATTGTTCGCATGGGGACTCGGCTACTTCGGTCAGCCGCATATCATCGTCCGTTTCATGGCGATCACGTCTAGGAAAGATGTGAAAACAGCGCGCCGGATCGGCATGAGCTGGATGATTTTCTCAACAATTGGTGCGATGTTTACCGGCTTTCTCGGCATTGCGTATTACTCGATGAACGGGATGACGCTTGAAGATCCTGAAACAGTTTTTATTGCACTTGGTGATATTTTGTTTCACCCGATCATAACCGGCTTTATTTTATCAGCGATTTTAGCTGCTGTGATGAGTACCATTTCTTCTCAGCTGCTTGTCACATCAAGCTCGCTGACAGAAGACTTGTACAAAACGTTTTTCCGCAAGGACGCCTCGGATAAAGAGCTTGTCTTTTTAGGGCGCCTGTCAGTGTTGATCATTTCCGTTATCGGCCTGGCGCTTGCCTGGGAGCAAAACGATACAATTCTTGGACTGGTCAGCTACGCGTGGGCAGGCTTTGGCGCTGCATTCGGACCGGCTATTTTACTTAGCTTGTACTGGAAACGCATGACGAAATGGGGCGCACTAGCCGGAATGGTTGTCGGTGCTGTAACCGTCATTGTCTGGTCGAAGGTGCCGGCTCTTGCTGAATGGTACGAGCTCATTCCGGGATTTGCTTTCTCCCTTATTGCTGTGATCGTTGTAAGTCTTATGACGAAAACAGAAGGGATCACAGAAGAACGGTTCGACGAATTCACCGCGAAAATGAAAGAATAGCGCCCAGCCCTTTCTTTCGTGCGGTCAGTGAAATATAATAAACCTACATGACCTTAACAGAGAAAGGCTGGTATCACCTTGGAACAATCATCCAATTTTATTCGCACGATTATCAAGCAAGACTTAGAAACAGGCAAACGAGATCATGTTATTACTCGCTTCCCGCCTGAACCGAACGGTTATCTTCATATTGGACACGCTAAATCCATTGTCATCAACTTCGGCTTAGCGGACGATTTTGGCGGCAAAACGAATTTGCGCTTTGACGATACAAACCCATTAAAGGAAGATCAGGAATATGTCGATTCGATTAAGGAAGATGTGTCCTGGCTCGGATATGAGTGGGATGAACTTCACTATGCATCGAATTATTTTGACGAAATGTATGACCGGGCTGTTTTGTTAATTAACAAAGGGCTCGCATATGTCGATGATTTGTCCGCAGATGAAATCCGCGAATACCGTGGAACGCTAACAGAGCCGGGAAAAGAAAGTCCGCACCGTTCGCGTTCAGCTGAAGAAAACCTCGATTTGTTCGAGCGCATGAAAAAAGGCGAATTCGCTGACGGATCAAAGGTGCTTCGCGCAAAAATCGACATGGCGTCGCCAAACTTAAACTTGCGTGATCCGGTTTTATACCGTGTGTCTCACGCGACTCATCATAATACAGGGGATACGTGGTGCATTTACCCGATGTATGACTTTGCTCACCCGCTAGAAGACGCGATCGAAGGAGTGACCCATTCTCTTTGCACAACAGAGTTTGAAGACCACCGTCCGCTTTACGAATGGGTCGTCCGTGAGTGTGAGATGGACATGCAGCCGCAGCAGATTGAGTTCGGCCGCTTAAATATCACTAACACGGTAATGAGCAAGCGCAAGCTGAAGCAGCTTGTCGATGAACAGCACGTGGATGGCTGGGATGACCCGCGCCTTCCAACGATCTCAGGGATGCGCCGCCGGGGCTTTACAGCGGAAGCCATTCGTGAATTCGTCAAAGAAACAGGCGTTTCGAAAGGATCAGGCGTTGTCGATTCTGCGATGCTGGATCACTTTGTCCGTGAAGACCTGAAGCTGAAGGCGCCGCGGACAATGGGCGTTCTTCGTCCATTGAAGCTTGTCATTACGAACTATCCTGAAGGAGAAATGGAATGGCTGGATGCGGAGATCAATCCGGAAAATCCGGAGATGGGCACGCGTCAAATTCCGTTTTCCCGTGAAATTTATATTGAGCAGGAAGACTTTATGGAAGAGCCGCCAAAAAAATACTTCCGGCTTTTCCCTGGAAATGAAGTTCGTTTAAAGCACGCGTACTTCGTCAAGTGCGAGGATTTCATTAAAGACGAAGACGGCAACGTGGTTGAAATTCACTGTACGTATGATCCGCGGACAAAAAGCGGATCAGACTTTAATGAGCGCAAAGTAAAAGGAACCATTCACTGGGTTGACGCCACTCATGCGGTTCCAGCAGAATTCCGTTTATACGAGCCGCTTATTCTGGACAGTGAAGAAGAAGACGAAGAAAAAACATTCCTTGATTACGTGAATGAAAAATCACTCGAAACACTGAATGGCTTTATCGAGCCGAACTTACAGAACATTGACGCGCAGGAAAAGCTGCAGTTTTTCCGGCACGGCTACTTTAACGTCGATCCGAAGCACTCAAAGCCCGGCAAGCCGGTCTTTAACCGGATCGTGTCTTTAAAAAGCTCGTTCAGACTATAAAAAAAGAGAGCCTCTGCTACGGTAGCAGAGGCTCTTCCTTTTTTTATTTCTTTTTATTTTCTTTATCGTCTTTACCAAGCTCTTTTTTCAGTTCTTTTTTGATTTCCCGCTTGGCTTCACGCTTGATTTCTTTTTTCAAATCCTTTTTGTCTGCATCGGCTTCTGACGTTTTATGCTCAACTGTTTCTTCTACTTCCTGCTTCAGCTCTCCCATTAATTCCTGCTTAATCTCGTCCTTGAGCTCCTGCTTCACTTCCTGTACGAGCTCCTGCATGAGGGCTGATTTGCGGTCAGCTTCTGGGTCTGGCTCTTTGACGTCTTGTTCCGGGAGTGCCCAGACGGAGACTGATCCTGCGTTTACCGGGAACGTTGCGCAGCCATCTTCCCCAATTTCAATGATTTCTTCGCGTGAATTCAGCATGTCGACCCACTTCTCACCGGCCCGTTCTTCGCCGACGCACATGTGCTTTTCGCCGCCTTCTTCACTGTTATTAATGACAACCGCACAGCCGGAGCGCTCAATTTCCGCTGTTCCTTTTCTTATCCAACCAACAGTGTTTGGGTGGTCAAAATAATCCACCTGCTCCCCGTAAGCCTTGTGCAGACGGCTGTACAGGAGCGGATCAATCGCTTCTTTTTTCGGATCAACCGGCTCATCGCCGCCAATGCCGTAATAGTCACCGTAAAAAACGCACGGATAGCCATCTTTACGGAGCAGTGTCAGTGCATAGGCACTTTGTTTAAACCAATCGGCCAGGAAGGACTCGAGCGCTTCTCCCGGCTGCGTATCATGGTTATCCACAAACGTCACGGCATTTTGCGGATAATTGGCGACAACTGTTCCTTCAAATATTTTAGACAGGTCGTATTTTGCACCTTCCTGCGATGCACTGAATAAATTATATTTAAGCGGCACATCAAACAAATGAATGCGTCCGTTTGTTTCTTCAATCATATTCGCACACGGCTCAAGCTCCGACACCCAGAATTCGCCAACAAAAAAGAAGTCATCGCCCCGTTCTTCCACTACTTCTTTTGAGAACTCATCGACGAAGTTGTGATCGATGTGCTTGATGGCATCAAGGCGGTAGCCATCACAGTCAAGCGTTTCAGCCATCCATTTGCCCCATTTGATCACTTCTTCACGTACTTTCGGATGACGATAGTCAATATTGGCAAACATTAAGTAGTCGTAATTGCCAAATTCATCGTCTACGTTGTCATTCCAATTTTTATATTCACCTTCGATTCGGAAAATGCCGGTGCGGTCTTCTTTTGCATCAAAGTCCGTTCCGTTAAAGTGCTGGAACCGCCACTCGAAATCAGAATACTTTCCTTTTCTTCCGGGAAACGTAAACTTTGTCCACCCTTCAATTTCAAATGGTTCTTCCGATATCACTTTTTTCCGGTCGTTTTGATCCACTTCGACAACGGCGAACCGCTCTGTTTCATCCGCCCCCGCTTTATGGTTCATCACAACATCCACATATACATGAATGCCCGCATCATGACAGGCTTTGATGGCGTTTTCGAGTTCTTCCTTTGTTCCGTATTTCGTCGGCACTGTTCCTTTTTGATCGAACTCGCCCAGGTCAAATAAATCGTACACACCGTAGCCCGTGTCCTCCGCAGACTGTCCTTTTGTTACTGGAGGTACCCAAACGGCTCCGATCCCCGCGTCCTTTAATTCCTTTGCTCTTTCCTCAAGTCGTGCCCAATGCTTTTGGTCCGCAGGTAAATGCCATTCAAAAAATTGCATCATTGTACGATTTCGTTCCATCATCATCTCTCCTGTCATCTGCTTGTGAAACACAATATAATCTCTGTATACCCCATTTTCACAAAAAATGATCCATTGAACAAAAATAAATCGGCTGTCCAGTAAACTGGACGCCGATGATGAGTTAAGCGGTTTGAATCGCCATGGCGATTTCATCACAGCTCGGGAATTTCGGACAGTGGATGCAGTCTGTCCATACCTTTTGCGGCATTTCGGTTTTTTGAATCACTTCGAATCCGCACTTTTCAAAGAAAACAACCTGGTAGGTTAATGAAATCAGCTTTGGAATACCGATCAGCTTCGTTTCCTCTACAACCCGTTCAACGAGCATTTTTCCAATGCCGCGTCCCATTGCCGTGTCTTTTACACCAAGTGATCGGATTTCAGCGAGATCATGACCGAGGATCGCGAGGCTGGCAATGCCCAGTATTTCTCCCGCTTCTTCTGCCACAAAAATAGATTGCAGATTCAGGACAAGCGAGTCCTTCGTTCGCGGCAGCATCAGCCCTTCATTTGCATAATGATTCACGAGTTCAAATACTTGTTCCACGTCAGCCAGCACCGCTTTACGTACTTCGATCATGATTTCTCACCCTTTCCGTTCTTATATTATCTTTCTATCTTACTAATTTCCCACTGTATGTCAAGTGATTCTATACATTTTATTTGAATAATTATTCAAATACCCTTCACTTGTTCCCGAATCTCATTGTATAATGATAACATCTTACGAAACGCTGGGAGGATTTTCTTTGACTCAATTTCCAAAAGGATTTATGTCCTGCTCTGTGAACGCAGGGATTAAAGATGATACACTCGATTTCACGATTATTTTCTCCGAAACACGCGCCTCTGCCGCCGCAATGTTTACGAAAAACCAGTTTTGCGGTGCACCGATTGTGGTCGGAAAAGACCATGTAAAGGATGGATACCTGCAGGCCATTGCCGTCAACAGCAAAAACGCCAATGTCGCTACAGGCGAGCAAGGCTTAAAGGATGCTCAAACGATGACAGAAGCTGTAGCAGCTGAACTGGGCATAAGCGCAAGCGATGTACTGCCTTCCTCCACTGGAGTCATCGGCGTCCCGCTGCCGGTTGAAAAAATTACGGCTGCCGTACCGGGATTGAAGGCGCAGCTGTCTTCGCATGGTCTCGAGCAGTCCGCAAAGGCGATTATGACGACGGATACATACCCGAAATTCCGGTCTCGAAAGATCGGTGATGTCACGATCTCCGCTATGGCCAAGGGCTCCGGCATGATCGAGCCGAATATGGCGACGATGCTCAGCTACATTTTAACGGATGCCGCGATTGAACCCGCGGATTTGCAGAATATGCTGAAAAAAGCCGTTGATGTTTCCTTTAACAGCGTATCAGTTGATGGCGATACAAGCACGAGCGACACAGTGGCGATTCTGGCAAACGGCCTCGCCGGACAGGTGGACCTGAATGAGTTTGAAGCGGTGCTGACCGATTTATGTATAGAGCTCGCAAAAGAAATTGCACGCGACGGAGAAGGCGCGACGAAGCTTGTTGAAGTGCAGGTATCTGGAGCTGCCAATGATGCGGCTGCCAAAAAAATCGGCAAATCCATTATTAATTCACCGCTTGTGAAAACCGCCATTTTCGGCGAAGATCCGAACTGGGGGCGCATCATGTCTACAATTGGAAATGCGGAAGATGCGGTTGATACATCCGCCGTTTCGGTTTCCTTCGCCGATGTTTATGTATTTAAAAACGGAGCGCCGACAGAAGACAAGCGGGCTGAGCTTGAGGAATATTTGAAAACGAATGAAGTGCTAATTAAAATTTCGCTCGGTCACGGCACTGGACAAGCAACCGTATGGGGCTGCGATCTATCTTATGACTACGTGAAAATCAATGGTGAATACACGACCTAATCAACTAAATCCTGCGGCTAACGCCGATATTTATTTGTTAGCGCCGATAACCAGGGCGCGATCGCTGATACCTCCACATTCCGGCGATCGCGTCTTTGCTATCGGCGTTCTTTTTCATGTACCGGCGATACGTTTTTTTCTTGCCCCTCTGCATACAGTGTGCTATTATTATTCCTAACGAACGGTAGGAAGGCGATGAAAATGAAAGAAAAAATTAAGCAAGAAGCCGCTTCTCTTTTTGCTGAGCACGGCTACGCCGGTACTTCGCTTGCGCAGATCAGCGAACGGGTCGGCATTAAAAAGCCATCCTTGTATGCGCATTACAAAAGCAAGGATCATTTATTCGAGGTGTTGGCTGAAGAAGCATTTGAAGCGGAGCAGCAGCGGATTGCCACCACAGAGGATTTATATGAGCTGCTGTCGTCGATGCTGCATTTATATGAACAGGATGCACGGTTCCGGTTTTTAGTGACGAGCTCTTTTTTTTCGCCTGACTTTTTGAAAAAGGAGATTATGGCACAATATGATGTCCTTCTCCAGTCGCTTGAAGGGAAGATCTACGGCTTTGAGCGCATTCCGGATGATCAAAAAGAAGACGCTGCGGTCATGTATACGCTCATTTTCGACAGCATCGCAGTCGAGCTTTGCTATGGAACGAAAAAACGTTCCGAAAAGCGGCTGGATACAGCGTGGCGTGTATTTACACATTATTTTTTAAAGGAGCAGGAAAAGAAATGAACATAAAATGGCTTCTCGTGCTTGTCGCGGGATTTTTTGAAGTGGGATGGGCAGCGGGACTAAAGCATGCAGATTCCACTATTGAATGGGTATTAACGGTTCTTGCGATCGCTGTCAGCTTCGGGCTGCTCATTTATTGCTCCAGCCAGCTGCCGGCCACAACAGTTTATGCCGCCTTTGTCGGGCTTGGCACAGCAGGTACTGTCATGCTGGAAATGGCGGTATTTGGTGTTCCGTTCAGCTGGGCAAAAATATGGCTCGTGTGCCTTCTTCTGACAGGCATTATCGGGTTGAAGGTAGTCACCGTTGAAAAGGATGTGGTCTCATCATGACGTGGTTTCTATTAATCACAGCCGGTATCCTCGAGGTGGCCGGAGTGGCTGGAATGAATATGGTGAGCCGAAAAAAAAACGTCCTTTCCTGGATCGTGCTCATTGGCGGGTTTGGCCTGAGCTTTCTTTTCTTGTCGATTGCCATGGAATCCATTCCGATGGGAACCGCGTACGGCGTCTGGACCGGCATCGGCACCGTCGGAAGCGCCCTTCTCGGCATGATTGTTTATAATGAGCCCCGTGATGCAAAGCGTCTTCTCTTCATATCCATGATTGTTGTTTCAGTTATCGGCTTAAAAATCGTCTCATAACGATGAAAAAGAACTGCCGCGGCAGTTCTTTTTTACGTGAATTTCGTATTCAGCCAGCCGCAGAACAGAACGTAATCCTGCTTCACCCGCTCCTTGTAGGCGCAGGACATAAATATAAGCTGTGCCTCAAATGCATCATACTGATCACCAATGGCCTTGTAAATCTCTTCTTCGCTGTGGTAATCCAACAAAGAATGCTCAATGTCAATATCGGCTCTTGCATGAATCTTCGCTGCAATGCCGCCAAACACATCCAGCACTTTATCAAACTCTTTTTCATTTTCGATTTCCTCGGGCTTCACCCGCTTTTTAAACGGCGACCGTTCCCTTACATAAAAATGACGGCCTTCCATCGTCACAAAGCCTAAAAAGGGATCATCATGGTGATGCATCGCTTTTTGAGTAGTGATCACACGCTCGCCCTGATGGCTGTACTTCAGCCAGAACTCTTCATTATAGGGCATGAAATAAGCCGGAACCGGAGCACGGACTTCCTTCATTTCTAAAATGATATCGTCCAGCTCTTCTTCGCAATCATTCTTTCCTTCTATTAAAATATAATAGCGGTCAAGGCCGATCGAGGCTGTCCCCGAGCCATGCTTTCGAATGATATGCTTTATTTCATAAAATTCACTCTTTTTCCGGTCTGCTTCATCCAAGCTGTCGATGTAGTCCTGCCAGGCCGCTTCAATTTTTTCCTGTTCCTTTTGTGACACAGAAGTAAATTCTTCTGTAAGCTCGAACATCCGTGAACCGTCCTCTTTCACCGTCCACTTTTCAAGCAGCCTTGCGGAATCTCTTTTTTCGAGCTTTTTCAGCACTTTTCGAACCGGGCCTTTCGTGTTCTCTTCTGTATAAAAAAGCGTAACCGGGTCCTCTTTGCCTTTCACAAATTTTTTCAGCTGCTTGTAATACGCCTGAAGAAAGGCACGCATGCGCTCCTCCTGATCCTCAAGCCCATACTGCTCACAATAAAGAGCGATGCTAACCGTCATTCGAAGCAAATCATATACATACGATCCCATGTAGCCTTCATCAAAATCGTTCGCATCGTAGACGATTTCTCCTTCGCTGTTTTGAAAGGCACCGAAATTTTCGACGTGCATGTCGCCTTGAAGCCACGTCGGCTTATCCTCCGGTGTATGAAAGGAAAATGGAATCTTTGACACATCATAATAAAATAAATAGGTGCTCCCCCGGAAAAAACGGAATGGGCTTTCCGCCATTTGCCGGTATTTTTGTCTGCGTTTCTCATGATTCAGGCCCGTAATGCGTGAGTCAAATTCATTCAAGACGGTCTCTAATATAGTTGAGCGGAGCGCACGCCGCGTCTTCTGCACTTCCGCCATCCAGTTTTCAATCATCCAAAACCCCTCCCTCGTCCCTTTCATTTTACCACAACGAAAAAGAGCACGGTTCGTTAAAAACCGCGCTTAAAGAGGAAACCAGATTTTGGCTAAATAAATGACGATGGCGACGGTCACGCTGCTGAGAACGGTTGTGACGATCACTGCCTGAGAAGCAAATTCAGGATAGTTGTCGTATTCAAGCGCCAGCAGGGCACTATTTCGGGAGGTTGGAAAAGAGCTGGCGATAAACATTGCCTGTGCAAGCGTCCCATCCACATCAAGCAAAAAAATAACGAGCAGACCGATCACCGGCGAAACGATCAGCCTTGTCAGCACGGCCAAAAGGAGCGGCTTTGAAATAGACGTTATTTTCATATACGCACACTGGGCGCCAAGCGTTATCAACGCGACGGCTAAAAAGGCGTTCGAGGCATTCTCAATAGGCGACCAGATGGCCTGCGGTATTCCGATGCCAGCGGCTTTTAATCCAGCCGCCAGGATTAGCGCATGCAGCACTGGCAGCCGGAGCACTTTTTTCCACACATTCGCTCCATTCTCTGAAGCGGAAACCGAATTATAAAAGCCCCACGTATACGTGAGCAGGTTTTGAAAGATGGAAATGATAATTTGTACGGAAAGCCCGAGAGGATTTGCCGCAAACACAAGGCCGCTTACAGGAAGACCATAATTGCCAGAATTGCTCAGAACTGCACTGTTTTGAAAGCTCGACGACAACCTGCGGTCAAAGCCGGCCGCTTTTGAAATAATGATGCCTGCACCGATCAGCAGCCCGTTAAACAGCAGCAAATACACCATAACGATGCCCGCCGTGGAGCCTGATAAATTCGTTTCGTAAATATTCACAAAGCACACCATTGGCAGCAGAAAGTTGACCGTCAGCTGTGACAGCGTCGGCATATGAAGCGTATATTTCCGGTGTAAATATGCACCTGCTGCAATAAGCAGAAACATAGGGACAATAATTTGAATCATAACATTCATAAAAACAGCCATTATGTAACCGCCTCCAAATCAAAAAAAAAGAAAACGAAGCGCGGCGCTTCGTTTTCCCTGGGGATGTGACACACAACTGTTCACATCAGGGGATGGCATTACTGTATCATGATTTTCCCCGGACAAACAGATTGTTATCATATTATTCTTTTTATTCATTACGTTCACAGCGTGCTGGTTATTGCGAGCGCATGAACCGCTCTTTTACCCGCTTCATCCGGGCATGATATTTCAAAATATCAAGGCGGGCTTTTTCAGCCTCAGGCGCAATCGGACGCAGGTTTTCAATGTCCCAGTATTTAATAATAACATCAAGCACCTGGTCAAAGTATTCAAGCGGGCCATAATTGGCTTCCTTTGCAATGATCGCCATGCGGTCGTCGAAGTCCGGCATAACGGCTCCAGGCATTTGGAAATTTTTAATAACATGGCCAAGGTAATAGCAGTAATTCGGCTCCAGCTGCAGGTGAAACTTGATGACATCACGGTAAAACGCATAATGAAGCGTTTCATCCTTCGCAAGGCGGCGAAGCAGCCTTCCGAGGTCCGGATCATGCTTGTTCGCTTCCTTTGCCACGTTGTTGTAAAACACCATCGTCGCAAGCTCCTGCAAAGATGTGTACACCATCGTTTCAAACGGTGTATGGAAATCAGGCTCCCACCCGTTTTCGACTGTCATTTTATGAAGCTCATGCAGCCTCATCGGCTCGACGCTGCGCGTAATAAGCAAATACGTTTCCAGCAAGTTCGAATGTTGGTCTTCCTCTGCTGTCCATGTATGCACAAAATCTTGAATAATCGTCAGTGACCCTCTGAAGGTCTGGGCTAAATGGGATGTAAACCAGGGCAGGTTCACCTCTGTTAAAAGAGCGGTTTCAATCGCTACAACGATGTTCGGCGGCAGTGTTACCTGTGAAGGGTCCCACGGCACCCGGCGAAAATCCATTGCTTTATCCCACGGCAAAAACTCATGATAACCCCAGTCTATTTTAGCAGAACGTTTTTTATGTTCATCGTATAATTCTGTTAGTCTCGGCTCTAGTCGAAAATCAAGATCGTTAGTAAGCAAGGCTTATTCCCTCCTATTAGTAGCTCATCCTTATTGTACACGAAAACGAGAAAAACTGCCCGAATTTTCGGGCAGTTTTCACTTATTCGGGCATATTGACATACAAATCGTCAATAACCGGATCGTTTTGAATTAAGCCTGTTTCCTTCATCCAGTCCGCTGTTTCCTGCCATGGCTCTTCCTCCTGATAGCCGAAGCCCTGCTCCCCTTCCATAAGCGGCAGCAAAATCGCCATGCTTTCTTTTTCTACCTCTTCTTCAAGCGGGAAGTTTTCTGTTTCCTGATTGGCCATTAAAATGTCCAGCGCTTCATCTGGATTAGCCTTCATATCCGCAAAGCCTTTTTCAGCCGCGCGCCAGAAAGCCTGGATCAGCTCCGGGTTTTCTTCCCATGTTTTGTCACTCGTAACAGCAATGAGCTCATAAAACGACGGAACACCGTATTCCGTTAAATCAAAGTTTGCGGTTTGATAGCCTTCAAATTCAAGCAGCGGCACCTCGTGATTAATATAAGCGCCGACGACTGCATCGGCCCTCTTACTGATCAGCGTTGAATTCAGCTCAAACCCGACATCCACCAATTCGACCTTTGATGGGTCACCTCCATCTTCCTCGACCATTGTTTTGACAATCGATTCATTCAATGGAATGCCGGTGTAGCCAACGGTTTTGCCTTCTAAATCCTTTGGTGACTTGATATTGCTTTCAGCTAGAGACACAACACGGTTTAAAGGCTCTCTTACAATGGTGCCGACCGATTTCACTCCGACATTTTGCTCAGTGCGCGCAACGATAACGTCAGGCTGATACGTGATGGCCATTGTAACCTGATCCGATGCCGCCATGCCGATTGGATCGGTTGCATTGGCCGGGAATTGAATATCCAGATTGATGCCTTCTTCTTTAAAATACCCCTTTTCCTCTGCCACATACAAAAAGCTGTGAACGGCATTCGGGTACCAGTCGAGCATCAAGCTGACATCCTGCATCTCCTCACTGCCGCCTGCTTCCCCCGCTCCTTCTTCGTTTGTACTTGATCCGCACCCTGCAAGCAGCATCGCCGCGAGAATACCTGCTGTCCATTTTTTCATTTTAACTTCCTCCATTTCATTGATTTTGATTCCATTATTTTCACGATTAAAAATAAAGCAATGCCGACGACGGATAGAAGAACTATCGGCGCAAACACAGCCGCTCCATCAAACTGCGTCATCATCCGGCGGCTGAAGTACCCAAGTCCCGACTGGGCGCCGAGCCATTCGCCAATGGCCGCACCAATAACGCTGAGTGTGACCGCCACCTTTAAGCCGGAAAAGAAATGCGGTTTGGCCGATGGCACCTGCACTTTGAAAAAGATGTCTTTTTTCGTCCCGCCCATCGTCAGCATTAACTCCCGAAGCTCCCGGCTGCTTGACTTCAGTCCATCAAACGTGTTGACCGTAATGGGAAAAAACGTAATCAGCACCGTGACGACAACCTTGCTCCAAATGCCATAGCCGAAAAACATAATAAAAATTGGCGCAAGCGCAATAGTCGGGATCATTTGAGAAGAAATAACGAGCGGATAAAACGCGCGCTCTGCCGTTTCACTCATGACCATCCAGACAGCCAGACTGACGCCCAGCACAATGGAAATCGCCAGTCCGAGGAGGATAATAGCCAGCGTTGACGGCAAATGGTCCAGAACAAGCGTCTCTTTCAGCTCCCAAAACCGAACGGCTACACCGGACGGCGGCGGAAAGATAAACGGCAGGTTAATGATTCGAGAAACCAATTCCCATAGACCAAACAGAAAAAGAACAATGAGGGCAGCCGGTCCGTATTTTTTCATCATCGCACGGTCCCCCTGCCCCGAAGCTGGTCTATGAGCCGATCCTTCATCTCCAGGACAGCCGGATCGTTCATAGCCCGCAATGTCCTCGGCCGTTCAAGCGGCACAACAACCTCTTGAAGCGACTGTACCGGCGTGTCCTGAAACACAAAAATCCGGTCGGACAAAAACAGTGCTTCATTCACATCATGCGTAATGAACAAAATGGTTTTCTCCCGCTTTTCCCACTGATCGAGCAGCCATTCCTGCATCGACAGCCGGGTGATGGCATCCAGTGCACTAAAGGGCTCATCCAGCAGCAAAATATTCGATCCGGTTAAAATGGACCGTAAAAAAGAAACCCGCTGCCGCATGCCGCCGGACAGTTCAGACGGATATTTATGCTCGGTTCCGCTCAGCCCAAATTCCGTTAAAAGCGGGGTCATTTTCTCCACAGCTTCTTTTTTCTTCATCCCCGCCAGCTCAAGCGGCACGGCGGCATTTTGAAGGACGGTCCGCCACGGCATTAACAGATCCTGCTGCGGCATATAGCCCGTGCGTCCGTGCCGGCTTTGAACGGCTTCTCCGTTTAAGCGGATCGTTCCGGCTTCTTCCTGCTCAAGCCCGGTGATCAAGCGAAAAAGCGTGCTTTTCCCTGACCCGCTTGCCCCAATAATGGTGACAAATTCACGATCATGCACCGTGAGATGAAACTGATCCAAAATTGGCTTTTTTCCACTGTAGGAAAACGATACATCCCGGAACTCAAGCACAGCTTCACGCATCGCCCGGCCACATTTCCCCGTTGTAGGCCATATCCCAGAACAGATATTCAAACCGGGTTGTATTGAGGAAAATCTCTTCCAGACGTGCACGCTCTCTTTCTGATTTTCCTTCCGCCTGCTCATCCATTAAATCGATGCACCACTGGGCAAGCTGGCCGAACTCATCAGAGGAATACATCTTAATCCATTCCCCGTACAGCTCATGCTCCGCCGCACCTGGAATTTGGTTCAGCTCCTTGCCGATTTCCCAGTAGCTCCACGCACATGGCAGAACCGCTGCTACGACATCTGCAAGCGTGCCATTTTGAGCCGCATGCAGCATGTAATGCGTATAAGCAAGTGTGACCGGAGACGCCTGGGCTGCCTCAAGCTCTTCTCCCGTAATGCCAAAACGAGCGGCGTATTGCCGGTGCAGCGCCATTTCTTCGTTGAGCGTCCCATCTAAAAGCGCCGCGAATTTACCCATCGTGGCGAGGTCGTCTGCCTTCACGGCACCGAGCGCAAACACCTTTGCATATTGAATTAAATACAGATAATCCTGCACCATGTAAAACCGGAACTTGTCCGCTTGAAGCGTGCCATTTCCCATTCCTGTCACAAACGGATGCTGATGGTTTTGCCGCCAGATCGGCAGGCATTTCTCCCGCAGCTGTTCACTGAATTTCATAAGAAGTTTCTCCTTTTCTTGTATGCGTCCAGTTGTATATAAACGACGCAAGCACTTTTGTGTAGTTGATCAATTCATCGAGGTCGAGCTGCTCATTCACTGCATGGGCATGCTCCAGTTTTCCGGGACCGTAAAGTGCGGTCGGAATCCCTGCATCCGCCAGCCAGCCGCCGTCTGTCACGGATGGCGACACGTCCATAATAGGCAGATTCCCCAGAACAGAGCTGTGCGCCTGTTTTAATTCCCGAACCGCCGGATGCTGTGGATCCACTTCAAACGATGGAAAAATCTCGCCCCGGTCTTCGATCATCGACGTGCCGCCCCATTCAAACTGCGGCGGATTTTCCTGCATCCACAAATCGCCTTTTGCGATATTCCGGATATACTGCTCCACTTCCTCCGCCACACTTTCATACGTTTCATCCGGATAAAAATGAACGGTAATCCACAGGCGGCACTCATCGGCGATGAAGGCGGCGTGACGTCCGCCTTCAATTACAGCCGGGTTAATCGTTGTAGTGCCTGCCGGAAACCCCGGATAGCTTTTCATCACCGCCCAGTGGCGTTCAAGCTCCTGCAGACCTGCAATGATTTTGGTCATTTTTTCGATTGCGCTTGCACCCATCAGCTTGCCGCCCGCATGAATCATCCGCCGCCGCGTCGCATCATGAAACGTTTGATCACTTTTCAGCGTAATCCAGCCGGTTATCACGCCGCCCTGTCCTTGAATATGCAGATCACTCGTGTCTACAACGAGGGCAAAATCTGCTTTATAGCCTTTCTTGCAGCATTGAAGGGTGCCGGCTTCTCCAACCTCTTCGCCAATGACCGATTGAAGCATAAGCGTGCCGGGCAGTTTCATTCCTGCTTCATGAATAAGCTGAATCGCAAACAAAGCTCCGGCAAGCCCCCCCTTCATATCCGCTGCTCCGCGCCCAATGATAGCATTGTCCTTCACAAAGGGACTGAATGGATTCGTTTCCCATTGTTCATCCTCGCTTACTTCCGCAACATCCATGTGTCCATTCACAATCAAGCTGTTGAAGGCAGCTGGGTCCGTCCCTTTTAATGTCCCAACAACATTCGGGTCTCCCGGATACACATCCCATTGATCAATCGCAAACCCTTTGTCCCGTAAAAAACCGGCCACAAACTGCTGAGCTTCTTCCGTGTTCCGGGCAGGCGGCGCCGGTGTTTGAAAGGAAATAAGGGTCTTTAGCAGATCAAACAGCTCTTCCTTTCGTTTATCGATTTCATTATGTATGTGTTCGATTGTCTGCATCTAAACATCCCTTTCTATACAGCAAAAAAGCCGTTTCTTCGAAAGGAAGAAACGGCTGTAGTGACAGAATGAAGCCAAGCGTCAAAACACCTCTTCCTTACGCCGGTCCGAACCGGTTCAAGTTATAAGGGTTAAGGCAGCTCGCCTCTCTCAGCCCTATTACGGGCGCCCCCAGCGGTGATTCCTATTTAATTGATTTTTCTGCTAGTAATGAGTTTCACTTTATCACACGAAAGCATATCATTCAATAGAAAAAGCGATTTTCCCGATTTGTTCAGCTCTTTCCAGCCGCGTAAAAGCTTCCTGATACTCGGACAGTGAATAGGTCCGGTCCATGACTGGATGAATCTGGTGCTCTTCAATGAAATGAAGCATGTCCTTTAGCTCTTCCCCACTGCCCATCGTGGAGCCGAGCATATTAAACTGACCGTAAAAAAACGTGCGCAAGTTGATCGTGACGTCATCCCCGGCAGATGCACCGAACGTGACGATCGTTCCGCCTGTTCTCAGCTGCCCGAGTGACTGGTTAAAAGTGGCAGCGCCAACTGATTCAATGACAAGATCCATCTTCTCGCCGTTTAACGCTTCATTCCAATCGGCGGACGAATCAATCGCTTTGTTTGCACCAAGCTCTAAAGCCTTTTGGCGCTTTTCTTTAGAGCGGGACGTGACATACACGGCAGCGCCGGCTGCTTTTGCAAATTGAAGCAAAAACGTTGCTACACCGCTGCCGATTCCAGGGATGAGCACCTTCATACCCGGCTTCACCTTTCCTCTTGTGAATAACGCCCGGTACGCAGTCAATGCGGCAAGGGACAGGACGCCTGCTTCTTCCCAAGATAAGTGCTTTGGCTTCGGCAGCGCGTTTTCTGCCGGAACCGTAATTGATTTTGCAAACGTGCCATGGAACGGCAGCCCGACAATTTCAAACCCCTCCGGCGGTGCATCGCTTTGATCCGGCCAGCCCAGACCCGGATTAATGATCACTTCATCGCCTGCTTTGACCGCAGTGACCCCCTCGCCGACCGATTCCACTATTCCCGCCCCATCCGAGCCAATGATCAGCGGCGGCTCATTCTCCTTGTGACGCTTCAGCACAAACAAGTCACGGTGATTCAGCCCGGCTGCTTTTAAGCGGATGCGCACCTCTCCCTTACCTGGAAGCGGCTCTTCTATTTCCCGATATGAAACCCCTTCAAGACCGGCTGTACCTTCATGCACGATCGCCTTCATCCAAATTCCCCCTTTTGTAGTGAATATGATATGATTCTACCATACATATTAGCGGTGTTTGTCCCTGCCGCTTGCAAGCTGAACGGGGCAGATACTAGAAAGAGGATCAATTATGAAAGAAATCGCGATTGGCATTTTAGCCTCGTTGTTTTTTGCGGTAACGTTTATTTTAAACCGTTCGATGGAGCTGTCAGGAGGCAGCTGGATGTGGAGCGCATCCCTTCGTTTCTTTTTTATGCTTCCTTTCTTCGTGATCATCGTTGCCATGCGCGGCAAGCTTCGGCCATTGTTCAGTGAAATGAAGCAGCATCCGGTCGCCTGGGTCGTGTGGAGCTTTTTTGGCTTTGTGCTTTTTTACGCACCGATCACGTATGCAGCAGCATCCGGACCCGGCTGGCTTGTCGGTGGTACGTGGCAGCTCACGATTGTCGCAGGCGTTCTTTTGACGCCGCTGTTTATGGACAGGAAGAATGGCCGCATGGTCCGCCAAAAAATTCCGCTCGGCGCCCTTGCGATTTCCTGTGTGATTTTAGCCGGCGTGGCGCTGCTGCAAGCAGAAAAGTCCGATGGATTTACATGGAACGGCTTTTTAACGGGTGTTCTGCCTGTTCTGATCGCCGCTTTTGCGTACCCACTCGGCAACCGGAAAATGATGGCACTTTGCGGCGGACGCCTTGATACGTTTTCACGCATTCTCGGCATGATTATCGCAAGCCTGCCGTTTTGGATTCTGCTCAGCATCACTGGCTGGGCAACAGCCGGGCCTCCATCGTCCAGCCAGCTGCTGCAAACCTTTATTGTCGGCTTGTCTTCCGGTGTGATCGCCACAACGCTCTTTTTTATCGCCACAGACCGGTCACGCCATAACCCCGGACAGCTTGCTTCCGTCGAGGCCACACAGTCCGCACAGGTGCTGTTTACTGTAATCGGCGAAGTGATTTTATTTCAGGCAGCGTTTCCGGGAACCATTGCCTCTATTGGCATCGTGTTGATCATCATCGGCATGATCCTGCACAGCTGGTACACGAAAATAACAAAGGAACGTGCTGCGCGTGAACATGTGGCATAAGCGATTTCAACACGATCGTGAGCTTCTTTTCACACCGGAGCAAATGCTTGATGTGTTCTCCGGCTGGTTCATAAAATCGTTTTCTGCGGAGAAGCGGAACGAAACGAAGGGCACCTTCATCAAGGGACAAGCCACGTGATCCAATGTGTGTTCCAAAAGCCGGAATAAAGCCAGAAAAAGCCGAGCGATCATGAGACGATCGCTCGGCTTTTCTCTCTTCATGACGAAAACCGTATTTTTTCTTAAACCAAATGGACGGCGCAATTATGTAGAATAACGCGCAATTCACACATAATTGCGCGTTACTTTCGGTAATTGCGCCGTCAACCCGGGGAATTGCGCGCTCATTCATTTAATTGCGCCGTCATCCACATATGTGCTTGGTTTTTCCTCCCGATCAAATATCCAAAACAATCTTTCCGAACGAATCTCCGCTTTCCATATACTTCATCGCGGAAACAGCGTCTGCGAGCGAAAAGCGCTTATCGATGACCGGACGAATTTCATGTTCTTCAAAAAACATCAGCATGTCGGCAAACTCCTGTGGACTGCCCATTGTCGTTCCGCGTATATCAATATGCTTGAAGAACACTCGCGGCAGCACCAGTTCAGGCACCGTGCCCGCCGTCGCACCAAAATTCACGATCCGTCCGCCGGCATTCGCCACCTGAATCAAGTCTTTGAACGGTTCTCCACCGACGCCGTCAATAATCAAGTCTGCGCCGCCTATTTTACTCTTCAAGTCCTTTACCCAGCCGTCTGTCCGGTAATTGACTCCGCCTGACGCACCCATTTCAACCGCGCGCCTAATTTTTTCGTCGCTGCTCGAAGACACATATACGTTCGCGCCTTTTGCTACAGCGATTTGCAGCGCAAACAAAGCGACTCCGCTTCCAATGCCGGGAATAAACACCGTTTCTCCCTTTTTCAGTTCGCCACGCGTCATCAGCGCCCGGTAAGCGGTTAAAGCGGAAAGTGGAATTGATGCTGCTTCCTCCCATGTTAAATACGCCGGCTTTTTATACACATTTTCACACGAAATTTTCACGTATTCCGCATATGTACCGTCTGTCGGCATGCCGAGGATATGGAACTTGGGACTGTTGAAGCGAATATCCTCTCCCCATTGAAGCCCGGGATTGATGATGACTTCATCACCTGCACGAAGACTTTCCACTCCATCACCGACCGAGTCCACAATCCCTGCTCCATCTGCTCCAAGAACAGAAGGAAGCTTCATGCCTGGATACATCCCATGCGTCACAAATACGTCGCGCCGGTTCAATGCGGCGTTTTTCAGCTTGACAACAATCTCCCAGCCTCCTGCCGCTGGCTTTTCCACTTCTGTATAACTTGCTTTTTCCGGTCCGCCGGCTTCTTTTAATACGATGGCCTTCATTTATTTTCCCCCTTGCTGGCGTTTCTCCCACCTTTACCCGTCCATTTTAACAAGAAAACGATGCGCTGCATATGATAGAGCACTACCTATTTAAAAGGATGTGTTTCTGTATGTTAACCGATCAGCTGACCAAAGCAATAAATGGCGAATTTACCGCCATCCATTGTTACGAAAAACTGGCCGATCTGGCGCCGAGTGCGGACGTCAAAAAAAGAATTTTGGCCATACGGGAAGATGAGCTTCGTCACTTTGAAGCATTCTCTGCCCTTTATCACGCTTTAACCGGCTCTGCCCCTTCGCCCAAAATGAACGAAACCTGCCCGAGAACGTTTAAGCAGGGAGTTCTTTCTGCCTTTCGCGACGAGCAAGAAACGTCAGAATTTTATCGTCAGGTGGCGGAGTCCACTCACCTTCCTTACGTAAAGCGTGTCTTCAACCGGGCGGCCGCCGATGAACAGCGGCATGCTGTTTGGTTCTTGTCTTTTATTTAAACGGACCGCTTTTCCATAGACATTTTTAGACACATAATGCAGGGATGTTAAGCGAATTGCGCTGCTTGAAAACGATAACAAAAATAAAAATATTCAGAATTCAATACCAAATTAACGATCTCTTTTCTTAAAAGTAAACACTTTCATTCCCACATTTCATCCCCCGCTTATCGCTTGCTGCATCATGGTTCAGCGTACATTTACCAGAAAACGACATGCGAACGCGCACTCCCCAAAAGGAGATGAAAAACGCTTGCTGCCGCGCCTTGACATCCATTTTCAGCGTGTTAGTATGGAAACCGTCATGAAAAACACGAACAAAAAATACGAACACGAAGGAGAGCAACATGCTAAAAAACAAAACAGTCGCGTTTATTGGTGCGGGTTCCATGGCAGAAGCGATGATCGCGGGTATTGTCAATAACGGACAATTACACCCGGAGAACGTAATTGCCACGAACCACAGCAACCAGGAAAAACGGGCAGCGCTTCAAGCAAAATATGGAATAAGAACGATGCAAAACAGTGAACTGCCTTTTGATCAAATCGATTTCTTTATTTTAGCAATGAAGCCGAAAGATGCGGATGCCGCGCTTGAATCCTTGCAAAAGCATATTCAGCCCCATCAAGTCATTCTTTCTGTTTTGGCCGGCATTCCTACTTCCCATATTGAACGCTTTTTCGAAGAAGGCCAGCAGGTTATACGCGTAATGCCGAATACATCCGCTATTGCCGAAGAATCAGCGACCGCCATTTCTTCCGGCGCGTGGACTAATGAAGACAATATGAAGGATGCCGCATCCCTGCTTCGCTGCATTGGATCGGTTTACACGATTCAAGAGGAGCAGATGGATATCTTTACAGGGATCGCAGGAAGTGGACCGGCTTATTTCTATTATTTAATGGAATCCATTGAAAAAGCAGGAGCTGAAGGCGGCTTTGATGCCGAAACGGTTCGGGCAATTGCCGCACAGACGATGTATGGCGCGGCGAAAATGATCATGCGCCAGGAGGATACACCTGCAGAGCTTCGCAAAAAGATCACATCGCCAAACGGCACGACGTTCGCAGGATTAGAAGCACTTGAGCACTTTGGAGGCGGCGAAGCCATTTATCAGGCTGTTAAAGGCGCCGCTGCACGTTCAGAAGAAATCAGCAATCAATTCTCAAAAAAACCACAGCACGTTTAAAAGGAGCGATTAGGTGACAAACAAAACAAAAAAAAGAGTCGTTGTAAAAATTGGAAGTAATTCACTAACAAGCCAGCACGGTGAAATCAGCCGTCGCAAAATTGAAAAGCTGGTTGATGAAGTTGTTCATTTAAAAGATCAAAATTATGAAGTGGTCCTCGTTTCATCGGGTGCCGTTGCAGCAGGCTACCGGAAGCTCGGATTCCTGCAGCGTCCAGATACTCTCCCAGAAAAACAGGCAGCCGCTTCGATTGGACAAGGCCTTCTCATGGAGACGTATTCGAATCTGTTTTTATCACACGGCTACACAGCGTCGCAAATGCTCATAACGAGAGATGATTTTTCGGATGAAAACCGCTATCAAAATGTCCGGAACACAATGTCTGTTCTGCTTGACCGCGGCATTATTCCGATTGTGAATGAAAATGACACTGTAACAGTGAATCATTTGAAATTCGGTGACAACGATACGTTGTCCGCGAAAGTAGCCGGCCTGATCGGGGCCGATATGCTGGCGATTTTGTCAGATATCGACGGGCTGTATGATGCGGATCCGACAAAGGACCCCCATGCGAAGATGCTTGAGCAGGTGCATGAAATTACACCTGAAATCGAGGCAGCAGCGGGCGGACCGGCAAGCGATGTCGGCACAGGCGGAATGAAGTCGAAAATTGAAGCGGTAAAAATTGCGATGGCATCCGGCATCCCATCCTTTTTAGGAAAAGCGGATAAAGCCAATATTTTATTGGACGCCGTTCGTCAAAAAGCGAAGGGCACCTATTTTGAAGTGAACGAGGCTCAGACCAATCTCGACTACAAAGAGCAATGGATCGCTTTCCATTCAGGCGCACAGGGTGAAATTATTGTCGAAGCCGAACGGGGCCAGTTTATTTTGGAGCAAAGCGACAGCTTGCTTGTTTCCGACATTTACGCGGTGAACGGCACGTTTAAAGATGGACAGGTTGTGAGCATTAAAGATGTGAACAGCAATGAAATCGGTATGGGCATCATTAATTATTCTTCCAAGCAGCTGAATGACGAACAAGTACAGCAGGCAGACACGGCGATCGACCGGAAGCAATTCGTGTGCCTTCATTTAGAAACATCTTCACCTGTCACGGTTTAATTTTAAAAGGAGGACGATCTTATCTTAACGCAAACAACACATATGACGGAACAAGCTATCCAGGCGAAAAAAGCATCAAGAGTCCTTGCTGCTCTTTCAACAGAAGTGAAAAACGAGGCGCTGATTCACGTAGCCGATCAGCTGGAAGCGAAGTATGAAGCCATTTTAAAAGCAAATGAAGCCGATTTACAGAAAGGCCGGGAAAAAGGATATGACGACGCCTATATGGACCGTCTTTCTCTTTCAAAGAATCGCGTATTCAGCTTTGCCGGCGGCCTACGCAAGGTAGCCGGTCTCCCGGACCCAGTTGGTGAAGTATCATCGAGCTGGACGCTTGAGAACGGATTGGACGTAGAAGCAGTCCGTGTTCCGCTCGGCGTCATCGGCATGATTTACGAAGCGCGCCCGAATGTGACAGTGGATGCTGCAGGCCTTGCTTTAAAATCCGGCAACGCGGTTGTCTTGAAAGGCGGCTCCTCGGCCCTTTCTTCAAATAAAGCAATCGTGAACGTGATCCACGAAGCGCTGGATGAAACGGCTATTCCAAAAGAAGCCGTTCAATTTATTGAATCCACGGACCGCAGCGCTGTTAATGAGCTTCTGACGATGAAGGAGCACATTGATGTCATTATTCCGCGCGGCGGCGGCTCGCTCATTAAAACGGTCGTGGAAAACGCAACGGTTCCGGTGCTGGAAACAGGTGTCGGCAACTGCCACTTGTACATTGACGCAGAGGCTGACGTGGAAAAAGCACTCGCTATTTTAGTTAACGCCAAAACAGACCGTCCTGCTGTGTGCAACGCGTTAGAAACAGCCATCATCCACCAGGACTGGCTGAACGAGCATAAGGATGCGTTGATTGAAACGCTTCTAACGCATAACATTGCAGTTCATGGCGACGACACCGCTGTGAAGACGATTCCGCACGCGATTCCGGCGACGGAGGAAGATTGGGCAAATGAATATTTAAGCCTGGATCTTGCCGTTAAGGTTGTCAGCGGACTCGATGACGCGATTGACCATATTAATGAATATGGCACGAACCATTCAGAAGCCATCGTGACAGAAAACAAGCAGACAGCACGCACGTTTATGACGCAGGTTGATGCAGCGGCATTGTACCACAATGCATCGACACGGTTTACCGACGGAGAAGCACTCGGCTTCGGTGCCGAAATCGGCATTTCTACTCAGAAGCTGCACGCACGAGGTCCTGTTGGTCTGCCGTCCTTGACGACGATTAAATATATCATGAGCGGTGACGGACAGGTTCGTTAACTCGTTAAACATCTGAATGATAAAGTAACAGAAAAAGCCGATTTACACTTCAGGAGTGTAAATCGGCTTTTTCATTCGGAATTAAATCCCCGCTCTGTTACGTAACCATCCATTGCCCAGACGCCTCTTTCTTTTTGTTTGGCGACGGCTTCTTTTGCTTCAAACTCGTCCAGGTATCTCGTATTCGGCGGATATACGTAGGCCACCCGTGCAAACCCTTCTTCAAGAAGTGTTTCCTGCACGCTCACGCCGTCAACGTATACATACACTAAAATCCGATCATACTTATCCAGCCGTTGTCCGACGTCGAATTCAATCGTCACTTCTCCGTCTTCAAGCAATTCGGCTGTTCGCTCCTTCGCTTCTTCGCCGAGCGGCTGCTTGCCAAGCTGCGGATGGCGCGTCTCCGGTGTATCGATTAATAAAAAACGGGCACTAAACTCTTCCTTTTTTCCGTCCTGATCTGCATCAAAGGCGAATACAGCCGTATCGCCGTCAACCGGGCGGACAAGGTCAGCCGGGATCGGCTCCATCGTCCCTTTTGATTTTAATATGCTGCCTGATTCGTTCAACGGTTCTTCTGCTTTTTCTGTTTCCGGTGTACTGTTTTGTTCTTTTTCAATTGCTGTCAGCACATCCTCTGTTATCTCCAGCACGTCACCCACATCTTCCATCGTGCAGGCTGACAGGAATCCGCCTGCAAGTGCAAGCCAAATAAAAGCGATCCACTTTTTCACTGCTTTCTCTTCCTCTCTATTCTGTCAATCAAACAAAAAAACCTCTTGGCGGCAAGAGGTTTTTACTTCCGGGCTGCTGCTTCGTCCACATATTCCGCAATAACTGGAATCGAAAGCTCAAGGCTGCTCGTTGTTAAGCTGTTTTTCACGTACTCAAGCTTGCTGCCGTCACTCGCATACGGCTGAATATTCAACACGTTGTTAATATATAAAATGCCTTCGTTTGTAATCATTGGCTTAATAATATGTCCGTCCGTTTCGTCGTAGTGACGAATTTTCTCAAGACCGTTCACAAGCCCTTCATCAAATAAATCATTCATGGCGATTTCATACACCGCCGGCTCCATATGATCGCTCATCCGCTCATGAAGCTCATACATGACATCCGGTTTGTTTTCCAAATAATATTGCACGTAGTAAGCGAGAAGCACCTGTTCTTTTACTGGCAGTTTTTTCCCCATTCAAGCTCCTCCTTTTATCCTTCGTTTCTTTCCATTATAACGATATTTGGTTAAAACAGCTAATTTCAATTATGGTCGGCCTCTATTCATGGTATGATCAATCTATCTGGAACTATTCGTCTTGATTGGTTTATTTCCACATATATATAAAGGAGAATCGCTTATGACATTGAAAAAGGTGCTGATCGTGCTGATGATGTTTGCTCTCACTTTTCCCTTGTTTCCTGCGGATTCAGCCGCTTCGTCCTGCTATCAGAAAACATCTGTTAAAAAGACTTATGTGAATGTGTCCGTGGCGACGCTTTGGAAGGACACGAGTGCTAAACGCCAGATCGATCAGCCGATTTTAAAAAACCCTGTCAACATGAAAGCCTGGACAGCTAAAATGGCGACCGTGAAGGACCGTCTTTGGCTGACGGGCAAAGCCGAAACACAAGCTTTGTACGGCCAGGAGGTTACCGTCCTGAAAACAAGCGGCAGCTGGGCCCAGGTTGCGGTTAAAGACCAATCTACGCCGAAAAATAGCAAGGGCTACCCCGGCTGGCTTCCGAAATCACAGGTAACTACACAGCCCGCTGCCTACGAAAGCTGTGAAAAAGCCCGGGTAAAGGCTAACACAGCTGTTTTATATCATGATAAAAAAACATCCTTTATGGAGGTCAGCTTTAATACCGATCTTCCGGTTATTAAATCGGAAACCAACTGGGTACAGGTGATGACACCGGCAAACGGGGCGAAATGGATCAAAAAAAGTGACGTTCGTTTGGGGAATACAGCATCGATTCCGAAGCCGATCGGTACTGCGCTGCTGACGACCGGCAAGCAATTTCTCGGCTTGCCCTATTTATGGTCGGGCGTTTCCGCATACGGGTATGACTGCTCTGGCTTCACATCATCCATTTATAACTATCACGGCATCCGGATTCCGCGTGATGCATCCGAGCAAGCAAAAGCCGGAACAGCAATCTCTAAATCAGCTTTGAAGCCCGGGGACCTGCTCTTTTTCGCTTACAGCAACGGCAAAGGGCGTGTCCATCACGTCGCCATGTATGCTGGCGATGGCAAGATGATCCACTCGCCCAAAGCGGGCAAACGGGTGGAAATCATATCGATGAACACCGCTCCTTATAAACAGGAATATGCCGGAGCAAGACGCTATATTGATTAATGCTTAAAAGAATCGTTCCGGCAAGCTGTTCAGCGGACGACTATGAAAAAGATGTGAACACCACACCTTACACAGTATCAGTATAAGCAGAAAAAGCCGGCCGCTTTCAATGAAGGGCCGGTTTTTTTGAACACATTCAAATTAGTTCAAAGATATAGGACTATGGTATGCTTCTCGAAAATCGGCTGTTTCGTATGCTGAAAGGATGAACCATTATGACAACCATCTCTCCCCCTCAATACGCAGACCGATTTGCCATGCTCGATACTGCACAAAGTGCACACGTGTTTTATTGTTTTGAACAGGAAGAGGCTTATATCCAAAATGCCGTTGCGTTTATCCAGCAATCCATTCAACTGGGAGACCCTGTGCTGTTTATCGAAAACGACCGGCTCTGGCGGTTTATATCCTTGCGTCTTCATACGCTGCTGCCCGCGGAAAAGCTGCAGATGATTCTGCATCAAAATAACTTTGAATTTTTTTCTTTTATTTGCAACGTGCAGGACCCTTCTTCCCACCATTACATAAACGAAGCGCATCAATCGCAGATTTACCGCTACGCCAAGCGAATCTGGTCGCATGTTGAATGGAACAGCCAGTCAGACTTCCTATCCGACCTGGCTGCGTTTGAAGAAAAAGCAGACCGGCTTGTAAAAGAAAACAGTCTGCGCTGTGTCTGTGCCTATCAAACCGATCATTTATCCCCGCTGTTGAAAAAAGAGCTGTCCATCCACCACGATGCCTGCTTTTTTGATGATGGTACCATTCAAAAAAGCAAATGAAAAAAGTGCAGGGAATGTGGTCAAAAGACTCCTTCCCTGCACTAAAACGTTGCTACATCAACTCTAAAACCGCCACTGCCTCCACATGAACTGTTGCAGGAAGGTTTCTTAGCTGTTTTTGATATTTATTTTTCGGAAGACATATTCGAAACTTAAACACAAAAATCTATTTTCATGACTTTTTTATTTTTGTTCATTTATGGTGATGAAGTGATTTTTCTGTGGTCATGTGGTCAAAATGTGGTCATGTGGTCAGATTTATCACGGCGATTTAACCCCGGTCCCCCGGGGCTTTTTTGCCGTTTATGCACTTTCGCTATACGATTTGATTCTCGGATTGTATCCATGTTCAACCTCGATAAGCGCCCGCGCTTCTTCTGCAGACTCAAGTGAGGTAAATACGCCTGTGTAAATGCGGTTGTCCTCTGCGCCTTTACGCGCGTTATACGGCATCTTTTTAGCCGCCGCTTCTGCCGCTTCTGGTGTAGCAAACGTTCCAGTGACAACGCGGAAAATGCCTGGTGTACCGATCAGCCCTTTTTCTTTCAGCAGCTGCTCGATCTTGGCCAGTGTCTGTGGTCCGGCAATGCCATCGATAGCCAGGCCAGTCCGACGCTGCAGGATCATGACAGCATTGGTTGTTCCCTTTCCATAAACGCCGTCCACTCCATTTGTATCCAAGCCCAGCTTCGTGAGTTTCTGTTGGAGCGAAAGAACTTCCTCTTTTCCCATCGAAACAGCCGGCACTGCAGCTGCACTTGTTGCCGGCATTTTGTCCGTACCGTAGCCCCGATAATTGAATTGCAAGTGTGGCGCATCCCATCCCCAGCGATACCCTGCTTCAAAACCTAATTTTTCTGCGTGGATAATAGCTGAGATAAAAGGAATGCTGGCATACACTGAACGTGGCCATTGCGCCTTACCACCGATGATCGGCACGAAATCAAGCGCTTGTCCGACGAGGTGGTAGCTTTTCATCGATTTGGAAGCGCCACTTTTAATGTTTGCCCGCTGCTGGGCAACGGTCCGGATCGTCTCATAAATCAACACATCAATTTTTTTATCGATGCAGTACTGGTACCACTTCATTGCAGCTGCTTTTGTGTTAGGTGCCAGATCATCCAAGTTACCAAGGTTTCTTTTGTGATATGTTGGTGTCCAGCTCATTGTGCATCCTCCTCTCTTTTGAGCATAGCTGCCTGCTGACGAGCTCTACGCGTCACGTTATTATTTTTCCACCATGCCACGGTTGCCGCTGCCGCGGTAATGAAAGTCGAAACCGCAAATTCTACTTGAGCATCGTTAAATGGCAGGGGGCTATACCCGGCCGCCACTACCATCTGATTAATGAGCGCAACAAAAAGAACCACCGTCCGCACGATGGTCCCGTTATCGATATTTTTCATTGTTATTGTCCTCCCCCAGTTAATTGGCTCAAAGCAAAAAGAGCAATCGGCATCATAATTGTAACGACGATCCCGACTCCCCATTTGATCGTTGTGAGCATATCCGCAATCGCTTTTTGATTTTGCTTTGCGATTTGCCGTGCTTCCTTCGCAATATCATCTGTTACGTCCAAGCATTCATTTGTTTCTTTGATGTCCGCTTTTAGTTCGAGTACATCTTTTTTTAGCTCCAGTGAAGCATCTAGCTTCCCTTCCATCCGTGCCATCGTGATTTTCAAATCATGCACCTGGGCCTGCAAATTTACTTCCATCGTTTCACCGCCTAATAATTTTTTGTATAAAAAAATGCCGCCCGAGGACGACACTGAATTTTTTCTATTCTGCAGCTGTTTCTGTTGCTGGCAGTTGAAGAACTAATTTAAACGCATTTTTACTAACCAATGTATCCCCGATGGTTACTAGGGATGTTCGCGGATCATTGAACTGTTTAGCGATATCTGTCGCATTATAATTCGCCACATAATCTGTGATACTTTTACCATCAGCAAGCTGTATTTGGGTGTTAGGTTGTTGTGTTAATGGTTCTGCAGAAACAATGTGCTTAATGGCGTTTTTACTAATGACCATACTACCGAGCATTACGACTGTAACTCCTGGGGCATTTGCTTGTGCCGCAAGTTCTGCCGCATTGTATTCAAATTCCAAAGGAAATTGGTTTTCGTCTTGTAGTGTAATGATAATTTTCATTCTATTTTCCTCCTACCAGTTGTATTAATTTAAAGAATTAAGACTGTCTCTTAATCTATTTAAAACAGCTGCCGTTACGTCATCCCCTGCGTAGCGGATAGCCGGAATTGATGTGACCGGTCCCATGTCATTAATAGCAGCTCGCACTTCATTATAATAACTGGCATAAAAGATCGCATTGACATACGCTGTCGAAAACGGGTAGTTACTCAAGCCTTTGTATTCGCGGAATTGATTGATCTTGGAACCGAGCGCATTCCACTCCTGCGCTTTTAGGTTATATTCGCCGCCCTGCACCTTTGCATAGGTCCAGTTAAAGGCGGTTGGGATATTTGAAAGCGTCCGGCCGGGGACAGCAGATGACCAGGCCCCGTAGCTGCTACCTTGATAGCCCCGGACTCTAAACTGATAATCCGTGGACGGTTGCAGTCCGGTTACAAGAAAATCATTACCGCTCTGACTGTATGCGGCATAAAGCCAAGTGCTTGATCCGGACACCCGGTATTGCACTTCGTAATAGACTGCGTTTGTAGCATATGACCAATTTACCCGTATTGCGTTACTGGCAAAGTCCGAAAGCGACGTGATCGACGTGGAACCGACAACGATAGGCTCCGGGTCTGTCATGATGTAAAGCGTTTCCCAGTTCGACGTACCACCCGGACCCGATACTTGGACATCAATGTAATAAGGGGTGCTGTACGCTGGTGCGGTGAAGCTCCTTTCGTGAAACGTCGCAAGTGTACTGACCGAGTGAACATTGTCAGGGAATCCCGATATCCAGCTCACATCATAACGCACTTCATTCGCCTGCCCCATCCACGTCACTATGACATCAATGGTTTTCCCGTCCATCGAATCCTCACTGATCGACACATTATAAGGAGCCGGGCCCGTTCCGGCGAGTGTGCTAAACGAGTAATATCCGCTATCTGGAATACGCCGATCCCCGCCGCCGTAGGTCGCTTCTGCATAAAAGTTATACGTTGAACCCGGCAATAAATTATCAAATCGCTGTGCGCCTGTGCGGTACGTGCCCGGCGAACCTCCGGCACCCGACTTAAATCGAACGTCAAAACCCTGGCCAGTCTCGAGACAAAATAAATTGAGTTCTGTGTATGTCGATGCGGAATAATCTAAATCCTGAATAATGACGTCAATCCACGTTTCACCTACACCGTCTGTAAAGGGCGTTCTTAAATAAGCCATCTACATCAACCGAACCTTGCGACTGGTGCGTTGTCGCCATAAATGACTTCATCCGCTGTCGATAGATCGACCTTTGCAGCACGACCGCCGAAGTAAGGATCAAACCTGACGGTTTCGCAATTCATGTGCATAAATCCAAACGTCGTTAATTCCATCGAATCGGTTCCGAATGTGTCGATACCTGAATAGTTGTTGAAAATCAATGATTTGTTGCCGCTACTGCCCGGCGCACCAATATGGAGCGTCTGAGCAACTTCCGTAATACCTGATAATTGAATACGCTCCGCCAGCATTTTAATCGTTGTCGATGTCTGATTAATACGGGAAATCATCTCCACGCCGTTATAATCGGTCGAAGAAACTTTGGTGCTAATTTCTCCTGCATTTATTTGAACTTGGGTATTTAAGGTTCCCATGTTTTGATCAATCCGTTGCACCTCAACCTCCACACTATCTGCCAGTTGAGTGATCCGGCTGTTTGCTGTTAGAACGTCTCCATCAAGACGCCCTACTTCTGATGTGATCCGATCCGATTCGATCTGAATGCGTGAATATGCTTCAAGTATGCCATTTCCTAACCGTTCAACTTCTAACTCGATTAATTTATTTGTCTGCTCAATTCTCGAACGAAATTCTTTTGCATTCTTATCGATTTCCACTTTTGTTTCCGTAAGGATATCCGCAAAGGACTGCTTTACATTCGATAGGGTGACAACGAATTTTCCTTTTTGAAACGGATTGCCTTTTCTCTTCATCACACGAGTTTGAAATGGAAGACCCATGGATGGTTCGATGAGCCATATGCGGTCACCTAATCCGGGTACACCTTCATACCCCTGCTCCTGCAACTCTGCGACAGAAACATCAATTGAAATCTGAGGAATCCACCTGTCACCCAGCTCCTGTTCTGCGAATGCGAGCAAGCTTTCTTCCGTGACCATTTCTTCGTTGGTGACTGGATCGGCATAACGCGGCTTACCGTTAATGGCATAGAGCTCCCATGTGTCCGAACGGTACTCTTTTTCCAATCCGTTCGCTCCGGTTGCTTTAATCGCAGTAAACAAATCCGTCGTACTGACGGAACGACTAATATCCTTGATGTTATATTTCGACCGGAATTGAAAATCATCATCCTTGCCGATCTGCTTGGAAAAGACAAGGTGCTTGTCAGGCATGATTTGGACTTCACACTTTAATGTTTCGCACATAAGACGAATAAGCTGAATGGCATTGCTGTTACCAAACGCACCTAAAAATAACTGCGGAGGAATCTCCCCCTTCACTTCCCATGTCCATCCCGATCCGTCCAGGATAAAAGCCGCTTGCTCCTCTGCTGTTCGGGTGCCGCCCTGTATACCCTCCACGCGATGATGTATAAGATCGAAAAATACATGCGGTCCGGAAACGGATTTACTGAGACGTTTCTTTTTATAATCGGTCATGCGAAATTCCTGACCAGCCAAGTCTACAATCGACTCTTCTTCCAACAACTCATAACCAGGATTGTCCACAAAAAAAGAAGTAAACGAGAGCGTGAACACCCCATTTACTTCTTCTTCAATTTCAGCACCCTGTATATTGATTAACGGCTCTGATCGGCCGTCATTGTGTGTAACGGATATCAAACTGCATACCCCCTTTACTGTACATGATATTTTTTGTGCGCCTGGTGCTTACGTTTATCGAACGGCAACTCTTCTCCATGAAAAGTTATAATCATTTCTTCCAAATTTCTGTTCTTAGTTAATTCAATAATCTTTTTTTGATTTTCCAGGGAAACTTTCTGAAACTGGTTACTCATTTGTTTTCCCTCCTTTTAAAACAAAAAAGAGCTACTGTAGTAGCTCTTAAGAGATAAATAATTCAAATTGATCCTCGATATTTAGTAGTTTCAATATTTCTTTCAACGACACTTCAGTTTCAGTCGGATTAGATAGCCCGAATTTATAAATAACATCTAAAATCGCCATACTTTTAGGAATAACTTCTGGGTAATGATACTTTACCCATTTGTTGAATTCAATTTCTTCTGGAAGGATATTCGAGTAAATATTTCTAAAATCCAATACTCTTTTTACATAAAGAGTCATCACAAGAAATATACTCTCTTCATCTTTTGCATCAGTTCCAATTGTCCTCATTTGGATTCTATCGGATTCATCTAGATAAGCTGACAGATCATATCCGAAAGAAATTAATCGGTTATTGAGAATCGGATCGTAAATCATGTCATTTAACATTTTATTTTTTCGGCTATTTGAGTTTAAAGATTGATCTTTAAACGAAACCAATTTATAACCTTCAGAACAAAGAACAAGATGTTCTAATTCATGAGCCATGTGTATTGATTCACTGACTGGTATTTGAGGATGCGTCGAGATGATAAAATAATAATCATCGTCAATATTACCGTAAGACATTTTTGAATTAAGTCTATTAGTTGAGAAAAATAGAATTGGTTTAGATATTTTTTGACGTTCTTTATGATAAAAATTTCTAAACTTGGCGTCGCTTGAATATAAAATTTGCAACGCAAAAGATTCATCATAATAGTTCCATCCCTGACTTTGAAAATGCGCCCAAATACCGGTTTTATCGCAACAATTTTTGTACTTTCCCCCACTCATGCATGGACAGGTATTATTTCTACCAATCTTACTCATTATATTTCCTCCCCAGTATATCTGTTTGAAATAATTTGATATAATAGGGTTAACTTAGTACCCATTATATCAAGAACCCACAGGGTGCCAGCCCTAAATGTGGGTTCTTTTTCTTCATCTTAAATCTCTTGTATAAAAATAGCAATTTGTTAAATGTACAAGACTAGCTATTCACTAGTCTTGTACATTTAATACTCGTTTCATTTACTCAACAGTAGGAACCTACTTATTGCTCTGATAACCACTGCAATAAGAACTCTTCCGTTGCTTTGGCTGGGAAAAGCCATTTTCGACCAACTTGATACTTAGGAAACCGTGGGTCGAAAAAGAATTGTTCTCTTATAAAATTCTTGCTCATGCAGGTCTGTCGACAAAGTTCATCCCAATCCCAAAATGTACGGTGATGTTCTAATTCATTTAATCGCTTTCTTAGTTCTTCACGATAGATTCTTTCAACTTCAAGTTCGTCGAGTTCGATTTTCAACATAACGAGCACCCTTTTTTACGGACAATATAACAAAAAGAGCACACTTATGGAAATAGTTATTTGTGTAACAGGATGTAGTGAATCAACAGTTTGGTCAACTAATTTCCGAATCGTCTTTTGACTTTAGCCATTCTTCGATCTTGTCGAGATCAAAAAGTACAATGCGTGGTGCTGGACGGCGGTGGGGAATCTGCTTTTGCTTCAATAATGTAAAAATAGTTGTACGAGAGATTGGCACTCCCTGTTCTTTTAAATGAGCTACCAGAGCATCAATGCCCCGAATCATATTCATTGTCACTATCAATACCCCCTTTTATTATATTATCCATAAAAATAGGTGTACTGATAGACATAGTTATTGAAATAACAAAACGTAGTTATTTAACAGTTTTGTCCTACTTTTCACCATATTAATCTTTTCTTTCCTAACTTTATTCCTTTCACCTTTTTCTTTTGGACTTTATTCCCTTCTAAGTTTTCGGTAAATTCGGTAGTTATTAATAAGTAAACCATCCCAAAAATTATACCTACTCCAACAGAATCATCGACTCTATAAATCATATTAGGTGTTGTAAGTGACATTATAATGGCAGCAACGATGTAAGAAAAAACAGGCGCACTTAAATTTGCTTTTGGATATTGTAATATTTTTAAAGTTGGGAAAGCGAAAAACCCTATAAAAAATATAAAACCTACTAAGCCTAAGTTAAGGATAATCCAAAACCAAAAACTATCAACTACTACAGTGCTTCCAAAGTAAGTCGCTGCTAAACCTTTTCCGAATAGTAAAGTTAATATATTCTCTGAATTTTGTTCAATAATCCGTTGATACTGAGATACTCGAATGCTTAAACTGGTATCCAATTGCAGATTGCCGTTATTATTAAATAAAATTAATATTCTGTTAGTATAGTAGGATTCAAACATTTTGTTTACACCTTGATTATTTATAAGTTTCACTAATAAATAAATAAAAGAAAAAACAGCAAAGAAAGAAAACACTAAATTAAATACACGTTTAAATAAGAATGCTCGTTTGATTATTAAAAATAACATTGCTGCTAGTAGTGATACGACTACTGCTACAATTTGCACCCTATCTTGTTGAACAACAATAGCACCAACTAAAAGCACCATCGCTATAAACGCTGACATCTTAGTTTTTTTGGAGTCTTTAGCAGTTATGAGCCAAATACTTAAATAACAAAAGGCTCCGGCAAGGAATGTTTCTGCATTTCTAAATATTGCGTACTCACCCTTCGATATAAAAATGCCAATATAAGTTAATATTACTATAGTTGAGGTCGCCATACTAAGAAATATAACAAGCCTAATTGTATCTTCTTTTTTACAATAAACTATCCATAATACAAATATAAAGAACGAGTAAAGCAATGTCCGGGCTAACTTTAACGCGAGTCCAAAGTCATTATATACAGAAAACATTAGATAAATACCCAACAACATAGTCAATGATAAAAATATATTAAAAATGATTGGTTTCTTTAAGTACAAACTAAATATTTTCAGGTACTTTTTAGTTACAAACAAGTAAAAAACGTTGAATAGAATAACGAAGTCTGTCACAGACACGTTAATAGATCCAATATTTACACCTATGCTGGAAATTTGAGGCGTAAAACATACTAATATTGTTACCGTCAAAACAAACATATCTCTAAATTTCAAATATAGGAGGACACTTACAGTAAATATAATTAATCCAATCGCTATCATGGAAAATATATCTGTACCCAATAAAGATAAGGCACCTACTGATCCACCTATCATCAAGGCTAATAGTAAATGCCTCCAATTGACACTGAACAAACACAACACCTCATGAATTCAAATTTTACTTAAGTTTATAATAACTAACTGTAAAATTCTACATGAGAATGGTAAATATATTTATCTTTTTCACTTTAATTTCCCTTGTCAATCTATAAAACTGTCGTCAATCCAACGACTGCCCATTTCCTAGTTACTCCATCTGCCAACATCTGAACCATATACATTTTCGAGTCCTCTCCCGCTGATTTGTAGTGAATGATTGTTCCTGCTGGGAAACTAGAAGGTGATGGCAACGACGTATATTCCGGCATTGTCCAAGCATCCCCGAACACGTCCTTCCACACAGCAGCAGTTGCTCCATCCGCTGATCTTTCTGCCGTACAAACATAAACTTTATTCCGGTCTGTTGCAAACCCGACCTGCCCCCTTGCAGGTGATTGCGGAAACTGTGCCAAACTACGTGCAATAATAGGCTGTATCGGCGCTTCCCACCCTACTTCAGTACCGGATTGGTTTGGTGCAATAATTCGATCTGCTGTCGACAAAACACGTTTGGTTGCCTTGTCGTGATAAATATCGCGTTTTTCAAACCATTTAAACGAATTTGGATAAACTGCCTTATAATAGTTTTTCTCTGAAACGTTAACAGCGCGGAACAAAATCGGTGTTAATAAATCCGCCATTGAGGTATGCCCTTTTTCTGTCGGGTGAATAGTATCAGCGTAATAGCCTTGAGCGTTGCCCTCTGTATATCCACCCCAATACGCATCCACATCTACAAAAGCGCAGTCGTATTCTTTCGCTAAATTCTTCAAAACCGCCTTTTGTGCTTCATATCTGCCTCCGTCCGTAGAAGTCGATGAATTTCCGCCTGTTGCGAGCAACAAAACAGATGCTCCTGGCTGCGCTGCTTCAATTGCAATACGCACCTTCTCTTCGTAAGTGGCAAGAGGTGTGTTTTGTGTGTAATCATTAGCGCCCAGCGCCATAACGAACAGATCAGGCGTAATCATAGTGACATTATCCACGATTTCTGCGTCGGTATAATCCGCAATTTTCGTTCCGCCATGAACAAGGTTAACGAATCGCGGTGTTTTTGCATGCTCCTCTAAATAAATGATGGAACCGTGCAGATATACTTTCCCTTTTGGTATGATTTGCGTATTGGCATCGGCTGAATTTGCCGGCACTGAATATTCAGCGCTAATTAGCCCGTCCTTAGCTGCTCCATTGCACGAAATAGTTCCGACTACAGCCCCACCGATTTTTACATCAAATTCCCCACCGTCTGGCGCTGTCGAGTAAACAATTCGGCACTTTACTGCTACATCAAACCGTCCGAAATAATCGATAATTTTACAAGGAGTTGATTCTGCTGTACCTACTACGCGATACAAAGCAATTCCGCGATCCTCTTTAGTCCAAGTCGCATCAACATAATTGTAAAACAATGTCGTGGCATAATTAGGTTTTCCGAAGAACCACGTTGCCGTTTGCTCCACTTGCGTCAAATATCCTCTTCCGGACGGTGCACCTGTTCCAGCGGAGATCGAATCTCCCCACCAAACAATTGTGGGGTATTTTATGGATAAAAATTTACGTAATGCATTTTCAATATTGTATAAATAATCCGCGTTCTGTTTCGCAGTTTCGGCCAACTGTTGAGTAACTTGGTCAATAGCAGCTGGATTGTATCGATCCGTTGTGATCCAACTTGTACCGTTATAACGATCAATCCGGGCTTCTCCTGTGATCCGGACTGTATCGCCATTTACCGGATTCGGGTACGCGGTATCACGAGCGGCTACCGTGCTAACTTCCGGCAACCAGTTAATTTGATTATCCTCTTTCACCTGGTTCAATTCATCAATGGCATTTGATGTATTCGTTTGCCGTTCGTCTTCCTGTTGTTCTCGAACAGACTCTTGAAATTGCCGGGTATCCTCTTCAGCATTTAAGTCTGCATTTGTTTCATTCAGCATCTGCACACTCTCTGCCACCTCGACAAACAATTCTTGCAAAAGCGGCATGCCTTGGCTCTTCTCAAAAGCAGGCCCTAAAGATTCGCCAATATACAATTTCATTTTTCGAGTCGAAAGACGATCTTCACCTTCAAAAAACGAAATGCTTATTTCAGCAATTCCATCTGTTTGCATTTCTTCTGTTCCTAATTCATACGTAACGACGTTATCAACTGCAGTTAATGAGCGAGTAATAACCACCTTGTCGCTTCTTTTGAAATTAGCAACGATGTTTGTGACTGCTGATAAATCCGCATCGATGCCTTTATCTTTTATGATAAAATCAATCACATTTGTGTCGAATTGAGTAAAGTAAGGAAATGCAACTGTCGTATTACGACGCAAATCAATAATGATTTCTTGTTTATTAATTGGATCCATAAAGCATGCCCTCCCTTTAAAGGTAATAGAATGTTAAATCGAAAGAGACCGTGAAAGCAGAAGCTCCCTCGATCTCAAAGTCATTCCATCCAGGTGCAAACCGGATGAGATTTTTATTGGTTTGGCCAAAAATGCTTTGACCGTTTTTGAGTGATCGGATCCCATCCAGCACAATTTCATCAGCATCTGTCGCGGTACCGGTCCAGCTCCATTCATCACCTGTGGTAAGGTTGCGAATAACTGGGTTATTTAATTCTCCACGTAAGATGATGCGCTGCTCCATGTGTTTGGCGGGATCGTTCATAATATCCGAATCGTTAAAAACAGAAAAAGAGGGCTGATCGAACGAATACTGAATAACAGGATCTCCCTTATTTACTTTTCCGGCACCAACACTATAGTAATGCTCCATTGCAGGCATATTGAGCGTGGTGCCTGGCGACTTTGCATAAGCCGATGAAGATGAAAAATCGATTGTGAAGTTTCCTACAACAGCAATCTGTTCAAGTGTGTAAGAAGAATCAGCCTTAACCAACCAACACTTATTAGGAGCAGACATTTTCGTAACAAAAAAGGCTTCCCGGCTGTCAAACAACTGGAAAACCTCATCTCTCTTCTTATCAAATGTCTCATCAGCAATAAGGATAAATTCACCACGAATAGAACGGCCTTCATACGTTGTCTCCACATCAATATATCCGTCCATCCCATCGATTTCTTCACGTATATGCTTTGGCGCAGGAGAACTCGGTTCGAATCTTTTTGTAATAACCCCAATCTCCATCAAATCGTAGCGTCTGCCGTCCAATCGTTGGACAATTAAATTGTTTATCATTTTGGCCACAAACCTTTCGCGGTGAGTGTATTGTTATAATTATTACGCTGACGTTCTGAAACATGCTGTTCTACAAGGCGACCAACAGTCTCGCTCTCCATTTCGACTGTTGTATAGTTTTCAAGCCGAATGACAATATTCTTCAAAGCTTCTGCAAAAGAGTTTCCTCCGGATGCCTTTTCGTCAAAATTAAAGTTAAAAGAACCACTATCAACGACAGGCTTGAACCAGTCTGCCATTTCGCTTGCGGTGTTTGCAGCGTAACGCTCCATACCGACGATCCCGTCAATGACACCCTGTACTATGTTTTCCCCTATCATATCCTTCATCCAGCGTGATGGGGATTTGATCACCAATGATTTGGTGATCGCCTTTTTGATTGTTTCTGCCAGGCCGGCTGATACGGTTCCTAGTTGCTGATCCATCGATGTCATCCCGTCCATCAGCCCCTGGACAGCATTCTTTCCAATGTTCACTAGCTGAGCGCCTACAGGATTAAAGCCGTCTACTACCACTGTTTTCAAGCCCGCTACCTGCTCTTCAAATGTTTCTGTAAGTGCCTGTAATTCTTTTTCGGCATCCGTATGCAGTTGTGCGATCTCAGCGACTGTCTTTTTGTGCAGGTCTTCATTCTCCTGCACAGCACGATTACGCGCAGTCGCTTCTATGTCTTTCCACAAGCCTTGGAATTTCTCTAGCTCTGTGTCTGTCATATCTGTTAATGCCTTGATTTCATTCAAGGCGGTCGGACCTAATTCCTGCAATTCTTCGATGAGAACCTGGTCCAGTCCTCGTTGTGCCAGATGATCCAAATTGCTGTCGAAATTGTTTAATACATAAAGCCGATCATGCATCCGCTTTATTAAATCTTTCGGATCGATCTTCGTTTCATCCGACGGCAGCGTTGCTTCGTCGAACAGCCCTCCCACCAGCTGAGATGTACGATCATCTACAGCTTGCTTATATGCTGCATTTAATGCCTTTTCTTCATCAATAACTCTTTGATTTACCTCTTTTACTTTTGCAAGATAATCATCTTTCATCGCCATAAGCTCATCATTCAGCACTTTCTTGGCAGCATTGAGCTTTTTCTCTGCTTCCAGTGCTTCTGCAGATCCCTTCTTGAAGTACCGCATGGACTCACGCCATACTTCAATCTCATCCATAAGAGAAAGCTGGCCAGCTTCTTTCTTACGTGCTACATAATCATCAAACTGCTTTAATCTCTCCTGTGCATTAGCAGACTGAAGCTCTGTGATCTTAGCGGCCGAAGCTTTTTCAGCAGCCACTTCTTTTTTATCGTAATCTTCGCGGATCTTCCAAACAGCTTCTTTCTCTTTTTGAGTCAGATATCGCTTTTCTTTGGCCGCTTTATCTTTGATTGCTTTAATTTTCGCTTCCCGCTCTTTTTCAAGAGCCGTCAGTTGCTTCGTCAGAGCCTTTTCTTCCTGAACCACCGCGTACCGCGTGTCTTTGCCAAACTTGTTGTCCAGATAGTCAATATCTTTTGCGACCTGTGACCGGTTGTCCGGCTTCGGTATAGTAACCGGCGCCTTATACACTGTTTCCGTTTTTTTAGGAGCAACTGCAGTCATTCCGTAAATAATTTTCTGCCCGATTCGGATCAAATCCGGATTTTTGATCTTATTCAATTTCACTAGATCATTAACAGTCGTTTTAAACTGCTTGGCAATGCCTGTGAGCGTGTCTCCTGCTTTGACAACATAAGACATGACCGCCGTACTTGCACTGCCAAAACGGATTGTTTCTGCCGGATTTCCGACACCTGTCGCATACATCGGAACGCCCATGCTTTCCAGGATGCGTTTTGTATTATCGGCCGGGTAAACTTTTGTTCCTTCCGGCAGATCCGCAAGGACGTTTCGACCTTCAAACATGCCGACCTTTCCGGATGGAAGCTGCACGATTTCTTTAAACAAAGAGCCCTTTTGATCATTGACCACGGCTGGACCGCCCGGATGATACGATGTGCCTTTCTCATACCAGCGGTTTGCATCCCAAAACTTGAGTGCTTTTTCTACCGATCCATACCGATTCATCGCGTAACGATACGTGAGGACGACCTGATCAACCGGATTATTATAATCAAGGTTAGGATACATCCGCTTATAATCCTGACGAGTGCCGTTCAGGAATTGGCCATAGCCCCATGCCGTACTTGTCGGATTATCCGCACTTGGCTTCCATGAACTTTCACGGCCAATTAACTCGGTTAACAAAGCCGCTTGACCAGCGGGCACTCCCTTGCCGATTGCCGCGCTTAAATGATTCTTAAATGCGGGAAACGTTCGGGAAGAACTGGCTTCCGCTCGAGTCTTCCATAGGTTCTTGTATGCCGAATTGTTTGCTAAATCAACATTTCCGACCGGCATTCCTACTTCGCCGGCTGCCATCTGCTTCAAAACAGCAAGCGGATCGATATAGCGGCCGTTCTCTTTAATTTTAAGATCCAAGTGAGGACCTGAGCTTCGTCCAGTCGAACCAATCTGACCAATAACCTGCCCTGCCTGAATCTTCTGCCCTACTTTTACCGGCGGCGCAGACATCATATGGATATAGGAGTATTCACGATTTCCTGACTTCACCCGGACCCCATTCCCGGCTTCTGGATGACCTACAAGAATCTGCGACACAACACCGCTCGTCAAAGATTTGATGGCCCATCCTAAGATAGAATCCGCACCCTTACGAGCCAAATCAATTCCGTTATGTCCACTTGCATGCCAGCCATCATTAATTCCTACGCCTGGCGAAAATGGCGTGGAGACGCGGAAATTATTAAGGTAGTACGATGCTACTCCTGCATCGCCACCACCGGTCATGGCCATGAATGCATTGATTTTTTCTGTCACAAAATCAAGCGCTTTGTCTTTCACCATTTTCAAGGCACCTGCACCAAAGTCACCGATTGCCCCATCCGTTTCAGGAAAGAAAGCTCCTGCAGCGCTATATACCTTGGACATAAGCTTGCCTGGATCACCAATATACTGCATGGCATCTTGTGCAAAGGTTTTTAGATTGCTGCCAATCTCTTTTGCCTTATCAACGCCTGCGCCCACAAGCTCTTTACCTTTTTCTATGCCAGCATTCAGCCAATTTCCAACTCCTGAATTATAGCGAGGTGCCGCCATCGATTTGAGAAATTTCTCTGTTGCGCCACCCGGCATAACCCAAGTCCCTTTTGGCGCATCGGGAACAAATGTCCTTTTTGCCGGGGATAGATACATATTGCCATCCGGTGTCCCGAACAACTCAGGCTTTCCATCACCACCACTAGGAGAATCCCCAACGATCATTGGTCCACCTGGATGACCACCACTACCGGTACCACCAGAATACGATGCAATGTCCACACGCTTATACTTTGTATTAATCCCTATGAGGCTTAATACCGTTTCAAGTCCAGAAATAGCGGCATTGAGTCCTTTTTCAAGTCCTTTTTCGAGCTTTCCGGCAATTTCTTTCACGCCTTTTTCGACACCGCTTGCCATTGCCTTGATCCCATCACCAATACGGCCTGGGAGTTTTTTTGCCCCTTCGACAATGTCATCCCAAAGCCCCGATAATGTTTTCTTGATAGTCGTGAAAATGGCCGTTGTCCTGCTTTTAAGCTCATCCCAAGCATTAATCACGCTGTCTTTAATATTTACTGCGATAGCTGAAATAGAGGACTTGATACTTTCCCAGAGGGATTTCAAGAATGATTTAATGCCTTCAAAAACGGAAGACGTTGTGCTTTTAATGACACTCCATGCCGCTTTCAAAACAGCAACAATGACGTTTAGTGCTCCTTGAATGACTGATTTTATAATGTTCCATGCGGCATTCAAGATATTTTTAACGGCATCCCACGCTGCCTGCCAGTCACCCTTCAATACGGCTACAAAAAGTTTAATCACGTTGGTGATAATGTTCAGCGCATTTTGGATCACCGTCATAATGACTGGGAACACAGCTTGAACAATTTGAAGGATCAATTTAATGGCCGGTACCAATACGGTTGTAATCACCGTCATAACCATTTTCAACAGACCCACAATAATAGGGATAACCATCTGGATGATTTGCAGAGCTGCTGGAAGCACGGCTTGAATCACTTGCAGGATGAGCGGCAACACTGTTTGGACAAGTTCAAGCACAACACCGATGACTACTTTTAACAATGAAACTACAACAGGAAGAACCGCTTGGACTACCTGCAATACAATCGGGAAAATCGCCTGAACAATTCCTAATAGCGCCGGCAATACCGTCGTCACGATCTGTAAAATGACCGGAATAAGTGCAGTAATCAATTGAACGACGACTGGAAGCACGGCCTGCGCTACTTGTAACAGAACAGGGAAAATCGTTTGTACAGCATTTAACCATAGCGGGAAGATCTGCATGGCCAGTTGTAAAATAGCCGGGATCAGTACTGTGACAACTTGAGTGGCTACTTCAGCAAATACACCACCAAGCTCAGATAAAGCCATTCCGAGTGTAGCTGCCAAATCAGCAAATGCAGGCTTGAGCTGATTAAAGCTATCACCGATCACCTGAATAGTTTTAGCAAACTCTGGTGCCAGCTCCTGCGCCATTTGAGTAAAGCTTTGGACAAAGATATCCAATATCGGTTGAATCGCTGCTACAGCCGTAGAAAAAACGGTCTGAATCCCTTGCCAAGCATTACTGAGGGCGGTTCGCACTTCGTCATTTGATTTGGATAAACGGTACAACAAGCCAATTAAACCGACTATTGCGGAGACAACCATTCCTATTGGACCGGTTACACCTAAGAGAGATAAACCAATCAAGGTCACGCTTGGCGCCAAAATGGAGGCGATACCACCCAAACTGGAGAATCCTGCTTTCAACTGATCAATAAATCCGCTGACGACGCCCTGTGCCCTTCCATTCAGACCCTCGCTTAGTTTGTCTCCAATCTTTACGCCAACTTCTTTCAACTTATCTCCTGCGGTTCCTGCCAGATCACCAAGTTTTTGCAAGCCAACGAGAGCCCCGTCCCACATTGCAGCAAGGATAGGCTGTAAGAAAGCCACTGCAGAAGCTGTTCCGCTTTTGATACTGGACCACATATTGTCCACTGCGTTCATAAACGTCTCCGAGTGTTTATACGCGGCGATGAGGCCAACTACCAATCCAGCAATAAGGGCGATAACTATGCCGATCGGATTCATACTCATGACAACATTTAATCCAAGCTGTGCTTTCGTCCAAAGTTGAGTTAACAAAATTGCTCTGTTTAGAGGATTTAAAAACCATTGAATGACCATGACGGTTTTTAATGCCACAAAGGCCGCAGCTAACCCATAAATAACTGGAATAAACCCTTCCCAATTTGTAAATACCTTAACTACATCTGTTAATTTCACAAGAAATCCGGTCACTAGAACCGCGATCTCCCAAAGTTCCGTACCAATCGGCGCAAACAATCCTGTAAGACTTTTTAGAAGATCCCAAAGGTTAGAAAGTAGTTCAAGAAAGACCGGTGTATTTTGGTTCGAATATTCCAAGAATGTTTTGAATCCTTCTGTTTGACCCAAAGCGCTAGTCCATTCGGAAAACCGCTTCGTCATACCGAGAAGACCGGCTTCCATTTGTTCCCCCTGGTCATCGAACGTTACAAACAGGTTCAAAATACCCCGAAGCAAATAGCCAATGGATTGCCCGACGCTCTCCAATGCTGGCCCTGCACGGCTGGTAAGGAAGCCGAAGAACGCTTCAATATCTTTTGACTGCAGGTTTCTATTCATGCTGTTGAGCAAGTTATTAACTGCTGCCGCTGATTCATCGATCACGGGGCTGAACATATTTAACAAGTTCCGCAGAAATTCAAGGCTCTTCACAAATCCATCGATTACGGGTGTTTCGAACTGCTGACGGAATTCTTCAAAATAATCCTTGAAACCCTGCAGGGCTTCTACACCACGCAGTTGCTCGCCTGTTAACGATTCTTGTATCGCTTTTAACTCAAGCAATGCTTTCGCTCGATCTTCTGCATTAGCGGCATTATCGACCTTTTCTTGAGCCTTGGCCAGTTCCTCTGTCGCTTCAAAAATACTCGTAATCGTCGGAATGGCTACGGCTGCATATCCAATGACACCGGAAGTTGCTGCACCTAACGAAGATACCAAGCCCATTACAGCGGTTGTGGTGCTGGCTAACGCCGGAACAGCAGCTGGCGCCAAAGATACGAGAGCCATTTTTAGCGCTCGACCCACTATCGTCACATCCATAACTCCTTGACGAAGCTTTTCCATCCCTGACTCAGCTTCGAATCCTAAATTAGAAAGAGCATCTGATGTGTCATCCAGTTCACTACGAAACCTTTTTAAAGCTGTGCCATCACCCAGTCCTTCTAGTTGGCGATCAACATCCTTTATTGACCCTTCAAGAAGATTCATTTCAATAATTCCTTCTGCAGCCAGCTGATGCAATTCACGCTTTGCCTCTTCCGCAGCGTCTTCAACTCTTTTCAAACTTTGTTCCCCAACCTGGCCAGTCTCCAGCAGCTCTTTCTGTACGTCTCCCAGTTCTTTGTTCAAGCCTTTCAGCTTATCGCCTTTTCCTGCTTTCTCCAGTTGCTTTTCAACGCGCTTGATGTTGGATTCCAGGTCATTGAATTTCCGATTAGAAGTATTAACGGATTTCTCGGTGGTCTGGGCGATGCTTTGGATCGTTTTACGCACGTCACGAACGGTCTGCTTAATGCTTTGCGCTTGTGCCGTAAAGACCGCACGCAATTCACGAATATTTCCTGCCATGTCTTCATCCTCCTTTCTGTTGTTTTTTGAACTTCTCCATCAATTTAAAATCCCACTCTAATTTTTCTGGTGGAGCACCCAATGGAGAAGCACCTGCTTTATCCTGATTTTTAGGACGAAGCATACGCTCAAACTGACTGCGTGCTTTCTTTTGTTCAGCTGATTCTTCTCCGAAAGAGGGACGCGCAAACATTAGCATATTATAGTGAATCCACGTTTTGTTCCGCTCTGCTTCCGATTTCGCTTTGGCCTCTTCTTTCTCCATCATCATGTAACCAAGCAGCTCAAGTACTGGTGTTTTCAACACCTCTTTACGCCCACCCAGCCGCTTAGACAGGCGGAATATTACGGCTTCACTGATGCCGACACTGTCTCTGTCGCTTTCTTCACCTTTTTCATGAATGCCATCTTGACTTTTGTCGCGGCCAAAGACTTTTTTGCGCGGTTAAATAATCGTTCAAGGTCATTTTCCTCGACGACTGCATCAAAAATATCGAATACATCTCCTGCTTTCTGTGATTTCAATAGTTTCAAATCGATTCCGCTTAGTGCTGATAACAAAGCAAAAGCTTTCCCCGGCATATGAACAGCCAGTGTTTCAAAAGAACCGATCGCATTCTGAATAAATTTCGCGTCAATACTTTTTTCGATGTCTTCTCCTTCTGCGCCGGCATTGTCAAACAGCTCACTGAACATAGCTTTTAGTGCTTCGTCCTGCTGCACTTCCGTAAAAATTTCTTTGACCGATTTCATCACATCTTCAAACTGGAATAAGTTGATCTCTTCGATTTCATGCTGAATCTTTTTTACTTGTCCATCTTCTTCTTTAATCTTCAGTGTCACTTGAGTAGTCATGTATAAATCCTCCTTGTGTTAAATACATTCTCAAAATAAAAAGAGGGCGCTTGGCCCTCTTGCGTTATGGTCCTACTGGAGCGTTTGGATCGGTTGCGCCAACGTAGAAGAAGTTGCCCGGCTCATTGGCATTCATGCCGTCACGCGGGAACATGGACAGCGCAATAGATACATTGCCCTGTTCATTTGCGTTGGACCGTGTAAATTCGCCGTTTGAAGCCATTTTATAAATGACAATATCCATAGACTTGTCCGTTCCAAGCGCACGAGGATGAATGGTAACCTTCTTTGCCTTCGAACGGATGGACATGCCCATTTTCGCATCCATCAATCCAACTGGATCACCCGAGGTTGCATCATTAATAATTTCTGTTGCCGCAAGTGCTTCTGCTAAAATTTCGATTTTCTGTTCAGCTGCTACAATATTTACTGCACCTGACCACCCTACAAGCCGCTGATCAAATACAGACTCACCGAAATCAGCAATCACGATATCCGCAAATTGCGGTGTCAACGTCAGATCACCCCCGGCTGCCTGAAACTCCGCTGCGCCATCAAATGTAATGGCTTCTGCCCCTTCACCGATGATAATGTCAGATAAACCGAATGGAATTTTTAATGGATCCATTTATATTTCCTCCTTTAGTGTTACATCAAAATTAACCGACCACTCCATGACGCCATTTTCGACGCCAATCCGGAGTGGCTCCGTTGCTGCTGTAATTAAAAAAACGTGATAGCGGCGTATGCCGATCACGTTTCCTTCTTCATCTGTATCTTCAATGGCCACAGGAATATGTTCTTTTCTATGCAGAGCTTTAAAAACTCCCTGCGCAGCCCTTTCTGCATAACCCCAGTCGCTAGACCGGACGTATACCATGTAAGAGGGACGTCGGGTACCGCTCTCGTATTGATCTGGTGGATAGCCCGACTCTGAATAAACAGTACCCGTATCGTCCGCTGCCTGGCGATAATCCATTGACCAGGTGAGCTTTGGAAAAAGCGGGGCTAAAACGTCCTTTAAATAAGCTTGTATCATATGTTTTCACCTGTAATCCGGCGTAGAATACGTTCGTTTGTTTCGTCATATTCCTGGGCAGTGGCTTTGACGGCATTATCCAAGTATTTTCGTCCTGGTTTGTAGCCGCGCCATTTCGGTTTTAATAGCGTTCGGCGACCGCGTCCATTTAGATAATACCGTTCGAATTTAGCACCATTATCGTATTTGTTGTGAGTGCCCATACGATAGGGCTCTTCGTGCCGGCGTAAAGCGTATTTCATATTCGAGCCGACAACCGTTTCAATTTGTCCGTCCTTGTTGCTGGTTGATGAATGGATCGATGCTTCCAAATCCCCTTCATCATGATGAACCAGCGATTTGGTGGCTGCTTCAACGAACAGACCGTATTTTTGGTACTCTTCTTCTGCAATGGCATCGACCTTTTCTTCAATGCCCTCTAGGAGGCCGTCCAAATCGTTTAATCCATCCCAGTTGATGCGTATAAAATCATCTTTTGCCATATCCATCACCTCGGCGGCGCTTTGCCGGTATAAACGGTGCGAAAATACACTTTAGTTCCACTGAAATTCAGTGTTTCATCTATTTCACCGATGCGCCCTTTCACTTCCTGGCCAAAACGATCCGTCCATTTTATTTCCTGCCCTCGCTGCACGAATGTCTCAGGTGGCACATCGATGGCCAGGTGGCTTTCAAATGTTTCTCCATCAGAGGTTGTGATCATTTTGACCTCCGGCTGCACACGCGCTTTTGATTTGCGCGGCTCCCGTACTTTCGGGCGTCCGTAGTCATCTACAAGCGGCTGTTCAACATACTCCGGGCCTCCAGTGATCGGATCGTAAATCGAAATGGTGTCATTCATCGGCGGTTTTGGCATTTATACCACTCTCCCGACACCTGCTTGTGGCTCTTCCGGATGAAGTGCTTCCTGAGCGCGAACGATCAGCTTTTTTACTTCCGGAGAGATTTCATTTTCTCCATCGAATGAAAACGACATGCCTTTCAAACCGAGAGATTTGACGTTATGGCGCTTGAACTTGGAGAATTCCTCCGCTTCACCTTCAATCAGATAAAGCGCCTGCAAACCGACCATTTTGGGGGTCATCAGGGATTCATCATAATGGCTGGTGAGCATATCTTCAGCGGTAAACACGATCTTCTGCCGAACAGATTCTTCTAGCTCCGTGTATGGCTCCGTGTAGGCGCGGTTCTCAAGGTAGGTATTAACTGCTGTGAAATCCATAGGATCACCCGCTTTTATTCAGTTTTTTCAGCAAGAGCAGCAATGAGCTCCGCTTTATTCATTGCAGAGTACCCTTCAATGCCTTTTTCTTTCGCCTCTTCTTTTAATTCAGCGACTGTTTTCTCCGCTTTTTGTTCTGTTTCAGTTAGCTCTGCCTTCTCTTTTCCTACCAGCCGCTTGCCCTGCTCCTCTGACAATTCAATTTCAGTACCTGGCGCAACGACTTTCCCTTGATGAGTTAAGTAAGCTTTCGCAATATATTTCGGCATAATTAATACCCTCCTTTAATGATTTTAATAGGTGTTCTGATTACGCAACTTCCAAAATAACAATGGCTTTCGGACGTTTGAACGCAGGGAAAGCTGATTCTCCCACAATCACTTCTTCGCCAGGCGGATTTTGATGAATGATTGGATTAGCAAATTTACCCGTCGCATAACCCTTTTCAGCAGATGGACCGATCATTGTGTTGCCAAGATTATCACCCAGCAATACGACTTTGTTATCCTCAAGCAACTGGATTTCTTTATCAATGATGACCTTTTGTCCATCAACCATTTCCGCTGCTTCCATCACAATTACGTCGTCATTGATGACATATGTCGGCAATTTTAATGCGCGGAAAACGTTCTGCAGATCCGCAGGGGTTAAAATACGACCGCCATTTGATTGCCCATAAACTTGTGTGCGGATCTGTTCGTTCTGTAACAGGTAAGCTTCTGTTACAGAAGTCATGTGCATTTCAATCGGCGTCCGACGCTGATTTGTTTTCTTAAATTGCTCATTGGCAGCCTGCAGATCTGTAAGCGGTAGAGAAGCTGGATCGGACCACGGAACACTTACATCAAGACGGTTCGCTTCTGGCATTTCATACTGGAACTCAATAGAAACGTCATTTCTAGGATCACTGTAATTAACTCCGCCAGTGTAAAGCGTTTGAGCGCGCAGCCATTCCTTTGTATCGTCAACACCTGCAATCAGGTCGTCTGTATCTGTGTACACGCCATCGATGACCGCTTGGCGCTCTTCCGGTGTACGCGGCTTTTCGAATGAGAATAAGTCTTTCTCATCCAAACGATAGGAGTGCTGCAGCTTGGCCAATTCTCCATATGCTTTCTCAATCGCTTTGCGATCACGAAGCGGGGCGGACGCATTCCATCCTGTGATAGACGCCGCTTTTGCATAAGCACCATTAATAACGTTGTATGCAAAATTAATGTCCTGGACTGTTTGCTCCGGCATGAATTTTTGAAGCAAGTATTGTCGCTGCGGTGGCACGCTTTCAACGTACCCGGTCAGCGTTTCTTTTTGAAATTCTTCTAAGTGAATAACCATTGTTTTTCCTCCTTCATGTCCTCAAAAGATTAAAGATCGAATACGATGCGGCCTTTGACCGCTTCTTTAAAGTTGGTTGTCACACCTGTGCATTTGCCTTCAAGCGGATGACCGGCAACGAGTGCTCCTACAATCGGGTTAGATCCCGCGATGACTTTTACATCATTGGCAGTTAAGCAGGCTGCTTCCATAGTGGCTGGTGTTGGCGTAGCCCCGTCTACTACTGGCTTGAATAGTCCAGTTGCCGTATCTTTAAATACTGCAGTACCGGCTTTTACGTATTGTCCAGCTGTAAAAGCAGTTGCATCCAACGTGACACCGCCTGTTTTCCACTGCATGCCTACCGTGTTGCGCAAAAATTCTTTTTGGCCAGAGACTTGTTCAATTCGTGGCTTCAAATTCATGAATTACCCCTCCTTCTTTTTATGACGCTCAAGCGCCTTTAAGCGACCAGCTTCGCGCGGATCGACCTTCGGTGGCTTTTTATTTCCTTTTTGCTGACGAGGACCTGAATTGTAGATAGAAGTGGCTTTCTTTTTAGGCTGCTTCTCTTCCTCATCGTCTGCTTCATCTTGCGGTCCGAAGTATTCCGGAAACTCTTCTTCGAGCTCTTCAAATAGCTCTTCCAAATTCTCCGCGTTTCCATCCTCATCAAGCTCTATGGCATCAACCTTCATTAAGCGCGCGGCCAGCTTAGGATTGTAACCATTATCGATAGCAAACTCTTTCACAAGAGCCGTTTTTTCTCTGCGTTCCGCACGCAGGAGGCGTTTGTCCGTTTCAGCATCACGATTAGAATCCTTTTTGTCTGGATCTTCCTCGCTGGTACTTTTCTTGCCTGCCTTTTCTTTGAGCTGGCGAAGCTCTTCCGGATCGATGCCTTCGAATTTTTTCATTCGCTTGCTGACAATCCCTTTTGTTTTGGTGGTAAATTGCTTTTTAAACTTTGGATTTTTCAGCAATTCTTCCAGGTCCGGTGTGTCGTCGTCAGGGTCCTCTTCTGGATCAGCATCCAAATCTTCATCTGGATCACCGTCCGGATCCTCATCGTCTGCAAAGAACTGCAAATCCAATTTCAATAATTTCTCTTCTTTAGCGGCAGAAGGCGCCGTCTTATTGGTATTCAACAGCGTTAGCAAGCTAATGAACCACACTTTCAATTTTGTAAACATATAAACTCTCCTCTCATCTCTGCTTTTTTACATAAAAAAAGCAGGCAAAAAGTATTTGGCTGCACTCAGTTTTTATTTTACGACCTTGCTGGTTGGTCAAATTCACTCTCTTACCGCCTTTAAATATTCAACCTGCACTTTCTGCCACCCTTTACCGTTACTCCGCTTCATTCGGCGGAAAGCACCGACTGTTTTTGGAGCTTGATCGCCAAGTACCGCTTTCATGCGCTCATAATACTTTGTTTCTTCTCTTGCTTTTCGGCGGATCTCCTGCTCTTTCGCATACGCTTTTCGTTGAGCGGGCGTCCGATTATCCTTGCCCGGATCAAAGGCGGCCGTCAGGGCTTTTGCTTCTGCCAGTTCTGCGTCAGACAAGAAATCCATCACGACTGGTCTGATGGTTCCCCGGCAATTCGGATGATAAGGAGGCAATGGCACCTCATTCTTCGTTTTAAATCCAGGTATGCTCCCGCTGATCACAACAATCATGTTGCGATATTTCGCGCACACAGGACACGTAACAGCATTTTCAAAGATTCGCACTGTTGTGACCCCTGCTTCTTTATAGCGGTTCTCTGCTCCAGTTACCTGTGCCTGACGCGTTTTCACACGGGCAACAAGACTGGCATACACGTCGAGCGGAAGCCGCTTGCCGTCACGAGTAATGAAGGATGTAAGTCCGCCTTGTGCAAATGCTTTAGCGACCCGCTTGGCTGTTACACGATTATGATTGCCCTGGATAATTCCAGAAGCGATCTCCAGCCGCACGACATCAATCGTGTCATTTATCGTTGTAATGGCAGATTCACGCGCAGTTCGAAAAGCTGCTTTCAAATCAGCTAATGTGTCACTGATCAGATTGTTCAATGCATTCAAATGGATCCGATTTGCGATAACCGGTTTCAGCTTGGCAGCTGCAGCGATTGTTGCAGTGATCGGACTGGCAGGTGCAGAAGTCAGGAGTTCTTGCAGAGCGGCTTGCGCTTCGCTTAATCCTGCCGTGTATGCCGATGTTAGTTCTTCTGGCAAGGTTTGCTCTGTCACTGCCTGCAATTCGTCCAGAGCGGCAATAATGGAAGCAATGAGCGCCATCTTCTGCTTATCGTTTAAGAGGTCTTCTGTGCTTTCAACCTGCTGAAACACAGAAAAAAGAACCTCTGAAAAAGCTTTTAATAGCTGTTCAAGGTTCATTCTTCGTCACTCACTATATCGCCGGCTTCATTCCGGTTATCATTCAAATTCAATGCGGTCTGCCGCCCCAGCAACAGAGATGTGCTGTCATCTGACTGCTTTGCTTCCTCAATACGGGCAACTTCTTCCTCGATCCATTCTTCGGATGCATCCGGATTCGTGCGGCGTACTGTCGTTTCGAGCGACTGGCTGCCAGCAACGAGAGCATCTTTATTTTGAGAAATTAATTCCTCCCGGCTGATCGGAATCATTTCACGGATTTCTATTTGAGGCTCCTCGATCATAACTTTCTTATCTTCATGATTCATCAGCCATAAACAGTTTTCGATCAGCTCTTTCAGGAAATCGATGTACTCGCCCTGCAGCTGCTCTGATTTGATGATCGAAAGAATGAGGTCATACCATTTGGCTTTACCTGACTGGGCGCCTGTACCGCCGCTCTCCATATAGAAATCTACTGCTTTTTCAGAGGTTTTTGTTTCCATAAACATAAGCTTCATTAAGTCTTTGACCCACTGCATACTCCCAATCTTTGATATATCCAGCTGAATCAATTCCATTGCTCTGCCGTTTTTATCGTAGGTGACAATTCCCATATCGCGGTGATCGATCGGCGCACCCTTACCACGCCGTGCTTCTGCTGCCTTTTGCAGTGCTTGATACACCTCCATGCTAACAACTGTTTTTGGCTCACCATTTTTGGTGAAAACAATGGATCCTTTTGTAATCGTCCAGTTTACCTCATCCTGCTTGCTGAACTGACCTTTCAAACTGCTTTTTCCTTCCGGCTCCATAAAAGTTGGTTCATTTGCCCAATACACAATAAACGGAGTAGTCCGGCCTTTGTAGATTTTTTTCACCTCATCGACTTTCAGCAGCTCCCGGGCTCTTTCTTCTTCAACTTGGGTCAGCTCATTGCCGTCCAGTTCAAAAAGCATGTGAGTGGTCTCCAACCGATAGTCTCGCTTGATTCCAGTTTTTACTTGTTTTTTCTCAACTTCCACCCGCTCTCGGTACACGTGCAAAAACTTACCTTCCACTTCATCAAAAGTACGTTCATAGGCTAGATCCACACCCATTTCATCTTCATGCGGGTAATATAGATCCCTCATTTTAAAATCGATAAGGGGTCCACGATCATCAAAAGACGGCACTCCAACTAGGGCGCCGTCAATCTGATGCTGTACGATATTCTGCCAGTGCTTGTATTTAAGCCGGCTGTTTTTTGCAATTTGATCAAGGGTTTCTTGCGGCAGATTCGTAATTTTGTCATTATTTTCGTCGCCATCAGGACCCTCAATCACATCATCTGCTGCACCAGTGGTTTCATTCTGCTCTTCTGTAGCGGTAAGGGAAGTCTTAATTTTACCGATCGAGCGGCTAACGAACATAGCTGGGATTTCCGGAATCAGCTTCGCTATATTCGCGATAATATAAGGCGCTTGAACACTACCCTTTTTATCGTAATCAGTATCAAACTTTAACGGATCATAGACTTCCTGGTTATCCAGCATCTGCTTGGCTCTCGGAAATAAATCCAAATGCTCGCCATCATAGAGCTTCCGATATTCAAACACGTCTCCATGCTTGTCACGGATAGTTTGCTCACTCCACTGTTTCCATTCAATCACATTATCACCATCCTCTCGCACTGCTTACACCAGCTCTTGGCGCAAACAGAATTGTGTTTACAAAGTACCGATCCGCGTCTAAGTGATGATCGTTTTTCTTAATGGGCTTATCTTCGCCTCGTTCTGCCGCTTTTTCATCCCATACATAAGAAGCGTACTCCCGGAACGTTTCTTTGCAGCTTTCTCCGTACTTGATCATGCCTTCTGTCAAAGCAGTGGACACATTGCGAATGCCATCAACCACACTATTTATTGCATCAATAACATAATGGCCCTTTTGTTCAAGCAACGTTATGAAGGAAGCGGCCGATGGATCAACTATTGTTCCATCCAGATCGATCCCTTTAATAAAGTCCTCGAAGTCTTTCAGATACTCTGGATCTGACTTCTGCCTGCTGCTTTCACGACCATCATAATGGTATTCCTTCACTTTATACCAAACGCCGTCAGAAAGGCCCCACAGCCCAAATGCCATCGGGTTCTTTGTTCCATAGTCAATACTGACGTAATACTCGCGGTAGGAGCGCCCGGTCACTTCTGCCTGGTGCTTATCCGGATCGAACATGTCGTAAATGACACCTTCGGCAAGCACCCATAAGCCCAGTATGTACCGCTTATAGAACACTCCAGCGTACATGCGGTAATAACGCTCTTTTGTTTCCTCATCAAGCGAAAGATTGTCATCCATGATGAAGTGAATATGCAGCATCTTTTTTTCTTTCTTTTTATCCAGCCATTTCTCTTTGAACCAGTGATACGGTCCCGCCGGGTTACAGTTAAACCAAAACTTTGCTCCTTTTACGGAACAGCGAGCGGTTGCCTGGGAAACAAAGGATTCAGGCATAAGCGCTACTTCATCAAAAAACATGCCGGCTAACGTGATACCTTGGATAAGATCCTGGGAAGACTCATCCCTGCCGCCGAACACATAAAAATGATTGGTTTTCCCCTTAAAGGTAATGGTCAGCATATTATCTGCCCGATGATCTTTTACTTTATATCCTCGCGATCGTAACATGCGGCTGAGCGGCTTAATAACGTTACGCCGAAAAGAGCCGATCGTTTTTCCGGCCATCCCTAAATTTTCGTCCTCAAATTGGTCCATCGCCCACATAACGTAGGAAAGAGACATCACAACGGTTTTACCCGCCCGTACAGAACCATCACAGATAATACCATCCTTATCCTTATGAGGGGATGCATCACGCCACCAGGTCAGCACCTTTTTTTGTTTAATAGAAAACGGCTTAAACTTAAATGGAGCCTTTTTCTTTTTGCGTTTCGGGTCAGCTGGGATAAGGAAATTCAGTTCTCTCTGCAGCTGCTCATTCTTCCTCTGCGTCGCTGTCCTCATCCATCCACACCTCTTCCGTTACAGCATCCAGAGCGGCTTCAAAACCGTCATCTTCATAATCTTCTTCATCGTCTTCCCCTCGGATTTTTGCGATTTCCGCATGTTTCTTCGCAATTTCTGCTTTTGCTTTGGCTTTTTCGAGAAGCAATAACTCATTGTCACCGAAAAGCCCTGTATACTTCTCAAGTTTTTCTATTGCCTTCATTCTGTCTGCAAGCTTCACGCTAACGCCATCTTTTCCTTGTTTGACTTCTGTAACGATCGTCCCGTCAATTGCATCGCTGTTCTTAAAAAACATTTCATTGTAGGAGTGTATTCGAGGAATGACTTCTTTTACGCTTCCATCTTCTTCAAGAATGGTGTCGTATTTTCCGGTGTGTATGTCCTTTCTATGGAAAGTCACATAATCGGTGATGTCCGCAAAAGCGATTTTAGCGTACTGATCCAAGACATCTCTCGCACTAATAAACAACTCTTCCTGCAAGTCTGCTTTCAATTCACGGATATACTCTGAAACCTTAACATTCCTTAACAGACGACTCCCTTGAACATGAGCTGTGTCTTTTGAATATCCTGCTTTGATTGCGGCGATCGTTGCATTAAAGCTTTTAACGTAATGCATGCAAAAAAGCCTTTGCTGTTCAGTGATTTCGCTCACTTCCACTTCATCAGCAATTGGCTTTCTTTTATTTAGAGCACGTTCCTTTTTGGCTCCCTTATTATTCGGAGTACTCCGTATTTTTTTAGGGAGTACTCCGTTCAATTTGTCGTTCCATTTATCTTTGGATTTCCACCCGCTGATTGTCTTTTCCGGAACGCCTAACTGCTCAGCAAGAGCACGATTCGTTATTTCTCCAATGTGCAGCTTCCATATCTCGAAAGCCTCATCCCGTTTTGGATCTCTTTGTCTGGCCATGTCACATCACCGCCGCCTCCTTTGAATTTGAGTTGTTTTGGAGCAAAGAAAAAAGCACCCCGTAGGATGCTTTTTATTATCTGAAGCCAAGTTTCTTTGCAATGTATTCTTTCCCTGCTTCTTCTTGCATAGCTTGCCAGTTTGAAAAACGACTTTGATCTTTTACGTATTGATCCCATACATTCTTATCAATCTTCTCAAAGTCTTCTTGATTTAAAATTTCAAAAGGGCTTTCTGAAATAAACGTTTTAATATCAGGAACATTTGTGTACTTTCTCATAAAGCTTTCGTTAAACAACACTTCAAAGGAAACTTCTTCTGTTGCCTCTAAATCTTTAGCACCTTTTTGCATTTGCTCCAAACGTTTTCCTAACTTGTCAAATCCATTAGTTTTCATATCAATCCCTCCTGTCTTTTATTTCGACAAAAGGAGATAATTTCCTGCAACAATAAAAACGCCTATTAAGGCGCTTTTCAAAACTGGTTATTAAAATAAATGAAAACGGACTGCATCATTACTCCTAGCTCTTCGTTAAAGATTAATGCAGAACCGACAAGTAAAGCGTTGGTTGCAAGCCTCCCAATAAATTTGCACAAAATGAAATAGATAATGAGAGCTATTATTGCAGCAGGAGCAAAGTGCAATACAGTGCTCATTCCAGCCTCTTTAATACTTTCTATAGTATTCGTAATGGCTAGGTTTACTTGTTCCATAAATACCACCTCCTTACCAATTATTATATCGGTAGTGGTGGGGTTTTCCTACAAAAAACGCTACCTTGGTAGCAACGTAAATTGTCTTCTCATATATACGTCATCTGTACGACAAAAAAGTGAATAATAATGTTGGAAAAATCATATGCTAATACATGAATAAATTTTTGGGGGTTGATTTCATGGAGTTATTTCCATTATTCAAAGATACAATAATTTTCATTAGTGCTGTTCTTGCCATTTTGACTTCTTTGATTTCAATTTATAAATTTATTGAATCCCTATTTAAAAACGAAAAAGTAAGTCGTTTTAAAAAAAAGCTACTCTGTAAAATAAATATTATATTCAAATGCGAGCCATTTTCCTCATATCAATTAAGCCGAAACACTATAGCACCAACGCTTAATTACAGAGTGATATAAAGATTACACTCACGACACAAGAAAAAGGCTGCCATTTTTACGATTTTCAATTTTCTTTTCCGCCCGTTCAAGATACGTCTGGACCGATGATTTAGTGATCCCAAGCAATTCAGCTGTATACTCAAACGTAATCCCTTCGACTTTCACTAGCATAAAAACATCTTTCTCACGCTTTGTTAATGTGCATAGCGCATCCTCGATGATTTCTTTTTCCAGTGAAGACAACTCGCGTGCAATTGATTTATAAACAGGCGCAACCGGCAGGATATCTAAAACAGCTGGATCCAAAGTATAAGCCCCTGTCCGATCAGCCCCACGCATCGCACCAGGATTCCGGCCGGACACCATCCACTGAATCGCAAACTCGACTTCGCTGATCATGCTGTTAATGAGTGACTTATCTTGAATGTCCTGCTCCAACAACTCCGGTTTGGCTTCAATGGCTTCCTTCATCTTTTTTAGTTCCCTCAACGATTGCTTGTATTCGTAAATGAGTGTCCGCATGTACAGTCCTCCTTTTATTTGTAGGCGCCGCCCTTGCCGCGTCTTAACGTTTGCATGTTGGTGTTCATCAAATACTTCATATCCCGCTCAGTGAGCTTCTCTGACTGTCTGACGGGCTGTTTCTTCTTGTGTCTTTTCTTTGGCTTCGCCGGCTTGGGCACATTATTCACCTTGCACCACACGACCAGCTGCTCTTTCATCGTTTTCATGGGATCACTCCTCGGTTGCAAGAATAGGGGTAAAATTGTAGATTGGTTGCAATGACAGGCGCTGCTAAAACAACAAAAAAGGACACCAAACAGCGCACGAATTTTCGTGTCTGTTCAGTGTCCTTCAGATGGCTGAGAGAACTATCATTATTCAATTACAACATTAAAGTTACAATACATACCGTAGTCATCATGACGAAGTAATAAATCTTTATCTACACTTAAAAAGAAATTGTACTTTTTTGAAAGCTCGAGGAACGTTTTATTTTCTACTCTAAAGCAAAGATACATTAGATACACCATTTCATAAGGAGAAAGTTGGGACTTTATAATCTCAACATACTTAAATTTCTCATCATCGATTAAAGATTTTTCATCATCTAGAAACAATAGTAAAGTACAAATGTTTTTAAAATAATGAGATGTGGTTTCCGAAAAGTCTTTTGCTGTCTCACTCACGGCTTGTTCTATGTTGGCTAAACGTTCAAACTGATTATGGCTTGGCTGCTGACTTATTCTCTTAAGCTGAGTATTCATGTAGTCCCTTAATCTTTTAAATAGAGCGCGACCATCATAGACTCTTCCAGCTTCTACATAATGAATTGAATTAACAATTTCATTATGCAGCGACAACATATTAAAAAATGTGCTCTCAAATTGTTGTTTTAGCATTGTTTTATGAGAGGACTCATGAACTTTTCTTGTTTCTTCTAACTCGGTTCGTGTTAATGCTAATTCAGTTCTTTGCAAAAATAACTCCTGACTTTGTATTCTTATCGCGTGAATTACAAAGAAAATGCTTGCCAATGATAAAAAACCGATAGTGGACCCTCCAAAAAAATCACCTACCGCACCCAGTTCACTCAAACTTGTAATTGAGGCAGGTTTTCCCGAAGATAAAAATATACCTATAGGCATCACAATAGCAGCAAGAATAGATCCATAGCCTGCGCGTAACCACCCTTTTTTAACGTCCTTATCTTTTAACTCTTTTTCTTTCTCTATCAAAACTCTTCCCCCTCTTCTCGCCTCATCCGCTTCACTTTCCCCTGGTGCGTGACGATCTTATATTCCCCATGCGGAGGTAACTCCCTGATCTTGACCTTCCCGTCACAGATCACCACAACGCACGCCGGTCCTATTTCCATTATATCCAATTCCAGCTTCATTGTGGAAGGATCAATTACGATATCTTTCATAGTCGAGAAGCCCCCAGTCTGTTAAAATAATAGTGTCGATATTTTTTAACGGGCCGGGGAGCTTCCCTGGCTTTTGTTATGCATAGCCCCAACGTTTCTTTGCCATTTCCAATCGTTCCAGCGTCAAATCCGTGTACTTGGCCAGAATGTGCTCATCTGACACACCCTTGTCCACGAATCGCTTATACTGCGCTTTGCTCAGGCTGCCGTTCGAATTGACGGTACGTTTCAATCGGTAAGGCTCCGCCGACTGCTGTGCTTTCTTCAAATACGCCGGCCGCTTGGCATCAAACTTCTTGCAATACTCCGCCATTTCTTCTTTGGTCCACTGCTGTTCAATTACTGCGCCTCTGTATGCCATTTTCGAAACATCCCCTCTACTAAGCTATTTCCGTATGGACTGAAACTGTCTGCCCAGGGCTCGCTCGTTTTCATCAGGTCAGCTTGGCCGCGGTTACGATCCACCGTAAAGAGAAAATCCCACTGGACACCGCCACTATTAAAATGCATGTCCCCGACTGCGAATGCTTTTACCCGAAGCTCCTCTTTGCTCATTTCACGGACACCCGACCGGACCGCATCTTTTGTGTACCTGGCTGTTTTTTCGTATTCTTCCCGCCGTCGATCTTCCCGGGCGTTTTCAGCGATGAGCTCAAGTAATCCGCCATCGCTCAGCTGGTAATAAGCTTTTTTATAAGCAGCACCAGTCTTGCTGTTAAATTCATGTTCGACGCGTTCGAGTGATGGCGCCTCCAAATGTGTTCGCGCGTACTTTTCAGCAAATACGACAATGCGCTTATGTGTTTTGTTCAACGACGTGAGGTTATCTAGTTTTGTTCTCACACTTTCCACTCTCTTCTTCTATAGTCGTGAAAGCTGTTTAAAGCGTCCTCACGCCCTTTTAGTCTCCCGGCCTCATATGCCTTTTTGATACGAAAATGAGCATCAAATGAGCAAACTGTGAGCATGAGAGCGGCGCTTGCAAATGCGCTGATTAAAATAATCGCTAGATTCATTGAGCTTCCTCCTCATAAATATTCAACGACCAGCTCCGGTGAAAAGCGGAAAATACCGTCCAAACTAACCCGCATTTTGATCGGCTCACCATTGTCCCTGGCTTCTGTCAGCATTCGAGTGGCTTTTTCCCAGTCGCATTGATCTGAACTTTTCTTCAGTGCATATCGCTGATAATGCCAGATGGCAAAAACGTATTCTCCCCACTGTTCGGTGATCTGCTCCATTTCTTTTGTTTTTTTCCGATAGCCTACCTCCCACATTTCAAGCGGGCTTCGGATGTGATCCGGAATGAGTGCCGATACATAACAGAAGCGCTCCACATCGTTCCCCATCCATTGTTTTTCGATTACGCGGGCCTTTTTAACATTAAATGGCTGTCCGTCCTTATTGATAGGCTCCACTTCGAAAATCGTCAGTTGCTGCATACTGTTCACCTGCCTGCATTAATTCTGTAAACCATGCTTCATCTTTCGTTAAAAGTGCCAGGTCCACCATTAAGTCGCGCATACACGCTCGATCTTCCTCCGGCAGCGTGATCTCCAGTGGCTCGACATCACCTATTTCACAGATGGCTTGCGTATGAGCCAGCCGAAGCAGAATGCCTTCCACCGTTCTTGCTACCCGAGTGATATAAACCGTTTGACAGTCCCTTGAGAAGAAATCAATGTACGCAAGAAAATACTGATTTGATTTACGAGCCAACACCCAGTCACCTTCACGCATGACAGACCCTCCTTTAAAATAGTGTCATCTGTTCGAATGCCGTTTCTTTTTCGGGTGAATCGAAAATAAACGCTTCTTCTTGTTGATCTGACAGTGTTTCTGCTTTTTCGATTACTGGCTCTGAATCTACTAACTCGAAATTTTCAAACCAGTGGGCTTTTAAGCAGCCGTTTAACACCTTGAGTTCAGGATCGCTGTAGTAATAAACATGGCTGAGACCGTTTCTGGCCACGACGTAAAATGTTTTGCCAATCTTTTCTTTGCATATTTCCCAGTGATACATCAGACGTGCTCGATATACTTGACGAAGCTCGATCCCGGTATCTTTTACCGGGGGATATGGTGGCCATTCTTCGCGCTCAGGCTCTTGTTCTCCTTCCGGCAATACCTTGAATTTCTCTTTGGAAAAACAACCTGTATGGGCACCCTTCCGCGGGAATTTGGAAGCGTAGAAACTATCGCTACCCGCCGGGAAGAGAAAGAATATTTCGCCTGCTGGCAAGATATCTGGATCAATACATGTGCCTCGAAGCATTCCGCTTAACCTCCTTTCTCAACAATAGGGACGAACTATTGATTAAAATAAAATAAGCAAAATATGAAAATTGGACTTAGGAAAACAAATAAAGTAACTTTTAATTTATAAGTCATTGTGAACCTCCTGTTCAAGAGTTTGATTCAACTGCTGATTAACGCTTGCACTTATCATCAAGGTCAAGGTGCATTTCAGCACGGACCAGGTTGCCGGCCTTCTCGTGCTTGGTTACGTGATTGATTAACTATCTTCAAATACTCAATTGCAACTTCGCCTGAATATCCTTTCAAATTGACAACCTTTCTTCCTAAAAGCTCGTACTCTCCAGTGGTGACTGTATAGGTGGTTTTGTCATTTCCAATTGCAAAAGAAACAGTGTCACCCTTATTTATCATCGTTTCCGCCTCCACCCCGCTTTTGTGTACTCCATAACCACGAGCTCCTGTCCGATCGCCTGTTCAAGCAGCTTCCTGCGCAGCGAGAAATCCCTCGAGGCAGGTCCGCCTTTCACATCCACAATTTCTGTCCGGCCGTCTTTCCAATACACTTTAAAATCAGCTGTGTATTTCGCCCCTGCCTTCTCTTTTGATCCCTTTCCGGAACAAAGAGTGCAATTGATTGCGCGCTTCGTTTTCTCGCTGATACGGCGTCCAGAACCTTCACAGCGTCGGCATGTAACGGTGTAAGCCGGGATGATGTCAAACGCCGGCTGCACGTCCACTTTTTCGACGTTCGGATCAGCAAGGAGCAGCTTGTAATAATCTGCTTCCGCTTTGCTGTCAAACACCTTTCCAAATGCGAATGTTTTCTTCGCGTTCCAGTTACGCTGACTTCTCGCTTTCCGCATGATTCAGCACCTCATCCATCGTGACTTGATTCCGTTCAAATTCAGCCCGTGCTGCTTCCTCAGCGGCTTTTCTTTTGCAAACAGGACCCATGAAAGCATCCATGCTCTTTTGTGTCTTGAGCGGGCGGTTACAGCGTTCACAGAGTTTCATCCAACCCTTCCTTTCTCTACAAATCCAAACTTAATTGTCCCGTTGATTTTTCCTCTTCCAGCTCATCAATTCTTTTACGAAGTCGGTCATTTTCCATGCGCAATTCAGTTGTCATAAATGCGGAGGACCTTGCGTTTTGCACACAACGTTCGTGTACGATATGATCTCTCCACATTGTCCCCTCGTCTTCCCAGACCATTTCTTCACAAAAGATGCAGTCCTCCGGAAAAATAACTCCACTGGCCATGATCAATCATCCGTTTCACTGTAGATACTGAGCTCCAGGTCCATATCCGGATTTTCTACTTCCAACTGATCTGCAATGCGCTCTTCTGCCTCCGAAACTGGCATTTGCTCGCCTTGATAATGGATTGTGCCTTCTTCACAGCCGGCAAGTGCCGCAGCCCCTAATGAAATGCACCCTGCTAAAATGAATTTTTTCATGATTGTTTTTCCTCCTGTTTGTAGTGACGATCCAAATACTCTACGAATTGAACGGCTAAGGCGGCCACCTGTACGGCTTCCGCCCGCATGTTGTCGTAGCCACCTTTATCTTTTTCTTTCGTCCGGTTGACTAGCACGGTTTCGTTGATGGCTTGAGCCAGCTCCCCGACTTCTTCTGACAGCAGGGTGTGCCACTCCGAGAGTGAATGCTGCTGCTCACCCCATAGCTCATGCTGTCGATCTCGCTCTTTCATGACACTGACAAAAGCAGCAAGCTGTGCATCATGACGTTGCTTTTCCATCCGTCTACTCTCCTTCAAATAAACTCAATTGCTCGACCGTTTCGACTGGCTGTTTGGCTTTTTTGAGTCGTTCTAAAACCGGCCCGTGTCTCGGAAAAAGTTGTTCGAGCAATGAGTTGTAGTACACCATTGTGATCGTTGTCCCCCAACTGGCACGCTCGTATCTTCTGGCCACTTGTGACGGGTCTAAATCATCAAGCTCCAATGCAGTCAGAATGTAATCTACATGTGTCTGCGAAAGACCGATGAGCCCGTTCACGTTGTCCACGAAGACCGACTCTTTCAATGATTGGAACAGCAGCTCCGGAACTGCGCTGTACTTTTGCACGGCTATTCCTTTCCGGATTCAAGCAAATCGGGATTTTCGTGAATATTGCCGATGACTTCATAGCAGTATCCACTATCAACTTCCGATAAAAGTGAGATTTCGTTACGGTTATAAACGTTTTTATTAAGCCAAGAATCATACAATTGTTTACATTTGAATCCAAATCCATAAAAAATGACTACGTAAATGCTGTCATATCGTTTGTAAATGTCACCATCATAAATTTCCGTACCGTTTTTATCTTTTAATCCGGTGTATTGACCAACCGTCTTCGGGTCGACAACGTGTGCAGAAGGCACTTCTCCGTGCTTGTAATTTTTTTCTATGATTGCTGTTGATTCCGGGAGTACATTGGATATGCCGCCATAAGCCCATTCAGCATCAAAAATGCCTAACCCTCGAAATTTGATCTCACGCATCATCCATAACCTCTTTCACCATGACAGCCGTGACCTTTTCAACCTTTGTCATACTGTTGGCTTTATACTGAGCAATCAGCTTTTCACGTTCTTTGAAAGAAGGCTTTTTCAGACCGGTGTGAGCATTCGCTGCCACAGCCATTTCGTACGTTTGTGGTGTGTAATGCATCAATACCATTCTCCTTTCGAGTTGTAATGCCACCACTCGCCATCGGCATAGTACACTTCAACTGCCTGCTCCTGCGCATTCCATTTGAGTTTTTCCACTTTATCCAGCGTCCGCTTTGCCCGTTCTGTTTCGCCCATCATCGATAAATGACGTTTATGGACCTTCACGAAAATTTTGCGTTGCGTGTCTGTTAGATTTTCATAACCTTGAATTGGTGTCATGCAGTCTTTTTCTCCTTCCGCTTTCCCAGCGCGAATTTATATATCTGATGACCTTCCATCAGTTGAATTACGTCTGTGTCGCCGCATGCCTTGATCAGTTCGATCACCGGCATTTCAACGCCGTGTTTGTCGTGGTGATCTAGAAGCAGCTGACTGACTTCAAATTTGTTCACGCCGCATCACCGCCCATTCCTTCTTCTGCTGCAAGTCTGCGTTCTGCTTCCTGCAGGCGCTTTTTAAACGCATCGTCCTTTTCCTGCTTTTGTTTCAGTGTCAGCGGTTTGTGACCGGGATGCGGCTGGAACATATACATGCCCGACCCGCTGTACTGTACCTGACGAACGCTGCTGCTTCGTAAAAGAATTGAACCTTGGTTAGACATTGTTTAATCCCGCCAATCTATGATTTAATTTCCGCCGGTCACCCTCGATCACGACCGTAAAGTCTTGGCACATTTCGTAAATTCGCGAACCAAGTGCTTCATCCACTTCGTCCAGCTGGTCCACATCCAGTTCGGATGAAACGAGTATTGGTAAGTGGTTTAGGTACCGGTAGTTGATGACGGCATACATCTGTTCAATCTGCCATTCTGTGGCGCGAGGCTTTCGATTTGCTCCCCTGCCTACTGGTTTGAACAGATCGTCTATAAACAGCACGTCTGCTTTTTTCATGCGGTCCAGCTTCGGTGCGATTTGCTCAAAATCTTCTTTCAGGTCATTAAAGCCTTCCACGTAAGGAAAATAGTGAACAGATACGCCTTTTTTGACGATTAGATTATTCGATATGGCCATCATCAGGTGTGTTTTCCCACTGCCCGGCTGTCCAAGAAGCGCCATGCTGTTGGCACGATCTTTCCGGATTTGTTCAAACTGTTTGTAATAATCGATTGCGCACTCTTTCATGTCAGCGACGATCTCTGCCTTGTCTTGAGTAAAAAAGTTTTGGAAGCCCAGCCGCTTAAATTCGTCCGTAATGTCACTGGACTTCATCAGCCGGTTTATCCGCACGGTTTTTACACATTCGCACTGTATAGAGTATTTTCGCTGCCAGTTTCGCGCTTCTTCGGGACCACATACTTTCATGGCCAAGAAATCAGATTCAAGTACCATGAATTTCGGGTCTGGCACAAGCTTTCCTGTTTCTGGATTTTCCGTCCAGTCAGCGTCCCGGTGGTCACGATGTACCCGATAATTGATCATCAGCTGATCTTGGCATTTCGAGCAGTTAACCTTTTTTTCTGCCGAGCCATCCGGTTTTTCCGCCGGTGAGGGAGTCCCTCTTTGGTGGAGCTCCGCCATGATGTCCGCTAGTTTTTTTGCCATCGTCTGGTATCCTCCGTTTCGCTAGGTTTTTAGCAGCCTCTTTTGCTTCTAAGGCTTGGTGGTGGTCAAGAATATAATCCTTGCAGTATTTAAAGCTCGTGATTTTCCCATTCGGTTTTCTCACGCTGTATTCAGCGAAGCATTGCTCAAGAAATTCGATAGTTCGGGAGACCGACCCTCCGTGGACGACTATCTGGGCGATTTCTTGATAATCCTCAATGGTTGGAAAACTTGGCTTACCTTGTTGTGCTGTTTTTAAATCTGCAAATCGTTCAGCAATTAAATCGACTGGGTCAGATTCTTTAGTAGTAGTATCTTTTTTGTTTATCTTTGTAATATCTTTATTAGATTGGACATTTTTGTCCGTTCCATTGGACATTTTTGTCCACTCTGGATCGGACATTTTTGTCTTTTCATCATCAGATTGGACATTTTTGTCCGTTCTCGTTTGGTACTTTTTCGAGTTTCTAACAGATAAAATTAAGCCATACGGAGCACGTGTAATTTTGATATAATCGTTCTCTTCAAGGACATCTAACCATCGTCTGACGGTTTTCTCGTTGACACCGAAATTCACTGCTAAATCCTCTTTCAGTTTCAATGGCTTGTTCCCTAACACGATGCCCCAGTTCACCCCGTCCCTTTCGACTTCTTTGGTTGTTGAACTGACGCACCAGAGGAATAGCCACAATGCTGAACCGATCTTTTTATAATGTTCTGGCTCCAACAAACCGGAGTACATTGGAAACGGGTAACTGTCTGGCATCGAATCACCACCTACGTTATTCTTTCTTCACCAATATGCCGACCTTCTTCTCGATCCGCACAAGCTTCAGATGCGGGTGAGAGGACTTAAAGTAGCCCTTCACCCATCGGATATATTCATCGTTCGATTTCGACATCTGCCGGATAAAGTCCGGGATGGCCATTTTGTGTTCCATTAGTTAAACGGCAGATCATCATCAGAAATTTGAATGACGTCCAGGTCCATGTCATTCACGGATGGTTTCTGCGGCATTTTTTCGGCCTTATCTGTTTCAATAAGTTGAGGCTCATCCTTTGGATCGGACGGCACATCGATGATGTCGGGCTGGTCCTCTTCCACTTCTTCGACATCTTTTAAGGTCTGTTCTTTTTCATCCTCAATCACGGCTGTCTGCATATCGATGGAGAGGATGCCCCACTTGCCAAGCATGTTTCGAAGAACGGTTTTCATGGCCATCGCATCGTAATCTGATTTCCAGACGTTGTTTTTGGCTTTTTTATCTTTCATTTTGTTGTGCTTGATGCGATGCTCTTCAACTTCATCCGCTGTCCAGTACACTGTTTTTTCAAAGCCATTGATGAGTTTGAAATAACCGCAGTAGCCGACGACTTTATCACTTACAGCTGCGTCCAAATCAATGTCAATTTCCTCCGTCAGCCGATTCCACTTGACCAGCTCCCCTTCTCGTACCGGAATGACGTTGATCGCTTTGTATTGACCGGTGCGCAAAGCCAACTGAATGTATCCTTTATAGCCGAGTTGGAACTGGGCCGCCTTATGGCCTTTTTTGCTATCGTAGAAAGCGACGATCCACGCATAGCCAAGGTTTTTATCAATTGGCAGATCCAGTGCAGCTGCTACCATCGCGCTTGAAACAATCGACATCGGCTCTGCTGTCTGAAGCTGTGGATCTCCGTTGTAAAGATTCAAAAGGGATGACATAAACTGCGGCGCTTTCTTTTCCAGCACTTGCTCAAACTTCTTTCTCATTGTTGGTGTACTGAGTAGCGATTTCAGGCCAAGGTTTTGGGCTGATACTTGCTGAGCTGGTGCCTCCTGCTGTTTGTTGGCTAACTGGTTTTTCAGTCCGGCATTTGTGGCCATTAGCTCGATACCTCTTTCGTATTGAATTTTCGGAAGCTTGTCTGCTTGAGCACCTGCTTATATACTTCAGGAAACTTTTCCTGTAATGTTTTTGAATCCACTCGATTCTGCGTTTGATTCTTCCATGAGACTTCAAAAGAGCCCACACGACCGATTTCAGCGTTTTTCAGTTCTTCTTTCAGCTGGTTCTCGATCTCCGCTTTGGACGCTTTCAGCAACTTCTCATTGGCTTTCACTTGCTCATAATCTGAAAGGAGTTCTTCGTATTTCGATGGCAGCATGATTTCCTTGCCGGCTTCTGCACGATCGTATTTTTCTTTCAAATACTTTTCCGCCGCACTGGAACCGTCTAATGCCGGTGGGATTCCTTTTAATACGTGGTGCTCCCAGAAATGCCTCTCTGCGTTAAAGATCATCTGAATGAGTTCTTCATCCCGTTCGATTTCTTTCCAGATAAACTTGTTCCCACCGACCAACACGGCCGCATATCCTTTTTCCTTGCCGGTAACGCCAAGATAATGTTGAATCTGCACCAGGTACGTATCCGGGATCTCGTCCGCCTCCCACTCTTTTGCAAGATAGGCACTCGCCGTTTTGCATTCCAGCAGGGCGGATTCCCCGACCACCATACGGTCCACGTTGGCTTTAATAAACGGATAGTCTGGGTGGCTGTACATGAAATTCGATCGCCGCACTTTTTTGTCCGTTCGTTTTTCAAATTCTTTTGCGACCACATTCTCCATTTCGTTGCCCCAATAGATCGCTTCATTATCCAGTTCTTGCGGTGTTACCTGACCAGTCTTTTCAAGCCATAATTCAAAGGCTGTCCGGTATTTATTCAAGCCAAGGATCGTGCCAGCATCACTGCCGCCGATCCCTTTATTTCGTTCTTGCAACCAGTCATGCCGTGACATGTTCAATGTTGAAATGGCGCCCATGTTCTTTGCCAAAATGTTCACTCCCTTGATTGATTTGTGATTGTGCAGTAAAATACGAGTAACATAATTTTTTTAAGCGACTGACTCCTGCTGTGAACAGGGGTCTTTTTCATGCTTCCAAACAAACAATGCAGTAATCCGATCCAGCAGTTTTCTTTCTCATCTGACACTCTTCACACCAGTCATCCACTTCAACAAAAGATTCATCGTTCGAGGGGTTGTCCATTAGCGGATAACCAGTGCGCATGATTTGAACAATTTCAGGATGTTCCACGCTGTTCATCTCCTTATCCTAATTTCCTTACTGGGTCCATCGGGATATCCCGAATCTTACCCGTCAATCGATGCTGCAACGTGTACATATCATTTACTTTTTTGCAGATCAGCCAGTTGGCCGGATTCAGATTGTACGACGCGATAACCGCCTTTTCAGCGCGTGTCGGCTTCTTTCCTTGTTTCATAGGTTCACCTTCTTCCTGATGGATGATGTCCCATCGATAGCAGCCGGAACAGGTGCAGGGGGAGAAACTTGATCCGATTGCTATCGACAAGCACCGGAGTGCCCATCTTCTATTTTTGTGTTATACTATTGATAGAATAATTAGCTGTTGATTCGACATCCGTTTTGGTAGAACGGGTGTTATTTTTTTGCTTTCTTTTCGCTGTTCACTTCCGCTGAAGCTTTTCCCCAGTAGTAGCCTAACGCCAATGCAACTAAGATAAATCCTCCAATTTTAAAGATGAAAAACGCTTCTTCTGTTAAGATCACTACGCTTCACCACTTTCGCTTTTATACCAGCGGCTCTTAAATCTCTGACAATAACGGTGTATGGCCGGCGTCGCTTGCGTGGCTTGTCTTTCAGCCTCTTCATGCTTGACCACTTATGATTTGCTCTTTATTTACGTATCCTCGTGAGATCAATTTGTTGTAGTGTCTTTGCCAGACCCCTGAATAACTGATTTCTGATTCTTCGCATACGACTGCTAAAAAGTGTTCTATTCCTGTAACTACATCCGCCAATTGAACAAGGGTTTCTTCTAAATCTTGTTGATCAAATGACTGTAGAAAAGATAAGTGATTTGCTACGCAACACCTTTCAACAAACTCTTTGGCTTCATCCAGCTCTTCGATCAATTTGCTTTTCACACTGGAACGATGTAGATCTACCCTCTGACCCTCAAGCCTTATGGGCCCCGTCCTTGTATACTCATGCCGTATCGCCATCGCTAACCACGGATCATCTTTTTTTCCGACAATGCTTCTTGATATGTCCGGCGGGATTTTCGCCCGCCCTGTTTCGTAAGCTGAAATTGTTTCGCGCGAGACATTTTCCTCGATTGATAACTGCAGCTGAGTTTGTTTACCGCGTGCTTCTTTTAAAGCGCGGCCAATATTACCTTTTTCCAATGAATACTCCTCCTTCAATTGCCAAAATAATGGTGAATGAATAGTAAAATAAGTTTAGATAGCATTCCGAAATGAGCGATTATGGTCTTTCGCCCAAGTCGATTGTGTTCTTACCCAGGCCATGAGCTCTTCATAAATGAAGTAAGGCTTTCCTTTTTCAACCGTTCGCATGACCGGGAAGTCCGGACGGTTGAGCAATTCATCCATTTTAAAATCACTTTTAATGCGAAGAATTTCTTTCGCTTCTTGCTTGGTTAAAATTTCAGGATGCCGTTGCGATTCTTGAATTTCTTGAACTGCTTCTTGGATGCTGTTCTTGATAACCAGCTGCATGGCAGCCACCTGATCATCGGTTAATGTAAGATTGATTTGCATTAGATCACCGCCTTTCGCGGAACCCAGTGTTCGACGTAGCGTATAGCTGACTGCAATTCCTTTTGTTTTACATCCTTATAGGAAGAAACACCGAAACGATCTTTTATCTCACGATGTAATTCTTTAAACAACCGCGGCCGTGCAGCTGGATCGGATTCAAGCTCGTACACCTTAATCGCAATTCCTTTTTGCAAGCGTCGTTGTTCACCTGATGTAAGTGTGATTTGTTCATCGATCTTTGCTTCAAGTTCAGTGATCTTTACCTGGTGCGTATTCACGACTTCTTGAATTTGATCCTGACGTTCAGCTGTTTCGATCGTGAGCTTCATGGATTGGATTAGGGATGTCCGTTCATCAAGTACCTGCACTTTGTTTCGGAGTTGTTCTTCCATTTGATTGAAAGCAGCAATGAACTTTTCTTTATAAACCGCAGCGGCCTTTCCTGTGTAACCCATGATTAAAAATGCAAGGCCATCACGCTTAATTAAATATTTCGGATATTTCCGGTTCCGATCATCCATATAATCAACCTGCGCAAAATTGCGCTGATTAAATTCATCACTGCAATCAAGGTTCCGAATGTCTCGCATTACATCTTTGTGTTGTTTTTCAAAAACTTCCGCGACTGTCAGGCTGTCTGTTAGGGCGTTTCCGTTTTGAATAAAGACAAGTTGATTCAATTCGATTCCTCCTTAGCTGACTTCTTTAGGCTTCTGTTTACTTGTAGTTAACTCGCTGTCTAAAAAAATAGAATCCGGCTTTTTTTTAAATACACTGGCAATCTTCACAGCAAGTTCATATGTTAAGCGCCGTTTTCCATTTTCTATCATCCAATAATACTCTTTTGAAATGTTTACTTTGTCAGCCACTTGTTGGCAAGATAAACCTCTCGAATTTCTTTCTTTTTTCAACCTTTCAAGTTCCATTCTTATCACCGCCCCTCAAGTTAACTTGTTGTTAATTTCATTATAATTAACTCTTTGTTAACTTTCAAGTGTTTTGCTAAAAAAATTTCTATTTAGTTAACTTATGTGATTCATCTTCAAAATTAACATATTGTTAACGTATAATTTTAGATATAAAAGAGGTGATCCTTTTGTTAGGTGAAAGATTGAAAAGCCTACGTAAAGAAAGAAAGCTTACACAAGAGGAATTGGGAAAACGGGTGAATGTTACGAAAGTTTCTATATCAGGTTACGAGAACGGCAAGCGTAGCCCGGATACAGAAACTCTTCAAAAACTCGCAGACTTTTTCGATGTTTCTACGGATTACCTATTAGGACGGTCAGAACATAAAACTACCGTAGAAATCGAAAAATCCGAACCCACTGACTCTTTGTCTATCATTAACAAAATGGTGGAAGACTTTGGATTTGAAGACTTTGGCTTCTTCGATATTGAAGAATGGAAAAACCTTTCGTCAGAGGATATTGATGAAATCAGAAGACATTTTGAGTGGATCGCTCAAAAAGCAAAAGAACGAAACAATGACGATTCTTTTAGTTAACTGATGCCTGGAGGAATACTTCATGAGAGATTATCACACAACAACACTTGAAGACTGGGTAACAAACTTTTACAAAAGGCTTCACATCATGCACCCCAAACAAATAAAAGAAGATGAGATCGCGCAGAAGCTGTACATTTTTATTCATAGAAAGCCGCTCCCTTCTTCCTTTCAAGTGATCGGCCGTTATCAAGGCATAACAGTTGATTCGCGAGCGTCAATTCAAGAACAAAAGGAAATGTTTTTTCATGAGCTATGCCATATCCTGCGTCATGCCGGACGCCAAGGAAGAATGCCAGCAGCGTTCCGGGATTTGCAGGAATGGGATGCGCGCAATTTTGTTCGGTATGCTGCCATCCCTCATCACCATTTGAGATACATTAATTTTGACCAAGTGAACCTAAGCGAACACATTGCTGACCTATTTGATGTCAGCGTTCAGTTAGCCAGTGAAAGAATTCAGCAGATCGAAACAAGAGCAAGATTACTAGCAAAATGACAACGCGCTGCGGCGTGTATTATTTTTATCTATCGACTGGTACAATTTGCGTAAAATGTTTGCTACCTACAATAAAGGAGTGAATTTCATGTTCTTCAAAAAGAGCTCTGATGAGAAATCTGCAAAAGAAATAGAAAAAAGCGAAAAACGTTATCAAAAAGAGAAGAAAAAGCGAGAGCGTGCAGATCGTCGAGATGAAAAATTAAGCAAATTAGAAACAAAGTTAAATAGCTTACAAGAAAAACAAGAGCAAAATCAAATGGAAAACTTGAATATAATTGGTGTGAAAATTCAACACATCAGCGGTTACCCCAAAATCAAGGCAGGAAAAGATGTACGCATACTTCCTGGCAATGAAACCGGTAAGCTTCGCATCGATTCCATCCTTTTCCGAGTGAAAGGAGTAGACTGGGGTGAAAAAACCAAGCGAAGTGGTGGTAAAGCTGCTGTTGGCACTATAGTTGGTACTGTTCTTGCCCCGGGTGTTGGTACCGTAGCTGGTGCTGCTATTGGCGGTCGCCGGCGGGACGATTCTATTTTGACTATGCAAATAGAAGACGATTTAAATATCACTTACACCGCTTACTTCCGCTGCAATAATGAAGAATATCAACAAATATTAAAAATGTTTTCTAATTCTATTTAAAAGGATGAATACAAATGAAAATTATCAAAATAATTATTGCCGCCATAGCTTTATTCTTCGCATTGATCCTATGCGTAATCACGCCATGGGCCTTAGTAGGAGTTTTGGTTGTATTAGTTGGGCTCTTCGCTTGGAGAAGACCTGTTACCGCTGTTAAAAAGCCATTTCTTTTTGTATTGTTAGGTCCTATTATTTCCTTCATTTTAGCCATGATCTTTTTCCAACCTGCTTCAGAAACAATGCAACAAGTACAGGAAGCCAAAAATGAAAAGATTGAAGAGCGTGATGCTGAATCAGAAAAGAAAGCTGCTGCCCTTGAGGAAAAAGAAAAAGAGCTGGCAGAAAAAGAGCAGGAATTAGCTGATAAAGAGGCTGCTGCTTTAGAGACGGAAAAGGAAATAGTTAAAGAAGAAGCTTCTGTTGCTGAAGAAACGAGCAAATTGGTCTCCGCTAAAGTCCTCTCAGTTACAGACGGCGACACAATCAAAGTGGATCTGAACGGCAAAGAAGAATCTGTCCGTCTTATCTTAGTCGATACGCCGGAAACGAAGCACCCGCAGCTTGGTAAGCAGCCCCTCGGTGATGAAGCTTCTGCTTTTACGACGGAACAGCTTTCTGGTAAGGAAATTCAGATTGAGCCCGGTGTTGAAGAACGCGATCGTTATGGGCGCCTTCTCGCTTACATTTATGTTGGCGACAAAATGTTCAACAAGACATTGATTGAAAAAGGTCTTGCTCGTGTTGCTGTTTATCCACCGAATACAGAGTATCTGGACGAGCTTGAAACTGCGCAGGCAACTGCCAAAGAACAAGGAATTGGTATTTGGGAAGTTGAGAATTACGCAACTGAAGACGGCTACGACGCAGCTGCTTATGAACCCGAGCCAGAGCCGGAACCTGTAGTTGTTGCTGAACCTGAACCGGAGCCAGCTCCTGAGCCTGAACCAGTGGTCGAGGAACCTGTTGCACAAGTGGAATCTTTTCAAAACTGCACAGCTTTAAGAGCGGTCTATCCGGATGGCGTACCTGCTGGACACCCCGCTTATGCTTCCAAGCATGATCGAGACGGCGATGACTATGCTTGCGAGAATTAACGGAGCAGACGAAGAACAAATGGATAAAGTCCTGGCTGATATGGGGTTGTGAGGATTAAATGCGATGCGTAGAAGAAGTTTCTTTCTTAACTCAAAAGTAAAATGAGAATAATGAATGATTTAACGAATGATAGAATAAAAGTTTCAGAACAAAGGCTCTCAGAAATCACGACAATCTAGACATAAAAATAATAATCACAATGACGAGGTGGCATTATGGAATTTTTCGACACTCTTCAAGATCATTCAGGTGTAAAGCTCTCTATACTGGAACAATATACAATTCCTTGGATGAGAAAAATCATCCTGAACCCGTATGGCTCAAAAAAATGTTTAGTTATTGATGGATTTTCTGGTACAGGAAGATACGAGGAAAATGGCTCCCCTGGTTCACCGTTAATATTGATAAAAAATGCAATGGATTTTTATGATCAAGCTTTGGATAAAGGATGGGATGCTCCGAAAATCTTTATTTATTTGAATGAGTACGATTCTGATAATTTTTCAAAGCTAAAACAAAATGTTTCCTCTTTAGGCTTCGATACACCTGATGGAGAACACTTTGTTTGTGAAGAATACTCTTCTATTCTGATTAAATTAATAAATGCCACCTTCGAGGATTTCATGACTGATCTTTTAGCTGATATTGAAAATGGATCTAGCCTTATTCCGAGTTTTTGTTTTGTAGATCCCTTTGGCTTCAGCACTACTCCTTTCACATTATTCAAAACATTTTTAAGAAATAGAAATTCTGAGTTGATGTTGAACTTCATTTATGAGGAAACGAATAGATTTATAAGACATCCAAATCCTAAAATACAACGTCAGATCAGTGATAATCTAGGACTTATTAATTTGGAAGCATTGATTAAAAGCATAGATGGTAAAAGCCCCCTCGAGCGGAAACAAGTGATCGTTGAAACATATACAAAAAATATTTTAGAAGAAACAAATGCTTTTTATGTGCGTAACTTTGAATTAAAAAAGAACGGACGTACAAAAATGATTTTGTTTCACATGACTCAAAATATTAACGGTCTATCATTAATAAAAGAAGTAATGTGGAAACATGATGGAACTGGTACGTACCTATATGATGACAGAAAGCAGCTTGCACAATTAGATTTTGAAGAAATTTTAAAACACGATAAGCAAAATCATATAAAAATTCTATCAGAGCAAATTGCTGAGCGTTTCACTGGTGAAAAAAATGTCACGATGGAAACGATTAAAAACTTCACTATTATCAAGTCAATCTATCCACTTCCGAATTTTTTGAAGCCTGCTTTAAAATTACTTGAAGCAGAATCAATTATTGAAAACTTCCGTGGACGCGGTAAAAAAAATTCCTATCCTGAAAGTTGTTCCATGGACTTCAAGTAAGAACTAACGTTCTTTTTTACTGGTAAAACAAGAATCCTTGGAGTATACTCATGTTATAGGAGGGGATAAAGATGGCTGGAAATAGTAGTATAGAATGGACCGAAGCCACTTGGAACCCAGTAACAGGTTGTACTAAAGTGTCAGAAGGTTGTAAACATTGTTATGCAGAACGTATGGCAAAGAGACTTACTGCAATGGGAAATCCCAGATATGAGAATGGATTTAACGTTACATTGCATCCGGATTTAATCGATACACCTAGGAAATGGACAAAACCTCGAAAGATTTTCGTGAATTCTATGTCCGACCTTTTTCATAAAGATGTACCGTTGAACTTTATTCAGCAAGTATTCCAAACGATGAATGAAACACCGCAACACTCTTATCAAGTACTAACTAAACGACCTGAGCGAGCCGCTGAACTCTCACCTTACTTGAATTTCACGCCAAATATTTGGATGGGTACAAGTATTGAAAACCAACGTGTAATCGAGCGGATGGAATACTTAAAGCAAGTACCTGCTGAAATTCGTTTTCTATCTTGCGAACCATTACTCGGACCATTAGATCTTGAGCTTTCGAAAATCCATTGGGTAATTGTTGGTGGTGAATCAGGCCCCGGTGCTCGACCTATGGAAGCTGATTGGGTACGTTCAATACGGGATCAATGCCAGGAACAACTTGTAGCTTTTTTCTTTAAGCAATGGGGTGGTGTCCAAAAGCATCGATTTGGCAGGGAATTAGATGAACAAACATATGATGAATATCCCGAACTAACAATGGTATAACTCTCTTACCGTAAGAAGTTTTAATTTCTCACCAACCTGTCCCTTTTTGAGACAGGTTTTTTTTTATATAATCAATCAGAACATATATTCCGAGAAAGGGTGTTTGTACATGCAATCAGAATTTGAAAGAAAAAGAGATGAGAAGTTTTTACGGCAGGCCCGAAAAGAACCATGGAAGCATGAGTTGGTAAGAATCCCGATTATTTCAAAGATGTATGAAATTGATGGAGAGATGCATTACGAAATCGAAGGGGAAAACATTCCGCGGAAATGGTCCGATTACAAGATGGATGATTTTCAGTGAGGAGTTTTACCAAAGGATCGTGTTTTCCTACTTTTTTGTTACCAACGAAATTATATTTTCTCGAACCATAATATATCAAAGGGGGGAAATATATCATGAGCTATTTGAAAAAGGTCGATGCGAAAAATAAGCAAGGATATGCATGGAAATGTACTTCTGAAGGGCCCCGCGATCCGATCACGGGTAAACGTCGCCAGGTAACGCGTCGGGCTCTTACTAAGAAAGAAGCGCAGGCTAAAGTGGACGAAGCCATTGAGGAGATGATTAAGCAAGATAAGCGTGGCGTCGGATCAGATATGCAGGATATGACCGTAAGGCAATTGCTTATCCAATGGTTTGATTTGGTTATGAAGCACCGCTTAAAGGAAACGACTTTAAAGAGCTACATCAATACTATGCAACGAAGAGTCATTCCTGTCATGGGAGATGTACGAGTCGCTGCACTTAACACTATTTTTCTGCAAAACTTCATTAATAATTTAAACAGTGAGGATTTGTCCCCTCGCTATATTGAGTATATTTCTACTGTTTTATATGGGGCCTTTGAAGCTGCAAGAAAATGGGGTGTCATTGAAGTGAATCCATTGAACGACGTGGAAAGGCCGCGCCCGCGGCAAGTATCCTTTCCCACTTGGACCCGAGAAGAAGCACAACATTTTTTGAATACAGCCCTGCTTTCGAATTTACGTATGTACACGGTGGTAAGTACGGCATTTAAAACCGGTGTCCGCCGCGGTGAAGTATTAGCACTGAAGTGGTCTGATGTGGATTTCGAAAATGCGGAAATTAATATTGAAAGATCATTGGTTTATGATAAAGAGGGTTTTCGATTCAGTAAGCCAAAGACGAAGAGTTCTGTACGTAAGATAAAAGTGGGCGACTCTCTTCTTACTGATCTGAAAAGATGGAAAGGTCAGCAAAACGAATTGAAAATGATACACCGAAAAATTTTCGTTGATCATGACCTGGTGTTTACGACAGAGACAGGAAAGCCAATTTATCCGAGGACCATGACGCACATGTTCAATCAGATTATAAAAGAAGCTGGTGTGCCTAAAATTCGTTTTCACGATCTGCGGCATACACATGCCACCTTATGTTTAGAATCTGGCATGTCCTTAAAAGATGTGCAAGATCGACTTGGCCATGGAAATATTCAAACGACCGGAAATGTTTACGCTCATGTCACAAATAACATGAAAGAAAAATCAACTCAGCTCTTCGAGGATTACATCTCTAAAATTTAATAAAATGCAGGGAATGTGGTCAAAATGTGGTCAAATGACCCCTTCCCTGCTTCAAAACGTTGCTACATCAACTCTAAAACCGCCACTGCCTCTACATGAACTGTCTGCGGGAACATATCAACCGGCTGCACCTCTCGAGTTCGGTAGCCTCCGTCCTCTAATATCCGCAAATCACGGGCAAGCGTCCCCGGGTTGCATGATACATACACGACTTTTTTCGGCTTCATTTTTAAAATAGTCGCGAGCAGTGCTTCATCGCAGCCTTTGCGCGGCGGATCGACGACGATGACGTCCGGCTTAATGCCCTGCTTGTACCAGTTTGGAATCACTTCTTCTGCCTTGCCCGCTTCAAAATACGCATTGGTGATGCCGTTCAGCTCGGCGTTCTGCCGGGCGTCTTCAATTGCCTGCGGAACAATTTCCACACCGTATACTTGCTTGGCCTTTTGCGCCAGAAACAAGGAAATAGTGCCAATGCCACAGTACGCATCAATAACCGTTTCTTCCCCTGTCAGCCCGGCATATTGAAGCGCCTTGTTGTAAAGCACCTCGGTCTGGACCGGATTCACCTGATAAAACGACCGGGCGGAGATGGCGAATTTCACGCCGCCAATGGTGTCATAAATGACGTCTTCTCCATACAGTGTTTTCGTGGTAGGTCCGAAGATGACGTTTGTTTTGTCCGGATTCACATTTTGCACAATGGAGGTGATGCCCGGCACTGCTGCGCGTATGCCGTCGATGATCTCTTTTGCGTTTGGCAGCTCGCTCGTGCGTGTAATGAGCACAGCCATTTTTTCACCGGTCTGGTAGCCGATCCGTGCCATCACGTGGCGCAGAACACCTTTATGGCGCTGCTCGTCATACGGCATGACGCCATTTGCGGCACACACATCCTTTACACGCTGAATGATCGCGTCGCTTTCTTCATGCTGAATCAAGCACTCGGTCATGTCGATAATGTCGTGCGACCGCTTTTTATAAAAGCCGGCAACGATCCGGCCGCCTGACAGACCGACCGGCACCTGGGCTTTATTCCGGTAGCGCCACGGCTCGTCCATGCCGAGCACCGGATGCACAGGCACATCCGGAAGCTTGGCAATCCGGTCGATTACGCCGCGCACCTGGTTGTATTTCATGTCCATTTGTCCGTTGTATGATAAATGCTGAACCTGGCAGCCGCCGCATTCATCGTAAACAGGACAAGGCGGATCGACCCGCTCCGGCGACGCTTGTTCCAGCTTTTTCAGCTGCGCAAAGCCGTAGCCCTTGTTTAGTTTTGTTACTTCTACTTCTCCTGCTTCATCCGGCAGCATGCCTTCAATAAATAATGGGTAGCCGTCTACTTTCGCGACACCCTTTCCTTCGTGGGTTAAATCGGCGGCTGTCACATGAACGACCTGCCCTCTTTGAACCGGAGCTTGAATCTTTGCCACAATTACATCTCCCTTTTCTATTCGAAAAATTCATCCCGCTCAGCGGAAATCCATTGTTCCATTTGTTTTTCTTTCACAAGACGATTGACTAAAATATCGTGCCAAACGTAATTCTCCAACAAGTAAAAGTGCACCGGATCATCGGTGTGAAAAGCGATATCCCGCTGCTCCACCGAAGGACCGTACAGCATTTCCCGGCCATCGACCGATAAAATAAACCATTTTTTCTCGCCGATTCCTTCGACAAAGCTCGTTTCCCGGTGAAGATCCAGTCCTTGTATCGGTTCCTCCACCTGAAAAACAATACCTTTCATCTTACAACGATGCGCGGCTTCTTTCAAGAGCGGCTCCAGCATTTCATACATACCGCTCCACAAAGAAACAATTACCTTTCGTTCGGCTTTTTCCAGAAGCGTTTCGCAATACGCCAGAATCGCATCCTTCCCTTGAACAGAGACGACCCGATTATCCGGCGCTGGCTGAACCGCCTCTACCTGCTTCAATGATTCATGGATCGTGGAAAAGGTCGCCTTCCACTTTGATTGAATTGACGCTAAAAAAACGTCGACCGGCAGCGGGGAGTAAAAAGTGGCTTCATTCATTTCTTCCTGAATGGCGATCCCCTGCTCCGCCAGACGCTTGAGCACATCATACACGCGCGCTCTCGGAATGCCTGATTCCTTGCTGATTTGATAAGCTGTTGATTTCCCGAGCTTTACAAGCGCCACATAAGCTTTGGATTCATATTGATTAAAGCCGATTGACTGCATTTGTTCAATAAGAGCTTCCATCCCATCCTCCATACTCTTTTTCTTTCCATCATAGCATGTTTACATTTAAAACTATATTAGTTACTATTTAAGTAGTAACTAATATAAGGATGACGATTAATGTGGATGAAATGACGATTCTTACTTTGTTTTTCTTCGGGTTTTTAGCCGCGTTTATTGACGCTGTCGTGGGCGGCGGCGGATTGATTTCGATCCCGGCGCTTTTGGCCACAGGGCTGCCGCCAGCCGCAGCGGTGGCCACCAATAAATTAGCCAGCACGATGGGCGCACTCACAAGCACGATCGCTTTTATTCGTGCAGGAAAAGTAGATTTCCGCCTGACCGGCAAGCTGTTTCCTCTCGCACTCATTGGTTCATTCATTGGCGCCACAACAGTCCAGTTCATTTCTTCGGATGTGCTGAAGCCGCTGATTCTCTTTTTGCTGATCCTTGTCGCCCTCTTCACTGTTTTCAAGAAAAACTGGGGGACGGTGTCAACGTATAGAAAAATGGAGACAAAAAAAGCGGTGCTGTTTGTAGCGGCGATTTTCATCATCGGCTTTTATGACGGCTTTCTCGGCGCCGGTACCGGCTCGTTTATGCTGTTTGCTTTTTTGTTAATCGGCTTTGATTTTATGCAGTCGGCCGGCAATGCCAAGCTGCTGAATTTCGGCAGCAACATTGCCGCCCTGCTTCTTTTTTTATACATGGACATGGTTTATGTGCCATACGGTCTTGTGATGGGCAGCGCCATGATTCTCGGAGCGTTAGCCGGTTCGCGGTTTGCGATCCGAAAGGGCACTTCATATGTGAGAGCTCTGTTTATCCTCGTCACCGTTTCGCTGATCGGGAAAAACATTTATGATTTTCTTTTCCCTCATTAACTGCTCATTTGCCACACACCAAAATAGGCTCTCCCGCAAGCCATATGGTAAAATGAAGAAGTAAGCGACTACTATTTCGGGAGGTTTTTTTATGAAAGCTGCACGATGGTACGAAGCGAAGGATATCCGGGTGGAAACGATTGACGAGCCGGTCATCGCGCCTGGAAAAGTGAAAATCAAAGTAGAATGGACTGGTATTTGCGGCAGTGATTTGCATGAATATGCGGCAGGCCCAATTTTTGTACCGGTCGATGAGCCCCACTATGTAAGCAAGGACAAAGCACCGATTGTAATGGGCCACGAATTCTCCGGTCAGGTAGCAGAGGTTGGCGAAGGCGTGACTAAGGTTCAAGTCGGTGATCCGGTTGTGGTTGAACCGATTTTGTCATGCGGTGAATGCCCGGCCTGTAAAAAAGGAAAATACAATTTATGCGAGCATCTAGGCTTCCACGGCTTATCAGGCGGTGGCGGCGGATTTGCGGAATATACAATGGTGGACGAGCATATGGTACATAAGATGCCTGAAGGACTGTCTTATGAGCAGGGGGCCCTCGTGGAGCCGGCAGCGGTTGCCCTTCATGCCGTCCGGCTGAGCAAGTTAAAAGCAGGCGACAAAGCGGCCGTTTTTGGCGCTGGACCGATTGGCCTTCTCGTAATCGAAGCGCTCCGGGCAGCCGGTGCTTCTGAGATCTATGCGGTGGAGCTGTCCGCTGAGCGGGCGGCAAAAGCGAAGGAGCTCGGTGCGCGGGAAGTGATCAACCCGAAAGAAGAAAATGTGGTCGAGCGGCTGCGTGAGTTAACAGATGGCGGTGTGGATGTGGCGTTTGAAGTAACCGGTGTGCCGGCTGTGCTTCAGCAAACGATCGATTCCACTTCTTTTGAAGGAGAAACGGTCATCGTTTCCATCTGGGAGTCTGAAGCATCTATTCAGCCGAACAACATCGTGCTGCAGGAACGGACCGTGAAAGGCATTATCGCCTACCGCGACATTTTCCCGGCCGTGATGGAGTTAATGCAACAGGGCTATTTCAAAGCGGACAAGCTCGTCACCAAACGGATTGCGCTTGATGACGTTGTAACAGAAGGCTTCGAAGCACTCATGAAAGAAAAAAACCAGGTGAAGATTTTAGTGAAATCTCAGTCTGAATAAGGACACTCTTTTTGAGTGTTCTTTTTTTGTTTAAAAAAGCACGCAAGTGGAATAGTACAGTATATATTAAGGAGTGATGATATTGAGTACAGTAAAAGAGCAGGTTTTATCCATTTTAAAAGAAAGCCATGTCGGAACGATGGCGACCATTAACGACAACAAGCCTCGTTCACGCTACATGACGTTTTTCAATGACGATTTAACATTGTATACAGTAACAAGCAAGGATACGCACAAAACTGAGGACATTGAGCAAAACCCATATACACATATTTTGCTCGGCTATGAAGGAGAAGGCGTCGGCGACACATACGTAGAAATCGAAGGAAAAGTAAGTGAGCACGACGATGAAAGCATGCGGGAAAAAGTATGGAATGACCATCTAGAGCCATGGTTTGACGGTCCTGAAGATCCGAAGCTGCTCATTTTGAAAATCGATCCGGATCAAATCCGTTTAATGAACAAAAAAGGACAGCCCCCGCAAACACTGGAGCTGTAATAAGATGAAAAGCCGACCGTTTACGGTTGGCTTTTTTTATGTGAACATATTCATTGGAGCGATCGCTAACGCTGATATATTGGCCGTAACGCCGGAATCCACCCTACTAACGCCGATATCTCGATAATACCGGCGTTAGCCTGCCTCATATCGGCGTTAAACAAAATATACCGGCGATAGCTCTCTCTTACTGATTGATAAACGGTTCATCCCGGTACTCAGGACATATGCTCAACTCGTTGCAAGCTAGCTTCCCGGTTTATCATCCGGATGATGAATGCCCGTCTGCCACAACATCTTCATACGTTCCGATCGCGTCAATTTTCCCATTACGCAGCCGAATCACTAGGTCTGCCCGTCGAATGGTATTCAGTCTGTGGGCAATTACAAAGCTCGTCCGCCCTTCCATCAGCCGGCCGAGTGCTTCCTGAATATGAAGCTCCGTAATCGTATCAATGCTGCTTGTCGCTTCATCTAATATAAGCATCGCCGGGTCTGCCAAAATGGCTCTAGCAATCGCGAGAAGCTGCCGCTGGCCCTGGCTGATGCCGGAACCATCCTGGCTCAGCTTTGACTGATAGCCATCCGGCATCCGCATAATAAACGAGTGCGCATTGGCGCTTCTTGCGGCCTCCACGACTTCTTCATCGGTGGCATCCAGCCGGCCGTAGCGGATGTTTTCCATGACCGTATCTTCAAAAAGAACCGTGTCCTGCAGAACAAAGCCCATTTGCCCGCGCAGGACGTCCCCTGCAATGTCCCCGCTGTTCACACCGTCAAACAAAATGGCGCCGCTGTCCGGCTCGTAAAAGCGGGCAAGCAGATTCATGATGGTCGTTTTGCCTGATCCAGTCGGTCCAATCAACGCGATGGTTTGTCCCGGTTCTGCACGAAAGGAAACATTGGAGAGTGTTTCTTCCTCTTTTTTATAAGAAAACGTGACGTGATCAAACACAACCTGTCCCGATAATAAATGGCTCTTTCCCTTCTTGCCGTCTACCGCTTCCTCAGTATCCATAATGTCAAACACCCGCTCTGCGCCGGCGACAGCTGAAAGCATCGTATTGTACTGATTGGCGAGATCGTTGAGCGGACGTGTAAACTGACGAGCGTATTCGGTGAAAATCACAATCGTTCCGACCGATGCCTGGCCGTTCAATGCCAGAACCCCGCCGGCCAGTGCGATCACTGCAAACCCTGCATTATTCAGCAGGTTCATCAGCTTCGGAATAAAGCCGGAATAGGCCTGGGCTAAATAACCTGCTTCACGCAGCCGCTCGTTTTTCTCCATAAATTCCCCAATCATTTCATCCTCACGTGAGAACATTTTCACAATATGCCGGCTGGAAATGGCTTCTTCGATAAACCCATTTAAATCGCCTAAATGGCGCTGCTGCTCTTTAAACTTCGGACCGGTCCGGTTGGTAATCCATTTCATACCGACGAACATAAGCGGAATAATCAGCAGCGTCACAACGGTTAAAACCGGACTTAAATACAGCATAACGACAATAGACCCGATCAGTGTCAGCAAGCCGGATGTCACCTGAATAATCGAGCTGTTCAGCGTACTGCTGATGTTATCGATATCATTTGTTACCCGGCTCATCAGGTCACCGTGGCGGCGCTTATCAAAAAAGGAAATCGGCAGCCTGTGGAAATGACGAAACAAATCATCCCGCAATTCGTACACCGTTTTCTGCGCCACATCCGCCATCCAATAGTTTTGCAAAAAAGAAACGAGCGAATAGCCGGCGTATACGAAAGCAAGTCCAATTAAAAGCCCGATCAGCCCCTGCTCGTCCCCTGTCGCAATATACTCGTCAATCGCCACACCGATTAAAAAAGGACCCGCCAGCGCCAGAATCGAGCTGAGCGCGACCATGGCCATGGTCAGAAACAGTTTCCCTTTTCGCTTCATCAAATGGCGGCCAATCCGCTTCAGCGTAGTCGCCATATGGTTAATTTTCGGCTTTGTCTCTGTGTCACTGCCCGGATGCTTCATATGCTCCGCTCCTTCTGCCCTGTGATTCCATCAGCTTTTGATACAAGCGATTTTGCCTTGCCAGCTTTTCATGTGTACCGGCTGCAGCAACTTTTCCTTCCTCCATCATAAAAATGCAGTCTGCCTGCTCCGCCGTCGAAATTTTTTGTGTGACGATCAGGATGGTGCATTGTTCTGCCGTGACTGCTTGTATAAGGGCTGCTTCTGTTTTCACATCAAGCGCACTTGTACTGTCGTCCAACAGTAAAATATCAGGCTTTCGAATCAGTGCCCGCGCAATGGAAATCCGCTGCTTCTGCCCGCCTGAGAGCGTCACGCCTTTTTGGCCGATCACCGTGTTGTAGCCGTCCGGTAAACCCGCAATCGTATCGTGAATCTGAGCTTTCCGAGCCGCTTCCATCACTTCTTCTTCTGTTGCGCCCTTTTTGCCCCAGCGAATGTTTTCAATGATGGAGCCGGTAAATAAATGCGATTCCTGCGGGACAAAGCCAATCTGACTGCGCAGAAAATGGATGTCCATTTCACTCATATCCTGGCCGCCAATCGTTATGCGGCCATCGTTCGGTTCATACAGCCGTGGAATCAATGAAAGAAGAGCGGTTTTGCCCGATCCCGTTTCTCCTAGAATCGCGGCCATACTGCCCCGCTCCACACTCATGGAAAGAGAGTGAAGCACTGGAACATTCCCGCCCGGATACGTAAAGGTGACATCCTCGAATACAATCTCCCCTTCAGGCGGATATGTTTTCGACACCTTTTTCAGCTGTTCCGGTTCAACCGCCAGCACTTCATTAATACGCACAGCCGACGCTTTCCCTCGTGCAAAGGCAATCGTAATAAAGGTGAAAATCGACAGCGAAATAATGATCCGCGCGGCATAGTTGATAATCGCCACAATTTCACCGGTTGTCGCCGTGCCGTTTTGCATTTCCGCAAAGCCAAACCATAAAATAAAAATAAGGCCGCCATTCATTACCAGCAATAAAATCGGGACAATGCTTTCAAACGTCCGGATCACACTGATGGTTTGATTCATCAGCGCTTTTCCTGCCTTTTCAAAACGGGAGGTTTCATGACCGCTGCGGACAAAGGCCTTAATGAGCCGGATGCCCGTTAAGTTTTCCCGCATCACGCTGTTGACCTGATCCAGCTTCAGCTGCACACGACGAAACATGCCTGCGCCTTTTCTCATCATAAACAGCATAAAAAACGTCATGATCGGCACCGTAATGACCAAAATGAGCGACAGCTTAACGTGCACAAACAGCGCCATCGCAGTACCGAAGATAATCATGAGCGGAGCGCGGAGCATAATCCTGAGGCTCATAAAAACGGCGTTTTGCAGCTGCGTAACGTCATTCGTCATGCGCGTAATAAGCGTGGATGTATCAAAGTGCCCGTACTGGCCAAATGAAAAGGACTGCACCTTTTCAATTAACGCCCTCCGGATGTCGAAGCCGTAATTTTGGCCAATCCGTGCAGCGATAAACGAGTTGGTAATGCCCGCTGCGAATGAAAAAAGCGACAAGCCAATCATGATGCTTCCCCAATATAAGATGGCATCCATACTGCCCGCCACAATGCCATCATCGATCATTTTTGCCATTAAAATTGGCAGTGCAAGCTCGACCGCAAGCTCCAGCAGCATCAGCCCCCAGGCGAGTGCCATTTGAACGCGGTACGGCATTAACAACGACCACACACGATTCATTCCCATTCCTTCTTCCCCTTCTTGTTGCTACTAGTGTAGCAAACCTGAAAAAAAAGCGCCTGTTTAAAGAGCCATTCTTATCCAAATTAACTGTTTTTTAAAGAGTACCCGTGGTTGAAAAACAGCTTATACATGAAAAGCAGCACGTTACCATTTCGGCTCGACTACGATCTTGTTTATCATCCGCTCCATCTCCACACATTGAATGCCGCTAATTCGATCGATACAGATCATCACACATGTTTTCGTTTTTTCTAAGCGGTACAGATCACAGAAGCAAGCGGTCACATCGCCGCATACATCGAGCGGCTTCAATAAAGAAAGCGTGACGGTTCTTTTTTCTTTGTTGATTGCTTCTATCCGAAAGCATTTCGTCGTGAATGGACAGCCATTTGACGTTCCGGAAGCTTCAAAATAGTCACTTCCTATTTGAATCATCACCGGAATGGTGTCTGCATCCAGCAGCTTTGCCAGCAGCGAGCTGCATATATCCGTTTTCAGCCCTTTTAACTGGTCCTGCTGCTCCTTTAAAACCGCCAAAAAGAACAGCATTCCATTTTTACGGCGCATCCTCATCCTCCTCCAAAAAAGTGATTCATTCATAGCGTATTTTAAGACTGGGGAAAAGGTGAAAAGCCCATTTCTTTTTTAATCCGTTCTCACACAATTTCTTTCCACCGCATCTACTAATAGAGGATGTTATGTAAAGAAAGGGGAATTCTTTTGACGCTTATCGGCATGCTCCATCACCGAAAAAATCCTGAGACGGTCATTAAGTCTTATGCTTATGCCATTGTGGCAAAAGCTGAAGGAGCGGATTTTATTTATTTTTCTCCGGGCGGCGTGAATCTCGCTGTGAAGAGAATTGAAGGCTACGCGTATGAAAATGGGGCGTGGATTGAAAAAACAGTCCCCTTCCCGGATGTGATCTACAATGCCGGCAGCCCGGAAAAGCTGGCAAAGGCGAAGAGCGTCATTCAAAAGCTGAAAGAAACAATTCCTTTTACCACTCACTCCATCGGAAACAAATGGAATGTGGCCGAACGGCTAAAGGAAGGAAAAGAGTTCGCCAGCTACTTGATTCCAACAAAAACAATCAAAGGACCGGACGACATTCATCATTTCATGAATGCGTTTTGTGACGTCATTATTAAGCCGATTGACGGGCGGAAAGGACAGGGAATCTACTTTGTTCAAAAAAGTGACAGCCTTTATACAGTAAACAAGGATTCAAAAAATACAACGTACACGCCTGAACAGCTATCTCATTTCTTTGAGCCGCTTTTGAAGTCGGGCACTTTTATTATTCAGCCCTACATATGCAGCAAAACCAGGGCTGGCCGTGCTTACGACTTCAGGCTTCACGTGCAGAAGAATGGGGAAGGAAAATGGGTGATCACCACGATTTATCCCCGCGTCGCACCAGAGGGCACCATTATTACGAATATTAATAATGGCGGTTACACGAACTACCTTGATCCATTCCTGGCGCAAGAGTTCAGCAAAGAAGATGCGTTTAATGTGAAGCGGATGCTGGAGCATTTTTCTTTATCTCTCGCCCGCCATTTAGATGAACTGCAAATGCGTGAGTACCAGGAAGTGATTGATGAAATCGGCGTGGATGTCGGATTAGACCCGGATCATAAAATTTGGATTTATGAAGTGAACTGGCGCCCCGGCTGCCCGCCTGCTTTTTATTTGGAGCTCGATGTCGTGAAAAACACGATCCGTTATGCGATCTATACCGCTCACCACCAGGAGAAAATACGGGCAGACATTCAAAAGCTGAAGAAAAAAGAGCTGGATACAAAAAAGATTCCGGTCATCGCCATTACAGGAAGCGCCGGGAAAACAACGACAAAAGCCTTTGTTTCCTCCATTCTTCAAACGAGGTGGAACGTGTTTGAATCCAAGGATTATTGGAACACGACCGAGCATACGAAAAAACACGCAGACGAAATCGATTCTGCCCATGAAGCTGTTGTCCTCGAGTACGGAATGGCGTACCCCGGTGTGATTACGGAGCACTGCGGCATTATCCAGCCAAACATGAGCATCGTCACCAATATCGGCATGGCGCACATCGGCAATTTCGACGGCGATGTTAAAAAAATTGCCCAGGCAAAATCAGAATTAATTCATGGTATGAAGCAGGACGGTGTGCTGTTTTTAAATGCTGACGATGACAATTCCGCTTATTTGGAAACAGATGAGTTTCAAGGGAAAATCATCACAACCGGCATTGAAAAAGAAGCGGACTATCAAGCGTATGACGTCTCATATGCCGAAAGCGGGATGATCTTTAAAATGATTCTTCATCAAGAAGAACATACCTTTTTTATTCCGATTTTCGGTGAGCACCACGTGTACAATGCACTGCATGCCATCGCAGTTGCGGATTATTTAGGCTTTGCGCCGCTTGAAATCAAATCAGGGCTCCTGTTTCGAAAGCCTCCACGCCGCATGACGATATACCGGCTGCGTTCCTCCATGACGATGATTGATGATACCGTTCATTCTCATCCTCAGGCTGTTATGGCAGCGATTGACGTGCTGAAGAATATCGCCCCGGCGAGAACCATTGCCGTGCTGGGTCAAATGCGGGAGCTTGGTGAGCTGCGGGACGAACAATACCGAAAAATGGGTGAATACCTTGCCGCACAAAAAATTGACCGGATCATCACGTACGGCTACCGGGCAGATGCCATCGGGATCGGAGCGATCGACGCTTCATTCCCGGAAGACGCTTTTAAACACTTTTTGGATAAGAACGAGATGCATGAATACTTGCAGAAAATTCTAAAGGAAGGAGACACCATTCTTGTGAAGGGCGCCAGCAAAACAAATATGTTTGATACGGTTCGTTTTTTAGACACCACATATAGATAACATACTTTAGCGCTGATATATGTCATGGATCGCTGATATCAAGTGGTCTAACGCCGGTATCATGAGATATCAGCGTTAGCCGATGAATATCGGCGCTATTTTTATTTTACCGGCGCTGAACCTGATATTGACGGCGAAATTAAATCATCGTGAAGCTAAATCAAAAAGCCCAACGACTGCCGCTTTTCAGCAGAATCGTTCGGCTTTTTGTTGTTCAACTTCTCTCATCTCCGTTTTATTCATCTACTTTCAAATAAAACTGTATTTCTTTGGCGGCTGCTTTAGCCTGTGCCTTCGCTTCCTCCATCGTCTTTCCTCTCGCAATGACGTACGCATACCGGTGTCCCATCGACAGCGGCGGAATCAGAAGAGTTCCTTTTTTCGGCTTTACGTATACGTCCACTACCCCCGGGCTTTTCAGCGCTCTTTTCTTTCCTGTTACTCGCTCGAGTACGCCCTTTTGTCCGACGATGACATGCTGCGTAAACACAAAGTGATTCGTTTTTTTCTCAAGTGTCGGGACCTCTCCTGTCATCATCTTCAGCGTTTCCTCGACCAGACTGTAGCCGAAAGCGGCCTGAATCATTTTATTCATGGCACCGCCTGAAATACGAGGGTTTACTTCAATCAGCTTCCACCCGTTTTTCGTATGTCTTACTTCGAGGTGAAAGGCACCATTCTCTATGTGCAAGGAGGTAATGATGGATTGAATCATTTCCCGAATGGCCTCTTCAATCTCGTCCGGCACCTCAGCCAGCACGCCGTAGCCTGTCACAATAAACCGTTTTCCCTTTGTGATTTCTTGCTCAATGACCGCCGCAATCATCACATTTCCATGATGAACCAGCACTTCAACTAAATACTGATCCCCTTCCACGTATTCCTCGACAATCAGCGTGTCTTCCGGGTATTTGTCGAGCAGCTTTTCTGCATTTTTCTTTAGTTCATCCTCGTTCCCTGCCCAAATCACGTCCTTGGAGCCTGTCGACTTCGGGCACTTCACCATAACTGGATACGTTAACCGTTCAGGGAAAGCAGCGGATGAAAGTGATTTGTCCTGATCCACAAGAAAAAACACGGGCGTAAAAGGATGATCTGAAAAAAACTGTCTCGTTTCCTCTTTGTTTTCCATAACAAAAATCGCATCGGTTACAAAGCAATTTCGGCAAAATTCATCAGCTAATACGGATGCTGTATGAACGTGCTGATCGACAAAGCTCGCGATCGCAACGATGTCATGCCCTTTATGCTGAAGCGATTTTATGTGGTTTCTTAATTCTGATACATCGTTTAGATTCATTAATAAAAGCTGATGAACGTCCGGGTATTCCTCCCGCTGTTCTAACTGCCGTTCCCGATCGGTCAACACAACTGTAAAGTAGCCTAGTGCTTCTGCGGCCCTCACCGCTTCTCTGCTGGATCCCGATTTATTAACCCCGATAAATATAATCGTTTTCACGCACCGCATCCTCCTATTTAAAAACGACATTCCCGTTTCTCTATAGGGTATGACCGACATTGGATTTGGCATGGTCTTTCGCCCTTCAGTTGTGCTGAAAAAAGGATATTTTTCATAATAAAAAAAGCACTCCCTCAAAAAGGGAGAGTGCTCACGTTGTTGAAAACAGAAGGTGTCAATGAAAAGCAAGTGACACTTTCTGTTTTTCAAAGCCCCTGTGCTTGCGCTAACATAGTCCGGGCGGCTTCTGCAGGACTTCGCGTTCGGAGGGGCGGGCGGTGAGCTAACTTTTGTCGCTACGCTCCAAAAGTGGATCTCACCTGACCCGCTTGATCCCTCCCGAGTCTTCGTCCTGCGCCAACCGCCCTTTGTGGGGAGGAAAATCAGAGTGTAAAACCAAAAAAGGGAATCGTTCTGATTGGAAAGAAAGAGACGAGCCCCCTCTGCTTTTCACCATGTAGGAAAAGCAGGCTTCCTTCTTGATGCCAAACGTTTTCAAGAATAGCCGTCAGTCATTCACTCCGTTCCTTTAAAACCACTACGGGCGGAGGGATGCCGGCGTAGACTTCCGCGAAACTGGCGGGCAGGTGAGATCCGGCTTTGGCGCACCAGCGACAAAGACTAGCTCACCGCCTGCTTCGCAGAAAAGCGGAGCCGGCAGCCCGGAGCCCCTGAATGTTCTTTTCTAGAAAAATAGCCTGTTTTTTGCTAAGAAAAAAGATACCAATCTAGAAAAAACATCTGGTTTCTCTTGACCATTTTGTTTTTCAACACGATGAGCACTCCCCCAAAAAGGGAGAGTGCTTCTTCTTTCTTACTGGCTTTTTAAGACACGCCGGGCCGTTAAATAATGCTGCTCGTACCAGTCGACAAACAGTACTCGTGAGACCACGCCCGAGGAGGTTTTCATGATGATCCGGTGATCGCCTGCGTAAATGGCCGCCATGGCGGGTTTGCTTGATCCTGTTGTACCGTTAAAAAAGACAATGTCGCCTTTTTTCAGCTGACTTTTTGGAATAAATGTCCCTTTTTTCATCTGCTCCTGAAGAGATCCACCCAGCTGAATGCCATTTCGTTTAAACGCCTGCTGAACAAACCCTGCATTCGTCACAGAGGCGGCTTGCGTGCTTTTCATAAGGCTGTATGAGGAAGCCACTACCTTATCCCCTGCTGTAGCTGGACTTCCGGACATTAACGATGGCAGCACGCGTCTCGCGCCGGTATAGTTGTCGCGGTAATAAGCCTTTCCATTCAAATCAGAGACGATAATGTTTTGTTTGGCGTCGGCCATATGAATGATTTGATTGTTGCCTATGTACATCCCTACATGATCGGCTGGTTCACGGTCACGGCGGTTGCTGTCAAAGAAAACAAGATCTCCTTTTTGAAGGTTGGCTTTGGAAACAGCTGTCCCCTGCTGCATCATGTAATTTTCATTATAAGTCGCAAGATCCACACCGTGCTTCTCAAAAATAAAGTTTAAAAAGGTCGCACAAGAAAATTGATATGGGGCCGTTTTTTTATAAACAGCCGTGCTGTATGTTGCCTTTCCCATTATTCCCTTTGCTGTCTTGATTAGTTCATTCGCTTTTGCTTCGACCGCTGCTTGATTGTTTTGTGACACTGTGGCTGCGTGTACTTGTGGCTGCTCGAAACTCGTTACGGCTACGCTTGACAAAGCAACCATTGAAGCGAGAGCGGTTGTCATTATTTGTTTTTTCATACATCCTCCTGCGTGTTTTTTTATTCCGACGAACACCGTCTATTTTAGCACCCAAAAGAATGGGAAACCCTTAGTAGTTGTTGCCGGGTTTCCCATTCTTTTCATCTATATGCATTTCCTTCAATTCCATACAACGAACTGCCTGGTGCTAAAGCATTTTTAATTCCTGTGCCAGGGCAATCATGGAACGGCTTTTCATCGGCCCCTTAATAAGAAGCAGCGTTTGATCATCTACCGTTTTCTTCAACACATCCATTACCCCTTCTACTGTCGGAAATGAATAAATGTGCCCCTTAAAGTCATCCCGCTTCGCCTGCAGCCCGATTTCCTTTGCTTTTTCGCCTATTGTGATTAGCGTATGAAAAGAACGTTCCGCGACCATGCTTCCGGCTTTCTGGTGATACTCTTTTTCATAGTCACCGAGCCGGTTTATATCTCCGAGAAGGACAATGGTTTTCTTTTCTTTTCCAAGCTCATCGACCACCTTCAGTGCCGCTTCAATGGAGGTCGGGTTGATCGTCCACGTATCGTCGATGATGGTACTGCCGTTCATTCCAGGGGATACTTCAAGATGCCGCTCCATATTTTGAAAGCCGGCCAACCTTTTGATCGCCGCTTCTATCTCCATGCCCATTAAGTGAACGGCTGCAACCGCCGCAAGGGCGTTGTACACTTGATGCTCGCCGTATCCGGGCACCTGTGCCGCATACGTCCTTCCGTTGTGCAGCAGATCAAACGCCATGCCTTCTTTTGCGTAGCGGATGTGGGATGCCTGATAGTCTGACGGGCTCGTAACACCGAATGAAAGCAGCGTCCCTTTAAAGGAATGGAGCGGCAGTTTTTTGCTGTTTTCATCATCAGCATTGATGAGGAGTGTCCCGTTTTCTGACACCCCTTCAAGCATTTCACCTTTTGCTTCAATATACCCTTCTAATGTCTTACAGCCGTCAAGATGGTGAGCACCAATCATCGTAATCATTCCAATAGTCGGCTGATACACGAGGCATTGATGCTTAATATTCCCTGTATTCCCTAGTCCTGTTTCAAAAACAGCCATATCGGTCTGACGATTAATACCCAGCAAGTAGTGAAAAGAACGTCTCGGTTCATTTTTGCTGCTTTCCGACGCTTGAACGTTATACGTTTCACTCAAGAGATGCTTCATCATTTCTTTTACGGTTGTTTTCCCGCACGTTCCTGTAATCGCCGCAACTGGTATCGTGAAAAGAGACCGGTAATAATCGATAAAGGTCCAGTAAGACTGAAGCACACTTTTCACGCGAATCACGGTTGTTTTATTGAACAAATGCTCAATCTCTGACACCGGCTTGTCAGTGACGATTACACACGGCGTCATAGGTTCCACCTGCTCCCAATCCATCGGCTCTTTTTTGTTTAAAAAAATAAGCGTATGGGCTGTCTCCAGCGTATGGCGGTTGTACACAATCGCCTGTTTCACATATCCGTCTTCCGTTCCGCTCCACAACTCTCCTTCTAGCACCTCACGAATATCTTTTACCAGGATCGGTTCCATTACGTTCCTCCTTTTTCTTATAGGATATGAAAAAATAAATACATTGATTGTACTTGCATCTAGTACTTTACTGCCCATTCACCCACACGGCTGCGAGGGAATTGCATATTCTAACAGTAAAGTAGACAAGGAGGTGATCATTTGAAGGATGCCATTGGAAAGCTTGATCAATACCAGCTGCTGAAGAAGGACCCGTTCGTTCGACACCATATCCCCGATACAGCTCCATACACGAAAGAACACCTCATTGATTTTGCCCACCGTTATCCGGTTGTTTTTATTAAGCATGATACGTCCGGGCAAGGAAGAGGCGTGTACAGACTTGCCCGGGAAAACGACGGTCTTTATTCGTTAAAAGGATTTTCGCTTCAAGGCAAAGAAGTAGACGAACGAATGAATCTGGATGACGTTCACAAAACGGTGCAGCCGTTTTACCGGTTAGGCCGGTTGCAGCCGTACATTATTCAAGAAGGCATTACGAGCGTTTCCGTGCGCGGCCAGCACATCAATATTCGCGTTCACGTCCAGCATGTCAATGGCTCACCCGTCGTGGGCGGGATATACGGATCGATCGCATATGAGGAAAATGGGATAACGAACATTTGCCGCGGGGCGTTTGCGATGCCGATGCGGCTTTTGTTTTTTATTTTTCTGAAAGTGAAAAAAGAGGAGCAACAGGCTATTTTAAACCAGTTAACGGATCTTTCACTGGCGGCATCGTCAATTATTGCGAAAAACTATCCTTGCCGAGAGTGCGGGGTTGATATTGGATTGGACAAAAACCAAAAGCCATTTATTTTTGAAATTAATACAACGCCCGGCATGGATGATTTCGCCCGGATTGACCGGCAGATGTGGAAGCAAATTATTGAAAACCGAAAGAAAATGAACGGTTCTGTGAAGTAATCCCAACAGAGGAGTGAAAGAAGTGAAAGAAGCGTTCGGAAAGCTTGAACAGTATCACCTTTTGAAAAAAGATCCGCTCGTTCGTCAGCATCTGCCCCATACGACGAATTATTCAAAGGAGCAGCTTGATTGCTTTGCACAGGCGCATCCCGTCGTGTTCATTAAACATAATACATCCGGGCAAGGAAGAGGTGTTTATCGGCTGGCCAGAGAAGAGGGTGCTTTTTATTCTTTAAAAGGCTATTCCCTTCAAGGAGAAAAGATCGATCAATCGATGACTTTAGCGGACGTTCACAAAACCTTGCAGCCTTTTGAACGATTCGGCCGGACGAGACCTTATATTATTCAAGAAGGCATAAATAGCGTTACGACGGACGGGCAGCATGTGAATATTCGCGTTCATGTACAGCGCATGGATGGCCAGGCCATTGTGGGCGGCATGTACGGATCAACCGCTCACGAAGAAAATGGCATTACTAATATGCGCCGGGGCGCGGATGCTATGCCGATGCAGCGGCTGCTGTCACGGTATTTAAATGTGAAGCCAGACGAGCAGCAGAGTATTTTAAAGCAATTATCAGCCGTTTCCATTTCAGCCGCGAACTTAATCGCTCATCAGTATGACTGCCGGGAATGCGGCGTTGATCTTGGTCTGGACAAAGAGTTGAAACCCTTTATTTTTGAAGTGAACATTACACCCGGTATTGGCGGATTTAACAAGATGGATAAGCGTGTATGGAAGCAAATTATCGAAAATCGAAAAAAAATGAGTACTTCCTTATAAAAGAAGCCTGCCAGCATGGATAGCATGCCGGCAGGCTTTTTTCCCTTATGAAGCATGTTCAGACACTGTATTGTTTTTCTGCACAAAGTAATACACAATCAAGCCGACGAGCACATACACGGCACACGCTGCATAAAGCACTTTAAAGCCAAGCCCCGCAGCAACAGCACCCATCACAAACGAACCGAAGCCAATGCCCAGGTCAAAGAGCGATAAAAATGTCGCCGTGGCGAGTGCTTTTTTCTCCGGACGCGCTTTGGAAATCGCAATGGTTTGAAAACCAGGAAACAGCGTCCCCCAGCCGAGACCGATCACACCAGCCGCAATGAAAAACAGCCCTGCTCCACCTGCCTGACTTAACAGGAGCAGACCTGCCGCGAACAGCACGATTGAAGGATACACAACTGCATTCGCTCCGTAACGGTCGAACCACCGGCCGGTAAAAGGACGCGACAGCACAATAACGACCGCATACACAACAAAAAAGAAGCCGGATGCTGCCCCGATATGAAGCTCTTCCGCGTAAACCGACACAAACGACAGGATCGCTGAGTACACAATCGCAAAGAACGTACCAGTCAGGGCAATCGGAAGCGCCGTTTTTTCCACTAATTGAGCTGGAGCTAGGTTCAGCTTAAACTTGTTCGTCCCTTCTCCTCTTTCAGGTCTATCTTTTTTCAGTACAAAACTGATTAACAAGGCAATGAACGCCACCGCTGTACACACCGCAAAGCCGGTCTGGATCGTCCATCTGTTCATAATCGCCAGTCCAGCAAACGGCCCAATCGCCATCGCCAGATTCATAGACATCACATAATAGCCCATACCTTCTCCTCGTCTTGAATGAGGAATAATATCCGCCACAACAGCCCCCGCCGCTGTTGTCGCCATCCCGAAGCCAATGCCGTGGAAAAAACGAAGAACGAGCAGCGACGTTAATCCATCTGTGAAGGGATATAAACTAGACGCGGTCAGAAAAACAACGAGCGAAGCGACAAGCACATTCTTTTTCCCAAAATGCTCTACCCACTGGCCGGAAATAAAGCGAATCAAAATCGCTGAAATTAAAAACACCGTTGTCGCAAGGCCCGCTTCTGCCTCACTTCCATTCAGCTCATGCAGCACGTAAACGGGCAGCGTCACCAGTAAAAAATAAAAGGTCATAAACAAGAAAAAATTCGTGACCGCAATACCAATAAAATCTTTTGTCCATAAAGCCGGTTTATTCATTCAAATCCCCTTTCAATTGGCCAAGCCATCCAGCTAGAAGATGCCGAATCATCTCCTGCTGCTCCTGCGGCATGCTTGTAAGCAGCCGGTCATTCATATCAAGCACAGCTTTTTCCCATTCCGGATAAAGCTGCTCCGCTTTCTCCGTTAAGTGAATGACCTTCACGCGTTTATCTGCCCCTGCTTCCTGTTTCACGAAGCCCTGCTTCAACAGCCGCTGAATGGTCCGCGTCATCGGCGGCGCCTCCACGGCCAAATAGGCACAAAGAGCGGATTGCGGCATGCTTCCTTTTGTTTTCAGCACAAACAACACTGCCCACTGGGCACTGTAAAGACCAAATGGCTGCAGCGTATCATTCACCTTCTTCGTTAATTCACGCGATAGCTGATGAATGGTGTGAAATAATTGATGAGTTGACATGGTGACCTCCAATTAGTTACTCAGGTAATTATTATAGCATATACTTCGGAACACGAAATAGTGTTTTTGGAAATTCTTGATTTCTGACAGGTTTCTTCCTAAATTCAAAACATAGACGAACACCCTTTGCCAGTGTGGACAAAGGGTGTCAATGAAAAGCAGGTGACGTTTTCTCTTTTTCAAAGCTAATGTGCTTGCACGAACATGGTTTGGGCGGCTTCTGCAGGACTTCGCGTTCGAAGGGGCGGGCGGTGAGCTAACTTTTTTCGCTACGCTCCAAAAGTGGATCTCACCTGACCCGCTTGGTCCCTCCCGAGTCTCCGCCCTGCGCCAGCCGCCCTTAGTGGGGAGGACAAGCAGTTGATAAGATCTGAAAAGAACTTTTCTGAATGTGCAACAGCAAACCCCTCTCTATTATTCGTGTAAAAAAAGAAAAAGCGCTTCTTATATACCCACTCGTTAGTCACTGAATACAATCCGTTTTCAAGCTTTTTATCCTCTTTGTTCAGTAGAATCACAACGGGCGCAGGGAGGCCGGCGGAGACTCCCACTGGACGAGCGGACAGGCTGAAACAGCCATGGTTTTCGGGCTGGTTCAGCGTTCGCCCAGTAGGAAAGCGGAGCCGGCAGCCCGGAGCCCCTGTGTGTGCTTTTCCAAGAAAAAAGAAGAGTCAAGGCTTTCAGCTACTAGAAGGAAGCCTGTTTATCATACGGACTTAGAACTGGTCCTAGAGACTTGTCGACTTCCCTTCACTTCTACTGAAAAAAATAGTAGCACAAACCATGGCCTTGGTTTGTGCTACTAATGTTAGTATGTTTTGTTAGTAGATTCGATCCTGTGGACGAAGCTTGTCAAGCGGCGCAAATACCTCGATATGACGGTATAGGTTCTCGAAATCGGCCGGGATTTCGCCGCCCAGCTCCCCGTCCAGATTTATGAGCATTGGATCTTCTGACTGCACTTTGATTCGTCTGGCTTTCGTGTAAATGACGTGCGGATCATGAATATGCTCCCCGCGAAGGGCAAGGCCGGCAATACGGATAAACTCCGCCAGGTTCGTTTTCTTTAAAATAATCAATGAAAACAATCCGTCATTGACCGATGAATCCGGCGCCAGCTTTTCAAAGCCGCCAACGGAATTTGTTAAACCGATTAAGAACAGCAGAGACTCTCCTTCAAATACGTGGTCATCGTATTCGATTTTCACGTTCGTCGGCTTGATTGACGGCAGCATTTCAATCCCTTTTAAGTAATATGCCAGCTGGCCAAGCATCGTTTTCAGCTTGCTCGGCACTTCATAGGTCAGCTCAGTCAGCCGCCCGCCGCCTGCAATATTAATAAAATAACGGTCATCCATCCTGCCGACATCCACTGGAATCGTGTCGCCGGCTGTAATGATGTCAACAGCGCCTTGAATATCACGCGGAATATGAAGCGCACGGGCAAAGTCATTCGTCGTCCCCATTGGAATCACACCGAATTTCGGACGATGCGCCTGACCGGCAAGCCCGTTCATGACTTCGTTCAGTGTACCATCGCCGCCCGCTGCCACTACCACATCGAAGCCACGCTCCGCTGCGATCCGTGCGGCATTTGTTGCGTCTCCTTCACCAGTGGTTGCATGGGCGGACGTTTCATATCCGGCTTTTTCCAGCTTTTCGAGCGCTTCCGGCAAATGCTTGCGGAACAATTCGCGTCCGGATGTTGGATTGTAAATAATTCGAGCTCGTTTTGTCATGTTTACCCCAGTCTTTCTGCTATTAATATAATCGTTCCGTTATCGTCGTTTTTAAGCTGCTGTATACTTCCTGCCAGAGTGATTCATCCGTCCGGTACGATTCGGTCAGCTTTTCCATCATTTCACGGCTTTTTGCTTCAAATTCCTCATGATCACGCGGCGGCAGCGATGAACGGTAATTCGTCACCATTTCCTGTACGGCTGGCGCACGCGGCCCCCACACAGCTTTTTCTGCTCCCTCTTCATCAATAAAAATAAAAATAGGAATTGCCCGTGACGTGCCGTTTGTTAAATATTGATCCATCAATTGAAGGTTTTTGTCGCGGTGAAGCAAGCGGACCTCCATATCAGCCGCCTTCGCCATTGAAAGCAGGATCGGCACGTTCATCATCGCATCTCCGCACCAGTCCTCTGTCAGCACGATGACACGCCAATTTGCTTCCCTCAGCTTATTGATGAGCGAAGCCTCGTCGCCGGACAGGTGGAAATTCTTCAGCACATGAAGAAGATTTTCTTTATGATCCGACATATCTTGTATATATTCCTCAGGTGTCAGTCCTTGTTCAAACCATTCCTGCAGATTCATTTTTTTGTTCCTCCGTTACGGATTTTCAAAACATCCTACTCTCCATTATGCACAAAAACCACTCATTTGACAAAACCGGTTGATTTAACGGGAGGACAATTTTATAATGAGAGAATAAGGATTAATAATTATGTATAAATATAAATAAAAATACAAAGGAGTTTTAACATGAAAGCATCAGTAATCGGCGCTTCCGGATACGGCGGCATTGAACTTATACGACTTTTATCCAATCATCCTGAATTCGATTTGCATGCTGTGTATTCATCAAGCAAAGACGGCGTGCCTGTCACAGAAGAATATCCTCATCTGGCGGACATCTGCCCGCTTCCGCTCACTAAAATCGATACAGAAGCCATTAAACAGGAATCAGATGTTGTCTTTTTAGCGGTTCCATCGGGTGCAGCAGCCAAGCTTGCGCCTCAGCTTGCCGGCGGACATGCTAAAGTCGTCGATTTATCGGGCGACTTGCGCTTAAAGGAAACAGAGGACTATAAAACGTGGTACAAAAAAGACCCTGCTCCAAAAGAATTCATCGCAGACGCCGTATACGGCTTAACGGAATGGAACCGGGAACAGGTGAAAACAGCAACCGTACTTTCAAATCCGGGCTGCTATCCAACGGCCGCTCTTCTTGGCCTTGCACCGGCAGTGAAAAACAACTTGATTGACGTGAAAAATATTATTATTGATGCAAAATCCGGCGTATCCGGTGCAGGCCGCGGCTTGTCTCCACTCGTCCATTTTGCCGAAATGAATGATAACTTCCGCATTTATAAAGTGAATGAGCACCAGCATATTCCGGAAATCGAGCAGCAGCTTACCTGGTGGAATGAGAATACCGCACCGATCACATTCTCAACGCATCTTTTGCCTGTATCGCGCGGCATTATGGCAACGATGTATGCCCCTCTCACAAAAGAAATGACAACGGAAGAGGCTCATGCTTTGTATACGGAAACGTATCAAAATGACCCATTTGTCCGTGTTCGTCCAGTGAAGCAATTCCCTGGAATCAAAGAAGTCGCCGGCTCGAATTACTGTGACATCGCCGTAGACGTCGACAAACGGACCAACCGCCTGGTGATTGTATCCGTCATTGACAACCTGGTAAAAGGCGCGGCAGGACAAGCGATTCAAAACGCAAATATTATGTTTGGATTTGAGGAAACAGCGGGGCTAAAAGGCTTCCCGATGTATCCATAAGGAGTGATTTCAGTGAAAACAGTTGTAGTGAAATGCGGCGGAAGTGTCCTAAAAGAATTGTCGCAAAGCTTTTTTGACAGCATGAAGGCACTTATTGACGATGACTATCAGATCGTTTTTGTTCATGGAGGCGGTCCGGAGATTAACGCGATGCTTGAGCAGATGAATGTCGAAAGCGAATTTAAAAACGGCCTGCGTGTGACATCGGAAGAAGTGCTTCAAGCAGCAGAGCTTGTCCTTTCCGGCAGCATGAACCGCAAGCTTGTCCGCCTTCTTGAGCAGCAGGGGATTCCAGCCATTGGCTTACAGTCAAGCGACCAGGGTGTGCTCCAGGCTGATTTTATTGATCAGGAAGAGCTCGGCTTTGTCGGAGACGTAACCGATGTGAACAAACAAGTGCTTGAGCTGTTTTTGCAGGCAGAGCTTCTTCCGGTTCTAACGCCCATTGCAAAAGGACCGAATGGAACGGTGCTGAATGTAAACGCAGACCATGCGGCAGGTGCTGTTGCCTATGCACTCGCAGCAGACCATTTGCTTATGGTGACAGATGTTCCGGGTGTGCTAAAGGACGGCGCACTCCTCCCATCGTTAACAGCAGATGAAACACAGGCACTGATTGAATCGGGCGTGATCAGCGGCGGCATGATTCCAAAAGTAAACACTGCACTAAAGGCGCTGCAAAGCTGCGGACACGTTCATATCGTTTCAGGCAAAAAACCGTTTTATGAAAACGGGACATGGCATGGCACTCAGTTTAACAAGGAGGAATCTTCATGAGTCATTTATTCCCTACATATGCAAGATGGGACGTAACGCCGGTGAAAGCAAAAGGCGCTTACCTGACCGCAAAAGACGGAAAAGAATACCTTGATTTCACATCTGGAATCAGCGTGTGCAACCTGGGGCATGCACCGGACAACGTGCAGAAGGCAGTGGAGAAACAGCTGAATCAGTTTTGGCACACGTCAAACTTATTTCAAATTGAGCTGCAGGAAGACGTCGCCAAGCAGCTGACCGATGCATCTGGCCTTGATCTTGTCTTTTTTGGCAACAGCGGCGCAGAAGCAAATGAAGCGGCCATTAAGCTGGCGCGCAAATCAACCGGACGCACAAAAATCATCACGTTTGTTGACTCCTTTCACGGCCGGACGTTCGCGACGATGGCGGCGACCGGACAGGAAAAGATTAAAACCGGCTTTGGTCCAATGCTCGAATCGTTTGAATATGTGACAATGAATGATCTTGATTCGTTAAAAGCAGCACTTGATGACAATACAGCCGCCATTATGTTTGAAGTCATTCAAGGCGAGGGCGGCATAAACGAAGGCAGCGCTGATTTCTTGAAAGCGGCGGAGCAGCTCGCGCACGAAAACAGCTCACTCGTAATCATCGATGAAATCCAAACCGGCATCGGCCGTACCGGCAAGGCATTTGCTTACTTGCATATCGGTCTGGATCCGGATATTGTTTCCTTTGCCAAAGGCGTCGCAAGTGGTTTTCCACTCGGCGGCATTATTGGCAAAGCATCTCTTGCCGATGTATTTTCTGCAGGGTCACACGGGTCGACATTTGGCGGCAACCCTGTTGCGCTTGCAGCCGCAAAAGAAACACTCGCTACTATTTTTGATGAATCCTTTTTAGCGGATGTGACGAAAAAAGGCGAAAAGCTTCGTTCTCTATTAGAGAAAGGATTGGCTGACGCCGCTATTTTCAATAAGCTGAAAGGCAAAGGCTTAATGGTCGGTATTGAGCTGGACGAAGAAGCCGGTCCATTTATCGCTAAGGCACGGGAGCAGCAGCTGCTTATTTTAACCGCTGGCACGCATGTGATCCGCCTGCTTCCACCTTTGAATGTGACAGATGAGGAAATCGAAAAAGCGGCCACAGTCATCGTAGAAATGTTAACAGCATAACTCGCTAACGCCGGTATTTTCGTTTTAACGTCGGTATTAGCGGTGCTAACGCCGGTATCTATTTATATCGGCGTTAGCATATCCTTAATCGGCGTTATTCTCTTTTTTCCGGCGCACATGAAAAGCAGGCGATCCCCTAGTGGGCCGCCTGCTTTTTTTATAACACTTGTTTTAAGTACTGTTGTCTGCTTGCCACTGATTGAATAAATCCGGCTGCTTCCTCCACAATCTGTTCCGCATCGTAATCCATTGTCGCCACGTGATACGAATTGTTCAGTGTAACAAGCTGCTTCTGGCTTGATGAAATAGACTGGTAAATAAACGTTGTATTTTCCGGCGGCACGACGTGATCCACAGCCGATTTAATGCAAAGCGCCGGCACCTGGATGCGGTTCAGCACATGCGGGATTTCCTTCATCAGCTGCTGAAGCTCGCGGATGGATGCGACAGGTGCTTCCTCGTATGTGATTTCATGCACGTCCTGCTTGTTGATATCCGGATGGCCTTCCGGTATAAACCGGGGTGCCGGATCATGCTGCAAGTGATCCAGCGACGGCAAAGTGAGTGCCGCATTGATCGTCACAATGCCCTCAATATGCTGGTTAGCAGCAGCAAACTTCAATGTCAGCGTGCCGCCCATCGACTGGCCCATTAAGAAAATACGCTTGCCGCGTTTTTTCAAAAAGCGGTACGCACGCGAATAGCTTTCAAACCAGTCCTCATGGGTGCATTTTTCCATATCAAGCTGGTGAGTGCCGTGTCCTTTCAAACGCGGTGCGATAACCGAAAAGCCTTTTGCATTCAAGGCTTCTGCCACATCACGAACGCTTTGCGGCGTGCCAATAAATCCATGGGACAGCACAATCCCGATCTCATTGCCCTCTAAATAAAATGATTCTGCCCCCGGCATTACCGCAAAATGTTCACGCATAAGAAAAACCTCCATTTTAATTCCGATTATTTTTATAAGATATGTATACTTTAACGTAAGTTATCCGACACGTCAAGTTGGAATTAAAAAAAGCTGCCTTCATAAAGAAGACAGCTTCATGCTGTTGAAAAAAAAGAAATGGCTGACAAACACACCGATCTGACCGGAAAAGGCTTTTTATCGGTCAGATGATGACAGTTACCGGTCACTTCCAACTCTATCTGCAACAGGATACTTTTATTCAACTTATCTAGCTCACTGCTTTTCTAGAAAAAGAACCTCTTCCTTGCTATGAAATCTTAAAAAACATTAAGAGTCTCTTTCCGCAATTTTCTTTCAACACGACGAAAGCTGCCTTCGTAAAGAAGACAGCTTCGTTTCGTTTAGCGTTTTTGAATTTCTTCAGCTAATAGCTTGTTGATTGCCTGTGGATTTGCCTGGCCTTTTGATGCTTTCATAATTTGACCGACCAGGAAGCCGATTGCTTTTTTCTTGCCTTCTTTAAAGTCTGCGATTGATTGCGGGTTTGCATCGAGCGCGTCATTTACGAACTTCAGCAGAGCCGATTCATCAGAAATTTGCACGAGGCCTTTTTCTTTCACAATCGCTTCTGCATCTCCGCCGTTTTCAATGATTTCTTTAAAAACGGTTTTAGCGATTTTAGACGAAATCGTTCCTTCCTCAAGCAGCTTGATCATACCAGCCAGGTTGGCAGGTGTCAGCTTCGTTTCAGCCAATTCCTTGCTCTCTGCGTTCAAGTAGGCCGGCACTTCGCCCATTAGCCAGTTGGATGCTTGTTTGGCTGCGGCTCCTGCTTCAACCGTCGCCTCGAAGAAGTCCGCAATTTCCTTGGACATGGTCAGCACTTTTGCATCATGCGCTGGCAGGCCAAGCTCTTCCATGTAGCGCTTTTTGCGTGCATCCGGCAGCTCCGGAATCGATGAGCGAACACGTTCCTTCCATTCGTCATCGATGTAAACAGGAAGAAGATCCGGCTCCGGGAAGTACCGGTAGTCATCCGATCCTTCTTTGACCCGCATTAAAATCGTTTTGCCTGTGGATTCGTCGAAGCGGCGTGTTTCCTGCTCGACCTTTCCACCTGAAGACACGACTTCTGCCTGGCGTTTTTCTTCATATTCAAGCCCTTTACGGACGAAATTGAAGGAGTTTAAGTTTTTCAATTCGGTTCTTGTCCCGAACTCCTCTTGTCCAAATGGACGAATGGAAATGTTCGCATCACAGCGAAGCGATCCTTCTTCCATTTTACAATCGGATACTTCTGTGTATTGAATGATCGCTTTCAGTTTTTCCAAAAATGCATAGGCTTCTTCCGGTGAGCGGATATCCGGCTCCGAAACAATTTCCACAAGCGGCGTTCCCTGGCGATTGTAATCGCAAAGAGAGTGCTTGCCTGCATGCGTCAGCTTGCCGGCATCTTCTTCTAAATGAAGGCGCGTAATGCCGATCCGCTTTGTTTCGCCGTTTACTTCAATTTCTACCCAGCCGTGCTCACCGATTGGCTTATCATTTTGCGAAACCTGATACGCTTTCGGATTATCCGGATAAAAATAATTTTTCCGGTCCCATATCGATTCTTCCGCAATATCGCAGTTGATCGCCATGGCTGCTTTCATCGCATATTCAACCGCTTTTTCATTCATAACCGGCAGCACACCCGGATAGCCGAGGTCGATGACGGTCGTATTTGTATTGGGCTCCGCGCCGAAATGGGCCGGGGCCGATGAAAAGATTTTTGAGTTTGTTTTTAATTCAACGTGGACTTCAAGTCCGATGACTGTTTCAAATTGCATAGTGGTCCCCTCCTTTACAGCTCCGGTTTTTCTTTATGAAAATCAGTTGCCTGCTCATACGCATGGGCAACGCGGTACACGGTTTTTTCATCAAAATGATGTCCGATGATCTGCAAGCCAAGCGGCAAGCCGTTCTCTGCAAATCCACATGGAACAGAGATGCCTGGTACACCCGCCAGGTTAACCGGAATCGTTAAAATATCGTTTGCATACATCGTTAATGGATCATCAATAATTTCGCCGATTTTAAACGCTGGCGTTGGGGTTGTCGGACCGATGATGACGTCATAGTTTTCCAGTACGTCCTCGAAGTCCTTTTTGATCAGCGTACGGACCTGCTGCGCTTTTTTATAATACGCATCATAGTAGCCGGAGCTGAGCGCGAATGTGCCAAGCATAATCCGGCGCTTGACTTCATCACCGAAGCCTTCAGCACGTGTTTTTTTGTATAAATCAATCAAGTTCTCAGCACCTTCTGCACGGTAGCCATAGCGGATGCCGTCAAAGCGGGCCAGGTTTGATGATGCTTCTGATGAAGCCAGCAGGTAATACGTTGCAACACCATATTTCGAGTGCGGCAGCGATACTTCCTCCCATGTAGCCCCGAGTCCTTCAAGCACCTTTAACGCAGCAAGAACGGACTGCTTCACTTCTTCTGTAACGCCTTCTCCAAGGTATTCCTTTGGCACCGCAATACGCAGGCCTTTAATATCGCCTGTTAAGCTCGCCGCAAAGTGTTCACCTGGAACATTGGCGGACGTTGTATCTTGCGGATCCACCCCAACAATCGCTTCCAATAAATGCGCATTGTCTTCTACGTTGCGCGTAATCGGTCCAATTTGATCAAGTGAGGAGGCAAATGCGATTAAGCCAAACCGGGATACACGTCCGTATGTAGGCTTCATGCCGACAACACCGCAGAATGAAGCAGGCTGGCGAATCGAGCCGCCTGTATCTGAACCAAGGGAAAACGGCACTTCGCCCGCTGCTACAGAAGCAGCTGAACCGCCTGAAGAGCCGCCTGGCACGTGATCAAGGTTCCACGGGTTGCGTGTTTTCTGAAAGCTGGAGTTTTCTGTAGACGACCCCATCGCAAATTCATCCATGTTTAATTTCCCAATGGTAATTGTGCCGGCCTCGCGAAGCTTGTTGACAACCGTTGCGTCATAAATCGGATCAAAGTTGTGAAGAATCTGGCTCGCCGCTGTTGTGCGGATGCCCTTCGTCACGATGTTGTCCTTTACCCCGATCGGAATGCCGGAAAGGATGCTTGCTTTGCCGGAGCTTTGCGCTACTTCTGCTTTTTTGCGCGCATTTTCTTCATCTAATGTAATAAACGCTTTTACGTCGCCATCAACGGCAGCGATACGTTTAAATGATTCATCAACAAGATCCGGAACCGATACTTCTTTTTTCTCGATCATCGATTGAATCTCTTTTAATTTATGGTCAAATATGGACACAGTTTCTCCTCCTTACTCAATAATAGACGGTACGCGTATTTGGCCATCCTGCTGGTCCGGTGCGTTTTTCAATACGTCTTCCCGGTCAAGGCCTGGCGCTGATTCATCCTTGCGCAATACGTTCTTCATATTTAAAACGTGTGACGTCGGCAGCACGTTTGATGTGTCAAGCTCATTCAGCTGCTCAGCGAATGTAATGATCGCATCAAGCTGCTCGGTAAATGTATGCACTTCTTCGTCTGTAACAGCAAGGCGCGCCAAATGGGCTACATGCCGTACCTGATCTTCTGAAATTCGCGTCAATGGAATCCACCTCCGTAAAAAATGTGTACGCTAATAATTGCACAAAGTTTATTTTACCATGATTTCTGTCTTCGTGAACAAAAAGAAGAACCGCCTTCGAAATGAAGGCGGCCTTTCATCTATTATACATCCCCCAATGTAAGATAGATCCCTTTGTTCGTATACAATCAGCTTGTTTGAAACTGCTCTTCCTCGGTTGACCCTTTCAGTGCAGTCGTTGAAGACTGGCCTCCTGTTACGGTCATCGACACGGCATCAAAGTAGCCGGTTCCTACTTCGCGCTGGTGGCGCGTCGCGGTGTACCCGTCTTTTTCCGAATCAAATTCTGCTTGCTGCAGCTCCGAGTACGCACCCATGCCGCGTGTTTTGTAGCCATTGGCAAGCTGGAACATGCTGTGATTCAAGGCATGGAAGCCAGCAAGCGTTACAAACTGGAACTTGTAGCCCATTTTGCCGATCTCCACCTGGAACTTTTCAATCGTTTCGTCGTCAAGCTTTGCCTTCCAGTTAAACGACGGTGAGCAGTTGTACGCAAGCAGCTTGCCCGGGAATTTTTCATGAATCGCATCAGCGAAGCGCTGCGCCTGTTCAAGGTTCGGCTCAGACGTTTCACACCAGATCATATCCGCGTACGGCGCATAGGCCAAACCGCGGGCAATCGCTTGCTCAATCCCTGCATTCGTTCGGTAAAAGCCTTCCGATGTGCGTTCTCCTGTCAGGAACTCTTTATCTGCCGGATCGATGTCACTCGTAATTAAGTCCGCCGCATCGGCATCGGTACGAGCGATTAAAACGGTCGGCACTCCCATAACATCTGCCGCCAGACGGGCCGCGATCAGGTTTTTCACCGCTACCTGTGTTGGAAGCAATACTTTTCCACCCAGGTGACCGCATTTTTTCTCTGAAGAAAGCTGATCTTCAAAGTGAACGCCGGATGCGCCCGATTCAATCATGCTTTTCATCAGTTCAAATACGTTAAGCTGTCCGCCAAATCCCGCTTCGGCATCAGCGACAATTGGCGCGAAATAATCGATGGATTCATCCTGTTCCATATGGGCAATTTGGTCCGCCCGCTGAAGTGCCTGATTAATGCGTTTCACAACACTCGGCACGCTGTTTGCCGGGTACAAGCTTTGATCCGGGTACATGTGACCGGACAGATTGGCATCTGCCGCTACTTGCCAGCCGCTCAAATAAATCGCTTTCAATCCTGCCTTTACTTGTTGCACAGCTTGATTGCCCGTCAGTGCGCCAAGCGCATTCACGAAAGGTTCCTCGTTTACCAGACTCCATAGTTTGTCAGCGCCGCGTTTGGCCAGTGTATGCTCGATATCGATAGACCCGCGCAGTTTGATGACTTCTTCTGCAGAGTACGGACGCTGAATTCCCTGCCATCTTGATTCCTTCTCCCATGATTGCTGAAGCTGATCCACCCGTTGCTGTTTCGTGTTTCCCATTTTAAAACATCCCCCTTGTTATAAAACAGATTGTCTTTTACAATTTGTATTGTATAACAGATTGTTTTGTTTGCCAACCATTTTTTTTAAAAAGAATAAAAAACAGCTAGTCCATCACAATGAGGACAGCTATTGAATCCGAACAATCTAGCAGCTGAAGGCTTTGATTCTTCTTTTTTCTTGGAAAAGCACAATCAGGGGCTCCGGGCTGCCGGCTTCGCTTTCCTGCTGGGCGATCGCTGAACCAGCCCGAAAACCATGGCTGTTTCAGCCTGTCCGCTCGTCCAGTGGGAGTCTTCGCCGGCCTCCCTCCGCCCGTTGTGGTCCTAATGAAACAGGGAGGATAAAAAGTTTGAAAACGGCTTGTTTTCAACGACTAACGAGTGGCTTGTATGAGAAGCACCTTTTCTTTTTTATACGAATAATAGATAGTGGTTTGTTGGTCTCCCCTTCAAAAAGCCCTTTTTTAGGATTTTACCAGTTGCTTTCCCTCCTCACTAAGGACGGAGACTCGGGAGGGATCAGCGGGTTAGGTGAGATCCACTTTTGGAGCGTAGCGACAAAAGTTAGCTCACCGCCCGCCCCTCCGAACGCGAAGTCCTGCAGAAGCCGCCCAAACCGTGTTTGCGCAAGCACAGCAGCGTTGAAAAAGAAAAGTAGTCACCTGCTTTTCATTGACACATTCTTTTTTCAACAGCATAAAAAGACAGAAGAATGGCTCTTCTGTCTTCGTCGTTTTTATTATAAAAGCAGCAGCAGGCTAATCGCCATGACCGCCATGCCGGAGACAACTCCGTAAATCGCCAGGTGGGTCTGGTCATATTTCTGTGCAGCCGGCAGCAATTCATCGAGTGAAATAAACACCATGATTCCCGCAACACCGGCGAAAATCATGCCAAACATCGTATCGGTTAAATACGGCATTAAAATGAGCCAGGCAACAAGTGCGCCGACCGGCTCCGATAAGCCTGACAAAAATGACCACTTAAACGCTTTTTTTCGGTCGCCCGTTGCGAAGTAAAGCGGTACCGCGACCGCGATGCCCTCTGGAATATTGTGAATAGCCACCGCAATCGCAATGGCAATTCCAAGGCTTGGGTCCTGGAGAGCCGAAGCAAATGTCGCGATACCCTCTGGAAAGTTATGAATCGCAATGGCAATGGCCGTAAAGACCCCCATTTTTTTCAGACGTGCATATTCGTCGCGTTCCGGTTCTTCGTGAAATTCTTCTACTGTTTTTGTTTCATGCGGATTCCCTGAAGATGGGATAAATTTATCAATAATCGCGATGACAACAATACCCGCAAAAAATCCAATGACGGTCAGCCAGTACCCTGTTTTGTCTCCATGCTCTAAAACAAGGGCATCCTTTGCTTTTACGAAAATTTCGATCATCGATACGTAAATCATGACGCCTGCTGAAAACCCGAGCGCCCAGGCAAGAAATTTTGTATTCGTCCGTGATGTGAAAAACGCCAGCGCACTTCCAATTCCTGTCGCTAAACCGGCTAACAATGTTAACCCGAATGCCAATAGCACATTCCCGTCCATCTGAGCCCTCCTCTGTACTTTTTTATTAGTGTATGCTAAAAGTTGCTCTTATGCAACAATTTTTGTTTAAGCTAATAAAAAGAAAAGAACTGCGGGCTAGTCAGTTCTCTGATGGCGCAAATACGTGGAACAAGGCGCAATTCACGTGGAATTGCGCCTTGTCTCTCATTATTTTGCCATGAAGAAGGAACTCTCTTCTCAGTCGGCTTGTTATACCGGTTGTTTTTGACGGCGCAGCTTTTTAGCCGCTTCCACCATATTTTTCAAGGAAGCAACCGTTTCTTCTTCTCCGCGTGTTTTCAGGCCGCAATCCGGGTTCACCCAAAATTGTTCCGTTGAAATAACGGCCAGGCTGTCATTCAAAATCGTATCGATTTCTTCTATGTCGGGCACGCGCGGACTGTGAATATCGTACACACCAAGACCAATGCCCAGCTCATATGGATGTTGCTTTAATGAATCGATCAGCTCGCCATGGCTTCTCGACGTTTCAATGGAGATAACATCCGCGTCAAGGGCACGAATCGGCTCGATGAAATCATTAAACTCGCAATAGCACATATGCGTATGAATCTGTGTTTCGTTTTTCACACCGGATGTGGCGAGCTTGAACGCATTGACTCCCCATGCCAGGTAATCGTTCCACTGTTCCTTTCGAAGCGGCAGCCCTTCGCGTAATGCCGGTTCATCTACTTGAATAATGGCAATGCCCGCTTGTTCCAGCGCCTGGACTTCTTCTTTTAGGGCTAAAGCAATTTGATTGGCTACCTGCTCCCGCGATAAGTCGTCACGCACAAAGGACCAATTTAAAATAGTCACCGGGCCTGTAAGCATTCCTTTTACATATTTAGAGGTCAGCGCTTGTGCTTCTGCTACTTCCTTCAGTGTCATCGGTGCTGTCCATTCCACATCTCCGTAAATAATCGGCGGTTTTACACAGCGTGATCCGTATGAAACCACCCATGCCTTTTCCGTAAATGCAAAGCCGGTCAGCTTTTCACCGAAATATTCCACCATGTCCGTCCGCTCAAATTCGCCGTGAACAAAAACATCCAGCCCGATCTCCTCTTGTATGCGAATCCAGCGTGCTGTTTCCTTCCTCACAAATTCAGCATATTCTTCGTTTGTCATCTTGCTTTGACGCCACGCTTTTCGTGTGCGCTTCACCTCAGCTGACTGCGGAAAACTTCCGATTGTCGTCGTTGGAAAATCCGGTAATTGCAGTGCTTGTTTCTGCACGGATTGACGCTCTTTAAACGGCATTGGACGGGAAAAATGCTCTTCCTTTACTTCTGAAACAAGCTTTTTCACACGCTCATTTTTCCTTACTTCATGCTGCTTCAGTGCTTCAATGGCTTCCATGCTTTCTGAGACACTCTTATTTCCGGACCATTGTCCTTCACGAGCGTACGCACACAACTGTGTCAGCTCCACAATCTTCTCATCCGCAAAAGCCAGGGCATTCTTCAACACTGGCTCAAGCTGTGTTTCAGACTGAGTCGTTACGGGAACATGCTGCAGGCTGCAGGAAGACTGAATCCATACTTCCTGCGCATCACTTAATGATAAAACCGCCTTGATGGCTTCTGCTTTTTCTGCCAGATCCGCCCGCCAGACATCGCGCCCATTCACAATGCCAATCCCGAGCACTTTGTCCTGTGGAAAGCCGTCTGTACGGAGAGACTCCATATTTTCTTCTGCTCCATGGACGAAATCAAGCCCAATTCCAGCCACCGGCAGCTTAGATAATTCTCCGTAGGCGGATAACGCTTGAAAATACGTTTGCAGCATCAGCCTGGCTTCTGGTGCCTCTTGCGCCAGCTGCTTGTAAATCTCCTGTATCAGCTTCACATCCTCTGCGTCCAGTGACTGTGCAAATGCCGGCTCCTCCAGCTGAATCCACTCTGCCCCGGCATCGGCCAGCTGCTGAATGACAGCTGCATAAAGGGAAATCAGCTGTAGCACAAACGCAGCCTTTGATGTTTTATCGTATCCTTTTGTTAGTTGAACAAACGTATAGGGACCGATCAAGGTTGGCTTTGTGATGATGCCCAGCTCATTTTTCGCTTCTTCAAAGTGGGTCAGAAGATAATTTTCCGTTAATTGCAGCGTCTTCCCATCATATTCAGGCACAATGTAGTGATAATTCGTGTTGAACCATTTTGTCATTTCAGAAGCAACAGCATCCGCCGTTCCCCGCGCCATCGCATAATACGTGGATACATCCACGCGGCCTCCCTGCCAGCCATAGCGGTCAGGCACCATTCCGAACATCGTCGATACATCAAGCATCCGGTCGTATAAAGTAAAATCGCCTGTTGTCACGAGATCCATTCCAAGCGACTGCTGGTGTTTCACTTGCTTCAAGCGAAGCTCCTTCATCTTCAGCGCAAAATCAGCTTCTGAAAGATCTTTCTTCCAAAACGCTTCTACATACCGTTTCCACTCTCTGTTTTCTCCGATATACGGATATCCAATTGCTGTACTCACTGCTTTCATTTTTCCGCCTCCTTTATTTTTCAACACAAAAAAGCCATCTTCACGAATGGAAGATGGCTTATACAATCAAGTTAAAGACACGCTAAAAAAAGCATGCAGCGATACTGCTCATAACTCGTTTGACGTACATTGAATGGTCACCACCTATTTCCACGTAGGTATTTGGTGTGTACTTAGAAGTTGGCAGGTCTCCTGGCTTCTCATCAATGTTCCTCACGCCTTCCCGTCTATTGACAGTGGCTTCTGTGATTCACTCCGAGTTACAGTTGCGGGACAGCGACGGACTCACACCGTTCTTCCCTTTTAAGCCAGGCCTCAGCCTGGCACCAATTCTTACACGATATTGAATTGCGATAACTATATCATACTCCTAAAAACAAGTACACACCTTTTGGAATAATCTATCTCTTTCACTTTTCCTTTTTTACTCATAAATATGCACATACGGTTCTTCCGCATTGGCTTCTTTTACTATAAGCGCTTCGGTGCCGCTCGTTGATGTAATGCTTACTTCTACTGGAATGTAAGCCGGAAAATGCTCCATGACGAGACCCGTCACATACTGCGTGAAGCCAATCGCTTCCGCTTTCCCGTAAAATTGAATCGGGATTTCGATCTTCAATCCTGTCAGCTCTTCACCGCTGTAAAGTCCACGGCCAATCACACCGTTGAAATTATCGAAGTACGTTTCAATGTCCTGCTTGAAGTTCGCAAAGTAGGTGGAATCCTCACGATGGTTTTCTTCCGCTGTACTCGACGGGAACAGCACATACTCTTCATCGATGGCTTTCCAGTCTGAGATTTCTCCATCTCCTGCATCAAGATGTGTGTATGCAATAAAATTGCCTGCTGTGACCGAGTTTTGTGGAGCCTGCTGGAATAAAGCGATCGTTACAGGAATATTTTTCGTTTTGTCCATGGACCTCAGGCGGGAGGCGACCTGAGCGGCCATCTTTTTCCCTTCTTCTTCGATCTTTTCGTCCGGGATCGTAAATTCGTACTGCGCTCCATATGCTTCCTTCTGGTAATAATGCACAGAATTAAGCGCCAGCCCGATGACCACTCCATCAAGCTGAAGAGAATTATCTTCTTTTTTCGTTAAATAATCCTGCTCCATAATATGCGCTAAATAAATGGGCGCGCGCTCATTTCGTTCGTCTACTGATCCTTCGCCTGAATCAACAGGGTTTAGCCCGAGGTTTTCCTCTGCCGTCAATTCCTGTTCCTTCAGCTGGGCGTCCGTGTATTTCCGGCTTAGCCATGAACGGACAACACCCTCCTCCAGCACCTGTCCTTCTTGAAAGAAAAAGCTTTCCGGAGAAAAGTTTTCCTGCGCGATTCTCATCAAGCCGGTTTCAAATTCCACGATATCATGGCGCGTGTTTAGATTGGACACTACCAGGCCGCGAGCTTTTCCCGGTTCAAACGGGACAATAGTGCGGTAAAAATTTTCCGATATTTGATAGGTCGGTATAACAGCTGTTGTTTCGTCCCCATTCTCCTGTGTTACCTCATCATCGTTCTGCAGCGCCGGCGCACACCCGCTTGCAAGCAACATGGCAGACACCGCCGCCAGAACCCATTTCTTTTTCAAAAAAAGCCACCTCTTATTTTGTAAGTTCATTCATAAGCCGCTGTTCGTCCCACACGTCAATGCCGAGCTTTTCTGCTTTTTCAAGCTTTGAGCCGGCTTCTTCTCCTGCAATGACCAGATCGGTTTTTTTGCTGACGCTGCCTGTTACATTGCCGCCGAGCGCTTCAATGCGTTCCTTTGCTTCATTGCGCGTCAGCTGTGTCAGCTTTCCGGTTAACACAATGGTTTTCGCCGCAAACGGTGAATCTCCCTCTGCCACAACAGGCTGAACAGGTCCGTCATACGACATATTTACCCCCGCTGCCTTCAGCTTTCCGATTAATTCTGCCACTTCTTCCTGGTCAAAATAAAGCACAACCGCTGCCGCCATTTTTCCACCAATTTCATGAATGGCCGTTAATTCCTCTTCTGTTGCATCCTTCAGGCGGTCAATCGTGCCAAATTCCATCGCAAGTGTTTTAGCTGCTTTTGCTCCAACATGTCGAATGCCAAGACCAAACAGAAGGCGCTCAAGCGAGTTTTGCCTGGAGGCGTCAATTGCCGCCAGCAAATTGTCCGCTGATTTATCGCCCATCCGCTCAAGCTTGATCAAATCATCCTTTTGAAGGGTGTATAAATCCGCTACATCTGTAATGAGCTTTTCACGATACAGCTGCGCGACGACTTTTTCACCGAGGCCGTCAATATTCATCGCATTACGCGACACAAAATGCGTCATGCCTTCACGAATTTGCGCCGGGCACTGCGGGTTGATACAGCGAAGCGCCACTTCCTCTTCAAGCCGGACCAGCTCGCTTTCGCATTCAGGACAGTGGTCGGGCATGCGGAATTCTTCCTCCTCACCCGTGCGGCGGTCGGTCAGCACACTGACAACCTCAGGAATAATATCCCCGGCTTTTTTCACCACCACCATGTCGCCGATCCGAATATCCTTCTCACGGATCAGATCTTCGTTGTGAAGCGATGCCCGTCCGACGGTTGTCCCTGCGACACGAACCGGCTGGAGCACAGCAGTCGGCGTGACCACACCGGTTCGCCCCACACTTAATATAATGTCTGTTAATTTCGTGACGACTTCTTCTGCCGGAAATTTAAACGCCGTTGCCCAACGCGGACTTTTCGCCGTAAAGCCGAGCTCATCCTGATGATCCAGTGAGTCAACTTTAATGACAATGCCATCAATTTCATACGGAAGCTTCGTTCGTTTTTCCGACTGCTCCTTCACATACGCGATGACGTCTTCAATGGTCTGGCAAACGCGCCGTTCCCTGTTTGTTTTAAAGCCGAGCGAATCGAGCAGATCAAGACCGCTGCTGTGGGTTTCCTGACCAAGCGGGCCCGGATTCGCAATGCCGTATAAAAAGATATCCAGATTGCGCGACGCGGCAATACGCGGGTCGAGCTGCCGGAGAGATCCGGCTGCAGCATTGCGCGGATTCGCAAAAGGCTCTTCTCCTTTTTCATCGCGAATGGCATTCAGCGCAATAAACGACTGCTTCGGCATAAACGCTTCACCGCGCACTTCCATCGTCAGCGGCTTTTTCAGCCGGAGCGGAATAGAGTGAATCGTTTTTAAATTAGCCGTTATGTCCTCGCCCGTCGTTCCATCACCGCGCGTTGCTCCCTGTACAAATAAGCCGTCTTCGTACTTCAGTGATACGGCAAGGCCATCAATCTTCAGCTCACAGACGTATGAATACGAGGAATGACCGACCAGCTGCTCAATGCGGCGGTCAAAATCCAGTAAATCTGCTTCGTTAAATGCATTGCCCAGACTGAGCATCGGCGTGTCGTGGCGTACCTTTTGAAACGCATCCAAAACGGCGCCGCCGACACGCTGCGTAGGCGAGTCCGGCGTTTGCAGCTCCGGAAATTTCGCCTCGATTTCATTCAGCTCCTGCAGCAAACGGTCATATTCAGCATCCGGCACTGTCGGCTGGTCCATGACATAATACTCGTAGCTGTATTTATTCAGAATGTCATGCAGTTCTTTTACGCGCTGCTCCGCTTTCATTCCATCCATTTCTGCATCCTCCATTCAATCCGCTTATCCTTTTTCAATCGGCGCAAATTGCGCGAGAAGCCGCTTAATGCCTGTTGGACTTGGAAACGCAATATCAAGCTCGGTGCTGTCGCCGCTTCCCTTCACCGCCACAACGGTTCCCGTTCCCCATTTTTTGTGGGAGGCTTTATCGCCAACACGCCAGTTCAGCTGCTCCGCCGCATTGCTTGGCGGACGTGTAACAGCCGGCCGTGCTTTTTGGCCGAATGGCATTTGTTTTCTCGGCTGCCGCTTCGGATTTTCAGCTTCCAGCAGTTCTTCCGGAATTTCACTGATAAACCTTGAGACCGGGTTCATGTTCGTCCGGCCATAAAGCGTCCGCATTTCCGCGTTTGTGATGTACAGCTCGTTTTCTGCGCGTGTAATGCCAACGTACGCGAGGCGGCGTTCTTCTTCCATTTCTTCCTCATCCATTAGGGACCGGCTGTGCGGGAAGACGCCTTCCTCCATGCCGATTAAGAAAACGACGGGGAATTCAAGCCCTTTAGCGGAATGAAGCGTCATTAACACGACCGATTCTGTCGGATCCTCTTCTTTGCCGAGCTGATCGATATCCGCCACCAGTGCCAGGTCTGTTAAAAAGGCAACCAGCGTTTTGTCCTCGCTGTTGTCTTCAAACGATTTCGTAACAGACAAAAACTCTTCAATATTCTCAATTCGTGTTTGTGCTTCAATCGTTTTCTCCGCTGCCAGCATGTCGACATAGCCGGTCCGGTCAATCACCTGCTCCACAAGCTCTGAAACGGACAAGTACTCCTGCTGCTGCGTGTAAATGTGAATAATGTCGCGGAAGTCCGCTGCTGCATTGGCGGCTTTCCCGCTTAATCCGATAAAGTCCACCTCGGCCAGCGCCTTGTACATGGAAATGTCATGCTCCTGCGCATATCGGGCAATTTTATCAAGCGATGTGGAGCCAAGCCCTCGCTTCGGCACGTTAATGACCCTCGTTAAGCTAATGTCGTCATCCGGATTCGCAATTAAGCGCAAGTAAGCAAGCAAGTCTTTAATTTCTTTCCGGTCATAGAACTTTATGCCGCCGACAATCGTATAGTCAATGTTTGATTTCATCAACGTTTCCTCAATTAAACGGGACTGTGCATTCGTGCGGTACAGCACCGCGAAGTCCGACTGCTTTCGACCGGCTGCTGCGATTTCTTTTATTTTGCCTGCTACAAATTCTGCTTCCGTCCGCTCACTGTCCGCCCGGAAATACGCGATTTTTTTCCCATCGCTGTTTTCCGTCCAGAGCTTTTTCGGCTTCCGGTTTGAATTGTTTTCGATTACTTCATTGGCTGCCTGCAAGATGCGCTTGGTCGAGCGGTAATTCTGCTCTAAAAAGATCGCTTTCGCATGCGGATAATCTTTTTCAAACGATAAAATATTGGCGATGTCCGCTCCGCGCCAGCGATAAATAGACTGATCGCTGTCCCCGACCACACAAAGGTTTTGAAACCGGCTCGCCAGCTGCTTGACAAGTGTATACTGCGATTTATTCGTGTCCTGATACTCGTCCACATGAATATACTGAAACTTGCGCTGGTAAAACTCCAGCACTTCCGGCACCCGCTCAAACAAGCGGATCGTCAGCATAATTAAATCGTCAAAATCGAGCGCATTGTTTTTCTTCAGGCGCTTTTCATATTCAGTGTACACATCGGATGTAACCTTATCCATATAGCCGCCCTGCTGACGTGCAAAAGCGGCCGCGTCCACAAGGATATTTTTCGATGAACTGATCGCTCCAAGCAGTGCTCGGGGATCAAACTTCTTCGGGTCAATGTTCTGATCCTTTAAAATACTTTTTAGCACTGACAGCTGATCTGCTGTATCTAAAATCGTAAAGTTCCGGCTGTAGCCGATCCGGTCGATGTCACGGCGCAAAATACGCACACACATCGAGTGGAATGTGGACATCCAGATTTCTTCGGACGCTCCTCCAAGCAGAGCGCCAATCCGGTCTTTCATTTCACGCGCCGCTTTATTCGTAAACGTCAGCGCCAGTATATTGTACGGATTCACTTCTTTTTCAACAATTAAATACGCAATCCGGTGTGTCAGGACGCGCGTTTTACCGGAGCCAGCCCCTGCCATAATCAGAAGAGGTCCTTCCGTCGTTTTAACAGCTTCCTGCTGTTCAGGATTCAATCCTTTTAATAGTCGATCTGTTAAAAATTGCATACTGCCACCACCATTCGGAACATTTGTTCTTTATTATACACTATTTTTAACCGCTGTGACGGTTTTTAATGCTTCTTCAGGCGAATCATATACCGCATTTCCGACAACGACAACGTCAGCATGCTGCCCGATCTCCTTCGCCTGCTCAGCCGTTCGGATGCCGCCTCCGTAAAAATACGTCGTACGTGTTTCCGCTAACAGATCGCCTGCTTTTTTAACCGCTTTGATATCACCATACGTACCGCTGTATTCTAAATAAAAAACCGGAAGCTTCCATAAATGACCGGCGAGGCGGGCGTAAGCCGTAATGTCCTCTGTATCCGGTTTTTCTGTTGCACCTGTCAGCTTGGCCGCTTTACATTCCGGATTCGCAATACAGTAGCCTTCCACCACCAATTCATCCGGATTCATCAGTTCCCCATATTCCTTCATTGCTGCCGCATGAAGACCGGTAATCCATTCCGCTCTTTTTGTATTTAAAACGGTCGGAATAAAATACAAATCAAAGCCCGGTGTCACCATCTCGAGTGACGAGATTTCCAGCACACAAGGAAGTGGATAGCGCCGCACACGAACCATTAATTCTAAAACGTTATCCAGCGTCACCCCATCTGAACCGCCAACGATAATGGCATCCGTCCCAGACTCACATACACGTTCAAGCAATTGATCATCTATTTCTTTGTTCGGATCTAATTTAAACACATGCCGCCATTCACGCACATCATACATACAGGCCGCCTCCAATCATTCAATTACAACTTCGTATTATATCACGAAACGAAGGCCGCTTCATTTGTTCAACAGCATGAAAAAAAACAGCCCTCGCATTGAGGCTGTTTTTGGTCATTCCTTATTATGAACACGCTTCAGCACAAACTCGTACCCGTCGTTGCCGTAATTCAAGCAGCGTTTCACACGGGAAATCGTCGCAGTGGATGCACCCGTTTCGGTTTCAATTTTATGATACGTTTTTCCTTCTTGCAGCATTCGGGCTACTTCCAAACGCTGGGCCAGTGACTGGATTTCATTTACTGTGCACAAATCGTCAAAAAACCGGTAACACTCTTCCATATCCTTTAACGAAAGGACGGCTTGAAAAAGCTGGTCCAGCTCTTTCCCCCGCAACTTCTCTATTTGCATAATCAGCTTCCATTCCCTTCACGGTCAGTTTCTATTTCAACTGCTTTGTTCAGTCCTCTTGAAGCAGGCACAATATGAATCCACGTCGTTCCCTGTACAAGAGCTGCTCCACTTTCTGTATAAGGCACAATGCGTCCATCCTGGTTACGCCACTTCACAAGATTCCGCACACCTTTTTGAATAAGAAACGCATCGCCGCCGGACGTCAGGTCAATATCCAACCGTCCTTTTGCATCAACAACGCGGTGGTCTGCTTCAATCACAAAAATAGTATCCGCCTTAACGTCAGCTCCGCCAATCGATCGATTGTACGAATCTCCATCATACTGATAAACAGATTCAAACAAATCATTTGAAGAAGGACGAATCCGCACCTCTTCTGCTGGTTCTCCACTTAAGGACTGCTCCTCTTCTTCAGATAAAAAAGACAGCCGAGAAGGCACAGTATCCATGTTATACCCTTTTTGCTCAGCTACCCGCAGTGCTTCGTCCATATCGATGTAGGAATTATGAGGTGCTGTCCGGGAAGCATCGCGTTTAAAAACATTCCCATCATGCTGAATGCCATTTATCTGATCCACTTCACCTGACAGAAGCAGCTCCTGAGCCTCCGGACTGTAGCCATGTGCTAAAAACAGCGCATTGTAGCCGTCTGCAAGCTCAATAAAGTAATCCCGCGCACTGCGAACCGGACCGATTTCGGCCGGGTATTCACTTTGATAAAGCGCCAAAAAGCGGGTAATCCCGCCTTCTGCCAACACTTCATACACAATATCCGCTTCATCAAGGGCCGTTTGCGGTCGCGCAGAAGGGTGATTGCTGACCACAACGGCTATTGCCCGGTTTGATGTATCAGATGACTCTATTCCTGTTAAAGGATTGATTTCATTTCTTTTTGATTGTTCATTGGCAGGCTCAGCACTTGAACAACCGCTGATGAATACAGCCGCTGCCGCCATTGCCATCCATTTTTTTCTCATATCGACACTCCGAAAAATAGTTTTACTTTACTATTTTAACGCATTATCGTCGGAAAGAGTACCGTTTTCTTCATAACGTCGTACATCCCCTGTGAGGTAATCCGAATATAAGGCAAATGAGTCGACGTCAGAAACAGAAGAGAATAGATCGGATCTTCGTACGGGTAACCGCGTTCTGACAGGAGTTCTCGCAGCTTCATTTCCTGCTCAATGACCGTTTCAAACGGCTGGTCGGACATAATACCGGAAACCGTTAACGGAATTTCATGAATGATTTTTCCGTTTTCCGTCAGTACAATGCCGCCGCCTAATTCCTTTACCCGGTTAAAGGCACGCTTCATTTCTTCCTTGGATGAACCAATCAGCACAATGTCTTCTGTGCTGGAGAAGGAAGAAGCAAACCCCTGTACATTTCTTGCAAATCCTTTAATCGTCGTATTAATCCGCCATTTCCCTTCGTAGTCCAGCAGCACGAGATAATTTTGATCCTCTTCCATATAAAAGTGCTCCCCGGCTACATCCTTTACGACCGTGCAAGGCTTTGTGATGACGTTATTGACCATTTCAATTCCAAACGGCATCGAAAACTGCAGATCATCCTCTTCAAGCTCCCAGTTGATGTGCATTTTCGTATGCCCAAATCGCTCCCAGACAACAGGTGGGAATGCGGCAGCCCCGTTTTCTTTTTCTTTTTTGACCCATACACCATTTGCGAGGACAGATTCAGGTGTCGGATGATATTCATCCGATAAAATATTGACACTGGCAACTCGGCCAGGCGCAATCATCCCATGCATGTGCTCCATCCGGTAATAGCGTGCTGCGTTATATGAAGCCATATGATACGCGTCCATCGGCGGCACACCCTGCTCAATCGCAATACGGATCAGCTTATCTGTCAGCCCGTCCGCACAAAAAGCGGGAGATGGACCGTCGGTTGTCAGCATCATCATCTCGTACTGATCGAGATCCATTTCGTTCATTTCCTTCAGCAGCTTTTCAAGGTCCGGCCGGATGGAAGAGTGGCGGAGTGTCACCATCATGCCGTTCATGAGCCGCTTCCGTACGTCCTCACCTGTCATCGATTCATGATCACTGTCTGCTCCAAACAGCGTCATTTTCGTAATGGTTTTTTCTGAGGCTCCAGGAAAGTGGCCTTCAATCCGCTTGTTCGCGGCTTTTGTTTCCTGCATCCAGTACAGCATCATGTCGTCTCCGTCCATCAGCTTCGGCCAGCCGGTCAATTCGCCTCCCTGGATCACACTTTCATGCTCCAGCCATGAGCTGACGTTGCCATTTGCGAACACGTCTCCTTCATTGTCAATTTCGGTTTGGGCATCATAGCGGCACCACCAGTACATCGAAACAGGCTGCTTGTTCAGTTCATCAATCAAAGAAAACGCTTTCTTTTTCTCAAGTGCCAGCAGCATCATTAAGTTGTCATTGACCAGTGTCGTCGTTCCGCGCTTTGCGGCATATTCTGCAAATGTTTGCGGGTTGTAAATAAGGAATGGGTGCACATGCGGTTCAATATAGCCCGGCACGATCGTTTTCCCTGTGCAGTCTACTATTTCATCCGCCCGGTCCGGCATCTCTTCGCCAACGTACACAATCCGGTCTTCGTATACCCAAATGTTTCCCGTCATCCATCGTTTCATAGCAGAATGCAGGTAGCGGGCATTTTTCAGGACGAGCGTCGGTGCTTTTTTACGGTCGATCACCGCGACCTGTTCTCTTATTTTTTTATTTTTCCATTTATGTGTTAAATCAGACATACCAATCGTTCCTCTCAAAAATGACATCGCTTTCAACCTTGCGATTATGTTCATCGTAACATAGATCGCACGGTAAAGCATTAAAGAACCAACTGATTTGTGAAAAAAGTTCGAACTTTTGGCAAGAAACTTGCATAAGTCTGATTTTCGGGGTTTTTTCCAAATAAGCCCCTTTACCCGGATAAATGAGAAAGCATTAAAGCTTCAGCCGATTTTCCATTATTTTTGGATGCACCTTGTAGGATTTCGGCCTTGATTTTTGTAAGATGACGTACTGCTCCTGGGCAAGCCTTTCAAGAATTTGATTGACTTTATATCGTGAATAGCCGGAGACATCCATTAAATCCGTGACGGCAATATCTTCATTGGCCGCAAAGACTGTCAGACAATCATGTAATGTAAAAGCGTTCTTCCTTCCTGATTGCTTTGCGCTTGATTAATGATGAGCCGATAGAGTAAATTGTTTGACAGATTGTTCAAGGTCTTTCGATAATGTAGCGAGTGACTGCGCACTTTCAATGATTTCTTCCATGGATGCATTTAATTGGCGGGAGGCTCCAGCCGTTTCCACTACACCTGCGGAGGACTCCTCAGTAACTGAAGCAATTTCCTGGCTGGATGAGCTGATTTTATCGCTTCCTTCGCTGATCGAATCAAGGCGTAAGGAGATGGTTTGAATACTTCCTGACATTTCGTTAACAAACTGAATAATATCTGCAAATGTTTTCGTCGTATACTGCATGGCCTGGCTGCCTTTTTGTACTTCATGAAACCCATTATTAAGTGAAGTGACAACATCGGCGGTTCCACTTTGTACCCCCTTAATAATGCCGGTAATTTCTTTAACGGATTCATCTACTTCCACAGCGAGTTTCCGCACCTCATCTGCAACAACCGCAAAACCTCGGCCATGCTCTCCTGCACGTGCTGCTTCGATGGCCGCATTTAAAGCCAGCAGGTTTGTTTGAGCTGAAATGGTTTGTATCACATTGGCCAAATGAGAGATTTCAAGGGTTCTTTTTTCAAGCCCTTGTACTTTTTCAACAGAATCGGATACGAGGAAGGTAATATGCTGCATCTGTCCGGCGGTTTGTTCCATTTGAATCCGGCCTTCCTCCGAAATACGCAGGACACTGTTTGATGTTTCAGCAAGCCGTATGCCGCTTTTATGGGTATCTGCTATTTTATGATTCAGGGATTCGATGAGCTTACTGATGGAGGATGCAGCATCTGCTTGCTGTTCTGATCCTTGAGCCAGTTCATCCATTGAACTCGCAATTTGCTCGCTCCCGCCCTTTACTTCAACTGCTGTTGAATTTAATATACTGCTTTGTGTACCCACTTGCTGTGAGACGGTAAGGAGCTCTGAAACAATCGATCGTAAATTATCGGCCATTTTGTTCACTGCATAAGTAAGCTGTCCTATATCGTCTTTGCCGTCATAATCGATCGGTTCAACATTTAATTTGCCTTGAGCAATACTTGTGCTGACATGTACGACTTTTTTTAGATTGTATTCCACAACACGACTGATCCATTTAGACAAAATGACGCTCACGAGAGAGGCAGTGATGACAGATAAAATGAGCAGAACAAGGGATTGTCTTGCTGCTTCTTTTGCTTCTTGAACAGAAGCTGCATAATCATTTTCTAAATTTTGTTGAAGACTGTCAATATGATCGATTGTCTGAGACCGCAAATAAGCCGACAGCTGTTTTGAAGAAAACGTTTCTTCTTCATTGCCCTGTTGAACGGAAGGAATAATCAGATCGAGAAAAATACGATTCATTTCACTGTCATTCGCTTCTACCTGGTCCAATAGGCTGAGCGCTGAGGCGTTTGCGGTTGCTCTTGCTTGTTCTGTTAGCATAATTAACTGTTCGCTCTGTTCCTTATACTGATCAATAGCTGTTTGATCCTCCAGTAAAATATAGTCGCTTATCCGAATATCCTTTTGCCGAAATAAGGAAGCCATTTCACTGAGAGCCAGAGCGCTGTTCCCTTTTTGATCGAGCTCGTCCAGTGTATTCGTCAAATCATTTAAAAGAAAGGATGTTATAGCGGTTGCAGTTATAAACAATAAAATAACGATTGCAAGAACGGACCCGTATTTTTGGCTGATGCGTTTGTTTTTAAATAGCGAAGGGAATTTCTTTGTTCGTCCTTTTACCTCTTTTTTCTTACGGGGCAAGCGTGTTTTTTTCCTCGACATGTTTTCACCATCCATAAAAGAACTGATTTCAATCATTGAACAAGTAAAATGATAAACGTAAGCATAACAAAGGACCGCCCCGAAGACAGTGGAAACGGACGTTGGGGTGGTCCTTTGCTATTTTAAACTTTATTGAGCTGCTTGCTGAATAACATCCGGGGCTTCTGTATGGTACACCATTTTCCAGGATTCCAGAATGTTTTCCTGTGTTACATTTAAGGAAGGTACTGCTACATATGGCGGTGTTTCTTTTCCTAGCAATGCGTGGCCTGCTAAAATCGCTTCAGCAATTCCCTGGTCATATGGAAGCTGTGCGCCAAGTCCTTTTACAATTCCACCCTGTGCAATATCAAGCGCAACGTTTGTTCCAAGGTCAATAGTTGTGATAACAAGATCTTCTCTTCCAGCCGTACGGGCAGCGGAAAGTACTCCTTCAGCCGGTACATCCCAGACAGCGAAGATCCCATCTAAATCAGGGTTTTTTGTCAGCATGGCCGATGCGATTTTCTCACCTGTATTTGGATCTGTAATACCGCTGCGTGCAATAATTTCAATGTTTGGATATTTCTCTTGCATTGTTTTTTCGAAAGCTTCTGTACGCTGGCGTGTTACAAAGAAATCCGCGTCATGAAACACAACACCGATTTTCCCTTTTTCTTCAAGCTGAGCAGCCATAATTTCCGCTGCTTCTACACCGTTGCCATAGTTATCAGCAGAAACAACACTTACATAATCTTTCCCTGCTACTAATCCTTGTGGTGCGTTATCCATGAAGACTAATTTTACACCTGCAGCTGCTGCTTTTTTATACGCTTCGGCTGTTGAAACAGGATCCACTGGAATACTTACGATAATATCCGGATCTTTTGCTAATACCGTTTCAATGTCAGACACTTGCTTTTCAGCTTTAAATTGACCGTCCGTCACGGCAATCACTTCGATTCCCATCCGTTTAAACGCGGCCTCTAAACCGTCAATTTGTGCTTTAGACCAGTCATTGCCCGCATAGTGCATAACGATTGCGGCTTTATAGTTTCCTTCTTTCACTTTTTCGATGTCTTCTTCTGATAGGTTAAGTGTTTTAGCTGAAATCGCTTCTTCCCCGTTCGGCCCCTTACTTAAAATCGTCGTGCCGCTTGGAATATCTTCACTAATGGTTAAAGCGCCTGTATCTGGAAGCTCTGCTGCTTCTTGTTCCGTTTCTCCCTCACCTGAACCTGCATTTTGATTTCCACAGCCTGCAAGAGCAAGAAAAGCACCTAAAAGTACTGTGATGAATAATAAAAACGTTTTTTTCATTTTAACTCCCCCATCAAATTATTGTAATCGCTTTCTATTTTATCCAAAAGAGCAGCTATGGCCAGCCACAGCATGACTCTTTAGATTAAAACCATTTTAATCAAGCTTTGCTAATTCTGCTTTCAAATATTCAATAGATGTCCTCGCATACCAATTAGGCTCAGCCTGGCATGTATGGAAGCCAAATTCCTTTTATTACTTGAAAATCACGCCCACCACATCTCGCCGACAGGCTCCTTAAACATGACCTCTTTTAATAATGAAATGGCTTTGCCTAAACCTTCATCAACGGAAGCAAGCATGTCCTCATGCTCAATCGAAACAACATAATCGTAGCCAACCGCCCGCAGCGTGCTCGTGATATCTTTCCACATTTTTTCATTCTGTCCGTATCCGACAGAACGGAATGTCCACGCACGGTTTAACACGTCGCTGTAGTGTTTTGTATCCAAAACGCCATTTACATCAATATTGGCCTGATCTAAATACGTATCTTTCGCATGGAAGTGATAAATGGCATTTTCTTTTCCGAGCTTTTTAATCGCTTCTACCGGATTAATGCCCTGCCAGAGAAGATGACTCGGGTCAAAATTCGCACCAATTGCTTCTCCCGCATGCTCTCTCAGCTTCAGTAAAGTGTCCGGGTTATACACAACGAAACCAGGATGCATTTCGAGTGCAATTTGATTGATCCCATGCTTTTGAGCAAATTTCACTTCTTCTTTCCAATATGGAATAACGACTTCATTCCATTGCCAGTCGAGCATTTCTGCATATTCCGGCGGCCAGGAACACGTTACCCAGTTTGGAAATTTAGCATCTGCATGGTCTCCTGGACAGCCGGAAAAACCATTTACAACCGGGATTTCCAGACGTTCAGCAAGCTTCACGGTTTTCTGCCAGACGGCATGAGATTCTGCCGCGAATTTTTTGTCAGGATGGAGCGGGTTGCCGTGACAGCTTAACCCGCTTATTGTCATTCCCCGACTCTCTACAGCTTTTTTAAATGCCTTTATTTTTTCTGGACTGCCTAAAAGCTCATCTGGATCACAGTGGCTGTTCCCCGGATAATTACCGGTTCCAAGCTCCACTGCTTCAACGCCCATTTCATTTAGCTTATCGAGCATCGCCTCAAAAGGCAGCTGTTGATATAAAACGGTAAATACACCTAGCTTCACAATGAAACCTCCTGAACCGATTCGACTTTCACCCATTTTTGCTGTTCATGACTTTCCAAAATGGCATCGGTAATGCACATGGAGATGTGGCCATCTTCAAATGTGGCAAATTGTGTTTCATCACGGTTTGGATCCTTGCCGTCCCGGATAAAGCTGTAAAAATTAATCATCATATTTTTCATTGCGTCCGGCCATCCTTCATTATGCCCGCCTGGATGGTGAATGGCTGATTTTACTTCTTGGGCAAATAATGCAGGATCAGCCAGCATCAGTTCATTTGGCTTGTCACGATGACCAATCCATAGCTTTTCCGGTTCTTCTTGGTTCCACTGAGCAGATTGTTTGCTTCCATTCACTTCGAAACTCAACTTGTTTTTTCTGCCTGCACTTACTTGTGAGACCGTGAAAACACCTTTTGATCCATCTTCAAAGTGGACAAGAACAGACGCATAGTCTTCTGTATTAATAGGAACATCTTCATATTCAATTTCTTTTGATGCTTGTCCGCCAAATGTTTCTGGTGTTGACGACGGTTTTTTTCTAACCGGAATGACTGTCGCCAAGTCCGCAAACACTTCGACGATTTTTTTGCCTGTTACATATTGAACCGTATCACACCAGTGCGATCCAATATCCGCAACTGCACGTGATTTCCCGCCAACTTCTGGAGCTAAGCGCCAGTTGAAATCTGTTTCATATAACATCCAGTCCTGCAAGTAGCTGCCATGCACCAGATTGATTTTGCCGAGTTCTTCTTTTTTAATCATGGAAGCCAGCTGCTTTACAATCGGGAATTGGCGATAATTAAAGTTTACACCGTGAACAACGTTATGTTCTTTTGCAAGAGCAAGAAGTTCCGCTGATTCTGTGCTGGACATCGCCAGCGGTTTTTCGGATATAACATGTTTTCCTGCCAGAATAATATCTTTATTGATTGAAAAGTGAAGCTGGTTTGGCGTGCAATTATGAACCACTTCAATTTCATCATCCTTCAGCATATCTCGGTAATCACCGTACGCTTTTGGAATACCAAGCTCAGCCGCTTTTCGTTCTGCCGACTCCTGTCCATGTTCCGCGAGTGCAACAACGTCGACAAAACCGAGTCTTCTGATCGCTTCAATATGAGTGGGACCAATAAAGCCGGTGCCAATCACGCCTACTTTTACTCTCTTCATCCGTGTCCCTCCTATTCCACAATTATCGTTTGATTGCTTTTCTACCGAACGCAACAGCCAAAATGATAATTAATCCTTTAATCATCATTTGCTGGCTGACATCAAGCCCCATGATGATCAATCCATTGTTAATGGTTCCAATCATTAAGGAACCGATAACTGTTCCAATTACAGTCCCTACGCCGCCAAAAAGGCTCGTCCCGCCGAGAATAACCGCAGCAATAACCGAAAGCTCGTCACCCTGACCGAATGTGAAGCGGCCTGCGTGCATACGGCCCGCGTAAAGCAAGCCCGCAAAACCGGCCATAAAACCGGAACCAAGAAAAACAAGAAGCTTAATACGCTGTGTATTAACACCTGAGAATCGTGCAGCACTTTCATTCCCGCCTGTTGCGAGTGTCTGTCTTCCGAATGATGTTTTACGTAATAACAGATGGGCAATAACAGTTGCCACAATCGTCCAGATTAACAAGATCGGAATTGGACCGATATCCCCTGATCCAAAAACGAAGTTAAACGTTGCATCCACAATCGGTACCGGTGCTGTATCGGTAATCCACATCGCCAGACCACCGACAGTTCCTAACGTGGCAAGTGTCACCAGGAAGGATGGGATCCCTAACTTTGTTAATAGTAATCCGTTAACTAAACCCACAAGAAGACCTGTTCCAAGACCAACAGCTACGCCGCCGATCATTCCATATCCCGCCTGCAGTGCAAGCGCTGCTGTTAAGGAAGATAGCGCCGCAATGGAACCGACAGAAAGGTCAATTTCTCCTGTACTGATAACAAATGTCATCGCAAGACCCATTAAAGAAATCATCGCTGTTTGACGAATGATATTAAGCAAGTTGTCCGTTGAAACAAACCCCTGGTCATGTAAAGTAACCGAGAAATAAATGATTACGCCGATAAAAGCAAAATAAACAATATAGTTGCGCCAATCAAACGTTTTCTTGCGTGAAACTGTATGGCTTCCTACTGAAACTGTTCCATCTAGATTAGAATCCTTGGATTGCATGTTGTAATTCCTCCTCTGTGTCAATCTCACGTCTCTGCATTTCTTTGATTATTCGTCCTTCATGCATGACTAGTATACGGTCACTCAATGCAAGAAGCTCAGGAAGCTCAGAAGAAATGACCAGAATGGCTTTTCCACTGTCTGCGAGTTCTCGTACGACATCCACAATTTCTGTTTTTGCACCAATATCAACACCAATGGTCGGTTCATCAAGCATAAGGACAGCCGGGTCATTCGCCAGCCACTTCGCCAAAACGATCTTTTGCTGATTTCCCCCAGACAATAGATTGGTTGTTTTATAAATATCATCTGTTTTGATGTTTAATTTATTCACAAAATCATTTGCCACTTTATCGGCTTTTTTATTATCAATGAATATACCTTTTTTCATTTTTGATAAAATTGGAAGAATGACATTATCTTTTACACTATGTTCTAGGACAAGACCCTGCACACGCCGGTCTTCCGGAATAAGAGCTAATCCTGCTTTTATCGCATCCGTTGCCGTTTTAATCGTGACAGGCTGGCCATTTACAATAATATCGCCACTGTCTTTTGGACCTGTTCCAAAGATAGCGCTTACCGTTTCAGTCCGGCCGCTTCCCATTAATCCCGCGATGCCAACAATCTCACCCGGATACAGATTAAAATTCACATCCTGCACTTTTGATCCAATTGATAAATTCTTTACTTCCAGTACGGGTGCAACGTCTGTCGCATACGCCCGTTCCTTCCATTCAAACGCTTTATCCATACTCGATCCGACAATGTACTGAATAACCATATCGAGATCGATTTGTTTGCAATCTTCAGTAGCGACATGTTTTCCGTCGCGTAAAATGGTAACGCGGTCACAAATTTCAAGAATCTCATCCATGCGATGTGAAATATAAATAATCGCGTAGCCTTTCGATTTCAATTGATTAATAAAGGAAAAGAGTATTTTTGTTTCTTTCTTTGTTAAAGAAGCGGTTGGCTCGTCCATGACGAGAATTTTTGTTTCCTGTGATAATGCTTTGGCGATTTCGGTCATTTGCCAGTACCCTACACCGAGGTTGCCGACAAGCTCGTCCGGGTCAATATCGACCTCAAGCTCTTGAAGCAGCTTTCTCGTTTTTTCAACACATTCTTTATCGTTCAATAATCCGAATGACGTTTTATCTTCTCTCGTGAGAAAAATATTTTGTGCGACTGTTAACGTAGGAATCAAGCTGAATTCCTGAAAAATCATGGAGATATAATTTTTTCTTGCATCATCTGTATTTTTAATTTCGACGAGCTGGTCATCAATGTAAATTTCGCCTTGATCGGCTGAATAAACACCGGTTAAAATTTTCATCAATGTTGATTTTCCGGCTCCATTTCCGCCCATAAGTGCATGAACTTCACCTTTTTCAACAGAGAAATCGACTGAATCCAGTACCGTAATCCCATTAAATGCTTTTGAGATGTTTTTCATTGAAAGCATTGGCTTTTCCAATCTCATTCACCTTCTTTATAACAGAGGCTGCGGCTGCAGCCTCCATCTATTTTTTCAAATTGCTTATTTTGATAGATTCGCCATTTCACCTTGTTTTGAAAGATTCACCCATTCGCTTTTTTCGGCTGATTCCAGAATCGCATCTGAAATGACTGCGATTTGGTAGCCGTCTTCAAAGTCAGGCGAAACCTTTGTATCTTCCGCGATGGATTTCATAAAGTCATATGTTTCAATAATTTTTGTTTCACCATAGCCTATTCCGAGCGCAGGGATTGGCCATAAGCCTTCTCCGTATGGATGGGCCGGGCCTGTGTATACCGTTCTAAAGCCGCGGCTGTCGCCTGGATCATCTGAGAAGCACACTTGAAGTTCGTCACGGCGTTCATAGTTAAAGACGAGAGACCCTTTTTCACCGTGAATTTCAAATGTTAAGAAGTTGTTGCGTCCCCAGGCGTTACGCGTTGCTTCAATGCTTCCAACTGCACCGTTTTCAAATTTAACGAGTGTCATGAATTCATCATCCACATCAACAGCTGCTTTTGGTACATCAACATTTGCTTTGACTGTTCCGAGCTTATCAACACCGCCGATTTGAATCGGACGCTCGCCAATCCACGTTTTCGCGACCGCATTTACATCAGAAATTTCCCCAACAAGGTAGCGTGCAAAGTCAATGACATGTGTACCAATATCTCCTAATGCGCCAGAACCGGCACGGTCTTTTTGAAAGCGCCATGATAGTGGAGAATTTGGATCAGCCGACCAGTCCTGCAAATACGTACCGCGGAAATTCAAAATCTTTCCCAGTTTGCCTTCTTCAATGTATTTTTTCGCCAGCGCAACAGCTGGTGTTCTGCGATAATTGAACGCAACCATATGCTTTACGCCTGCTTCCCTTACTGCATCAAGCATTGTTTTCGCTTCTGCTGCATCACGCGCAAGCGGCTTTTCAGAAATAATATGCTTTCCAGCTTTTGCGGCTGCGATCGCAATTTCCGCATGAGAATCATTTGGCGTCACGATGTCGATAATATCGATTTCCGGATCTTCTACTACTTTTCTCCAGTCAGACGAATAGTTTTCGAATCCAAGGCGGGCAGCCGCATCTTTCGCAAGCTCATCTGTGACGTCTACTACAGTGTGACGATGCGGAATAACCGGTGCCGGCCAAAAAAACATCGGCATACCTGCATAAGCAAGTGCATGCGCTTTCCCCATAAATCCTCCGCCAATCATACCTACATTAAGTTTTTTCATTTTATAGTCCTCCATTAATTGTGTAATTTATTATTGAATTGCCATTTGAACTCATTATTTTTCAAATGACGATAAGAAGCTGCGGCTTATTTCCGCCCCTTGTTTTGGCACATCGTAACTGTCAAGCTCAACCGTAATCCAGTCATCGTAACCGGCTTCATTTAGCAGTCGGATCATTTCATCAAATTTCTGATTTCCTTTTCCTAACGGAAGAAACTCACCATCCGCATAATCTTTAAAGTGAATATATTTAATCCGGTCCGCATATTTGCGCACAACCTCTACCGGATCGCCGCCGCCAGCTTCAATGTGAGCCGTATCAGGGCATAAACCGATTGTGGTAAGCGGCATCAGCTTATCTAATTGATCCGGCGCCTCAACATTCGTTCCAAGATGCGGGTGATAGGTCGGGATCAATCTATGTTTTTCTGCAATCTCTTTTACTTGATTAAGTGCCTTACCCAAATCTTCGTAATCGCTTTCTAGAATCCCTGTTGAGCGGACAGCTCCTCCGCCAATTACAAGGTGGCGGGCGCCAAGTTCAGCAGCAAAGGCAGCGACTTCCTCAATTTTCGCTAATTCCTCTTGTAAAACATCTGGATAAATAAAGTTTCCACCTGTGTATACGCCGATCAATGTTAGCTTGTACTTTTCCAGTAATGACGTAAATTCATCTTTATTGCTTTTATATTGCATGAGGTTTCCATCGAAAAGTTCAAAGCCATCATATCCGGCCTCCGAAATTTCTTTGAGTGCTTCTTCAGTTGAGCCGTTCGCCAAGTAGTAAAGATCTTTTATCGAAGTGACTCCGGCAGGATGACCGACGACCCCGCCCCACGTATTTGTTTGGTATCCAAGTTTCATTTGTTTCTCCCCCGTTTTGAAGTAGTGTTCAAAAGTACAACATCGATTGCGAATGTGGCTCCACCACCTCCTTAAAGTGGACTGCTCGAGATTATTATAAAAAACCTCACCGTAAACGTTTACATCATCTGTAAACTTTAAAGGAAGCATACCTGCCCTCCCCTCTGCTGATGCTCTTGTAAGCAACAACCGCAGCAAGCTGCTTCTTCATCTGGTCCGTAAACGTTTACATTCACTTCATAAAAAATTTGTTTTAACTGCTCCATTTACCGCACGAATTCCGAAGCACAAGCCTGTTTTCTAAAATATATTGTGTTTTTTCCATTTTTTGATTTGTCATCAAGCCGATCAGCAGTTGCATTGCTTTGGTGCCTATGTCAAATGTGGGCTGCGAGATCGTCGACAGTGCCGGTTTGAAAATGGACGAAAACTTGATATCGTCAAATCCGATAATCGATATGTCCTGTGGAACCGCTAATCCTTTTTGTTCAATCGCATTGACGGCGCCAAAGGCCATCTCATCATTTGCCGCAAACACGGCTGTTGGAGTGTGACTGTACGCTAACAGCTTGTTCATCATATTCAAGCCGCTTTTATACGAAAAATTGCCTTCCTGCACTAAATCAGGTTCAACCTTCAGACTATACTGCGCCATTGCCTGATAAAACCCTTTTAGCCTGTCTCTGCCTAGTACACTATTCATAGGACCTGAAATAAAGCCTATTCTCTTGTGGCCAAGATTAATCAAATACTCAGTTGCTTTACGGGCACCGCTGACATTGTCAATTGAAACCGTTGGAACATTAACGCCCTCCAAGTATTCACATGCCAGAACGACCGGGTACTCGGAAGCTATTTCCTCCACAATATTCGCTTCAATTCCTGCAGTCAGTAAAATCATTCCTGCAGCTTTTTTCTGGCGAAGGATGCTTAAATATCCCTTTTCACGTTCCGCATTATTGTCTGCATCTCCGAGTAATACCTGATAGCCATTTTCAAGAGCGACAGACTCTATTCCTCTTAGCACATCAGAAAAGAAAGTATTCGTAATGTCCGGGACAACCACCAGAATCGTTGTTGTTTCGGCCATTCTTAGCTGGCGGGCTGCAGCATTAGGTTGATAGTTTAAATCTTCTATGACTTCTAATACTCTTTTGATGGTCTTTTCCGCCACCGTTTCCGGCTTGCTTAACACCCTCGATACAGTAGCAATTGACACATTTGCCTGTTTGGCTACCTCTTTAATTCCTGACATTGTTTGATTCTCTTTTCTGTTTTTGTTTCTGACTATTTAGCTATAGACAGATTGTAATCGCATTCAAATCTAGTGTCTAACCGGTTTTAAACATGATTTTCTTCCATTCAACAAGGCTTTATTTAAGTTTCAGACTTTAAAAAGGTCCTTTGAAACAAAAAAATAACAATTTTAAAAAAATAAAAAACTCAGCAAATGCTGCTGAGTTTTTTACGCTTTATATCGCTGCAATTCATCGATTTTATGCTTTGAAATTCTAGCCGTTTTGTCATAGTCTTTAAAGTAGGCTTTATACATTTGTCCAGCCCCTTCAATTTTGGTTAAAAGCCCTACATTGATGACATAAGATCGATGAGATACGATGAACCTTGAGTCAAGTGCATCATCCAGACTGGTTAACGCTTCATTTGTTTCAAATATGCCGTTCTTAGTATGAATGACGGATTTACGGTCTATTCTTTCGATAAAAATAATGTCATCAAGCGGAATAAAAATGGTATTTTTCTGCTGTTTAATAATTAAATTCTTTTTAATTGATTGCTCTTTCTGCGTTCGTCCATGACTAGCTTGTATTGCCCTCTCTAAAGCACTGTATAAACGATTTCGTTCAATAGGCTTTAAAATATAGTCAACCGCTCTTACACTAAATGCTTCAATCGCATAATCATCATGCCCCGTAATGAAAATAACTTGAAGGGACGGAAAAAGCTCTTTACATGCTTTCACTGCTTCCATCCCATCCATTAAAGGCATGCCAATATCCACCAAAGCGACATCTGGCTTTTCTTTCGTCACATATTGGATTAGCTCTTCACCGTTTGTGGCTTCCCCAACAATTTGATAATCAGGCAAACTGCCGATAAAGTGCCGCAATAGTTTTCTTGAGGGAGCATCATCTTCAGCGATTAACACTTTCATTCATTATCCCCCTTTCCTTACACATTTTCTTGATCAACAGCTTCTTGTATGACCGTTGGCGCCTCCTCGTTATAAACTAGTTTCCAGGCATCGAGGATATTTTCTTTCGTTACTCTTAAAGCTGGGACAGCCACATAAGGAGGTGCATGTTTTCCAATTAATGCATATCCGGCGAGAATCGCTTCAGCGACTCCCTGCTGGTACGGAAGCTGCGCACCCAATCCCTTGATCAAACCGCCCCGGGCAATTTCTGCTGCCACATTGAGGCCCAAATCTATTGTCGTAATGACTAAATCATTTCTTTCTGCTGTACGAGCTGCTTTTAAAGCACCTTCAGCTGGCACATCCCAAACAACAAAAATACCATTCAAATCCTGATGCTTAGCAAGCATAGCTGCTGCTGCTTTTTGACCTTCATTTGGACTCTCAATTCCCATGCGATCAACAATTTGAATATTTGGATAATATTCTTTTATCGTTTTTTCAAATGCTTCGGTTCTTTGTTTAGTTGCAAAAAAATCAGATTCAAGATAAATAATACCAACATTACCCTGACCGCTTAATTGCTCGGCCATTACATGAGCTGATTCAATGCCATTTCCATAGTTATCGGAAGAGACAACACTAACATAATCTCTTTCATGCTTCAGGTTCTTTGGTATATTGTCCATGAACACCAGTTTTATATTCTCCTCGGCTGCTTTTTTATAGATGTTTGCCATTCGTGCTGGATTTACAGGGATACTCGCAAGAATATCCGGCTTTTGTGTTAAAATGGCTTCAATATCAGCCACTTGCTTTTCCCAGTTAAACTGGGCATCTGTTACGGCTACAACCTCGATTCCCATTTTTTCAAACGTGGCTTTCACTCCTTCCACTTGAGACTTTGACCAATCACTTTCACTGTAATGCATAGCAATAGCTGCTTTATATTTCTTTTTCTTAATTTCTTTCAACTCTTCTAAAGACAGTTGGAGTGTTTTTGCAGAGATAGCCTCTTCCCCATAAGGTCCTGTGCTTAAAATGGTATGGTCTGGGATATTTTGATAAATGGTTTTATTTAACGTTTCTTGCACGACTGTTAAAAATTCTTTTATATTTATCGGTTTTGTCACATAGCTGTCAAACCCCTTGGCCAGTGCACATTGAATGTCTTGTGGCATCGCATTGGCACTCACAGCAATAACGGCAATATCCTTCGTTTCCTTATTCTTTTTTAACATATCAAACACTTCGTATCCATTAATATCGGGAAGGTTAATGTCCAGCAAAATTAAATCAATATTCTCCTTTGCCCGTTCCAGCCCTTCTTTCCCAGTACGGGCCGGCAAAAGCGTAAAGGAAGGCTGTGATTTTAGAATGTTGCTGACTAAATCAAAATTGGCCTTGTTATCCTCAATATAGAGCAAACGGTAGTTGTCTATTTTATTCTCATTTTCTGTATGAGAATCCACCTCTTCCCCCCATCGCACGGCGGCCTTTAAATTAGTTGGAACCGGCAGGCTAAAAGAAAAATCACTGCCTTTTCCTATCTTGCTTGTGATATTAATTTCCCCTCCCATCAAGTGCACAAGCTGTTTGACGAGAGACAAACCAATGCCTGTCCCTCCTTCCTTTGAATCTCCAATTCGATAAAACGGTACAAATATTTTGTGATATTCATCTTTTGAAAGCCCTATACCTGTATCCACAATATGAACAACCTGTTCGCTTCCCTCTTGGTAACAGCGTATACTTACTTCTCCATCATCTATGTTGTATTTAATGGCATTGTCGAGAAGGTTAAGGAGTATTTGTTTAAGGCGAACTGGATCGGCAAAAACTAAGGTGTTTTGCAAGGGTGTTAATTTATGATCTATCCGTATACCCTTCTTCTTCGCCAGCGGCTGGACAATATTAATACATTCGTTAATAACAGTGAGAAGATTAACCTCATCTATCGTAACTTTCAAATTGCCTGTTTCGATTCTGGATAAATCCAGTACTTCATTTACTAGTTCTAATAAATGCCTTCCTCCATTTAAAATTTCCTGAACAAAATCGTACTGCGTCTCGGTTAGCCCCTCCTCCAATTCCAAAAGCTGTGCAAAGCCAAGAATGCCATTTAGTGGGGTGCGGAGCTCATGACTCATTTTAGACAGAAAGTCCGATTTTGCTACATTTGCTTTTTCAGCTTCTTCTTTTGCCTGGATAATCGTCCTTTCCATCTTATTTCTCTCCGTCACATCTTCGAAATCCCATATATATCCACAAATTTCATTCTCTTCAATAAGGGCCGAACAATTGCAGCGCAACAGAATATGTTGATTAATTTTAATTTCTTTTGTTGGCCTTTTGAGATTCCCATGTCTTTCAGTTTCTATTTTTTCGTCAAATAGATGGTGTAATTGTGCAGCATATTGTCCGATATATAAATCAATCCCGCCTTCTAGGCTAAACATTTCATAAAACTTCTTATTCATGAGCCTGATCTTTTTATTCCGGTCTGTCATAACGATCCCTCTATCCAGCTGATCAATCAAATTGCGCTGAAAAACGTAGGAATGCATTAATTTTTTTTCTTGTTTTTTTTGAAGAGTCATTTCGGAAATTGTTATAAGAGATGCACGTTCATACTTACCCGGTATTGTAAGAGGACTTGAATTAACAGAGAGCCATTTTGCTCCAATATTTTCCCCTTTCACTCCTAGTACTACATTTTTAACTCGACGTCCGTGTTGTAAAGTAATGAGACCGATCAGCTCTGAAATAGAAATGGGTGAGCCATTTTCTTTTATATACTCCCAACCTAATTTCTTCATCGAACCTTCAGTAAAGTCAACTGTTTTAATCCCTAGCATTTTATTAGCGCTTTCATTAAGTGCAGTGATTTGTCCTTCTTCTTCTATCAGTACCGCTTCGGTCATTGTTTCAAGAATCGTCCGGTACAAATTTTCTTTTTGGCGGATGTCTTCTTCCATCTTTTTTCTTTTCGTAATATCAATACAAGTTCCGACGACTTCCACAACGTTTCCTTCTGAAAACAGGGGTCTCAAATAAGTTATATACTGAATTTCTTTGTACTCGCCCTCGTATTGGACAAAGTGGCCCTTCCAGGCTTTTTCATAATGTGCATTCAGTGAATTTGCCATGTTTGTATTGTCTGGATATAATTCATATAATGTTTTTCCAATGAGTCCATTTTTCAGAAAATCCATTTTATAAAGGAGTTCACCTTCTGAAAATATATGGATAAATTCATTATTCTGATGTATAAACTTAAAAATCATGCCTGTATCCTGAAAGCCTGCTTCTGAAACATATCCAGAACTTTTCATTGGTTTCTCTCCTCACTTTCTTTTTAGTTTACGACAAAACAGGGGGAAGAAAAAGAGACTGTCGAGACTTTCTCGACAGTCTGACAGGCTTTTCTCCATAGAGAGACAGCCTGTTTCATTGTGTTATAGAATAATATAGTCAATGGACTATGTAAGATGATTAAGACAAGCCGGCTTTTGCAATCGCACGACTTCCAATGTCGTTCCGGAAAAAGAAATGCTCTGTATCGACGTGCTGCATTTTTTCATATGCGGCTTTTTGTGCTTCAGTCGGGCTTGAACCGTTTCCTGTCACGAGCAGAACACGGCCGCCGTTTGCCCGAATAATGTTTTCGTCAGCATACGTGCCGGCATGCACAACGGAACCGGCATCGATCGCATCGAGCCCTTTTAGTTCATGGCCTTTTTCGTATGCTTCCGGGTAGCCTTTCGCAGCCAGCACGATACCCAAAACGGATTCGTCTTTCCATGTCAGCTCCGGGTCTTTCCCGTCAAGAACATCAAGCATCACCTGCACGAGGTCGTTTTCCAAACGCGGAAGCACGACCTGTGTTTCCGGATCGCCGAAGCGGGCATTAAATTCAATCGTTTTCGGTCCTTCTTCTGTCAGCATAAGGCCGGCGAAAATGATGCCTGTAAACGAACGGCCTTCTGCCACCATGCCCTTTGCAATCGGACGGATAATCTCTTCTACGGATTGATCGTTGATCGCCTGTGAAATGTGCGGAACGGGTGAATACGCCCCCATGCCGCCTGTGTTCGGCCCTTCATCGTTATCAAACGCCCGCTTGTGATCCTGTGCGGCTTCCATCGGATAGACGTTTTCTCCATGAACAAACGCCATAAGGGAGAACTCTTCGCCTTGAAGAAACTGCTCGACTACCACACGCGCGGATGCATCGCCAAACTTTTTATCAAGCATCATATCATCAAGCGACGCCAGTGCTTCCTCCATTGTCATCGCAACGGTCACACCTTTGCCGGCCGCAAGCCCGTCTGCTTTTAATACGATCGGCGCGCCTTCTTTTTCGATATATGCTTTGGCCGCGTCATAGTCTTCAAATGACTGGTAGCGGGCTGTTGGAATGTCATACTTCTCCATCATCATTTTCGAAAAAGATTTGCTGCCTTCTAAAATCGCCGCGTTTTGCTTTGGACCAAACACCTTTAGGCCTTCCTGCTCCAGGTGGTCGGTAATCCCAGCCGAAAGCGGGTTCTCCGGACCGATGATGACTAAGCCTACGTGCTGCTCCTTAGCAAAAGCCGCCAGGTCCGCGAAATTCATTTCATCGATGTTCACAATGCTTGCATCCTGCGCAATGCCGGCGTTGCCCGGTGCACAAAAAACCGTTTCAACAAGCGGGCTTTCCGCTACTTTTTTGCAAATAGCGTGTTCGCGTCCGCCGCGTCCTACAACGAGTACGTTCATGAATAAAAGCCCCCTTTTAATGTTTGAAATGGCGGATGCCTGTCAAGACCATCGCAATGCCATATTCGTCCGCTTTTTTGATCGAATCTTCATCTTTAATCGAGCCGCCTGGCTGAATGATCGCTGTGATGCCTGCTTTTGCCGCTGCTTCGACCGTATCATCCATCGGGAAAAACGCATCTGACGCAAGCGCTGCGCCTTTTGCTTTTTCGCCTGCTTGCTCAAGCGCAATTTTCGCTGCGCCGACACGGTTCATCTGTCCGGCACCGACACCAAGCGTCATTTTATCATCTGTGACAACGATCGCGTTTGACTTCACATGCTTCACGACGTTCCAGCCAAGCTTCATCGCTGTCCACTCTTCTTCTGTCGGCTCACGCTTTGTTGCAACACGAACGTCAGCATCGGCAAGAGAAAGCTCATCGAGGTCTTGGGAAAGCAAGCCGCCTTCCACAGATGTCAGCACCTTTTCTCCTTTTTTGCCGTTTGCAAAATCAAGCGTCAATAAACGAATGTTTTTCTTTTTAGACAACACATCAATCGCTTCCTGGTCAAATGAAGGAGCGACAATAATTTCAAGGAAAATTTCATGAAGCTTTTCAGCGAGCTCCTTTGAAACCGGACGATTCAGTGCCACAATGCCGCCGAAAATAGACGTCGGATCGGCTTCATACGCACGCGCATACGCTTCTTCAATCGTCGAACCGGCTCCAACACCGCACGGATTCATATGCTTTACGGCTACTGCTGCCGGCTCACTGAATTCTTTTACGATTTGAAGTGCTGCATCGGTGTCGCGAATGTTGTTGTAAGAAAGCTCTTTTCCGTGAAGCTGCTTTGCCTGTGCAACGGAGAAGGTAGATCCAAGCGGCTGCGCATAAAAAGCGGCTTTCTGATGCGGATTTTCACCATAGCGAAGCGATTGCTTCAGCTCATAGGTCACCGTTAATTTTTCAGGGTTTTCTTCGCCTGTCAGCTCCGTCATAAAGCCGGCAATCATCGCGTCATACGCTGCTGTATGGCGGAACACTTTTGCCGCAAGCTTACGGCGTGTTTCAAGCGTCGTTTTGCCCTCACCCTTTAATTCCGACAGAACCTGGCCATAGTCACTTGAATCCACGATTACCGTTACGTATTCATGGTTTTTAGCGGAAGCACGGAGCATCGCCGGCCCGCCGATATCGATGTTTTCAATCGCATCGTCAGTTGTGACATCCGGCTTGGCAATCGTCTGCTGAAACGGGTACAGATTCACACAAACGATATCAATCGGCTGAATGTTGTGCTCATCAAGCTGTTTTTGATGATCCGGCTCGCCGTGCTTGGCAAGCAGTCCGCCGTGAATATATGGATTGAGCGTTTTGACGCGTCCTTCCAAAATTTCCGGGAACCCGGTTACATCCGTTACGCCTTGAACGGGTACACCTGCTTCTGCGAGCATTTTTTTCGTGCCGCCTGTTGAAACAATTTCATAGCCAAGCGCCGCAATTTCTCTGGCAAATTCAGTGACGCCGCTTTTATCTGATACGCTGATTAATGCGCGTTTCGTCATCGTGTTTGTTCCTCCCTGTGTTCAGTCAAAAGTTTGGTAATCACGTTCGGGTAAAGACTATGCTCAATTTTCTGGATCGCTTTTTGCACATCATCACGTGTCATGCCGGAATCGATTCGTACACATTCCTGGTCAATAATCGGACCGGTGTCCATGCCTTCATCCACAAAATGGACCGTGACACCGGACACCTTCACTCCAGCATCAAATGCTTGTCCGATCGCATCTTTTCCCGGGAATGCCGGAAGAAGAGACGGGTGAATGTTTACGATCCGGTTCCGGTACGCGGCCAATAAAACAGGGCCGATCAAGCGCATATAACCGGCGAGAAAAATAAATTCGACACCTGATGTCTGTAGCTGCTCGACAATTTCCGCTTCAAATGCCTGCTTGGATTCGTACTGCTTCGGCTGAAAGGAAAACGCTGGAATGCCGAGTGCTTCCGCCCGCTTCATGACATACGCATCCGGTTTATCGCAGACGAGCAAGGCGATTTCAGCAGGGACGCTCCCTGCTGCCACCGCCTCGGCAATTGCCTGCACGTTGCTTCCGCTGCCGGATGCAAACAAGGCAATTTTCGTCATTGAACTGTAACTCCTTCGCCGTTTACGACACGTCCGATTGTGTACGCTGTTTCGCCGGCTTCCTCTAATGCTGCTTTTACCTTAGCTTCTTCTTCCTGCGGTACGATGAGCACAAATCCGATGCCCATATTGAAAATATTGTACATTTCCTGGCGGTCCAGCTCTCCATACGCTTCAAGCACGTTAAAAATGTCCGGAACCGGCCACGAGCCTGCTTCAATGGCAGCACCCAGTCCGTCAGGCAGAGCACGCGGAATGTTTTCGACAAAGCCGCCGCCTGTAATGTGCGCCATGCCATTGACCGTTGCTTTTTTCAAAACAGATAAAACCGGCTTCACGTAAATACGCGTCGGCTCGATTAACGCTTCGCCAAGCGGCACAGAAAGTCCATCCACCTTTGCATCTACTGCAAGGTTATGCTTTTCAAAGAAAATTTTACGTACGAGTGAGTAGCCGTTGCTGTGAATCCCGCTTGATGAAAGACCGATTAACACGTCGCCTTCTTTTACGTCATCACCCGTGATCACCGCGCTTTTTTCAACAGCGCCAACGGTAAAGCCAGCCATATCATACTCTTCTTCTTCATAAAGGCCGGGCATTTCAGCTGTTTCGCCGCCAATAAGGGCACAGCCTGCTTGTTCACAGCCGTCTGCTACTCCTTTAACGATTTGCTCGATTTTCTCCGGCACTGCTTTGCCGCATGCGATGTAATCAAGGAAAAACAACGGCTCTGCTCCCTGAACCACAACATCATTCACACACATCGCAACACAATCAACGCCGATGGTATCGTGCTTATCCATCATAAACGCCAGCTTCAGCTTTGTGCCCACGCCGTCTGTTCCCGAGACAAGAACCGGCTCTTTTAATTGCAGCGAAGAGAGGTCAAACATGCCGCCAAAGCTGCCAAGCACTCCCATTACACCGGCACGCTTTGTCCGTTCCACATGCTTCTTCATTCGTTCTACTGCTTCGTATCCTGCTTCGATATTGACACCGGCTGCTTCATACGATTTTGCCATTTTAGTTCCTCCTCAACGTTAGCACATGATTTCTTTGTCATGCGGATGCTGTGTATCCGGGAATATTTCCGTCGGATATTCTCCTGTAAAACAAGCCATGCACTGACCGCATTCGCCAAGAGCACCCTGGCGGTGTTGAATGGCATCGATGGTCCCGTCCACACTTAAATACGTAAGCGAGTCCGCTCCGATCAATTCACGCAATTCCTCGTTTGTATGATGAGCCGCAATCAATTCGCCTTTTTCAGACGTATCAATGCCGTAAAAGCACGGATGCTTGATTGCCGGCGAACTGATGACAACATGCACTTCCTTCGCGCCTGCTTCCTTCAGCATCGTTACGATCCGTCTGCTCGTCGTGCCGCGGACGATCGAGTCATCGACCATGACGACTTTTTTGCCTTCGACCACGCCTCGGACAGGAGAAAGCTTCATCTTAACCCCCTGCTCCCGAAGAGACTGGGATGGCTGAATGAAGGTACGTCCAACATAACGGTTTTTAATCAAGCCGAGCTCATATGGAATGCCTGTTGCTTCCGCAAAGCCGATCGCTGCCGAAATACTTGAATCCGGCACACCTGTCACAACGTCTGCTTCCAACACCGCTTGTTCCACTTCTTTGGCCAGCTGCTTGCCAAGACGCTTGCGGGCGCTATGAACGTTAATGCCATGAATGTCGCTGTCGGGACGCGAGAAGTACACATACTCCATCGTGCACATCGCATCGCTGACACCAGCCGCAAACTGCTCGGAATGAAGACCGCTGTCATTAATCGTAATCAACTCACCCGGCTCCACATCGCGCAGAAATTCTGCACCGATAATGTCAAAGGCACACGTTTCAGATGCAACCACATACGCATTGCCAAGTTTGCCGATTGACAGTGGACGAAGCCCCTGCGGATCAAGTGCCACATGCATTTCATTTTCAGTCATAACCAAAAAGGCATAGGCTCCTTTGACCATCGACAGTGCCGTTTTTAACCGGTCCTTCATCGTTCCGTAGCTGCTGCGGCGAATTAAATGCGCCAGCACTTCTGTATCGGATGTTGTCTGAAAAATACTTCCCTGCGCTTCAAGCTCGCGCTTCAAAGAAGTGGCATTCACCAAGTTGCCGTTATGCGCAAGCGCCAGGCTTCCCGTTTGAAAGTGAAACAGAAGCGGCTGTACGTTTTGGTAGCCGCCGCCCCCTGCTGTTTGGTACCGAACATGTCCAATTGCTGCTGAACCTGTCAATCCGTTGACAATATCCTGGTTGAAAATTTCCGTGACAAGCCCTTCGCCTTTATGACCGCGGAGGCGCTCGCCGTCACTCATGACGACGCCCGCTCCTTCTTGTCCGCGGTGCTGCAGGCTTTGCAGGCCGTAGTAGGTGATTTGTGACGCATTTTCGTGGCCGAAAACCCCGAAAACACCACACTCTTCATTTAAGCCTCTGAGTTCAGCAAGCATGGAATAGCTCCTTTCCAGGCATCCTCCAGTTCACTGACTGGTGCCTGTACCACTTCTTCTCCGTTAATTAGAATCGATACTTCTGCGTCGGCTGTAACATGACCGATTTGTTTTGCGTCCGTCACGGCTGCTTCAAATGCTGCTTTGTTTTCTTCTTTGACTGTCACGACAAAACGGGACTGTGTTTCTGCAAAAAGAGCGGCCGTTGCTTCGCCATCCAATGAAACGCTGGCGCCAAGACCTGTTCCAAATAGCTTCTCCACAAGTGCTACCGCAAATCCACCTTCTGAAATATCGTGAGCTGACTGCACAAGGCCGCTCTGGATCGCTTTTAAAAGTGCATCCTGACGATTTTTTTCCACTGATAAATCAATGGCAGGTGATTTGCCAAAAATCTCGCCGCCATTCATCATTTTTTGCAATTCGCTGCCGCCAAATTCGTTCGCCGCATCGCCCATCACATACACCAGGTCGCCTGCTTGCTTCGCTGACTGTGTGGTAATATGGTTCACATCTTCGATTAAGCCAACCATGCCGATAATTGGTGTCGGGTAAATCGCTGTGCCGTTTGTTTCGTTATATAATGAGACGTTTCCGCCGATAACCGGCGATTGAAGCGCAAGGCAGGCTTCACTGATTCCGTCTGCAGACTGCTCAAGCTGCCAGAATACACCCGGGTTTTCAGGGCTTCCGTAGTTTAAACCGTCTGTGATCGCAAGCGGACGCGCACCGGATGCAACGATATTACGGGCTGCTTCGGCTACGGCAATTTTCCCGCCTGTTTTTGGATCAAGGTAAATATAGCGGGCATTACAGTCTGTTGTCATCGCAAGTGCTTTGTTCGTTCCGCGCAGGCGGATCACCGCTGCGTCAGAGCCCGGCGCCACGACTGTATTTGTGCGAACCTGGTAATCGTACTGGTCATATACCCATTCCTTGCTCGCCACAGTCGGCTGCTTTAACAGGTTCACAAGCGTTTCTTTGAAGTCCGTTACGGCCGGCACTTCTGCTTCCATCGCCTGGAATTCACGGTAATAATCCGGCTCAGCAGACGGCTTATGGTAAACCGGTGCATCTTCCGCTAACGCATCAACCGGCACTTCTGCCGCTACTTCTCCTTTATGAAGAAGGCGAAGCATTTTATCATCGGTTACAACACCGACAGATGCTGCTTCAAGACCGTACTTTGAGAAAAGGTCTTCAATTTCTTTTTCGCGCCCTTTTTCCACGACGATCAGCATGCGTTCCTGTGATTCAGACAGCATCATTTCGTACGGTGTCATGCCTGTTTCACGCTGCGGGATTAAATCAAGGTTCATTTCCATACCAGAACCAGATTTAGACGCCATTTCAGCAGAGGAGCTTGTCAGACCCGCTGCCCCCATGTCCTGAATACCGACAAGCGCGTCGTTATGAATAAGCTCAAGGCACGCTTCAAGAAGCAGTTTTTCCATAAACGGATCGCCTACTTGAACAGCCGGACGTTTTTCTTCTGAGCTCTCGCTTAGCTCTTCCGATGCAAATGTCGCACCGTGAATGCCATCGCGTCCTGTTTTTGCCCCAACGTACATAACGGTGTTGCCCACGCCTTTTGCCTGGCCTTTTTGAATGTCCTGATGGTCGATCAAGCCGACACACATCGCATTAACAAGCGGATTGCCGTCATAAGAAGGATCAAATCCGATTTCGCCGCCGACAGTCGGAATGCCGATGCAGTTTCCGTAGCCTGCAATGCCTGCCACTACTTCTTCAAATAAATATTTCACACGGGATGTTTCCAGCTCACCGAAACGAAGAGAGTTTAAAATCGCGACTGGACGTGCGCCCATTGAAAAAACGTCACGGATGATGCCTCCGACTCCTGTTGCTGCACCCTGATAAGGCTCGATTGCAGATGGATGGTTATGGCTCTCAATTTTAAAGACGACTGCTTGATTGTCTCCAATATCCACGATGCCGGCGCCCTCACCCGGTCCCTGAAGAACGTGATCGCCTTTTGTCGGGAAACGGCTTAAAACAGGCTTTGAGTTTTTATAGCTGCAATGCTCTGACCACATAACAGAGAAAAGACCTGTTTCTGCCCAGTTTGGCAGGCGGCCGAGAATGCTTTCCACCTTGCCGAATTCTTCGTCTGTCAGACCCATTGAGCTGTATAGTTTTTCATCTTTAATTTGCTGCGGATTCGGTTCAAGCGTTAACGACATGAGAGTCCCTCCAGTGCTTTACAATTGATTGAAAAAGTTTAAGTCCGTCTGCGCTGCCAAGAAGATCGTCCACGGCCCGCTCCGGATGCGGCATCATGCCAAGTACATTGCCGCGCTCGTTTGTAATGCCCGCGATATCAGACAGGCTTCCATTTACGTCGCTTGCATATGTGAACGCAATTTGATTGTTTTCCTTCAGCTTCGCAAGCGTTGCATCGTCACAGTAGTAGTTTCCTTCACCATGCGCAACGGGAATGCTGATTTTTTCGCCCTTTTCATATAAAGACGTAAACATCGTGTCATTGTTTTCAACGGATAATTCAACCGTCCGGCAAATGAATTTCAAGTTTTTATTCCGAAGCATCGCGCCTGGAAGAAGACCTGATTCAAGCAAAATTTGAAATCCGTTGCACACGCCTAGAACCGGCTTGCCTGCTTCTGCTGCCCTTTTCACCGCTGCCATGACGCTTGACATGTGGGCAATGGCACCCGAACGCAGGTAATCGCCGTATGAGAAGCCGCCCGGCAGCAAAATGCCGTCATATTGGTCCAAATTGTCCGCGTCATGCCAGACAAGGTCAACCTGCTCACCTAATTCGTCTTTGACCGCATGATACATATCTACATCACAGTTAGATCCTGGGAATACGATGACTGCAAATTTCACTGGTTCGCACTCTCCTCGATTTCATATCTGTAATCTTCAATAACCGGGTTGGACAAAAGCTTTTCGCACACTTCTTTCACGGTGCCTTCTACGTCTGTTACGGAATCATCGAATTGAAGCTCCATGTATTTGCCGATCCGCACATCTTCCACACCCTGGTAGCCAAGGCTTGATAAAGACTGCTGAACTGCTTTTCCTTGCGGGTCTAATACACTTTCACGAAGCGTTACGTAAACTTTTACTTTATACATTATAGAGTTCCTCCAAGTCGATTGTAGATTTCGGTATAGGCTTCTGTCAGTCCGCCAAGATCGCGGCGGAACAGGTCTTTGTCTAATTTGCGGTTTGTGCCTTTTTCCCATAGGCGGCACGTATCCGGCGAAATTTCATCTGCCAGCAAAATGCTGCCATCCTTTTGGCGGCCAAATTCGATTTTAAAGTCCACTAAGTCCACGCCCATATCATCAAACAGCGGAATCAGCACTTCATTGACACGCAATGCTTCTTTTTTCAACATTTGCACTTCTTCAGGTGCGGCCACATCAAGCAAACGAATGTGGTCGTCTGTCAAGAGCGGATCGCCAAGCTCATCGTCCTTGTAGTAAAATTCAACGATCGGCTCCTTGAACCGTATGCCTTCTTCAAAGCCGAGCCGCTTCGCGATGCTGCCGGCGGCAACATTGCGGACAACGACTTCAAGTGGAATGATTTCGACATGTTTGACAAGCTGCTCATGTTCGGAAAGCTGCTTTACAAAATGAGAGTCAATGCCTTTTTCAGCAAGCTTTTCAAACAAAAGCCCTGTGATTAAGTTGTTTAAACGGCCTTTGCCATCAATCTCGGCTTTTTTCTCACCATTGAAGGCCGTTGCCGAGTTTTTATATTCAATCCAGACGATGTCATCCTGGTCTGTCGCATAAATGCGCTTTGCTTTTCCTTCATACAGCTGCTTGCCTTTTTGCATGTTGTAATCCTCCCTGATTCCGGCTGTTTATTCGCTTAATCCGATGCGGTCAAAAATCGTATCGACGTGTTTAATATGATAGTTGTAATCAAAGCAGTCCGCGATTTCTTCCGGTGATAGCTTGGATGTGATCGTTTCATCTGCTTCAACGAGTGAACGGAACTGCACTTGCTTATCCCACGCTTCCATCGCACGCGGCTGAACTGTGTCGTACGCTGCTTCACGCGCCATGCCTTTATCGATCAAGGCAAGAAGAATGCGCTGGGAGTAAATAAGGCCGAGCGTGCGGTCCATGTTGCGCTTCATGTTGTCAGGGAATACCGTCAAGTTTTTCACAATATTGCCGAAACGGTTTAGCATGTAATTTAAAGCGATCGTCGCATCCGGCAAAATCACGCGCTCAGCGGATGAATGCGAAATGTCACGCTCGTGCCAAAGGGCAACATTTTCGTACGCCGTTACCATGTGGCCGCGGATGACACGCGCAAGACCCACCATGTTTTCAGAGCCGATCGGGTTGCGTTTGTGCGGCATAGCAGATGAGCCCTTTTGTCCTTTGGCAAATGCTTCTTCCACTTCACGAGTTTCAGACTTTTGCAAACCTCGTACTTCTGTTGCGAACTTTTCAATTGACGCCGCCACAAGCGCCAGTGTTGCCATGTAATGAGCGTGGCGGTCGCGCTGGAGCGTTTGAGTGGAAACAGGTGCCGGCTTTGTACCAAGCTTTTCGCATACATACTTTTCAACGAATGGATCAATGTTTGCGTACGTGCCTACTGCGCCGGAAATCTTTCCGTATTGTACACTGTCTGCCGCGTCGTTAAAGCGCTCCAGGTTTCGTTTCATTTCTTCGTACCAAAGCGCCATTTTCAAGCCGAATGTTGTCGGTTCTGCATGAACACCGTGTGTCCGGCCCATCATGACGGTGTGCTTGTGTTCGATCGCTTTAACGCGAAGAATCTCAATGAAGTTTTCGATGTCTTTGCGTAAAATGTCATTTGCTTGCTTCAGCAAATATGAAAGAGCGGTGTCAACAACATCTGTAGACGTTAATCCGTAATGCACCCATTTGCGCTCGTCGCCAAGTGTCTCGGAAACAGCACGTGTAAAGGCAACAACATCATGGCGTGTTTCAAGTTCAATTTCATTAATGCGGTTAATGTCGAAGCTTGCATTCGCGCGCAGCTTTTCAACATCTTCTTTCGGGATATCGCCAAGCTCAGACCAGGCTTCACAAGCGAGAATTTCTACTTCAAGCCATGCTTTGAATTTGTTTTCTTCTGTCCAGATGCTGCCCATTTCAGGTCGTGTATAACGTTCGATCATTTGTTGTCATCCTCCGATAATCTTTCGTTTAGTTTGTCCAAATCCCGCTGTCTTCAATTTCTTGAAGTGTTTCTTCTATGTTATCTGTCAAAATCGTCACATGGCCCATTTTGCGCTGATGCTTGGCTTCTTCTTTTCCATACAAGTGAATCGACCATTCCGGCTTTTCGGAAATAGCTTGAATGACGCCTTCCACATGCTGGCCGAGAACATTGACCATCACGGCCGGCTTTAGGAGCCCGGTGCTCTTCAGCGGCCAGTTGCACACGGCCCGGATGTGCTGGCCGAATTGTGAGATGCCGCACGCTTCAATCGTATAATGTCCAGAATTGTGAGGGCGAGGCGCTAATTCGTTAATGAAAATACCGCCATCCTCTGTCACAAACATTTCAACCGCCAGTGTCCCGACTAAGGAAAGGGACGACGCGATCTGGTCAGCTGCTTTTTTGGCTGCCTGCTCGGTTTCCGGTAAAATGCGTGCCGGCACAATCGATTCGTGTAGAATATTGTTGATGTGAATGTTTTCCGCTGGCGGGAAATAAGTGGTCTCGCCTTCCGGATTGCGTGTGACAATGACCGATATTTCCTTTTCAAACGAAAGCCATTGCTCAAGTACACAGTCTCCGTGCTGAAGCAGTGCGGCTGCTTCGCTTGCCTGCTCTGCTTCCTTCAGTACAAACTGGCCTTTGCCGTCATAGCCTCCGGTCGCTGTTTTCAGTACCGCTGGCAAGCCAATTTCGCTGATGCCGGCTTTTAGCTCTTCCTCTGTCCGGATCACTTTGTACGGCGCGACCTTTACGCCCGCTTTCGTGAGAGCTTCTTTTTCAAACACACGGTTTTGCGTAATACGGATCAATTCCGCCCCTTGTGGAATGTTCGCTTTAGTCATCAGCTCTTTTAAGCCATCATAATCGATGTTTTCAAACTCATAGGTGATCACATCACTTACGTCAGCCAGCTGCTTCAGTGCTGCTTGATCATTATATGGCGCTTGAATGACGATATCTGCTGTTTGCGCACATGGCGCTCCTTCTGAAGGCTCCAGGACAGCGATGCGAAAGCCGGCTTCTTTTGCAGCCAGTGCCATCATTCTGCCAAGCTGCCCGCCGCCAATGATGCCAATGGTTTTTCCCGGTTCAACGATTGTTCTAGCCAAGCTGATCACTGCTTTCTAAAACGGTTTTTTCTGTCTCCTTGCGACGCTTATCCAATCGCTCCGCAACACCTGCATCGGCAATCGACAAAATTTGCGCTGCCAGCAGTCCGGCATTCGTTGCACCCGCCTTGCCGATGGCGGTTGTTGCTACTGGAACCCCGCCTGGCATCTGAACGATGGAAAGCAGAGAATCAAGCCCGTTCAGCGCTTTAGACTGGACCGGAATGCCAATGACCGGTAGCGTCGTTTTCGCCGCCGTCATGCCTGGCAGATGTGCTGCGCCGCCCGCTCCGGCAATAATGACCTTCAAGCCGCGTTCACGTGCCGTTTCAGCGTATTCGAACATTAAATCCGGTGTCCGGTGTGCTGAAACCACCTTTTTTTCATATGGTATGGCAAGCTCGTCAAGCACGTCGCACGCATGCTTCATCGTCTCCCAATCAGATGTGCTGCCCATAATAACGCCCACTTCAATCGTCATATTGATCCTCCAGTGTGAGATTTTTTTACATAAAAAAACGGACAGACCGCTTCCCTGTTGTCAGGAGAAAGCGATTCGTCCGCAGTCGATCCAGATTCCGAATGCTTTCCCCATAGTCGGCTGTTTACGGCAGCCGGTAGAAACTCGCGAGCCATATTCCCGCTATTATATGAGGTGCTTTATTGTCATCTACATATTAACAACCGGCAGAAGGGGTTGTCAATAAAAAATCGAACGATATTATTAACTTATATTTTAATGTTCGTATTTAAGTCATTATTTTTCCTTCAAACACGATTTCACGTCCGATTGGGACATGAATCGTCTCTCCGTTTTCCGTCTGCTCTTCGAAAAGAGGTTTTTCTATGCGTCGGACCGGCACGTATCCTTCACTTTCCATGCGTGCCAAACAATCGCTAATCGTTTCATTTTCTTCCACTTGAAAGTTTTTCTTTTTACTCATCGCATCAATTTTCCTTTTCTCACTTGTTTCACCCAGAAACCACCGTGTATCGACTTCGGTTCATACGCAATGATAAACGCCTTTTCGTCGAGCTCCTTAATGCGGCTGTACAGCTTCATTTCGTATTTTCGCGGCGTCAAAATCTGCATAGCCATCCGTTCTCCTTCGAGTCCGTTCGCTGCCCAGTTGGTCACTCCGTAGCCCTCTGCGCGAAGGGTTCTTGGCAAATCCTTATCGTATTCCTTTGTGATGACATTAACGGTAATATACCCAAGCGCCATCTTTTCTTCAATTTTCATGCCAACGACGACCCCGATGCCATATCCGACTGCATAAGCAATCAAATTTTGAATTTCATTTAAATTATCCAGCACAAGACCGAGCCCGACAACGTAAATGACTACTTCAATCGTGCTGACAAGGGCAGCGGTATACCGATAGCCTTTTAGTGTCAATATCATGCGAATCGTAAAAAAGGATACATATACGACATTAATAAGCAAAATAATGATCACCATTAAGAAGGCATTGTCCAACATATTCTTCACTCCTCTTTGACGGCAGTTTACCATATTAACAGACATTAAAAAAGCCTCAGCTGAATGTCAGCTGAGGCGGGTTGTTTCTTATTTAATAGTAATAACGTTTTCGTCTCCATTTTTCACAGTTCCTGGCTTTTCAACCGTTACCGATTGTCCTTCAGCGAGGTTTGTGAAAATGATTGGTGTGATCGTTGACGTCGCATTGTTCGCGATATAATCCAAATCTACCTTCAAAAGTGTTTGGCCAGCTTTCACGCTGTCGCCTTCTGCAACGAATGCCTCGAAGCCTTCACCATTCAGCTTAACGGTGTCAATACCGAAGTGAATCAAGATCTCACGGCCATCGTCTGCTGTAATACCGATCGCATGCTTCGTCGGGAATACGTTAATGATCTTCCCGTTTACTGGCGAAACCACCGTGCCGTCGTTCGGCTTGATCGCAAAGCCGTCACCCATCATTTTTCCGGAGAAAACAGGGTCCGGTACTTCTGTGATTGGCAATAGTTCACCTGAAATCGGTGCAACAAACTTGCTTTCCACATCGTTACGAATCGCAGCCGGCGCTGCATTTTCCACTTCTTTTTGTACTTCCTGATCCGGTTTTACGGCAACCGGACGAGGTGATTTGCCTTTCATAATGTCCGCCATTTGGTGGCGAAGATTATCTGATTTCGGTCCGAAGATCGCCTGAATGTTGTTGCCGACTTCAAGTACACCTGCTGCACCAAGCTGCTTCAAGCGTTTTTTATCAACGTTGCCAATGTCGTTTACCGAAACGCGAAGGCGTGTAATACAAGCATCCAGGTTGGCAATGTTTTCTTGGCCACCCATTGCTTCTAAGATTTCATATGGAAGCTCTCCCGCAACAACTGCTGGTGAGTCGCCATCTTCATCGTCTTCAGGCTCACGTCCCGGCGTCGCAAGGTTAAATTTACGAATCGCAAAGCGGAAACCGAAGTAGTAAATAACCGCAAACACAAGACCGACTGGAATCACGAGCCAGGCATTTGTCTGTGGATTCAATAGACCGAATAACGTGTAGTCAATCAAACCGCCCGAGAAGGTCATTCCGATTTTTACATCAAGAAGACTCATCGTCATAAAGGAAAGACCTGCAAAAAGGGCATGTACCCCGAACAAAACAGGTGCGACGAACAAGAATGAGAATTCAAGCGGCTCTGTAATCCCTGTTAAAAAGGTTGTCAAAGCAGCAGAACCCATGATACCTGCAACAACTTTTTTACGCTCCGGACGCGCTTCATGATAAATCGCAAGTGCTGCTGCCGGAAGACCGAACATCATAAACGGATATTTACCTGTCATAAACGTACCTGCTGTTAACTCCTGTACACCATCTTTAATTTGCGCCATAAAGATCGCCTGGTCACCGCGGACAAGCTCGCCTGCCGCGTTTGTGTACTGGCCAAACTCAAACCAGAACGGCGAATAGAAAATATGATGCAACCCGAATGGAATCAAGCTTCGTTCAATAACCCCAAAGATAAATGCCGACACGGCAAGGTTGCCGCCTAGCAATAAATGAGAAAAAGCATCTAAACCGCTTTGAATTGGCGGCCAAACAAAAATCAAAACAAGTCCAAGGATAACGGCTGATGCAGCTGTCGCAATTGGCACGAATCGTTTTCCTGCAAAGAAGCCGAGATAAGACGGTAATTCAATGTTAAAGAATTTGTTGTACATGTAAGCCGCAATGGCCCCCATGATAATCCCGCCGAACACACCCGTTTGAAGGGATGGGATGCCGAGAATCAATGCATGGGCAGGATCTCCGCCCTCTAGAACCGCAATTTTCTCAAGACCAAGCGCTGTTCCCATTGTTGCATTCATGATCAAATACCCAACAAGCGCGGCGAGTCCCGCAACGCCGTCTCCTCCAGAAAGACCAATCGCAACCCCAATGGCAAATAATATTGGCAAGTTTCCGAAGATAATATCGCCGGAATTTTCCATGACTGATGCAACCATTACAACCCAGTCAGCTGTTAAAAAAGGTGCCAAATCCGTCAGCGTTGGGTTTTGCAGTGCATTACCAAACGCAAGCAATAGCCCAGCAGCCGGCAAAATCGCAACCGGAAGCATAAGTGCTTTACCGATTTTTTGCAGCACGCCGAAAAGCTTTTTAAACATGTGTAGTTCCTCCCCTGTTTTCATTAGTATGCGCATCTCAAAGATGAATCAGACAGACAGAAACGAAAAAAGGCATGAGAAAAGAAGACATCAAGAAAAAAGAAGGTATCACAACCCCTATTTTCTCTGTATCTCCTTTACTCATGCCTGATCGTATCAGTAACACGTAAAGAACGAATTAATATTATTTCATTTTTGTCTGAATCCGCTGTAAATGCATGGTTAAGTAAACCGCTTCTGCATCATACACTGGATTTCGTAATGTCTGCTGCATCACTTTGATCAGCTTCCATGATAAATTATAGCATACTGGATATTCCGTTTTCAATAGGTTTGCGATTTTTTCTGGTTCGTCGACTTTTTCGCCCCGCACAACCCGTTCAATCGTATACCGGATATGGCGGACAAGCCGCATATAGTCTATGCTTTCCTTGTCCAGCTCAACATCAAGCTGAGTTTCGATCATTTGAATAAGCGTCGCAATCAGCTCTGAGTGGCGGCTTAAGTCCCGGACGTCTTTATTCGCAATCGCACTGTGAATGTGCAGCGCAATAAAGCCGGTTTCCCCCTCCGGCAGGCTGATGGTCAGCTTGCTGTTGATCAGCTTCGTGACATCTGCTGCTACCTCGTACTCAAACGGATAGAGCGCTTTCGTTTCCAATAAAAACGGATTGCGGATGCCCATTCCTCTCATCATCCGGTTCACCGCGAACAGCAAATGATCCGTTAAGCCTACGTGAATATGCTCGTTCAGTGTTTCTCCGACTCGCTCCCGAATGAGTTCCACCGCTGCGATAATCACTTTTAACGTTTCATCATCCAAATGCGGCAGCAATTTTTTATATTGCTCCTGCTCGCTCCGGTCTGTCAGCACAAACAGCTTCTCCACCGAGCTTCTCACAATGCTGTCTCCCTGCTGGCGGCCGAAGCCGATTCCTCTGCCAATGAGGACAACCTCAGTATCGTCATTGGCTGATGCAATGAGCACATTATTGTTTAAGGCTTTTTTCACAAAAAATTTCTCCATGGCACATCCCCATTGTTTCTTTTTTTACAGTATAGCACGAGCCCGAACGAAAAAAACACCTCCCTGTTTGAAGAGAGGTGCTTTCCGACTGATTTATTTAAGGAAAATAAAGTAAAGAACAAAGACGACAAACAGGAAATACATAATCGGATGAATTTCTTTTGAGCGTCCTTTAACGATCATCGTAATCGGATAAAAGATAAAGCCCATCGCGATCCCGGTTGCGATACTGTAAGAAAGCGGCATCGCAATGATTGTTAAAAAGGCCGGTACGGCAATCTCGAATCTTGTCCAGTCAATTTTGCCAAGCGCCGATACCATCAGCACACCAACAATAATAATCGCAGGCGCGGTTACATGTGACGTAATAACAGACAAAAGCGGGAAGAAAAACAGCGACAGCAGGAAGAGAACACCTGTCACAACCGCCGCAAGTCCTGTACGCGCTCCTGCAGCAACACCAGCAGATGATTCAATGTAGGAAGTTGTCGTTGAAGTACCTAAAACGGCACCTGCTACGGTCGCACATGAATCGGCAAACAGTGCTTTTCCTGCACGCGGAAGCTTGTTGTCCTTCATTAAGCCCGCCTGGTTAGCCACGCCTACAAGCGTTCCAGCTGTATCGAAAAAGTCAACGAACAAAAAGGTAAGCACAATAACAAGCATCTGCAGCGTAAACACTTCACCAGGTGTCTGGAAAATGTTTTCGATCGCCACACCGAACGTCGGTGCGACACTCGGAACGCCTGAGACGATTTTCTCCGGAAGCTCAACAAGTCCGAAAATCATGCCGACAACAGCCGTGAGGAGCATTCCGTAAAAAATACCGCCATTGATGCCTTTTACCATCATAATGACCGTAATAATTAAGCCGAAAATCGTCAAAAGTGTCGGTCCTGACGTTAAGTCACCCAAACCAACAAGCACGGCGTCATCATTGACGATAATGCCGGCATTTTGAAAGCCAACAAACGTAATAAACAAGCCAATACCAGCGCCAACGGCATATTTCAGTTCAGCCGGTATTGCATTAATAATCGTTTCGCGCAAGCCCGTCAGCGTCAGCACAATAAAGATCAGCCCTGAAAACAGTACGCCCGTCAGTGCAGTTTGCCACGGAATGCCATACGTTAAAATAACCGTATACGCAAAAAATGCGTTCAGCCCCATGCCCGGCGCGAGGGCAATCGGATACTTGGCCAGCAGCCCCATAATAATCGATCCGATCGCAGCCGCTAGTGCGGTTGCGGTAAAGACTGCCCCGTAATCCATGCGCATCGCATCCGGAAGGTCCGGTACCGATTGCAAGGATAACGTAAGCGGATTGACGACCAGGATGTACGCCATCGATAAAAACGTCGTTAAGCCGCCAATGAATTCCCGGCGATACGTCGTTTGGAGTTCATCCATTCGGAAAAACTTTTTCATTCTTTTTTCTCCCTTCGATCTTATATTCGAACGAAAAATACCCGGAGCATGGGATGCTCCGGGTACGACTAACAAAAGAATACAGAAAGAGACTACGTCTTTCCATTCATTCGTAGTCGGACCATTTACGGCAGTCCGGTAGAAACTGTCAAGCCTTATTCTCGACGATATACGATGCATGTAAAAGTTATAAAGTACTCTTTCATTTTACTCATATACTATTCGCTCGTCAATACAAAACACGAACGAATTTTTTTATTGAAAGCGTTTTGTTCGTTATTCCCACTCGATCGTTGCTGGCGGCTTGCTCGTAATGTCATACACGACGCGGTTGATGTGAGCCACTTCGTTGACGATACGAGTAGAGATGACTTCAAGCACTTCCCACGGAATCCGTGCCCAGTCTGATGTCATGCCGTCGATGGACGTAACAGCACGAATGCCGATTGTGTAATCGTACGTGCGCGCATCTCCCATCACGCCGACGCTGCGGATATCAGGAAGAACGGTGAAATACTGCCACACTTCACGCTCCAAGCCGTTTTTCGCAATTTCTTCACGCAAGATCGCATCAGACTCACGCACGATTTCCAATTTTTCTTCTGAAATCGCTCCTAGTACCCGAATGCCAAGACCCGGTCCTGGGAATGGCTGACGCCAAACGATGTGTTCTGGGATGCCAAGCTCTGCGCCAAGTGCACGCACTTCATCCTTAAACAACGTGCTGAGCGGCTCAATCAGCTTAAACTGCATGTCTTCCGGAAGGCCGCCGACATTGTGGTGCGACTTGATTGTTTGCGCTGTAGCTGTTCCGCTTTCGATAATATCGGTGTAAAGCGTTCCCTGTGCGAGGAACTCGATGCCTTCAAGCTTCGATGCTTCATCATCAAATACATAAATAAATTCGTTGCCGATGATTTTGCGTTTTTGTTCCGGATCTGATACACCCGCAAGCTTATCCATGAACCGTTTTTGTGCGTCTACTTTAATGATATTAATGTTAAAGCCGTTCGCAAACGTGTCCATTACCTGTTCTGCTTCGCCTTTACGGAGAAGACCGTGATCAACGAAAATACACGTTAATTGATCACCGATCGCTTTGTGGATCAGTACAGCGACAACCGATGAATCAACGCCGCCTGACATCGCACAAAGAACTTTTTTATCGCCAACCAGCTGGCGGATTTTCTCCACTTCGATGTCAATATAATTTTCCATAGACCATTCGCCCGCGCACTCACATACACCGAACACAAAGTTTTTCAAAATGTCGTTTCCGTAAACGGAATGCTTCACTTCCGGATGGAATTGAACAGCGTACAGGTTTTCTTCTTTATTGCTCATTGAAGCGATCGGGCATGAAGGGCTGACCGCATCGACCGTAAAACCGGCTGGCGCTTCTGTTACTAGATCACTGTGGCTCATCCAGACAACCTGCTCATTCGGAAGGTCCGCAAACAAAGCAGAGTCGTTTTTGACGTTGATGGCAGCTTTTCCGTATTCACGGTGAGAAGCTTTTGAAACCGTTCCGCCAAAGTGCTTTGTCATCAGCTGCATGCCGTAGCAAATACCGAAAATCGGCACATCCAGATCAAAGATACGCTCATCGCAATGGAAAGCATCGTCTGCATATACACTGTTTGGACCGCCGGAGAAAATAATTCCCTTTGGATTAATCTCTTTAATTTCTTCCAGTGTAATCGTATGCGGATGAAGCTCACTGTAAACGCCAAATTCGCGGATGCGTCTCGTAATAAGCTGATTGTACTGGCTGCCAAAGTCGAGTACAAGAATCATTTCCTGGTGCTGCAATTCTGATTTACCTGTCATTGTTTTACTCTCTTCCCTTCAATTCCGTATTATCGGAAACAGTCATCTATTTTTTGTTCGGATTCACACATTTTGACCTCATTTTATATGCTTCATCGGGGCGGGTCAAGGCGTTGTTGTTTTTATTGAAAATTCAGATTTAAAAAAGCTCCCCGGCAAAAGCCGGAAAGCGTTATTTTTTCCAAAAATCATCAAAAACGGTAATAGGCAGGTTTCGCTTGTGTCTTGTTTTCAAATAATGACCTTCGATTTTCTCCGCTGCCTCCGCCGGAATTTCCTTGCCTTCAAGGTAATCATCAATCTGTTCATACGTTACACCAAGGGCTGTTTCGTCCGGAATCAGCGGCTTGTCATCCTCAAGATCGGCTGTCGGCACCTTCATGTACAAATGCTCAGGTGCGCCGAGCAATTTAAGCATGGACCGCCCCTGCCGTTTATTCAAGCGGAAAAGCGGGACGATATCTGCTGCACCGTCTCCAAACTTCGTATAAAAGCCGGTTACTGCTTCAGCAGAGTGGTCCGTTCCAATCACGACCGCTTGTTTCGCCGCCGCAATCGCAAACTGCACCTTCATCCGTTCACGCGCTTTATCGTTGCCTTTCACAAAATCGGTGATTTCAATGCCGATGTCTTCCAGCGCTTTTTCACTGGCATCTACCGCCTCTTTAATGTTCACGGTCAGCCGTTCGTCCGCCTGAATGAACTCCAGTGCGTCCTGCGCATCGTGCTCGTCCTTTTGTACGCCGTATGGCAAACGCACCGCATAAAAGGTATAGTCACTGCCTGTTTCTGCGCGAAGCTCTTCCACCGCTAATTGAGCGAGCCGGCCGGCAAGGGACGAGTCCTGACCCCCGGAAATGCCTAGTACGAACCCTTTTAAAAAGGAATGGTGGCGGAGGTAGTCTTTCAGAAAATCAATACTCCGGCGAATTTCTTCCTGCGGATCAATTTCCGGCTTTACCTGCATTTCTTCAATAATCACTTTTTGCAGTTCACGCATTGGCTAAAAAATCCCCTTTCATCCTGCCTTTTTTAGTATCATACCACTTCTGTATGTGAAAAAACTAACAAAAACAGTTCTTTTCCACCCTTCTTCCACTCACCCTGTTTCCGAAAGAAGCAGCTGTTCAAAATCCTGCACATTTATCGGCTTGCTGAACAGATAGCCCTGCATTTCATCACATCCGATTTTGTTTAAAAAGGCTTTTTGACTTTCTGTTTCAACTCCTTCAGCGAGCACCTTGACGTTTAACTCTTTTCCCATTGTCACGATTAGCTGGACGATGGTTTTGTCTTTTTCTCCTTTTTCCAGCGAGGAGATAAAGGACCGGTCGATTTTTAAGCGGTCGATTTGAAATTGACTTAAATACTGCAAGGATGAATACCCTGTTCCAAAGTCATCTAATGCAAGCTGAAAGCCCATCTTTTTCAGAAAGGACATTTTAGCTCTGTTTTTTCCGCCTGATTCCATAGCGACGCTTTCGGTAATTTCCAATTCGATTTGACGGGGGTCCGCACCTGTTTCTTTTAAAATAGAAGAAATCAGCTCAATAAAATGATCCTGCTGAAATTGCAGCGGAGAAATGTTCACAGCTAATCGCAGTGACGTAAACCCTCTCTTCTGCCAGGCCACAGACTGTCTGCACACTTCTCTGAATACTTTTTCGCCAATGGGTAGAATAAGCCCGGTTTCTTCAGCAAGCGAAATAAACTCCCCGGGGGAAATGATGCCGAGATCCTTTCTGTCCCATCTTAGCAACGCTTCCGCTCCTTCAACACGGCCCGTCTGAAGAGAAATCTGAGGCTGAAAGTACAACAGAAATTCATCTTCCTCGATTCCTTTTTTCAGTGCGCTTTCCAAATGAAAAATCGGTTTCATTTTCATTGACCGGTTGTACACTTTATATTGATTTCGTCCAGATGCTTTTACCTGGTACATGGCGGAGTCTGCCTTCATTAAAAGCTCATCCATGCTGTTGCCATGATCAGGGAAAAGGGAAATGCCAATGCTTGGTGTCACCGTGAGATCGAATTCGTTCAGGCGATACGTCTGACGCAATGAATTCAAAATCAACCGCGCTTTTTCTTCTGCCTTTTCACTTGTCGTGTTTTCAATAAGCAAGGCATATTCGTCCCCGCCAATTCTGGAAACAACTTCATTCTTCCCTGCTAAAGCCACCAGTCTGCTGCCAACCTCTTTTAATAACTGATCTCCGTATGAGTGCCCTAAGCTGTCATTAATGTTTTTAAAACGGTCTAAGTCCAAAAGAAGAAAGGCGGTTTTATCATGGTTTTTTCCTGGACGGCTAATAGCCTGAGACAGCCGCTTCTCCATAAAGCGCCGATTGGGCAGACCGGTAATCGCATCGTGAAAAGCAAGGTGCTCCATCGAATTCACAGCTTCCACCAGCTTATCGGTTCGCTCCTTTACTTTTTCTTCAAGCGCCTCGTTTAATCCATTCAGCTGCTGCATCAGCTTTTCATTTTCCAACAGCGTGACCACTTGCCTTAGCAAAACAAGCAGCACACAAAAAAACAATCCGATGGCGATTGGATTTACGTCATACAGCAAAATGACAGCATACAGGGCTAAAAGAATGACACTTAAATGAGGGAGACTCAGCTTAAAAAGAAGACTTCCTGTTTGTTTCGGCTGCTGGACAATAAACTGCTCCTGTTCGCCCGGATTATGGTACACACCGGACAGACCGAGCAGCAAAATAGAAAAAAGCCATAACGGTTCGTTAATACTGCCCACTGAATAGTTGTTCATTACATGCAGATACGTATAAATCGTATCCGCAATTATTTGAATGACCAGCCCTGAGATAAGAAGAACTCTAACCTGTTTGGAAAAAATACTGCTTGACGCTGCGAAAAAGCTCAGCGTACCAACGAGCATTCCCAAATCCAATACCGGATAAAGTAACTCTGGGCTTAACAAGATGTTTTCTTTCCCTTGCTCCACCAGCGGGTTGATCAAAAAAATCCAGCTGAATGTAAAAGCAGCCGACATGACAATTAAAAGATCCAGCAAGGAGCGAATCGTCAGTAAATAATTTTTTATCTTATACATAACGACGAGCAGCGCAATGAAATAAAAGCCATTTTGAGCCACCCAGAATGACGAAGGAAGTGAGCGCAGGACCCCATCCGTTTGAAGCACAAACTCGTTTATACTCCAAATGAGCGTGCCCACCAGATATGATAAAACACCTAGAGCTAGAAATAACCAAAAGCTTTTTCCTTCTCCGGTATGTTTAAAGAAAGCAAAACCAAGCCATAAAATGGATATGAGGCAAGCGATAACCTGGAAGGTCACGCCTCCCCAGTCAATTAAATAATGATAGGGCTGAAAGGCAAGATTCCATACGACGTTAGCGATGATAAAAAGACCGATAAAAGAATATGAAAACCTGCTATAAGGAAGATAAGCCATTCGGTTCCCCCGTTCTCCATTTCAATTAAGAAGAGATATTGATCTTTTTATCACTTTTTTGCGCTAACAACCATGGGTAATTTTCTTTATTTTGTATGATTTTTTGAGGAAAGATAATGGTAGGAGTCACATAGTCACCTTTGTAATATACTTTTTCGCCTGCTTGTTCCATGGGAATTTTGTAAACAATACGCAACGCCTTGTAAAAATTACGTTCAAGCAGGGCGACACAGTAATTCACACGATAGTACTCTGAATAATGGACAAATAAAGAGAGAAGCCGGGCTAAATTGGCACCGCGATGCTCTTTTAAAATAGCTGTTTTGTCGATTTCAACAACTGATTGGGGATCCTCGTTCATCATATGAAGCTGGTGAAATGGAAAAACGGCATTGATATCATTTGACGGATGAAGAGAGTACGGTTTAAATTCAATTGTGCCTATTTTTCTATCTGCATTATCTACAATTAAAAATCGATCCGCGTCCCTGTGTTCATTTTCTAACCCGTACCCTTTCTCAATCCAGCATTGCATCCAAATGTGATTAAACTGATTAAGCAGTGCCAACGAATCTACTTTTACATACACCGGCAAATCCTCCATATTCAATTATATTTTCAGCTACGCCTTATTATAATCTGAAAATTAGAATAACGGTACTGCAGAAATTTTTTCTTTTCACAAATCTCTTTACTGTCTATAGTTTCATTCACAAAAGAGTCTTCCCACGCTTAAATGAGAAGACTCTTTTTTATCCTGATAAACGAGATCATCTGCCTAAAATATCCTTAAACGCTGAATCAAGCGTTTGAAAGGTAAAGACAAATCCTTCTTGCTCCAAACGTTTTGGTATCACCCACCGGCTTTTTAACACGAGCTCGGTTTCCGTTTTAATCACTGTGGCGCCCATTTCCAGAAGCGGCTTCGGGGCAGGCAGGCCGAATGGCACGTTCATTCTTTTCCGGAGCGTTTCCATTAATTCACGGTTGCGGACCGGATTCGGTGCTGAACAATTAAACACACCCGTTAAATCCGTTCGTTCGTTAAGAAACAAAACCAGTTGAAATAAATCCTCCACATGAATCCAGCTGAACATCTGGCTGCCCTTTCCTTGATGGCCCCCAAGTCCAAATTTCGCCAAGTTACGGTAAGGCGTCATGACACCGCCATCCTTGCCAAGCACAATCGCGATTCGCAGCGCAATCTGTCTTGTATTCGGCAGAGCAAAGGAAAAAAACGCGTGCTCCCAGTTTTTGGCGACATCGACGGAAAACCCTGTTCCAATTTCCCCGTTTTCTTCTGTCATCGGCCGGTCCTCGGCATGGCGGTAAATCGTCGCTGTACTGGAATTCATCCAGACCTTCGGCGGGTTTTTGCATGCTAAAGCTGCATTGCCCAGCTTTTTGGTCGTTTCAATGCGGGAATTCATAATTGCCCTTTTATTCTCTTCATTATAACGGCAATTCACTGATTTTCCTGCCAAATTAATAAGAAGATCAGCTTCTTCCAGTGCCTCAATCATCCCTGCCTGATCGTCCCACTGGATATAGCCAGGCTGTCTGGAAATCATTTTTACCTCACACCCAAGTTTTTTGAAGTTTCGTTGAAAATAATCACCAATGAACCCTGTTCCTCCGGCCAAAACGACTTTCTTCATAATAAAAAACCTCCGTTTTCTGGCTCATTTGCTTTTCTCTTCCTTATAGAAGTATATCAAAAAGAAAGAAAATATCATATTTTACCAGATAAACACTTCCCTAAAAGATTACATTCCTTTTTCAATTTGATTAAAAAACGAGGCAGACCGGTTATTTTAAATCGGGGCAGGTATAGAAAAGGTATCAATACCGAAGAACATCTTAGAGGAGGAATCAGGATGAAAGGTTTACTTTTAAAAGCGGCGGCCCCTTTTCTAGCGGCCAGTCTTGCTTTCTCATTTCAAGCACAAGCGTCATCACCGACAAACGCGGAGCTGCAGGCATTGGAAAAACGGGTAACGGCGATCAATGAGAGAGCGGATAAAGTGATCGAATCCGCCAAAAACGGCTCTGCTTCCAAACAGCGCCAGTATGTAAAACAGCTGGACTCGCTTTTGTACCAGTCCCGTACAGCCTCTCAGCAAACCGATCAGCTTGCAGAACGGCTGGGCGGTGATACGCTGGAAACAGTCAATTTGGAAAACAGGCTGAACACAACAGCTGCTCAAATTCTTGAAACGCAAAAAGCTGTTCAAACGCCTTCTCATGAAAACCCGGACAATTATACACCTCAGCCCGGCGAACCGCTTGACGATCATTAAGACAGTGAATGAACGCAGCCATTGAGCGCTTCCTCAATGGCTGCTGCAGCGGGTCGAGCAACGCTTTTCTTACTCCGCCGCTAAAGTTATTTCCGGGAAAAGCCATGCAATGAGCACGGCTAATTTTTCAGGACTGTCCACTTGCTTCCCTTTTATAATTGAAAACATTCGTCTGTCCGGTTTCATTTTTTGAAAAAGAGAGCCGGCTGTGCACTCGCCAGCTGAACATGCCTTCGTTATATAAACGAAAAGGGTTCGTTTGTCAGACGCTCTCATGATTAGTTTCTCGGTTAAGATCAGCTCATCCTGTCCCCATTCGATCACACGGCTGGAATGGCGTATCGCACGATTGATGCTGCTTTTCGGACTCATCACAGACATCAGCTCTTCTCTAGAGCAAACGCCGGTTTTAGAATGGCTTTTCATATATGAAACAATTTGCTCTTCCATTTTTCCACCCCTCATAAAAAATCAGGATTTGATCAGGTTAACACAGACCAGCATGATAATGGAAATGCCGATCATACAAGCCACCCATAGCCAGGCGAGGCCCATATTCCCTGAATCCATGGCCATGTAAATGGCAATAGGCGCTGTTTGTGTTCTGCCAGGAATATTGCCGGCAAACATAAAGGTGGCGCCGAATTCACCAAGAGCCCGGGCAAAGCTTAAAATGCCGCCCGAGACGATGGCTTTCAAGGCAAGAGGAATGGACACGTATAAAAACACCTTCCATTCACCCGCACCATCCACGCGCGCCGCCTGTTCAATGTCATGATCAATCGCTTCAAAGCCGGTTTTGGCGGATTGATACATAAGCGGAAACGCGACAATGATAGCGGCGGTCACCGCAGCCCACCAGGTGAAGATAATCGGCTGCTGGAAGATCCATTCAATCGCCTTTCCCGCAGGACTGCTTCGCCCGAACAGCACAATCAGTAAAAAGCCGACAACCGTTGGAGGCAGGACAAGCGGCAAAAGAAAAAGGGTTTCAACAACAGCTTTTCCTTTAAAGCGGGCATTTGCCATCATCCTGCCAAGGCCAATGCCGACTAGTAGCACAACAGCGCTTGAAACAGCCGCAATTTCAATAGACAGGCGAATGGGAGACCAAAAATCAGCTTCCACGATTCGTCAGCCCTTTAAATCCATACTTTTCGAAAATCTTGATCGATTCTTCCTCTTGAACATAGCTGTAAAACTGCTGGGCTGCTTCTATGTGCGCCGAGTTTTTTACGATTCCAGCCGGGTAAATAATGGGCGTATGCATCGTTTCGTCAGCGGCAGCAGCCACCTTTACTTTATCGGAAACGAGTGCATCTGTTTTATACACGATTCCCGCATCCACATTTCCTGTTTCCACATATGTAAGCACCTGCCGAACGTCCTTTGCATATACAACCTTTGATTCAACGTCTTCCCACACACCGATTCCTTCCAGCGTTTCCTGCGCATACTTTCCGGCCGGAACTGCTGATGGCGTCCCGATGGAGATACGCTCTGCTTTTACAATATCGTCGAACAAGCTGATCTCCTGCTCCGTATCGAGCGGGACAACGAGCGCTAACTCATTTGCAAGGAGATTGGTCCAGGCGTCTTCGTCAATTAATCCTTCCTCCTTTACTTGAGCGAATTTGTCCTCTGCAGCGGAAAAGAAAAGATCTGCTGGCGCTCCCTGAGACATTTGCTGGGCAAGCGCGCCCGAAGAGCCAAAATTAAAGGTGATGCTGATGCCTGGATTTTTTTGTTCAAACGAAGCCGCAATTTCCTGCAGCGACTCCTGCAAGCTGGCCGCAGCGGAAATAGTCAATTCGACAGTATCCTCCTGCTTTCTTTGCACACCTTGTTCATCTGCTGAACAGCCTGAAAGAACGAATAGTGCCAGCAGACCGATCAATAGTACGTACCGTTTTTTCAAAAGACATTCCCTCCTTGCCACCTATACATAAGTATAATCATTATTTGCATAAGTGGACAGGGTCGGTTCCAGTTAAAAATTCATCCGCGACTGGCCGCCGTCTACATTCACACTCGTTCCAACCATCCACGAGGCTTTTTCCGATGCCAGAAAAGCGACGACATTCGCCACTTCCTCCGCCGTGCCGAAGCGCCCGGCTGGAATTTCATTTTGCACAAACTGCTGGATCGCTTCAGGATTCTCTTCTAAACGCTTTTTCCAGTTTCCCGTTTCGTGCAAAATACTTCCTGGCGCGACACTATTCACGCGTATCCCGTCAGCGATTACTTCATCCGCCAGCGATTTCGTAAAGCTGATCAACGCCGCTTTCGCATTATTGTACGTCACCTTGCCTCCACTTTCCCGGCCAAACACGGATGTAATGTTCACAATGGCACCGCCGCCACTTCGCTTCATCTGTTCAACGGCCAGCTTGCTTACATGAACAGCTGAAAAATAATTCAGCTCCATCGCCTCGTAAAACAGATCCATTTCTGTTGCCATCGCTTTTCCGCCGTTGCTGCCTCCTGCATTGTTAACGAGGATATCAATTGCTCCCTTTTCCTCTATGAAGGATTGCATAAACGCTTCCCTCTCATCAGCACGTGCCAGATCTACTTCAAAAATGGAAATGGCCCCGCCAAGTTCCTCTTTCGTTGCTTTCAGCGCCTGCACTCCGCGTGCAGCGATTGACACGTCCGCCCCTTCCGAAACAAACACACCCGCAATCGCTTTTCCAATTCCTTTTGAACCGCCTGTTATGAGAACTTTTTTCCCTTCTAGTTTTAAATCCATTGCCATTCTGCCACCTTTCCCTTTATCTTCTTGAGATCAATCTATCATTTTTCCTTCTTTTTCGCTTATTAAAAATGATATTCTTCGATGATTTTTTTTGTAATGAGCTCATAGCCTTTACTGTTTGGATGAAGCTCATCACTAAAATAATCGGTGCTTTTTTCCTTCAGCAGCCCATCGGTTGCGATAAATTTGACGTTTGGATACTGGCTGACGATTTTCCGGCTCAGCTCATTCCATTCCGTAATGACCCCCTCGATCTCTTTGGAATCCGGGTACGGGTTGTACAGCCCAAGAAACAGTACAGGTGCTTGCGGGTTTTCCTCTTGAATAATGGATAAGATGTGATGGAGATTATTCCGGTAATCTTCTTCGCCCCGAGTAATCCGGTCTTCATACAATGGATTGAGATCTCCTCCGTTGCTTTTAATTAAATCATTCGTTCCAATAAAAATGGTGAAATACTCCGCATTGGCTAACGTCTTCTTCACGTCGGTCTCTCTCAATTGCTGAAGCAGCCCATCCGTTTGCTGGCCGGGAATCCCGTAGTTGTAGACCTTCAGCGGTACATCATTTTCCTTATTCAGCACCTCTTCAAGATTTTCAGCATAGCCATGCCCCGTCTTGTCCCCGACACCATACGTCAGCGAATCGCCAAGTGCCACCATCTCCTTGCCGGCTGACGAAACACCCGCTTCTTTCTTTTCATGATTCAGCCAAAAAAACAATGAGACCGCCACAAGGGCTGCCACGATCAGTGCTTTTCCTTTTCCTTGTTTCATCAAAACCTACCTCCTAAACCGTAAATTGTTCCCTATCTGATCACGAATAAACCGATTAAAACAAGACGGTTCAACGCATAGGAAAAGGGACGCCCTGAAAAGGACGCCCCTTTGCCATCAAATGCCCGGTGTGAAAGTTTGACAGTCGGTTTCTTCATTTTTCGAAGCCTGCTTGCCTTTGTGGCTCACAACATAAATTGAATCCGCCTTGCACTTGTTGCCTTTATCCCAGTACTTGCAGTTGTCCACTTCACAAAGAACATCTTTCGCCATTTCACACACCTCCTGCTCTTATCATGAACCAGGAGGCATGAATCTATTCGCTTGAAATCTCCTCTTACCGCGCCATTTTTGATACATTTACCCGGCCGGAAAAAAAGACCGCGCCGCCGCCCATGTCTGACAGACGGTCCGGCGTGAGAGAATTAACGAGCTGCTTTGTGCCGGCCTTGTCCGCCCAGAGTCCCTGCGATACAACCACACCCGGGAGAACATGTTCACCAACGGCCGCGGTCAACATACATTCACCGCGTGAATTCCAGACGCGGACCTGTTCACCGTCCTGTATGCCGGACGCTTCGGCATCTTTTTCGTTCATATATAAGCTCGCTTCTTTCGCCATCCGCTCATGCTTTTCATTGTTAGAAAACGTTGAATTTAAAAACTGATGATTCGGTGCCGGGATAAAAAGGTACGGGCCGTCCTCATCGTCTTGAAGCGGCACATAAGTCGGCAGCGGCGGATAGCCGTCCTGCTTCATTTGCTCGGAATACAATTCAATTTTCCCGCTCGGTGTTGGCAATGTTCCTGGAAACATCGGCTCTACCTCTGCCTTGATAAATTGCTCCTCCGCAAGTGAATCATACCGAATGCCCCGAATAAACGGATTGAAGTCATAATCCAATGCCTGATCAATCATGTCTTTTTCTGTTTCTTGAAACAGCGCATCATCAAACCCCATGCCCTTGGCCAGCAGACGGAATACATCCACATTGGATTTCGATTCCCCGTACGGCTTGATCACCGGCTGCTGCAGCTGAATAAAATGGTGCCAGTACGACGCGAAAAAATCAGTGTTTTCATATGACGAAGTAGCAGGCAGCACAATATCGGCATATCGTGCTGTTTCCGTTAAAAACAAGTCATGCACGACGAGGAACAAATCTTCCCGCAAAAGCCCCTGTCTGACCTTGTTGCCTTCCGGCGCCACGACCGCTGGATTCGTACTGTACACAAACATGGATTGGATCGGCTCCTCGAGTTCCGTCAGCGCATGGCCGATTCGATTCATATTGATATGTCTCGTTTGTGGATGTTGAAGCAAATCCGGCCGCTGCAGGGCATCAGAATGAAAAGCCAGGTAGTCGGAGTTCGCCTTGATCGCGCCTCCGCCTTTTTGAAGCCACTGGCCTGTAATAGCCGGCAGACACGAAATGGCCCGGATACACATACCGCCGTTATCGTGATGCTGCAGCCCGTTTCCAATCCGGATAAAGGAAGGAGAGGCCGCCCCGTACATACGGGCGAGCTTGTATATATCTTCTGCAGGAATGCCCGTTATATTCGCCACCGTTTCAGGATCGTACGACTTCACGTGCTCGCGCAGCTCTTCCACACCAACGGTATATTCTGTCAGAAACGATTCATCCGCCGCTCCTTCCGCAAATAAAACATGCATGATGCCAAGCGCCAGTGCTGCATCCGTGCCAGGCATGATCGGAATAAACCAGTCCGCGAGCTTGCCGGTTTGATTTTGATGCACATCAATGACGACGATCTTCGCGCCGTTTTTCCGCGCCTGCTGGGCAAGCACCACCTGATGCATGTTCGTACTCACCGCATTGATTCCCCAGAAAATGATCAATTGAGCATGAACGGTTTCCTCCGGATCGGTTCCCTTGCTCGTGCCCATCGTATAACGATAACCGGCTTCACCCGCAGACTGGCAAATAGTCCGGTCCAGCAACGATGCCCCAAGCCGGTGAAAAAAACGCCGGTCCATGCTTTCCGAGTTTAAAATACCCATATTCCCGTAATAGCTATAGGGCAGGATGCTTTCAGGACCATCTGTTTCGATCAGCTCTTTCCAGCGGGACGTAATCGTTTGAATGGCTTCCTCCCAGCTGATCCGCTCAAACTGCCCTTCGCCTTTTTTGCCGGTGCGCTTCATTGGATAACGAAGACGCTTTTCATCATAAAGCCGCTCCTTCATGTTGCGCACTTTGTTGCAGATGCTGCCCTTTGTCACCGGGTGGCTCGGATCGCCTTCCACCTTAATGATCTTTCCGTCCTTTTTATGAACAAGCAATCCGCACTGGTCCGGGCAGTCAAGTGAACAAACAGATGGAAACACACCAGTCGGTTGATCTTTAAAAGAATGCATGCTGATTCTCCTCATCTTTATTAATTCTCTTCCATAAGAATAGCACGTCCTTCGCTGCAGGAAAAAGGCCCTGCGCTGAATCTTGAAGAAAACAACGAGGAAAGGGTAAAATGCGGGTGATATAAAGAGGAAAGAGAGAGGAAGAGGTGGAAATGTTCAGCCGCTCTCATAGAAAGAGCGACAATGTGCGCATTATGGCTCTTTCCTGCAGGAAAACATGATGTGATGGGCATCTTCTGTTACAACGATGTCGATGCTGCTTGTATCAATAGGAAAGACAAAATCGACCGTCTCCGTTAGTCCGTTCTGCCACCTTTTCGTGTACTGCCCGCTCACTTCCTGGCGCTCGTAGTGGATGCTGATTGGAATCGTTTCAGACCCGTCCCGATCATTAATGATAACGAACTCTTCTTCTTGATCCATTTGATGGACAGGATTGGCAACGGTCGCGGATATCGCTTTAAATCCGAGAGTGTCCCGGTCAAACTGATTGTTGACCTTGCATTTCCCTAAAAGCGGCAGATCGATCTCCTCCACCCACAGCTGCTCCTTTGCAGCCAGTAGCTCTTGCATGTTCCCCATTTCAACGGCCCCCTGACATGATCTGTACGGATTCAATGTAACACATCCATCCATTTCCTTATAGAGTTGGATGTGTTAGGCCGATAATTCTCTCCCCACTACTTACGTTAAACAAAAAAAGAACCTTGAATACAGGTTCTTTTCCGTTCGTAAATTAGTCTCGCTTGTTCATTTCATTCGGATGGGAGCCGTTGCGGCGGTCACGGTTTAACTGCGTGATTTCGCTCATTTCCTCCGCTGTCAGTTCAAAATTAAACACATGGAAATTTTCTTCAATTCTGGATGGCGTAACGGATTTTGGAATCACGACTGTGCCATTTTGCAAATGCCAGCGCAGCACGACCTGGGCCGGCGTTTTGCCATGCGCATCCGCTATTTTTTGAACAACATTGTCCTTCAGCACTTCTCCGCCTTGATCAAGCGGGCTCCAGGCTTCGATCAAAATATCATGCTTCGCACAAAAATCCTTTAAGTCCTGCTGCACAAGATATGGGTGGCATTCCACCTGGTTGAGCACAGGCTTGACCTCACATTCCGTTAACAGGCGTTCCAAATGCTCAATTTCAAAATTACAAACCCCAATCGACTTCACTCGGCCGTCTTTATACAGCTTTTCCATCGCTTTATACGTTTCTACATATTGATCAAACTTCGGTGTCGGCCAGTGAATCAAATACAAATCAACATACTCCAGCCCCAGCCGCTCCAGGCTTTCATCATACGCATGCAATGTGCTCTCGTATCCCTGGTCGCCATTCCAGACCTTTGTCGTAATAAAAAGCTCTTCTCGCGGAACGGATGAATTTTTCAGCGCCTGTCCCACACCCCGCTCGTTTTTATAAATCATCGCCGTATCAATTGACCGGTAGCCAGTCTCCAGCGCTTTCCCAACAGCAGAAGCGGCTTCATCGTCTGGCACCTGCCAGACACCAAATCCAAGCTGCGGCATTTTCAGCCCGTTGTTCAATGTCACAAAGTGCATATCATCCAGCTCCTTTTTTCATTAGTCAAAGCGATCTCTCTTAGAAAGTATACGCTTTCTTTTATTCCCCTTCAATTACTGAAATTTTAGTAATGTGATTGCAAAAAGGATAGCTGCTATCTATTTTATAGTAGAAAACGGCTTTGTTTTTAATCAGCTGACAATACCCACTGCTGGTTTTCTTCATTTGGGTTCAACTCGTGGAGTGTTAGCATTCCCTCTCCTGAAAGTCCTACCGCCTGTCCGTTGTGAACAGAGAGAATGCTTACTGTTCCATTGTTATTTTCTTTGATCATCCATCGCTGATTTTGATAGCCCAAATAGCTGTAGAGCTGAATTTTGTTTTGCTGTGTATCCAGATCAAGTGCTTTCCCTTCTTCTGTCCGGATGGAGTACGAACCGTGTTCATCACCTGTAGGAATCAGCACCCAGTTGGTTGCTTGACCTCCATCTGCTGCAGTCACCGGCTCACCGTTTTGAGATTTCGCCGCATAAATAGCTTTTCCTGTTTCAGGATTCGTAATACTTGCGGCCATTACATTTGCTTCTGACATACCACTGACTTTCACATTTTGATAGGAAGCCTGACCGCCAAAAACATTTAAACCAAAATGACCGCTCGCAAACGTCCCGTCTTTTATATCCATGATTTTTTCGCCATCTACACTGATCTGAATATGTGGACCGTTCGCTTCAATTTTCACCTTGTACGTTTTTCCAGGCTTAATAAAGGCAGGCACTTTCCCAATGACCATTCGATCTTCAAAACGGCCGTCAACCTTGTAAAAAAGCCGGAACGCTTTCATATTCGGGTCCATGTTAAAATAATAACCGCTTCTTCCATCCTCACTCGCCCGGAACAAAATAGAACCAGCTCCTCCTGTCTCTCCGAGCATCATATCCGCTTCATATGTGAAGTTCCCGGCCTTTTCCTTTGCCACATAGTTTGCATCACTTGTATGCGTACCACGAATGCCATTTTCAGTAATAGTCCATTTGAAAGCAGACAAATCGGACGTCCAGCCAGTCAGGTTTGTATGAAACTCCCCATCGTATACCTTTACGTTCACATGGGCCGAAGCCTTTCCATTTGGCATAGAAGCTGTAATGACGGCTTCACCGGTGCGTCCTGCTTTTACAATCGCTTTAGTATTACGGGCAGTATTCACTTTTACTATAGTCGGATCACTGGATGTCCACTTAATCGGCTGATTTCTTTTGCCATTTTTCACAGAAGCGAACAGTTCAAGTGAAGCACCACTATTCATCTCCCGTTGATTCGTATCCATGACAATGCTCGTCACTTCGTTTTCCTGCACAGTCCACGTATCTGCCAGAGAATGGACATTTAACGATACAATTTTCACCTCTCCGCCCTCGGTGTAAAAACTCATGTTCCGGCTTGCTGGGTCGGGAAAAATAACATCAGAAAATACCACTTTTCCGTCATTTGCGAATACTTCAATAGAGGAATCATCGACAAACAGATTCAGCTTAATCCGTTTGTTTTCCGGCTTTACGTGCGCCTCATGCAAGGTGGTAAAAAGATTAGAAAAATCAGCTTCTCCTGATTCCGTGCGGTCAACAAATAATTGTTCCTCTGCTGGTTTGTATCCAACAACCGTTTTTTCTCCCGCACCTTCCCGAACATTAAATCCGAACTCTGTCACATCGCTGGCTGCAGGGATTTCGATCTCCGCTTCAATTTCAAATGCACCTGAGGTAAGGCCTTTTAATACATTTTGAGCGTTATCCGGGTTGACGACTTTGTTTTCTGTCTGCCGGACGGTGCTGCGGATCGACTTCAGCTCTTGAATCGGGGCTTGTGCAAGTCTGATCCCTTCTTCCGTCTCGACCAGTCTGACTTCTCTCGGAATCGTCAGCTCTCCCTTCCAGCCCAGCGTCGGGAACGCAAAAGGATAATCCCAGTTTGTCATCCATGCCATCATTACCCGTCGGTTATCCGGCATATCAGAGAAAGACATCGAAGCATAAAATTCCTTGCCGAAATCTGTTTTCAACACATTTCCAGCGGGATTGTCATTCACGAATTTCCCTTCCGCTGTTAACTGACCGATAAAATACTCCGCATCAGAGCCTTGTGTGTTCGGATTGGCTCCCGTACTGATCATCAACACCCACTTTTTCTCTTCTGTGCCTTCCACTTGAAGCTGAAAAAGATCCGGACATTCCCATACGCCGCCACGCACGTACTCCCCATAGCCAAAATTATCTGTCAGCGTCCAGTCTATTAAGTTCACAGACGTGAAGAAGCGAATATGGTCTCCGCCTGAAACGACCATTATCCAACGGTTATTTTCTTCATCCCTCACCACTTTCGGGTCACGGAAGTCCCAGCCACCCGGATCTTCTCCATTTTTGCCTGGATTCTCAATAACAATTGGACGATCCGCTGCATAGTCCCATTTACGTCCATTGTCAGAGCTGTAAGCAAGGCCAATTCGCTGATTGCCATTTGGCCCGTCCGGATTAAATGACGTGTAGTAGGCAACCAGACCGTTTCCGCCGGTATCAGTGAATAAACCAGACGCATTATTTAAATCTGCTACCGCAGAGCCGGACCAGATATGGCCGTGATCGTTCCACGGCAGCGCAATCGGAAGTCGCTTCCAATTCACCATATCTTTACTGACCGCATGAGCCCACGTCCCGCCATCCTGATGAAACAAATGATATTCGCCTTCATAATAAACGAGGCCGTTCGGGTCACTCACTGAGCCACGGGCTGGCGTATAATGATAATCCGGACGGTATTTTTCGTTGTAATAATCAGAAGACGGAACAAGGTAAATATCCTGGAAATAAGCCGTACCCTGTCCAACCGTCACCCCGGAAAGACCCGTACTGTAAGTGCTGTCCGTTACTTTCACAGCGGGTTCAGTATAACCATCAACATACAGCTCAATCTCGTCTTTATTTGCGATAATCTCAAGATGATGCTTTGTTTCTTCCTGCGTTTTATATACGCGGTCAGATGTTTTCAAAACGGTGCCGTCTGCTTTCTTCAGCTGCGCCTTCACCGTGCTTCCTTCCTTTAAAAGAACTGCCTCATACCCGGCTGTTCCTTGCTCGTTCATGCGAAAAGCAAGAGCTGCTTCTGCCGGACTTTGATCAAAGGATAGATTTCCTTCTAAAATAAAATTGTCTCCACTTTTATTGTAAAGCTGTCTGGCTTTCCCTCCACTAGCGGCCGTTCCTTTTAACCCTTTAATATCTGGCTCCCAGCTTCCATTTTGGTAAATAGGCATACCCAGATTCGTTGAAAGCTCGCTCACTTTTACATTTTGAAAAAGCGCAGAGCCGTTCCAGACGTTCAATCCAAGAAACCCTTTCTCATATGCAGCGTTTCGAACATCGATAACCGGCGCGTACTGATCTCCCCAATACACTTGAATGCGATCCCCCACTGCCTTTACCTTTAAATGATAAATTTCTCCCTCCTGCACTGTCACAGGGTGTTCTGCCTTTAAACGGTTTTCATCGCGGGCATCCCGAAGACGGATGATGCCTGCGTTAGGGACGATTTGCAGCATATAGGAATCCCAGCCATCTTCATTGGAACGGAAGACCAATGTAGCATCCGCGTTTTGATCCACCAATTTTATATCTGCTTCGTATATAAAATTGGTGGACGTTACATCAGAAATCGCCGTCACATTTTCATTTGGCTCTGACGAAAGCAAAAGCCCTTGTTCTGTATCCTCGAGCGTCCCTTCTCCTTTCACTTGCCAGCCTGTTACATTTGTATTTGAATGAGATGTGCTATCAGAAATGATTGTTTCCTCCTCTGATTCATTTGTATTTGCTGCCGATCCCGCTGAAGGCCGCAGAAGGATTGTCTCCACAGAAGCCAAACTCAATATGCTGATTAATCCGGCAATAATCCACTTTCTTACTATTAATTTCACGTTTCCATCACTCCTCATCTTTATTTTATTCTCATTTGATGTCGATTCATTTCACCTTTAATAAAAGCGCTTTCATTTTGTCTATTAAATTTAACAAACAGAATCATCCCAGTCAATACATTTTGTAAAATTTAATTTTTACATTTGACAATAAATATTTTTACAAAAATAACTGTTTCTACTTAAATAAATTTTGTTTCTTCTATATTAGCGCATCAACAGCGATGTCCGTTTATCATTCATTAATGTTGTTTCTTTTCATTTGTCCATCCATTGAATAGTGGCCGGTTGCTATATTTCACAGCGTATTATACATTTGACATAATAAATTCAGACAATTTTACAAAAGCAAGGGTGAATATACATTATGGCAAAGGAAAAAACAACTATTCAAGATATTGCAGATGCGCTCGGCATTTCCAGAAACACCGCTTCTAAAGCGTTAAATGGAACTAGCGCGATTCCAGAAGAAACGCGCACTAAAGTAATTGAAAAAGCCATTGAGCTGAAATACAAGCAATTTGCTTTTATGGATAGCAGTACACTTTTCGCAAAAAGCACAGGAAATATCGCTCTGTTGACGGCAAACTTGCCGAAATCCTCTCATTTCGGCTCACGGTTGATCAGCGGCCTTGAAAAGCATATTCGTGCGCAAGGATACACGTTGTCTTTTCACATTGTGCGGAACATCGACCAGGAGCAGTTAGTTTTGCCAAACAACTTCGATTCTGAAAATGTAGACGGCATTGTTTGCATTGAATTGTTTGATTTAAACTACAGCAATCTCGTCATGAGCCTTGGCATTCCAACCATTTTTGTCGACTGCCCGGCCAACGTGACCTTCTCAGACTGGAAAGCTGATTTGCTCATGATGGAGAATCAGCACAGCGTTTGCCACCTGACCAGCATGTTAATTGAAACTGGGTATACGACACTCGGATTTGCAGGGGATTATCATCATTGTCTGAGCTTCAACGAAAGATGGCTCGGTTTTCAGAAAGCGTTAACCGCAGCAGGCATCTCACTTAATACGTCTCAATGTATTCAGGGCGACGATTCTTTTTTCTTTGAGCCGGACTGGATAGAAGAACAGCTTAAAAAAATGACGGCTCTCCCTTCTGTATTTGTTTGCGCCAATGATTTTACCGCGATTAATGTAATGAAGGCACTGAAAAACATGAACATCTCCGTGCCTGATCAAGTAGCGATATGCGGGTTTGATAACGGTCCGGAAACAAGTATTGTCGACCCGCAATTAACAAGTATTCATATTCATAGTGATGAAATGGGGATAAAAGCGGCAGAGATGCTGTTATCGAGAATTCAAAAGCCGACGCAGCCGCATCAGGTTTCATATGTATTCACAAAGCCTTTAATTCGGGCCTCCACTCCTTTACTTCATAAATAACAGTCCAGATGATAGAAGGGAATTGCTATAATAAGAGACAAGCACGAATTCAAAGGAGATTTTTCTGAATGAAAGGGTCAAATCCGAAGCAAAAAAACGCACCGTCCTATCGCCTGTCTGCCAGAAGGGATTTGATTCAAGGGGTGACGAGCCAAAACGTCGCAGCCGGGCTTATTTCAAGCACGCTTGTCATGACCGGACCGGCAGCCATTATTTTAGACGCAGCGAATTCCGGCGGGTTTACCGCTGAACAGACGATCAGCTGGATGTTTGCCGTTTATTTTTTCGGTGGTCTGTTCGGCATCATTCTGCCGCTGCTTTATAAAATTCCGATTACCGGCGGTCATTCGATTACTGGTGTGGCTTTTTTAGCCACCGTCACGTCCCAGTTTACGTATTCACAGCTGATTGGCGGCTACATGATGGCGGGTCTGCTTATTTACCTGGTTGGCATATCGGGTCTTTTCACGAAAATGATTCGGCTCGTGCCAAAAGAAGTCATCGCCGCGATGCTGGGCGGGCTGATCACCGGCTATGTCGTCCGGATGATCCCCGCCGTAAAGGAACTGCCGCTTATCGGGGGTGCTGCACTTATCGTGTTTTTCCTGTTAACGAAATTCAAAAGCAAGTTCCCGCCTGTTGTAGGCGCCGTTCTTGCCGCTTTTTTCGTTTTGTTTCTAACCAATGGATTCGGTACGGCAGCCGCGGATATTCCATTTTCGCTTCCTTCCCTGCATATGCCTGAATTTACGTGGATGGGCTTTTTAACACTGGCGATCCCGCTGGCACTGCTTATTTTAAGCAATGACGCCGCACCCGCTGTCGGGGCTCTTGAAAGCACAGACTTTCATCCGCCGATCCGCCCCATTTTATCAGCCAGCGGCATTTTTTCCGTGTGCGCCGCTTTTTTTGGCGGCCAAAGCGCCAACATTGCCGGCATGATGACCGCGATCTGTGCAGATCCATCCGCCGGACCAAAGCAAAAACGGTACGTCGCTTCAGTCGTTTCTGGCGTCATGGTTCTCCTGTTTGGAATCTTTGCCTGGAAAATAGCGCCGTTTATTCAATCGCTTCCGCAGGCACTGGTCGCGATCCTCGCAGGCATTTCATTAGTCGGCGCGCTGCAGTCCAGCCTGCAGACAGCTTTTTCCGTGACACGCTACCGGCTCAGTGTCCTTGCTGCTTTTGTCGTTTCACTTGCGAATGTTTCTTTTCTTCATATGAGCGGTCCCGTCTGGGCATTGATTCTCGGTGCCGTCATCGCCTGGACGATCGAAAAGCCGCAAACGTAAAAACCCTGCACAGTCTTTATGTGCAGGGTTTTTTCGTGCAAAACATCTATTCTGTTCCCCGATCCGATTCCTTGCGAACAAGCCGGTCCATATGCAGCGTTTGCCAAACAGGATCGTCCTCTGCCAGACGTTCTTGAAAACCAAGGTGCTGCCAAAACGGAATCCCGCCGGGCAGAAAAGGATGAGTATGCAAATACAGTGTACGGTAGCCCAGTCGTTCTGCTTCTTTTTTCACCGCTTGAAACAAAATGGTGCCAATGCCAAGCCGCCGGTATGCAGGATCAATGTAGCACCTGACCACTTCGGCTGTGTCGGATTCATCGTACAGCCCGGCAATCTGCTTTAGCCGTCCGTCATACGGACAAAGACCAATGGTGCCCATTATCTTTCCTTCTTCTGAGCAAGCTGCAAAAAAAGCACCGCCTGCGGATTCCGTGTAAAACGATGCAAACTGAAGAATATCTGCCGGCTGTTCATTTGCCGAAAGCATTGGGAACAATGCGCTGCGCTGCTCCATTAAAAATGCTGCAACTGCCTTTGAATTCATCTCCTCTGCCCGCTTCACCTGAATGGCTGGACGCTGTTGTGTATTCATTTTTTCACCTTTTTCTTCATTTCTTCTTTTACCAAATCTCCTGCATACGCTCATAGCACGCCTGGCAAATACCGTGCGGGTAGTCCCAGTCCAGCTGTTTGCCACAGCGGCTGCATGCTTTGCTTAAGGTTTTCATGTTGTGGCCGAGCCAGTGGTGAATGTCGTCTGCTAGTTCCTTTTTCACCCGCTCCCAATAATAGGCTTCCGTTACCTGGTCTTCCCGGTACAAAAACATTAAATGAAGCTCTACTGCTTTGTAGGAAAGCTCCAGCTTCTCCAGACTTCCTTTTTCAATGGCCGGCTCCGGCAAGGCCTTGCCACTAATTAGGGAGAGAAGCGTCCCTTTCCACTGGCTTGACAGCGTTCGGTCGTAAGCGGAAAAAGGCATCTGCAAACAGCTGTACAGCTCCTGCATCGGCAGACGTTCTTCAATTACGCTTCCTTTTACTAGTCCATACAGCAGCTTTTCCTGGGCAAGCGATGCTTTTTGTGTTCCTTTCGGCGGTGTGAATTCTTCCCAGAGCGAAAAGAACGTGCCCAGATTCTGATAATGGCGTCCGAATCGCTCCAGCACGCTCCGGGTCGGGGCAATGGTGAACGTTTGAATGGGCGCGTCACCGCCTTCAAGCAGCTGCTTCATTTTCTTCCGCTCTTCCATGAAAATCACTTCGCCCTGATCGTACATGCCCCTGCGCCCGGCTCGTCCGGCAATTTGCTTGACTTCCTGTGCTGTCAAAATGCGCCGCCGGGTACCGTCAAATTTGTGGCTGTCCATTAAAATAACCCGGCGGATCGGCAAGTTCAGTCCCATGCCGATCGCATCCGTCGCAACCACCACCTGCGTTTTCCCGGAAACAAAATCATCCATCTGACGCTGACGCGATTCAGGCGGCATGTTCCCATAAATGACACTGACTCCATGTCCATCCGCTTCAAGCTTCGCTGCCAGCTGCAGCACCCGCTTTCTTGAAAACGCCACGAGCGCGTCGCCCTTTTGCACACGATTCAACCGGAACGCTTTATCGTGCACAAGCAGCGGCGTTTCCCGCTTGTACTGCCGAATGTCTACATTGGCGTCTTCGCCGAGCAAGCCTAGCACAATCTTTTTCATATTCGGACTGCCGATAATATGGACTTCCTTTGCCCGCGCCCGCGTGATGCTGCGAAACCAGTGAAAGCCGCGCTCCCGGTCTTGAATCATTTGCGCTTCATCAATGACGATGATGTCATACGGTGTTTTCTCTTCAAACATTTCCACCGTGCAGGCCGCATGCGTGGCGCCGTCGATCCGCTTTTCTTCTTCTCCGGTTTTCATGTCGCACAACACGCCTTCACGGTTCAGCTTTTCGTACACCTCCAGCGCCAGAAGCCGAAGCGGCGCAAGATACAGGCCGCTTTCCCTCTTTTTCAATTCTTCCAGTGCAGTGTACGTTTTGCCCGTATTCGTGTCTCCGATATGAACGACATACTGAATGTCCGACAGCGGTGCCGGCGTGTATTCTTCTCCGAAAATAGAGGAAAGATGCTGCTGTCGTTTCGATTGCTCGGCCTGCGCCTTTTTTTTACGTGGAGACAGCACGAGCCGCTCCCGTTTTTTCCCGGCCGCTGGAGCGTTTTCCACCAGCTGGTTCCACTTATCCTTGTACTCCGATCGTACCCACTCATGGCCGTTAAAAGGGCGAAAATCCTTTAGCTCCTGATAAAAAAGCCGGTTCATCTGGCCAGGCGACCGCCCCGCGTTCTGTACATAGGCCGCTTTTTCCTCGCCGCTAAAGGAGCTGACGAGCATTTCCCGCCACGTCTTCTGCCAAACGGCTTTTAAGTACACTTTTCGCTTGCTTACATATTCCTGCAGACGAGGATTTTCTTCCGTTTCTATGTACTCCTGTACATTGCGCTGAATGTGCTGCTTCGTCCGTCTGACTGCTTTTTCGTGTCTCGCTTCGATCTCTTGCTTCGTAATTGCCATGTTCACGGCTCCTTTTCATTGTTCCTTCTTTCTACTTTACCACGAGAGCCAGCTGACGGCTAACACCTAAAGAACTTATGTTCCTAAAATAGCATGATCTGACTAATCTGACAAACAAAAAGACAACCAGCAAAAAAACTCTTTCACACAGGCCCGGTTGAGCCGCATGAAAGAGCAATAAAATGGAATATATGGTACAGTTAAACCTGCCATATTTAGTCATTGGAAAGTGAGCGTGACATCATGACCTATAAGAAGATAAAGATCGGGCTGGCCCTCATCATCACGGTGCTGGCTGTTTATCAGTTTACGTCTGAGCCCAACAATACTCTTTCCGCCTGGTTATCCGTTTGCAACAGTTTGCTTTTGGGAGTCACCGGCATAGATGAGTGGCGTAAAAAAGGCCGGGCCGGCTGGGGAGCTCCCGCTTTAGTTGCAGCTGCGCTCACCTTCATAGCCGCTTTGTTTACCTTTTAAAGAAAACCCATGATTACTTTTCCTGATACAAAGAAAAATCATCCAGGCTTCCCCACGCTCCGCCGTCCGCTTTTATTCTAGCGCCTATCGTAATGGTTCCATCCTGGACTGGAATCCCTTGTACAATAGGGTTGCTCCAGTTTGTCCAGCCCTGGACCGATGTATCCACTTTGTATTCTTTTCCGCCGGTTCGGGCATACACGTACATAGTCGAGTTGTGCGCATCCCCGCCCTGTAAAAACATAGAAAGATTATACGTACCAGAGGCTACTCCTGAAATTGTTTGTTCAACCGTAAAGTCTACTGACTCGGGTGAAAAAAATTGCAATGAATAGGTGCCTGCTTTCGCGTCTGATGCTTTATCTTGAAAACTTGTATGTGGAGAAGCGCCATCTCCGTAGGCAATCTGCCACATTGAACGGTCACTTTCTTCAAACCCTGCATTTAACACAAGGTTTTTCGGCTTAATATCAAGGTGAGCACTGACGGGCTTGCCCCCTTTTACAAATCCTCGAATCACATACGAGCCGGTTCCGTTATCGATCGCTTTATTTAAAGCGGCCTTGTTCCATTTCACCGGAAGCTCCCGTTTGCTTCCATTGTTGTAGGTAGCAGACACTCGTTCAGGCAAAGACACCGTTTCTCCTGCGATGAAGCTTATTGAAATGTCTTTAATTTCATCGATTTTAACCGGTGCAACTGCTCCAGTATTCACGTACATAAAGACATTCAAAGAAGAAAGCGGCCGTCCTGTAAAATCGAAGAGCGCCTGGTTGTCTACTGCACTGCCTCCATACCAATTTCCGGCATCCTCCGGGTCGTATTCTGCTGCGTAGCTCGTTGCCCAGCCCGATCCGTATTTTTCCCATACCTTTTTTCGTTCTTCCAGTTTTTTATGAGGAACAACAGGCAGCCAGGCTGGTTCCCAGTAAAAAACTCCAATCCCCGCGTCTCCTACATTCGCTACTGCCTGGATCACATCTCTCACAGCCGTTGCCTGACCTTGAACGGTTACAGGGTAATTCAACGTCTGTCCAGAACTTTTGGGCGCTGTATTTTCATGCCCGTCCCCATCTCTTGCTGTGTAGGCATAAGAAGTTTCTGCGACCATTACTTTTTTGTCATACGTATCTGCTACATGCTTTAAGACAGCGGTTAAATTCGACAGTGTCCCGTGCCAGAAAGGATAATAGGAGCTGGCAAAAACGTCATAATCGACACCCTGATCGTCCAATGTTCTGGCAATATCAGCATACCGGCCCGGCGTTTCAGGATTTGTAAAGTGCAGCGCGACTAAAATCGATGAATCCAGCTCCCGCACTGCCCGGCTTCCTGCTTGAAACAAGCCGCTCATGTTCGTCCAGGTTGTTTCTCCAGCAAGTCCACCATTTGTTTCATTGCCGATTTGCACCATGCCAATATCGACTCCCGCATTCTCCATTGCTTGCAGGCTTTCTTTCGTATACGTGTAAAGAGCCTGCTGCTTTTTCTCATAACTGAATGACGCCCATGCTTTTGGTGCCTTTTGTTTCGCTGGATCTGCCCAAAAATCTGAGTAATGAAAGTCGACAAGAACCTTCATTCCATGATCAGTGGCTCTTTTGCCCATTTTAATGGCTGTTTCGAGATCATTGTTGCCGCCACCATACCCGTTTCCGCTGGCATCGTACGGATCATTCCAAACACGGATGCGCACGTAATTAACACCCGATTGTTTTAACGTTTTAAACACGTCTTGTTTTTTTCCTTTTTCACTGCGAAAGGTTGCGCCGCTTTTTTCCAGCGCAATAAGACTGGATACATCCACTCCCTTAATGAAGTCGTTCTCGATACCCTCTACTTTTTTCACAAAAATATCGGCCGCAACCGGGCTTTTTGCCGGACCGGCAGCAGCTTCTGCTTTTTGACCGGAACTGCCTGCAGGAAACATCATCACCGCCACACATGCGATTGTTAAAAAAAAACGATTAAAGCAGCTTTTATTCATTTTCCTTTCACACCCTTCGTTATTCCGCCTTTAAACGGGCTTTATGTGACCGCTTTCGTAAATGGATAAAAAGACATCCACCCGGCTTTCTACTGCTCAAGTGGATGACCTTTCTTTTACTGATTGTGTAAAGTTTCGACAATTTTCACTTCATACTTCGCCAGCGTTACTTCACCTGCCAGCTCTTCTCCGGTTTCCATGTCCTTTACCGCTTCCTCAAAGGCAACCGTCTGCGCTTCTTCGGTGAAGTTCATGACAAAAATATAGTTTTTATCCTTCGATTGGCGAACCTGCACGGATACACCCTTTTCATGCTGTACAGCAACAGCAGGTGCAAGCGCCAGCTCATTCATCAATGATTGATAAAAATCCCGATGAAAGTCGTCCTGTAACCGGCCACCGATATAATACGCTTTTCCCTGTCCATGCGAATTGCTCGTGACAGCTGGTGTTTGGGCATAAAAATCTTCTTGATACAACGCCTCTACATGAGCTGACTGATTTTCGATTACCGTCGCATACTCTTTTATTTCATACGTGTTCCCTTGATACTGCACATTATTTCTATCGCCCGGGTACAGCGTATCGGTTTCAATTGGTTTTATTCCAAATAAGTCCTGTAAATCCTGGTGCCAGCCGCCCATATAGGTGAGATCATATTCATTGACGATTCCACTTATATACGTCATCACGAGCGTACCACCGTCTGCCACGAACGATTTCAGCCGTGAAATGGTTTGTTCACTGGCTAAATACAGCATCGGGACGATCAATAGTTTGTAAGAAGAAAAGTCTTGCTCCTTCGTAATGACGTCCACTGGAATATCTCGCTCCCAAAATGGACGATAATGATCATGCAGCGTTTGCGGATAACGCTTTGACTGTAACCCGAAGCCTTGTGCATCATTCAGTGCCCAGTTGTTTTCCCAATCATACAAAATCGCCACATCCGCCGGACGGTTGGTTCCGACAACATTAGAAAGCTGCTGCAGCGCTGCACCGACTTCGGCGACCTCCTGGAACACCCGATTATCGGCACTGTTGTCGTGGTCTACAACAGCTCCATGAAACTTCTCCGATGACCCGCGGGATTTCCGCCATTGGAAATACAAAACACTGTCTGATCCGTGCGCGACCATTTGCATAGAAGAGAGCATATGCATGCCTGGCCGTTTTGCTTTATTGACAGGATGCCAGTTGACCGCGCTCGGCGTCGACTCCATCAGCAAAAAAGGCTGCTGCTTTAAGCTTCTGTACAAATCATTAATAAAGCCGACCTTCATCGCTAAATCCGCTGTACTTTCCCAATCGTTGTGCCAGGCGGGATAAGCATCCCAGCTGATGACATCCAGATGCTTGGCAAACTTGCTGTAATCCAGGCTTTGAAAAGGAATTAAGTCATGCGTATCGGCCATGAAGTTCGTGGTAATCGGAATGGCTGGCGTCAGTTCTTTTAGCGGAACTACTTCATTTTCAAAAAACGAAATCGTTTGATCCGTTACAAAACGGCGCCAATCTAAATTCAAGCCATGAACTGCGTGTTCACCAATAGGCGATGGCGATTCTATTTGAGACCAGTCATTGAAGGTATGACTCCAAAAAGGCCCCCACCATGCATCGTTTACCTGCTTAAGATCTTCATTATATTTCTCCTTCAGCCAATGTCTAAATGCCTGCTGGCACGCATCGCAATGGCATTCACCGCTGTATTCGTTGGAAATATGCCACATAAGCAAAGCAGGGTGGCTGCCATACCGTTCTGCCAGCAGCCGATTCATTTTTTGTGTTTTTTCACGGTAAACCTTGGATGAAAAACAATGATTGTGACGTCCGCCATGCAGCTGCTTCTGCCTTGAAGCATTCACTCTCAGCACTTCCGGGTATTTCTGTGACATCCAGGCAGGGCGGGCGCCGCTCGGCGTGGCTAAAATAATCCGCCCGCTCATCTGGTGAATATTTTCGATGACTTCGTCCAGCCATTCGAATGTATACACGCCCTCTTCCGGCTCCAGTGCGCTCCAGGCAAAAATGCCAAGAGAAAATGTGTTGGTATTAGCCAGCTGCATCAGCTTCATATCGTCCGCCAATATATCCGGCCGGTCCAGCCACTGGTCAGGGTTGTAATCTCCGCCGTGCAGCATAAACGCTGCATCTGTTGTATAGGTTTTATTAAAATTTGACATAATCTTCCCCTTGTCGCTTTATTTAATCGTTTTAACAGGATCAGCCTTTTGTGCCGCCGGCTGTTAAGCCTGACACAAAGTTTTTTTGCAGCAAGATAAAGATCAGGGCGATCGGAATACTAATTAAAATCGCGCCAGCCGCAAATGTTGTATAGCTTGCCCCCATCACTTCATTGACTAGATTGTATAAGCCGATCGGCAGCGTATAGGATTCTGGTGTCCGTAAAATGGTCGACGACAAAATAAAGTCACCAAGCGGTCCTGTAAATCCATTCATCGCTACAACCGCGACCATCGGTTTTGATAAAGGCATAATAATCTGCAAAAAGATCCGCGTATTGCTTGCCCCATCAATCCGGGCACTTTCATCTAAATCTATCGGAATCGAATCCATGTAGCCCTTCATCAAATACGTATTCATTGGAATCAACCCGCCAATGTACAGCAGAATTAACAGCCAGTGACTATTCATCATGCCTAAAATCTGCGCCAGGACAAACAAGGCAATCAAGGCGGAAAACTGTGGAATCATTTGAAGCAATAAGAATAGTGTTAACGCATTTTTTCTTCCTTTAAATCGAAAGCGTGAAAACGCGTAGGCTGTAAAAGATACACTAATGATCGTACCGAGCATCGTAAACAAGCTGATTTTCAATGAATTCATATACCATTGAACATACTGCAGGCTGTCTTTTCCTGCGAACAACTCTTTATAATGATCCAGCGTCGGATTAGCTGGAATAATTGATGTACTTACCAGGCTGTTGCCGGGATTAAAGCTGGCCCCCACTGTCCAAAGCAATGGATACACGATAATAGTGGTCATAAAAATGAGCAGTGCGTATGAAAACAGGAGCCGGATCAATCGTTGCTTCTTCATATTTTGCATTTGTTAAGCCCCCTCTTTAAAAGAGTTTGTCCGTCTAAACTGCCACAGTGCAATGGTGATGACGAAGACAGACAGCAATATGGTTAATGCGGCAGCTAAAGAGTATTGGCTGGATTGCATGGTTAACTTGTAAATCCATGACACCAAAATATCGGTTCCGCCGGCTGTTGATCCCGGTACCGCCGGGCCACCGCCGTTGAAAAGATAGATGATATTAAAGTTATTAAAATTAAACGTAAACTGCGTGATAATAATAGGTGCCATGGCAATTAAAATCATCGGCAATGTAATGTTTTTGAATTTTGCCCAGATCGAAGCCCCATCCACAGTCGCCGCTTCATATAAATCATCCGGAATGGACTGAAGAACACCCGTTGTGACAAGGAAGATATACGGGAATCCAAGCCAGCCCTGCATTAAAATAAGCGCCAGCTTTGACCAGGAGGCATTCGTCAGCCACGGAATCGGATCAATGCCAAAAGCCGCTAAAATGTCATTGTTAATCGCACCGAAACTGTCATTAAATAAACCGGCAAAAATTAAGATCGTTACAAACCCCGGAACAGCCCATGGAAGGACCAGAATTGTCCGGAAAAACCGTTTAAAGCGCATATCCTTTTGGTTCACCACGATGGCGAGCAAGATACCTAAACTCACTTGAAGAGCGGAAGCGACAAGCGTCCACACAACCGTCCAGGCTAAAACATCAAAAAAGGTTGAGCGCCAAATATCGACAGTGAAAATCTCCGAAAATGTTTGCAGCCCTACCCAGTCAACTAAATTAGCCGGAGGAGAATGATAAAGATCATAGTTTGTAAAGGCGAGGGCAAAGCTAAACAGGATGGGAAACACAACAGCGAAAATCAAAACAAACAAAGAAGGGCCGCTAATTAAATACGGATAGCCCTGGCCTATTAAGTTTTGATAATCATCCTTTAGTGTATGGAGGGCTTGATTGTCATCACGCAATTTCCCATTTCGATAGGCATCGCGCAAATTCGCGTAATACACAGCGAGCCCGAATCCAAGCACGAGTATCGCGATGATCCCCTGCGCAAGAAGGAATACAGAATTATCTCGCGGCACTTCTGTACCCAGCGTGACAATGCCCCATAACCCCATATTGAGCAAATCCTTAAACGCAATAAAAAATGAAACACTTGCCAGAAAAAACAACAGACCTTTTACCCATTGTTTATTGTAAAATTGCCCCAGTCCCGGAACAATGGATAGCAATAATGCTTTTTTATGATGCTGCACGTTTTCCACCTCTTTTTATCAGAACGTACGGAACGCTGTCCTTTTGTCTTACAGTAAATGGTGCCAAACCTGAAACAGTTTGACACCATCTGGAATCAGTGTTTAGTTGCTGCTATGTTTTGCGTCAATTTGTCCTTTAATCGTTTCAACTGCCTGATCTAACGCTTCCTTCGGCTCTGCTTTTCCTGTTGCAATAGTTTGCAGAGCTGCATCGGCTGGTGTCCACACTTCATTCATTTGCGGGACGTTCGGCATCAGCTCTGAAAATTCAGATTGTTGAGCGACTGCTTGTGCTGATTCACTTTCCGTCACAATCGGATCATTGGCCAGCGCTTCAACCGCCGGTACTTCTTTTGTCAGTTCATATCTCGTTTTAGAATTTTCTTCATTCGCTAAAAACTCAACCAGTTCTTCTGCGAGCTCGGCATTTTTCGTGTACGTGCTGACGTTGTAGCTTTTCACTCCGATAAATGCACTCATATTTTCACCATTTGACAGCTCAGGAAGCTTTACAACACCGTAGTCAATCCCGGCTTTTGTAAAAGGATCTAAATTCCACGGACCGGAAATAATGGCGGCTGCTTTCCCTTCAGTAAACAGTGATTCCAACACGTTAATGCCTTGTTCTCCGATAATACCCGCCGGGAAAAGACCTTCTTCATAAAATTTTTGAATATACTCTGCCCCTTCTACAGCACCTGCGTTGTTTAAACCGATATCTGAAGTATCGTAGCTGCCGTTTTCATCGCTGGAAAAAATGTATCCTCCGTAACCGCCCATCACGCTTTGCGCGTAATAAATTTGGTCAAAGAGAGCAAGGAAGCCAAACTGTTTGCCATCTGTTACTTCCTTAGAGTACTCATACCATTCATCCAGTGTTTGCGGCAGTTCCTCTTCTGAAACAAGCTCCTTGTTGTAATAAAGCATAGATGTTTCCACAGCTTTTGGAAGTCCGTATACTTTTCCGTCTACCATTTGCGACTGCATGGAAATGTCGGTATAGGTGGATTGAATATCTTCACCCGCCGCTAATTCCTTGATCAGCCCTTCTGTGACAGCTGTGCCGATTTGGTCACTCGCCATTGTTAATACGTCCGGCCCTGTACCAGCAGGCCCGTCCAGACGAAGATCTTCAATTTGCTGTGCGTATGGCTTTTCTATTACTTTTATAGAAACATCATGCTCTTCTTCAAACTGAGCGACGGCGTCTTCAATACCCGCACTTTTTTCAATATCTTCCCACACGATCAATTCTTTACTGCCGGCTTCTCCCTCTGAACCTTCATTTCCTCCGCTACTTTCCTGAGGTCCACAGGCAGCCAAAGATAAACTTAACGCTGCACCCGTTAGCAAGCTTGCATATTTTTTGTATGTCTTCATCGTTTGTGTATCATCCCTTCACGTTTATTGAAAGCGTTTTATAAAAATAATATATCACCACAAAGAAAAAAAGTAAACAACTTTTTTTCTTAAATTAAGTAAAATATTTTACTAAAATAAAAAAAGACCTAGTTTCCTAGGTCCTGTGATCAACATTCAATTAGTTGGTGCTTTTCCTGACGACCAGTTCCGACCCTAAATATAAGGTTTTGACTGTCTTCCGTTTTTCTACTATTTGCTCAAGCAGCAGCTCCATAGCGTTTTTGCATATCTCCTCCAGATCAATCCGGAATGTCGTAAGCGGCGGTGATACATACTTCGCGACACTAATATTATTTACCCCAATAACACTGACACGATTCGGAATCGCAATTCCATACTCATTCAATGCTTGTAAACAGCCTACCGCGATCGGATCAGCTGCCGTAAAAAAAGCAGTAGGCAGAGATTCGCCTAATTGTTCAATTGCCTTGATCATCAAATAGTAGCCATTGTGTACAGAAAAACCCCGGTGGCAAAAAATAAACTGATCGTCCAGCAAGCCTTTTTCCTTCATATAGGCACGAAACGTTTTTTCACGAATATCCATTTCATCCTGGTCCGTATTAGGATTATGGTACGTGCCGCCAATAAAGCCAATACGGGAGTGTCCCTTTTCTATCAGGAAGTCCACCGTTTTTTTCGTCATTTGCGCTAAGTCAGGCCGGACAGAATCATAGAGATCCGGATCAGGTGTAGAATCGATAAAAACGCCCCGGGATGTTATACTTTTCAGATAGTCCAGTTCTTTATCCGAGAACGAGCCTACCGCAATAAACCCTTCGATAGTGTCAGGGATTTTAGCGATGCCGTCTGTAATTTTGTAGGTCGTGAGCTCCACATTGCATTTTTTGGCCCACTTTTCAACTTCCAGCCTCATGGTTTTAAAATAAACGTCTTCTAATTCTTCCTTATCGGTTAGCCAGTACAAGAAAGCAATGTTTTTCACCATCGGCCTGACCGTTTTTTTTCGGTAATTAAGCTTATCCGCTACTTCAAATATTTTCTCTCTCGTTTCATCCGGGACAGATAAACTCAAATCGTTATTTAACACACGCGAAACAGTCGAAATCGAAAACCCGACTTCTTTTGCTATATCCTTAATAGTCGCCATTCTTTTGTCCTCCATATATCCTTTAAAAATGAATGTTGTTCATATTTAATAAGTAAAACTTTTTACTTATATTTTACTTGTTTTTTTGTAGAAGTCAAGCATGCTTCAGATTGTAGGCAGACCTCGCTGCAGAAGCAAAGCAAACGCTTTAGTATCTGCCTTGCAGGTTGATCTCTGTATAGTAAGAATACCTTATTTCAAGACGAATCATAACAAAAAAGACTACCTCTTGTTTTTCAGGAAGTAGTCGAAAGGAGAATTTTCATGAAAAGAAAAAATCCAATAAAGTTCTTACTTCTATTTTCCATCGCCACCGGCCTGTTGTCTGGCTGTACTAATGATCAAAAAGCATCAACGGAGGGTGACACATATTCCTTAAACGCAGAAAGCGAAACCTGGCGTTTAGACGAATATGAGATAACATTTACACCAGAAGACTTCAAAGCTGGAAATAGAATTATTAGACGAACTTCATAAAGAAAGCGCACCGAATTAAAAAATGGATAAGATCATCAGCAGTAACCATGAAAAGCACATATACATATGCTATGACTAAAGAAATGGGTGATCTCTTTCAGTGCGCCCATTAAAAATAGGTAATTAATTTTTAGGGAGTGCACTCTTATGCCTGCTACAACTGGAAATAATTACATTGAACGGATTGATCAGTTAAAAACAAGGATCTGGATCGATGGCGCTCCTGTGACAGGCAAAATTTCCGAGCACCCTGCCTTTCAAGGAGTCATGAAAAGTCAAGCAACGCTATATGACTTGCAGCATAATAAATCACTTAAAGAGGTCATGACCTATCAATCGCCATCAACGGGAGACCACGTGGGGTTGTCCTTTTTACAGCCAAAAACAAAAGAAGATTTAACAAAAAGACGGGCAATGATCCAGCAATGGGCTCTATCCAACAATGGAATGATGGGAAGAAGTCCCGATTATATGAATACAATGTTAACGGCATTTGCAGCATCTGCGGAATTTTTAAGAGGAAAAGAAAATTGTTTTCCCGAAAATATCGTGAATTTTTATGAATGTGCACGTGAAAAGGACTTATCCATGACACATACTTTTATTGATCCGCAAGTAAACCGGGCAAAATTTTATTTTGAAGATACCGATGAACCTGTTGCAGCAAAAGTGATAAAAAAGAACAAAGAAGGGATCGTCGTAAAAGGTGCGCGGCTGCTGGCAACACAGGGCGGAATAACGGATGAAATAGTGGTTTTTTCAGCAGGAGGAATTCAAGATAAAGCGAAAGGTTTTGCGTTTTCTATACCTAGTAACAGTAATGGTCTTACGTTTGTTTGCAGGGATTCTTTTGTTGAAGGAGACTCTTCATTTAACTATCCGTTAAGCTCGCGGTTTGAAGAAATGGATACGATTGTTATTTTCGACAATGTTTTGGTCCCATGGGAACGCGTCTTTTACTATGACAACATAGAAGTATCGAATAGCTTCATGGCTGTTAGTTCGGTGTTGCCTTTGACCTTACATCAAGCGGTCTCCAGACAGATTATTAAAACGGAATTTGTTTTAGGTATTGTCCAGTCCATCATTGATACCATTAATATCACGGAATACCACCACGTTCAGGAAAAAGCTTCTGAAATAATTGTTGCCTTAGAAACGATGAAAGCATTAGTAATTAAATCAGAGGTCGAAGCCAACATCGATGAATGGGGATTTATGCGGCCAGATCAAACAACACTACAAATCGCTATCAACTTTTTCCCGCGAATTTACCCAAGGTTTACTGAAATTATTCAACTGTTAGGTGCAAGTGGATTGATGGCAATCCCGACAGAAAATACATTCAAGTCCATTATTAGAAAGGACTTGGACCAGTATTTACAGGCTAAATCGAGAAATGCAGAGGACCGGGTGAAGATTTTCCGTTTAGCATGGGATTTAACGATGAGCTCATTTGGTACACGTGAAACGCTCTATGAACGGTTTTTCTTTGGCGATCCACTTAAACTTTCAAGTCATTTGTATTTTTCCTATGATAAAACACCCTATGTTAACCGGGTGAAGAATTTTTTGCGAAAAGAGTAGAAGAGACAAAGATAAAAAATTTAACTACAGCAGCAAAAGCACAAAAAGGTGGCACCTACTTTGATTCAGAATGTGCCTTTTTGTGCTTATTTATTTTAATTAAGGATGAATAGTTGATCAAAACTGTTGACTAGTGCTACAAAGCAAAGGACCCTAACTTTTTTGAAAGCTGGGGTCCTTTCAAATACATAAAAACAGCATTGTGTTTCAGTAACTACATTTTAATTGGTGACTTTAAACGGCGCAGCAAGTTTGAAATCTTTGTATTGTGTTTCTGCTTCGCTTTCATTACTGGAAATAACTTTGCTGAATGTTCTAGTGACACGATAATTACCAGGAGAAAGATTGTCCTTTAATTGAGTCAAATCAATTTTTTCTGAAATGGTTTCTTGTGCACTTACTGCGGGGGCATCATCTTGAAACACTTTCAGGTCATCTTCAAAGGGAACGAAATACCATATGCCCTCAACATTTTTTTCAATACTAAACTGTCTGTCATAAATAACAAAGTTATTGCTATTATTCTGCATCAAAATGTTGATCACTGACGGAGAATCCGTGTGTTGTTTTATTTCTACTTCAAATGCTATATCTTCCTTTGATTCAGGAAGTTTTTGCTCCATTGCCTTCTCATTCAGCCCCTCGTCTATTGCATTCGTTGCTTCTGTTACTTTTTGTTCGTTTGATTGACATGCTGCCAAGAATAGAACTATTGCAGTGAAACAGAAAATAAATCCATAAGTTTTCTTCATTGGAATCACCCCTCTGTCCAAGAATTCGGGTCCAATTTGTCTAGTATTACGTTGCTTTTATTATAGCCACTTAAAATGAGATTTCATGAGAAGATGATGAATCCTCTGAAGCATACTTTTTCAGAAAATTGTGGAATGATAAAAAGCATCATTTTGTTTTGATAAAGCTTTAACAATAGGGCTTAAAGGAGGGAATGATTACTCAATAATTAGAATGCAAACATGCTGATAAAGACATGCTAGTTAACCGCTAGATAGCTTCTGCCCAAAGTTATGCTTATAATGGAGAAAGTTAGTGAGCAAAGGAGTTTTATTTTGTCATGCGAATTATAAGAAAAAATGCCTTAACCCCCTCTCAACTCATTGTAGCCTTTTACTTAATTGCAACCGTTATTTCAACAGGTCTGCTTAGTTTGCCTATTGCATTGAATCCTGGTGTTCAGTTAACTTTTTTAGATGTACTATTTACAGCTGTGAGTGCTATCAGTGTTACAGGGTTAGCCGTTGTTTCAACGCCGGAAACATTTAGCACGCCGGGTATCTTTATTTTAATGTTTATCCTGCAGTTTGGCGGCATCGGTATCATGACTCTCGGTACGTTCATTTGGATGCTTGCTCGAAGAAGGATTGGGTTAAAGGAAAGGCAGTTAATCATGACTGATCAAAACCAGTCCCAACTCTCCGGACTGGTCAATCTTATGAGGCAGATCTTAGCCATTATTCTCTTGATAGAATTGGTTGGCACAGTAGTACTCGGCACCTATTTTTTGAACTATTTCCCAACCTGGCAAGAAGCCTATTTTCAGGGACTATTTGCGTCGGTCAGTGCCACCACCAATGCCGGATTTGATATCACAGGCAGTTCACTTGTTCCATTTGCTCAGGATTACTTTGTTCAATTTGTTCATATTCTTCTATTAACACTGGGAGCCATCGGTTTCCCTGTATTGATCGAAGTGAAGAATTATATGACCAGTAAAAAAAAGACAGTAGGGCCTTCTTTTTCTTTATATACAAAATTAACCACGACTACCTTCTTTTTGCTGTTTGCCTTTGGAACGATCATGATTTTATTATTAGAAACCAATCATTTTTTTAAAGATAAAAGCTGGCACGAATCCTTCTTTTACGCCTTGTTTCAATCAGCCACAACAAGAAATGGCGGGCTGGCTACCATGGACGTTAGTGAGTTTTCTGAACCTACCTTGCTAGTGATCTGTTTTTTAATGTTTATTGGTGCTTCTCCCAGTTCAGTTGGAGGTGGTGTAAGGACCACCACTTTCGCGGTAAACCTTTTGTTTCTTTACTCGTTCGCAAGAGGATACCAAAACACAAAGATATTTAAGCGTGAATTACATGTCGAGGATGTAAGAAAATCATTTGTAGTCAGCTTTACGGCTTTTTTTGTTTGCTTTATCGCGACCATTGCTCTTTCGATAACTGAACCCTTTTCCTTGATGGAAATCTTATTTGAAGTAAGTTCTGCATTTGGCACCACAGGACTATCGATGGGCATCACGCCAGAATTGAGCTCTCCAGGAAAAGTGACCATTATCCTGTTGATGTTTATCGGCCGGATCGGAATTTTATCCTTTATCTTTTTACTGAGCAAAGGAACTCTAAAAGAGAATTACCATTACCCAAAAGAACGTGTAATTATCGGGTAATTCTTAGTTGAAGCTTTATTTATTTTAGAATAAATAGAGAAGTAAGCTAAAAAAACACCTTGGATGTGGGGTCAGTTCCGTGTAACATCCAAGACGTTTTCAACGCAACAAAATAACATTTATATTGAATTAAATTTTTACTGGACAACAGCTGGCAGCCAATTATGCTCATCACTTCAATGAAGTAGGGATACTTTCTTCTAAAGGGGTCAAGTAAAAGACATCCATCTTACGGAAGGATAAAGAAATAGAGTAGTATGCAGATATGTATTTGGTTGAAAATTGAATTGAAGAACAAATGAAGCGAAGGACCAAAAAATTGGTCCTCTTTTTCTTTCAATAATATACCTGCACCAGTGTTTAGGAGAACCCAAATATTATCGACATAACAACTCAATCCTTAATCAATAGTTCGTTCCTACTGCACATTAAACGCCCTGGCTATTAAAAGCAGCCGGGGCGTTTTCAATAAAACAAAACTGCATTTATGTTGCATTTGAAAATTATTGAGGAGTGAAATTTTCATTCAGTTGTTTACCAGAAACGTCTGTGTAGGCTTTTAGTTCTTCTTTATATTCAAATTTACCATTTGGTCCACCGACCATGATTACATCACCTATTTCAGATATCTTCAAAAATAAGATATATTTATTTCCGATTTCCAACAATGGATGCTCATCAAAAACCATTACAGTATTTCCATCCTGCAAAAATTCGATTTCTTTCTCGATTTCTTTTTTATCTCCTTTATGCACTTTATTCACTTTAAAAGAGAATTTTGTAAATGGCACGTCTCCGTCCACCATATATTCTTCTAATATGGCTGTTGGCTTTCCTTCAACAATTAAATCGGCTTTTTCATTTAATTCCGCAAAAGAATAAGAGGGAAACGTTCCTTGCACAGCATATTTAACACCCTCATCGTAAAGCCAGGGACCTACATTCTCTATTTCAGAAATAAGGGTTTTTTCTACCGATAACGATTTAACAACTTTTTCTTCCTCGGATGCTGCCTTAACAATCGCACTTTGTTCAGCCTTATTACAGAATCCATACACTCCAGCAGACAATAGAAAAGCTATTCTGCTAATAAACAGGGCCTGCCAAGGTTTCTTCCATAATCCATAAACTAATAATGCCGAGGCAAATCTAAGCAATAATGTTGAAAAAATAAATCTAAACAAAGAAAAGCTCGTTTGATACCCCCTATTTACTGTTTCACTGGTCAATAGTTGTCAAGGCCGGTCATTTTATTCCAGCAGTTACACCTGTTATTAAAGACTTTAAATCATCTAAAGCAAAGAAATCATTTGAGGATAAATTGAAAATCAAAGATAATAAAATATTTTTATGTTTGGTAAATAAAAAGAAATGAGAATTTTAGTCGTACTTCCCCATGTCATTGTTCAAATAGACTACGTGTAGTCTATTTGAACAATGACATGGGGACTGCTGTACGCTCAAGTTGGACATTTAAAAAAGAATGATTCTCCACACTTTCTTCAAATTTAGATATTATAATAATTCTTACATATAGAGATCTTTTTTTGAAATATTTTTTCTCGAAGAGCAGGTAGAAGAAATAAAAAGTTATTCCACTCATCATATTGAATAGACAAGAAAGCGCTTACTTTTTTGTCTAAAATACAAAATTAGTGCCGCATATATTCAATGGAATATGTACGGCACTAGTGGTTTTATTGAACTGGTGAAAGTTCACTTTCTGTTACCCATTGGTGGTTTATAACTTTTTCTCCACCCGTCGTTGGGGTGTAGTCAACCATGTATATGGTGGTTTCTTCTGCTGAATCAATTTCGGCTGTCGCACCTTCCATGCCTTCCATGTGATCTGCGTTAACTGTTACTTCTGTTCCTGACTCTAGTGGTGCTTCACCAGCATCTTGAAGCTCTTCATGAATGACCCATTTATGATCTTCTACTCTTTCTCCACCCGTTGTTGGAGTGTAAGAAACGGTATAAACGGTAGTATCATATGCACCGACAATCCTTGCTTCAGCTCCATTCATGCCTTCCATATGGTCTGCATTGATCATGGCAGAAGTGCCGACTTCATAGGTTGGACTTTCAGCTGTTTTCAAACCTTCCGGGACTTCACCAGAGGTAGACATATCCATATTTCCATGATCCATGCCTTCCATATTTTCATCCATTGTTTCTGTGTTTTCTGTATTTCCCATATTTTCATCATCTGTATTGCCGCAGGCTCCCAGTACTAATAAAAAGGATGCAAATGATATTCCTAATACAGATTTTTTTAGTTTCTTATTCCACATGTAAATAACCCCTCCTTTAATTATAAATTATAATATACCCGGAAAATGTGCAGAAAATATGGAGGATGCACTGCAGATGAAAAAGAAATGATTATGAGTGTATCTGGAAGCTCAAAACAGGACTTACATTCTGCTGAATTAAACGGTGCATATTATAATTTCTGTGAAGCCATCCTCATTAGGCTATTGATTTTTACAGGTTGGCTCTTTTTAAAATAAAAAAGTTATTGCAGGACCGAGGTTAAGAACGATTTTCCATTAGTCGTTCTAGTTTGCAGCTTTACAAGTAGAATATGTTTATTTAATGGAATGATTTTTTACGTTCTCTTCTTTAACTAAATAATCAAAAACTTCCTGAACGGCCTCTTTGTAAGAAAGCAATTCCTCAAAATATTCAAGACTGATCAAAATACCTTCTTCTTTTGGGTTTTCTCTATTTTGAACTAAGACAGTTTTTTCTTTATTCCCGGCAGAAAAGCGGTAAAGTATTTCGAGCAACTTCCTTTTATCTGCAATATCTGTTGCATTTAAGCGGAGATCGTTCACAGTATTGTTGACGTCAAAAGTTTTAGACTTGTTTGGCATTACAGCTCTCGCCCTTCATAATATTATTTGACTTAAAAAAAGAGACCGACACCAGTCTCTTTTTTTAGCATGAATGCATCTTTTATTCAGGATTGTTGTTTGCTGCAGGATCCGGTACAAAATTGGGTTTAAATCCTTCGTAATTTACTTGTGTAACCATTCCAGCGGTTGCATGGTGTAAATCATGACAGTGGAACATCCAGTTGCCACGATTATCTGCTTTAAAAGCCACAATGTACTCGTCACCTGGTTCCAAACTAATCGTATCTTTCATCAAAGGAGACCCTTCAACGGGCTTCCCATTTTTGCTTAAAACCTGAAAAAAGTGACCATGTAAATGCATAGGGTGATCATCATCTTTTGAGTTGTTTACCAAGTTGACTTTTACTGTGTCTCCTTCGTTTACCTGTATCTGCTCAGTTTGGGGATACGTTTTGTCATTAATAGTGAATTTTTGCTTTCCATTTGTTGTTTGAGTGTTCAAGTCCATAGTATAGGATACATCGTATACTTGATCTAATGTAAACTCTCCTTCTTCTTTTTCGCCGTAAGAAGTCAAATCAAATGCGGGAAGCTCTTCACGATTGTTGGATTTATCAGTCGATTTTCCTGAGAAGTCTTCATACTGAATAAGCGTTCGCATACCATCAGTGCCTTCCATATCCCCATGGCATTCTAAAAGCCATTCGCCAGGGTTATCCGCTGTAAATTCAATATCATATCTTTCACCTGGGGCAATTGAGATCAACTGTTCTTTTACTTCTTGAGGATTGGAAATATTCTGACCATCCGAGCTAATGATTTTGAAATTATGGCCGTGCAGATGAATTTTATGTGACATAAATCCAGCATTTACTAAGCGCAAGCGGACTTTCTCTCCTTCTTTCACCGTTAACTTATTAATGCTTTCTCCGCTTTTCCCATTAATGGTATAAATATTATACATACTCATATCATGTGCCATATCTTCAGACTCTGGACCTGCTAATTCCGCTTTTGGCCCCATCTCCATATTGCTATGATCCATGCCTTCCATGTTTTCAGCGTTGTCTGACTCTATATTCATTGTTTCTTCCATATCCATGGAGTCCATATTACTCATCCACTCATCAAGAACAAGAGTATAATCTCGGTCATATTCTCTTTGATCTTTTCCTTCTACAATAAAGGAACCGTATAATCCTTTATCAACCTGAGTTGCTCCTTCTTGATGAGAGTGGTACCAGTAAGTTCCGGGTACCTCTGCTGTGAATTTATAAGTAAAGCTCTCGCCAGGCTGTACAGCATTTTGAGTTACCCCAGGTATTCCATCCATTTCATTTGGGACAGGAAGACCATGCCAATGAATTGTTACAGGATCTTTCAATTCGTTTTTCAAATTGATCTTTACCTCTTCACCTTCCTGGACTCTAATTTCTGGGCCAGGTACGGATCCATTAAATGTCCATGCCGTAACGCTCTTTTTGCTTGTTAAATTATGTGTTCTCTCTTGGGCTACCAAGGTAAACTCATTATCTGTTATGGTTTCCGCTGCGGCTGTAGCCTGTAAATCTTTTGTTTCTTCTTTCTTTGTTTCTGCATCTTTGTCCCCCATATTCATGTTGCTATGGTCCATGCCAGCCATACTACAGGCACTTAATATTAAGGCAAAAAGGGATATAAAAAAGAATAAAGTAACTTTTGATTTCATTTGCTGCACCTCCATATATGATCGTTTTTTAATCATAGCGATTAATTATGGAGAATTAATGGAGTCATCATCAAAATACGCATTTTTAAAAGCGATTGTTTGATTTTACAAAAAACCGACGCAATAACGACATGTTTTTGCGTCGGTTGAGCGGCAGAATGGTCTAAAGCAAGTACCAGATGAACGTTCCGCCTGCTGCTAAGTAAACAGTGATTGTTAAAAGCAATAGGCGAGTCCCTTGTTTCTTTTCGTTTCGTTCTAACTCCTTGTACTCATGAAATGTGATGGTCCCTTCTGCAAATCGTAGTCCATTCGGGTTTGGTTCAATGCAGTACTTTTTTCCACTGTGATCTTCTAACGTGATTCTCGAAATTAAGTTCAAGTCGTCATCGTTATCGTGTCCATTTATAAAATCAGCCTTTACAAATTTGTAAATAGTTTTCTTTTTTATTTGTTCCGTCACTTTTAAAGCCTCTTGCTCTATAGCGTTGCTTGAAAAACACATCTTTATCACCTCTCTATACTGTATTTCGGAAGGATATAATAGGTGTTAATCTTTCTTGCCTTCAGTATAAGGCGCTTGAGATATGAACGGCTACAGCTTTTTGTCAGTTTAGTCACTCTTTACACCCTTTCCTTTTTTTACAATTGCAGTCCAACTAGCTCCCCCGTTCTTACTTTGGTATACATTATTTTCACTGGTTGAATACGCAATAACATTTACATCTTTAGGGTTTACTGCAATAAATGAAATAAACTCTCCTTCATTCGGCGATGGAATAGACAGCTCTTTTGGTTCAAGAGAGATTAAATCTAGAATCGTCACTTTTGCTTTTTCCCCCCTAGAACCTATTGCTACCTTTTCATCGAACGTATACGTCATAGCAGAGACGGGCTCTTTTAATGTCTGGTTGAAAGTATTCCCATTGTCTGCAGAAAGAAACGCACCTTGATCAGTTCCAAGCGCAATCATTTGTTCATTTTCAGGGTGAACTGCTATGGCCGATGCAGATCCAACTAGATTGTTCAACTTGCTATTCTTCCAAGTCCTCGCTTCATCTGTAGAAAAATAAAGACCGGGGGACGCCATAACGGTGTTAGGCTGCGGGTTCATAACATAAATGATATTTGAGTTGTAGCCTGCCGCCATTCCATGAAAATCCACTTCCCCGTATAAAGTCAAGGGTTCGATTTCAGAACCGAAATTATCACTTTTCACAATACCGAATGGATTTTTCAAGTCGCTGCCTGGAGCCGGGTGGCCACTGCTATAAAAGCCATCATTTATCATTGAAAAACCCATATAGTCGTTTGGTTCGTTTTCAGCATTTCGCCAAGTATCTTCTTCATATATTCTCAATCCATCATGAGCCGGTATGACCAAACTGTTGCCATCACCTGTGTAGCCGATTCCATGGATATGATCAAAACTGACTGATTTCTCTGTGCCTTTACTCAAAAAGAAAATCCCCGCTGTACTTGCTGCGATAACTGTCAATAAAATGCCCCACATGAGCATAGGACTTTTTTTAGGTTTATTTGATTTTTTCATCATTAGGCTCTCCGTTTCCGTTTCTTATTTTCAAGCTGTTTCTTCGACAGGCTATCATGCTGATTCCTATACAGATTAGCCCAATAGACACCAACTGGGCCACTCTTAACCCTTCAGACAACATTAAACTATCGGTCCTCATACCTTCGATGAAAAATCGCCCGATAGAATAGAGAACAAGATATGAAAAGAAAAGTTCGCCTTCGACTAAACGTTTTCTTCTTGCGTATAGCAGTAAGCCGAAAATAATTGTGCTCCAGACCGACTCATACAAAAATGTTGGGTGGTAGTATTGTCCATCAATGTACATTTGGTTAATTATCACATCAGGTAAATATAATTGCTCCAAAAAAGCTCTAGACACTTCTCTTCCATGAGCTTCCTGATTCATAAAATTTCCCCACCGACCAATTGCTTGTCCTAACACGATGCTAGGTGCTGCAATATCTGCCAATTTCAAAAATGAAATCTTTTTTCTTTTGGAAAAGATATATCCAGCTACATATGATCCTAAAAGCGCACCATGAATTGCAATACCACCTTCCCAAATCGCAAAGATTTGGGAGGGATTTTGAGAGTAGTAGGTCCATTCAAAAGTAACATAATATAGCCTAGCTGAAATTATTGCTACAGGCAATACAATAAAAAGCAAATCACTAAATGTATCTTTTGGTAGCCCCTGCCTCACGGACTCTCTTGTCGCCAACCACAACCCAAGTAAAATACCTGTCATGATAATCAGTCCATACCAATAAATCGTTAAGGGTCCAACTTGAAAGGCAATACGATCTAATGCTTTAATACTTTCCATGTCATAAGGTTCCCCCTCATTTAATTTGCTGCATTAACAGTATAAGTAGTAAATGTGTATTTTCTAAGGAGAGACAACAATAGCTTTTAGAAAATAATTATTTAATCGTTTTCAAACTATGTCTCATTTTGAAAACTACACATATTCTACAAAATCCCCTGCTAAAATGAGTATTTTGATAGTAGAAACTACCAGAGGTGGAGTGAAAAGAATGTGTGGTTTTGTAGGGATATTTTCTAATGTAGCGCATAATGACTTTTTAGAAAATCAAAATACAGTAGAGAATATGAATAATATGATTATTCATAGAGGTCCGGATGACGCTGGGTATTATTTAGATGAGCATGTAAAGCTTGGTTTCAGAAGGCTTAGTATTATTGATTTGAAAGCGGGTCATCAGCCTTTGTCTTATGAAAATGAGCGGTATTGGATTGTCTTCAATGGAGAGATTTATAACTATTTAGAACTGAGAAATCAATTAGAAGAAGAGGGATACCATTTTAGTACTCATTCTGATACAGAGGTTTTAATTGCTCTTTACAGTGCAAGAAATGACAAAATGGTAAATGAATTAAGAGGAATGTTTGGGTTTTTGATATGGGACAAACAGGACAAAAGGTTATTTGGTGCCCGTGATCCATTCGGCATTAAACCGTTTTATTATCTAGAAAAAGAAAACCAAACCTTTTTCGGTTCTGAAAGAAAAAGCATTGCCAAGGCCGTCAATGATACGGCCATCAGGCCCGAATCTCTTCATCATTATCTCACTTTTCAATATGTACCGGAACCTGCTACAATGACTCAAGCGATTAAAAAGCTACGGCCGGGACACTTTTTTACCAAATCTCCCGGACAGCCGATGGACATTCAACGCTACTGGCAGCCGACGTTTAATCCTGTACAGTCTGATGAAGTAAAACTGGCAAAAGAAATACAGGATGTTTTATTAGAATCAGTCAATATTCACATGAGGAGTGATGTGCCAGTAGGCTCTTTCCTTTCTGGTGGAATTGACTCAAGCTTCATTGTTTCATTAGCTAAACAAGTTAACCCGAAAATTAAAACGTTTTCTGTTGGTTTTGAAAGCAGCGGTTACAGTGAAGTCGATGTAGCGAAAGAAACAGCTGATGTATTGGGCTTAGAAAATATTGATTATACGATTTCTGCTAAAGAGTTTATGGAGGAATTGCCTAAGATTATCTGGCACATGGATGACCCATTGGCAGATCCTGCTGCTGTCCCTTTATACTTTGTCGCACGTGAAGCAAAAAAACAAGTAAAAGTGGTTTTATCAGGAGAAGGGGCCGATGAACTATTCGGCGGCTATAATATTTATCGAGAATCTATTGATTTACAAGGCTTCGATAATATCCCTGCTCCGATGAAAAAAGCGCTGAAAAGCCTCGTTAAACTTTTACCAGAAGGAGTAAAAGGGAAAAGCTTCACGGAAAGGGGATGCACGCCCCTCGAAGAACGGTATATAGGGAATGCTAAAATTTTCGAGGAATTAGAAAAGCGCGCTCTTCTTCATCAAGTAAATCCGGCACTGCATTATACTGATATAACCAGTCCATTTTATGGTGAAGCGGTAAAGTACGATAAAGTATTGAAGATGCAGCATATTGATATTCATACATGGTTAAGAGGCGACATTTTATTAAAAGCTGACAAAATGACAATGGCAAACTCTTTAGAACTAAGAGTTCCGTTCCTAGATCGTAATGTGTTCGAGGTCGCTTCCAAAATCCCAACAAAATTCAAGCTCGCAAATAACACAACTAAATATATCCTAAGAAAAGCTGCAGAGGGCATTGTGCCGGAGCATATCTTGCAAAGAAAAAAGCTTGGATTCCCGGTTCCGATCCGGCTCTGGCTTAAAGACGAGATGTATGACTGGACAGTGGATCTTATCAAAAACAGCCATGTGAACCATTTGATTCATACAGACGCCGTGTTGGCACTACTTAATGAGCATTGTGCCAATAAAAAAGATAATAGCCGAAAACTATGGACTGTCATTATCTTTATGCTTTGGCACCAGATCCACATTGAGAATAAATTTGATTTTTCTTCAGTTGCTCAAGAAAAAGAACTGGTTTTACAAAAGTAAATGCCCATATAAAAAAGGTGACCCCTTACAGGGGATCACCTTTTTTGTTCACTTTTTTCAGGTCATAGTGCCTTCAATCGGCCTTGAGATTATCCACTACCTACTTTAAACTGATTGCTTGCTTCCCCATTTGTTCCCAGGCTGCAATAAATTGTTTCTTGTTCGCTTTGCTGTTTTTAATACTGGTCAGCGGGTCATTAAAGTAAATGTAATTCCCATCAAAGCCGGTAACTAAAACAGAATGTTCTTTATACGTTATCTTAATTTCCCCTTCAGGTGTATTCCACGTTTCAAACTGTAAATCCTCAAGTACACCAAAGGTTACATTTGTAATAATCCAAACAGGTTGATCTGTCTTGATTTTGTTAAGCACACTGTCAAAAGCTTCGCCTGTCATATTGATCACCTGTCCTGGAAGATACCTTTCCGCCAAATGGAAAACAGGCTTATCGTACACACCATATCCAGGATTCTTAAATGAATGCATGTCTCCTACAAATCCAATGGCAGGATTGCCGAAATGTACTCGGCCGTTTCGATAAGTCATCGGTGTAGGGTCTTTCCTCACTTCTTTTGCCAACTGCATTTTATCTACTTTGACACCTGCATTCCTCAAAAGCATGGCAAGACTTGTTACTTCACACCCTCTGGGCAGTTCCGGGAGTTGGTTGATTAATGGAGCATCCAAGAGCTTTTTAGTCACTTCTGCTTTTCCTTTTGCTCCGACTAAATTTTGTTCCGTTTCTATGTTTTCTTCCATAATGGTTTCCTTTGGCTCTTCTTTAACATTTGAAAAGGCAAGTGCAATTTCATCCTTGTACATATTCAAATTATAAAAGAAAAGCAACCAAAGCAGCAGAAAAGAAAATAAAGAATAAATAAATAAAGGTTTTGTCGTAACTGAAGATGTGCTTTTCAAATGAGCTATACTGAAAATGATGGTCAGAATTCCTGTGCCAAAAAGAAGAATAACTTCCATAACCGTCACTCCTACAAGTACACAATGGTGTCCATCATACCAATCAATATAAGAACAGCACCAGTCATTTTTTGTATCATGTCCCCTATTTTTTTGCTTTTCGCCATAATGACTTTATCCATTTCTAAGAACCAGACAATAAAGATGATGATCAAAAGAGGAAGCGTTGTTCCGACTGCAAAAACACTTGGAAGAACAAATCCATATGGAACCGATAAAGCCAGTGGCATCAGTGTAACAAAGAAAAGTACGAACATCGTGGGACAAAAGCCCAGAGAAAAGCTGACACCCATTAAAAAAGAACCTGTTTTCCCTTTAAACAGTCTCGAAGGGATTTTCCCAAAAGAAATTTCTTTTTTCCAGTTAATAATTCCTAATAAAAAGAACCCCGCAAGAATTAACAATGGGCCAATTATTTTTCTAAACCAAGGAAAAAACAGCGTCAAGGTCTGTTCGATCTGGCTTCCAACGAGCCAAACCATGAGACCTAACCCGCTAAAAACAACTATTTTTCCTAAGAGGAATAAAAAAATATGAGACCATACAACGCCTTTTCTAAGGGATGAGTTTCCATAGATCATAAGCGCACTGCCATTGGCTGTCAGCTGGCAGGGCACTAACGCACCAATAAACCCTAAAAGCAGTGCTCCTCCAATTGAGATATTGTCCATTTGATGAAACCAATTCAAAAAGGGCTGTGTGACAAAATTGCTGAAATTATTGAACAAATTATACATGTTCCCGATTCCTTTTTGTATTTTCATACTAAATCAACTGAAAGGAGACTTTCAATTTGCATATGCCGATTATTTGAAAATTTCTTTCCGTCAAAGAACATCAAATGTTCCCGCCATTCCCGATTCTTTGTGCCCTGGAAGTGTACAATAGAACTCAAACCTTCCAGTTTCTAATGGTTTGAAGGTGATGGAAGAATTTTTACCAGGCATGGCATGTATATGTAAGTCTCTTTGGTCTCCTGAATGATGGCTTTCTGACTCTATCACTTCTGCCTTTAAACCTTTCACTTGTAGGTCATGCTCAACTTGTCCAACATTTTTCAAACGGATTGTAACCGTTTGAGATTTCTTGAATTTTATATTATGCGGTGAATATGAAAAATCTTCTGCATTAATTTCTATAATGCTGCTCATATCTTTGGTTGATCCATTGCTGCTTTGTGAAGTGTGATTCACATGAGGGGGCTGTTTAGGAAAAGCGATGGGACCGGCCATGTTAAAAAAAAAGAAAAATAAGGCTAGCGTTGTACTCATTAATGCAGGGTTTTCAAACCACCTTCTTCCTATCGATTCTTTTCCCCTCGGCCCTTCACTGATTAACAGGTAAAGGATGATTAAATTAAATAAGAGTTCCAATGAAAACAAAAGCTTAATTATCGCATCCGCATATACACTCGGAATCATGGCTCCAAGCATGGCACCCATCATGCCGCCCATCAGACCGGACAGCATTCCTTCTATTGTGGAGAGGAGGTTGAAAGGGAGTCCAATAAAGGTCCCTGCTAAAAACCCAATCCCTCCCCCAACAAGAGTTGATAAAAAGAGGTTTTCCACAAAGTATACGCCTGCTATAGTCCCCCCTAGTAACCCGATCATCATTCCTAATGCCATCGCAGCAATCATTCCCACCATAGAAGGCACTTCTCTTCTATATTTTGAAATATAAATGAAGGTGATAAGGTAAACCAATATGACACTTGATGTCAAGATGAGTAAAGATGTAGACATTCTAGATCCCTCCCCAGAGCAGATTTTGTACAGTATATGTGCAAAGCCCTTTTTATAGTCATTTTCAAAAAACCTTGTTGAAAGCCCCTGCCTTTTGACCCTTATTCTCTTGATTTTTTTGTTCTATTAACCCATATAAATATTGTTCCTAAGAGAATCGGTATTAGTAAAAAAATACAAATCCCAATTGTGGACTCAAATAGACTATGCAGTGCATTATGTGAATGAAAAACAGTACTTGACAGTGTAAGACAGCCTATTCCCATCAAAATAAAAAATAGTGGTATGACTATATCAATTATTTTTTTCATTTGTTTCACCCACTTTTTGTTCTGTAGAAAATACTAATTTAAACAGCGTCCCTTTTCCTTGGATGCTTTCAAATTTGATTTCTCCACCTAATAATTGTACTAAATTTTTGACAATAGCGAGACCTAAGCCGGTCCCTCCCGATGCTCTTGATCTTGATTTTTCTACTCTATAGAAGCGTTCAAAAATAAATGGTACATCATCTTCGGGTATACCCATACCAAAGTCTTGAATGAATATTTCAAGATTTTCATTATACATTTTAGTGTAAATATCTATACGTGATTCATCGTCGCTATATCGAATAGCATTTTCAATTAAGTTAATAATCACTTGCTCTAAACGGACTCCATCGGTGTAAAGCAGCGGATAATCGATGACTGTGTTTAACCGTATTTCTATTTTTTTCTCTGCCGCTTTGAGGGATACTTTTTTCACAGAACTGTTTAAAATGTCGCCGATGTCTAGCCACTCATAATTTAAATCGATTTTGCCTTCTTCCATTTTAGCGAGTTCAAACAAGTCGTTTATTAATGTTGTTAAGCGGTCCGCTTCCTCATTAATAATGGTTAAATATTGATTTTTTTCAGCCTCGTTAGAAATAAGACCATTAGTCAATACCTGTGAATATCCCTTTATATAAGAAATAGGTGTTCTTAGTTCATGTGATATATTGGCAAAGAACTCTCTTCGGTTGGTCCTGTATTCATCTAATTCTCTTCCTAGATCTGTAATGGCTGTTGCCAAACTGCCTACTTCATCATTTGTAGGAACTATCAGATTTGTGCTTAGATTACCTTTTGCTATCTCACGTGTTGCCTGTTCCATCTTCAAAAGAGGGTTAGATAGTCTTTTGGATACGAAAAATGTAAAGCCAATAGCTATAAAAAAAGCACCGATAACAGATATTAATAGCCACAGACGTACTTTTTCTATAGAAGTATTTACACCTTCCATGCTTGATACAATAACAAGACCACCATTTACCTTGCCGTTGACTACAATGGACTTTCCGGCAAGGAAAAATTCTTTTGAGCTCGATGGTGCTGTATATTCGTAGCCAAGCGTCTTATTTTGAGCAATTGGATTATAGATTTGTTTTGGCACTTTGGTGTCCTCAATAAAATTTAATACTCCTGTGCTCTTTAAAATATCCCCCTCCATGTCAAAAACAAAAAGTTCTGCATCCATTAACTCAGACAACATCTCAAACATGTGATAAGAATTCACGTCTTCAACATCTGTAATGGTAGTAGAGTATTTTGATGCGAAATTTTCAAGTTGCTCCTGTTTTTGGCTAATATAAAAAGAAGTAAACATCTGGTCGATAGTATACACTAATGGAAAAAGTACAAATGAAAATAAAACCATAATAATGATACCCAATTTTACCGTTATACTGTTTAGTTTCATAACTGTTCATCCGGTTCGCGAAATTTATACCCTACTCCCCATACGGTCTCAAATGGGTTATAGTCAAATCCTTTTTCCTTTATTTTAATACGGATATTCTTCACGTGACTGTCGACCGTTCTGGTGTCACGTGAGTCATTATATCCCCATAAAATATCGAGAAGAACATCTCTTGTGAAAACTCTTTTGGGGTTTGATGCAATGACATGCAACAATTTATACTCTTTGGGCGTTAATTCGAGCTTTTCACCTGCGATAAACACACTATGCCCTTCCTGGTCAATTTCCATAAATCCATTTCCATAATTCAGGGCTCCCTTGCCTTCTTTCTCGCTTGTTTCGCTGCTTAATGCTGACCTTCTCAGCAAAGCCTTTACTCTAGCTAAAAGTTCATCCGGTTCAAATGGCTTAACTAAATAATCGTCGGCTCCCATTTCTAGTCCGTGAACTTTATCTTTCGTATCGTTTCTAGCGGTTAGCATCAGAATAGGTGTTTTCTTTACTTTTCTGACTTCTTTGCACACTTCCATGCCGTCTAACCCAGGCATCATAACATCTAATATAATGAGGTCCAGCGAACTTTTTTTGATAAGGGATACTGCTTCTTCTCCGTCAACTGCTTCAGTAATGTCAAAGTCCTTTGTTAAATGAATTCTAAGTAGATTCCTCATATTCCATTCGTCATCAACAATCAATAACTTCTTTTTCATGCTCCCTCTCTCCATTCCGTTGTTTAGATGGTCCCATCTATTTCTTTCATATAGCAGTATTTAATTATTTTTGATGAATTTTAATGGTGGATTTGTATGAAAAGCCATTATTTACTGTTCAAATTCGCAGAAAATCTTTTTCATTTTATTATAGTTTCAAAATGTAGAGAATTTATGGATTTTAAAAAAAGCCTCCAAAATAGAAACTATTATGGAGACCAGCCGTTATTATTCTTTTTACTGTTACAACATTATCAAGACTGCCTTTTTTTCAACATAAATAGCTGTTGAAATCTTAGTCAAACTTTCTAGACCTGTTCGTGCGTGCGTTCGATTTTCTTCAAGGTTGCCTACAACAATAAATTTACTAATAAAACATACTACCTTTTTCACTTTTGACGTTAATCTGATTTATGGTAAGTTGATTTTTCCTTTCTCCCTTCAGTCATCCAAATATATCCATATCCCCATGATGTTCTTAAATGATCATCTATTGGAAATTTAACTGTCCTTAGTTTTCCACGCAAATTTCTTATATGGGAATCCACTGTGCGAGTATCTGTGTATTTATATCCCCATATTTGCATAATCAATTGTTCTCTCGTTAAAACTTGATTTTTATTGCTCAAAAAACAGTCGAGCAAACTAAATTCTTTTTGAGTCAAGGACAAGGATGTATTCTCATATGCAGTTTCATACCTTGTTTTATTGAGCACCAGACCATTAAAATGAATTTCATTGACACTAACAGTACCTTCTCTTCTTAAATTAGCTTTAATTTTAGCTAAAAAGATGTCCTCGTCAATTGGTGCCGCTATGAAATCATCCGCTCCAGCATACAAACCGTTCAAAATGGATTCCTTATCAGTGCTTTCTGTTACCATGAGAATTGGAATGTCAGAAAGTGTTTTTACTTTTTTGCATATTTTCAGCCACAACTCAGAAGAACTTGGATCGAAAACAAACAAATTAATCCGTTCATTTTGGATCATATGTATGACATCCTTTTCAGATACGGCAAATAAACACCTTATTTTTTCTTTTTTCAGAAGTGAATGGAGAACAGTTAAAGAATCTTTTTCACCTAAAAATATAAGAACAGAATACAAAATAACACCTCCGTTGTTGATAAAAAAGATAAGTGTTATTAATTATCGAGAAAAATTGTGCAGAAATTATGGAGTTTGAATTTTTTCGTTTAAATTAAATAAAGTGGGCAATATATTTAAGGAACTCAAATTTTTAAAGGAGGTACAATCATGAACCATCATTTCCAAGATTGTATTAAAGCTTGCTTAGAGTGTATGGAGGCTTGTAATAAGTGCTTCGATCAATGTTTAACTGAAGAACACGTCCAAATGATGAGCGAATGTATTCGTTTAGACCGTGAATGTGCCGAAATTTGTTCTTTTGCAGCACAATCAATGCAGAGAAACAGCCCATTTGTAAAACAAATTTGTCAACTGTGTGCTGAAATTTGTGAAGCATGTGGGAATGAGTGTAAAAAACATGAAGCTGACCATTGCCAAAGATGCGCCGAAGCTTGTTTCAAGTGTGCTGAAATGTGCCGCAGCATGGCGTCTTAAGATTCGTCTTTAAGAAACCTGATGTTTAGATTCACCAGGTTTTTCGTATGAGCGAATCGATATGGTTTGACTCTCCCCCCCTACTTTTAAAGATGCGACTAACGAGCATTCTTGATTAGATAATGCCAAAAAGGATGAGTTATTCGAATAACTCATCCTAAAAGCAGAAAAAAGGAAGCTCTGATCGATTGGGCAGAGCTTCCTTTTTTCATTTTGCATTTATAGCGTTATAAATTCCAACTGTAAATGCTTCACGTGTTGCAAGGTGAGTTCCATAGAATTTATCCCCTTGAAAGAGGCCTGTTTTATCGATTAAAGACATTGTCACAATCCCTTTATACGCCCAATGATCAGCCCGAATATCAGAATACTTAATATTCGTAGCAGTCGTCTGCGACATTTTCAGATCAAATGCCCGCTGGATTATAGCGGCCATTTCATTGCGCGTCATTTCCACTTCCGGTCGGAACGTTTTATCATCGAATCCCATAATGATGCCCGCTTCGCGAATTGCAGCAATATCAGAGGCAAAACGATGTGTTTTTGATACATCTGTAAAGTGGCTCATTCTTTCAGCTTTCAAGCCAAGTGCTCGGTTTATGATTGCCGCTGCTTGTCCGCGGGTTACTTGAGCTTTTGGTTGGAACGTGTAATCTTCAAAACCATTTATGACATTTTGATCTGTCAATGTTTTAATTGCTGTGTATGTGGCATCTGTTTTTGGTACATCTGTAAACCAGTCCGGTATCACAGAAGCTGTTGTTTCGTTTAATACCCGTTTTGCTCCTGCGTATTTTGGTCCCCAATACGGGTTATCCATAGATACAAGGTCAATCCCATTACTAGATGTAGCATTTAAGACCATATTATTCCCAGCATATACACCAACATGAGAAATCCCTTGTTTATATGTATTTTTGTAAAAAATAAGATCGCCAGGCTGAAGATCACTTTTAGCTACTGATGTCCCAATGTTGTATTGTTGGTCAGTTGTCCGTGGAATGGAGATACCTGCGGCATTTTTAAAAATGTATTGAGTAAATCCTGAACAATCAAACCCGCTTGGTGAAGTCCCGCCCCAAACATAAGGAACTCCCATAAACTTCTTCCCGTAGCTAATAATGGACTCTCCAGCAGAAGCTGCTTCTGATTTAAACGAACTTAAAGGGGATAAAGTCAACATCATTATTGCTGCCATAAACATAACCAATACTCTCTTAAAACTCTTCACTCAACATAGACCTCCCACAGCCTTATATTATTTATCTATATTTCCATACAAATAATCATAGCAAAATAAAAAGATCTTAGTTTTAAAGTTACATTACAAATAGACTCATTTCTTTTGATTTAGTGTTTTTATGTAATAATACACAATTTATCCATCAAAAATTGATGGATTTTGCACAGTATTGTAATAAAAATGTGACAATACTAACTATTCAAAAAATTTGGTGCTAAAAAGAAAAAAGACTGCTATTACTCCTGTGCAGTCTCTTCGAATATATTCCATATTTATTATTCACTTTTTTCTATGCTGGTCAATCATAGCCACTCAAAACATCAGCTAATACTTCAATGGTCCTCGAAATCTCTTCTGCCGTATTATCCACTCCTCCTACTTCCAAGATTACGGACCTCGGGGCCAAATCTTGATTATAAACCCCATTACCCTGATGACTGTCCTTTGTTAATATTCCCTTTGACAGCCCGGGGTTTTGGGCGGAAATCTTCTCATGCAAATCATTTGCGAATGAAAGATTTTCTTCATAGGCAGCATGTCCAGTTCCTACGACGAAAAGAAGGCGCGCATAAGTCTCTCCATTCTTTTCAATTGTGGTGGCCGATTTACGCAGCGAATCTCGATGGATATCTAATAAAATGTCGAAATTCTTGTTTGCTTTTTTAGCAGACCGAACACGCTCCCGCGAAATTAGATAAGAACTTCCATATTCCATGCCCTTCTCTTCCAATGCGCTGACAATATCAGTGGAATCCGATTGTGCGCCGACTCCTCTTCTTTCCAAAGCCCGTTCGAGCATCTTTCCGGCTAATGTGATATTCAATTTCGGATGAAAAGCGTCTTCTGGCTGATTCGTATTTTTAAAATAAGGCAAAAACGATTCTCTGCTGTGCGAATGATAAATGTACACACGATCTCGTTCGATGGGTGAATGGGAATGATCCGTGCTTTCAGGTATTTTTATATTTTCAAAAATTGCTTCAGCGTTTTGAAACAAAAGTTCTCTTTCCATCAATAACTCTTCCATTGAAAATTCAATCTCGTCTCGTTCGGGGTTCTCCAGAGATTCTTCTGCATCTTTTTTGTCAACAGAGGCTTCACTTGGTGCCTTTTTCACATCATTGAATAAAGGTACATTTTCTAAACTCTCCATCTCAATGCCGGTTAAGACTCTTAGATCGTTTAACAGTGGCTGTTCTCCGGTCTCATTTCCGTTTGAAAGGAACAGTAAAAACAGCACAAACAACAGCCAAAGAGTAAACAGAAGAATGGATATCTCTAGTAACGTTCTTAAGCGCGATCTAATTCTAGTTGTCTTTTTATTGTTTTTTTCGTTTGTGGATTCCATATAGCGCCTTCCTTTGAAAAATATGCATGATAAGCCATTTCGTTGATCATATCATGTTTATCGGCATGTTTATAGAAAGGATAAAATCATGCAGTTTTTGTGCAATTTCAGCTGAGACGTTTATACGAATAAAAACAGTGAAAATAAAAGATAGATAAAAGAGTAAAGAAAGGAGCGATTTTTTGAACAAATACGCTAAATTTGGGGTGATGATTGCTGTCTCCACTATCCTTATGTATGCTTTTATGTATTTTAATGTCTTCCAGCTTGATCATATTTTTTTCAGCGAAACAAGAGTATATATGGCACTTATGATGGGTTCGGTGATGGCCATTGTGATGTTGGTGTTTATGTGGAATATGTACGATAAGCGGCGTTTAAATACACTTATTCTTGCGGGAAGTGCAGCTGTGCTGGTTCTTTCCATTTGGTTGATGCGAAGCCAGAGTACTGTTGAAGATGTATCCTGGATGAAAGCTATGATCCCCCATCATTCTATTGCCATTCTGACAAGCGAACGGGCCAACATTTCAGATCCACGTGTAAAGGAACTTGCAAACAGCATCATTGAAGCGCAACGCAGGGAAATTGATGAAATGAAAAAGCTGATCGAAGAATTAGAAGAACAGAAATAAAAATCCTCGTTAAACCGTCCTGTGGTACTAGTGGGGTTCTGACTTTACCTTATTGCATCTATAGGACTATCCTGAAAATGATAAGTGATGCAAAGGATAATTTGTTAAAGAAATTTATTCTATGTGAGGGTGTGGGTTGAATGATTCGATATGAAAATGAACTAGTATATTAGGAAGTTAATTTTTTTTCTAAATGATTAACATAAGTGATAGACATAATAGATTAAAAGCTCATTCCAATAGAGATTAAAAAAATAATGAGCAGTAGAGTTAGACGATTAATGATGCTGAAAAGCCAGATTTCGATTTATCCAGTTCAATGGTGCAAATGGGCCGATTAGCTCTGAATCTTTGGAACGGATATGAACATTTCAATCTTATGAACTGCCTAGCTGTGATCGACGAAACAAAATACGAAATCGTGAAAACAGCTATAAACATTCGGATGGAGATAAGCGGTTGACCGATACTGCAAAAAAGAGGAGCATTTATTCCTTTGTTTCTTCCCCATCTTTTTGCTGTAAATTAAGCTTTTCAATAATTACATTTAGTTGATCAATAATTGTAAAGAGCAAACCGCCCACCCCACCTATCAAAGCACCGAGTGGACCAGCTAATATAAAGCCTAGAAGGATCCCGATTATTAAATAGATCGCCATTTGTACAAACATATAAGTGTCTCATCTCCTTGTCGAACCAGCTGCTCTATTTCTTTTCACCTTTAAAGCAATAATACTAGCTAACAAAGTAAACGCACTTGTTATAAAAAAACCACACGCATAGGAAGGAATGTTTTCCTCAGACACTCTGTCATTTATCTCAATCCCTAAAAAATTAATTCCTATACCAGCGCCATCAACGTTTGTTCCAATAGACCATAACTCAATTCCTTTATTGACTAACAAGATAGTAATTAAGACAAAGGCGACCAAAAAAATCCAACGACCAAAAGAATTCAAAATAATTCCTCCTTTTCTTCATATCAGCATATATGATTGAGCGAAACAAATTTAAAAAGCACCTGTAAAGGGCGTTAATCAAATGTAATGGATCCATACGGAATGATATCGGTAAAGAAAAGGATAAAAGAAAGCAGAGTGAGGCCCATTCCTATCCAAAACAATTTTCTCCAACACTGGACGGCCACGCCCAGAAGGAAAACTGCACCCGGAATAAGCCAAAGAGGTGTAGGAAAGGTAGGAGCTTCGGGTCCATATTCAGCTATAAAACCAGCAGCAAACCAAAGGGACATCGGCAGAATGAAGAGACCTGCTAAAGGAAGATAAACAAAACGCAGAAGTATTACTGTTATTTTCATAAAGAACGATCCTCCTGTCGCATTTTATAATCTTAAGTATCATATTCCCGCAAAATCCAAAGAGCTTTTAAACCTAACACTTACAGGAAATATACCATAAAATACAAATTATTGAAATGGAATCCTGGTTTTTAATAAACAGAACGTCCCTTATTGTACAATAAATTTCTTGAATTTTTTCAAACCTTTCAATACGACAATATACCTGTTCCTAAAACAACAAATTAATAACACATTAAAAAATTCATTTAAACAGTACCCACTATGGATTTTTCAAAAACAGCAGAAAATAAAAAAGCGTCAAACCCTGATAAATCAAGGTTTGACGCTTTTTCGGGGGATGATATTACATCATGCCGCCCATTCCACCCATGCCACCCATATCCGGCATGCCCATACCGCCGCCGCCTTCTTCTGGCTTATCTGCGACTACTGCTTCTGTTGTTAGGAACAGAGCTGCGACAGAGGCTGCGTTTTGAAGTGCATAGCGTGTTACTTTTGTTGGGTCAACGATGCCTGTGTCGATCATGTTCACCCATTCGCTTGTTGCTGCGTTGAAGCCGATGCCGATTTCTTCGCGCTTCAGGCGATCGATGATCACAGATCCTTCGAGGCCTGCGTTGTGTGCGATTTGACGAACTGGCTCTTCAAGGGCACGCAGAACGATTTTCACGCCTGTTGCCACGTCGCCTTCGCCTTCTACTTCTGCTACTTTGTTGTAGACGTTCACAAGCGCTGTACCACCACCGGATACGATGCCTTCTTCGACCGCTGCACGTGTTGCGTTCAGAGCATCTTCAATGCGAAGTTTGCGCTCTTTCAGCTCTGTTTCCGTTGCTGCGCCGACTTTGATGACTGCAACGCCGCCTGCAAGCTTAGCAAGACGCTCCTGCAATTTTTCGCGGTCGAATTCAGATGTTGTTTCTTCGAGCTGCGCACGGATTTGGCTTACGCGGCCGCCGATGTTTTGAGAATCGCCAGCACCTTCAACGATTGTTGTGTTTTCTTTTGTTACAACGACTTTAGACGCGCGTCCAAGCTGTGTGATATCTGTTGATTTCAGGTCAAGACCAAGCTCTTCCGTAATCACTTCGCCGCCTGTTAACACAGCGATATCTTCAAGCATGGCTTTACGGCGGTCACCGAAGCCTGGTGCTTTTACTGCAACAGCGTTGAATGTACCGCGCAGCTTGTTTACTACTAGTGTAGCCAGCGCTTCGCCTTCTACATCTTCAGAGATCAATAGAAGCGGCTTGCTTTGCTGCACAACCTGCTCAAGCACTGGCAGGATTTCTTGAATGCTTGTAATCTTTTTATCTGTAATTAAGATGTATGGATTTTCAAGAACAGCTTCCATTTTGTCCGAGTCAGTGATCATGTATGGAGAGGCATAGCCGCGGTCAAACTGCATGCCTTCTACGACGTCAAGCTCTGTCGTGAAGCCTTTTGATTCTTCGATTGTGATGACGCCGTCGTTGCCAACGCGCTCCATTGCTTCTGCGATCAATTGGCCTACTTCTTCGTCAGCCGATGAAATTGCCGCAACCTGTGCGATCGATTCTTTGCCTTCGATTTGCTTGGAAATGGATTTAAGCTCCGTCACCGCTGCTGCAACCGCTTTGTCCATCCCTTTACGGATGCCGACAGGGTTTGCGCCTGCTGTTACGTTTTTCAAGCCTTCACGAATCATCGCTTGTGCTAAAACAGTTGCCGTTGTTGTTCCGTCACCGGCTACGTCGTTTGTTTTGCTTGCAACTTCTGCCACAAGCTTAGCGCCCATGTTTTCAAACGCATCTTCAAGCTCGATTTCCTTCGCGATTGTCACACCGTCATTTGTGATCAGCGGCGAACCGAATTTTTTCTCAAGGACAACGTTGCGTCCTTTTGGTCCAAGCGTTACTTTTACTGCATCTGCCAGTTTGTCCACACCTGCAAGCATAGAGCGGCGAGCGTCTTCGCTGAATTTAATGTCTTTAGCCATTTAAAAGTGCCTCCTTTAAATTGATGGTTCTATTAATCATTCATTTAATGGTTATTTCATTAGCCAATAACAGCTAAAATATCGTTTTCACGAAGCAATAAGTAGTCGTTTCCTTCGTACTTTACTTCTGTTCCTGCGTATTTTGAGAAGATGATGCGGTCGCCTGCAGCAACTTCAAGTGCTACGCGCTCTCCGCTTTCAAGCACACGTCCTGTACCCACGGCTACAACTTTGCCTTCCTGCGGCTTTTCTTTCGCCGAATCCGGAAGTACAATTCCGCTGGCTGTTTTTTCTTCTGATTCTACTAGCTCAATTACTACGCGGTCACCTAGTGGTTTTAACAAGTGAAACCCTCCTCAAAAATGGTTGAATAGTTTTATTAGCACTCTTCTCTTCTGAGTGCTAACACAAGTATTATAATAATGAATCTGTCTCCTGTTTGCAAGCGGGAAGCAAAAAAATTTTCAGACTCCTGATTTGAAGCGGGTTCCGTTCAATAGTACAATGAAAGCATGTTCATTGAAGAAGGAGTTTTTTCGTGAAAAAAGAATACGGATGGATTTTAATCACCTATATTTTAATGCAGTTTTCTGCCTTTGTCGGCGGACCGCTTCTTTACGAGGCGGGTGTCGATCCATCGCGCATTGCCGGTTACTGGACGGTCATTAGCTTCTCAACGGCAACGCTCGTTATTTTGATTCTTTTGTGGCGCTCCACCTACCGCAATTCGATTGAACGGCAGACACCGGTATCGGCCGGCTCTGCCGTAACCTGGTCCATTTTAGGCGTTTTCATGGCCTTTGCGGCTCAATATGCCGCCATTATCATTGAAACATTCATTGGCATCAAGCCGGGCTCTGATAACACACAGGACATTATTCAGCTTGTCCAGGGTGTTCCGCTGGTTATTTTAGCCGTGGCTGTACTCGGCCCCATTTTGGAGGAAATCATCTTCCGTAAGATTATTTTCGGCTCTCTTTACAGCAAAATGCCGTTTTTCTTCGCCGCTCTTATCAGCTCCCTCGTGTTTTCCGTTGCGCACGCAGAGCTTGAGCACACGATATTATATGCGGCAATGGGCTTTACATTCGCTTTTCTTTACGTAAAAACAAAAAGAATTATCGTGCCGATTATGGCTCACGTGGCGATGAACACCTTTGTTGTGCTGATGCAGTATGTATTTGCAGATGAGATTCAGGACATGATCCGCAAAGCAGAGGAGATGGAACAAATGTCGCAGTGGATTCACTGGCTTTAAGGAGGAACTGACTTGCAGTCGTATTTAACGAGAGGCATCTTTTTTAACATTTTGGGGTTCTTTTTCGTGTTTCTGGCGATTCAGGACGTCAACCAAAACGAGTTTGGTTTTTTTACCTACCTGCTTATTTTGCTGGCAACGATGGATATCGGCACCGGCATCCGCATGATGTTCATGCATTTCAAATTGAAAAAAAGCCAAAAATAAAAATCCGTCCCCTTTACTGGACGGATTTTTCCTGTTCGGCACGTGCTTCTGCCTGCAGGGCTTTTTTATAGCCGATTTTGGAAACAAAGATGCTCACTTCATATAGGATAAACAGCGGCAGGCTGACCATCATATGCGAAATAATGTCCGGCGGCGTAATGAGTGCGGCAATGACGAGCAAAATAAAATACGCGTAGCGGCGCATTTGGCCCAGCAGCTGCGGCGTAACAATGCCAAGACGCGTCAGAAACAGCATAATAACCGGCAGCTGGAACAAAAAGCCGAACGGAATGGTCGTTTGAAATAAAAATTGGAAATATTCATTGATGCCGATTACCTGCTCAATGCTTAAATCATTGGACAGCTGCATCATAAAATGAATGATGTACGGAAACAAAATGAAATAGGAAAACGCGAGGCCTCCTAGAAACAAAATCACCGAAGCCGGAATGTAGCTCAGAGTCACTCGCCGCTCCTTTTCGTGAAGACCGGGGCTGACAAACGACCAGAGCTGATATAAAATCACCGGCGATGTTAAAATAATGCCGACCACAAACGCCATTTGAAAGTAAATTTTCAACGGGTCGGTTACGCGAAAGGCATTCAGCGTTAACGCGGCCGCTTCGTCTGCATGCTGCAAATAATGAATGAGCGGCTTCGCGAGAAACAATCCGCCAATCACGGCAATAAAAAAGAAAACGACGACAATCATCAGCCGTTTTCGAAGTTCTTCTAAATGTTCATATATCGTCATGTCTTGCTGACTCATGTGTCCATCATCCTAACCTTACTTGGACTCTTTTTTGTCCTCTGTCCGATCATCGTCATCATCATCGGCTAATCCTTTTGTTGAGTTTTTAAACTCACGCAATGTATCACCGGCTGCTCGTCCGAGTTCCGGAAGCTTCTTCGGTCCAAAAATCAAGAGCGCTGCTGCACCGATGACAACCATGCTGCCAACACCTACCATTGGCACACACCTCCCTTTTCCTTATCATAACTGATTTGCCCCTGCAATACTATGATCATTTTTCAACAGATTCATCCGGATAATTTTTCAAAAAGTACACGAGTGACTGCAGTTCAATCGCCAGGTCAATGTGATGAACCCGGATGTCCGGCGGCACATTCAGACGCGCGGGTGTGAAATTCAAGATCCCTTTAATGTCTGCTCCGACAAGACGGTCCGTAATGGGCTGTGCCGCTGCTTGTGGAATCGTTAAAATCGCAACCGGCACCTGTAAGTCCGCCAGTGTTTTTTCAAGGTCGTCCATATGATAAATCGGCACATCGCCAATTTTTTTGCCCACCTTGCTTTCTTCGACATCAAACGCAACTTGAATTTTTGTGTTGTTGTTTTTCAAGAAATTATAATTTAAAAAAGCGGTTCCTAAATTTCCGACGCCAATTAACGCAACATTGGTTACTTCGTCCTGATCCAAGGTTTTTCGGAAAAACGACAGCAAGTAGCTGACATTATAGCCGTAGCCTTTTTTCCCGAGCGCGCCAAAGTAAGAAAAGTCTCGTCTGATAGTGGCTGAATCCACTTTTACAGCTTCGCTCAGCTCTGCTGATGAAACCCGCTGCTTGCCTGAAGAGTGCAGGTTCTGAATAAATCGGTAGTATAAAGGCAGACGCTTCGCCGTTGCCTGTGGTATTTTCATCGAATCGTTGTTCATTTTTTTCCCTCCAGCGTGATACCGCTTCCACGTTTCTTTTGTCCCTCTTCTATCATCATAAATCTTTGTAGCGTTTTTCACAAGAACTGCTTCTTTTTCATTGCCGGAAGCGTCCTCCTCAAGTAAAGTGGAATGTGAGGTGAGAAACATGATTTTACTGCAAGTTCAGCAGCTTTCGAAATATTTTGGAGCTGAACGTATTTTATCCAATATTAAGCTCGAAGTGCAGTCGGGTGACCGGATTGCCCTTGTTGGCCGAAACGGCGCCGGCAAGTCGACGCTTTTAAAAATAATTGCTGGCCAGCTTTCACACGAAGAAGGTTCTATTATGAAGCCAAAGGATGTGTCCATCGGCTACCTTGCCCAGGATACTGGTCTTGAATCCGACTTGTCCATCTGGGACGAAATGAACAGCGTATTCGACGGCCTTCGGGAAATGGAACAAAAAATCCGTTCCCTTGAAGCCGACATGGCCGATCCGGACGTATACAATCAGCCTGCACGCTATGAACAAGTGATGTCCGCTTACGACAGCCTGCAAAATGAATTTAAAGAAGCGGGAGGCTATCAGTATGAAGCAGACCTGCGTTCAGTTCTGCATGGCTTTCGTTTTCATGATTATGATTACAGCACGCTCATTTCCACGCTGAGCGGCGGCCAAAAAACGCGGCTTGCGCTTGCCAAGCTGCTGCTGACAAAGCCGGATATTTTAATTCTCGATGAGCCGACCAATCACCTTGATATTGAGACGCTCGCCTGGCTGGAGCACTATTTACAAGGGTATCAGGGCGCAATCTTAATTGTTTCCCATGACCGTTATTTTTTGGATCAGACCGTAAACCAGGTATATGAGGTGTCCCGCCATAAAATCCGCCGCTTTACAGGTAATTATAGCAAATATTTAACACAAAAAGCTGAACAGTTTGAACGGGACATGAAGCAATATGAAAAGCAGCAGGATGAAGTGGCCAAGCTTGAAGATTTTGTTCAGCGCAACATCGCACGGGCGTCCACGACAAAGCGAGCGCAAAGCCGGCGTAAGCAGCTGGACCGGATGGAGCTGCTCGCCCGCCCAGACGGAGACGAAAAGCCGCCTGGCATGCTCTTTGATATCGACCGCCAGAGCGGAAATGAAGTGCTGTCGATTGATCGTGTGGCAATCGGGTATAACGGAGAAAAAATCGGCAACGAGCTTTCTTTCACTGTTTCCCGCGGCGACAGCATTGCTTTGGTCGGACCAAATGGCGCCGGCAAGTCCACGCTGCTGAAATCCATTACCGGTGCCCTTCCGCTGATCAGCGGCGGGATTCAGCCTGGAGCTGGCGTTGAAATCGGGTATTACGATCAGGAGCAGTCTCATTTAAATCGGTCAAAAACGGTTTTGGCTGAGCTGTGGGATGATTATGCCGGCACGCCTGAAAAAGAGATCCGTTCGATTCTCGGTACATTTTTATTCTCAGGAGACGATGTATTAAAGCCTGTTGCGGCTCTCAGCGGCGGTGAAAAAGCACGGCTTGCGCTCGCCAAGCTGACGATGCAGAAAGCCAATTTCCTCATTTTGGACGAGCCGACGAACCATTTGGATCTCGACAGCAAAGAAGTGCTGGAGAATGCGCTGATTGAGTACCCGGGCACCCTTTTGTTTGTATCACACGACCGTTACTTTATTAACCGGATTGCGACAAAAGTCATTGAGCTGGACCAAAAAGGCATTACGGTTTATTTGGGCGACTACGACTATTACGTTGAAAAAAAGAACGAGCAGGAGGAGCTTGCTGCACTTGAAGCCGTTCAATCCAGCACGGCACCGCCAAAGTCAGCTTCCGCCGACTCGTATAAAACGGATAAAGAACAGCGCAAAAAAGAACGGCAAAAGGCCCGGCGCATTGAAGAAATTGAAAACGAAATTGCCCGGCAGGAAGAACAGATCGCTGAAGCTGAAAACCTTCTTTGCCTGCCAGAAGTATACGAAGATCATGAACAGTCCTTGACCCTCCAGCAGCAGCTTGATCAGGCAAATGATGCGATTGAAAAGCTGATGGAAGAATGGGAACTTCTTCAACTCGATTAACGAAAAGGCTATCCACAGCCTTTTCTTTTTTTATCCACAGAAATACGTAGAATATTCTGCTATTTGCAAGGGTTTCCACAGATTTATGCACATTACCCACAGGATGTGGACCGTTTTTCCCCACTTACCCACAAAAAAAACTGCCAGTTTCGGCAGTTTTAAAACGTTTCAATATCCAGTCCAGGATGGCCATTCATATCCATTCCGTCTTTTTTTCCTTGTTCGAAAAGAATCGTTCCTGCTGCTGCGATCATCGCTGCATTATCGGTGCACAAAGACAATGGAGGAATAACAAGCTCCGTCGCCGGCATATCGCTAAATGCTTTTTCCAAGGAAGCACGCAGTCCTTCATTAGCCGCCACGCCTCCTGCCAAAAGTACTTGCTCTACACAATACTCTTTCGCAGCACGAATCGTTTTTTCCGTTAGCACTTCAACGACACTTGCTTGAAAGCTCGCGGCCAGGTTTTCCGGAACCAGTTCTTCTCCACGCTGCTGCGCATTGTGGACCGTGTTAATGACGGCTGATTTCAAGCCGCTGAAGCTGAAATCATATGATCCTTCTTCCAAGCGCACACGCGGCAAGCCATACGTGTCCTCTCCTGCTGCTGCCAGTCGGTCGATATGCGGTCCACCCGGGTAAGGAAGATGAAGCGTCCTTGCTACTTTGTCGTACGCTTCTCCTGCCGCATCATCCCGCGTTTCGCCAATCACCTTGAATGAGCCGTGCTCAGCCATATAAACAATTTCTGTATGACCACCTGAAACAACCAGCGAAAGAAGCGGAAAGGCCATTTCCTTTACGAGCCGGTTTGCATAAATGTGGCCGGCAATATGATGGACGCCAATAAGCGGCAATTGATGTGCGAACGCAATCGCCTTCGCTGCATTCACACCGATCAGCAGCGCACCGACAAGCCCAGGCCCTTTTGTCACAGCAATGGCATCCATATCCTTGAACGTGAGACCTGCCTGCTCAAGTGTTTCCTGAAAAACCGCAATAATCTGCTCCACATGATGGCGGGACGCAATTTCAGGCACCACACCGCCAAAGCGCTTATGGCTTTCAATTTGAGAAGAGACAACATTCGCCACGATCTCTGTTCCGTTTTTTACAATAGCGGCAGCTGTTTCATCACAGCTTGTTTCAATTCCAAAAATATACGTATCTTTTTTCATTATAAATTCACCCACATTACTAAAGCATCTTCTTGATTATCGGTATAATATTGCTTCCGGATTCCACCCGGCTGCAACCCGAATTTCTTATAAAGAGTCATCGCAGCCGTGTTGCTGACGCGCACTTCTAATGACAGAACCGTGCCTCCGTATTCCCGTGCTTTTCCGATGACGAACCCAAGCAGCTCCGCACCAAACCCTTTTCCCCGAAACGCCGGCAGAACGGCAATGTTCGTAATTTGCACTTGATCGTAAACGACCCACATTCCGCAATAGCCGACGAGAACACCTTCACATTCAGCTACATAATAATGAGCATACTGATTCATCACGATTTCGCGCTCAAACGCTTCTTTCGGCCAGGGAATGGTAAAGCTTTGAAGCTCCACATCCAGAACGGCTGGAATATCTTCAACGACCATTGGACGAATGAATAGCTCACTCATCACCCTTGGCCTTCTTTTCATTTGCTTCCATCCATTTGACCTCTGCTTCCGCGAGACGGGCATAATTCGGAACAACCTCAGCCGGATTTGATGAAGTCTCGCTTCCAAGAGCTAATAAAGCCGCCGGACGTGTATACGGAACGGCCTTTCCAGCAAAAACAGCCACATCGCCCATTTTTTCAGCGATGACCGGTTCATGTAAAATGCTTTCCTGCCCGACAAATAAAACGGTTTCCCCTCGCTGCAGCAGCTCGTCACACCAGTCCGTTACTAAAACGTTCCGGTCTTCTATAATCGTTTCGACTACACCGTTAGATAGCCGGTATAAACCCGTGAACACTTGACCACGCCTTGCGTCAAACATTGGACAAACCAGCCCGTCAATTACCGGCGCAGAAGCAGCGAGCGACGCAAGCCCTGAAACCGCCGCAATTGGAATATTCAGTGTCCAGGCCAGTGTTTTGGCAATCGTGACACCGATTCGAACCCCCGTGTAAGAACCAGGCCCATTGGCGACAATAATTTTTTCAAGATCACTTGGCTTCAGCTCTACTTCTTCCATTAATGCCTGAATAGCGGGCATCACACGAATAGAATGATTTTTTTTCAAATTCGTTACCTGCTCCGCTACGATTACATCTCCATCGGCAATACCGATTGACAATGTGAAGGTAGATGTATCAATCGCTAACGTTTTCATTCATGCTCACCTTTTCAAGAACACGGCTATATCGATCGCCGCTTACTTTTAATGTTAGTTTTCGCTGGTTTTCTATCCCGGTGTGGACAAGATCAATTTGAATAAATTCCTCCGGGAGCTGGTCCGCAATTAAATGAGCCCATTCCACTATCGTAATCCCGTCTCCATAAAAATATTCATCAAACCCAAGGTCCTCGTCCGATTCTTCCCCTAACCGGTAGACGTCCATATGATAAAAGGGATAGATGCCTTTATATTCTTTAATAATCGTGAAGGTTGGGCTGTTTACGTTTTTCTGTACCCCTAGTGCCCTTGCCAGGCGCTGGGTAAAGGTTGTTTTGCCTGCCCCTAGGTCCCCTTCCAGTAACAGGACATCTCCGGGAAGCAAAGAAGCAGCCAGGCGTTGAGCAAAGAGATCTAATTCCGTTACATTATGAATGATTCGTGTATGAGAGGATTTCATCGATCCGCCTTCTTTCCTCGAAAAAAAACCTTAGGATAATGTTGATCCTAAGGTTTCTGATTGTATCGTTATTATATCGAATAAATGTACATTCTTAAAGTAAATGGCGGTCCGGACGGGACTCGAACCCGCGACCTCCTGCGTGACAGGCAGGCATTCTAACCAACTGAACTACCGGACCAAATGATTGCGGGGGCAGGATTTGAACCTGCGACCTTCGGGTTATGAGCCCGACGAGCTACCGAGCTGCTCCACCCCGCGACGATAAAAAGTATTAAATAAATTGTTTCACAGCCAGGCGGCGTCCTGCTCTCACAGGGGGAGACCCCCAACTACCATCGGCGCTGAAGAGCTTAACTGCCGTGTTCGGGATGGGAACGGGTGTGACCTCTTCGCTGTAGCCACCTGACTATGAAGCATGAAAGAAGTATTCTTTCAAAACTGGATAGAAGCGTTTTATTGTATGGGCATAAAGCCGAGTTGATACATGCCATTTGTGTCTAGCTCCGGGCAGCCAGATACTCGGTGATAAGCCATGCCAGCCATGTGGCAAAGAGCGCCACCCGTCTGTCCTGTCTTATCTCTGCCGTATCTGAACGGCTGCCCTGCGCATTTCAAATGATTAAGTCCTCGATCGATTAGTATTCGTCAGCTCCATGCGTCGCCGCACTTCCACCCCGAACCTATCTACCTCGTCTTCTTCAAGGGATCT
>NZ_FTLX01000016.1 GCF_900156125.1 Domibacillus enclensis | reverse complement strand
CGCAGGGCGAAGACTCGGGAGGGATCAGGCGGGTCAGGTGAGATCCACTTTTGGAGCGTAGCGACAAAAGTTAGCTCACCGCCCGCCCCTCCGAATGCGAAGTCCTGCAGAAGCCGCCCGAACTGTGTTCGCGCAAGCACAGTAGCTTCGAAAAAGGAAATGGCTACCTGGATTCCATTTACATTTTTCGACAAAACGAAAAAAAAGCAGTCCCGCTATGGGGGCTGCTTTTTATTTATTCATTACCCTTTAAAAATATCGCTATGTGATTCACGGATGCGCGCGAGAACGGCGTCTACTGTGGATTCAGCGTTAACGGGATATTCTTTCACTCGTGTGACAGAGCATGCTTCGCCTGTCTGGCATAGTACTTTTACACATTCCGCTGTTTCTTCTTCGAGTTCATGCCATCCGCCCGCATCAAAAAAGGCACCTGACTTTGCCATTTTTTCATACTGTACGACAAAGTTCTCTTTTACTTCCCCGGCGAAATAGCTTTTTACATCAAGAAGATTTTCAACGACCATCATGGTTATGGGTCAACTCCTGTTTCATTTGATGCACTTAGTATACGCCCGTTTTTTCCAAAAAAGAACCGGTATCCGCCCAAAAATACGTTTTTCCACACTTCAGTAACAAATCGTTCAAATTTTGTTCACAAGTTCACAAAAGGAAGCGTTTACGACATCTGCTAATCTATCTGGTGTCAGTTCAATCTGTGCCCCGATTCTTCCGGCACTGACCACGATCGCGTTATGATCCCTGGCCTGCTCCTCAATAAAGGTCGGGTACAGCTTTTTCATGCCAATCGGTGAACAGCCTCCCCGAATGTAGCCCGTCCATTTCTGAATGTCTTTTACCGGGATCAGTTCTACCTTTTTTTCACCGGCAGCCCGGGCTGCTTTTTTTAAATCAAGCTCTCCTTTAACGGGCACGACAAACACATACAGACTGCTTGCCCCCTTTGTGACAAGGGTTTTAAACACCCGCTCCGGTTCAATCCCAATTTTGGCCGCTGCCGACAGGCCATCAATTTTTCCGTCTCTGTGATCATATTCATGCACGTGATACACCTCACCGGCCGCATCAAGCAAGCGCATGGCGTTTGTTTTGCTTTTTGCCACGCAGACCCCCTCCTTCTATTATGTTAAAATGATTGTACTACAGCTAATGCGAAGAGGTAGAGCAAATGGATCAATTGACTGTTTCGGGCTTAATGGATGTGATGAAGGAATTTTTCCCGCCTAATACATCGGTTGCCGTGTCCAATCATGAAAAGTTCATTTATTATCAGCCGAGCCGTCTCGTTGACTTGCATATACGGGCAGGCGACCCGATCAAGGAAGGCAGTGTTACACGGCAGGCCATTACGGAAAAGCATCAAGTATCCACTTATATTGACAGTGAGGTGTACGGCATCCCCTATTATGCGATGAGCGTGCCTATTTTTGATGATCACGTGCTGACCGGTGCAATCACCACCATTTATCCGGCAAAGCCATCGCCTATTTCCCGCAATCTTTTAACGATTAAGTCTGAAGACCGCTGGTACCCGATTCCTTATTCAGACGTCATGTATCTGGAATCAGAAGGCCGCAAAACACGTGTGCAGGCTCAAACCGGGAACGGCTATCACAAGCTCAATTTAACCGAGCTTGAATTTATGCTGCCGGATGACGCGTTTATCCGTGTTCACCGTTCCTACATCGTGAACGTTCATTTTATTCAAGAAATTCAGCCTGACTCGCATTCTACCTTTTTGCTTATTATGAAGGACCGGACGAAAATTCCTGTGACACAGACGTACACAAGCGCTTTTCGCAAGTCGCTTAATTATTGATTTTCATTTATCGTTCTTTACGCTTACATTTTTCTGTTTCATGTCGTTTATATGACGTTTTGTGCTCTTTTTAATGAAAGCTCTTTCAAAGAAATTTATACTAGTAATCAAGAAGCCGATCTAACCGGCTCAACTTACAAAATACATTCCATACTCTCTCTGATTTACTGTCAGAAAAAAGCGGCCTCGCGTGAGGCCGCTTTTTTCGTTGTGCCGAATCGCATGCCGCTTTATTGATCACGGCGCTGTACGGCAATTTTTTCTTTTGCCTTGGCCATTTCCTTCACCGGCGGCATCAAGCTGATGATCATGTCCCCCGCTTCTCCTTTTGGCGAGACATCACGCGTGTAAAATTCCAGCTTGCCGGATGCTTTTACGATGAAAAGAAGCAGTGTGTTTTCATCAAGGTCCTTTAAGTAAGAATCATATCCGTACCGTTCAGTCAATTCCGTGCGGCGGAAAACATAGTCTGCTGCACGTGAAGTAAGCGCCTGATAATGAGCGGAAGAATCAAACAGCACCTTTCCGCCAACCGTTTTATTAAACTCTCTTGTGGTCTCTGTCCGTTCAGGACCTGCCGCGATCTGATACAGGTTCTCACGGCCCATTTCCGGCACAAATGTCGAGCAGACGAGGGCGTTATACGCTTCATCACTCGTGGCGGAAATCATGTATTCGTACGGTGTCAGCTCCAAATGATATTCGGTGCTTTCCGATAAAATTTCACCATGGTACACCGGCAAATTCGCCTGGCGCGCCGCATTCAGCCTTTGCCACGATTCGTCCGCAACGAGAACCGGAATATTCAAGTCCTGCATCGTTTTGCCGAGCTTTGCCGTAAACGTATTTCCGCCGACTAAAAGCACTCCTGGTTTGTCTGTGGACGCAAGATCCAGCTTTTTCGCCAGCCAGCCGATGGAAAAGCCGTGCGCCACAACCGTTGAAAAAACGAGGGCGAACGTCAGCGGCGTCAGTAAAGAGGCATCCTCATACCCTGCTTCAAATAGCGACTGGGCAAAGTAGCCGGATACTGTCAAAGCGACAATTCCGCGCGGGGCAATCCAGCCAACCAGCGTTTTTTCCTGCTTCGTCATATCGGTGCCGATCGTTGACAGCCAGATCGACAGCGGCCGGACGACAAACAGCATGATCAGGACAAACGCGATAATTCGAATGTCGAAAATCTGCATAAGTGTGTCTCGTGTTAATGACGCCGTCAGCATAATAAAAATGGTGGAAATGAGCAAAATCGAGATGTTTTCCTTGAAATGTCGCATATCCCGTATAGACGAAATGTGCATGTTTGCCATCACCATCCCCATGGCGGTCACAGCTAAAAGCCCTGTTTCATGCATCGCCTCATCCGCAATCGTAAAGCAGGCGATCACGACCACAAAGACAACAGGTGATTTTAAATACTCGGGAACTCGCCCTTTTTCAAGTGCTTTTCCAAGCCCAATCCCGAACAAAACGCCGAGAATGACCGCAAACGCGGAGCCGAGCAGGAAGTTGATAAATGTAGCCGCTGTGACTTCCCCTGTGAAAAATTTAATTAATTCAAATGCAAAAAGGGCGAGGAGGGCACCAAACGGATCAACGACGATCCCTTCCCATTTTAATATAGCCGCTGTGCGGGGCTTTAATTTCGCCTGGCGCAAAAGCGGCAGGATCACAGTCGGTCCGGTCACAATAAATAAGCCGCCAATGACAAACGCCACTGCGAGCGACAAGCCGGCGACATAATGAGCAGCAAGCGAGCCGGCGATCCAGGCGATAAATGCGCCGAGCGTCACAATGCGGCGAATCGGCTGCCGGACCGTTTTAATTTCCCGGAAGTCCAGGTTTAAGCTTCCTTCAAACAAAATAATCGCAACTGCTGCTGAAATGATAGGACCAAATAAATCCCCGAAAACGTCCTTCGGGTTAAACCAGCCGAAAATCGGCCCGATCAATAAACCGGCTACAGACATGACAACAATCGCGGGAAGCCGGTAACGCCATGCTGTCCACTGGGAAGCAATGCCGACAACAAGCGTAATCATTAAATAAAACAACAAAGAATCAAACATCACATCTTCCTCTCTCCATCTTCTTTCATACATACTACCGTGTTTGTTCCCGAATTTCACGTTTAAGAAACTGCCGGCGCTTTCACCGGTTGAAATTGTACAGGCAAGGCATTCGTCCGGTACACTGAAGAAAACGCATTAGTCGGAAAGGACGGATTTCGTGGCCAATATCGCTTTTTTCCGGATTATCGCAATCGTTAAAATGGCCGCTGTTTTTTTTATCCAGCTTACATGGTTTGAGCGGCGCCACCGGGGCAGCTGGACAGATGAAACCAACCAGAAATGGGAGGCGCTTGTCAGAAAGCAGGCGGCCGAGTACCGGCGGACAGCGCTTCGCTTAGAAGGACTGCTTATTAAGCTCGGACAGTTTTTAAGCACGCGGGCAGATGTGATGCCAAAGGCTTTTCTTGAAGAGCTTGAAGGATTAATCGACCGGGTGCCGGCTGTTCCGTGGGAATCGGCGAAAGCGGTCATGGAAGCCGAGTGGAACGGCCCGGTCGAAAGCATTCTTGCACGGATTGATCAGACACCTGTCGCGTCCGCTTCGATCGGACAGGTATACAGGGCGTGGCTTCATTCAGGCGAAGAGGTCGCCGTGAAGGTGCAGCGCCCGAATATTGACCGGATTGTATCTGTGGACTTTAAAGCTGTGCGGATCGTCATGAATTTAGCGAACCGTTTCACGAAATTCGGCAGGCAAACGGATCTGCCGGCTTTATACCGGGAAATGACGTCTATTATCGGCGCTGAGCTGGATTTCCGGAGCGAGCTTGCCAATGGCCGTTATTTCAAGGACCGCTACGAAGGATTTCCGGATGTAGATATTCCCGCTTATTACAAGGACGTTTCTACAAAGCGCCTCCTCGTTATGGACTGGATTGAAGGCGCGCGGATTACCGATCTCGCGTTTTTAGACCGCAATGGACTGGATCGCCATGACCTGGCTGAACGATTGACCGTCATGTTTTTAGAGCAGCTGCTGCAGGAAGGAAAGTTCCATGCCGATCCGCACCCCGGCAACATTATGGTGAAAGCAGACGGAACGATCGTGCTCATCGATTTCGGGATGATCGGTATGCTGCCCGCTTCGGATGCCGTTCACATTCGCAGCATCATAGAAGGCATTTTAACGGAGAACTATGACAGTGTCGTCAGTGGGCTGGAGGGGCTTCAGTTTCTTCTTCCACACGCCGACAAGGAGCGAATGAAAAGGGTAATTCGGACGATGGTGGATGCCTATACGTCCCAGTCGTTCACCCAAATGGATGACCTCGCCGTTCAGCAGCTGCTTGAAGAAATCCAGCAGATCGTCAAGCAGGAGCCGGTGCAGCTGCCGGCAGGCTTTGCTTTTTTAGGAAGAGCCGTTTCAACCTTTATCGGGCTGCTTCATATTTTAGACCCTGACATCGATTTAATGAAGGTCGGCCGGCAGCCGGTTATGGACTGGATTGGAAAAAACGCCGGAAGCTCGAAGCCCCAGGATTTCCTGCTGCAGGCATTGCGTCCGCTCCTGTCCCTGCCGCAAAAGCTGTCAGCCGCACTGGATGAGCCGGCTAAATGGCGCGAGCAGCAGGACGGGCACAGACAGCGGGCTGAACAAGAGCGTTACGTGCTGAAAAGCCGCCGTGACAGCCTGACCCTTGTTGCATTAACCGGTCCAGCCGCCATCGTTTCTTTTTTCGCGGACCAGGCTGCTTTTCAGTACGGAAGCGTCGCTTTGCTTGCCGGATCGCTTCTTCTTTATTGGCGCTCCGTCCGGGCACACAAACGATTTCTTCAATAGTAGGCACTTTCCCTCCTTTTCCCGCATACAGTAAAGCGTGATAACAAAAGGAGGGCTTTTTTTATGTTCAAACGTATGAACCGCCTGGCAGTTGAGCTTCCTATTCCAGAATACGGCTGTGCGAATTCAGCCGCAGCTGTGCAGGAGCTGCTCGGAGGCAAATTCGGCGAAATGTCTACTTTAAATAATTATTTATTCCAGTCGTTTAACTTTCGACAAAAAAAGAAGCTGAAGCCTTTCTATGACCTGGTGGCAAGCATTACGGCTGAAGAAGTCGGACACGTGGAGCTTGTATCCACCACAGTCAATTTGCTCCTAAGGAATACAACGTTTGATGCTGATCCGGACTGCACCCCGCTTCAAAACGGGTTAAATAAGCGCAACACCCAGCATTTTATCGTCAGTGCCCAGGCATCTCTACCTGTTGACTCCATGGGCGCGCCCTGGACAGGAAATAATGTGTTTACGAGTGGCAATCTGACACTTGATTTACTGCACAACTTTTTCCTGGAAACCGGTGCGCGTACACATAAGATGCGTGTGTATGAAATGACTGACCATCCGACAGCACGTGAAATGATCGGCTACTTGCTTGTCCGTGGCGGCACTCATATGCTGGCGTATGCGAAAGCCATTGAAATGATTACCGGCGCGGATGTGACAAAAATGATCCCGACGCCTGATGTGTCCAATGCTAAATTCGACACAGCCCGCAAGTTTGAAGCACAAGGGCTGAATAACGTGCTGTATACGTGGAATGACGCCGGTGAATACGATGGCATCCGGCAGATCTGGAAAGGAACAAATCCGGAAAACAACGAACCGCTTAAAGTCATTGACGGTTCTCCAAAAGGCGCACCGATTCCAGATTTAGACGATCTGCCGCAGGAATTCGCCCCGGGTGTGAACCCTGATCACTTTGAATGGGTGGCTAAAAAGCTCATGGATCAAATGTAGCATCTTTATAAAAAAGACTAGATATTTACAATTAATTTAAAAGCATATATAGTACAAAAGAGATACCACATTAACTTATTGGAGAAAATTAGGATGAGTCTTCGGAAACGAATCAGCTTGTTTTTTCTGCTTGCGGCCGCATTGATTATTGTCACTCTTTACGCAGCGTCACACTTGTTTATTTTAAATAGCTATATTGAGCTGGAAGACGCCAAGGAAAAAGAAGATATGAAGCGTGTTTTGCTTGCCGTCGAAGCAACGGAATCATCACTCGCTTCCCGTCTAAGTGACTATGCCGCGTCACGGACCATTCATGACGTACTGGCAGGAACAAAAACAGACTTAAACGCTTTTTTCAGTGATTCCGTTTTTTTAAACAATCGATTTACGTCGGTTCTCCTATTGGATGAGCAGGGCGAGATCATTTTTCAGAAAAAAATGAATTTCGAAACCGGTGTCAGTCACTTAAGCGCACCTAATTTATTGTCATTTATGCAAACAGAACCTGAATTCACCCGAGCAGAAACATTTTCCGGCATTTATCACGTCGGCGGTGATGCCATGGCGGTCGCCGTTCGAACAGTCGACACAGCAGAAGGACGAAAAGGCACGATGCTTCTTGAGCGAGCATTCGGTCCGCAGGCGATTCGGAGCCTCCGGGCTGAGACCCGGCTTCCAATCACCTTTAACAGCACCGTTGATACGGTTATTCCTGATCAGGCAGCCGAATCATCCGATATTTGGATTAAGCGGAACGGCGATGAAACGCATACGGTTTATGCGGCTATTCGTGACGTCCACGGCCAGCCTGCAGCGATCATCGGTTTCGAAGCGCCTCGGGATATTTATCTGCAAGGGCGCCAGACCATTTTTCTTTGGCTGCTCTTTACGATTGGTGTCGCTGCGGTGCTGATTGCGACGGTTATGTATGTGATTAACCGGCTTGTGTTTCTCCGGCTGGCTGATTTTTCGAGCAACATTGCGAAGATTCGCGGACAGGTTGATTTCGGACTCCGACTTCCGGTTAAGGCGCATGATGAAATTTCCAGACTGGAGCGGGAGTTCAACCGCCTCCTTGACACGATTGAGAAGTCGCGTACGCACATTGTGAAGCTGGCGTATGAGGATACGCTCACTCGGCTGCCCAATCGCGCTTACATTTACAAAGAAGCCAATCAGCAAATGAAACGCCACGAAGAAAAAGGCTTTTCCGCTGCTGTCCTGTTTATGGATCTGGACGGCTTTAAGCAGGTGAACGACCGGTATGGGCATGAAACAGGTGATGCGCTGCTCCGGCATGTGGCCAAACTGCTTCGGGACTGCCTGCCTCATCCAAATGATATTGTGTCCCGCCTGGGCGGTGATGAATTCATTGTCTTTTTGACGAATGTACAGGAAGCCGATCAAGCAGCCGCTGTTGCCCAACGAATGTGCCAGGCCATCAGCAAGCCCGTCCCGATCAACGGCCAGACCGCCGACGTGTCTGCGAGCATCGGCATCAGTTTTTATCCAGAAAGCGGCACCGACCTTGATACACTCATATCAAACGCCGATGCCGCCATGTTCGACGCCAAGCATCTCGGAAAAAACCAGTACGCCTTTTACCGACAAACCTCACTTATTACGTAAAAAAGCTGTGCCATTTCGGCACAGCTTTTTATTATTGAAAAACGATGGTTTTATTGCCGTGCACAATAACGCGGTCTTCTAAATGCCACTTCACGGCTCTAGCCAGCACGCGGCGTTCGATGGAGCGGCCGATTTTTTTCAGGTCGGCTACGTGATCGCGGTGGTCGACACGCTCGATATCCTGCTCGATGATCGGACCTTCATCCAGATCATTTGTGACGTAATGAGACGTTGCCCCGATCAGCTTTACACCACGGTTATAAGCACGCTCATATGGACGGGCACCGATAAATGCCGGCAGGAACGAGTGATGAATGTTGATAATTTTGTTCGGGTATTTCTCCACAAACTCCGGTGTCAAAATCTGCATGTAGCGGGCCAGCACAATCACATCGACATCGTACTGCTCAATCAAGCGGGACTGCTCTTCCTCCACCTGCTGACGAATGTCCTTATTGGCCGGGATGTAATGAAACGGAATGCCGAGCGATTCCACCATGCCCCGTGCCTCCTCATGATTTCCCGCGACAAAAGCGATATCCGTCTGCAAATCCCCGCTTTGCCATTCCCACAAAAGCTCCAGCAGACAATGCGGCTCTTTGGAAACAAAAATCGCGGTTTTCTTTCGTTCGCTGCCGTACGCAAAACGGTACTCCATATCAAAATCATTGGCGAGCGAGACAAAATCCGCTTCCATTTGGCTGCGCTTTTGCGCTAAATCGTCGCAGTCGAATTCCAAACGGATAAAAAAGGTGCCGCCCGCTGGATCACTCGTATACTGGCTTGATTCAATAATATTCGCCCCGTGTTCAAATAAAAACTTCGACAGTGCGGATACGATTCCAGGTCCATCCGGGCATTTCACAAGCAGACGGCCGCGATTTGCATAACGGTCCTGCCCGTTCATTGGTATGTTACGTGCATGTATATTTTCAGTCATCATGTACACTCCAGTAATTAAGTTAATTCAACCATTATAAACGATTCCGTTTACTTTGAAAATATATTCAGCCGCTCATTTCGATTCGTGCTATAGTAAAATAACGAAATCACTTGTTTTTAGGAGGCGGACTCTTTGGAAAAACAGCAACAATGGTCGTCGAAAGCCGGCTTTATTTTATCATCGGCCGGTGCAGCGATTGGACTCGGCGCGATCTGGAAATTCCCTTACGTAACCGGACAAAGCGGCGGTGGAGCGTTTTTGCTTTTATTTATACTTTTTACGCTGCTGATCGGGCTGCCGATGCTCATTTCAGAGTTTATTATCGGACGCGGGTCCGGACGGGAAGCCGTCAGCGCCTATCAAAAACTGGCCCCTGTTTCCTTCTGGACCGCAACCGGCAAAATTGGCGTGGCCGGCTGCTTTCTGCTGCTGTCTTTTTACAGCGTTGTCGGCGGCTGGGTGCTTATTTACACCGTTCGTTCCCTGTATGGCGGGGTCATTGACGGCGGCGACCCTGGCGCACTATTTGGCGCTGTCACCACAAATGCCAGTTTGACGATCGGCGGACACGCTATCTTTATGCTGCTGAACATTATTGTCATCGCGGCCGGCATTCAAAATGGGATCGAACGCGCCAGCAAATATATGATGCCCGTTTTGTTTCTTTTCTTTCTCGTTTTAGTTGTTCGTTCCTTGACACTTGAGGGCGCGATGGAGGGCGTTTCCTTTTTCCTTCAGCCTGACTTTTCAGCGATTAACGGAGAAGCTGTTTTGTATGCGCTTGGCCATTCGTTCTTTTCACTTGCTGTCGGCTTTTCGTGCATGGTCACCTACAGCTCGTACCTGGGCAAAGACGTCAGCATCCCGTCCTCGGCTGGATCAGTTGCCATTATGAATATTTTTGTATCGATTTTAGCGGGACTTGCGATCTTCCCGGCTGTTTTTGCGTTTGGCCTTGAGCCGGCAGAAGGACCAGGCCTTCTTTTCGTCGTCCTCCCTGCTGTTTTTGCTCAAATGCCGTTTGGGGAACTGTTTTTATTTATGTTCCTGCTGCTGTTTTTGTTTGCAACGCTTACATCATCGTTCAGCCTGCTTGAAATTATTACGTCCGCTTTTACAAAAGGGCAAGAAGCGTCGCGTAAGAAAACCGCGCTTATTTCAGGCATTGTCGTTTTCTTTGCCGGCATTCCGGCGGCGCTGTCCTTCAGTGTTTTGGCTGACGTTCAATACTTCGACCGGACTATTTTTGATTTAACCGATTATCTCGTCAGTAACATTCTTCTTCCACTCGGCTGTTTGCTGATCGCCCTGTTTATCGCATGGCGGATGGACAAGGCGCTGGTGAAGGAGCAATTTGAATTAAATGCAGGCCGTCTGCAATCTGCTTATGCCATCTGGCTGCCACTGATGCGCTGGGTCGTCCCGGTCACAATTGCTGTCGTTTTTGTGTATACAATGATCCAGCTTTAAACAAAATAAACGCGTTCACGAATGATGACGATTTCGTGAACGCGTTTTTTATTCCATCTCATTATGCGATGGAATTGATTCGTTTTTTTCTATTTATTCAAATTTTGATATGAAAACTCACTTACTCTCCCTTTCAATTTAGCTTTCTCCTAATTTAAATCCAATTAATCTCAATTAAAGATCGATTCAATCTTTTTAAAGCATTGATGGCATTGAATTTTCAGAATATGATGCTATTATCTGAAAAATTAGTGAAGATGTACAAAGGAGATAACAAAAATGACAATTCCAACTGACGTAACACAAGGCGAAACAAATGCAGCTAAAAAATACGTACAAGACGTATTTGAAATTGTAAAAAAGCGTAATCCGGGTGAACACGAATTTCATCAGGCTGTGCAGGAGATTTTCGAATCGCTGACACCGGTATTTGAAAAATATCCCGCTTACATTCAGTATAACATTTTAGAACGTATGGTGGAGCCAGAGCGCGTGATCTCATTCCGCGTGCCGTGGACAGACGACAATGGCCGTGTGCAAGTCAACCGCGGCTTCCGCGTTCAGTTCAGCAGCGCAATCGGTCCTTACAAAGGCGGCCTTCGCTTCCATCCGTCTGTTAATGCCAGCATTATTAAGTTTCTTGGCTTTGAACAAATTTTCAAAAACTCCTTAACAGGCCAGCCGATCGGCGGCGGCAAAGGCGGATCGGACTTTGATCCAAAAGGAAAATCAGACAATGAAGTGATGCGTTTTACACAAAGCTTTATGACTGAATTGTACCGCCACATCGGTCCCGACGTTGACGTTCCTGCCGGAGATATTGGAGTCGGTGCCCGTGAAATCGGCTACATGTTTGGGCAATACAAGCGCCTTCGCAACAGCTATGAAGCGGGTGTCTTGACCGGCAAGGGGATTGCATACGGCGGAAGCCTTGCGCGCAAGGAAGCAACAGGCTTTGGCACGGTTTATTTCGTAGATGAAATGCTTCGCGACAAAGGAAAAACATTCAAAGGCCGTACAGTTGTTGTATCCGGATCAGGAAATGTATCCATTTATGCAATGCAAAAAGCAACGGAGCTGGGCGCAACCGTCGTCGCATGCTCAGATTCAAACGGCTACATTTACGACGAAAACGGTATCGATATCGAGACGGTCAAGCAGCTGAAGGAAGTAGACCGGAAACGGATCAGTGAATATGTGAACTTCTATCCAAATGCAACGTATACCGAAGGCTGCGCAGGCATCTGGAGCATTCCGTGCAAAATTGCTCTTCCTTGTGCGACGCAAAACGAAATCAGCGCAGAGGCTGCTCAGCTGCTCGTAGACAATGGCGTAAAAGCGGTGGGCGAAGGCGCGAATATGCCGTCCACACTTGAAGCGATCGACATTTTCTTGAAAAACGATGTTCTTTTTGCCCCGGCCAAAGCGGCCAATGCAGGCGGCGTAGCGGTTTCTGCTCTTGAAATGGCACAGAATAGCGCACGTGTGCCGTGGACATTTGAAGAGGTGGATGCAAAGCTTCATGACATTATGAAAAACATTTACAAGCAGTCAAAAGAAGCAGCCGCTGAATTCGGCTTTGAAGACAACCTCGTCGTTGGTGCAAACATTGCCGGCTTCGTCAAAGTCGCCGATGCCATGATTTCACAAGGTGTTGTTTAATACACATAAAAAAGGGATTCCTGTTTTCAGGAATCCCCTTTTTGTCCTGCAGAAGCATATACTTCTTGTTTCGTACAGCCTTTGATCGCTGCCGTTTCTTCGACTGTTTCCGTTTCTTCCGCATCCACTTCTTCCTCCGCTGCTTGCCGCTGTTGAATCAGTTCGGAAAGAGACACCGGTTCAGGCAGCTGAGTTAAAATCGAAGCCGGAATCTCTTTTCCAGGTGCGTAAACAGCTAAAAACGCATTCGCCATTTCTAAATAACCTGCTTCGTTCGGGTGGACATCCGCCGGATTCGGCAAGTATTCGGCTGCATCGAGCCCGAACCGGCCGGCTACTGGCACAAAGGTCGCACCCGCTTTTTCTGCTTCCTGCTCAATAATTTGATTCAGCACATCTAGCTGCTTGCTGACTGCCGGCTTATGCTGGTCAAACACATGAGGATACGGGAAATAATAGCCCATTGCATATACATCGGCTGACGGGTTGAGTGCGCTGATTTTCTCAAGCAAAAGCGCATAGTCTTCTCTTACACCATTCAGCGCAAAAGCAGCTGTGATGGCATTGAATGTCAGCATTCCGCGATTCGGATCGTTTTGGATCAGCGGCAGCAAATCATTTGCGCCGGCTGAAATGGTTACTAAATCGGCTGACTGAATCGCTTGCTGGCCCGCTTCACTCTCCACCTGTCCGATCACCTGCTCGACTGTGTAGCCGGGAACAGACAGCTGCTTGGAATAAGCGTCCGGCTGCAGCCCCATTGCGATCATATCAGCATACCCTGCACCAATCTCCCGGTTTGGCGTCTGCCCTGCTGCAAGTGAATCCCCAATCGCGATATAGTTCACAGCAGCTGCCTGAGCCGGCAGCGCCACACTGCTTATTAAAAACAAGCACATGATCATGCTTTGTTTGAACATCCTGTCCACTTCCTTTAAAGGGTCTTGCCTGTATTGTATCAAAGGAAGTGACCTCTTCGCTTGAATAAACTGTTTTACGCGCCATTCAGCGTAAAAACATATTCAAGATCAATGCCCCTTACCTGCTTGTCTTGAAAATAAGCCACGTAATAAATAATCGAATCATCCAAATGGTACACGATTCCATCAAAGGAGTGGGCAAGCGCAAACTCTTTCGTCGAGCGTCCAAGCCACGCGTGAATGTGTTCCGGGCGAACGTTCGGAAGCGGTTTTCCTTTGTATTTCCAATCAAGGGCATCTTCCCGCAGCTGCATTTCGGAATACCGGCAGTTGATGACGAGCGGGCGCTCCAGGTTCACTTCCTGCTTTAAAATCGCCGCCCGTTCCCCTCCCTCTGCTTCCGCATGACAAAAAGCATACTGAGCCGCAAGTGCCGCATCACTGATCAAATAAAGGCCCGATCCGAAAATAGACCTTGCCTGTATGCCTCCCTGAAACCGGCGCCGTTCCATCCGCTCATAACGCTGACAAGCCACTACCTGCTCCGCTTCCCGAAAACTGATTCCGCGATACCCCGTTCTTTTCATCGTTTCAGCCCCCATTTCACGATTCATTTCTCCAGCAGGCAAACATCCCTAGTACGAAAATTGATTTCAGCTTACCATATTCTGCTCTTTCTTTGGATTAGACTGGAAGAAAATCTAACGTGTAATGTACAGAAGCTAGCGGGGCGCAAAAAACCCCCTGAAGAGGATTCAGGGGGCTGATTACATTTATTTATTTGTTGGCTGGCGATACGCTCGCTTCGGGCGAAGTGACTTTGTCGTAAAAGTTCACGAACTGGTCACGCTCATCGCTGTTGCGGTAGGCCATCGCTACGCGCGGGTGTTCATTTAACACGCCAGAGATCATGTAAGGAATAATGTAGCCCCACTCCCACTTCTCGCGCATTGGCACCATATGCTTTTCAATCACGCCTAGAACCGGCTTCATTTCATACGTCGGCTTTTGAATGTAGCTGACCAAAAGCTCGGTGTTGCAGTTTCCAGCGGCACGGCCCATTCCGTATACAGATGAGTCAAGGAACGTCACACCGCTTTTCATTGCCGTCAGCGTGTTGGCAAATGCCAGCTGCATATTATTATGTGTATGAATGCCCAGCTGCTTGTTCGGAATCATTGATTGGAATTTCTTCACCTGGTGCTCAATGTCCGCAGGGTCCAGGCTTCCGAATGAGTCGACGATGTACACAACATCGACCGGACTTTCCTTCACCATTTCAAACGCTTCGATCAGCTGGTGCTCCGGCACACTGGATAACGCCATAATATTTAATGATGTTTCGTAGCCTAGGTCATGGAACATACGCACAAGCTCAAGGCCTTTATCCACTTCCCGAATGTAGCAGGCAACGCGAATCATATCGAGCACGCTTTCTTCACGAGGCAAAATGTCGTTTGGATCTACGCGGCCAATATCAACGAGCGCAGACAGCTTCGTGAACTTTTTCTCTGGAATGATCTCCTTCAAAAAGTTGTCATCGAGGAATCTCCACGGATTCGGCTCTGTTGCATTCAACAGCTTTGCTGAGTTTTTGTAGCCAATTTCCATATATTCAACACCGGCTTCACTTAAGCCGTTGTATAAGTCCTGAACAAACTCAACACTGAAATCCCAATTATTCACTAAGCCGCCATCGCGGATCGTACAGTCTAAAATTTTGCTGCGATTTTCCATAACAATCATTTCCTCCTCTTTCTTCTGCTGATCAGAACATGTATTTTCACTTTCGCGCTTTTACGCTTTTATGCTTTTATGTAATAAAGTATCTTGTTACGTTTATATCATGTTTCCCCAGCGACCGTCAATCCATTTTTGAAAAAAGCGCTTTTCTTTTCTCAGTCAATAGCTGTATTTTAACATACTTCCGATTCCAGCAGGGCTTGAAAGCGGAAAAAAGAAAAAAGGCTGCACAGGGCAGCCTTTTGCTCATAACATGATGCTTGTCTGAACCGAGAAAACCTTCCACTACGGCGCAATTCCTGACATTATGGCGCAATAACGGCTTAATTGCGCGGTATACGATAAAATTGCGCCGTAGCTTGTGTTTATTGCGCCAAGCGGACGATTATTGCGCCGTAAGTCAGCCTCTTACGGCTTGCTTCACCGTGTTAACCAGAAAGTGCAGGTCTTCCTCTGTAGAAGAAAGCGGCGGTGCGATGATGAGGATGTTTTGATAACCCGGTACTGTATCGCCATTGCGGCCAATGATCAGCCCTTTTTCCTTGCATGCGCCGAGAATGGACAGCATCACTTCTTCAGAGGCCGGTTCCTTCGTGTTTTGATCCATGACCATCTCGATTCCATATAAAAATCCGATTCCCCTCACTTCGCCAACGATCGGACACGACTGAAGGTCATGCAGCTTTTTCATCACCCCGTCACTAAGCTGACTCACGCGATCCGGAATCTGTTCTTCCTCCAGAATCCGAATGGTTTCTAATGCGGCGGCACAGGAGGCAGGATGGCCGCCAAAGGTGGACACGTGACGGAAGTGACCGCTTCCTTCTCCTTTAAACGCCTCGTATATATGGCTGCGAACCGCTGTCGCGCCGAGCGGCATACATCCTGCGGTTAAGCCTTTCGCCATCGTGACGATATCCGGCTGGACGCCTTCTGAATGCATGAAGCCGAACATTTTGCCGGTCCGTCCGAATCCAGAAACAACTTCGTCCATGATCAGCAGAACGTCATGCTTCCGGCAAATAGCTGCTACCCTCTTTAAATAGTCAGGAGAAGGAATGAGCACGCCGCCGCCTGAAATAAACGGCTCCATAATAACGGCCGCAACCGTATCTGCTCCTTCCCACTCAATGACCTTTTCCATATGATCCGCAGCGGCAAGGTCATCTTCAAATGACGGCCGGTACGAATAAGGGGGCGGCACGTGGAGAAATCCCGGTGCGCCTGCTCCATATTTCAGCTTGCGGCTTGCCTGCGCTGTGGCACTCAATGCGCCCAATGTTGAACCGTGATAAGCCCGGTAGCGGGAAATAATTTTTGTTTTTTCCGGCCGTCCTGTCTGTGCATGATACTGGCGGGCGATTTTAAAAGCAGCTTCATTTGCTTCCGATCCGCTGCACGTAAAAAAGGTCGTATACGAAGCTCCGAGCAGGCGGCTGATTTCCGCTGACAGTTCAATGGCTGGTTCATGACTCATAGTTAGTGGAAAATAGGATACATTCATCAGCTGGTTGTACACCGCCCTGGCGATTTCCTTTCGCCCGTGGCCGAGATTTAAACACCAGAGTCCGGAAACACCGTCCATATACCGGCTTCCATCAGCCGCCGTAAACCAGGAGCCTTCGCCGCTGACCGCCATGAGCGGCGGTACTTGCTCATTAAACTTAATCATCGCATGCCAGAGATGATCACGATCCTGCTGCACCAGCTTGCTCGAATGCTCCGCCGTACGAATCAATAGAACCACCCCTTTTCGCTTCAACGATGATCGTTCCGATATATTTCCGCGCTTCTGCTGTCAGCAGCTGCAGTTCTTCCCGCTCCAGGTGGCGTTCAAATTCAACAAAGTCCCCTTCAAGTGTTTCTTTCACGGCAATAATGCGGTAGCCATCCTGGATCAGTGTATCCACACTGTTTTTTTCTTTCATAAACCCTTTATAATCGGACATTCAAGCCACACTCCCTTTTACCGTTTTTCACCCGCTGCTGCTGGAAGCTCCCCAGCTGCCGGTTCTCCTTCTAATGGAATCGTCCAGTCTCTTCCAACAGTGACGCCCAGATACTTGTCATCACTCGGGTCTTCAAGCTCCGCCTGTGCGTACTTTTTAAACCACCAGTGCTTCGCCAGCACGTAATACACAGCAGCACCAACCGCAAAGCCGATAAAGAACGAATACGTTGAAAATGTGATCGCAAGTGCCCCGCCGATGACCCAGGAAATAATCCCGGCCCAGTTGACGCCATAATGATAGCGGTACTGGCCATCCATCTCGTACAGGTCCGGCACATTCACGCGCCGTTTGCGGATCAAATAGTAGTCAGCAAACAAGATACCGACAATCGCTGCCAGCACGCCGCCGACAATAAGCAGGAATGGCATTAGCACGTTAAACAAGTTCCACGGCTGCGTCACCATGCCGATCACACCTGCTGTAATAACGCCGATGTAAAAGGGAACCTTGGGGCCCCCAATATTTGAAAACACGGTCGCCGCCGGAACAAGATTAGCCGCTGTATTCGTTGACCACTGGGCAAAGACAATCATTAAAAGCAGCACCGCCAGCACCAGACCGCTGGAGGTTTCCTGCAGAGCCGCGACCGGATCGTAGTTGCCGACCGCAATAAACGCGACGCCGCCAATGGCCACAACAAATGTCTGGGTAATCGGCATGGCAATCAAGCTGCCGACGAGCACACTTTTGTTTCGCTTCACCCAGCTTCTTTCAAATTGAGGTGCTTTAATAAAGCGGGAAATAGAGGAAATATCAGCGGCCAGCGTCGACCAGTACCCCATATTCCCGAGAATCACGACCATAAAGGCATTAAACAGCAGCCCTCCTGTGAGTGGGTTTTCCACCCATGACCAGACGTTTTTATCTGCTGCCGCGGCCTGATCGGCCAATGTCACATACATCCAAAGAGAAATTAAAATAATAACCGGCGCGGCGAGATCCGCGAACTTCTCAATCGACTTAATGCCGATGATCGTATTGGCGACCTGTACCGCCACAAAAGCGAGAAAGCAGACAAACCAATTATCAAAGCCAAATAAAATGTTTAAAATGCCGTTAATCGCCATCGCACCAAAATAGGTGTTGATTCCGAACCACATCGACGCCGCAATTCCACGAATCGCCGACGGAATATGGGTTCCGACCGTTCCAAACGGCGCCCGCATATACACCGGGAATGACAGGCCGTGCTCAATGCCGATGTCGGCAATGACGGAAATGAAAAGGCCGATTAATAAACAGCCGATAAAGGAGGCAGCGAGCACCCACGAAAGCGGCATTTGCTCGACAGCTGCTCCCCCGATGGCAAAGGCTGCTAATACAACGGCCATTCCCACCCACATAAGCGCAAAACCAAGGGTGCCAATTTTACGGTCACCATGTGCAACCGGCAATAAATCCGGAGACTTTAAATAACGGCTGGATTCTTTCATTCGTCATTCCTCCTTATATTTGGCTTTGATCCTGCATTCACGCGCAGCGAACACAGGGGATGAAATGCTTCACATTATTGAACCGGCGTTGCCTGACGCGCCTGCGCACTGTTGTAGCGGCTTCGCTTCATGTATTGTCCACGGCCGGGCTCCCCGGTAAATTCTCCATCCCGGACAACAAATTCGCCGCGCGACAGCACAGAAATCGGCTCACCTGTTACCTTCATCCCTTCAAATGCACTGTAATCCACATTCATATGATGGGTTTCGGCCGAAATCGTCCGCTCCCGGTCCGGATCAAAAATGACAAGGTCAGCGTCACTGCCTACAGCAATCGTTCCTTTTTGCGGGAACAATCCGAACAGCTTGGCTGAACGGGTGGAAACCAGATCCACGAACTGATGAATGGAGATGCGCCCCTTCTTCACCCCTTCTGAAAAAAGCAGGCTGAACCGGTCTTCGATGATCGGGCCGCCGTTCGGAATTTTAGTGAAATCGTCTTTCCCAAGGTCTTTTTGCCCGTTGAAGTTAAACGAGCACTGGTCGGAGCCGATCGTTTGCAGCTGGCCGTTTTTCAGCGCGTCCCACAGCACATCCTGGTTCCACTTTTCACGAAGCGGCGGTGACCATACGTATTTCGCGCCTTCAAAATCAGGCTTTTCCAAATCATTTTGATCAAGGAGCAAATACTGCGGACACGTTTCCCCCCAGACCTGAAAGCCTTTTTGCCGCGCCTCGGCAATTTTATTGGCCGCTTCCGCACACGATACATGGACGACGTAAAGCTGTGAATTCGCAAGTCCCGTTAGCGCCGCTGCCCGTCCCGTTGCCTCTCCTTCCACTTCCGGAGGCCGGGTCAAGGCATGATAAATGGGCTCTGTATGCCCTTTTTCCAGCGCTTCCGACACCAGGTAGTCAATGACATCGCCATTTTCTGCATGAACCATGACAAGGGCACCGTGTTCCTTCGCTGTCAAAAGAGTGCGGAACAGCGTGGCATCGTCGGCCTGGAACACATTTTTATACGCCATAAAAACTTTAAAGGAGGTGATGCCTTCTCGTTCAATCACCGCTGGAATTTCAGCTAAAACGGCGTCATTGACTTCACCGATCATTAAGTGAAAGCCGTAATCAATGACCGCCTTATCTTTCGACTTTTCATGCCACGCTTGAATCGCGTTTTGAAGCGCCTCTCCTTTATTCGTCAGGCAAAAGTCGATCACCGTTGTGGTGCCGCCAAATGCGGCCGCAATCGTACCTGTTTCAAAGTCGTCAGCCGTCACAGTCCCGCCAAATGGCATATCAAGGTGGGTATGCGGATCAATGCCCCCAGGGAAAAGGTAGTTTCCTTTCGCGTCGATCACTTCATCTACCGCATCATCAAGCTGAACGCCGATTTTGGCGATCTTGCCGTTTTCAATTAACAGGTCTGCCGCATACTGGTCTGTTGCTGTGACAATCACACCGTTTTTTATCATTTTTTTCATCTTGATCCGCTCCTTTTTATTACGCGATTGGCTGTCTAATGGCGGCCTGGCGCTCGTTCCATGTCATCGGCGGTCCATTCGGAATTTCAATCATGTCGATCGCACCGTCAACCGGGCAAACGATCGAACAAAGGTTACAGCCGACACAGTCTTCCTCGCGCACCTGCAAATATTTGTTGCCATCAGGCGACGTCAGCATATCGATGCACTGATGAGCGGTATCCTCGCAGGCAATATGGCATTTGTTGCAGTTAATGCACGTATTCGTATCTATTTTGGCGACAATTTTATAATTCAAATCGAGATTGCCCCAGTCCGAATAACGAGGTACTGTGCGGCCAATCAGTTCTTCCACGGAGGCCAGCTGCTTCTCATCCAAATAGTTATTCAGCCCGTCAATCATGTCCTCCACAATGCTGAAGCCATGGTGCATCGCAGCCGTGCAAACCTGCACGCTGCCAGCCCCCATTAAAATAAATTCAGCCGCATCCCTCCAATTGGAAATACCGCCGATGCCTGATATCGGGACGTTAATCTCCGGATTGCGTGCACATTCCGCTACCATATTCAGCGCTATCGGCTTCACGGCCGGTCCGCAATAGCCGCCATGCGCTCCTTTTCCGGCTACGTTCGGCACGGTATTCCACGAATCCAGGTCTACGCCGGCAAGGCTGTTGATCGTGTTAATCATACTGATCGCATCTGCCCCGCCCTGAACCGCTGCCCATGCGGTTGCGGTAATGTCGGTAATGTTCGGCGTCAGCTTGACAATAACGGGTGTGTTTGCGGCCTCCTTAGCCCACATCGTCTGCTTTTCAACCAGCTCCGGCACCTGGCCGGAGGCAGCACCCATGCCCCGTTCCGCCATTCCGTGCGGACAGCCAAAGTTTAATTCAAGTCCGTCAACGCCTGCTGCCTCTGCTTTTTTAACGATTTCATGCCACTTGTCCTGCTTTGGCTCGACCATGAGCGATGCAATGACAGCATGATTCGGAAACCGTTTTTTCGTTTCGTAAATTTCTTTTAAATTCACGTCAAGCGGGCGGTCCGTAATTAATTCAATGTTGTTAAAGCCCGCCACACGCTGGCCGTTGAAATGGGTCGCCGCAAACCGGGAGGACGTATTAATAATTGGATCACCGAGCGTTTTCCAAACCGCGCCGCCCCAGCCAGCTTCAAATGCCCGCTGTACTTGATAGCCGGAATTCGTCGGTGGTGCGGAAGCGAGCCAGAATGGATTGGGTGCTTTAATTCCTGCAAAATTCACGCTTAAGTCTGCCATCTTTGTTCTCCTCCTTTAGGATGTTTGCGCCATGCCGCTTCCGACCAGCTGCTCATAGATGGAATACGCTGTTTGCTTGCCTTGCTCTGCTGCTGTTACCACCATCGCATCGCCCTGCCCATCGCCAAAAATAACATCACCGGCAGCATACACTTTCGGATTTGACGTCTGGAACGTTGTTAGATCCACCTTGACCGTTCCCCATCTATGCGTTAAGCCGAATGACTCAATTAATGACACATACCGCGTTTGGCCGATGGCACGGACAACGGCGTCTGCTTCCATGACAAATTCCGATCCTTCGATTGGAACCGGCCGGCGGCGTCCTGATTCGTCGGCTGCACCGAGCTCCATTCGGATACATTCCACGCCCTTTACTGCTCCGTCTTCATCTGCCAGCACGCTTACCGGAGAAGTCAGCCAGCGGAATTCCACGCCTTCCTGCTTAGCGAATTCATATTCAAATTCATAGGCCGTCATTTCCGCCTCGGTTCGGCGGTACAGCATTTTCACATCGGCGGCACCGAGACGGACCGAGCATGTTGCCGCATCAATTGCGGTGTTGCCGGCACCAATGATGACCACTTTTTTCCCGATTAAATGGGTATCCATCGGCGGGGTTTTTGTAGACTCCACCAATTCAATGGCATCGTACACGCCCTTCGCCGCTTCTCCTTTTATTCCGATCGGCGGAACACTGGCCATCCCGACGGCTAACACAACCGCATCGTATTGGGCCATGATCTCTTCCGGATCAATATCCCGCCCAACCATTGTATTCGGCCGGATCGTGACACCAAGGCTTTCTACCTGCTCTACTTCCCACATGGATACGCGCTGCGGCAGCCGGAACGAAACGATGCCATGCGTGTCGAGTCCGCCCGCTTTTTCCTTTGCTTCAAAAATGGTGACGTCAAAACCAAGACGGGCAAGCTCGCGTGCTGCCGACAAACCGGCTGGTCCCCCGCCGATGATGGCCACGGACTTGCCGTTTTTCGCTCCTGCTTTAAACAGCTGTGCGTTATTATGTATCGCCCAATTGGTCGCGTGCCTCTGCAGGTTGCCAATCATGATCGGCTGTGAGGCGTCATTGAGTACACAGGCACCTTCACACAATTCTTCTGTCGGGCAAACCCGCGCACAGCTTGCTCCGACCGGATTCGCATCCATAATCACTTTCGCAGATCCTTTTACGTTGCCTGATGCGATTTTTTTGATAAACGATGGGATGTTAATGGACGTCGGACAAGCGGTAATACAAGGTGCGTCGTAACAGTATAAACAGCGGTTCGCTTCATCCATTGCTTCCTTCGCCGTTAAATCGGGCTCAATCTCCAGAAAGTTGCTCGCCAGGTCGGTTAAAGAAATAGAACGGTCTTTCATCCGATTCATGTGCATGGTTCGTTCCCCCTCGCAATTTTTATGTCTATTGATTATTTATTGATTGCATCTTAAAATATTTATACAGCAAACAAAAAAACTTAACATCATTTTTGGTATATTTTCTGACAAACGATATTCATTTGTTGTACGATGAAGAGACTAACAACGGGAGCTGTGGCAGTCGTGAAAAAAAATGAATTGGAACAGAGAATAACCGAATACGAAATGGAGCTGGAGCAGCTTCGGAGTCAGCTGACTCTTGTCGCGGAGCAGGAAGCAGCGCGTGAGCAGTTTATGTCTTCCAAGCAAATTATTGAGCTGGTGCGGCAGCAAACCGGCCGTGAATTAAACATGTCGACGATTAAACGCTGGGCGGATGAAGGCTATCTTGGTGATGTAGTGGATGAAAAGCAGGCATTTCCGGCTCTTCGCACAAAACAAGGAAAAAAACGGTTTTTATATCCGAAGGAAGAGGTTCGCCAATTTCTCCATGAAAAAGGGTATTTGCTTCCGGCTTTTGACGTGCTGGATCAAGTGTGGCTTGGCGGAGAGCGTGCGATGGTGATGAAGGCAGCGCTCCAAAAAGGCGAATTTCAGTACACTGTTCAGCTTGAATCAACGTTTGACATTCAAAAAGGAGTTATGGAATCACAGCTATCAAAGGAGGGATTGGAGATTGAAAGCGAAAATTAAACTTCAAAACACCGTAGAGAACCAGGAAGCCGCGCGTCTCATTCGAGATGAAAACCGGAGCAGCAGCCACCCTCTGGCTATTTCTTTCCCTGATCAAGCGGCGGACATTTTGTTTGAAAGCGATTTGATTCATATACCAGAAACCGTCCCACTTGAGTTGATCACTATTGTCGAAGGCCAGGCGAAGAAACAAAACGACGGATACATCATTCAGCCCGCGGATAAAGGAAAAACCATTAACCTCCATCTTGATGCAGGACTCGTTGCGGAGCTGAACGAAATCCGCCAGCACGTCATGAGCAAAACGCAGCATGACATCATTTTGGAAATCTTCAAAAAAGGGCTGGATCACTATAAGTGACCCCGCCTCATAGTGTTGAAAAACAAACTGGTCAAGAGAAACCAGATGTTTTTTCGAGATTGTTTCATTTTTTCTTAGCAAAAATAGGCTATTTTTCAAGAAAAAAACCATTCAGGGGCTCCGGGCTGCCGGCTCCGCCCGTATTGGTTCTAAAGAAACGAAGGGAATGACTGACGGCTATTCTTGAAAACGTTTGGCATCAAGAAGGAAGCCCGCTTTTCATACATAGTGAATATCAGAAAGTTCTCATCCCTTTCTTTCCACTCAGAACCATTTCCATTTTTAGTTTTGCAATCTGCTTTTCCTCCCCACTAGGGCGGCTGGCGCAGGACGGAGACTCGGGAGGGATCAGCGGGGCAGGTGAGATCCACTTTTGGAGCGCCAGCGACAAAAGTTAGCTCACCGCCCGCCCCTCCGAACGCGAAGTCCTGCAGAAGCCGCCCCTATTGTGTTGGCGCAAGCATAATTGCTAAAGATCTCATCATCTTAAAGATCAAAAAAAGAAAGCTGAACGCATACGATATTCACGCGATCGTTCAGCTTTCTCTTCTTTTCAAAACCTTTTGTCTCAAGCTCTTATCCAACTATCGTTAATACAGCGTCGAGCAGGACGTTCACGCCTTTTTCGCAGTCCTCCCACGACGTTAATTCGTCTTCGTCATGGCTTTTTCCGTTAACACTCGGGACAAAAATCATCGCGGATGGAATGTAGGAAGCCATAAACTGCGCGTCATGTCCTGCGCCGCTGACCATTCGCTTATTGCTATAACCAAGAGAAGACGCCAACTGCTCGAATGTTCGGCAAAGAGCAGGGTCAAACCAAACCGTGTCACGCCCCCATAGCTTTTGCACAGATACGTTGCATGCCGCTTTTTGTGGTGACACGGTCATGTCCTGAATAATCTTTTCTACTTCAGCTATCACGTCAGCGGATGTATGACGGGCTTCGAGTGAAAAAACGACTTTATTCGGAATCACCGTATGAATATTCGGCCAGACGTTCACCCGCCCAATCGTGTACACAAGATCCGCATCAAGCGCAGCAAGCTTCCCCCGTGCTTCTGTCATAACATCCATTGCCGCAAACAGCGCATCATTCCGCATCGACATCGGCGTGGTTCCGGCATGGTCCGATTCGCCGGACACTTCGATTTCATAACACACCATGCCAAGTACACATTCCACTACGCCAATCGACACGTCTTCTTTTTCCAAAATCGGTCCTTGTTCAATGTGCAGCTCCAAAAACGCTTCTGCCTCCGTTAGCCTGTTTTTGGCATCCCCTTCATAGCCGATTGATTGCAGCGCTTCGAGAAAAGTGAGCCCATCTGTATCTTTTTTGGCTGTCATCGTATCTTTATCAAATTTTCCGGACAGAATGCCGGATGCCATCATGGACGGCTCAAACCGGGCGCCTTCTTCATTCGTCACATTCATGACGACAACCGGCACGCGCGGAGTCACGTTGTTTTCCACCAATGTCCGCATCACTTCAAGCCCTGCCGCAACGCCCAGTACACCGTCAAAGCGCCCGCCTTTTTTGACCGAGTCAAGATGTGAGCCCATCACAACAGGCGGCTCGGAGCTCGATCCGGCGAGCATTGCGTACATATTGCCCAAATCATCTACCTTGACTTTTAAACCGATTTCCTCACAGCATGAACGAAAATAATCCCGCGCCTGCTTGTCTTCTTCCGATAAAGCCAGGCGCGTCACACCATTGCGATCTGTGCGCCCAAAATCGGCAAAAGCCTCCAGAGATCTTTGCAAGCGCGCCCCGTTAATTTTTACTTTTTGATCATTCATATTGCAAATCTCCTTCAAAATATTTTATTTTAAAAAGCAATCATTAAATATAAAAACTATTATTGCACATTCATTCAACGTTGACCAGTTTATTTTCTGAAAATTCTACACAAAAAAAACACCCGTCCTCTAACAGGACAGGTGCTTTGTTACACTCGCTTCATAAAAGCCTCATATATTTTTTCAGTCACCGCGCCAGGTTTTCCAGTACCGATTTTTGTTTCATCGGCTGATGTAACCGGGACGATTTCAATGCCGGTGCTGGTCAGAAACACTTCATCCGCTTCCAAAATTACTTCAGGCGCAAATTCCCTTTCATCGACAGAGATGCCGAGCTCTGACGCAATATCAAGCACAGCAATGCGTGTGATGCCGTGTAAAATGTGTTTGGTTGCGGGCGGTGTGATCAGAACGCCCTCCTTCACGAGAAAAATATTCGAGCTTGATCCTTCTGTTACCACACCATCTCTGACAAGAACCGCCTCAAACGCGCCCGCTTCAAAGGCTTCCTGCTTGGCGAGCAGATTCGGCAGCAGATTCAATGTTTTAATCCAGCAGTTTTGCCAGCGTTCATCCGGTAGAAGCTTCACGCTTGCCCCGTTTTCGCGCAGCGTCTCGTCCATTGCCCGGAACGGCTTGACGGTCATGGAGATCGATGCCGGCACATTCGGAAACAAATGATTGCGAGGGGCAATGCCGCGGGTTGCCTGCATATATACGTCGCAGTCATCCAGACCGCTGCGCCCGATTAAATCAGCGGTGATGTCTTTGATCTCGTCTGGCGTATGATTGAGATTCAGCTTGATCGCTTCTGCACTTTTAAAAAAGCGGTTCATATGTTCATCCATCATAAAAGGGCGTCCGTTATACACACGAATGTATTCGTACACGCCGTCACCAAACTGGTGTCCGCGCTCATCAATCGGCAGCACCGGATCGCTGGAGCTGATAATTTTTCCGTTTAAGTAGCCAATCGCCATTAATACCGCCTCACTTCACTCATTTCCTTCTATTATACTCATTTTTTCGAAAAACTCATACAATACCAGCTTCCTTCACGGACGACGGTTTTTACTGATTTCAGCTTTAACCCTGCGGAAGCGGCATCCTGAACGAGTGCTTCTTTTTGCGGAAGCGGGTGTAAATTATCGTGCGCTTCCATAAACGAATTAAAGGCGGCGGAAAAGCGCTGACCGCCTTTTTCCAGATACAGTGGCGTAATGACAATAACGGTTCCTCGTTTGCTGACAAGCTCTGCCACGCGGGTAAACAAGTCTCCCCGCGCATCCGGCGAATAATAATGAAGAAGATTGTTCATCATCACGACATCGAACAGCCCATTCGGCACGTCCCACGTATTGATGTCCGCATAGTAAAACTTCACCTTGTCATCCAGCTGCTTTTCCATTGCTTTTTCACGTGCTTCCTCAACGCAGTCCTTGCTTATGTCTACGCCAACGAATGTCCCCTGATTCATCTTTTTGGCCAGCTTCATTAAGTAACCGCCCGTTCCGCAGCCGATATCGAGCACCCAGTGCGGTTTTTGCGCACTCATTTCCGCTAACACGTGCCCGAATGCACGCTTTTCAATTAAGGCGGAGGTCGCCGCAACGGTTTTGCTGAAGTCATCTCCATTAAAGGTCCCTTTTTGATTGGACTCAATCATGGAAGGATAGTTCATCAGCGCAGGCATGTGCATTTCAAACAGTTCCTTTAACAGCTCCCCTACCGTATCATCGCTTTTCTGCGAGAAAAATTTCAGCATTTTTTTAGACGGAATCAAACGGTCTCCTTCTTTTTTCAAGTGGCCGAGCACAACACCGGCATCCGCCCACGACCGAAGCAGGTTTTCCTCATATCCATATTCTTGAACGAGCGATTCAATGGTGGCGCCGCCGGCAAGCTTTTCGAATAAATCAAGGCGGTAGCCTACATACGCCTGCCAGGTCGGCAAAAACGGCTCATTCCGCTTCATCCAATTGCGGGCTTCCCACATCTTCCGGTATTCTGCAATCATTTCTTTTCCTCCTTATTTGTCCACGGATGATCATCACGCGCTTCGTACTGATGCTCCGTGCCGTTCACTTTCGGCAAAATACCGCCGGGCAAAAGCCCGATTTGTACAAAACGGTCAAGCAGTGTATCTTTCCACATCCCAAGACCGGAAATATTCAGCATATGTTTGTAATGAAGTGCTGGAATCTGTTCAATTCTCTTTAACACGTGAGACCTTACATTCGGCCACGGCCCCTGCCAGTACGAATACGCCATCGCTGACAAATGCGAAAGAGACGATAAAAACTCAGCGCGCGGCTTGCGCACCTGCTCATACAGCTTTAACTGCGCCGGGTCCAGATTCCCGGTTTCAAACATACACGTTAAAAGCTCACCGAGTGTATACGCATCCTGAATCGCTAAATTCATGCCTTCCCCTGCCATCGGGTGAACGGTATGAACGGCATCTCCCATCAGAGCGCAATTGCCGCCAGTGTAGCGGTTCGCATTGTGACGGGATGGAACCATGAGCTGAATGTCTTTCCACGTTGTGATGTCCTGCACATACCCGTCAAGCTCCGGTTTTAAACGAGTGTAGCAGCGGTAAAACGAATCCAGGCCTTCGCGCTTCATTTCCTTGTATTCCTCTTTTTTGATGAGCAGCACGGTCCGCACCTTTAAATCCGGCAGCGGAAAAAGGCCAAGAAAGGAATGACCCCTTACGACCATTTCTCCTTCCGTTAAACTCTCCGGACGCGGAAATGTCACGGTTAAAAAATAGTGATTGTACTCGGTTTCCTTCAGCTCAATGCCGAGGCTTTTTCGAATGGGCGACACACGTCCTTCTGCTCCAATGAAAAAGTCGGCTTCAATGTCCATTTCTCCTTTTTCCTTATGAACGACGACTGCGCGCTTTTTTATATCACCGTCTTCACGGAATTGAGTGAACTTGGCCGGGTTTAAAAAATGAAAATGCGGGTGCTGTTCGGCGTGTGTCAGGATGATTTTTTTTAACGTTTCATGAGGCACCATCAGTGCTTCGTTAAACGGATGATCGATCACATCGTAGTGATACTTGATTTCCTTTATTACACGCTCGCCGTCAAATTCTGTAATAGACGTTGTATGGATCGGAAAGCCCGCCGCACGAACATCTTCATATAACCCAAGCCGGTTCATCATATCCAGGCTTTTCGGCTGAAGCAGCTCCCCTTTGTATTTAATGGATGGCTTAGCGTCTTTTTCAGCAACAATGACGTCAATGTTCTGTCTGGCTAGCATAAGACCCAGCATCAAGCCGGAAATGCCTCCACCGGAAATAAAAACATTCGTTTTCACAAGGACCTCCCCCTGTACAACTTTTGTTCATGCTTTTTATAGTTACTATTCCCTGAGAGAACGGTGTGAAAACACGCAAAAGCGGGAAAAGAAGTGGAAAAGGAGCTGAGCGTATGAATCCGAAAATTGTAGATGTTCGTGCCGTCACAGTTGTAGGATACGAAATGAGCGGTACGCAGGAGGAAGTGGCGGCACTTCGCCCGGAATGGACACAGCGTTTTTTAGAAGCAGCCAATCAGATTCCCGAGCAGACGGACGGCCATTTAATGGATATCTGCTTAAAGAGGGCCGGCCAGCTTTACACGCATTGCATCGCAATGGAAGTGAATCAGATCGATATTATACCCGCTGGCATGTCGAGTTTGACGATTCCACCAGGCTCTTATGCCATGCTCCAATTTCACGGCAGCACAGAGGAAGTGAAATATGGATTTCGTTCCATTTTATCGTGGGCTCGTGAACACAAGGTCAGGCTTGATGCCAATGAATTTCGGATTCATGTAACCGTAAGCGAGGCACACCACCACTTGTACTGGCGGCTGGCAGACAAAAGAAGTGAAGCGATCGAGGAAGCGGTTTAAAAATCTGTAAGGTTTTCTTCCACGAAAGAAGACAGCCCGTATTCGTTCTTTCATAATGGAATCACCTGCAATGCTGGACCGAACGAATAAGGGAGGCACACACTTGTGATGGACGAGAACACAGAAAAAAAACCTTCTATTTATTTACCCGGCTTAAGTTTCATCTTTTTTTATCAGCTGCAAACCGTTTATATGTCGCAAAAAACAGCTTCAATCATTCATTGATTGGAGCTGTTTTTTTGTGCAAAGACCAAGTTTAGCGCAAGCGCAACTTGTTGAGACAGTGGCAATCATGTTGCCGTAGACTCACCTCTATCCGCACTGGTATAGTAAAAACACTAACTTTTCTGGAGGACCATCGAAGTGGAAACAGCATACGAAGACTTGAAAAGAGGTGAACGAGGAGCATGGATCAGTATTATCGCTTATTTGTTCCTCTCCGCCTTGAAATTGACCGTTGGCTGGATCGGTGCCTCTGAAGCACTGAAAGCAGACGGTCTCAATAATACAACCGATATCATCGCCTCGATCGCCATTCTGATCGGGCTGAAAATCGCCCGTAAGCCCCCTGATGAAAATCACCGCTACGGACATTTTCGTGCGGAAACAGTCGCTTCTCTTCTTGCCGCCTTTATTATGGCATCCGTCGCGATTCAAGTGCTTATCTCCGCCGGCAGTTCGATGTTTCAGGCAGACCATGAAACGCCGGATATGATCACCGCCTGGACCGCTCTTTTCGCCGCTGTCATCATGTACGGCGTTTATGTATACAACATCCGCTTGGCCAAAAAAATCAATAGCCAGTCTATTCTGGCGGCGGCGCATGATAACCGTTCGGATGCTTTAGTGAGCATCGGCGCTTTTGTCGGCATTATCGGTGCGCGGCTTGGCTTTGACTGGCTTGATACACTGACCGCTTTTATCGTCGGCTTGATTATTTTAAAAACCGCCTGGGATATTTTCGCTGATGCTTCGCTGACTTTAACCGATGCCTTTGACCTCGACACACTGGAAGATATGCAAAAAACAGTCGAAAAAGTTCCCGGTGTCCGCGGTGTGCCCAGCATGAAAGCCCGTTCGCACGGAAACATCACCTTTGTCGATGTTGTCCTGAGTGTGGACCCGGACTTAAACGTTATTGAAAGCCACGATATTACCGAATACGTAGAAGAAGCCCTGCTGCAGGAGCACGGCATTCGAATGACACACATTCACATTGAACCGGACGGCCACTGAGCCTGAGGATTGCTGATAAACTGTTGCTACGCCGATAAATGATGCTGATCGCTGATAAACCGCCCGCTAACGCCGGTATATCTACATACCGGCGTTAGCCCACTACATATCGGCGGTATTTATCATTTTCCGGCGATACATCACTTTCATCCATGAAAAAAAACGGCCGCTTGATGAAAAGCGCGCCGTTTTTACGATTGTTTTGTTTTCTTTAATACTTTTCTTGTTTCATTTACATATTTCATGAGGCGGTACGGCTTGCTAATCACTCGCAGCGGCATACCCGACACAAATTTGCTTAAATCCTGCTTGTATTCCTGCGTCATTCGAGACGGTTTCGTTGAAATTCGGTCGTATACTTCTTCGTACAGCTCTTTTTTTGCATCGATTTTCATGCCGGTCAAACGATGGCAGTTTTCACACTCGATGCTTTGAATTTTATTGTTTACGTAAACAACCCGGTGGATCGTTTCATCGTGACAGCGCGTGCAATAAAGGCCGGCTTCCATTTCGGAGATTTTCATTAAGCCCCACTCCTTCACACCTATTTCCGTTCTTCTTTATTATATGCCAATCTGGACCCCGGGTAAACAACCCTGATTTTCAAAGACAGCTTAAGGGATGCCTCATTCAGAGACACCCCTTGCTTTCAGCTTTTAGAAGCTTTTCGCCTGAAGCGACCGCAGCTTCCAAATCGTTGATTCTTTTTCTTGTTCAATATCGTCATATGTTAAAATGTCGCCTTTTTTCACTGCGCGCTTCACGACTACATTCGGATCAACCAGCCCAATCGGGAATGCATTGGCCGCTACGGATTCTTCCTGGCTGTACAACGTTCCGTATACCGTAAATCCGCCGATGCCGTCCAGTCGGTCTCCCGGCTGCAAATCCTTTTTCGCTGTTGCGACTGTTTCTGCCTGGATACCATGCCACGGAGCGATTGTAGCGGATTGATTTAAATAAGCGCGCGCGACCGAAAGTGGTGTTTCAAGGCTCGTTAAGTGATACGGACGGAATAAAATGTAATTCGGACCCGGTCCCATTTTTAAATACTGCATTTCATGGTTTACTTCCTCTTTTTCAGAAGAAATAATCGCAAACACGCCCGGTGCTACCCCGTTTACATAGTCAACAATTTTTTTGTTTTGCAAAATGCCTCCATCTTCCTGCAAACGGAAAATGTCCGGCAGCTCTTTTACTGTACCTGACGGGCCGTGCATACCTGCCTTATCCGGCAAAAATCCGGTGGCATTCGCTACTGCATTCATTTCCACCATTGTTTTCGTGCCGTCCTGGAAGGAAGCGAGCATTTTCGGGCTTGAGCCTTTTTCCTTTGCTTCTGCCGCTGCTGAATCCGGATTGGCTTCATAGTTCAACGGGTTGTTTTTCCCTTTCCCGAGTGCAACGATATCAAAGCCAAGCGCATCCGCGAAGTCATGAAGCTCCATGATACAGCCGGGCTCATCACCGGCAGATCCTGTATACACGACGCTGCTTGCTTCCGCCATCTGGTGAAGAAGCGGGCCGACGGTAATGTCTGCTTCTACATTGAGCATGACGATATGCTTTTTATTCATAATGGTTTTCCAGGCAATTTCAGCGCCCAGGTTTGGAATCCCTGTTGCGTCTACGATCACATCAATGCCCGGAAGTGCAATCACCATGGAAACATCAGTTGTCGCGACTACATTCCCTTCGTGCAGTGCTTTTTCTGCTGCTTCAATTTCATTTGTTGTGACAATATGCTGCGGGTCCACGCCTGCCGTCATATACGCGTTTTGAATAATATCTGTCTGCAGGTCAGCAGTTGCTGCTACGCGCATGCCCTTCATATTTTCAATTTGTGAAATCATGCCGCGGCCCATTTGCCCGCAGCCGATCAAGCCTACTTTAATTTCTTTCCCCTGTTTTTCCAGCTGAACGAGCTGACGATTTAATCCTAGCATAGCTTATGCCTCCCCCGATGTCTGAATCAAGATTTTCGTCGATGCTGAAATAACCGGCATCTCTTTTGCTTCTACACAAAGGGTTCCTGGCAGATCAGCGTGATCCTCCCCATTGAAAGCGATTGTGCAGTGACCGAGCTCTTGAACGGTCTCATTGACTTTGCTGCCGACGAACGTTACCCGGTAAGACTGGTCATCAAAAGAAAGAACATCACCGGTCGCAATGACGCCTTCAAGCGGTGCAACTGTATGAATAACGGCAATGTCCCGCAAATCCTTTGGCGCTGTTTCGTTAAAGATAATCAGCATCTTTTCTTCCATAAACATGTCCACGTCCGGACCAAGCTCTAGTACAGTGGATTCGTAAATCGTCTTCATGTCAATTCCTCCAAGCACACTCATCAATTGTCTCTCCTTCACATTCTATAATGAAAAGGGGAAAAGCACGTTCCCCTTTTGGATTATTCATACATGCCGAAGCTGGCAAAATACGCAATTACGACGGCAAGTGGTCCGGTAATCAAGCGGGACATGAGCACAGCCGGCACCCCGACTTCAACCGTTTCCGGCTTGGCTTCCCCGAGCGTCAAGCCGACTGGCACAAAGTCCGCCCCGACCTGCGGGTTGATCGCAAACAGGGCAGGAAGGGCCAGGCTCGGCGGAATGTTCCCCTTGCCGATTTCCACGCCGACGAGGACGCCAACGACCTGGGCAATAACCGCCCCCGGGCCAAGCAATGGCGACAGAATCGGGACGGCACAAATGACGGATAACAATAGAAGCCCGAACACATTGCTCGCAAGCGGTGAGACAAAGTTGGCGATCACGTCGCCGATGCCGGTGTACAGGATAATGCCGATCAGTGTGCTGACAAGTGCCATAAACGGGATGATGTTTTTCAATACCTGCTCGATCGTTTCGCGGGCCGCCTGGTACAGCAGCCCGATGACGCCGCCCATCGAACGGCCGATTTTCTCCACGAGATTCTGCTTGCGCGGCTCGCCCTTGCTGTCCTTCATCTGGGCGACTTTTTCACGCGCCTCTGCCTTCAGCTCCTGGGCGTTTTTCGGATGGGCCGCGGCGGTCACCGGGGCATCGGTTCCGTCTGCCGGCTGAATATCCGGCTCCTTGACGCCCGAGACAAAGTTGTCTTCCTTGATGAATTTCATCAGCGGGCCCGATGGCGAGGTCGGGGTTAAATTGATCGTCATAACGCCCATTTTCGGGTAGACGCCGCAGCGGGCTGTGCCGCCGCAGTCAATCAGGACGCACGCCATTTCTTCTTTTTCAATCGATGTTTTAAAGCCGTCCACTGCTTCGGCACCGGTTAAGTCCGCAATGCGCTGCGCGACCGGATGGATGCCCCCGCCTGTAACGGACACGACGTATTTTTTCTGCTCGTCCGGCTGGATGACCAGTGGCCCTCCCCAGCCGCTGCTGCCTTTTGTAATCTTGACTGC
>NZ_FTLX01000015.1 GCF_900156125.1 Domibacillus enclensis | reverse complement strand
GGAATGATGCCGGTGAACATGCCCATAAAGGTTTCGCCGCCTTTTTGGAACATGCCAATGAATCCTTCTGCAAATTTAACTAAAAAGTCCATGTTTCAATTCCCCCTTACGTTCAAAATATATAACGCTTACATTTATCTGCTAATTTCAGTCCTTGACTGAAATTAGACCTGCTCTAAAAGTGCAGAAGCGGTGTCTTCATCTGTAATCAGTACGTCGACAAGCTTGCCTTTTAGGGCTGCTTTGATCGCTTTCACTTTTTCCTTGCCGCTTGCCACGCCGATCACAAGTGGAAGCTCCTTCAGCTTTTCCAGCTCGAATGCAATAATTCGCTCGTTCCATGTGTCTTCTGAAACATGGCCGTCCTCATTGATAAAATTGTAGCAAATGTCTCCCGCTACATCCTGATCCGTAAAATACCCTTGATGCTCAAGACCAAGATACGATTGAACCATCGTCGAATGCTCCGGTGTGCCGCCGATGCCGACTATGGCAATATCCGCCTCAGCCGCAATGTCAAACACACGCTTGATTGAGGTTTGCCTTTTAAATACTTCTTTTGCTTCTTTGGAATCGACCATCACCGGTGTATGAAGAAGCTCATATTCCGCATGAAGCTGCCCGGCAAGTGCTGCCACGATATGATTGGCGTGGATATCCACCCGCTCATTGCCCATTCCGCCTACAAGCGGAACGAACCGGACTGATGGAAATGCTTGATTGGATGTCATGGCTTTTGCGACTTCAAACAGTGTCGTTCCGGATGAAACGCCAATCGTCTGGCCATCCTGCATCACACGCAGCAAGTATTTTGCTGCTGCGGCTCCAAGACGGCTTTTCGATGATTCACCGCCAAAGCTTGGAATACAGACCACTTCCCGGATGCTGTAAGCACGCTCTACCTTCATCTCAAGCTGACGAAATGGATGGATAATGTCGTCATGAATAATGATTTCAACGATCCCCTGCTCTTTTGCCTTTGCCAGGTATTTCGATATTAACGAACGGCTGACGCCCATTTCTTGTGCAATTTGCGATTGTGTAGCGCCTTCCTCGTAATACATGTGAGCCATTTTCACGAGCGCGCGGCGGTCCTCTATAAATGTCATGTTTTCTACCCCTTTGCCATGCTGAATGAAAAGGAAGAATGACTCTTCCTTCCCTTATTATACAGCATGAACGGTGCTGGCAGATGGTTGATTAAACGCTCGTTAAGCTAGCCAGAAGCTCTTTTTGAAGCGCATCTTCAGGAAATAGGTGGTCCTGGAGCTGTCTCAGCTTCCAAACTGTTGTGCTTGGATCAAGCTCGACATCATCTGTTGTTAGGAACTGTCCTTGTTTAATCGCTCGCTTGGCGACAACTTTCCCACTGATCAAGCCGATCGGAATATGACCGTTACGTTTCATATCCTGATGTGTTTCCAAAACACCCCGAACCGAATAGCCGCCGATTCCATCTAATGCGTCCCCAGGCTGCATATCCTTTTTTGCTACGGCGACCGTTTCAGAAATCGGCGCACCGAGCGGATGAATGGAAGACTCATGCTGAAGAACGGCTTTGGCAATCGTAATCGGCGTCTCCAGGCTCGCTAAATGATAAGGGCGATACAGCGTGTAATGCGGTCCTTTGCCCACTTTTAAATAACGAAGCTCTTCATCCACCGGCTCAAGATCACTTTTTACAATAACGAACACACCCGGTGCCAGGCCGTGAACGTAATCGACAACGCCGAATTGATCGAGCACACCGCCATTTTCCTTCACGTTCAGTTTATCTGCCACTGTATTCACGTCCGCCTCTACTCCGTGCATCCCTACTTGATCCGGAATTAACCCGGTCGCGTTGCTGAGCAGGTTCATCTCTGCCATTGTTTTTGTCCCATCCTGGAACGCCGCCAGCATGTGTGAGCTCATATGCTTCTGCTTTGCTTCCGCCGCACATGTATCCGGATTCGATGTTGGAATAAATGGGTTGTTCTTCCCTTTTCCGGCCACTAGCACGTCCATGCCCATCGTTTTCGCAAATTCGAACAGCTCCATCGTGGCAGCAGGCTCATCACCCGCTGATCCTGTATAAACGAGCCCGGCGTTTGTGAACAACTGATTCATCACAGAGCCGATCGTAATGTCTACTTCCACATTTAAAAGCACGATATGTTTTTTGGACCGAAGCGCTTCAAGGGAAATGTTCGCGCCTACCTCCGGAATACCGGTCGCATCCACAATTACTTCTACGTTCGGAGACTGAATGACTTCCCGCAAATCATTGGTCACGACAATAGACTCTTTTCGCGCCGCTTTCAAATTGTAGTAACCCGCTGCTTTTTGTGCGGCCTGCACGTTAATATCACTGATTCCCGTTACACTCATTCCTGGAATGTTTGAAATTTGTGCGATCATGCCAAAGCCCATTTGACCTGCTCCGATCACCCCAACTTTAATTGGCTGATTTGCTTTTTCTCGTGCTAGTAATTGCTGATAGATAGACATCGAATAGCCTCCTTTAAATTAAACAATCATTTGTCAAATGTGAATTAAATTCTTTTTTATATTTATTTTTCACATTTGATAATTTAATTATCATTTGTTAATTAGAATAATACAATGGAATGAAAGGGCTGTCAAACTGTTTTTTGAATTTTGTCCACAAAAAAAAGAGCGCTTATGATTAAACGCTCTTTTCATGTCATTCATTAAATTTCCATTAATAAGTAAACGTACTTTTTACCATGCCACTTCGTAATCTACCACGATCACATTTTCAATCAACCCATCAATGGCTTCAAGGAATTCCTTGTGAACCGGGTGAGGCAAGTAGCCATCCAGTGCTTCCTTGTCTTTAAAGGAAACGCGCAGCCCGAGCGTATAGCCTTGCGCACGATCTGTTTCTTCCGTTGCATTGACGCCTGCTGTGACTTCCAGAATGCCAGGAATCTTTCCTTTAAAGGCTAAAAGCTGAAGCGCCAGTTCCTGCTGCTTTTCAGGTGATACGTCTTCTTTGAATTTAAAGCTGACCAAGTGTTCATACATGTACAGCGACACCTTCCTCTTTTTAGATTCAATCCCTTTATTCCCTTTTTTATGATGGAATATGCAAAAGAAAAACAGAAGGGATTGGGGGTCCACTTCTGTTTTTGTTTGATTGCTATTACTTAGGGTTGATATTAGTATACACTATTTTTGTTTATTTTTGAATATCTTTTTTATTTTTTATACTTGGAACTGTTTTACTTTATTCTCTAGCTCGTCGGACAGAGTAAGAAGGGATACCGCACTCCCTTTCATGTCTTCCATTGATCCGTTCAGCTGCTGGGACGAAGCGGCTGTTTGCTGAATGTTGGCTGATGATTCTTCGGAAACCGACGCAATCGACTGGCTTGATGAGCTAATTTGATTGCTTCGGTCTGTTAACGTATCCATTCTCTTGGAAATCAACTGAATTCTCGAGACCATGTTCGTCACAGATTCAATAATCCCTGCAAATGTGCCGGTCGTTTTCTCCATCGTTCCACTGCCTTTTTCTACTTGCTCGTATCCTTCGTTTAAGGTTGTCACAACGGCGCCCGTTTCTTTTTGAACGCCGGAAATAATGCCCGTGATTTCGTTAATGGATTCGTCTACCTGAACCGCAAGCTTCCGTACTTCATCCGCCACGACTGCAAAACCGCGGCCATGCTCACCTGCACGTGCTGCTTCAATGGCCGCATTCAGGGCCAGCAAATTCGTTTGAGCGGAAATGTCTCGGATCACTTGAATAAGTGTCGAAATCTCGCCCGTCCTTTTTTCTAATCCGTTCATCTTTTGAACTGAATTGGACACAAGACGGGTCATCTGGCCCATCTGTTCGGCAAGCTCCGCGATCTGCGCCCGGCTGCCGTCTGATATAAGCAGAACATCCTCAGACATTGCCTTTAGTTCATCGCTTTCCTCACGCGTTTTCGTAATTTCCTGGTTGAGCATTTCAATCAACTGGCTGATTTCGCCTGCTGCGTCCGCCTGCTGTCCCGCTCCATCCGTTAAATCATTCATGGCCGCCGCGATTTGGCCGCTGCCTTCCTTCACTTCATCTGACATCGTATTTAGCGTCCGGCTTTCTTTTTTCACTTCACCTGCAACCGCTACAAGCTGACTGACGATGCCGCGCAGCTGCTCGGCAATTGAGTTCGTGGAAGAAACGAGCTGGCCGATATCGCCTTTTCCGCTTCCTTCAAGCGGTAATACGGCCAAATTGCCTTTCGCAATCTCGCTGCTGTTATGAACAACACGATTTAACTGTCGATTCACGCGTCTGCCAATGAGGACGGTTAAGATGATGCTGACTAGAAGGGCTGCCAAAACAGATAGAACTAAAATAATAAGTGCTTGCTTTGAATCGGCTTTTGCCTTGGCAACAGAAGCTGTATAGTCAGCTTTTAAATCTTCCTGAAGGTCTGTTAAATATTCCAGTGTCATGCTCCGAATGTCCGCGGACCGGATGCGCGAATACATAATCATATTTTCTTTTTCTTCTTTCACTGCGTCGATCGTTGTCTCGAAAAACAAAGTATTTATTTCTTCATTGCTTGATAAAATTTGCTGGAAGATTGCTTCACGCTGCTGCGTGTTCATGACCGAGTCTACCTGTTCCTTTAAGTCATTAAACTGATTATTTTGCACTTCAAATTCTTCTACCAGCCGCTCATCCTTTGTAAAAATGTAGTCGCTAACAACCATATCCTTGGCACGAAACACTGAACCGATCTCACTTAACGCAAGGGCTTGATCGCCTTTTTGCTCTAGATCGTCCATCTGGCTGTTTAAATTCATCAAAATTGAGCCAGCGAAAGCGCTTGCAGCTATAAACAAAAAAATAACGCCAGCAAGAACGAGCCCATACGTTTGACTAATTTTAAGCTGATCTAAAAATCTGGCTTTTTTTCTTTTTTTGAGACTGGGCTGTTTTGCTTTTTTCTTAAACAAAAAAACATTGCTTTTCCCTTTTTTTTGCTTCGGCTCTCTTTTTTTAGCCGGTTTTTTCCCCATTTGAATACGCTTGCTTTCCATTCTCTCACCATCCCATCCTACTAAAAATACCAAACGATCGTCCCTGCGTCAATATACCCAGTTAATATTTTTTGAAAAAGCAGAGAATTCAAACGAATTCTCTGCTTTTCTTTAACGTTTCGACAACACGGCTTTTTCATATTCCTTTACTTCATTTAACCACGCCTCTTGAACAGGTACGTTCATTTGCTCACAGTAGTAGTCCCAGACGGCGCCAAATGGATAGGTTTTGAATTCTTCCATGAGGGCAAGACGATCCGTGAAGTTCCCTTCCTCCTGAAGCTGCTTTAAATGATCATTCGGTACAAGCAGCGCATACAGAAGTGCTTTAACCATATTGCGGGTGCCGATGGTCCAGGCTGCGACACGGTTAATGCTGGCGTCAAAAAAGTCCAGGCCGATAATCACCTTGCCCAGCGCATCGTTGCGGACAATCTCCAGTGCAATTTCACGAAGCTCATCGTCCAAAATGACAACGTGGTCACTGTCCCATCGAACGGGTCGTGAAACGTGAAGCGCCAATTTATCTGAGTACAGCAGCATCGATGAAATTTTATTCGATACCGTTTCAGTTGGATGATAGTGGCCTGTATCAAGCAGACAGAGCTTGTTGTTTTTTAATGCGTAGCCGAGGTAGAATTCGTGCGATCCGACGACATATGACTCGGAGCCGATGCCGAACACCTTGCTTTCAACGGCATCTAAATGATATTGCTCGTCAATGTCTTCGGCGAAAATCTCGTCAAGTGATTCTTTTAAACGCTTGCGCGGTGTCAGGCGGTCACTCGGAATATCCTTGTAGCCATCTGGAATCCACACGTTTGTTAAACAAGGTGTGCCGAGCTCCCGGCCAAAATGCTCGCCGATTTTGCGGGAAGCGATGCAGTGATCGATCCAGAACCGGCGGATGTCCTCATCAGGGTGTGAAAGAGTTAAGCCGTCTGCTGCTTTTTCATGCGAGAAAAGAGTCGGATTAAAATCAAGGCCTAGACCGTGTTCCTTCGCCCAGTTCACCCAATTCTCAAAGTGCTCCGGCTTCAGCTGGTCCCGGTCCACTGCTTCACCGTTTGTTTCGGCATACAGCGCATGCAGGTTGACACGATGTGTTCCTGGAATAAGCGAAAGGGCTTTTTCTAAGTCGGCCCGAAGCTCCTCTGGTGTCGTCGCCTTTCCAGGATAATTACCGGTCACGTCAATTCCGCCGGACAGCTCGCTTTTATTCACTTCAAACCCGCCAATATCATCGCCCTGCCAGCAATGAATCGAAATCGGTACACTCTTTAATGTGTCAAGCGCAGCATCTACATCGATGCCCCACTTGGAATACGCTTGTTTCGCTGATTCATATTGTTGTTTTACAGACATTGACTCGTGCTCCTTTTTAAATAGGCTGTTTGCCGGTTTTTAATTGAAATTCCTGAATCCGTTCGTCCCGATTGACTGAAGCAGGCTGAAAGGAGACAAGCGGGAATGAATGGCTGATCAGCTGTCTTCCTTCCTCGAGGTCAGCTAGTTCACCTGCTGCGATCATCTGCATAATGAGGTTTCCGATGGCGGTTGCTTCAGATGGCCCCGCTAAAACGGCCTTGCCGCTCATATCAGCGGTCATCTGATTGAGCAGTGCATTGTTCGACCCGCCGCCGACGATATGAAGACGGTTTACAGAATGACCTGTAATCTTTTGCAGGTCGTTTATCGCGATGGCATAAATAATCGCCAGATTGCTATACACACAGGAAGCGAGCTCCCCTGGTGTTTCCGGCACAGGCTGATTTGTTTCACGGCAATAGACTTTGATTTCGTCCACCATATTCAACGAGTTTAAAAAACGGTCCTCGTTAAAATTCACAAACTGCTGATACGGCTCCACTTTTTTTGCTTCCTCCACAAATTCAGCGAAATTGTAGTCCTGCGGCAGATGGCGCCGTACCTCCTGCATCACCCACATGCCCATAATGTTTTTCAAAAAGCGGTATGTTCCAAAAACACCCCATTCATTCGTATAGTTGTCTTCATAAGCAAGCGGATTTGTAATCGGGGCAGCGGATTCAATTCCAAGCAGCGACCACGTACCGCTGCTTAAATACGCCCACTCTTCTCCAAATCCTGGCGTTCCGGCAATAGCAGAGGCGGTGTCATGTGAGCCCACCGTATAAAATTCACAATCAGGCAAATCGTATTCAGGAAATGTCTCCTTTCGCAACGGACCCAATTTTTCTCCCGGCCCGACAAGCGGGGCAAACTGGTTTCGTTGAATGGATAAGAGGTCGAGGAGCTCCTGATCAAAATCCTGCCCTGCTACATTCAGCAGCTGCATAGTCGACGCGTTTGTCGCTTCTGTCACAGCGCGCCCAGTCAGACAAAAGCCCAGGTAATCTGGCACGAGCAAAATATGCTTTGCTTTTTGAAGCAGCTCTTTATCTTCTTCATATAATTGAAATAACGTATTAAAAGGCAAAAACTGAATGCCTGTTTTTTCATAAATAACGTTTTTCGGGATGATACTGGTTACTTTTTCAATGGTGTGCTCCGTCCGGCTATCGCGATAGGCGACGACCTCCTGGAGCCGTTTTCCCTGTTCATCAACGAGGACGTAATCGACCGCCCACGTATCGATTCCGGCTGTGACGGATGCGTAGCCGAGCCGCTTCACTTCCGCAAGCCCTTTCACAACTTCTCTCACTAAATGATCGATATCCCAATAAGCCGTTCCCTTTTTTTCAGTGAATCCATTTGCGAAACGGTGGACTTCCTTCATATGAAGCTTTCCGTCTTTCATTTCTCCAATAATGAGCCGCCCACTTGATGCGCCAATATCAATCGCTGCATGCGTCATCTTGATCACTCCTGCTTGGTCGAAAAGAGCAGCATTTCTGCGTGCAGAAATGCGCCCGTTTCCTTTATTATCGTGTAAATGCTGCCGGTACGCCACCGTCAACCGTAATCATACAGCCTGTTGTTTTGTCTGCTTTTGAGGAAGCGAAAAAGGCAATCGATTCTGCGATATCAGACGGGTAAATATTTACAAGCAATGTTGTGCGTTTTTTGTAATGATCCTCTAATTGATCCGGCTCAATTCCGTACGCTGCTGCACGTTCATTACGCCAGTTTGACCCCCAAATCGCAGAACCTTGAAGCACAGCGTCTGGAAGCACTGAATTCACACGGATGCCAAATTCGCCCCCTTCAGCTGCAATACAGCGAGCCAAATGTGTTTCCAGCGCTTTAACTGAGCTGTAGGCAGAAGCGTTTTTGCCTGCGTATACCGAATTTTTAGAGCCGACGAATACCATGTTGCCGCCCGTTCCCTGCTGCTTCATTTGTTTAAAGGCTTCACGTGCGACAAGAAAATAGCCTGTACCAAGCACATTCATATTCAAGTTCCATTCCTTCAGTGACGTTTCATCAAAAGGGCTTGACGTTGCCAGTCCGGCATTGTTCACGATAGAGTCCACACCGCCAAACGTCAATGCCGCCTTGGCGAAGGCGGCCTCAACCTGCTCCTCACTCGTCACATCCATTTGAACAGCAACCGCACGCTGTTCCTTGTATTGCTCGTTGATCTCGGCAGCGACTTTTTCCGCTCCCTCAAGATTTAAGTCGGCGAGTACAACGTGGGCACCTTCTGAAACAAGACGGCGGGCTGTTGCGCTGCCAATTCCGCCGGCACCTCCCGTGATGAACGCGACCTTACGGGAAAACTCTGCTTCTGCTGGTGCAAGAGACAGCTTGTATAATTCCAGAGGCCAGTATTCGACGTTGTACGATTCATTTTCACTTAAAGATACAAATTCGCCAAGCGCTGTCGATCCTTTCATGACAGAAATCGCACGATGATACAGGGCGCCGCTCACATTCGCCATTGTGATATTTTTGCCGGAGTTGACCATGCCGACTCCCGGAATCAATGTGACGCGCGGTGCAGCTTCAAACATAACGTCACCCTCATGTTGATTTTGCTCGAAGTACGTTTTATAGTCGGCTTTAAACTGCTCCACCCCTGCTTTTACTTTTTCAATCAGCTCTTCTGTTGTGCCGCTTTGCGGGTTCCAGTCAATATACAGCGGCTTCATTTTTGTGTGGACAAGGTGGTCCGGGCACGCTGCTCCTACCTGAGACAACGTCCCGGCATCCTTGCTGTTGACGAACTCGAGGACATCGTCTGCGTCATCGTACGTGAGCAGCATTTTCTTTTCATCGCTCACTGATCCGCGAATGACCGGCATCACCGCTGCTAGTACGCGCTGCCGCTCTTTTTCAGAAAGTGCCTCATAGGCTTGTCCACCAAATGTATCTGTTTCTTTTTGTTTGTTTTGAATATAGCTTTCCGCTTCATTAATAATGTTGATTGTCTGGTTATATGCTTCCTCTGACGTTTCTCCCCACGTGACAAGACCGTGCTTTTCCATGATAACCAGCTCTGCATTCGGGTTTTCTTTTACTCCGTCTGCAATCATTTTAGACAGCGTAAAGCCAGGACGGACATACGGGACCCACACAAAACGATCGCCAAAAATCTCTTTTGCGACTTCTTTTCCATTGTCCGCGCAGGCAATACTGATAATGGCATCCGGGTGCGTATGGTCAACGTGCTTGAACGGCAGGAATGCGTGCAGCAGCGTTTCAATAGACATACGCGGATGCTTGCTGTCGATCATGCAATGAGTCAAGTAGTCCACCATTTCTGCATCCGGCATTTCTTCACGCTCGATCAGCGGGCGGATGTCTTCCAGGTTTAAGCCTGTGAAGTTTCCAGCTTTCATCGTAGCCAGATCGGAGCCGCTTCCTTTTACCCACATCACTTCAACGTCGCGGCCGCGGAAATCTGTTTCGATTGTTTTCATTGACGTATTGCCGCCGCCCCAGTTGCATACAGCACGGTCTGAGCCGATTAAATTTGAACGGTAAACCAGTTCTTCTACACCTGATTTCGATGACGCTTCATTTGAATTCCACAAGTTTTTGACCATTTGGTTTTCTCCTTTATAAATCTTTATTTATGTTTGTTTCATTGTACTATACATTTGTTTATTTTTGAATACGTTTTTATTATTTATTTTCCAATATAAAAGAGCCTCTCCGAATTGGAGAGGCTCTAAAATGAAAAAAGCCTGTGCCAGACTCCCGGCATAGGCTTCTCTCATTCCCATTATGAAGCGGGAATTCGCTGGAGAAGATCTGCTCAACCTTTCAGCAGTCAACTCTGCCTATTCGCAGGAACCGCTAAGTCGATTCAGTCGGTGAGTTTTCCACTTCACCGCTTTTAAGCAAATCATTCATCCTGTACAGTCCATACAAGGCTGAACGAATACCGTTCTTTCGTTTCAGTTTCAGGAATAAAGGCTTCAAGTCATCGTTTCATCCGATCTAAAGATTCGGATGCTGCTATTGCCCTTGTGCATTCCTTTTTGTATGTCTGTACTTATTAACTACCCGCTTCACCGAGAATGAAACCGCTTTTTTAACTCTTTTTTAATTCTTTTTTTCTACCTGTCTGATCATAAAGAACAAGGCCGATGCAGCCCGCGAAAGCAAACCAGCCAAGGAGCTGATAAAGGTCAGCTGCGCCGCCTGTCCAATCAATCATCCAGCCGCCGCCAAGCGATCCGATGATACCGGAAAGCCCGAAGAAAGCGGAGATAAACACCATCTGGCCGGTTGCCAGAAACTCTTCTGGCATGATTTTCGTTACAATTTGAAACGTGCATAAATAAAACACACCGAACGTCAGGCCATGAAGCGGCTGCAGTAAAATCAAATGAATGGGTTCTGTCGCCAGGGCATAAAGCATCCAGCGTACCCCATACAGGCCGGCTGCCAGAATAACGAATGTGATATTCCGCTTGAACAAGCGGATCCAGTAGGCACTGAACATAAAAATAGCCGCCTCAGACGCCACCCCCATAAACCAGGCCAGTCCAATTTGTGATTCACTGCCGCCGAGCTCTGTTACATATAACCCGATAAACATATCATTCGCACGATGAGTGATGGTCACCAGCATAATAATGACTAAAAACCATAAAAAAGAGGGATTGCTGACCACTTTAGCCGCTTCCTTCATATTAATGATTTTAGATGAAGCGGTGACATCACTTATTTTCTGAATCACAGCGAATGTCAAAATGGCATACGTAAGAAACAAATAAAACAAGTAGTCAAGTCCCACCTGTCCTAATATAAAGCCGCCTAACAGAGAGGTAACGGCAAAGCCGACCGACCCCCACATTCGGATTTGTCCGAATTGAACGCGATGCAGCACAGCTGTTTTTTGCGACAAGCTGTCTCCAAGCGCTCCAACCGGCGATTGAAAGGAAAAGAAAATAGCAGCGATTAGCATGAGCATCCAAAACGAATCCGCTTGAAACAAAAAGAAGCTCATCACGATCAGGCTTCCTGAACAAATCATGACGATCCGCTTCACCGTTTTGTATTTATCGCTCATATAACCCCAAAACGGCTGTGAAAAAAGAGCCATAAAGGGACCGATGGCCATCAGCCAGCCGATTTCCGACGCAGACAACCCTTTCTCCTGAAAATAGGAGGGCAGAAACGTCGCCGTCATTGCGACGGATGAATGAAAAAAGAATAAAAACAAGCTGAGAAACAAAACAGGCTGTTTTTTCATATGTATGTGTCCTCCAAACTAAAAAAGCAGGAAAGCAGGAAGCATATGCTGCTCCCTGCTTACCGATCATTATGGGCGAATGCGTACCTCTGACGTCGCATCAAAGAAATGCGCTTTGTTCATATCGAATGCAAGCTGGATTTTTTCGCCTGCCATAATATCAAGGCGTGAATCAAGGCGTGCTACAAAGTTCTGGCCTTCAATATCCGAATACACCATGATCTCAGCACCGAGAAGCTCGGATACAGAAACCGTCGCATCAAAGGCGGAATGTTGAGAAGCTTCAAGGAAAATGAGCTCGTCATGAATGTCTTCCGGACGAACACCTAGAATAATGCTCTTGCCAACATATCCCTGGTCACGAAGGTAACGCATTTTTCCTTCTGGAACATCCAGTGATCTGTTGCCGATTTTCACAAATCCATCACCAAGCTCTGCATTAAAGAAGTTCATTGGCGGTGATCCGATAAAGCCAGCGACAAAGGCATTTTCAGGGTTTTCGTATACTTCTTTCGGTGAACCGATCTGCATGATTTTACCGGCTTTCATAACAACGATACGAGTCGCCATTGTCAATGCCTCTGTCTGGTCATGTGTTACGTAAATCGTTGTTGTCTGCAAGCGCTGATGAAGCTTAATAATTTCAGAACGCATCTGCACACGAAGCTTGGCATCAAGGTTGGAAAGCGGCTCATCCATTAAGAATACTTTAGCATCACGGACGATCGCGCGGCCAAGTGCCACACGCTGGCGCTGACCGCCAGATAATGCTTTCGGTTTACGCTGCAAATATTCCGTTAATCCAAGAATCTGCGCCGCATTGTCAACGCGCTGCTTGATTTCATCTTTTGGCATTTTGCGAAGCTTTAATCCAAACGCCATATTGTCGTAAACTGTCATATGCGGATAAAGAGCGTAGTTCTGGAACACCATGGCAATGTCGCGGTCTTTCGGCGCTACATCATTTACGCGGCGGTCATCGATGAAAAAGTCGCCTTTTGAAATTTCCTCAAGGCCGGCGATCATACGAAGAGTCGTCGATTTACCACAGCCAGATGGCCCTACGAATACGATAAACTCTTTATCTTGAATGTGAAGGTTGAAGTCCTCCACCGCTGTTACGTTTCCATCGTACACTTTATAAATATTGTTTAATTGAAGTTCTGCCATTTCCAATTCCTCCTGTAACCGTTTTCTTGTTTTTATTGTATTCGCTTACAAGATAAATAAAAATGGACAGTGTGCACAAAGATTGCGCTTTCACCTTGTGCACCTTGTCCCTATTCTTTCTGGCCTAGTACGATAGATGGGTCAATCCTTATTGCTTTTTGACACTCATTAAGCAAATCATATAAACAAGCAGCGCGCCTTCATAAGAACGGACGTCAATTCCGGTTCTGTCGATGAACTTATCAATCCGGTACTGCAGACTGTTCCGGTGGAGATGAAGCTGCTTCGCGGTCTGGCTGACGTTTAAATTATTTTGAATAAACAGCTGAAGCGTATTGCGCAAATCATCATCTTCCTGAAAAAGCTCCTGCTCCTCTGCAAAAAAGCGGACTAGCTCTGAACCGTTTTGAGCTAAAAACAGATGTGGCACAACGGTTTCAATTGTTGTTACCTTTTGCTCTGGAATCAGCAGCGCTGCTTTACGGGCCGCTTCTGTTTCATTGGCATAAACGAATTTCAATGAATCGGCTAGTTTGGCGAAACGGCCGGTAAATAATCGCCCGGCCATATAAAAGTCTCCTGCTAATACATCTAAAAACGTCTGGGCATCTTCTTTTTGAATGGGATAATCAGATTCTTCCTCTATCAAAATGCACTCTTTTTCTCCTGTCCACACAACAAGAAGAGAATGATCAAAAAAGGTATCGACCGCTTCAAAAAAACCGCTCCGGTCGTCTTCTGCCAGCTTTATGTATAAAAAACGCACGCGCTCCGCTTTCACAGACGGACATTCTCCGTCATTCGCAAGAAAATCCCACCACTTTTGTTCAACAGAAGAATGCTGACTTTGCCCGTTATTCCGCTCAATTGGTGTATATAGCTGTGAGAGAAGCTGCCGTTCTGTATCCGTTACATCTTCTTTTGGAATGGAAATGTAGCGGTTTTGTCCTTTATCATAGAAATGAAAGCATGTCTCATTCGCACCAGGGCGATCTGTCATAACCGCTCTTTTATAAATCGTTTCGATCGTATTCATTCCGTCTGCCTCTTTTCAAAGCGGAACGCCACCTGAATAATCAGATGACGTCCTTATTCTTACTCTATAGTATACTGATTTTTTCAAAAAATCTCACGCAGTCTGTTCAATCAATCAATCAGACTGACCTTTGCTCCAGTTCGTGCACTTTCCAGCGCCCCGAACACCATTTTCATGCTTTTTATATTATCGCGGCAGTCCGTTTCAGCAAGACGGTTCTCTTTGAGAGATGCAAACATTTCATCAAGACAGCCGGCGTGTCCCTCTTTTCCCGGCCAGCGATTCTTAGCGGTGACCGTCTGTACAGGGAAAATAAATTCGCCTGTTCCGGATTCATCCCGTATCTCCAGTACCGGGGCGCTTTCTCCATCCCAGCGGGCGCTGCCTTTTGAACCTGAAATACGCCAGTCGGCATCCCACGATGTTTTGTGACCGTCTGTACACCACGAGCCCCGGTACGTGAAAACCGCTCCATTGCTCATTTCAAAAATACAAACAGCGGCTGCATTGCCCTCATACCAGGAGCCGAGTGGGTTATATTCGTGACAATAAACAGATACTGCATCCGCACCAGTTAAGAATCGCGCCTGGTCAAACGTGTGAATGGCCATATCCACAAGCAGCGGGCTATCCATTTGTTCACGGAATCCGCCAAAACGCGGACCGATGAAAAAATCAGCGTGAATAGACCCTATCTGACCAATTTTATTTTCAACTACTAGCTGCTGAAGCGTTCGAATCGGTTTCGTATACCGCCGGTTTTGCATAACGGCATAGGTCATTCCCGTCTCGTCGGCCGCTTGAACAACAGCCACGGCATCCTCCAGCGTTTCGGCAATAGGCTTTTCGCCAAATACATGGTAGCCTGACCTCAATGCAGTCGTCACCACCTGCTTATGTGCAGCCGGTATTGTCACATCAATAAGCAAATTGCCGTTTGTATCGGCTAAAGCTTCCGATAAATCACTATAGCACGGCACCTGCAGACCACGGCGCTTTGCCATCGCCTCTGCCGCCTCTATCTTTACATCCATGAGCGCAACGATTTTCGCCGTTTCATCCTTTTCTATACAATCGATCCATTCATTCGACATGCTGCCGCAGCCTGCTACGATGATCTTAAACTGTATCATAGGACGAAATCCATTTTTTCGCACGTGCTTTCCATTTCGTAGTGGTGTCCGTAATCCGATGAATGGTGAATTCCGTGCATAATCTCAAGCACATGGTAGGCCATATCTCCATTAGCCCTCGGGCGCCGGCCTGTTGCAATCGCATCCGCCATATCGGCAAGGCCCACACCACGCGCATTTTGGGGAAGAACGGTTTCAGGCTTGAGCTCTTTCCAATCGTCTTCTCCGACCTTTTTCAGCAAAACAGGCAGGTGAAAATGATTCGGATCAGGCAAACTGATCGTGCCCTCTTCGCCGTAAATTTCGATAAATGGCGTTCGCGCAGCTGCTACATCAAAGCTTGTTGTAATCGTTGCCGATGCGCCTTGTTCAAAGTCAAGCAATCCTGTTACATGAGTCGGAACTTGCACGATAATTTTCTCGCCCTTTTTCGGCTCGCTTGTGATCAGCCGCTCAGGATACGTAATGCGCGCGGAGCCAGTCAATCGCTTGACCGGACCGAGCAGGCTGACGAGCGCCGTTAAATAATACGGCCCCATATCATACATCGGCCCGCCCCCGGCATGATAGAAGAATTCAGGATTCGGATGCCACGACTCGGGGCCTCTCGACATCATAAAAGCGGTCGCGCCGACAATTCGGCCGATTTCGCCTTCCTCAATCAGCTGGTGAGCAAGCTGAATGCTGCCGCCTAAAAATGTATCTGGCGCGGAACCGGCTAACACGCCGTACTCTGCTGCTTTTTCAATGATCCGCTTGCCGTCTTCTAATGTGATCGCAAGCGGCTTTTCTGAATACACGTGTTTCTTTTGCTCAATCGCCCGGACAGCTACCTCGGCATGCGCATGCGGAACGGTTAAATTCAAGACGAGGTCAATCTCCGGCGACGCAATCAATTCATCCACATCCATCACACGAGGCACCCCGTACGCAGCCGCTGCCTCTTCTGCCTTCGCGCGATCAAGATCCGCACAAGCTTCAATCGTAAACGAATCAAACGTCTGGCTGTTTTCCAGGTATATGCCGCTTATATTGCCGCAGCCAATTAATCCAACACGTAATGTCATGCGACGACTCCTTACTTGCCCGCTAAATGCGGCAGCTTTGTTTTTAAATAATCCAGGCTCATTTCGATGCTTTCAAATGGTGTGCGCTTCGTCATATCCTGCTCCACTACCCACCACTCTACATTTGTTGCCTCGGCAGTTTCAAGAACAGCTTCAATGTCTACGCCGCCTGTTCCAAGCTCTGCGAAAAACTGCACATCGTCTGTTGTCATGTCTTTTAAATGAACAAGCGGCGTACGGCCTGCGTATTTTTTAATCCATTCGGCCGGCTGTTCTCCCGCTTTTGTCAGCCAGTAAATATCGAATTCAGCTGCTGTTTTCGTTTCATCCAAAATCGTTTCGAGTACGGTGCGCCCATCCGCCATTTTTTCCAATTCAAAATCATGGTTGTGGTAGCAAAGCGTCAGCCCTTCTTTCCTGCATGCTTCCCCTGCTGTTTCTAACGTCTGCAGCAGTGCCCGATAGTTTTCTTCACTGCGCTGCTCTGGCAAAATATACGGGCATACAACGTAACGGCTGCCGATGATCTTTTGCTCCTCAATGACGTTTTCAATGTCCTCCTGAATGCGGTCAAGCGGAACATGGCTTGATGAGGCTTTTAAACCATATTCATCGAGAAGAGCTTTTACTTCCTTCGCGCTCAATTCGCCAAAACCGGCAAACTCAACCCCATCAAATCCTAGTTCAGCCACCCTCTTTAACGTGCCGGCAAAGTCCTTTTCCGTTTCCTCGCGTAATGTAAAAAGCTGTACAGCTACTGGAATATTGTTCATGTTTTTTCCTCCTCTTTGTAATGGATTACATTTTATTAAAAGTGCGGCTCATCTTTGATGAAAACCGCATGACTCTCTAATTTTAAATTCACTTTCAATATAAATCGGCTGATCGGAAGGTGTCTGCCCGTCCATTAATTGATACAGGACCTCCATTGCCTTGCGTCCCATTTCATGAAGCGGCTGTGCCATTGTCGTTAAAGACGGATTCATGACAGCTGAAAATTTGATGTCATCAAACCCTGCTACAGCCACGTCCTCAGGCACACGCATTCCTTTTTCTCTCAACGCATGAATGGCGCCAATCGCCATTTCATCGCTTCCGCAAAAGATAGCTGTCGGATGATTGGGACGTTCCATCATGTTAAGACAAAGACTGTATCCGGATTCAATCGAATAGTCTCCTTCTTCGACCCATTGCTTTTGCAGTGAAATCCCTGCTTCGGTCAGTGCCTGCTTAAAGCCGTTTAACCGGTCACGGCTGACTGAGGCCTGTATGTTGCCGCCAATAAAGCCGATTTTCGTATGACCCAGATTAATGAAATGATTGGTCACTTTTCTCCCGCAGGCGGTGTTATCAATGGAGATTGTCGGGACTCGAATGCCTTCCACATAATCAGACGCAATGACAACCGGATACCGCTCAGCGATCTCCTCCCAGACGAGCTCATCCAGCTGAACGGAAAGCAAGATCAGCCCATCCACCTGCTTTTGCTTGAGCTGCTCAATGTAGCCATCCGTTTTGCGCTTGTCTCCATTTGTATTGCCAAGCAGCACCTGATAGCCATATTTCGCTGCTTCTGCATCAATGCCGGCCATCATGCCGGAAAACACAAGATTATTCAAGTCTGGGACGACAACCAGCAGCGTGCCGGTTCTGCTGGTTCGGAACTTTCTTGCCAGCATATTTGGCTGATAATCCAGTTGTTTAATGGCTTCATATACTTTTTTCTGTGTCTCTTCTTTAACAGCATCCGGGCTGCGCAACACTCTGGAAACAGTGGCTGTCGAAACACCCGCCAGCTCTGCTACATCACTCATTTTTGCCATGTTGGTTCTCCTTACAAAATGTAATCGATTACATTTACACACATTATTTTAGTTGTTTTCCTTCTTATTTGCAAGCGTTTTCCAATAAAAGTTGAAGACAAAAAAGCCCGTCTCATGAATTTTTCTCACAAGCCAGACCTTTTCATTATTTATATCCAACGATCGCATGCGGTACGTACGGTTCTTCCAGCCATTCCACTTCCTCCGCCGTCAGTTGAACCGATAAAGCGGCAGCGGCTGCTTCAAGATGGGACACCTTTGTGGCACCAATAATCGGTGCTATGACCGGCTCCTTTTGAAGAAGCCAGGCAATGGCGATTTGGACGCGCGGCACACCGTGTTTTTCCGCAATGGCAGCCACCCGTTCAACAATAAGCCGATCTGCTTCAGCCGTTGCATCATATTTGGATTTTTGCACCTCATCTGTTTGGGAGCGATGTGTCGTTTCAGACCAGTCGCGTGTCAGCCGCCCGGATGCCAGCGGGCTGTATGGAATAACGCCAATTTTCTCCTCCCGGCAAAGGGGAAGCATCTCCCTTTCTTCTTCACGGTACAAAAGGTTCAAATGATTCTGCATGGAAACAAACTTTGTCCAGCCGTTTTTCTCTGCTGTATGATTCGCCTTTAAAAACTGCCATGAATGCATTGCTGAGGCCCCGATATAGCGCACCTTTCCCGCTTTCACAACATCATGCAGCGCTTCCATCGTTTCTTCAATCGGCGTCTGGTAATCCCAGCGGTGAATTTGGTAAAGGTCGACATAATCTGTTCCGAGCCTTTTTAAGCTGTTGTCAATTTCACTCATGATGGCCTTCCTTGACAACCCAGAGCCATTTGGGCCGTTATCCATCGGAAAATAAACTTTGGTGGCCAGCACAATCTCATCGCGTCTCGCAAAATCCTTTAGCGCGCGGCCGACAAATTCCTCGCTCGTTCCATCTGAATACACATTCGCTGTATCAAAAAAATTGATACCGAGCTCCAGTGCCTTTTTGATCACTGGCCGGCTGCTTTCCTCATCCAGCACCCATTGATGAATCCATCGGTTTTTATCACCAAACCCCATGCAGCCAAGGCAAAGTCTTGATACATCCAGACACGTATTTCCAAGCTTTAAATAATCCATATTTGTCCCCTCTTCCCATTTCATTAATTCTTCATATGCATTTTTGCTGCCTGCAGCGCTTTTTGCTCATCAATACCAACTGCTTTTAACTGAATACAGACGCCCGGTTTGATTGGCAGTGCCATTACGTCCATGATCGATTCAGCACACCCTTTAATGTGGACGGTTTTGTCTTCATATTGAACGAATAAATCGGCCGTATACAAGCGGGCTGTCTCTGAAAGCTTCACCGCTAATCGGGCAAATCCAGTTCCAGCCGCAATATTCACACAGCATTCCACCATTTCCATCATCTCCCTGCAAGCATCCTTATTCCCTTTTATTATGAAGGAGCTGCCACCGAAAGCGTTATCTCATTCATCTCAAATGATTGCCTATTCCTCTCAAGTATGCGATTCTAATGAAAAAAGGAGAATTCCTATGACTGACGCCATTCACACCACTTTAAACGAGCTTATTCACCTCGCTAATGATCACGCAGCAAAAGAAGGTGTTTTACCCACCGCTATACCATCCCTGTTTTTCGTCCGTGAATCGCACGTCACAGAACCGATCCATGCCGTTTATAAACCTTCCTTTTGTGTGATTTTACAGGGTGAAAAGGAAGTCTTGCTCGCACAGGATCGTTTTCATTACGGTCCTGCTGATTACATTGTGTCATCTGTTAACCTGCCTATCACAGGACAGGTAACAAAAGCAGCAGATCATGCACCTTATCTGGCATTGAAGGTTGAATTTTCGCCTGATCAAATTTTGGATGTTGCTCGTCTATCCAGTTCTCAAAAGGGGCCGAAGAAAAAAGCGGACCGGGCGATGTATGTGAAGGAAGCGGACCCGGATTTGCTTCAAGCCGTCCTCAGGCTGTCCTGCCTGCTCAAAACGCCTGACGATATCCCCGTGCTTGCGCCTTTGTTCAAAAAAGAAGTTCTTTACCGGCTTTTGCAGGGGCCGCACGCCGGAGCCCTTCAGCAGATGGCCGTAGAAGGAAGCCATGCGAATCGAATCAGTCACGTGATCGATTTTATTATGAGTCACTTTCACGAGCCTTTTCGAATTGAAGAGCTTGCCGATATCGCGAATATGAGCGTGTCTTCTCTCCACCGCCACTTTAAGGAAGTCACGGCTATGAGTCCGATCCAGTTTCAAAAACAGCTCAGGCTTCAGGAAGCGAGAAGGCTTATGCTGTCTGAAACAATCGATGCCGCTGAAACCGCTTTTCGTGTCGGCTACGAAAGCCCGTCACAATTCAGCAGAGAATATTCCCGCTTATTCGGTCTTCCACCGAAAGAAGATGTTAATCGCCTTCGGGCTATTGATGTTTCTGTCCGAAAAAACGAGTATTATCCAGACTTACAAGCTGAATAAAATCATTCCAGGAATAGCATAAGAGCTTTGCACCGCTAAATGAAAAGGAGATTTGACTGTTTCGTCAAATCTCCTTTTCATTTATTTCCGAAAGAACGATTCCTTTTTGTGAATTCCCGCCCAAAAAACAATCGGAATAAGCACCAGTGAAAGCATGGCACCTGTAACGGAAAGAATGGCATAACTTGAATTCGCTACAATCACCCCTGATACACCTCCACCCAGTGCCCCAGACAAGGCAATCCAAACATCTACAGATCCTTGCGTCTTTGCCCGAGTGGCGGCCGGCGTTGCATCAACCAGCATGGCCGTGCCGCTGATCAAGCCGAAGTTCCAGCCAAGCCCAAGTAAAGCAAGCGAGAAAATCAGAACAGCCATCGAATCCGCAGATCCAAAAGCGGCTAAAATACCTGAAGCAAGCAATGTAATAACAGAAGCAACAGCCATCACAAGACGGCCCACCTTGTCAACAAGATAACCCGTCACCAGTGAAGGCAGGAACATCGCCCCAATGTGAAACCCAATCACAAGCCCAACCGCGTCCAACTCATGTCCGTGGTGCCCCATGTGGATGGGCGTCATCGTCATAATCGCCACCATCACAAGCTGAGTGACGATCATAACCGCAGCTCCGGCCACAACACCGCGCTTATTTGTGAGTGTCGATTGCGCCGCTTCCTCTGAAGGGGATTGACCGGTTTTTGCGTGCGCATCTGCTATGGCTTTTGCGACTAAATAGGGGTCCGGCCGAAGGGATAGCAGCAAAACGAAGCCTGCCAGCAAATAAGCGGCGGCGGCCAAAATAAAAGGACCCGCTAATGAAGGAATGCCTATCGATCCAGCAAACTCACCCATCACGCCGACTAGATTCGGTCCTGCAACTGCACCGAATGTGGTGGACACCATGGCCATGCTCACTGCCTTTGCCCGTTGGGTAGAATGGGCAAGGTCGGTCCCGGCATAGCGTGCCTGCAAATTCGTAGCCGATCCTGCGCCGTAGATCAGCAGAGAAATGAATAAAAGCGGAACGCTCGTGATCAAAGCAGAGACAACGACGCCAACCGCGCCGATTCCTCCCGTCAAAAATCCTGCCGCAAGACCAAAACGGCGCCCAAATCGCTGGGAAAGCCGTCCAACCAGCAGGGCAGCACCGGCCGACCCTAACGTAAATAATGCGGTAGGAATGCCCGTTACACTATCTGTTCCCAGCATGTCTTGTGCTAAAAGGGCCCCCACTGTTATGCCTGCGGCCAACCCTGCCCCTCCAAAAATTTGAGAGATCACAATGACGATTAATGTTTTTTTGTATAATTGCTGCTGTTTTTCTGAAGAATGGACATAACTTTCTAATCCGATGGCCTGATCTTTCTCTTTATGCACCGTGACTTCCCCTCCCTTTCCTGCGAGCTGGACCTTCTTTCTTATAATCGCTCATTCGATTTGCATCATCATAACACGCATAAAAAAGCCATACAATAGTCCAATTGCGTGGCACACAATTTTAGGTAAGGTCGTCGAGCAGATGCTTAAGATTGATCCATCCTTGTTGAAGCTTTTCAATATAATCTGGCTGATGGACCGGAATGCAGGTGTCTGTGACCGGATTCCAGCTTTTCCGGTCATCGGCATATGAAATCCGGTCGTTGCTGAGATATTCCGGTCTTTTTCAAACAAAATAAACGCGCAACCTTAGAGAAGCTTTTCTAAGGTTGCGCGTTCTTCATTCTTTAAGCCCACCACATCTCGCCCGCTGATTCGCGAATGAGGACGTCGTTTAAGTTTTTTACTGCACGGCCGAAGCCTTCATCGATCGACATGATCGCATCTTCATGCTCAATGCTCACAACGTAATCGTAGTTATACATACGAAGCGCGCTCATCATATCCGACCACTCCTGCAGGCTGTGTCCACAGCCGACACTGCGGAATGTCCATGAACGCGTTTGCACGTTGCCGTATGGCTGCATGTCCGTCAAGCCGTACATGTTGACATTGTCCTGATCAATATACGTATCCTTTGCATGAAAATGATGGATCGCTCCCGCTTTTCCAAGAATCTTGATCGCGGCAACCGGATCAATTCCCTGCCACCACATATGGCTCGGATCAAGGTTGGCCCCGATCGCGTCACATGTTTCTTCACGAAGCTTTAACATCGTGTGCGGCGTATGCACAAGGAAGCCTCCATGCAGCTCAAGACCGATTTTCACGTTATGGCTTTTCGCCAGCTCGCCGATTTCTTTCCAGTAAGGAATGAGTTTTTTCTCCCATTGCCACGTTAAAATGTCATGATACTCAGCTGGCCACGGTACAACAGGCCAGTTCGGCTGTTTCGCTTCATCTGAATCGCCTGGTGTACCTGAGAAACAGTTCACAACCGGCACATTCAAAAGAGATGCCAGCTTAATCGTTTTGCGAAGAACCGAATCACATTCCTCCGCAAATGCCTTGTCCGGTGTGAGCGGATTGCCGTGACAGCTGAATGCACTGATCATCAGGCCGCGTGATGTCACTGCTTCAAGATAATCAGCCCGCTTTTTTTCATCTTCAAGCAGTTCGTCAAGCGGACAATGTGCATTGCCTGGATAGCCGCCTGTGCCGATTTCCACGGCATCAAGCCCTGAAGCTTTTACATGGTCGAGCATTTCTTCAAATGATTTGTTTGAAAACAAAACGGTAAAAACACCTAATTTCAAATGAATCGCTCCTTTTATCTAATTTTAACGCTATTTCCAATTTTAGCACTTTCATAGACAGATTCAATAATATTTGACACATACATCGATTCTTTTGGACTTGATAATGGCGTGCTTTCCCCGAAGCAGCAGGAAACAAAGTGCTCTGCCTGCAAAATCGCAAATGGCTTTTCTTCCGGAATCCACGTGACATCGGAATTCATCAGAACGCCATGCTCTGCTTTATTTAAGCGAAGCGGGAACACATCAATGCCGCCTTTTGTACCAGAAATGCTGATTGTCTCTTCATCTTCCGGAATGTTGGCGGCCCACGACGTTTCAAGCATAACGACCGCACCGTTTTCCAGCCGGATAAAGGCGGTTGCATGATCTTCCACTTCGAACGTCGCCGGGTTGATTGTCCCCCATTCGTTCACCATGTCCTTTTGCATGCTCAAATCATTAAAGGTCGTACCGGTTACCTCGTACGGTTTCGGACTGCCGGTCAGCCACATCGCTAAGTCAAGCAGGTGACAGCCGTAGTCGATCAGCGCCCCGCCACCCTGCAAGTCCCGGTTTGTGAATACACCCCAGCCTGGCACTTTGCGGCGGCGCATCGACTTAATCCGGATGACAAGCGGCTTGCCGATTTCGCCATTGTCGATCAATCGTTTTGCTGCCCGTGATTCCTTCAAGAAACGCCAATGATACGCAATGAGCAGTACCTTGCCCGACTGCTCTGCTGCGGCCACCATATCTTCACATTCTTTTGTGTTCAGTGCCATCGGTTTTTCGCATAAAACGTGCACACCGGCGTTGAGTGCCTGGATTGCTGCCGGCGCATGAAATTTATTCGGCGTGCAAATAAGCAGCGCATCAATTTTCCCAAGCATTTCGTCTAAATCCACACAAACGTGTGGAATACTGAATTTCTCAGCGACTTCCTTTGCCCGGTCGATATTCACATCACTGACAGCTGTCAGCTCCACTTCCTTTACATGCTTAAACGCAGGAATGTGACGGTCTGTCGCGATGCCGCCTGCTCCTAACACACCGATTCGAAGTTTTGACATGCTGTTCATCTCCTCCATTACACGCGGACGATTTGTTTTGTTTCGCTTGACTTAAGTGCTGCTAAAATAACCTGAAGCGACTTTTTGCCTTCGTTTCCACAGACAGGAGGTGTCATATCGTCGAGAATGCTGGCAATGAAATGCTCGACTACATGCGTATCTGTTTGCTGGCCTTCTTCGTTTGATTGAATGACCCCAAGACTATGGCGCTCGCTGTTGCCGTTTTTATATTCGACGATCAGTGAAAAATTCGGATCATCCTCTAAGCGCATAATACCGTTTTCTGCGTAAAAAACCGTAGAATTGTCTTCGCCGCCGTTATATGCCCAGCTTGCTGCCAGCGTTCCGATCATGCCGCTTTCCGATTTTAAGATGCAAACCGCATTATCATCGACTGTCGAATTTTCTTTTGCAGATCCTTCTACAAAAGCTGCCACTTCTGTGAACTCTTCTCCAATTAAATAACGAAGCAGATCCGTTTTGTGAACGCCCAGGTCGCCCATTGCGCCGATAAAAGCCAATTCTTTTTTGAAAAACCAGCTGTTGGAGCCGTCTGCACTCCAGTTTTCCGGACCGCCGTGACCGAATGCTGTACGGAAGCTGTAAATTTTGCCGAGTGCGCCGCTTTCAATAATACTGCGCGCTTTTGCATGAGACGCTACAAAACGCTGGTTGTGAGCAATCATTAGTTTCTTGCCGTTTTTCTCCGCGGCCGCGATCATCGCATCTGCTTCTTCAGCAGACGTCGCCATCGGTTTTTCACACAAAACGTGCTTTCCTGCATTCAGCGCTGCAATCGAGATTGGGGCATGAAGGGAATTCGGTGTACAAACACTGACCGCATCCACCTCTTCATTTTTCAGCAGCTCCTCAAAGCTCGTATACGCTTTTGCATTGTATTGATCTGCGTATTCTTGCGCCCGCTCTTCAACAATGTCACAAAATGCGACGATTTCCACGTTTTCGTTTGCTGCATGCTCCGGAATATGACGATGCTTGGCAATGCTTCCACAGCCAATCACCCCTACTTTTATTTTAGACATGACCATTATTCTCCTTTTAACGTTTCAATTGGTTGTGCATTACCGTAAACCGGACGCTCCCGCTTCACCGGTGCAGCCCATTTGACTGCATTTTGAATCACTCGCTGGACGTTTTCGTTATAGTATGTAGGATGTGTTTCATGCCCAGGGCGGAAGTAAAAGATTTTCCCGTTTCCACGTGTATACGTCACGCCGCTGCGGAACACTTCGCCGCCTTCAAACCAGCTCATAAAAATCAGTTCATCTGGTACCGGAATGTCAAAATGCTCGCCGTACATTTCTTCATGCTCAAGCTCAAAATATTCACCGATGCCTTCTGCAATCGGATGAGCCGGATCGACTACCCACAGGCGTTCCTTTTCACCTGCTTCACGCCATTTTAAATCACAGGAAGTGCCCATGAGTGTTTTAAAGATTTTAGAAAAATGACCGGAATGAAGAACGATTAAGCCCATTCCATCCAGCACACGCTGCTGTACTTTTTTCACAATTTCATCGTCTACTTCATCATGCGCCACGTGTCCCCACCACAAAAGAACATCTGTCTTGTTTAAAACGTCCTCCGTCAATCCATGCTCTGCTTCATCCAGTGTAGCTGTTTGAACGGTTTGGCCTTCTGTTTTTAAAAATCCGGCGATCACTTCATGAATGCCTTCCGGATAAATTTCCTTCACCGTGTCATTCTTTTTTTCATGTCGAAATTCGTTCCATACTGTGATATTCATCCAATCGCCTCGTTTTCTGATATTTTTTCACACGATTCCCTTACGACAATAGATGTCGGGACAAGAATATTCCGTTTCATCATGTTCGGGTTTTCCAACAGGTCAACTAATGTTTTTGCCGCTTCATAACCGAGCTGAAACGCATGGATGTCAACCGTTGTCATTGGCGGACTCGACAGCTCTGACAGCATTGAATCCATAAACGTTGTAATCGACATCTCATCCGGCACCCGGATTTGCTGCTCATATAATGCGGATAGGAGACTCATCGCCATTAATTCATCTGTTGTGACAATTGCCGTTGGCCGCGGGGACATTTTCAACATTTCTGAAATCGTTTCTCTGGCCGCTTCGCGTGAAACTTCTTTTCGAAACAGCATGCTCGTCTGAATATTCGCAAGCTTTAACGCCTGTTTATATCCTTGTTCACGATCTTTATGCACTTCAAACCTCGGATCTCCGCCGACATAGGCAATATGCTGGTGTCCGGCACGAATCAAATAATCGGTAATGTCGCGAGCCGCCTTTACGTTATCGTTGTCCACATACATGACTCGATCAATATGCTCTGTCGGCTTGCCAATCATCACAAACGGAAATTTTTGTTCCAGCAGCAGCTTTAACACCGGATCCTCATCCTGAGAATAAAGCATAATCATGCCGTCTACACTTTTCCCCTGTACCATGTTGACCACTTCCCGGTAAATATCCTCATCCGATTCACCGCTCGTCATTAAAATGCTGTACTCCTTTTGGTGCAGCAAATCACTCATGCCTTGAAGAGCGGCTGGAAAAAACGGATCGGATAGGGAATGCTTTGATGATGTCTTTCGAATAATACCAATGGTTTGCGAAGACTGTGTTACGAGCTTTCGTGCAAGCAGGTTCGGGTGATACCCGAGCTCCTGCATAATTTTTCTGACTTTTTCTTTTGTTTCTTGCGTAATTTTCGGATGATCTGCAATAACACGGGAGACGGTCGACGGTGCAACCTGCGCCCTTTTTGCGACATCTTTAATTGTTACAGCCATGACCAGTTCCTCCCTTAATAGTATTTATAGTATCATTTTTTTATTTTACTGCGCCATCAGATACACCTTTAATAATTTGTTTTTGTGCAATCAAGTACGCAATGATGACTGGAATGATGGAAATCGTCAAACCGGCAAGAGCCAGGTGCCATTGCTTCGTGTATTGACCGAAGAAAAGGAACAATTTCAACGGAATCGTATCGGTTCCGGCACCGCTGATTACAAGAGATGGAAGAAGGTAATCGTTCCAAATCCAAATGATGTTCAAGATCGCGACCGTAATGGAAATCGGCTTCAGCATTGGCAGGATAATGTACCAGAATACCTGGAACCGGTTACAACCATCGATCGTTGCTGCCTCGTCAAGCGACTTCGGAATCCCCTTTAACGCACCGTGATACAAGAAAATCGACAAGCTGCACCCGAAGCCGAGGTACATAAACATTAACCCGTAAAAGTTCAGCGCATCTGCTTTTCCGAACAATGCAACAAGCGGAATCATAACAGATTGGAACGGGATCAGCATGGCTGCGACGAAAAGAAAGAAAATCGCGCCAGACAGCTTGCTTCCATTACGTGACAAGGCATAAGCGGCCATTGCCGAGAAAAAGAGAATGATAATAATACTGCCGACAGACATAAAAAGAGAGTTCATAAATGTCTGCAGGAAAGCGAGTTCTTCAAACGCCTGCTTGAAGTTATCAAACGTCCACATCGTTGGTGGCTTTAACGTGTCCTGGAAGATTTCCAGCTTCGTTTTAAATGCATTGACAATCATCAAGTAAAATGGCGACAGCCACAAAAGGCCGAACAGCAATCCCAATACTTCAATAAGAATTCTTTGGGTGGATTTTTTCTTTTTCATTACATTTCCACCTCCCGTTTTTTGTTAATGTACACTTGCGTTAATGAAATAATCGCCACGATGATAAAGAAAATAACGGCTTTTGCCTGGGCATTCGCCATCATATTAAATTTAAACGCGGTATCAACAATGTCCATTGCAACCATTTTCGTTGAGTTATATGGACCGCCGTTTGTTAACGACAAGTTTTGATCGTAAATTTTAAATGCGCCGGACAGTGTTAGGAACATGCTGACGGTAAATGCCGGCATCACAAGCGGGAACGTAATGTTGCGGAATTTCTGCCACGGGTTTGCTCCATCGATTTCTGCTGCCTCTAATAAGTCACCCGGCACGTTTTCCAGGTAGGCAATGTAGATAACCATAATGTAACCAGCCATTTGCCAGCTCATGAGAATGACCATTCCCCAGAACCCTGTCGCAGAATCAGATAGCCAGCCCTGCATCCATTCAATCCCTGTTGCACGGCCAATCGAGTCAAATACTTTTGTGAAAATAAACTGCCAGATGAAACCAAGAATTAAGCCGCCGATCAAGTTGGGCATAAAGAAAACCGTCCGCAAAATATTGCGCGACTTAATTTTTGACGTAACCAGCATGGCGAGGGCAAGCCCCAAAATATTAATCACGATAACAGATGCTACCGAAAACTTCACTGTAAACCAGAGTGCATTGCGGAACCCTTCATCTTTAAACAGTGTAACGTAATGGTCAAGACCGACAAATTCCGTGTAGCTGACGCCATTCCAGTTCGTGAAGGAATAATAAATGCCGTATAAAAGGGGAATAAGTACGACGGTACCGAGAGCGAATAACACAGGTGCGAGAAATAGCCAGAAGGATAGATCTTTATTTTTCATGCCTGTAAACCTCATTTCAGGTGAATTTGTGTAAAGAAAAAGATAACAGCGTCGACAAGCCTGTTATCTTTTCCGTTTTCAAATGGCTCGTGAATTATTGAGCGAGCTTCGCCCATTCGTCTTTTGATGCCTGGATGGCTTCATCCCACGATGCTTCGCCTGCAAGGTATTTCTGCAAGTTCGCACCTAGCACATCTCCCCATCCTGTTGGGTAGCCAAGGAACGTCCAGCCTGTTGTATTTCCAGCTTGTGCATATTCATAGATTGTTTTTGACAATGGATCAGAGATTTTTTCTGTATCGTAGCCATCGTAAGCCGGGATAAATTTAAACTGAGTCAATACCGCTTCTTTTCCTGCATCCGAAGTGTACAGCCAGTCTAAGAATGCTTTTGCCGCTTCTTGCTCCTCTTCACCTGCTTTTGCATTGACTGTCCAGTATTGCGGTACGCCAACCGGCATTTTCATTTCGCCGTCAACTGGAATTGGCATGATGCCTACGTTTTCTGCAAGCTCAGGGTCCATTTGCTCGATTGTTGGATATACCCAGTTCCCTTGCTGAATCATCGCTACGCGTCCAGTTGAGAACAGCTCTTCTACCTGCTGTGAATAGTCAAGGCTGACAACCGGCTGAACCGAGTATTTGTTTTGAAGATCAATGTACGTTTTGAATTGATCCGCTTTTGTAAATGGAAGCTCCTTTGAATTGTAAGCGTCAAGTGCACTGTTGTTAAAGTCAGCTGCTGTAAACGCGTTGGATCCGTGGTTTCCTTCTGTCCATTTTTCTTTGGCAGCCATTGCGAAGACGCCGTCAAGGCCAAGCTCTTCTTTTTTGCTGTCAATGGTTTCAGCGGCTTTTGTTAAGTCTTCAATTGATTTGATCGACTCAGGATCCACTCCTGCTTCTTCAAAAACCGTTTTATTGTAAACGAAGCCGTATCCTTCCTGGTTAAATGGAAGCCCAAGTACTTCTTCGCCTTCTGTTACTGTTTCAAGCGTTCCTTCAAGCGCTGCGCCAGCCGCTTCTGTATCGCTTAAATCTGTCAAGCGGTCGCGGTATTCTGCAACAGCTGTTGGGCCGCCGATATTAAAGATGGCCGGCTCGTCCCCAGACGAGAACTTCGCTTTTAGCGCTGACGCGTAATCGTTACCGCCTCCGACTGTTTCTACTTTAATATCTACATCTGGATTTTCTGCTTCGTATTGAGTAGCCAGTTCTTCAAACTGCTCTTTGAACTCCACTTTAAACTGGAATACATCGACAACGGTTTTGTCGCCGCTTCCGCCTCCAGAATCATTCGACGAACCGCTATCTTCTTCAGCTGTCGAACAGCCAGCAAGACCTAAAAACAATGCGGATGAAAGTACAAATGCTTTTTTCTTAAACACGTCATCTACCCCTTTGCAGTCTTTTGATTTAGGTTGAAAGCGTTATCGCTATCAACTTCTGAACCTACTATAACACCGCTTTCATGCAAACGTCAACACTTTTTGAGAAATCGTTTGCACATTTTTTGAAAAGCCTTTCATTTCTTTACTTTCGCGATTATTATTTCTTGTATATACAAAACATTTCTGCAACCTTTCACGCAAACGATTGCTCTTTGTTTCACAAAAAAACAGCCTTAATGGCTGTTTCATAGTGTTGAAAAACAAACTGGTCAAGAAAGAACAGATGTTTTTTTCGGGATTGTCCCCTTTTTTATTGTCAAAAAATAGGTTGTTTTTCTAGAAAAGAACATTCAGGGGCTCCGGACTGTGTTTGCGCAAGCACATTAGCTTTGAAAAAGAGAAAATGTCACCTGCTTTTCATTGACACATTCTTTCTTCAACAGCATGAAAAAAGAATCTCAAAAAGAGATTCTTTCTTACAAATCAACTGTCCGCTTTTCGCGGCTGCTTAAAAGCGCTGCTTCAATTAACTGGATGGTCTTTACACCGTCTTCTCCAGATACAGGACAGGCTTTTCCCTGCCGAATGCACGTATAAATATCTTGATAGTACAGGCGATAATCACCCGGGAGTGTAACTATTTTTTCGCTGCCACTCTCTGTGTACAGCGTACCGTATTGATCCAGAGGGTCCATTCCCCAGTCGGCTCCGTCCGGCTTTTTTCCTTCGAGCAGCTCCATTTCCTGCGGATCCTCGCCTCTTTTCATAAACGTTCCACGTGTCCCGTGCACCTTGTATTTCGATCCTTGCTCAAAGGCAATCATGCTGCTGTGCAGGATCACTCTCTTTGAACCGTAGGCGAGAACAAGGTGAAAGTAATCATCGACTTTGGCATTGGGCCGCTGCTTTTGAACGTCTGCTGTTAGGCTGTCCGGCATACCGAACAGTGAAACGGCCTGATCAATAAGATGAGCACCTAAATCATACAAGATGCCGGATGCAGGCTTTTCTTCTTCCCGCCAGCCGGTTGAGACAGCCGGTTCAAAACGGTCATAATGGACTTCATATACATAAACGTCGCCAAGCCTTCCTTCCTCTATCATCTTTTTGACCGTTAAAAAGTTTCCATCGTATCGGCGGTTTTGAAAAACGCTCAGGACGACATCATTTTCTTTGGCACAAGCTGCAAGCTCTTTTGCTTCTGCCAGTGTCGGAACCATCGGCTTTTCCACGATAACATGCTTTCCTGCCTGAAGTGCTTTTTTGGCCAAATCGAAATGAAGACTGCTAGGCGTTGTCACGACAATAAGCTCGACGTCTTTTCGCCGAATCACTTCTTCAATTGTGCCTTCTACATCGGCAGACGGCAATTTCTGCTTTACTTTTTTTTCATTTGACGATAACACACAGACCACGTTAAACTCCTTCATTTCAGTTAAAAAAGGCGCATGGAAGGTTGAACCTGAAAACCCGTATCCAATAATTGCGGTGCCGATCGGTTTCATATTGTCGTCTCCTTCTTTTAGATGAATTCCCTTTAAACTTTTCCCAATCTTTTCTTTTTTCAAACGATTGGGATAGAAGGTGTTCGATCGAGTGATCCTTATAGTATAATACTATTATTAAATCGGCAGAACCTTTTCACTACTTTTGAGGGGATTGACAATCATGGCTCGAAATGATTACCGGGTAATGCTCTCCAAGCGGATGGAAAAAGATTTTTCCACCTGGTTTGAAAAAGAGCATATTCTGGAAAGAGAATTATACAGCTTTTTGCATACGATGAAAGGGACGGCCGGTACGATTGGGATGGATGACTTATCTTCTTTTTGTGCTGCGCAGCTTGAGACTCTTTCGGAATCAGGCGATGCCGTTATTCCGGTTCGTTCATTAAAGAACTTTATTTTGCTGATGAGAGATTTCTTTCGCGATAAACAGGAAGACGCTGATTTAAACAAGGAAACGCTAGAAGTGGAAAATATTTCAATCGAAGAAAACAGCTCATTCATTTTAATGATTGATGATGATGCGGAATTTGCTTCTTATATAAAAGAAAGCCTTGAAGAAAATGGTGTTCAAGTTGTAATTGCCTTGACTGGCAAACGCGGTGTGGAGCTTTTTTATACGCTTCAGCCTCATATGGTGATCGTTGACGTCCAGCTGCCGGATATGAACGGATTTGATATTTTAACGCAAATCAATGACATTGCCAGAAGCCGGCACGTTCCTATTACATTAATTAGTGTCGATGGCCGTGTGGAAAATCAAATTAAAGCGCTTGAAATGGGCGCGATGGATTTTATTGCGAAGCCGATTCATATGAACACCTTTCTGCCATACATTTCAAATCGCTTGAAGTACAAATCAGCCGTCTGGCAATCTGCCTTAACAGATGAACTGACCGGTGCGGGAAACCGGCGCCAATTCACGCAGACGCTTACCCAAATGTCCGCTCTAGCGGAACGAAAACGCCATACGTACACGCTCGTCATGCTTGATTTAGATTATTTTAAAAAGGTGAATGACCGATACGGGCATCCGGCTGGCGATGAAGTGCTGCGTCGCTTCAGTGCATTTGTGATGGAGTTAAAGCGGGAAACCGATTATTTCTTCCGGTACGGCGGTGAGGAATTCGCATTGATTCTGGCGGATACGGCCCCTCAGGAAGCCGTTACACTCATTGATCGAATTCGCTTTAAAATGGCTGAATACGCGTTTACGATCGCCCCCTTTGACCCATTTTATGTTACTTTTTCCGCTGGCATGTCCGAGTATCGGCTGGATGAAGCAACCGTCCTGAATGAAGCGGACCAGGCGCTTTATCAGGCAAAACGAAATGGACGAAATCAAACAGTCATATACGAGATTGACAGCGGTGATGTCAAACGGCATTTAAACATTATGATTGTGGACGACGACCTGCTGGTGCGAAAAATGCTGTCGAAGCAATTTTCTGGCTGGAAACCAAACGATCTTGACGTTGTCATCCACGAATATCCTGATGGGATCACGTTTCTCGAATCTGACTGGTACAAGGCAGACGAAAATTATATGATTCTGCTGGATGGCATTATGCCGAAAATGGACGGGCTGGAAGTATTGACAAATGTAAGAAAAAGATTCCCTGATGATAATATTGTCATCTCGATGCTGACAGCCAGAACAAATGAAGCCGATATCGTGCTGGCGCTGAAAAGCGGAGCAGATGATTATATCGTCAAACCGTTTCATCCTCAGGAAGTGGTCGCACGGGTGCAGCGTCTGACGAAGAGGATGTTTAAATGACTCTTTATTTCTTTCTTGCCTTAATCATGCTGCTTTTTCTTTTTCAACTAGTACTCCTTCTTTATTTAACAAGGCGCAAAAAAGAACGGCAGCGCTATGAAGAAGAAATTGAACAGCAGTATATCCATCTAACAGAGCCCTTCAGCTCTTACATTATGGACCCATCTGATGTCCGCTTTTTATATGCCATTCGAACAATCTCGCACAAAGAGGTTGTTTTGGAGCGATTGCTAAATGGGTATGTCGCTTTTACAAAGGGGGCGAATATTTCTCCTCTCGTTAAGCAATTATCCGAGGAATTCTTAACAGACTTATACAGTCAAATACTGAATCAGCGCAACTGGGCAAAACGTATCAACGCCCTTCATTACATTGAAGACTTTCACATGTTATCTCTATCTCCTATGCTGCTTAAAAAGATTATAGAGACCCATAAACTAGATGCTGAAACGCAGCAGCTCGTTCGAACCCTTGCCTCATTGAATGAAACCAGGGTTATAGCCGAACTGCAGCGGTTTCCAGCTGTGCCAAGCCGCTTGTACGTTGACATCTTTGGCCGTCTGCAAAAAGAAAGTGCATCAAAAGAGATTGAGACGGCCCTTAAAGGGACTGACGCCGCTTTAAAGCATGCTGCCCTCGTTTTTATCGGACAGTCCGGTGCGCTATCCTTTCTTCCTTTTGTTGAACAAGAGCTGGAAAATCAGCAAGTAGAAACAAGAATCCAGGCACTGAAAACCATTTTCCGTTTGGAATATTTATCAGATCCAGATTTAATTGAGCCCTTTTTCGAATCATCGCATTGGACTGAGCGTATGTTTGCCGCTCGTATAGCGGGTATTTTGCAGCTTTCCCGCTATAAAAAAACCTTAAGCACATTGCTTGGCGATTCTGTTTGGTGGGTTCGCTATTCTGCAGCTGAAGCTTATACACGTTTTTCTGATGGAGATATGCTTCTTGCTCATTTGTCGGAAAATCACCCTGACCGCTACGGGCGTGATATGGCTGCACAGTGGCGCACTTACCGGTCTGGAGGTGCCCGAACATGAATCTGTTTTTTCTGTTTCTTTCATATATCATCATTGCCTATATGCTGTTATCGAGCTTAAGCTATATCGCTCTTTTCCTGCTCGCCTTTCGAAAGGTCTATCGTGAAAGCGAGCTGGACCCGCGTGAGACGACGGAGGATCTCGCCGGCAATGAACGAACGTTTCCTGTCTCCATTCTTGTGCCTGCTTACAATGAAGAAGTAGGTGTGGTCAGTACAGTCCGGTCTTTGCTTGCACTGGAATATCCGGAAAAAGAAATCGTCGTCATTGATGATGGCTCCAAGGATCAAACGTCCGCCCGTATGATTGAAGAATTTCAGATGACAGAAATTCCTTTTGCCGTCCGGACTTATTTAAAAACCGCTGACATTAAAGGCATTTATCAATCATCTATTTTCCCTTATATCCGTCTTATAAAAAAAGAAAATGGCGGAAAAGCGGATGCATTAAATGCAGGGATTAATTTATCCTCCTATCCTTATTTCTGTGCTATAGACGGAGATTCGATTCTTGAAAACGATGCGCTCCTAAAAACAATGAAGCCGATTATTGAATCGGATGGACAGATTATTGTCACAGGCGGCTCGGTGCGGATTGCAAATGGCTCTACGATTTCAAGAAGCAAGGTAGAGCTCATTAATCTGCCCACCAACCCCATTGTTATTATGCAAATTATTGAATATTTCCGTGCCTTTTTAATTGGGCGGCTGGCGCTGAGCAGACTGAACATTCTGCTGATCGTTTCCGGTGCATTTGGGGTTTTTCATAAAGAGCGCGTGATTCGAGCGGGCGGCTACAATGTTAAGACAGTAGGTGAAGATATGGAGCTGGTCGTTCGTTTGCACCGGCTGCTGAGAGAAGAAAAATCCAAGCAAAGAATTGAATACATACCCGATCCTGTCTGCTGGACGGAAGCGCCTGAGTCACTGGATGTGCTTCGTTCTCAGCGAATCAGGTGGCAGCGCGGCTTGTTTGAAACGCTCTGGACGCATAAAAAGATGATCTTTAACCCGTCTTACGGCTCCGTTGGCCTGCTGTCGATGCCGTACTTTTTATTTGTGGAATTGCTCGGTGCCGTTTTTGAATTGTGCGGCTACTTTATCATTGCAGGCGGGTTCTTTTTTTCACTCATTGACCCAAAGGTGGCTGGCATCTTATTTTTAGTGACCATTTTTTACGGCTCCCTTATATCCGCTCTTGCTGTGCTGCTCGAGGAATTAACGCTTCATAAATACCCGAAGGTTTCCCATTTAGTTCGTCTGTACGGCTGGGCACTGACCGAAACGTTTTGGTACCGGCCGTTTATGATCATTTGGCGTGTACAAGGCATTATTGCCGCTTTTCGGAAAAAACAGCACTGGGGCGATATGAAACGAAAAGGAATTTCTACTTAACCCACATGGAGGTGGATGCGGATGAAAAAGATACTAGTAGCGGACGATGAGGAGATTTTGCGGATGCTCATTGTAGATACGCTTGAAGATGATTTTGACATTTTCGAGGCTGCGGATGGACAGGAAGCACTTTCACAAGCTCAGTCGCAGGAGCACGACCTTATTATTTTAGATTATATGATGCCGCACTTAACAGGTATGGAAGTGCTGGAAACGATTCGGAAGGAAGGCAACTCAACCCCGGTTTTAATGCTGACGGCCAAAGCTCAGGAAGCAGACCGGGAGCTGGCTATGGCGCAAGGAGCCGATTATTTCATGGCCAAGCCATTCAGCCCGATTGAACTCCTGAACCTCGTCGAAAGCATACTTAATTAAAAGGCTGGGCATTAATAGTGAAAACAACAAAGAAAGCCGAACGAATGCGATTGCATCGTCCGGCTTTCTTCTGTTTAACCCTTTTAATTCAGTCTCTTATTTTGTATCCGTTTGTTCGAAACGTTCCTGCAGCATGTAATACGATTGCTTTAATCGTTCACTGGACACCGGTTCGTTCCACGGCTCCCACTTGTACGTGTTCATTTCAGGAATGGACACAGCCGCTTCCTTTTCTTCCGATACAGCGATGCCAATGCCATCGATAGCTGTCTCTGCTGCGAGTCCTTCTTTAAACACGTCCCCTGCCGCTTTTAAGCTGCTCGGATCTTTTATGTTTAAAAGCAGCCACGGAATACGGATTTCGATGTCGCCGGTTTGATCATTGACATAATAATCGGCGAGCGAGTCATAGTCGGCTGATTCCGGGTTGCTGTTGCCGAATCGCATCGCACCTGTTTCATAATAATCAAACGGCAATACCTCCCTTGTATCCGGCCGGACAAGTTCCTTATTTAACGGCAGCCGGATTGGATTGAATACACCGCCGTTGTTCACTGGCTTTTGCGGTGCAGGCTTTAGCATCGGCACATCAAATCCATATTGATATAAAAAAGTGTCATAATACGCATCCACACGGAGTGCACCTTTATTCTCACTGTCAAAAGACAATTCAAATTCCGGCTTATTGGATTGGAAGGAAGCATTCCCTACGTTCTCACTTCCGATAGATGGGTGAACATCAAAATAAAAGGTGGGCATATTCCCATTTACTTTTTTCAAACGAACGTAAAGATAGCGCTCATCATGCGTGACATACAGGTTCTCATTTCCTTTATCCAGCGGCTCTATCCCTTCCCAGTCTTCCACCTCACCGTCTGTTTGAACGAGAAGACGGTCGAAGCTCATCACGCCGAACTGCTGCTCATTTGTCTGGGCATTGGACCAGAATGGACGGCGCTCTGGGTCATCGAGGTCCATTGTATTCCACGTGCGTTTAAACCATTCATCCTGCCATGTAAACACAAGCCCACCCATCATATTCTCCGCCAGAATGTCGTCGTACAAATGAATAAGCGCCGATCCCTGCTGCTCTTCACTCATAAAGCCTTGATTAAGACCGAATGCATTCCGGTGGGTCATGCCGCGTGAGGCTGGAATGCCAAACTCGGCAATCAAAACCGGCATGTTGTGAGCTGCCCGCAGATCATGTAAATAACCGGCGTAGCTGTTGTTTTCACCGCGTGAATCCTTATAAGTTAAATACTTTTCTTCCAGATTTAAAAAGTCAGGGTAATACGGATACACATGATATGAAGCAAACAAATCCGTATCTTTTTTCGGTTTAATATGATTCGGATTGACCGTAGCCGAATCTTCCTCCTCCTGCGGTTCAGCCGGATGATCAAGCAAGTCGGTCGTTACCCAGTTCGTGAAGCTCATCGGTCTTGTCCACTTGTACTGCTCCGCTTCATAGTTCATTATCATCTCCATTTGTTCCGCCAGCCAAATTTCCATCGGCTCTGCTTGATCTGTTTGAACAAATTCTCCATCGAACTGGGCCATATCCGGGTACTTCGTTTTCATATGGTCTACCATTTCCGGATTCCACTCAATTCCAAGCACCCAGCCGAGAACATAAGGGGACACATCTGCCCGGTACACACCAGACGCATGTCCTGTTCTTTTTTCAATATCGGCATTTCCATGAATAACATCTGCGATTTTTTTCATCTCAGCCTGGAATTCAGCGGTGATGTCCGGGTTAAACGCATCGAGCGTTTCTTCTAATGGCCCTTCATCGATCCATACACCGTGCAGCACATAGATCGGTTTTTCGTGCTCCTCATTGTACCGCTTGAGGGCATTGTAAAAGCCGGGTGGATGCAGCGTATAGACACGAATCGTATTGGCGTTCATGTCGCCGATTTGCGTCAGCCACTCATAATATTCATTTTCCGTAATCGCCGCTTCTCCCGGGAAGGCGCCTGGCTTGCCCATTCCGATATTGACACCCTTCACTGTCATCGTTTTCCACTCACCCTGTTCAAACACATCAAACCGGTCGCCGTTTAAACGGGCTGTATACGACAAACCATTTCTCTCAGCTGTCGGAATAACCGCTTCTTCCTTTTCAGCTTCTTTTTCCATGTTCAAAATACCTTTCATAAGGGGCACATAGGTTTTCCAGAAAAACGCCTGCTCCGGATACAAACGGGAGGGCGTAATCAATGCCCGCATAGAGGCAAAACCAGAATATTTATAAACAGAGGAAACATCCGCTGTGTCGGCAAAATCACCCGCGAAGTAAAAAAGGTCCGACTGTTCAAGCGAATGATGGATGACGGCCGGGAAAGAAAGCGGGATGCCTTCAGATTCCAAAGTAGTTTTCCCTTTTTCCGATAGATCCCACTCATAATTAGCCAAGATATCCTGTTCGTTTTCAGGCACCGTTACATCAAACCAATACGTATACGGCGCCCCCTTTTCCAGGCTGGTTACCTGTTGCCCTTCATCTGTAAAGTCCATCGTCAGTTCTGTGCCATTCAAGTCGCCCTGCTCATCAGAAAGCACGATCACTTTTTCTTTTTCTTCGTTTACCAGTACAAAGCCAGCACCTTCATACGTCCACTTTTCACCGCCTGCTTCGTAAAGAGAAAGAATCCCTTCTGTCAGTTCTTCATTTTCTCTTGATAAATCCTGAAACGCGCGGCCGGTCCAGCCTGTTGGCTTTGTTCTTAGAAAAATGGCCACATCGTTTTTTACCTCTTGCTTTGTAGGAGAAGCAAACGTATTAAACTCCATAATGAGAGTCGTTGGATGGTCAACTACCTGTTTCTTCATCGCCATCCACTCTTCCATCTCCAGACCGCCATACACCAGCTGGTTTTCGTCATCATAGACACCATACGTATCAGCTGCATAGATAATATCCGCTCCGTTAAGGCTTTCAGGCAGCGATTTGACCTTTGTTTCCTTCTCAGGAAAGTAGCCGTAATAATCCTCTTCTCCTTTAAACTGTTCAAAGCGCATATGCTCCAGCACCCATGCTAGTGCACGGTGCTCTCGTTTATCCTCAGTCGGGACGGTTTTATCTAAAATGACCACCTTCTCCGTCCTCTCTTCACCGAAGGACCAAATGATGCGAGGCAGAACAAGCAGAAAAACGAGTACGATTAGCCATCGCCATGCTTTATTTACTTTCATGTTCATCAGAACCTTCTTCCGGATAGAAAATAACGCCTTTTTGCACAGGTTCACTTAAGAAACCGAGAACGGCTTTTGACAGCTGCTTGGGCGGATATGGCTTCGTTAAATAATGATCAATTTGGCTCAAATGACCTGCTTCTTGATGAGGGTCAAGCGCCGACGAAATAATGATCGGGATATGCCGCGTTTTCTTCTCTTCTTTTAACAGCCGCACTAAGTCCCATCCATCTAATTCGTCTCCGAGCATAATATCAATGACCACTCCGACAAGATCTGTCCTTTTTGCTTCTTCAAACGCATCCATCGGACTCATGTGATAGATGACCGTAAAGCCATTCATCTTTAATTCTTCTGATAAAAGAAGCGCCAGACTCATGTCATCTTCTACAATCATGACCGATGGGCTGTTTTCCTGCGTCTCTGTCCCGATCATCTGGCTCGTCCCGGCCGATACAAGGGGAAGGGAAAAACGAACAGTAGTCCCTACCCCTTCATCAGATTCAATCGATATGGATCCATTATGCTTTTCAATGATCTCCCGGCAAATGGCCAGACCGAGTCCCGTGCCGCCAATTTTCCGGCGGGCACTGTTGTCAATTCGTTGGAATTTATTGAACAGCTTCGGCACATCTTCAGAAGGAATGCCAATCCCTTCATCACGGACCGAAACCACAACCTGATCCGCTTCATTTGAAAGAGTCAACGTCACGTGTCCACCGTCTGGTGAGAACTTCACCGCATTGCCAATGATATTCGTCAGCACCTGAGCGATTCGATCGCGGTCACCTTCTACTTTTACATTCGGCGCTTCATCCACGATAACAAAGGGGTGGCTGCTCTCTGAACGGAAGCGGCCAATGGCTTCAACCGCGATTTCATTGAGCAGGATTTCGTCCATTCTATATACTTGACTGCCCGTCTCCATTCGCTGCAAATCCAGAAAATCATTAATTAAGTTGGTCAGCCTCTTTGCTTCCTTGTATATCGTTTCTAAATATTTCTTTTGTTTTTCCGGCTTTAACTGTTTATGGAGCAGCAATTCCGTGAAGCCCAATACACTTGAAAGCGGTGTTCGCAGCTCGTGGCTGACGGTACTGACGAGCTCTGTTTTCATCTGATCGACTTCATATTCTTTCGTAATGTCGCGATGCACAAAAATAGTGCCTGTTTTTATTCCATCAATCATGACCGGAGCACTGTATACGTCAACGACACGTTCAGTGGGCCTGATCACTTTATATCGATGCTTGGAGACACCCTGCCCGGCCTGGTTCAGACATTTTCCGATAAAAACTTTCATGTTCAAGGGGTCATCTGCCTGGTTAGCCAGCCGATCAATCCATTCCTCTTTTTCAAGGGCGGCATCGAGCGGCATATGGCCACAATCAAGAATAGAGCCTAATGCTTCATTACGCTGCAGCATTTCCCCGTCTGTCCCCACAAATTGGATTCCTTCGTTAATATTATTAATGATCCGCTCATTCAGCATCCGCTCCTGCACATTGCGGTCGTACAGCTGAATGCGCTCAATGGCCAGGTACACCCGGTTCAATAAACCGAGCATATCTTTCTGTTCCTGCGCTGTGAAGTCACGCCCGATTCTTGAACCGCCGAATAAAGCAGCCATGTCTCCATTTGGATGATGAACCCCGGCAAAGTAGTCATGGACATAAACCGGATCCAGAGCCAGTCCTTTTTCCTGTACAGCTTCTCTTTTGATCGTAAAGAAAGGAGCTTCCTTCAGCCGTTGATCCACATATTCCGACTGACTGTTTTGAAAGTCACTGAACATGGATTTTGTGACGCCTTTCAGTGCATGCTCCCCGCTATCCCGAATCCAGAAAAGCCCCAGGTCTAATTGATACACTTTATCCAAATAATCAAGGACACAATGACTCAGCTCTTGTTTATTTAATGAAAACGAAAGCACATGGTTCAACTCGTTATAGCGCTCCAGCCGGTCTTTCGTTTGATTCGTCTCAGCAAGCGACTCCTCTATTTTCGCCTGGTGCTCTTGCAGCTCCTCCTGCTGCATCACAAGCTCTTCATTTTGAGCCATTAATTCTTCTTCTTTATCTTGTATCGTCCGAATCATGGAGCCGAACGAAGCGTTAAGGACACCAATCTCATCGTTTCTATCTACCGGAAGCAAAGAAAAGCTTTTGCCAGACGTGAAATCATCTGCCACTTCTCGTATCCTTTCAAGCGGTTTTACAATGTCGTTCATCATCCTCCAGATAAAGTAGGAAATAAATAAATACATGAACAGAATGAATGTAATCGTCCCAAATGTAAGAAGATTCGCCTGTTGAAGCATGTCTTCCGATAAAGATTCCAGGTCGTCGTCAATCGCTGTTTTATATTGTTTCACGTACTCTATAAACCGGTTGACTTCAGCGGTCATTCCGCCGCTTGCAAGTGTCCGTACCCCTTTATAGTCATTGTCCCCAACCAATACGATGACACTTGGAAGGGCTTCGTTTTCATATGTATCCAAAAAGGCTGTAAGCTCGACGATCATTTGTTGTTCCGTTTCGGTTAAATTCAATTCCTGAAGGTCCTGCAGCGATCGGTGTACTTGCTCGATATCTGTATATGCCCGGTCGAGCTCGGTGCTGTTTTGATAGGCGATATACCCTCTCACCCGAAAAAACAAGTCATTCAATGAATCTCTTAATTGTTCTAACTCCACCTGCTTTTCATACATGGCTTCCCGCTTTAGTTTTAATTCGTCCTGGGAATCTTTCATATAGATAAAAGCGCCCGCTCCTGCTGTTGCCAAGAAAAATAAGATTGATAATGACAACACCAAATAACGCCGTCGAATGCTTGATGGCAAAACCTTCCTCAAACCGGACCACTCCCTTTCAATTCCATCTTTCCATTATAAACCGTTCCAATAGTAACGGAAAGCACAAAAAACCCGCTGCGGGAGCGGGTTAAGGCTGGTCTGAAGAAAACATATAGTGCCGTTCATTAAACGTGATGGAAAAGATTAAGGCAATCGCCATCATGTTCCCCATCATCGCGCTGCCGCCGTAGCTGATAAACGGCAATGGAATCCCTGTGATGGGAAGCAGCCCGATCGTCATGCCGATATTTTGAAAGGCATGAAACGTAATCATGGCGATCACGCCGGCGCATACGTACGAATAATACGGAATTTTTGTATTAAGCGACAGCTTTGTAATGTGATAGATCAGCACAAAAAACAAGCTGACTACAATGGAGGCACCGATAAAGCCGTACTCTTCGCCAATGACGCTGAATATAAAGTCGGTATGGCTTTCCGGAAGATATACTTCCCGGTAGCCGAATCCTTTGCCCATCGTTTGACCGGAGCCAATTGCCAGAAGCGACCGTGTTAAATGAAAACCGATGGTGCTTTCATAATTGTATGGGTCCAGCCAGGAATAAATACGGTCGAACTGGTACTGACGGACGCCTAAATATTTTTCCAGCACTGCCGGCTGCCAGAGAACCATGTAAAACACAAACGCAATAAGAGCCCCAGCACTTCCGAATAAAGGAAGAAGAATTTTCCACGTAATGCCTGAAACAAAAATAAGACCGAGCAAAATAGAAATCATGACAAGTGACGTCCCTAAATCCTGCCGTACAACAAGCATTAGCGGGACCGCTGTAATACCGCCCAGCTTCAAGAGAAGGACCCAGTCGCTTTGCATCGTTTTAATCGGGTTTTTAGCATGATGATTGACCATTACGCGGGACAGCGTCAGAACTAGAAATACTTTCATGAACTCCGAGGGCTGGATCGAACCGATGCCGGGAAGCACAAACCAGTTTTTCGCCCCATTAATTGTAGGTGCAATGGATGACGGCGCCACGATCAAAAAGATGAGCAAAAAGATGCCAAAGCCGTACAAGTACCAGGCCATCCCATGAAGCTGGTCCGAATCAAATCGTATAATTAACGCAATAATCATCACTCCGACAACGTACCAGACAATTTGCCGGATCACAAAGTTCGTATCATATTGACCTGTCGTCTGTGCACTGTAGATCGCCACACAGCTGACAACAAACAGCATAAGCAAAATTAACATCAACCCGTAATCCAAACGGCTTGATTGTTGTTGAGAATTCATGTAAATTCCTCTTTCTCCTAAAAATAGACCAATTCCTATTATAACGTTCTTATATGATTCTACAACAGTCAAACGATTCAGAAACGAGAATTCTGCTGTTGTTCATGGTAGAATACTTGCACAGACTCTATTTTTGAGCAAGAAAGGACGATTTTAAGTGGAAGCGATCAAAACAAACGAGCAATTTGAAGAACTTATTGCTGGCAGCGAGCCTGTCATCATTAAATTTTATGCAGGCTGGTGCCCGGACTGTACGAGAATGGATATGTTTATTGATGACATTATCGCTGACTACGGAAAATACCGCTGGTTCGAACTAAACCGCGATGAATTTCCTGATGCAGCACAAAAATATGATGTAATGGGCATTCCAAGCCTGCTTCTTTTCCAGGACGGTGAAAAGCTGGGGCATTTGCACAGCGCAAATGCTAAATCACCTGAAGAAGTACGTGACTATTTAGAAAGTCTGCCCGTTTAATTGAAAAAAGGATGCCGATGCATCCTTTTTTTTGATTGAACGAGCTTTACCGCCGATATACTTGCGGCTAACGCCGGAACTTCGTTTTACCGGCGTTACATCGTGTTGAAAAACAAACTGGTCAAGAGAAACCAGATATTTTTTCTAAATTGTTTCCTTTTTTTCTTAGCAAAAAATAGGCTGTTTTTCTAAAAAAGAACATTCAGGGGCTCCGGGCTGCCGGCTCCGCTTTCCGGTGGGGCGAACGCTGAACCAGCCCAAAAAGCGCGGCTGTTTCAGCCTGTCCGCTCGTCCCACTGG
>NZ_FTLX01000019.1 GCF_900156125.1 Domibacillus enclensis | reverse complement strand
TTTTTTTTTGATTTTTTTCTTTTAAGCACTTGATTTTAAGGTCTTCGGTTTTTACACTAGCAGAAGTTTGCAAGGAAAACGGCTTGGTGAGCAGACTTCTCCCTGTGCAAAAGGTACAGGATTAAAATCTGCTCACAATACTAGCGTCAGCCCGCTAAGGTATCCGTATTGTCTGAACGTTGCATAAGACTGCCAACGGCTTGTCTGCCATTGACCTATAGCTTATAGGCTTCATCGCCTTACGGTGCGTGTCCACGCCCTACACCGTTCCCTTTCGGGTGATTCGCTATATAATCCGCTGCCCCTATCAACCATCCATAGGAACAGCCGTGAATCAGTGTTACAGCCGCCGCTTACGAGTAACTGATTAACTCCAGTCGTACAGCTGAATCTTCTTTGACCCCCCAGACACTCTTTGCCGCTAACGTCTTGGCTATCATCGTTATTAGAGGACGATCCTCCGTAGGCTTTCTTGATACAGGGCTTGTGTCCTTTACCCCGCTTACGTTCTCCGGCTCTATGCAACGAGAGCCGTTATCCGAATGTATTTTTTGCATTGGCTACATTACACCTTGTTTTTTTAAGTGGCCAGCTGCCCACTTGAGCAGAAAAAACAAAAAGACGCCATCCCTTAACCGCTGCTTCCTTCCGCTGGTTAAGAGATGGCGCCTTTATAGCCTTTTACCGATTCAACATTTAACGGTTGAATCTGCGTATTAGAGGGCTTATAATGGGTACATCTAAAGTAGTCACATTAAGGGTTTAGTGTGACTACTGTTATTCAAGTGCGTCTAACACTCGAATAACTGTTTAACCAGTGGGTCTAAGCACTGTGTTAAGCCGAAGTCATCCCGTTAGTGCCTGAGAAACACTAACGTAAGGGATGGCTTTTTTGTTTGTCCGCTCGTATGAAATTACTAGAATTGTATCGCTATTGGAACGGTCTGACAAGCCATTCCCAGACATTTTTTGAATTTTCCGATCCGTCCCCTCAATATAGTGACGAAATTTCTATCCCTATAGATCTGTTTTTTGCATAAATTCAAATAAACCTGGTGTGTTATGGAACTTGTTGCTTTTTAATAAAATAACCATTTTTTCTTTTATACCCTGAGAAAGATCTTCTCGGTGTCTATAATCTGTTTGATAAAGAGCTTTATTTATTTTAGGTTCTAAGGAGTTTATAATTGATGAAATTTCATCGTTAGACATGAATTTTCAACTCCTTTTTTATTTTTGAAAGTGCAGCATTTTTTTGTTTAGATACGGCTTGTTGAGTTATTCCTAGAAATGATGCCACTTCTTTCTCTTTTTGGTTTTCTACAAAAAGTAAAAGGAGAATGTTCTTTTGTTTTTCGGAGAGGCTTCTCACAACATTATAAAGAAGTTCATCTTCAATATAATCTTCTAGATTGTACATAGGTATAGGTTCTATTGAAGCACCTTGTAAGACTTCAATATATTTTAATTTATCTTCCATTTCTTCATCCAAAATAAAAGCTACTTTCTCTTCTCTAGAGCGTACCTTTTTATCAAAATGAATAGCTTCAAAATAAATTAATTTGTCCATATAAGTTATCGCTTTAATTTTCAAGTGAAAAATTTTAAAACGTTGATCTAACTGCCTTTTTATTTTAGAATTTTTAGTCTTTCGGTAATTCTCAAACAAATATTTGTTTTCTTCACAACTGAAAAATTCCTTTAATAATTTATTTTCCAATATAAAGTTGGGTAATTTCATTATTTATCATGCCCCCCGAGAAAAAATTCAAACGTTTGTTCTTTTTTAGGGTAAAAAAAACTATTAGGATAATATAAAAGAGAATCATCAAAAAACAATAACCATTGTACAGTGAAAAATTTGAAATGCGTTATAAAAATAGATCTCAAAAAAGAACTTTTGTTCGTTTTATTATATCTTATTTTTTACAAAAATAGAAGTTATTTATATTTTTTCCCGAAAAATTTTTAGGGCTATCAATTGGTCACTATTAATCAGAAAAACTTATGGTGTTTTTCTATTTATTTCATTAAGCAAATTCTCAATTGCATCTTCAAGTTGTTCAAAGCTTTTTTCAATTCTTACTAACAAGTAAAAGACGAGTAAAACTGGAAAACCAACATTACTTAATAAGTTAACCCATTCAAGGGGTATTTCCATATAAATCCTCCTTAGTTCTACTGACAAATTTAAAAATATGATACGATGTCATTGAGATAAACTTAAATATGAAATGGTGATATAACTATGGAAATTACAAGAAAACAATTTATCCTTATATTTTTATTTTCTTTTTTATTTGGAGTAGCTACTTGGATGTTAAATTCATTTGAAGGGACTAAGATTACCACCACTGAATTTGCTAATCTCGGGGCCTTAGTAGGCGTGCTAAGTGGATTAGCGTCTTTGGCATTGATTGGACCCTTGATTATTTTTCCCCTTACTTGGTTCTTAAATAAGAAAGGAAGTTCTATAATTGTTAAAATGATGATTCTAGTCATATTAAATATAGGATTAGGTCTAGTTATATTTAACCTTCTATTCTCTGAATTTATAGAAGAATACCAATTAAGTTATCTTTCAGCTTGCTACATTTATGCAGTGGTAGGTCTCTTATACACATTAATTGAACATAAATTTAGCAATTAATATATCTTAGATATGCAAAAAAGGAAAAGAGAAACCTTTTCCTTTTTTCCTTTTAAAAATTACGAGCCAAACGAATACAGTTAAATAAATAACGATTCCCTCCGCGCAAATTAAAATCACTATCCGATGTAACTTGCATACATGAAGAGCCTGATCCATCTAGTACGATTGAGTTGATGGGAGTAATGCCTGAACCCATTAGCTCCATTGTCTTTTTTAAGTCCGGAATAGACACTCCAGTTGAAACCATCAAATACGCTTGTGTAGCCGTCCAGGCTAAAATAGTCCTTGGCAAAGGTAGACTGTAAGAATCAGAGCCCCAATTCTCAGGATTATAGTCCCGTCCACCTATAATTTGACGAACGTTATCATATTGATTTAAAACATCATTTGCTTTTGCTACATATTGATAATGCGGCAAAATTGTGCCATTGTTATTGCGTAAAATTAGTGTTTTTTGCCGTTTATAATCTGTACTTGAACCGTTGTAATTCCAATTTCGGTAAACTGAGGTACTACCTGGAGTGAGCTTACCTGCATCTTCAATATGGAAAGCAATTGACCTTCCCTCAGTAGGGGGTTGATTGTAGCTCGGTCCTGTAAAGAATCCGCCATTAATACCCGTGAAATCAGTTTGGCTTAAAGGTTTTAAAATAGTTTCTGTACGGATATTATTGATCCCTGTTCTGATTACATTAAAATGAACAGGAAAGCTTGGGTCTACATGTATTGTTCTCCTAAAAGCAGTGTAATGTTGCGGCACTAAATTCTCCTCCTTGAAAGCTCTTTTTCCTTACACTTACTAAAGGGAGAATATCTTTTAAAATAACAACCTACTCTGTAATTTTAATTTAATTTTTCATGTGAACCACAGCAAGATCCCATTTATTTTGGCCATGGTCCAATTCTGAGTGAACCATGGCGATCACACCTTTCAATTCTCTTTACAGCCGGCAATCACCGTTTCTGTGGATCCCGTAATTTGCTGTCTTCCCGTATCATAGTTAATCAGGCATCTTTTCAGCACGTTATGCGCTTTTTTCATAAATGACGTTTGTCCAACGGTCCAACACAACGTGTTATTCTCGCCCTTCTTCATACTGCAAGATGCTAAATCGGCAGGGTGTATAGATGGGCACTAACCCAAAACGAAGTGAAAACCCACAGCGACTTTTTGAAGGTGCGTAAGTGGGCACTCGTTCTGATTCAGACTGTAACAACATTGATAAATCGTTCACTTCAAAAAGAATTTTTCAGGAACAATTTTTTTGAATGACGCCCTTCCTTTTGCTTTTTTACAATTCCACCATCAAACTGTTACATTCGAATTAGAGAGAGAACTGATCCAATGCTTGATCCATCATATCCTCGTTAATACCAATGTACCGAAGCGTCACCGAAGGCGCTGAATGCCCAAAGATCTGCTGCAACATGGCCACATCCTTTGTCTGCTGGTAAAAGTGGTAGCCGAAGGTCTTTCGCATCGTATGCGTGCCAATGGCGCCTGAAATACCACACGCTCGTGCAGCCCCGTTAATGACCCGCCAGGCGGTTTCACGCCCGATGTGACCTTTCCCCTTCCGGGACGGAAATAAGAGGTCAGAATCGGCCATCTGGCGTGTGTATTTCTCAATTTCCTGTTTGAGCGCCCCTGTCATGCGAATTTTTCGGGTATTCCCCGTTTTTTTCTCCTTCACCCGCAAATGATCGGTGTTCCGGACGTCCATCACCCGAAGCCCGACGATATCGCTAATGCGCAGCCCCGAATTCAGCCCGAAGACAAACAGAAAATAATCCCGGTACGACTGGTGAAGCAAATGCTCTTTCATCGCCCGGATCTGCTCCGGATCTCGGATCGGATCAACCGTGTTTTGCCCCTGTCTTTTCGCCATCAAAACCCCTCATTTTTCATTCAATTTGTTGTGTTTAATATACCATACACCTTTTATATGTTGCATTGAAGAAGCGACAGTCCAACCAAAAAAGGCGCCATCCCTTGATAATGAAGGGATAACGCCTGTTTTCTTGTCTCTGGTTGAATGCAACATAATATCCTTTATGTTGCATTTGTGAATATAAGTAAATATGATATAATTTCAACTAATTCTAAATATATCCATAAGTTGAGGTGCAAAATGTTTGTTAAACAAAAACAGAATTAAACTCCTGATACTGCTTATTGCATTATTTCTCGCAATCTTCACGAAACAAATAGAATACATCGGATTAGCAGCAATTTTTATGCTTATTATCGAGACTCTTTATTGGTATAGAAAAAAAGCCTATCCTGCGGACTGAAAAGAGCCAGAACTAAATAGTTCTGGCTCTTTTCAGCTGAATAAAACATAATACCCTTTATGTTGCATTCGTACATACTGCTCAACATTAGACCCAAACTGTTTATTAAGAAATTTTAATACAATAGACACGCTTTAAAGAGGCTATTTTAAGACAGGAAATTTAATGAAAATTATTCATCCTAATAGTTTTTAGTTCTCACTTTTAATCCCATTCAATAATTGGTACAGTAGGGGATATATGGGATTCGTAACTCTCCCATCCAATTTAGGGGGTTTTATTTAATGAAAAAAAGGTTAATTTTTTCTGGGGTTGTGGCAATCAGTCTTACCTGTGTTCTCGGCACCTATCATGCTACTTCTTATTCTGCGGAGACCCAGCAGAACGCTTTACAAGCAAAGTCTTTGGAAGAAACAAAGTCTAATTCAGCTCAACAACTTCTTTTTCAAACAGTCGATATAGCAGAAGTAAAGGATGAAGAAATCAAAATTCCTTTAAATCTTGAAAAACGAAATATCGCTTTTATTACGGGAGAAGCGAGGGGTGTAAGCTCGGAACCTTTAGCAGAAGGCGGTTATCGAATCAGCATGTTTTACCCTACTAATGCCGAAAATGGTGAATTGCTAGTTGCACAAAGCATAAATCAATATGGCAGTGTGAACAAACTAGTCAACGAAATGGATACCTGGTATCCAGCAGAAGTGGGCGGTTATAAAAAGGTAAATTTAGCTGGAATCACAGGTGTTTTGAATGAAAATGATATGAATATAAACACCTTACATCTTATTACTAATAGCAATATCTATACCTTGGCTGGTGAGAAAACGGATCTGTTGTTGGAAGTGGCAGATGAACTGATGAAATAAATAAAATTATTCAAGTGATACACCTCGATAGCTTTAGCTATAAAGAACTTTTAATGTAAAGGAGTTAACCGAATGGGCTTCAAATTACTATTTCTGGCTTTGTGTATCCCAATAGTTTTTCTCGCAGCTTGTTCATCAAATAACCATACTCAAAATGAGCAAGAAACCTCTTCTTCAAATGAAAATTTACCTACCGATGAAAAAGAAGAAGTGAGCCAGATAAATTTTGAAGAAGGCTATATTGTTAAGAAGTTTAACGATGGTAAATTATGGGTTATACCAGAAATGACAACGGCTGAAATAACCGGAAAAGACCAAAAACAATTAAATGATTTGTTAAATGAAAAGTACGAGGGCAAAGGTTTTCACTTTAGCGTAGAAGATATTGATGAAGAAATACTTTCTTCTCTCCAAATAGGCCAAAAAGTTAAAGTTACTTTTGACAAATACGGGCACTCTGCGCCGATGGCTGCGCATGCTACTAAGATAGAAGTTATAGAAGAATAAATAAGCTTAAAGTTTTAAATCCGTATTTTGGGGACACTTCCCCTTGTAGATATGACCATATAAACTGTATGCATTCTAATTACTTCAAATTTTCACAATAAGCATACCAGAAAAACCAGGATTCTTTTTTAAAAGAAGAATTCTGGTTTTTACATTATCCTAAATAAACTATATTTTATTTATCTACTACTTTTTCAAGTTGCTTAATCAATAACTTAGCACCTGCCGGACTGACAACAATCTTGCCATCATATAAAGAAACATTCTCCGATCTGACCTCTCCCGTCACCATACACGCCATATCCTGCTCATACTTTTTCAAAATAATCGTGTCATTATGTGTAAAAATTTCTACAGGATCTTTTATATTCAATTGAAATGTCCGACGCACCTCTTTCGGAACGACAATGCGCCCCAAACTATCCAGCTTTCTCACTACACCCGTTGCTTTCATGTATACCCCTCCATATTTTGAAAAATACGCCGATCATTTTTGCGAGCAAGGTCTTTTCTAACTTAGCGCTTCTTCTTCAGCCAGGAAAAGATGGACCTTCTTTCGTTTGCTGCTGTTTTTTCTTCTGTCTCGACGAGCACTTTTTGGCTTAACTGTTGCATAAGCAGACGATCACGCTGCTCAATCGTATCGGTCATCTTCAGTTGGATGGCCTCCAAGAGTGTCTCTCGTTCATTCTCCATCGCTTTCATCACAGCCGATTCAACGATTGATTCTAAATCACGCTTAGATAACGTGATATTCTCAGCGTCCTCTTTCGAATCGAGAATAACGCCTAGCGTTTTTTGAGCGTTGTTTTGCTCTATGAACCTTGATGCAATCGCCTTCGTTGCGTTCTCCATAGATTGTCCTTTTTCTAAAATCATTTTACATTCGGATAACGCACGGAGATCGCGTTCATAGTAAATACGCTGTCCCTTATTGTTACGTTCAAAGTGATACCCGTGTTTTTCAAGCTCAAGAGACCAGCGTCTTAACGTGTTTGGGTTTATGTTCAAATGGAGGGCGACTTCTTTTGATAACGCTCCATATTCTTGTGCGTTTTCCATGCGTTCTTCACCTCTTCATGCTATTGTACATGAATGTTTTAATTTGCTCCGTGTTAGATTGATAATGAAGAAAAAGCCTCGATTCTTTTTGATTGTCACGAGCGCCTTTTTAAAAATAAAACAATCCGTTTTCGAAAAAAAATTCACGGATACATTTCCGAGTGCCCACTTATGCACCCTCTAAAAAAGAGGACGAGTGGGATGGCTGGCCAAGAATAATGCGCTGCATTGGACCTTCGGAGAAAAAGGGCTGCTCCCTTGCTGATCGGTTCTAAAGCAAGAAGAGCATAAGGAAAACATGACCCCACTTTCCGTGTGGTACTAGGCAGAGCCTAGTGTTTTCATGGGTACACGAAATGTCCGTTTCGGCAAAAAATTTGACACTAAAAACAGGGGTACTGTCAAAAAATTTGACAGCAAATTAAGCCCAATGGCAAATTTTTTGACACCTAAAATCGTTCAGCACAGCTCAAAAGAGAAGACGAAGAACAGCCTTTGCTAGAAAAAATCCGATCTTTTTCTAGCAAAGATCCTGACCGGAAATCGGTATATTTTATCCTTCATCTTGAGCGTGCGCTGCTGCTTCTTTTTAGAACAGCATCAGCTCTTCTAAAAAATTTAACCGTGATCTGCTCCCTTTTCTTCAACTGTTTTTTTCAAAATCTCATTCACAATTTCTGAAATCGTTTGTTTCTGCCGGATCGCCTGAATTTTCAGCTCATCATGGACCCACTCCTCAACCTCGTATGTTGCTTTTTTTAAATTTTTTTCTTTTCCAGTTATCTTTCTTTCTTGTTTTTCAACTTTTAATTCAGTTTGTTTGTTTTCTGGTTTTACAGAAGTCTGGGTATTCTTTTTTTCAATAAAATCATAAATTGATTTCTCCAAAACAGCCGGATCTCCTTCATAAAACCAGCCACGCCGCCCATTTTTCGCATAGCAACCCGCTTTTTTCAGCGCATCCCGAGCCGCATTTTTCCCGATTTCAAGGTGATTTTTCGCAATCAAATCCAGTGAATCCGTCAGCGTCAGTTCCAGTACATCTTTGAGCTTCATCCGAAATCTCCTTTCGATCCATCCGGATCGCTTTTATACATCCATTCCGTATAAAAGAAAAAGATTCCTTCTTTCCGCTCCAGGTTTTTAAAAAGCAGCCCCACATCCGGCTTTGCATAAAAAAGACAAGGCTTATTCAAGCCCTGCCATCTTGTCCAACACCTTTTTCGCTTTTTCTTCCGCTTCTTCTTCACTAGTTAGATCCATGAGCAAGGCCATTCGGCCTTTTACTTTTTCAATTTCTTCTCGTGAATAGCCCAGTTCGGCAAGAGCCAAAACCGCATAGGCTTTCGCTTGGTCGTTGTCCATGTGTATTCCTCCTCACGATCTTTACTCATTAAAATCTTACAGGAAAGAACCATCCTTTTTCTATTTTCATTTTCCAATCGTTTATTTCTGGTTTCTGAAGATCCATCACGCTACCCAAAACAGGTTGAAGCTTTGAACTGTCCCCCGCACGCTACCGCCCTTCGGTTGGTGAACTACTTGTGGTTTGATGGTCATGGACAACGAAAACCACGTTGCCCACAACCATCAAATCCTCATCCGTCTGAGCCCTCTTACAACCCTAATCAGAAGGCTTCATTTTTCTTTTTTTTTTGATTTTTTTCTTTTAAGCACTTGATTTTAAGGTCTTCGGTTTTTACACTAGCAGAAGTTTGCAAGGAAAACGGCTTGGTGAGCAGA
>NZ_FTLX01000011.1 GCF_900156125.1 Domibacillus enclensis | reverse complement strand
GTAGTGACTGATTTTGAACAAACCCAAAAGCGTCAGAGGCATGTAGCCAAAGGCTTGCCGCCCCCACGTAGAATCAGCGTTACTGCTATTATTATAAATAATAGAATATTTAATGTTCATGTTCGATATAATTACTGAGTCCGATGTTCCATGTATAAAGGTGCTCCAGCATATTACTCCCGCATGTGGCACATTGACATTCTTTTTTCTCCCCATCGGTCAATGTTTCTGCTTCACCATTATTTTCATTATTCCACTTTTGCTGCGCCTGTTTCAAAACGCCCCCAAATGCAATCATTCTTTTGCCCCTCAAGGCCCTGTCCAAATGACGGACCGCATCATCTGTCCCCTGTCTGTTGCCCGGCACCGCATAACTGGCTGGTTTAACAGGGTATTTCGCCGTTTCCAGAATAGCGGCTTCCAGCGCCCGTTTTTGTTCTTCACTTTTCAAGGTTTCTGCTTCCTGGTTCGGATTTCTTTTTACCTTTACTTTTCGAATATCGACAACGGGCATATAGTCGGAACGAAGCGCTTCCTGCCAGAGAACCCTCCACTTCTCCTTTCTAACATAATTTTTACCGGCAAAATAACCGGCGGTAACAGCCAGCAGCACATGAATATGGGGATGGTAACTTCCATCTGAATTGCTTCGGGTGACTTCCAGCGCACGAAACCATCCCTTAACGTTATCCTTAAACACTTTTCTTTGAGAAAGCCGCTGCCATGACTGGAACATATGGCGAATTGTCTCGTCCAATTCCGGTCCGGACACATTTTTGACTGTAAGGGTCAGGAATACCCATTTAAGTGAATGAGATTGATTGACGATGTGTGTCATACTTTTAAGCTGCTGAACAATCTTTAAGGAACGGCGCCATGCACACATGGGGCAAAGCCTTACTTTGCAAAAAAAAGCGCGTACAAGTTGTTTCTGATGGCCATCCGGACATTCTTGAAACAGCAACACGTTCCCGCAGCTGCCGACACGCAATGATTTATTTATTTCTCCGATGCGCTTATAAGAATTAGCCAGCTGGTTCGATTGCTTCTTTCGCAGCCGCCACGGCTTTTTCTTTCCGTTTTTATACGAATCATTGAGTGCTATATGTTTGTTAATATCCATCTGTTTTATTACACCTGATGAAATTCGGATATACAGGCTTAGCATGCTGAATTCTTCCAGATTACAAGCAAGCCGTTACTCAACCGAACCTTCTATAATCCTTTCTACGTACTCCTTGTTGCTCCACCTCTCCAGATCAAAGCAGGCCAGGCATTCTTTTTCTTTTTTTATCAGGTTTTCTTTGGCCATATTAATAATCTTTTCTGCCGTTTGCTCATTCCATAATCCTTTTAAACTTTCTATGTCTATTTTTTTCTGAAGTTGCTTTAATTCTTCATTGCTTTCTTCTTCTGATTTCTTGTTTTTCTTCAATTTATTTAGTACGTTTCCGACCGTCGACATGGCAGTTCCCAGACCGATTAAACCTGCAAGTGGAAGAGAAGCAATGCCGACAGTGAGAGCACCTGAACTTACCATGGTAGCCCCTGATGCTACTCCGGATATAAGTTTAATGGCTTTCTCAGGATTAGCATAATCCGATGTTTTCATCGAATCAAGTGCCTGTTTATTAGTTTCAATTTCAGCCTGAACGGCAACAAACATGGCCAGGGCAATATTTTTAGTCATCTTGGTCGGATCCTGTTCTATTTTGATGACAGTTGGACGGCTGATGCCGAGAGCCTGCGCAAACTCTTCCTGCGTAAAAGAAAGACAATTTCTGATATTTGAAATGTTGCTGCCCAGTTCCAGTAAGTATCTGTTCATTTCTATCACCTCCACTTAACAATAACAAAAAGACAAATAAACCACAAACAATCTATTTTATAACTAAAAGTAAAATATTTTACTTTTAGTGTTGATTTTATCTTTTTGTCATGATATATTATGTTCAAGAAAGAAAAACAAACACACTTTAAGGAGGAAATTAAAATGAAAGAAAAATTGTTAGAAGCTGGTTCAGAAGTTTTAGTAAAGGGAATCAAGGAAGTTGGCGGTTTGGCAATCGAACTTGTTATGGATGCAATAAAAAACAAGGGGGGAAAATAAATGAATCCACAACAAATTGTCGGTCAAATAGCAGCAGCCGCAAGCAAGAAAGCCATTGAAATAATTATTCAAAAAATTTTAGATAAGAAATAGATCCTTTAAACTCCTATATGTAAATAAGTCCGCAGCGATTACATGCTGTGGACTTATTTACATATAAGAAAAAGATTGTAATTCCCTTTAACTGTAATCGATTGGTATAATAGGTTCATTGAATCAGGTATTAACGCACAGGAAGGATGTTGACTATGGGTAAATATTCATTGACTGGTTGTCTAATAGCATTCAGTCTGGTTTCAGGGGGCTGCGGATCGAGCGTAGATGATCTGGCCGGCAAAGGGAATGAGTTGATTGAAGAAGGAAAAGAAATTGCAAATAGTGAAGGTGTTCAGGATGTGATTGAACAGGGAGCAGATGTCGTCAACAAGGTTCAGGAGGTTGATGCAACTGCAACTAACGTTGTCTCGTCGGTCAGCCCCAAAGTACAGGTAATTAAAAATATGTCGATCGAATACGGAGAAACCAGCTTTACTTACAATGATTTATTTAAAGAGACTTTAGAACATCCCGAGTGGAAATTAGAAGAAGCAAATGGTGGTAAATTCGTAACGGTTACAGGAGGGATGAAAGAACCTGTCATTTCTCACCTGATGAACAGCGAGGATGCAGGTCCGCTTAATGATTCCCTGGTTTCGTTTTCAGATGAACTATTCACTGTCACCTTTGTTTTTCCATTTGGTGACAACAAGATTCTTCCCACTTCCGAAATCTCGGGATACTGGAATTTCGCAGGAACCACCGAGGAATTCGATGCCTTATTTGCACTCGACATCTTATCCGGCATATACAGCTCTTCTCAGTCCGAGAGTGAGCAGTGACTGTTTTCTCAGTCAATTGTCCATTTCCTTTGTCGGGTACCTTTTTGACACTTTATGCTATAGTACATGATATCTTTTAAATAATTGACCTGAAGCAGGAGGGATTGGGTGAGACAGGGTTTTCTTTCACAATATTTCAAGGGCGTTGCTGTAAAGCGACTTCGTGCTGTTGAAGTGGATCCGCACAGCTCCAACCAGCATGAATTGAACGGTGCCAGCACGCTGAAGAATTTACTGGGTGAAGCGCGGATCAATGACAAGCCGGCCCGCTTTATGTGGCTGGGCGGCGAGGATATGATCCGCTCAGTGGACAGTGCCGTCACGTGGTACGATGCAAGAGAGCAGCATCCGACGCGTTCGGAGTACAGGCTTTATTTCAGGAGGAACGAGGTCATGGACCTTGCACAGGCGGATGACCTGCTGATCGCTGCCATCACGCCCGATGACCAGCTGTATATGATCGTTGTGCCGTCCGGCAGTACGTATGAAAGTCAGCTGATCTGGCTGTTTGACTTCCCTGAGGAGGTTCGTCCCGCTGCATTTACTTTCAATGATGTTGAAAGAGAGTCAGACAGGGAACTGACTTTTGCGGCGCGGTTTATTCTTGAGGAACTCGGCATTGAAATTCATGAGCCGGAGGAGTCTCTTTTTGATTCCATCCTTGAACCTTACCTTCTTACCGGTTTCCCGAGAACGGCTGAATTCTCAAGAATCGCCAGAGAGCATGCCGGCTCTTCTTCTGTCCTTGAAGCCCCTGATGAAACGTTGCTCGGGTGGATTGAATTTGAAGAAAGGCTGTTCCGGAGACTGGAAAGACAGCTTGTATCCAAAAGGCTGGAGCAGGGGTTCATGTCCGGGAATGATGTCGACGTTGACGGATTTATCAGCTTTTCACTGAGCGTACAAAACCGGCGAAAATCAAGAGTGGGGCTCGCTCTGGAAAATCACCTTCAGGAAGTATTCACGATTCACGGGGTTGATTTTTCGAGAGGAAAGGTGACGGAAAACAAAGCAAAACCGGACTTTATCTTCCCGAATATCGAGCGGTATCGTGACGATCGTTTTCCCGTTGAACATCTCACCATGCTCGGGTCCAAATCCACCTGTAAAGACCGCTGGCGGCAGGTTCTCAGTGAAGCAAAGCGGCTTGAAACCAAGCACCTGTTCACACTGGAGCCGGGCATCAGCGAAAATCAGACAACGGAGATGCAGGCAAATAAAGTGCAGCTGGTGCTCCCGCAGAAAATCCATGCCACCTATAAAGCAGAACAGCAGGGCTGGCTGATGAATCTGGAAGAATTTCTGAACACCGTCAAAAAAAGAGCACAATAAAAAAAGCGGACTTGTTGTCCCGCTTTTTTTATTGTGCCGCTTTTATTTTTCTATCGGTTAGGAGCTCCGGTTCTTTTTTAACAGGCTCATCTTTTTCAATTGCCTGAATCATTTTTTCCGCAATACGGCTGACAACCGGCACAGAAACACTGTTTCCAAATTGTTTATAGGCCGCGGTGTCACTGACTTCAATTTTGAACGTTTCTGGAAACCCCTGAAGACGTGCACACTCACGCGGCGTCAGCCTTCTTGGATTCTTTCCTTCGCCCTGCGGAATAAGGATTTCACTTCCGTCTTTATAATAGCGTGCTGACAGCGTCCGGCTGTATGAATCCGGATCCGCCAGGCCGAAGCCGAAGCCGTTTCCTTTTTTACTGTGCTTTTCCTTATAAGCCTGCAGGTATGCCCACAGATTATCCGTCAGCGTATACTTCTCAGGAACATTTTCTTCCAGTATACTCCGGAGGCTTGGGCCCTGTTCAGGAATGTCAGGAAATTCAAACGTAATGGGCTTTCTGAAGCCCACGATATAAATCCGTTCTCTGCTCTGCGGAACAAGTCCCTTCGCGTTAATGACTGCATCATAAACGGTATACCCGAGCTCTTCTTCAAGCACTTTCTTAATGACCTTGTATGTTTTTCCTTTATCGTGGCTTCTCAGGTTTTTTACGTTCTCCAGAAGGAAGGCCTGCGGCTGCTTGGCTTTAATGATCCGTGCAATATCAAAGAAAAGTGTTCCCTGTGTTTCATCCAGAAACCCGTGCTGTCTGCCGAGGGAATTCTTTTTCGATACACCGGCCAGACTGAACGGCTGACACGGAAATCCGGCCAGCAGGATGTCATGATCCGGTATATGGTGTTCATTAATCTGAGTAATGTCCCCGTCCGGCTTCTCCCCAAAATTCGCCTCATACGTCTCTTTTGCTTTATTATCCCACTCGGACGTAAAGACACACTGTCCGTAAGGGTCAAAAGCCAGACGTATTCCTCCGATTCCCGCAAATAAATCGATAAATCTATATAGCAAAGCATCCATCTCCAAACGCTAGTTCTGTCATAGTTGAATTATATCAGAATTCTTCTGTAGAAGGAATAAAACTCTGTGATATAATTTTAAGGTTATACTTCACAACAATATAGAAAATCGAGGAGGTTTTCAAGTGCATAAAGCCGTTATTTATTGCCAACTCGAGCCGGATCAACTAGTCGAAAAAGAAGTTGAACATATACAGGCTTTTATAGAAAAAGTAGATGCTGATATTATGGGGGTGTTTATCGACTCTCACGACAGCAACGATGAGTTAATGAATATGGCCAATCAGGATCTTTCGGTTGTTTCATTTCTATACCTCAACAAACCGCTTGCAGATGAATTTGACTACAAGCTTCTTCAAGAGCTGGCCAGGCAGGAACAGTTTGAAATTTTATACTTTGATGAAGCCATGGACGACTAAAAAATAATCCTCCCGGCTTTAATTGGTCGTGCGGTTTTCTGACAGCGCATAGTGACATTTCTGTTCAAGCGGACAGATTTCACATGCAGGGCGCGGTTTGCAGACAGCTCGTGTGAAATCGATCAAAGCATAGTTATAATCCCGATGTGTTTTCAAAGGAGTGAGTTTTTCAGCAAACTCGATAAACCACTTTTTTCTTCTCGTCTCCGGGTCTGTCTGAAACCCGAAGAAACGCCCATAGACGCGAACAACATTGCTATCTATGATGGTGTCCGGCAAATTAAGATGCAATGATCGAAAAGCAGCCGCTATATAGGGACCGATACCGGGAAGGTTCAATAATTCATCCTTTTCAACGGGTATTGGATCCGTACCAAGAATGTCAGCCAGCGCCTTCAGGTTTTTCTCCCTCCAGACAAGACCAAGAGTCTCAAAAACGTCTGCACGGGGATCACTGGCATAGTCATCAGGAAACGGGTATTTTCTTGCGAATTTTTCATATACAGGAAGCACCTGATCCGCACTGGTCCGCTGCAGCATCATTTCAGCAGCCAGTGAATGCCACCGGTTGGTCGTATATCGCCAGGAAAAATGCTCAAAATGTTCCCGTCCCCAGCTTTCTACTGTGTGTACGAAAAATAAACTATGCCTGCTGCTAATCGGTGTATTTCCTTTTTTCTGCTCTCCTCTTTTCAGTGTTATCTCCTCCCACAGAGGATCGTGTCTATTTTTCAGGTATGAATGTGGCAGCCAAAATTCCAGAAAATCCGGTACGTATTCTCCTGATAAAATTCTTTGATCAATTTACTTTTTCGCAGATGCTCCATCACAAGAGTAAAGGTTGTGCTCATTTTCGAACCCGACAGGATATTCTGATTGATTTCCTTCTCGTAATCCTTTAAAAACAATTGCCTGAGCTCTTCTTTTGAAATATATCCCTTTTGATTGGTGTTCTCAATCATTAACCGGATCACTGTTTTAAACACATCGATCATTTGTCTGTCTTTGCTTATCTTTTCCGCAAGCATGTGTAGTCTGGCTTCATGAACGCCTATTTCCCTATGGTACCCTGTCCCCAGTACGTCCAGTTTGCTTTGAAAGGGAATTTCCTGTATCGAACTGCCGCGGCTATTAATCAAGTATTCAAACCAGTCATCCGTTTCTTTTTCAACTTTTCCAGTATACACATACTCTTTTTGAGTGCTGGCAGGTTTTTTCAGTACTTGAACCCGTTTTTCAGGAACAGGAACAGCAGGTTCTACTGCCTTTATTTCAGGTACAGCCGGCAGGATTTCGTCAGGTTCCTCTTTGTCTACATTTTCGTATAACGTTTCCAGGTCCTGAATGAACTTTCCGGTTAAAAGAATTGTTTCACGTGCCTGTTCAATTCGCTCATAAAAGCGTTCTTTGTTTTCCATTAACTCCGTATCCGACCATATATCGTTCTGGGCCTTTTTAAATTTGTCCAGCTGCTGGTTCACCATTTTGACCAGAGTGCCGAGTTGAAGGAGAAAGGTTTCCTGTTTCACCTTCATGCGTGTATGACACTTTGCTGCATTCAAACTTTGCCTATTCTTCGATGAAAGCCCCTGCCATCTATCAATAAAGGAGTGAATATCAACTGCACTCCGTGATTCAGTACTGTGGGACAGAGATTTGATAACTGCTATATTCCCTTTCCAGTAGGCTTCAAGTACTTCTTCTATAACAGACTGGTCATATTTCTGAAAAAGCCACGGATTTTTTAGATGGAATGCTTCAATAATCGTCAGCGGAAATTGTATTAAATATTCGACTGGTGGCGTTTGAAGTGCTGCCTCAAAAGCTCTTTCAAGGTCAGCTGAGTTTACATTCTTTAACTCTGTCAGATACCAGCCGGATTCTCTGCCAAATTCAAATTCATAGACAAGATCCAGTGCCAGGAGCTCCCGTATATCAATGCTCCAGTCGTATATTTTCAGGCTCCAGTCGGATTTGGATGGCTGTACCCTCATAATCTCCCTGTTATCCCTTGTGTACGTTACATGATAAGAGGACAGCAACATCGTTTCGGTAACTGAATCGATAATCCCTTTTCTCAAAAGTATCGCTTCCAGTAACTCTATTTTCTGTACAATCTCAGGGTGAGGAAGCATTACCTTACATACTTTTGTGTCTTTGAACGGTGTAAAGTTAGTATCCATATTATTCACCCTGTTTTCTCAAGTGCCGTCCGAGAAGGCTCTCAACACTTTCCAAAAAGCTGTTGAATCGATCCTGCTCTTCCATAAGTGGACCCAGTTTATTCAATCGTTCAGCAGCGTTCATTTTTCTATCTTTCATCAGATTGACGGTTTCTTGTTCAAGATCAGCAAGGGCGGCTTCTGTATCTTCTTTTGCTTTTGCCAGAGTAGCTACCTGTTTTTCCATTAGCTGCTGGTAACGATTCATTTGCCCTTGCATCATCAACTCGAGGTCTTTTCCCATCAGACCTCCTCCTTCCATTTAATTAAAAAGGCTTCTACTTCAAGAAAATAACTGTACAGCTCCAGAGAAGTTTGATTATGAGCTTCGAGTAGATCAAGCTCACCTTCTGTAAAACAGCGAGTAACCAGTGCATTTACCTCTTCTTTCATGTGAAGAGGCTTTACAGTATTTTCGGTTATAGATTTGACGACCGTGTCGATTAACGTGTCACGAGTTACCTGCTCCTGACCCGTATCTAGAGTTGCAGATGACTGTGTTTCTTTCTGTTTTTCTGCAGGTTCAATGTTCCTTTCATTCGGCGCCTCGTTGTCAATTAACCAGTTATATGACAGCTGAGTTTCTGCATTTCCACGCATTTCATTCTTGTAATAGCGAGAAATTTTTTCAACTTTAACAATCCATGTACCAGCTGCTATATCGTATTCAAAGCATTCATTTTGTTTTAAAAGATTTTTCAGGCTATGGACACTGATGCTTTTGTATTTTGAAATATGTTTTTCGATTTCATCAATATCTAGCCCGTCTGAATAAACGGCCAGGAGCTCGTATAACAATATAAATGCGGACCGGGCTTCCTCTTTACCGCACAGCTTCTTTATTTCAGAGATATCCGCTGCCTTCGGATTAAACCGGGTGACTGTGCCATCATTCGATGACACAATTGAAACTGCGTCGTTCACGGTACTACACGTTACTATTTGTCCGGGTGCCATCTCTGAATCCGCAAAGAAATCCATTACACCATTTCCGAAAAAAAAGGCAGTCTTTTCCCTGACTATCCACTGGAACTCATATGTAAAGCCATCATAAGTGACATCTGTCTTTCCGCTGTTCTGATAAGCAGAATTTATCTTGTTTATGAATTCCGTTGAGATCGTGAGGTATCCTTTTACTCTTTCCGAGTACGAAATACGGTGGGGAAACGTCTTCACAGGGGAATCGGCCGCCGGAGCCACAACATTCTTTCCTTTATAGCTCCAGCAGTCACCCTGCCTTTTTTTAAAATCTTTATTCGCACGAAAAAAGAGTGTGGTTGCTTTAAAGTAAGACTGATAATCACTCTGAATTTTCGGTATTTCCAGCACTCGTGTTACAATCTCTTCTGTTGTAAAATCCCGATCGATCTTTTTCACAAAGCTCATGATATTGCTGCTGTAGCGAGCTACATGATAGTCGTATTTATCTGTATTCATAATTACTGCCGCCTCACATTCAACTCTTTATTCAGATCCTTTTTACCGGGTACAGTTATTTGATAGTAATCTTTTTATACAGAGAAGGGTTTAGTTCATCGATAAAGGGCGAATACGTCCGCACGGCCGAAATCGTTAATGTATATTTTGCCCGAGTCATAGCCACAAAAAATTTTCTTCTCTCCGTCGCGAGGAAGTCTTCTTCATCCATTCCAGGAGGAGATTTTTTGTACGGAAGACACCCTTTTTTCAGATTGGCCACAATAACGTGATCAAACTCCAGACCTTTCGCGGAATAGTAGCTAACAAGCTTTACGCCGGGCAAAAGCATGTTTGTTTCGTCTTCTTTGATCATTACCCAGGGAACCTTGTGCTCATCAAGTGTTTCACTGAATTTGGACAACCTTCTATTCGAATACCCGATAATCCCGATCGTGTCGTCCGGAAAATTAAGAAGATACCTTTTCACAAGCTTTGAAATAGTGTTCACTTCCGCGTCCAGATTGTTTGATTCTACAAGAACAGGGATTTGTCCTGAAGCAGATGGCAGAACGGTCTCGGTGTAATCCTCATCTTTTAATAAAAGAACGTCCCGTTTTTGAAAGTCTTTGGCCAGCCTGATGATCTCCTGTGTGGAACGAAACGTCTCATTTAAAAACTTGCTTCGTCCAATTACATCAATCCCTACATCCTTCCATGCAAAGTTTCGATGATAGATTTGCTGTCCTTTATCAGCACCGATCGTCAGGCTTGTTCTCGCAAGCTTTGCGATAACTTTTAACTGCATGGCTGTCAGGTCCTGTGCTTCATCGATAAGGATATGGGCGGGTCGTTGATCTTTTGAGACCTTGTGAAAATACTGGTCAATCAAAAGGGCGACATCGTCATAATCGATACTTTTATACTGATAGGACTTCAAAAGCTCGTTATACTTTTCAAAGACGCTAAAAATAGCGTAGCGGTTCTGTTTCGACACTTTAATTTGATTTCCCCGACCAATTCGCGGCTTATCTGCATAACGGGCCCATTCTGTCAGACCATTGCCCTTGATCCACGAAATTTCATCACTCAGAAATTGAATGAGCTTGCTATTTCGAGTGTCATCATCACTTATTTTTGGGAAATCCAGCGGCTCGTTACGTTTTAGTACTGTATGGTATGCATGACGAACCACATCTTCTTTTCTGTCTCCAATATAATGGGTATGGCTCAAGGAAATTTCCTTCACCAATCGGAGTCCCCACTGGTGAAAAGTCGTCGCTTCAACCGGCTTGCTGTCGCTTTTTAAAGAGATTTGCCTTATATACGCTGTCAGCGACTTGTTGTATGCCATAAACAGGACCGAATCATTTTGTTTCATTTGAAGATATCGTGCTCTTTCAAGCAGGACCGTTGTTTTCCCACTCCCGGGTATTCCCCGGACCAGGAGGTCACCCTCGGGTTGAAATGTTATGCAATTTTTCTGCTGTTTTGTTACCTGGATCGTCTCTTCCATAACCTTTCACCTCATTTCAAAAATCGTCATCTTCAAATAGCGCCATTAGCCTGTCTCTTCTCGCTGCTTCTTCGCGGTCGAATTTTTCTTTTAATAGGTCCACTTCACTTTTCAGCTGTTCATTACATCCTTCAGAAGAAATCGCGGCATCAGGGGCCTTAAAATAGTCAACCAGCCTGGTCTCGGATCCCATGCATTCTCCAAAAAAGTCCGGTCCATGGATTCCATTTCTTCCGATCATATAGAGTCTGTCCTGGGCGCGAGTGATCGCCACATAAAGCAATCTCCGCTCACCATCTACATCTGGTACTGCACCATGAGGAAAGCTTTTATCTCCGAGAAAAAGAACAAAGACGACTTTGAACTCAAGCCCTTTGGCTGAATGTACGGTCCTGATCCGAACACCATCATCTTCCCGTTCACTTCCTTCACCAGAGGTTGAATCTATCAAAAAGTCCAGTGCATCATAGGCAAAAACAGCGCCGGAATCGACCGCTTCCTTGAATACATCTATTATTCCACGCTCAATTGCACTGTCCAGATCTGGATCTATGTCCCCTTTTTCAATAGAATCGATGATACTGGCAAGCGGCTCGTCGTAGTAAGACTGGCATATTTCTTCCGCTTTATCGAAGACAATCTTCTGATTGTCACCGCCAGACCTTGTCACCCCTACCGGTATATTTTTTTCTTCGAGAAGTCGTTTGACTTCGCTTCCCTGGGGAGAAAATTCCGTGTCCTTTCTCACCAGTACGGTAATATCCGAATAGAGGATCTCCTCTTCTTCGTGAAGACGAAGGATCTCTTCTGCAATGTAAGTGGCAGCATTGTGAAGGCGCGGCATTCTCACAAGCGTTACAGGGTGATTATGATACTGATAAAGAGCAACTTCTTCACTTACATTTTCTGCTGTCCGCAGCCACTTTTTATAGGCTGAATTGCCTTTTTCAACAATTCTATTGGCCACACCCAGTATGTTTGCACTGGAGCGGTAGTTTTCAATCAGGTCAATTGAATACGCAATAGAGCCTTTTCTGCGAGCAACATTCTGATGAAAATGAATAATATTACTTTCATTTGATCCGTTAAACGCGTATATCGTTTGCTCATTATCACCGACAACCGTCATATACATCTGGTTTCCTGCCAGTAGAAAAGCCAGTTCCTCCTGGGCCATCGATGTATCCTGGAACTCATCAATGAACAAATGTCTGATTCCTGTACGGATTCTGTTTAACGTTAATTGTCCACTGTTTTTAATGACATTAATGGCTTCTGAGATGAGTCCTGGATAATCAATCTGGTTTTTTCGTTTTAAATAAGTCGCGTACCTTTTCCAGACTCTTTTTACATCTAGAGAGGCAAGACTGACTCTGACACCCTGTTCAGACTCGACCTTCAGCTGTTCATCTTCCACAATCTGATCAGGTGAGTACAGTGCCTGTCCGTAGTGCTCGTGTCCCTGTCGAACACTATCAATGACTTTGGAGTAGAGAGAATCCTGATTTTTCTTATATTCAATCCCTTTAAAGAAAGCGGCTGCGTTGTCTTCGAAAATCTTTTTGTTGTTTTCAATGATTTTAAATCCAGGCTTCAGCCACGTTTCTCCCAGACTCGCTGCGACCCTTACTATTCGAAAAGCAAGTCCGTGAAAAGTAAGAGTTTCAATCGGACTTCCCGCTCCCGCTTCTTTTCTATAAGCCTCCATCTTACTGATCAGTCCCTGCCTTGCACTTCTAGAAAAAGAAAGAGCCAGCATTTCTTCAGGTTCAATATTCTTTTCAATCTGCAAATAGAGAATTCTCGCTGCAAGTGTGCTGGTCTTCCCGGTGCCAGCAGCTGCATTGATAATCACATCTCCAACCGGTCCAGTAACGGCATTATACTGATTATCATTTAAATGTCGAATAAAGGGTAACAAAAAATTCCCATCCAATCTCTATTTATAGTAAAGTATTACTAATAAAATACCACAAAAAATGACATCATTCGATTGAATGACAGGTATTTTTTCCTTTATGATAAAACATTTCTTTGAATATCGATTTTTTGTAAAAATAAAAATTGAAAAGGTGGGAGATCCTATTGAAACATCAGGATATGGTGAATGCGCGAAAAAGCTTGCTGAAGCGGCTGCGACTCGAGTTAACAGGACCGAATGAACCCTGTGAAATTTTGAAAGAAAGACCATCCCAGCGGTATTTATGTGGAATCCTCTGGCCAGCCGGAACAGGTATGGAAAACAGTGAGGATGATCAGCTCGGCGCAGGAAACGAAGGAGAGGAAACCGGGCAGCAGGAAATACTTCCACCACTTTCGGCAGCGATGAACCCCTCTTCTCTCGGTCTTTCGTTTATTTCCAGAGGCTCCGCTCCCCTGCAGGTAACCGTTTGTTTTGGTGTGTATCACCAGGATTTAGAGACAAAGCAGTGGGAACGAACTCCGGTTGAGCATAATGCCATCCTTCTCGATCCAACCAGAACAGGAAAGAGACAATCCATCTCACTGGTCTCCGATAATAGCCTGCAAATCGAATATCACTCACGTCAGCTACAGGGCGACGCATATGCAATTAGTCTGTTTCTTGTAAATCGGAAGCAACAACAGGATAAAGTAGCACGGGATTCTGATTGTATCTTCCAGCCTGTTATTAAAGTTTCTGATAAAGATCAGGCACGTCGATTTGTCGTCAAAAAGATTGAGAATGATCAATCGATTTACCAGTCTCCTGATGATGAATCTGACAATCTTCTCTACAAAGACCAGGTCGTATTTGCAAGCGGTCACGGAACCGCTGTTGAATGGGCGGACCTTAGTTCTGACGGACAGGCCGCAGGTACTCTTCGAACAGCGACCATTCCTTCTTACGAGCTTCCGCGAGTTATTCCACCCGAGTGGGATAAGGGCGGCAGCCTTGATATGAAGGAGCTCGGCCAGGCCGGCACGGGTGAAGAGATTTATGACCTTCTTTCACCTTTGTGCAACGAATATGGAAAATGGATTGATGAAGAACGAGAAAAAATAAAAACTCTTGATGCAGATCTCAAGAAAACGGCCGAACGCCACATTTCCAACTGCGAATACGCTCTTGAGAGAATCCAAAAAGGTCTGAATACAATCAGACGGGACCAGACTGTTTTTCAGGCATTTTCCTTCGCCAATCAGGCGATGTCGCTTCAAATTGAACAGACGATCTGGGCAAAAAAGAAAGAAAAAGATTTTTCCAGTGGGCCGGACAGCATAAAGGCACAGTGGCGCCCATTCCAGATTGCTTTTATATTGCAGGGGATCGCCGGCATTAACGATGTTACCGATGACGAACGGAACATTGCTGACTTGCTCTGGTTTCCAACAGGTGGCGGAAAAACAGAAGCCTACCTCGGTCTTGCTGCTTTTACCATGGCGCTTAAAAAATTAAAACGGGAGCAGGACGGACTTCGGGGAGATGCCGGTGTGACAGTTTTGATGCGGTATACATTGAGATTGTTGACCATTCAGCAGTTTCAACGAGCCACGGCCCTTATTTGTGCCTGCGAAGTGCTGCGAAGCAGGCAGCCTGACCTTTATGGACGGATACCGTTTCGGATCGGCCTCTGGGTGGGGACGAAAAGCACCCCGAATACTTTTGATGAAGCCGCTGAAGCAATAAAGGAAACAAAAGAATCATATAAAAGAAAAGACAGTTCTTCTCTGCAAACCGGGACGCCGGTACAGGTTCTGACATGCCCGTGGTGCGGTTCTTCTCTTATCAAAGACGAGAAATGCTTTACACATTCTTACTTTGCCGATAAGCGCCAGCGCAGAGTAAAAATCTTTTGTACGAGGAAAGAATGTGAATTTGGCAGAAAGCCACAGGGTCAGGGCATTCCAGTTGTCGTAACGGATGAGGAGATATACAGGCTGCTGCCAGATCTTTTAATTGGTACCGTGGACAAATTCGCCAGAATGCCCTGGGTTGGTGAAGTACAGGGGTTATTTGGAAAGGTGCAGGGAGAGATTAAAGACTGGGGGTTTCTTGCGCACGGTGCGGATGCCAGAACAATGGACTGTATGAACAGAGTGACAGGTGGCAGAGCAGAGTACGTCGATAAGAAAGAACTGTTACCTCCTGAACTGATCATTCAGGATGAGCTTCATTTGATTTCAGGACCACTCGGAACGATGGTTGGACTATACGAATCGGCCATAGACACGCTGTGTTCCCGAGAGATTAATGGAAAATCCATTGGTCCTAAAATTGTCGCATCCACAGCAACGATTCGGCAGGCAAAGCAGCAAATTCAGGGATTATTCGCACGGGATGTCGCGATTTTCCCTGGCTCTGGCTTATCCGCCGGCGATTCGTTCTTTGCTGTGGAGCAGCCCGTGGAACAGGATCCAGGCCGGGTATATGCCGGCATATATGCACCCGGGAAAAGTATGAAAACAGCTCTGGTCAGAATTTATGCTGCTCTCCTCGCTTCAACAGAAGCGATGGATGAGTATACAGATGAGCAGCTGGATCCTTATAAAACGCTGGTCGGTTACTTTAACAGTTTGAGAGAGCTCGGTGGAACTGTGCGACTGGTTGAGGACGATATACGTGCCAGAATGACCGTTCTTGAAAAAAGAAAGCAGGGTCAAAAATATCCATTCAAACAAAGAGTCTATGGAAACGATGTTCCTGAGCTGACCAGTCGGATTGATTCCAGAGATATCCCTAAAATACTGGATGCATTAAACCAGCCATTCCATGGGAATAAAGAAACAGCGCCTGTTGACGTCGTGCTGGCCAGTAACATGATCTCCGTTGGCGTCGATGTCGATCGACTTGGTCTGATGGTTGTAACTGGACAGCCAAAAACGACCGCTGAATACATTCAGTCGACGAGCCGTGTGGGACGAAAATATCCTGGTCTCGTCATTACCTTATATAACTGGGTAAGACCGCGTGATACTTCTCATTACGAGCAGTTCCGTTCGTATCATTCGGCACTGTACCGATATGTGGAAGCGATCAGTGTTACACCGCTTGCGTCAAGAGCAAGGGATCGTGCACTGGCCGCATCCATCATCTCGATGATTCGCCTGAGCGTTGAAAACATGGCCGAACGGCAGGAAGCAGGGAACTTTGAGCTGGATCACCTTGAGATCGAGCGGATTACCGACCAGCTAATGGATCGCGTCGACGCTATTCTTGATAATGACAGTCAAAAAGAAGCAATTCGTGAAGAGATCAGACAGGAGATAGAAAAACACCTGACAAGGTGGGAAAATGAAACGAATATTGGATCGCTTGTCTACAGCGGTGACAAACGAAAAAGAAACCTTATTTACAGTCTCGGGAATCAGAGCAGCGGTGCATTTGGAGTGCCCAATTCTATGCGAGACGTGGAACCGGGTCTCGGAATATATTTGCGTCAGGAGGACTAATTGAATGTCAAAAAAAATTGGCGAAATCAGACCCAGTCAGTACATTTCCACTTTTGGTCCCGGAGCGGTCATCGAGTTACCTGATTTCTCGGTGATTATGGCCGGACTCGATGAATGGGAAACAAGATATTGTAAAAACATTACGGACCCGCGATTGGTTCGAAAACTCGGACTAGAGAAAATTCTGTCTCTGCCTTCATCAGGAGAAAACACAGGATTTTATAATCAAATTCCAACTGTACCGTCCTTTCGATTCCCATTGTTTCACGTTTGTCCAAACTGTCGAAAGCTGGCACCTTACAGCCAGTTTTCGGTGGAAAAGGACGGAATATATTGTTTTAATAATAAGCTAAAGGGCAAGGAGCCCTGTGATAAAGTAAAGGCTTTTCCCGTTCGTTTTGTATCTGCCTGTGAGAACGGACATCTAAATGAGTTCCCATGGAATTTCTACGTGCATAAAAGTCATCCGGACTGCAAAGGTGAACTCTATCTCGAAGACACGGCTCAGTCGGGGGCCGTATCGGACATCAAAGTTTCCTGTAAAAAATGCGGGGCCTCTCGTTCCTTAAACGATGCCTTTCAGAACCGTTCGGATGAAAAAAGTGCGATCGGCAAGTGCTTCGGTTCTCGTCCATGGCTTGGTAAAAACAGTGGCGAATCCTGTGATCAGACACCACGGGTCATTATGCGCGGGGCTTCCAACCTTTATTTTTCCGTGATTGAAAGCGCACTGGCGATACCTCCTTATTCAAACCTGGTTCATGAGGTAGTTGCCCGGTCAATGAAGCGCTTGAGTAAAACTGACTCATTTGAAAAACTTCAATCAGCCGTAGAAGATGGGTATCTTGATGAATTTGAAGAATTTGACCTTCAGGAAGTATGGTTTGCTATTCAGCAACAAAATAAAATTGTTACCGGTGAAAGTCAGGATCTGCTGCGTCCCGAGTGGAATGCGATCATCAATGGCAGCGCCGGCAATGAAGAAAAGGATTTTCAAACTGACCGGCAGGATGTTCCTGATCTATTTCAATCCAGGCTTTCTCACCTTATTATGGTGAAAAGGTTAAAAGAAGTCCGAGCATTGAAGTCCTTTACCCGCATAAGCCCTCTGCCGGATACGACCTCCCTTTTGTCGGGAGATGCTGACGAGAGTGAAACTATTAGCCAGGAAGCACCGTTGAGCAAAAAAAAGCTCGACTGGCGCCCTGGTGTCGAAACACATGGCGAAGGGATCTTTATTGCGTTAAACGAAGAAGAGCTGACGAAGTGGGAACATGAAAAAGCAGTCCAGTACGGACGTGGAATTGTGCACAACTACGAGAAGTACTGCGATGATCGTAATATAGAGGAGGAGAGAAGAGCACCATTTCCGGGTATGCGCTATATGTTATTGCATACACTATCCCACGCTCTGATCAGGGAGCTCTGTTTGAGTTCCGGTTATTCTTCCTCCTCCCTGAGAGAACGATTGTATTCACGGGAAAGTGATGATCCGACTCAAAGAATGGCCGGTATCCTGATTTACACTGCCACACCTGACTCAGAGGGCAGTCTCGGTGGTCTGGTAGAACTGGGAAAAACGGAAAAATTCAATGAAATTTTACAGAAGGCTCTCGATCAGGCACGACTGTGCTCAAATGATCCATTTTGCTCGGAACACACACCTGGCACAATGGGCAACCTGAGCGGAGCTGCCTGCCATTCATGCATGATGGCATCTGAAACATCCTGCGAACGAGCCAACCATTTTCTTGACCGTTCCTTGCTGGTGAAGACACTCTCAAATCCTAATTTGAATTACTTTGAATAAGATTTCTTCACAGAAAAAAATGAATTATCAGGCTGTGATAAAGAAGTCCAAAATTTTGCACTACAGAAAAACCATCAGTTGTGTGTACACTTGATGGTTTTTCTATTTTATGACTAGAGTATCCTAGATAAATAATTAAGTAATGGCAAGGAAGTTGTAATTGGATTAGATGACTAATTTAAAGCTCAGGGCTACATTCCTGATTTTCACTTTACCAAAACAGGTCTTGAGCGCAGATACATTTCACTTCAGAATGTTGCAAATCAACCACAGTTTTTATTAAAATAGTATTTTTACGATCAACCTGTACCAGTTTATTTTGCTCAGATTCAGAGGGTTCTTTATCTAACTTTTCGTGTTCTTCAATTGGTATTGGACGAACTTCAAAATCTAAATGCACGCGCCTTATATTTTTAGGAATAAAAACGACTTTTGAGTCATAATCAAACACAATATGCTGCTCTATACTACCCTGATTGACTTTTTCTTTAAAATGCTCAACGGTAATTCCTCTGCTGTTCGCATAAGGTATTAATAAATTATCGTATTCATTCAGCAATGAATCCCATTGCTTAAACTCTATAATTTCCATATTTAATACTGCAGATTGATCCAGCCAAGAGTCAATCTTTTCACTGTGTTCTTTTTCATTTATATCAATTTCAGCAAAACAATTTTCTTGAATCTGATAATTATCAGTGGTTTCATCCGATTCTTCGTCATGTATAAACACGCGTTTTAGATAAATACGAAATCTATTTAAAGGAATATTGAGCTTTGCTACTAGTTTTCCACTATCATATGATTGAAGACCCTGATAGTAATTGTCTGCTATTTCTATACTACTTTTAGTGCTAGTGGAATAAAAATCAAAAACAACATTTGCAGCTAGTAATATATTCCTAAAATCGTCATCCCTATTTATGGTTAACAAATTTGGTGTGCTATTTAATTTTCCAATAATAGATAAGTCATTCAAACTTCCGAGTATTCTGTGGAATATTAAAATAACTACAAATATAGGTATCAGAAAAATATTAAGCATAATTTTATTTTCAGGAGCTAAATCTGTTCTTATTCCTATTAAACACGCCCATACTATTAAAACAATAATTATACCCGTCTTGGATCCAAACACTATGCTCTTATCGAAATCTTTGGCTGATTCGTATATATTTGCATACTTTCGGAACTTTTTATTAAGAATATCGCTCATTTCCAAAACAGGTTTTTTTTCCTGCATGATATCAATGCATTCCCAGTAAATTTCACGACATTTCTGGATTTTATGTTGGCTGTTTAAAGAAACAAAAATAGCAATTAACCCAATAAGGGAGATAACGCCTCCAGTGACTCCTAGCAATATTCCTGAAAATAATTCAAACTCTTCATTACTGGATATAAAGAAACGATTTATAAAAAGAAGGGTTTCTCCAGGAATGATCCCTATTCTATAAAAGATATCCAATAAAGTATGCAAATTCAAAAGGATGATAGATGCTACCAACCATGCAAAGACTTTCTTCCACTTATAAATATCCCTCAACAATATTACCTCCATAACAAGTATATGTTTTTCTCAGTACAATACCTTCATTTACTACACTGAGAATTGCGTATGATATGAACTCCTATACGGTATTAGAGGCAAAAAAGGTAATTAGAGGACGATATTTAAAATATCCTCTCTCGGAATTCAATTATACAACATTTAAGTGAATAATTAGAAATTTTCAAGTATAAGTAATTTTTTCAAAATCATGATTAATGTTTTAGTTGAATAGCCAAAAACGAGTGTTTTTGGCTAAATATTAAGCAAAACAAAAAATGACCGTTTTTCGGTCTTTTTTTGCACACCAATTTAACCAAAACTCATATTTAAAATCTATTAACCAAAATTATCATTTTAATTGAGTTTTGGTGTAAAATAAAAAGAAAAACAGGCAGGTGGCGGATAATGGGTAATATTGGATACGCACGGGTTTCCACAAAAGACCAGAATCTGGATTTGCAGGTGGATGCGCTGCAGAAAGAAAATTGTGAGCGGATTTTCACTGAAAAAGCGTCCAGCGTCCGGGACCGGAAAGTGTTTAATGAATGCTGGGATTATCTGCGCAAAGGAGACACACTGGTTGTCTGGAAACTGGACCGGCTCGGCCGCACGACAAAAAAACTCCTGGAGCTGATCGAGGAGCTGGAGGAGCGGGGCATTAATTTGAAAATCATCACGCTCGGCGTTGATACGTCCACACCCGCCGGTCGCCTTTTTTTCACCATCATGGCCGGCCTTGCAGAAATGGAACGGGAGTTGATCGTCGAGCGGACAAAAGCAGGCCTTGATGCTGCCCGGGCAAGGGGACGCTTGGGCGGCCGGCCGCGTGTAGATCAGGAGAAGGTTGAAATGGCTATTAAGATGTACAAGAGTAAGGACTACAGTTTTAAGGAGATTAAAAATGCAACAGGGATTGGTTCGTCAACTTTATATCGATACCTGAACGACTAATATAATAATGAAGAAACTCGTTTATTTTGATCCGTATAAATATTTCAAACCACGTCTATACGGCGTGGTTTTTTCATTTGTCTAAAAATGTAAGAAAATGAAACGACAAATGTAGTCAAAGGATAAACCGATGGTCCGACGAACTTAACACATAAGTGGAAACCTGGCTGACAGCGGACGCAGACCTTTGTGGGATCTATGTATGAAGAAACGTATGCGGAATCTTACCTTGAAAGGATGAGGAACGTATGAATCAAACGGAAGACTTGAATGAGGTCCATTTAACGGTGAAGGAAGCTGCCGGGTATATCGAGGAAAGTCCGGGTGTCGTGCGCAATTGGCTGCGGGAATTGAAAACCCACATTCCTGTGAAGCAGGGGAAAAACGGCTACAATTATTTTGACCAGCCGGCGCTGGAACGGCTGATGCTGATACGCCGGCTGAATAGAGAGCAGGGCTATTCATTGAAGCAGATTGAATATTACCTGGCCACAGGCGAAGAAAAGATCACACCCGAGCCTGTGCATGGAGCGGCAGAAAACATACGTGGAGACCTGGCTGTTATTATGGAGAGATTGGATTTGCAAGAGCAGTTTAACCAGGCACTGGTCACGAAGCTGGATGAACAGCAGCACTATATTAAGGAGTCTCTGAACAGGCGGGATCAGCTGCTGCTTGAATCGCTTAAGGCGTCGCAGGAAGCTCGGAAAGCGGAAGTGAAAAAGAAGCGGTTTTTCAGCTGGATTGGAACACGTTAAAACGTTCCATAAAAAGAAGGTGTCGCCGTCTGCAGGTGCGACCGTTTGTGAAAAGAAAATAGAGAAGATTACCGTAAACGGGCTGAGAACCCGTTTTTTTTATTTTTATCAAAAATATTATCAAAAACAAATTATCAATATTTACAACCATATACGTTTTTGATAACATATTTATAGGCTTATACAGTTTATCAAAAGATCTGCAACGGTCGAAGATAAACAGGTGAATCAAACCCAAAGGAGGTAGATGGTATGGATTATCTTTATGAATCAGCTCAAGGTGTTGTAGATTATCAATTGTTAAGACGTATTACATCAGATCACTTTATTGATTATGTCGAACGCTGTGCACCTAGTGATATAGATTATGTTAAAGTGCGTAAATCTGATAATGAATCCTATCTTGCTGTTTATGTAAAACTTTCTCATCCTAATCGGTTTATGCGGTTTTTTTACGATGGTCATGATACTGCTAATTATCTCATGGATACTTTCACTACCCTCGATTTACATGCCTTTGGTTTGGAGGTTGTGCAGCATGACGAAAACTACATCAGTATCTGTGAGGATCAAATAAAGATTGTTGGTTATGCAAGGAGTTCAACAGATAAACAAAACCTACAGATGCAGATTGACGCACTGGAAAAAGCAGGCTGTATCGAAATTTTTGAAGAGAAAATCACCAGCAGCAAGAGAGAGCGGCCCGAGCTGAACAAAATGCTGAATATGCTGGGCAAAGGTGATCGGGTTGTTGTCTATAAACTTGACCGGATTAGCCGCAGTATAAAACATTTGATTGAGCTTGCTGAATTGTTTGAAGAAAAAGGCGTTGAATTGGTTTCTATCCAGGATAACATCGATACGTCAACGGACCGCTTCTTTTTTCGGAGGATGGCGACAATCGGCGAAATGGAACGTGGTATTATCAGCGAGAGGACAAGAGCAGGGATTTCAAGCGCAAGAGCAAGGGGCAGAAAAGGCGGTCGTCCTAAAGTGTCTGAAAAAGACCTTAAAACAGCTTTAAAAATGTATGAGGCAAAAGAGTCTTCCATAAGCGAGATCGTGAAAGCGACGGGAATAAGTCAGGCTACTCTTTACCGTTACATAAACAAGTTGGCCGAGAAAAAAGATCAAGAAAAATAGGCCTGGCACATACTTAATTGTATATGCCGGGCCTATTTTATTTTGTCATCTGATCCGTTTAAATAAGGATCATGGTACAGTTCTTCCCCTTTTTTTCTGGCGGCAACAGCGTCTTCAAGCGAGTTGAATCTGCCTAGGTAGTAGTACTGCCCTTTTACTGTGATCGATGCCACATATTTTACTTTGCCTTTTTTGTTTACATTGGCTACGACACCTTTGACACCTGTCCTGTTATCAGAGCGCATTTTTTGTTTCAGCTTTGTTGTCATGACCCCGTCCACTCGGTATCTGGTGTTTGTGTCGGCGGCAAGCTCTCGTCCACGCGCAGCACGCCGGCAGCCGCATGATGAGGTCGTGCCATTAAGAAGACGGTCTGATAAGACATCAGCTGTATTTCCGCAGTCGCAATGACAGGTCCAGTTGGCTTTGCCGCTTTTTGATTTTTTTTCGCTGCGCTTGATTACCTTCAGAGATCCGAAGCGGCGGCCAGTCAGATCCCGCTGGTTCGCTTGACTTACACGCTCATCACGAAGGCAGCCGCACGATTTTTTATGCCCTGTCCTCAAGTTGGACATATACGCTACCGTTTCCTTTCCGCACTCACAGCGGCAGAGGAAACGGCGCGCATATTTATTGCGCTCTACTTCTTTTAAGACCGTTAAACGCCCGTACTGGTGACCGATTAGATCTATCGTATCCCGCTTCATGTTAAGACATCCTTTAATGTGATGTATAGATACTTTATTTTATCACACAGGTTGTTTTCATTTTGCAAGTTGCCGATCGAATTCTAAGCTGATTTTTGTTTGGATAGAATCAGCCTTCTCTGGCGCCCTGCGGTTGCCGGCTGGCTCCGGGCGGAAGGAAAGTCAGCGAAACCCGTGCTGACTTTCCTTCCCCTCCTCCCCAGATACGCCCCCTTACCCCAAGATTAGTTCATTATCCTGAGTTTCCTTTATGCCCGACACGCTGCAGGTAGGTACCGCCTTTCATGAGGCTGTAGGCGAGAAAGATGGCGTCTTTGCCGAAGCAGTTGCGGATTTCGTCGATGATGTGCCAGTGCTGTTTAGGACGACACCAAATTTCGTTTTCAACTAGCTGTATGCTGCATTGATCGCATATTTCCTACTGAAATGGCTTTTTGACAAGACAAGAAAGCGGCGTATTTTTCGCCCGATATGCTTTTTTCCTTTCTAGCATCAGCAGCTCTAAAGCTGCCTTCCATTTGACTGGAAGGCTGAGCTGGTAGATTTCTTATATGGCTAACAGCATAACCAAATAAGTATTTCGAATTATGGACAATAACTGGAATTGAAGCAAAAATACTTCTTGAAATTATCTAGTGAAGAATGAATAACCAGCATTTTTTGAAATAAAAAACCACCTGCTTGAAAATTCAATCAGGTGGTTTTTCTGTTTTCTGAATAATCAGATTAGTAAGGAACTTTAAACATATATCTGCGTACTTCTAACGGATGATTACGAGCCTCTGCTAATTCCACCGCATAAACTCGCAGTACAAAATTTAGGACAAGAGGGACCAGATATTTCTTCACTTCTTCATCAAAGCCAGTAAGATCAATATCTTTCGCATCTAAGATCAGTAGCTTTTTGCCATGCTCTTGCAAGAATTTTAATGCGCGTTCCTCCATTGGCCTAGTCTCATCAAGACCCATTAGTAAAATAAATGGACAATTTTCATCCAGTATTTCAAATGGCCCATGGAAGAATTCGCCTGCATGAATAGCATGAGAGTTAATCCACTGCATCTCCATCAAGATACAAATAGCAAATGAATATGCGATTCCATAATTTGAACCACTGGCCATTGTATAAATCGTTGGCTCGTCTTTATACTCTTGTGCATAAGCTTTCGCTTTTTCAGTGTATTGTATTTTTACCTTGCGCAGCACAGCATCCATGCTCTCTAAACTATTTACGAATTTTTCATATTTATCGTTTCCTTCTTTTATGTAAAGAAGACCTGCTGTTAAGCGATAAAGTACAGCATAGTTCATAAATTCAGGATGAGGGTCAAGTTCACCTGGAGGAGCCCAACTGTAGTTTACAATATAATCAGATTCATCAGCAAGAGGGGCTGTTTCGACATACATTAGTGAAACTACTAAAGCTCCCTTTTTTTTAGCAAATTTTGCAGCTTCTGTTGTTTCAGGAGTTTTTCCTTTGTGTGAGCAAAGAATTACTAAAGAATTTTCTCCAAGAGTTTGAGGATCGCGATAAATAAATTCGTTTGAGTTGTAAACTTCAGCTGTTACATTGCTCGATTCACGATCGACGAAGTACTTGCTCGGATACATTAGAGCAGAGGATCCTCCACACGCTACATAAAAAACATTTTTTATCGTTCTTCCTTTGAACTCCTCTAAAATTTCATCGATTTGAGTTTGAGCTGTAGAACAAACACTGGCAATAGCCATAACTTTCATCCTCCCAATTGTAATGTTTTAATATATATAAATATATAACAAGTAAGCCAAGATGTCAACACTTGGTATATGTTTTTATATTCATTTGCATAACTTTTTATTACATATAAATAATTATGATTAAATATGATAAGTTAAAGCGTAAAAGATATATCTGATTTTTTCGCACAGTTTTAAATTGTTAGCTTCTCTCCTGCTATACCTGGTTCTGTCATTCTATAAGGATCCAGAATGCTCTCCAATTGCTCTTTTTTCAATACTTTTTTCTGCAAACAGAGATCCCGCATGGAAATTCCTTTGCTTTGAGCTTCATAAGCAATAATAGAGGACATCTCATAACCAATATATGGGTTAAGAGCAGCAGCAGTGCCCAGGCTCCTCTCAACATATTGTGAACACACCTCTTCATTAGCTTCTATACCTTCGAGACAGTGACTTCTAAATACTTCAAATGTATTTTTCATCATTGTAATAGACTGAATCAGGTTGAAGATGAGTACAGGTTCCATTACGTTTAATTCAAATTGACCAGCCTCTGAGGCAAGACTAACTGTATGATCATTTCCTATAACTTGAAAAGCTACCTGATTTAATACTTCACACATTACCGGATTCACTTTTCCCGGCATAATAGAAGAACCAGGCTGTCTGTGCGGCAAACGGATTTCTCCTAACCCGGTAAACGGGCCAGAAGACATAAGTCTTAAATCATTAGATATTTTAGACATATTTATCATGCATATTTTTAAGGCTGATGAGACTTCCGTATACATATCTGTGTTTTGTGTAGCATCGACCAAGTGATCTGCTGATTTCAACGGATATCCAGTTAATGATGCAAGGTATTGTAAAGCCCTTTCAGCATAGATAGGATCTGCATTTAAGCCAGTGCCCACAGCTGTTGCACCTATATTTATTTCATACAAATGTTTTTTTGTTTGAGAAATTCTTTCAATATCCCTCATAAGAACTCGTCGATACGCTTCAAATTCTTGACCGAGACGGATAGGGACTGCATCTTGAAGGTGTGTCCTTCCCATCTTCAAGATGCTATCAAATTCTTTAGCTTTAGCTTGAAAGGTATCAGTCATTTTTTTCATTATATAAATCAATTCTTCCAATAAAGTTATAACGGCTATACGAATTGCTGTCGGAAAACTGTCATTTGTGGATTGAGACATATTCACATGAGAATTTGGACTTACTAATGAGTATGACCCTTTCTGACCACCCATTAGTTCGATTGCTCTATTGGCCAATACTTCGTTTATATTCATATTAATTGAAGTACCTGCTCCGCCTTGGACCGGATCTACAATAATTTGTTCGTGCCATTGGCCGTTTTTCAATTCTTCAGCCGCTTGAACGATTGCACTGGCTATTTTTATGTCCAACTGGTTCCTTTCTCTGTTTGCAAGAGCAGCAGCTTTTTTTACAATTGCAAAAGCTCTTATAAGCTCCGGGGCAATTTTATTTCCCGTGATCGGAAAGTTCTCTGATGCTCTTGCTGTTTGAATGCCATAGTAAGCATCCGCAGGCAGCTGTTTAACACCTAAAAAATCTTGTTCAACTCTCATTGCTGAATTCGCCAAAATAGTTTCTCTCCCTTTCCCAATTTAGATTACTAAGATAAAGGCTATCTAAAAAACAAATTCTACTTTTCATGAGAGTAAAGTTTCTTTTACGCAAGTTTTTTTTCCATTTTTCTAGACAAAAGAGACAATGGATAGCAAATAATAAAATAAACAATTAACACTAGAGAATATACTTGAAAAGCGATTGCCCCCCCTTCCATGATCTCAACCCGTTCAATTAAGATTTGCGCTGACTTTAACAAATCCAGATTGCCAATTAAAATGGATAAGGAAGTTGTTTGAATGAGGTTCGAAAGCAATCCTATAACAGAAGGGAGCATACGGCGAAAAGCTTGTGGCAAGATGACGTAACGCATTGTCTGCAGACCACTCAATCCTAAAGCCATGCTTGCTTCAACTTGTGTAGGTGATATAGATTGGATAGCCCCTCGCACAGCGACCGAAATATTCGCACTGCTCCATAAGCTTAGACCGATCATTGCGGAAATGTAGCTGTTCACCTCGATTCCAGCTTCAGGAAGAATAAAAAAAACAAGGAAAAGAGTGATAACAATTGGCAAGCCCCGAAACAATTCAGAATATCCTTTAGCAACACTTCTTATTACGGATTGTTTAGATGTTTGCATAATACCAATAAGAACTCCTATACATAAAGAAATTATTATGCAGCTCACACTAAGAAGCAGTGTTCTCACCAGTCCGTCTAATAATATTTGATAACCTGCCACGGCTATAACCCCTTCCTTTTAATTTTTTATTAAAATCTAGTTTTCTTTCAATTCGGCTAAAGATAAACGACGCGATCCAAATGACAGCAAGGTAGATCACAGCTACAGAAATTAATATTTCATATGTTTTAAAGTCATAAGCCATTCGATCCATTGCTACGAACGTCATCTCCGCTACCCCTATACTAGTCATATAAGCAGAATTTTTAATTAACGAAATAGCTGTATTTGAAAAAGCTGGGAAACTTATTCTAAACCCCAATGGTACAATGATATAACGGACAATTTGCCCAACACTTAATCCTAGGGACTGTCCAGATTCAATAAGCGATTTGGAAACGGCGTCTGTCCCGCTGCGGAAATTTTCAACAGCATAAGCTCCCCCCCAAATAGACAATGTTAAAATACCGACTGTAACAGCTGGTAATGTAATACCGATCGTGGGCAAGCCAAAATATAAAAAGAAAACGTGAACCAGAAGTGGAGTGTTCCTAATTACCTCCACGAATACTGTCACTAGTTGCGACAACACAGGTACCTTCAGTGTTCGCACGATAGCTCCTGTAATGCCTATTAGCAATGAAAAAAATATAGCCGCGGCACTGATCCAAATGGTCAATTTCAAACCATCTAATAGTAATGGAAGTATTTCAATCATGTAAGAAAAATCGAGTCCCATACAGAGCTCTCCTTTCAAGAGTCTTACATTGCATTTTTCAAAAATTGTTTCGTCCGTTCTTCTTTTGGATTGTTAAAGATTTCTTCTGGCGACCCTTGTTCTACAATAAGACCTTGATCCATAAAAATAACCCGGTCACTGACTTCTTTTGCAAAACCCATTTCGTGGGTGACAATCATCATTGTTGTTCCCTGTGCAGCGAGATCTTTCATAACGTCTAGAACATCTCTAACTCTTTCGGGATCTAAAGCAGAAGTTACCTCATCAAACAAAATAACCTCAGGATTCATTACGAGAGATCTGGCAATTGCAATCCTCTGTTGTTGGCCACCGGACAACTGGGCAGGATAACTTTCTGCTTTTTCAAGCATACCCACCTGTTCGAGTAATGCAGTTGCCCGGGGTAATACCTCATTTTTTGATCTTTTTTGCACTTTCAATGGAGCGAGTAGCAAGTTCTCCATTACAGTCATATGGGGAAATAAATTATAACTCTGAAATACCATTCCGATCTTTTGTCTCACTTTTTGTAAAGAAGATGGCGTGTAATCAATTTTTTGATTATTATCTAAGTAAACTTCACCATCATTAATAGTTTCTAAGCCATTAATACAGCGAAGGAGCGTACTTTTTCCAGACCCACTGGGTCCAATCACCACAATTACCTCCTTAGGAAAAACGTCAAAGTTGACACCGTTGAGGATCCGAAGATCCCCAAAGTGTTTGTGCAAATTACGAATGCTCAATTTCGGCTGTGTATTCACCATTTTTGTTCCTCCTTATTTGTTGTTATGGACGCGGCACCATTTCCAGTGGATCAAGGTCACCCGTTGGTTCCATATACTTTTCAATGACTGTTTTAAAATAATCTTCATTCTTCATCTCTTCCAACGCTGCGTTTAAAAATTCCAACATTTCCGGTTCCTGCTTGCGAACACCAATTGCCATTGGAGAATCAACAGCGATCTGTTCACCAACCATCGTGTACTCTTCAGCATTTTTAAGCAATTCTGACATTAATACTACATCGTGCAACATCGCATCTGCTCTTCCATCTTTAAAAGCACGGAATGCATCGGCAATACTTTCAATTTTAATTTGATTTGCTGTTGGTACTTTCTCATCAAGGTAAAGGGAAGCTGTAGAACCTTTAATAACAATGACATCTTTTCCTGCTAAGTCGGCAGGACCTTTAATGTCACTTTCTTTTGGAACTACTGTAATGGCTCCGCCTTCAAAAAATGGTGTTGTAAAATCAATCTCTTTTTTTCGTTCCTCTGTAGTTCCCAATGTGGCGGCAATAAAATCAATCTTTTTCGAAGTTAAATATGGAATACGGTTTGTCGCATTAACAGGAACAAACTCGACGGCTTCATCAGATCCAAAAGCATATTCAGCTATTTTTTTAACTACGTCAATTTCATAACCCGCATTTTCTCCTGATTCATCCAGATAGCCGAGAGGAGGATAATCTACTTTCACACCCACTACAAGTTTTTCTCTTTCTTCTACTTCTGCAGGTAAAGCAGGAAGATTCTCATTTATTTTCTTTTCATTCTCCTCTTTTTCTCCTGCTGTAGTAGCAGATTCGCTGCATCCAGCAAGAAACGACAATACCATTACCAACAATAACGTAAGAACCCCTGAGAATAGTTTCTTTTTTTTCATGCTCCTATCACTCACTTCCAAGTTTTTTTAGATTCAAAAGATTTTGTAATTTCCTGTTAAGAATTCAGTGCTACTGCATGGTACAATTCTATTAGTTTCCACCTCCTTGTTATTATTTATTGTTATATTATATTATATAACATCTAATAAATAGAAAGATCCACAAATACGTAAGATAATCTTACACCGGATTCTTTTTTGTTCATAATTACAGTTTGATATTTGAGTTACACTAAGGTTTTTTTCTCAATTCCATATCCAAAGGCTCCATTGCATTCACAAGTTGTTGCAGCGGCTTTTGCCGCTTTATTAAGAGCTATTTTAATATTTTTATCACTACAGTAAGCAGTTAAGAATGTCCCAATAAACGAGTCACCCGCTCCCATAGTATCAATCACTTTTGCTTCTAGTGGATCTTGCTCATAAACCTTTCCAAATTCTGAAAACATAGCCGGTTTTTCGCCTCTTGTAACCCCCACTATTTTCACACCAAGTTCATGCACGTTCTTCATCAACTCTTTAATCTGCTTCATCGTCATATCACTTCCAGAGAAAAAAGCAAAATCTACATTGGGACAGATCTTTTTTAAATACTTTTCATCCCAACGGTTTGATGTTGAAAAATCAAATGAGATTTCTTTGTGAGAAAGTTTTGGCAATTCGTGATCTGTTTCACTGTTTACACTCATATGAACTACGTCATATTGATTAATATAATCTAGATCTTGTTCGCCGAGAGCAAGACGCAACAGTGACTGAACACGAATACCTTTATTCGTTCCCATAAAAACTCTATCTCCCTCTTTAGTAAGAGTGATTACAGCCTCTCCGTTTTCTCCATACACTTTTCTAAGCCGGCTTATATCGATGGCTTCTGATAATAAACTTTTTGTCACGTGCGCTGCCTTGGCATCATTCCCAATTATACCTAAGTAGGCGCTTGAAACGGCACCTGCTCTTTTACTTGCCACTGCTACATTTACAGCATTTCCCCCAGGATATAAAATACCTAAGTTTTCGTAAAAATCAACCACATTATCACCGATAGCTATTAACTTCATTTTCACGGACCCCCTTCAATAAAATCCCATTATTTTTTATTCCCTTACTTTTTATCAATTTATTTTAAGCGCTTTCTTTTTGGGAACCTTCCCTATTTTTTTAGAGTCTTCCACCGGAACTCAACAACATATCATGTATTGTTATAATATATTATATACTATTCGATTGTAGTTAAGTCAATAAAAATTTTAAAAAATCTAATTTTTCCGACTAATTTTTTAAAATATTTGTTCTATTTAAAAAAAGCAGAAGAATGTCTTGCTCTCTTCTGCTTTACTTCTAGTAATCCCTGTTATATCCATACAAATTCCCACTATATATCTATAGAAATTACTTTTTTTGATCCACATCAATATTGAACACAACCCTGTTTGTCATGTATAAGGATTGGGAATAGTGAATAGGACGATCTTGAGAATCATAAGTTAGCTTTTCAATCGAGAATAATGGAAAACCAAGATCACACTTAAATAAATCTGCTTCGTATTCTGATGCAGATACCACCTCTAGTGTTTTTTCAGAACGCGAAAATTCAACTTTATATTTCTCCTTTAAGATTTGATATGTCGATGGTGCTCCTATGTGCTTTTCAAGTTGAGGGAAATGATCAAGCGGAAAGTAGGACGTTTCAATAATAAATGGCAATGCTTCCTCAATATATAAAAGGCGATGCAATTTTAATATGGCGTCTCCAAATTTAACATGAAATTTTCTGCTCATTTCTTCTGTCGCTTGAATAATTTGGCTAGATAAAATTTGAGAACTCGGTTGTTTTCCGGAAGCATTAGTCATTTCTGAAAAACCGCCGACTGAAATAAGTTCTCTCTTCTCTTTTAGTTCCTTAACAAAGGTCCCTTTGCCCTGCATAGTATAAAGAACGCCCTCTTGCACTAAATCTGTAATCGCTCTTCTTGAAGTAATACGGCTTACGCCATATACATTACATATTTCAGATTCTGGCGGCAGTTTTTCTCCCGGTTTGTACTTCCCCCTCAATATGTCTTCTTTTAACACTTGCTTTAATTGAAAGTACAATGGTTTTTCACTTGTATTATTTAGTTTCATCTTTGCCCACCCCTTCTTTAATTTTTAAATCAGCCAATTGTATTATTTAATTATAATATACCATATAATATGTAGGGCAGGGCCAACAGACGTATAACTTGGTATTAACTTAATATTAATACTGGGGGACTGCATAATAATTCTGATCAATTTTAAATTATTAAATATTCGGTAAACGATTACAAAATCCTTTGATTATCATTATAAATCCATGATTCACTAAATAACAACATACTCTCTCTTTGACTTCATAGACATCCAATTCTCTCTCGCCACGCCTCATCAAAAAAATCGACAAATGTTGTCAAAGGAAGAGCGGATGGGCCTAACTTAACAAATAAGTGGAAACCTAGCTGGCAGCGGATGCAGACCCTGGTAGGAGCAATTTGTGACGGTACATCTGCCGACACTTAGCTTAAAAGGATGAGGAACGTATGAATCAAACGGATGAGCTGAACGATGTCCATTTAACGGTGAAGGAAGCTACCGGGTATATTGAGGAAAGCCCGGGTGTCGTGCGCAATTGGCTGCGGTAATTAAAAACCCTCATTCCAGTGAAGCAAGGAAAAAACGGCTACAATTATTTTGACCAGCCGGCACTGGAGCGGCTGATACTGATCCGCCGACTGAACAGAGAGCAGGGCTATTCACTGAAGCAGATTGAATATTATCTGGCCATAGGCGAAGAAAAGATCAGACCTGAGCCTATGCAGGGAGCGACAGAAGACATACGTGGAGACCTGGCTGTTATTTTGGAGAGGCTGGATTTGCAGGAGCAGTTTAACCAGGCACTTGTGACGAAGCTGGATGAACAGCAGCACTACATTAAAGAGTCGCTGAACAGGCGAGATCATCTGCTGCTTGAATCTCTCAAAGCGTCGCATCAAGCTCGGAAAGCGGAATTGAAAAAGAAGCGGTTTTTCAGCTGGATTGGAACACGTTAAAGCGTGGCATAAAAAAAGGGTCTCGCCGTCTGCAGGCAGGACCCTTTTTTGAATGAACTATTTAAACCTTAAAGAAACGAAGCAGCCAGCCGCTTCGTTCCGATAAAAATGATATAAAATTTCAGACTCTTTCGCTGTAAATCGGGTTCTTAATAATTGTTGAAATAGTGTTGAATTTTCTTCGGATCCTTTGTTTTTGTTAAGGACAGCATCAAAAGAATGCGAGCTTTCTGTGGATTCAGCGAGTCAGCTGAGACAAGTCCATCTGTGTCGTCTGATGCTTTATGCGTCACCACTCCGCTTCCTACTCTTGTGGAACGGACGACCGCTGTACCTTCACTTACCGCGGCTTTTGCCCCTTCCATGGACGCTTTCGACATTGAACCGTTTCCTGATCCTGCAACGACAATTCCGTCTGCTCCTGCATCAACGGCTGCATCGTACAGATATCCTCCGTCGTTCTGATGCGAGTACAAAATATCGACCTGCGGCAGTTTTTCTATTTTGGAAATATCAAATACTGTCTGGGACGTATGCTTTTTATTGCTTACGCTGCTGAAATAAGGAGTTTCACCGGCAAAAGCACCCAGATATCCCTGCTCTACTGACTTGAATGTATCAACCGCCGTTGTATGTGTTTTTGTGATGTAACGGGCTGCGCCAATCCGGTCGTTGAAGGAAACCATGACGCCTTTTTTCTTTGCTGCAGGGTTGGCTGCGAGCTTTACTGCGTTATAAAGATTCATCGGACCGTCTGCACTAATGGCTGTTGCCGGGCGCATCGCTCCCACTACGACAACAGGCTTTGTGCTTCTCACAACGAGATTCAAAAAGTATGCTGTCTCTTCTAATGTGTCTGTACCATGCGTCACAACAATGCCGTCCACATCTTTTGAAGCAAGAAGAGTGTTAATCCGCTTCCCTAGCTTGAGCAGGATTTCATTGTTGATTTCTGGGCTGCCGACGTTGACAACCTGTTCGCCGCTCACGTCAGCCACTTTTGTCATCTCCGGAACAGCTTTGATTAACGTTTCCACGCCCAGTTGTCCGGCGTTATAATCTGTTGTGTCGGTGTTGCTGGCAGAAGAGCCAGCGATCGTTCCGCCTGTGGCCAGAATTTTCACGTTAGGCAGGTCCGTTTCAGCACTTTTAACTGTCGAAGCTACTTGTACAGGGGTATTTGCATAAGCTCCTCCCACTCCCGGAATCAATAAAGAAAGAGATAAAGCAGAAACACCCATTATTTTTTTCCATTTCATACGAACCGACTCCTTCACAAATGTAATGTTTATTCACATTCATTAATATATATAAGGAATCGTTTTTCGTCCTTTTGTTTGTCAAGTAATCTGACAAATATTTTAACAACTCTTTTTCCGGAAAGGGCTTTCATTAATCGTTGATACTAAAGACTTAACAGCTTATTTTCATTTAAAGTCTTGCAACTCTCTTTTTATATTATTACCTTCTTTAAATTCCTCTTCATTACACTATATGAATAAATATTCAAAATCAGCGCATTAAAATGAATTTCCTTTATGCCCGCCAACATGCCCTGCCCGCTGCAGGTAGGTGCCGCCTTTCATGAGGCTGTAGGCGCGGAAGATGGCGTCTTTGCCGAAGCGGTCGCGGATTTCGTCGATCGTTTCGTCGATAATGTGCCGCCGCTCGTCGAGTTCGGGCGGGGTGAACAGGTCGATCTGCTCGTGTCCGGCCGGCTGGAGCTTGCTGCAGACGACATGAATTTGGCGCACCGGCTGCTCCATCCAGTGCTTCCGGAACAGACGGACGAAGTGAGCGGACAGCTCGGCGGTGGAATTGGTGCTGCGCGGAAGCAGGACCTGGTGGTGAAAACCGCGGTCTTCGATGTCGCGTGTGTACGAGATGCCAAGGGCGATGCCGGACGCGGTGACGCCGTGCCGGCGCAGGCGGCTGGCCACGTCTTCGGTCATTTCCTTGATGACGATGATGATTTCGTGCTCATGGTAGTAGTCACGCATAAGAATCTGCCCCTTGGAATACGTTTTTTCGCGGACGCCGACCTTTTCAGACAGGACGCTGTAGTCGATGCCCCAGGCGTGGTAATAGAGCTGGAGTCCGACGATGCCGTATTTCTTTTTCAGCTTCCACTTGTCTGCGTGCGCGAGGTCCCGCACAGATTCGATGCCGATGTTGGAAAGTGAGCGGGCGTAGCCGCCGGAGATGCCCCACATGTCGGTGATCGGGTGGATGTTCCACACCTTTGTGGGAACATCTTCGTACGTCCAGCAGGCGATGCCGTCCGGGGCGTCCTTTCCTTCGTTGTCCAGCGCCAGCTTGGCAAGCAGCGGATTGTCGCCAATGCCAATCGTGACGACGAGGCGCAGTTCCTGCCAGATCGCCCGCTGGATCTTTTGGGCGATCGTGCGCTTGTCCCCGAACAGCCGCTGGGAAGCGGTCACGTCAAGGAAGGCTTCATCGATCGAGTAGATGTGCAGGTCTTCGTCCGCGACGAAGCGGCGGAAGATTGACATGATCATGCCGTTCACCTGCAGGTAGAGCGACATCGACGGCTCGACGATCATCAGCCGGGGATCTTTCGGGATTTCAAAGTTGCGGGAGCCGGTTTTGATGCCGAATTCCTTTTTCACACGGGGTGAGGCGGCGAGCACCACCGAGCCGGACCGCTCGCGGTTGGCGATGACAATGATATACGCGTGGAGCGGGTGAAGCCGCCGGCGCACCGCTTCCACGCTGGCGAAGAAGGACTTCACATCCACACAGAGCACGCTGCGGCGCGGCAGCTGGTCGTCTTCAATCGGCGTCTTCATATCCGTCCCCTTCAGCCAGTTGCATCGAGACAATTTCTTCTGCCCAGAAACGGGAGCTGAAGCCGCTCAGCTTGATGTACGGCTTTTGCCCGGGAAGGCTGCCGCATTCACACACCACCCCGCTCACCTTTAGCAGATCCTCATCGCCGAAAGTGTTCAGTTCAAAAACGACTTCTTTTTTCAAGTGGATCGAGATGGTCGCGATCCGGTTCATTTCTTCGTACTGCTGGTCGTCAAAATAAATGTCTCTTCTTACAATCCGGCTTTTTTCATTCTTCATCATTTCCGCGTGCTCGGACAGGATCAGGCCCCGCCATTTGAGCATACCGCGGTCTTCGTATTGTTTTCTCACCACGTTCACTTCTTTCAATGAGAATGTATGTTCCTTCGATGTATTATATCCAGTATAAGAACAAATATTCCATTTGGCAAATGTAATTTTTGATTGCGATGGGAATATAAACCGAAAGTATGTTTGTTTTTCAGTTGATAACAAAACGTTCGTTCTGTATAATGAAGATAGAGAAAGGGAGTGGTTCGGAGTGGATTTTTTACTGAAGGCTTCACTGGAACAGCAGATGCCAATTGAGATTATGTATGTGTCAGAGCGAAACGTCATCAGCCGCCGGACCATTTCTGTCATTCGTATGGACGCGCACTATATCCATGCGTACTGCTTTACGAGAAAACAGAAACGAACGTTTAAGCGCGGCAATATTTTGTCCGCCGCTAAAATCAAACAGCGAAAGGGTGCACAGTATGCGTAACACACTTTCTGACCGCCAGCGGAAAATGCTGGCTTATATACATGAATTTTCAACGGAGCGGAACTATCCCCCTTCTCTGCAGGAGATCCGGGCTGCCGTGGAATTGAAGTCCGCTTCGACCGTGAAAGGCCACCTGGACCGGCTGCGGAAGTCGGGGTATGTGACTTGGGAGAAAGGGAAAGCCCGGACGATTCGGGTGATAAAGGAGGCGATGTAAACCATCTGATTAGATCAGATGGTTTCTTCTTTTGTTTATTCGTTGGAAGAAACGTTGTTTTCTTCTTTAAGATTATTTGTATTAAAAATCCGAAAATATAACTTGCTTAAGTTTTCGCTTCTTTCGGTTGATAAAAGTCAGGCAGCATGATCAGTTATAGTATCATAAATCTCATTAATCAAAATTAACATCTATTTCAAACGACTTTCTCTTTTTTCTTAAATGTCTTAAGATAATATAAAAAGACATTGGAGGACTCGATGGGATCATTTAGAATTGGTGACGAAACAGATAGGGCATTGGTTAGTGTGATATCTCATGAACTTCAGAGATGTGATATGTCGTTTAATTTATTTTCCAGTACTGCACCACGTTCAAACGAACAAGTGGGCAATCAATCGTTGACATTAAATTTAGTCAGATACAATTCCTATGCGATGTTTGTGCAGCATCTTTACGAATATTTTATAGGGTGTATAAAGCGACAAAGAAGAAATACTAAAGATGTCAATAGTAAAGCAGCTGAATCTTTAATCACTCAAGAAGTTGAAAAAATACTCAAATTGAAAAGAACATCAATTGAAGAGGGTTATGCAGATGAAAGTGAAAATAATAAACCCCACTACCAAGAGAACTGTCCTAAATATTTTTCAAGAGATTTTAGAGAGATGCGTAATATTGTCTCCCATGCAGACTATGAACGAATTATTCAAAAAAAGCGCATTAATTTAACTGAATTTTATAAAAAATATCATAAGTATGTGTTTTTGTTATTCCATCACGCAAAAGATTCTTGGACATTTACTAGAGGAGATTTGATAGATTTAGGAGACGTAACATCTTTTAACAAGGCGATATGGAATTAATTCAAACAAGAGCATTCACAGGCTGCTCTTGTTTGAATTATAGATTATTTTATACCTCCTGCCGATATTCTTAAATGATCTTTGAAGATAATGTAGACAACACGACACCATTCGTTAAGTTATCACTCAATAAAAAAGCGCTTGCATTTTTCAGATAATTCTTATATATTTGTTTTGTAAAAGATTTCGGTAACGTTACCGGAAACGTTACCGTTAAAATTTCTTCTGAAAAAAGGATGTGATTATTCAACAGTCTGGTTTTCGTTTATACTCTAATTAGGGGCAATTGCTATTACAGACAATTGTTTTCTAGTTTTTATTAATTTCGGTAACGTTACCGGTAACGTTTTCGGGAAGGGGATAAACATTGCGAACTATAAAGGATGTAGCACATGAACTTGGATTGTCTGTTTCCACAGTTTCAAGAGCATTAAACGACAAACCTGATATTAAAAAGGAGACTAGGGAGAAAGTTCTTGAAGCCATGAAAAGGTTAAATTACTCTCCAAACGCAAATGCAAGAAGTCTGATACAAAAAAAATCCAATATGATAGGTCTTATGCTATCGGACATTACAGATCCGTTCTTCTCAGAAGTTGCTTTGGGAGTAGAAGATGTATTTTCAAAAGTAGGATACCAAATCATTTATGGAAATACTTTTTTAGATCTTGATAAAGAAAAACAATTTCTGTCTAACTTGCTTGAGAGAAAAATCGATGGATTAATTATGAAACCTGGAAAGTTGGATGCAGAATTAATGTCTTTAGTAGAAAGGTTAGAAGTCCCAGTGGTTCTGCTAAGAAAGTTAGATGAAAATGAAAAACATTTAAATATCTCTACTATCGATGTAGATCACTACATGGCCGCTTATAAAGCGGTGGAATATTTGATCAACATTGGTCACCAGAATATCGGATTTATCGGAATGTCAAAAGATGTAAATGAAGAAGAGGAGCGACTAAACGGATTTTCAGACTGTTTACGAGATCACAGTCTTGAACATTCTGTCGATAATGTCGTCATCTCTGGAACCGGTATTAAGCACGGAGGCACTGGCATTCAGCGGCTTATGGAAAAAAAGCCTAAGATTACTGCAGTTTTTGCTGCCAACGATCTATTAGCAATAGGCGCTTTAGAATGGCTGGCTAAAAACAATTATCGTGTACCAGAAGAGGTATCAGTTATTGGATTTGAGGATTTAGAGATCTCCAGCTTGCACTGGATTAATCTAACGACAGTTAAACTGCCAAGAAAGAAAATTGGTACTCAATCAGCCGAAATGTTAATGCATATGCTTTCTTCTGAAAATTTCGAAAAGAAAGAAGTTGAATTAGATACGCAGTTAATCATAAGAAAATCGAGCGGGAATAAACAAATAAACTCTTAATACAGGAGGGTCCAATGAAATCTGCCCATTCATCCAAAACAATCTTATTACGGTTAGCTTTGGTTTTTGTGCTTATTTTAACAGCAGGCTGTGGTAGCAATACAGAAACAGGAAATGAAACGTCAAAGACAGTTTTAAAAGTTTCACTGCTTCCTTTTATTGAACCTGAAAGTTTAGAAATGTTGGTGTCTGAGTTCAATTCCTCTCAGGACTCAATAGAAGTTGATCTCACAATGTTAGGCTGGTCTGACGGTCGTGAACAGATCAAAACGGCGGTTACTTCCGGTACAGGCCCAGATGTCTTTTATCTGGGGGCGTTGGATGAAGCATATATCGAAGCAGACGCTCTAGCATCAGCCGAAGAATTAGGATTTGAAGAGGATTCAATCAATGCATTTAATCCATTAATTGAATCCTACAAAGATAACAACCAAATTTTGGCATTCCCACTGGGTTATGAAATGAATATGCTATTTTACCGTAAAGATATCTTAGCTGAGCAAGGGTTTGATAATCCGCCTGCCACTTGGGAAGAGCTATATACGACTGCAAAAGCTATTTCTGATTCCACCTTGGCAGATGGAGAATCTGATATTATGGGTCTCCAAATTAATGGGATGGATGAACACCTTAATGCACTAAACCTTTCATGGGGATCTATGCTGGCTGCTGCAGGAGGCCAATATATTAAAGATGGAGAATCATCGTTGAACTCTCCTGAAGGTCAAGAAGCTTTGTCGTTTATGAAAAGGTTCTACGATGAAAAGATTTCGATACCCGGCCTCAGCGCTGTAAACGGTTTCTCCAATGGTGAGATTGCCATGTTTTATTTCACTCAACCTACGGCTGACCAGCAGAACTGGTACGACGATGCCGATATGAAGGATAAGTGGGGGATGGCACCTATGCCCAAAGGTCCCGAATCAGCAGCGGGGTACTTTGCAGCACACACCGTTGCTGTAAATTCTCGTTCTGAAAACGTTGAGGCTGCTGGTGAATTTGTAAGATGGCTGGCATCGCCAGAACGAACTTCCATTTTCATGGAAAGCGCACATTATATTTCACCATTTGATCTCGAAAATGTTGATCCTGCTATTCAGACCAAAATTGATGAGATTACAAGCAAAGATCCAGAAGTATGGGAAGCGCTAAATCAGCAGATGGAAAACAATATTGATGCCGGAGCTTCTGATTTACTTATCCAATCACGGAACGGATATACAGAAAGGTGGTCTGCTCAACCTTCTCACCTTGTACCAGCTATTACAGGAGAAATATCAATAGAGGACGCTTTAGAAAATATTGATACCCAGGTGGATCAAGCAATTAATTATTAAAAAAAAAGCGAGACATGGATACTTAATACACCATGTCTCCCTCATTGGATTCTGATAGGAAGGGGGATAGGTTTTGCTAACAAAAAAAAATCATAACCTACTCGGATGGGCACTTTCATTGCCAGGGATTATCTTTTTAGGAACCTTTTTTGTCTTCCCGATGGCATATGCCATTTTAATAAGTTTTTTTAATTGGAACTTGCTTGGGGACAAGACATTTGTGGGGTTTGACAATTATTCTTTCCTCATTACTGAAGACAGTGTCTTTAAGACAACTCTATGGAACACACTTTATTTCTCTTTCTTTTACCTTTTCGGCAGCTTAGCCTTAGCACTGGGTACAGCTTTAATTGTTCAAAAACCACTAAGAGGTGTTCGAGTGATAAGAACAATGATTCTTACACCACTAGTAATTCCTATGGCAATTACTGGAATAATTTGGACTTTGCTGTATTCACCGCATGGTTTTATCAATGCTTTACTGGATACTTTCGGAATACAAAGCCAACAATGGCTATACGACTCTAGTCTAGCAATGCCGGCCATTATTCTAGTAAGCATATGGCAAAGCTTTGGTCTGTACGCCATTATCTATGTGACTGGTCTGCAGCAAATTCCAAAAGAATTGTACGAAGGAATGGAAATTGACGGAGCAAATACATGGCAAAAGTTTATACATTTAACGCTTCCTTTGTTACGCCCGACTACATTCTTTGTTGTCGTATTGTTAATTATTAACTCATTTAAAGCTTTTGATCAAATATGGGTTATGACCAAAGGTGGACCAGGCAACGCAACGATGACTTTAGTTGTATATATGTATCAAAAGATTTTCACATCTTATGGTCTGGCCACTGCCGCATCCGGCATTCTCTTTATCATTGTGATAATACTAGTATTTGTTCAATATTACGTTATGGGAAGGGAGGAGAAGTAGAGTGGAGAAGACCAGAAGTTCATCGACGTTTATCTCATATTTGATATTAGTACCGATTACACTCTTTGCTTTTTTTCCCTTCTACGTCATGTTTAAAAGTTCTTTTGAACCATTGAGTCAAATTGTCTCTGGGTTTCATATGTTCCCAGAAAGTTGGTTCTATTTAGAAAACTTTAAAGAAGTATTCGAAAAATACCCGATTTCCAGGTGGTTTTTAAATAGCTTTACCATCGCTATCATCGCAGTGATAGGAAATCTAATTTTTTGTCCCTTAATCGCTTATGCTCTAGCACGTCTCCAATTCAAAGGAAAAAACACATTGTTTTTCTTTGTGATTGCGACTCTGATTATTCCTGTACAAGTTTTAGTAGTTCCCCTTTACCTAATGATGGCTCCTTTGGGATTACAAAATACTTATACAGCTGTTATACTCCCTGACTTAGTAAGTCCGTTTGGTGTCTTTTTGTTAAGACAGGCGTTCCTAGCAATACCTCATGAACTTGAAGAAGCAGCTTTTATGGATGGATGCAGTAGAGTCGGTTCTTTGTTTAGAATTATTATCCCGAATGCCTTGCCTACTCTATGTACAATTGCTGTTTTAAAATTCATGTGGGTGTGGGGGGACTTTATGTGGCCATCCCTTATGTTAACAGACGAAAACATGAAAACGCTTCCTGTGGGAATCGCATCATTCCAGACAACCTCGTCTCTTGTACCATGGGGATTAGTAATTAGCGCTTCAGTCATAGCTGTTATTCCAATTATTATGTTGTTCTTCATGCTACAAAAATATTTTGTCAAAGGTTTAACTGATGGAGCCGTAAAAGGTTAATGTCTAACTAAAATAAATAGAAGAGGTGTATCCATTGAAAGTGAGAACTGAAAAATTTGATGTAGTTGTTTGCGGCGGCGGATTAGCGGGATTTTGTGCAGCAGTTGCGGCTGCGCGTAATGGATCCAAAACAGCAATTGTTCAAGACCGTCCTGTTTTTGGAGGTAACAGTTCCTCTGAAGTAAGAGTTACCACTCATGGTTCAGCAGCATTTCATTCGTATGCACGAGAAACCGGCATCATTTCTGAATTATTGATTGAAGAACGGGCAAGAAACCACGAGGAGATAAACGAAAATGGGTGGACTAATAGTGTTTGGGATATGACTATGTACGATATGGCCATGAGCACACCTAATTTAGAAGTCTTTCTTAATACAACCGTACAAAAAGTTAATAAGCTTAATGAACGTACAGTAGATAGTATTGTCTGCCACATCCTAAACGCGGAAGTAGAGCTTACGTTACAAGGAAAAGTATTCATTGATTGTACTGGAGATGGAATTGTGGCTGATCAGGCCGGGTGTGAATGGCGGATAGGCGAAGAATCTTACGACGAATTCAAGGAGCCCCATGCTCCAAAAGAAGCGAGCATGAATGTTATGGGCAGCTCTCTTCATTTCAAAGCAATTGATATGGGTAAACCTGTTCCATACGAAGCTCCAGATTGGATCAATCACTATGAGGATGCCAGTTTTTTCTATAAACATGGACGCCCTCTTGAAACAACGGGTTTTAAAGAAAATGACAGATATCGCGGTGGATACTGGTGGATTGAGATCGGCATCCCTTGGGACACTATTCACGAAAACGAAGATATTCGTCATGAATTGACACGTCATACTTTAGGTGTCTGGGATTGGATTAAAAACAAAGATCCTGAACTTAAGGAGATTGCTAAAAACTACGCTTTAGAATGGATCGGTCAAGTGCCTGGTAAACGTGAAAGCCGCCGCATTATGGGTCGATATCTGATGACAGAGCATGATCCTCTTACTAAGAAAGATTTTAAAGATGAAGTAGCGTTCGGAGGATGGAATGTAGATCTTCATACACCTGGGGGATTACTTGCCCCTTCAAGTGAACCCGCGGCGATGGAAGGCTATAAAGTAGTGAGTGACTTTCAAAGAAAAACGCTATGCGGACCATACGCTATTCCATTAAATATGATGATCTCAAAGGACGTTGACAATCTAATGATGGCCGGACGCAATGTAAGTGCCACACACGCAGCTTTGGGGACCGTTAGGGTCATGGGCACGACTGCAATTATGGGACAAGGTGTCGGTACAGCGGCTGCGATTGCTATAAATCAAGGATTAACACTGCCTGAGGTAGCCGATCAGCAGATAGATATAATAAAACAGCAATTACTGCGGGATGGATGCTTCTTATTAAATACAAAAAATAATGATCCAAAAGATTTGGCTCTTAAAGCAAAAATAAAAGGAAGCAGCGAAGCAAGTTGTACAGGTGTAGGCCCCAATACAATTGGTGTTCATAAAGGGCTGATGTTCTGGAAAACACAACATCAGACAGCAAAAAGTGATAAATTGACTGAACGAAGAGGTCAATGGATCGCTGTAGGTACTAAACCAATTGATAAAGTAGGAGTTTATTTAACTAACAATTCTAATGAAGTCCAGCATGTTGTATCAAAAATCTTGAAGGTAGACGATATTTGGGACTATTCGTATGAGGGATCCAAAGAATTAGCGGAAACGACTTTGGAGATAGCCCCTGGCGAGAGTCAATGGGTTCAATGGGAGGTTAACTTAAATCAATCAAATGGCCTCCCAAATAACGGATATATAAGGTTGGACCTTTTGAAAAATGATGATGTTGAATGGCATAGAGCAGGGAAAATCGAACCCGGTCAAGTATGCGGATTTGATATTGGCGATCGGATGAGAAGATACGATCATGGAATTTCCATGAGCTACTCAGTTTCACCAGCACAAAACTGTTATTCTCCCGAAAATATCATCAGTGGATATACACGACCTTATCGTCATACAAACTTGTGGAGATCAGATGAAAATTCTTTAGAAGTTCCATGGATTGAATTATCCTGGGATGTAGCAGTCAATATTTCACAAGTCGAATTAACTTTCCCAGGAAACATTTTAAGGGAATACCATGCCTACGAATCATTTTACCGTGATTCACAATGCGCAAAAGATTATAGCGTAGAAGCGATGATCGATGGAGAGTGGAAAGAACTGTTTAAAGTACAGGGCAATTACCAGCGTCAGCGCAAGCATCAGCTGAAAGAAAACATTCAAACAGACCGATTGAGACTAACAATCCATTCGACTCATGGGGACCCCTCTGCTGCTGTATATGAACTTAGATGTTATTAATGCCATTCATGTTTTAGAATGTAACCCTAACTTCAAAAAAAGAAGCTCATACTCTACGAGCTTCTTTTTCTTATATTATTATCTATATTGGTTATGCTCCAAAGTTCATTCTAAGAATTAGATTAGCGGTTATTTTTCAAATACGCTTCCAGCGCTTCTTCGATCATGATGTAAATGTTTTTCTCCTGCACAAGGGACTGCATCTTGAGCTCTTTGTGCAGATCGGTCCGGATATCGAATGAAACCCGCTTACGTTCTACCTTTGAAGACTGGTTCGTTCCTTCATTCGAAGAAACGTTGTTTTCTTCCTTCGTATATGTTTCAGTGAGTGCCTGCGCCGGTGTAACGGCAGACTGCTTGCGTTTTAGGTTTTTAATATCATCCATTTTGGACACGGTGAATCATCTCCTTGTAAAAGTTCTGGTACTGGTCAATGCCTGATTTTAATTCACTGTTTTCCGAGAAGCCGTATAAGGACAGTCGGCCGATCGGTGCTTTGCGTGTAATGATCGTTTTAAACACATCATCCGGATAGTCTTCCGCAATCAGTTCATTGAAGGCTTTTGCGTCGCTACGGCGTACATCGTTCATCGTGCGCAGGATGCCGGTCATTTTTGTGCCGCGGCTGCCGAAGTCATTGGCTGCATCGATGGAGCTCATAAAGTTCGGAATCGCGGAATAACACCAGTTTGAGCATTCGAACATGACTACTACATGCTCGCTCGCACAAAGTGCATTGGTCGTCTGCTCGCTCAAAGACGGTGGTGTGTCGATAATAATGTAGTCATAGTCATCACGAACCTGGTTTAACAGCTCGTCCAGAATAAGACTCGGGTTTCCGCTGAACGGCACATTGTCTCCGTTGTACGTTTTGCCTGTGTAGATCCAGCGCGGGAATGTGGCCAGGAAGTTGTTTGCCGGAAGCAGATCCCACTTTTCGGTGACCGGATGCAGGTGTGCCCGCACGTCGTTCTGCTGCATCGCTTCGAGAACGGATGCGCCGATGAATTCGTTCGACGGTTTTTCAGACAGAAGCTCCGTCAGATTGCCCTGTGAATCCATATCAATCGTCAGTACACGGAAGCCGTCCTGGTGAAGCAGATACGAGAAAATGCCGGCCGTTGTGGACTTTCCACAGCCGCCTTTTTGAATGCCGAACGTGATCGTAGCAGCCATTTTTCTATCTTCCTTTCTTCCAACGTTGTTTTCTTCTTTTCTTCGTTTGTTTCTATTATACATGAATCCAGCCAGAAAGTACTGCGGAAATTCTGAAAAAAGTGTAAAATAAGGAAGATGATTGAATTATAATCTAGCTGATTTGCTTGAGAAACAGCGGCTTTCGGCTTAAAAAACAGACATATCCGCTTGTTTTTCACCTTTCCATAAAAAAGATAACGCTTCTTCCTATATTTCGCCGCCGGTGCTTTCTGTTCCTTTTTTAAAAAGTACGCTAGTTTTTAACTATAGAGACGGTTTTCAGCTAAAAAACCGATACGAGGGAGCGGATGGAATGCAGAAGAATGAACGGCTGATCGAGCGATTTATTCAAGAAGGCCAGGCCTTTGTGCCACAGAATGTACACGGAAAAGGAGATGCGGTGCTGCTATTTTTCAGAAACGGTGAAACGGAAACGGTCGATGTGCGTCCGGAGCTTTTTCTAAAGCGCCTCGTTGATTTTTTTGGTACGAGTGTGGCGGTGAACCGCAGCCGCTACGGCGGGCTGATCGGCAAGCGCAACCTCGTGCCGGTTGCTCTCTCCTACGGGCTTGTGCTCGTTCCTTACAACACAAGGGAGCCTGTCGGCAAACAGAGCCGTACAGGGTGGGTGTTTTCACGTGAGATCGGCTTTATGAAGCAGACCGCTCAGAACAAGACCTATATCCACCTGGCGGACCACAGCCGCACGCTGCCGGTTCTCCATTCGCAGAAGTTCTGCCTGGACCAGCTGAAGAATGCGAAGTGTATTGAGCTGTATTACCGGGAGATTCATGAGCCTCATCGGAAAGCGATTGCGTACTGAATTCAGTTCCTCATTAAGAAGGGGCCGCGCAAAATCCATGCGGGCCTTTTTTGATTGCTTGTAAGCAGTGGACCGACACAGTTATCACGATAAGCACCTTGCGCTTCCTGGTTGGTCGATGTGTACCCCCACAGTGGACTTTCACCACCTAGATAGTTGCCATGCCTGGCACACACAAAAAAGCCGCTTTAATAAAAGCCGCTTTTAAGGAGGAGATAGAATCAATTAAGTTATACTAACTCTCTTTATCATGAATGTCGCAGGAAAAATTTAGTGTTACCTCACTCAAAGAGAGTACTAACAGTAATTTCATTATGAATACGGTTAATAGCGTCTGCAATCAACGGAGCAAGTGATAAAACGGTCACTTTGTCAATTTTTTTCTCTTCTGGAAGTTCGATTGTGTTGGTAACAACTAATTCCTTAATCGGAGAATTTTGAATACGTTCAATGGCTGGTCCAGATAATACAGGGTGTGTACAACATGCATACACTTCTTTCGCTCCATGGTCGGTTAAAGCTTGCGCAGCTAACGCCACTGTACCTGAAGTGTCGATTAAATCATCAATAATTATCGCTGTTTTCCCTTTTACATCACCTATTAAATTCATAATTTCTGCAACATTAGGTCTTGGACGCCGTTTATCTATGAAGGCAATCGGTACATTCAATCTACTGGCCATTTTTCTTGCCCGTACCACCCCTCCACTATCTGGAGCTACTACCACAATATCTTCTAAGCCTTTTTCTTCAAAATAAGTAGATAATACCGGCACACCTAATAATTGATCAACAGGCATATCGAAAAAACCTTGAATTTGCGCAGCGTGAAGATCCACTGTTAGAACTCGATTAGCGCCTGCTGTTTCCAAAAGATTAGCAATTAATTTGGAGGTTATTGGCTCGCGCGAACGCGCTTTTCTATCCTGTCTTGCATATCCATAATACGGTATTACCACATTGATACTCTTTGCTGACGCTCTTTTCAAAGCATCTATCATTATTAGCAGCTCTAATATGTGCTCATTTCCAGGCTGAGAAGTAGATTGCACTAAGTAAACTTCACACCCTCTAACACTTTCTTCAATATTAATTTGTATTTCACCATCGCTAAATTTTGAAACAGAACTTTTACCAAGTTCACATCCTAAAACATCTACTATTTCTTTTGCTAAGCTTTTATTAGAATTTAAAGTAAAAATTTTAACTTTGTCACTAATGTTCATTTTATTGATAAAAACCCTTCCCTTCTTTTCAACTAACTAACCGTTCAATCCTTCCACACAGGTGTGGCCGGTTTCTCTCCTACCAACACATTCAACACATTTTTCACTGCTAATTTCCCCATAGTCATTCGAGTATTTACTGTTGCACTCCCAATATGAGGTAACGCTTCAAAATTACTGAGGTTTAATAAAGGATGGTCTTTAGAGACAGGTTCTCTTTCAAAAACATCAAGTCCTGCTGCATAAATTTCTTTGTTTTTCAAAGCATTATAAAGAGCTTCTTCGTCTACTAATCCACCACGTGCAGTATTAATTAGAACAGCTGTTTCCTTCATCATTTTCAATTCTCTAGAACCTATCATGTGATGCAGTTGCGGTGAGTAGGGTACTAACAGACAAACAAAGTCTGACTTTTTCAATACATTCTCAAAGCTATCATAATTAATATTGAGTTCTTTTTCAATGTGTTCTTTCCTAGATCGATTGTAGTAAAGAATGTTCATTCCAAATCCTTGCGCCCGGCGTACCACAGCTTCACCGATCCGCCCTAATCCAATAATGCCCAATGTAGACTTATTTAAATCTTGTCCTGTCATTTGTAAAAGTGACCAAGGCCCCCAGTTCCCTTGCCTTAATATCTGGGTGCTTTCAGTGTAATTTCTCGCGGCAGAAAGCAGTAATAGGAAAGTAGTATCAGCTGTAGCTTCCGTTAATACATCTGGCGTGTTTGTAACGATAATTCCTCTTTTCCGAGCCTCTTCTACATCAATATTATTAAATCCTACTGCTATGTTTCCAATGACTTTTAAATTCTTTCCCGCTTCTAATATTTCTTTGTCTATAGTGTCTGTTAACATGCACAGTAATCCATCAGCTTCAGATACATTTTTCAGAAGTTCTTCCCTCGGTACCACTATTTCTTCTTCATTCCACATTGTAACTTCAAAGCCTTTATCTTGAAGTGGAATCAGCAATTCATCTGGTATTTTGCGGGTAACGTAAATTTTCAAATTAACACCTCACCCTTTCTTCTAACAAATTATTAGAACGAGCGCTTTGCTGAAAAAAATCTTTTAACGATGGGTAGAGGTTGGAATGAATACTGTAAAGTTCCTCATATACTGATAGATGTTCTTTATTTGGAAAAATTTTTTCAATTGTCTGGTTATCAAGAACCTCTGATGGGACCCTGAAGTTTTCAAAATATCCAACAGCTTTTCCAGCAAGTAAACAAGCTCCCAGTACAGCGGTTTCTGACAAACTTTTGATTTCAAATTCCTTGTTAAAAACTGTAGATTTTATTGAACACCAACTTTTGTTTTTTGATCCTCCTCCAATTGAAGGAATACTAGAAGGATTCACATTATATTGCTGGTTTATAATTTCAAAGATTTGTTTGAGTCCAAATGAGCAACCTTCCAGAACAGCTCTATATAAATCGGGCTTCGTCGTGGTAAGACTCATGCCTACGAAGCTTCCTCTGGCCTCAGTATCCCATATTGGCGATCGTTCACCATGCATGTAGGGAAGAAAAAATACGCCATTAGAACCGGGAATTGATTCTTCAGCTAATGTGTTAAGTACACTTTTATCGTGTCCTTCGCCTGCAAGGAAGTTTTTATAAAACCAGTCTATAGCTGCGCCAGGAAAAGACATTGCGCCATGTGACAACCACTGGCCACGCTCTACGTGGCAACGATTCAGAAACCTTTTATCCAATAAAGATGCATCTTCAGTACATACAGTTAAAACATTAGAAGTTCCGATAGATTCAAATAATTCATTTTTTTCTATACCAAGAGAGTAAGCTGAACAAGCTGTATCTGCTGCTCCAGCAATAACCGGAACATGCTTTGCAGAGAACAAATTCGGTAATGTTAAATCTCCAATTATGGATTTAGGGTCGTGAATCTCTGGTAATTTCTTCTCATCCAGTTCTAATTCATCACAAATTCTCTTAGACCATTGATAACTATGAATATCAAAAAGTCCTGTAAACGAAGCATGTGTCCAATCCATTACAAACTTCCCTGTTAATTTGTGCAAAATGAATGTAGACAGCGATCCCCATTTATATGAACTGCTATATATTTGAGGATGATGTTTTTTTGTCCAAAGCTTTGTAGTAACCGTATGCATACCAGGTTCCACACGATTACCGGTAATATGAAAGATTTTTTCTTCACCAATTTTTTCTTTTATTGAAGAAGCTTCTTCTTTACTTCGCTGATCGAGATACATGATTCCATTTGTTAATGCTCGGCCGTGCTCATCCATGAAGATGGATGAATTACAAAAACAAGAAAGAGATACAGCATCTACTTCGCCTTTTCCAGAAACTTTATTCCATACAATTTCTAATAAAGAATTAATTATCTCCCAAATATGATTAGGGTCAATTTCCACATATCCTTTTTTAGGAAAAAGAAGGGAGTACGATTTGTACTCCCTATCTACACATATCCCGGTTCTATCCATTGAAGCTACTTTGATACCACTTGTACCAACATCGATTCCAATAACATGAGACATAGGATCACCTATTTAAATTAATTTTTTATTGTTACATTTGATAATTCTTCATACAATTCAATGGCTTCTTTTACCGTCCCTTGATCATGAATAATGTGCTTAAATGATTTTACTACTGCTGTCGGATTAGGATTGTTCCATACAATTCTACCAAAAGTAATACCAGTTCCACCTGCATCTAATACATCATGCACCATTTGGAAATAATCTTTAATATCATTTCCATTGTCTCCACCCGCTACCACAACTTTCGCTGGAGTTGAGGAAACTACTTTATGGAAAGTTTCTGGATCTCCAGTGTATTTTGTTTTCACAATATCTACTCCTAGTTCTGCACCAGCACGAACGGCATATGCTACATGTTTCCAGTCGTTTTTTTCATCATCTGGAATTTGGTTGCCGCGAGGGTAGATGTGTGCAATCATTGGCAAACCATACTGTGCTGCTTTACCAGCTACAATACCTAGATTACGCAATTGTTCTGGCTGGTCATCGCCTCCTACAATACAACCCATAGAAACTGCATCTGCACCGATAGGAAGCGCTTCCTCTACTTCAGTTACCCATGCGTCATAATTAGGCTGCCATGGAGAGAATGAAGATAATTTCAAAATAAGTCCAGCTTTACCTGCATGCTGCTCGAAACAACTAGTTGCAATTCCCTTATGCATTGTAATAGCATCTGGCTCACCAGCAATAATTTCATCAATTTTCCGCCCGATCGGCATCAATTCTTCAAAAATCCCTCGTGCTACTGCTTGATCTACCGCCACTGCTAAAAGTTTTCCAGATGATTGATTAATTAAACGATTAAGACGAATCTCTTTTCCTAGTATTGTCATGAATATACACTCCTCTTATGATTTTATAAAGTAATAACAGATTTCATTCCTTTTCCAGTTCGAACATCATCAATAGCTTGCTCAATATTCTCCAACGAATATCCAATAGTTGTTAAAACTCTTGTATTGATCTGACCGGATGCAATTAACTTTAAAGATGTGTGATAATCAGATCGAGTTAAAGCAGAGGTTCCATTAACGTTAATTTCATTGTAGTGAATAATATTAGGATCGATCTCAGAAGTAACTCCATTTGTGAAACCGGCAAATAAATTCAGTGTGCCACCTTTCTTCAACAATTTTGCCGAAGAATTTACTATATTTGGAACGCCAATGGCCAAAATAACGACATCTGCTCCAAGTCCATCCGTTTCTTGCAGTACAATTTCTTGTAAATCTTCATTAACTGGATCTACAGTCATAGTAGCTCCGGCTTCAATAGCTCTCTCTCTTCTATGATCAATCGGTTCACTTAAGATTACCTTTCTAGCTCCGGCTATTTTCGATAATTGCACATGCATTAAACCAATTGGACCACCTCCCACAATAACAACTACATCACCCAGTTTTACACTGGCTTTTCTTTGCCCATTTAGGCAGCAGGCTAGAGGTTCAGTTACAACCGCTTCTTCAAAGGAAACATGATCTGGGATTTTCACTAGATTTCCTGACTCGATAGCTGCTTTAGGAATTCGAACGTATTCAGCAAACCCTCCATCAAATTCATATCCGATAGCAGTTCGATTTTGACAAACATTTTCCATATCATTCATACAGTAATGACACTTTCTGCAAGGAATGACAGGCATAACGCCTACGCGATCTCCTGTTTTAAAATCTTTAATTTCATGTCCAATTTTTTCAATTGTTCCCACAAGTTCATGCCCAATCACGGAAGGAGTACGGATACCTTTTGTTTTCTTTCCTTCAAAGATTCGTACATCGGTTCCACAAACCGCACTAGTGTTAACTTTCAACAGAATTTCATCCTCGTTGATCGTCGGCGTTTCAATTTCCTCCAGCTTGATGTTATTAGGACCGTAAAAAACTGCTGCTTTCATATAACCCACCCACTCCTCTGGCGTTTAATTTTATAATACATCACGGTGGTTATTTCCTCCATAAAAAAATTTAATTTTATGAAAAAAACTTTCAAACTATAGATCAAACCATGCTAGTGGCCAAGTAATTATTCCAGGGATAAAAATAAACAGCAGTAAAGTAGCAATTGAAATTCCGAACCAAGGCATTGCAGCTTTGCTAAGACTCTCCAAACTAAGTCCTGTTATATTGCTGGTTGCGTATAAACACACTCCAATAGGGGGAGTAACCAATCCGAACGAGAGTGCCACGACTAGAAAGACTACAAAGAACACTGGGTCTATACCCACAGCTAAAACAGCCGGCATAAGAATTGGTACCAGTATAAAAATTGCTGCTGTTGCATCCATGAACATTCCTACTATTAATAAGAAAAAGAACAGCACAAGCATAATCACTAAAGAATTATCACTAATACCGCTAATCAATGCTGCCATTCTAGAAGGAAGACCATCATATTCAAACACCCAACTTGCTGCTTTCGCAGTTACTGCAATGAATAAGATGGTACCAGTAGTGTTAACAGTCCTAAATAAGATATCAGGTAAGCGCTTAATAGAAAGTTTTTTATAAACAAAGATCGCAACAAATAACGTATATACAACACAAACCGCTGCTGCTTCTGTTGGAGTAAAGAAGCCACTTATAATCCCAACTAATAAAATTACCGGTGCTAATAATGCAGGAAACGCCTTTATAGTTTCACTTAAAAATTCTTTGAAATTAAATTTCTGCTGTAATCCGTAACCATTTTTCTTAGAATAGTGGCGGTTAAGAATCATAAAAATAGTTGCAATAACTAATCCCGGAATTAAACCTCCTATTAATGCTGCTCCGATTGATACCCCTGCGGTAGAAGCAGCAATAATCATGAGAATACTTGGGGGAATGATGGATGCCAGCATGGAAGTGATTAATGTTAAAGCAGCTGCGTAATGCAAGGGGTAGCCGTTTTTCGTCATTGCATTAATCTGCATTCTTCCTGTGCTTGCTACGTCTGCTACTGATGAACCGGCCATACCAGCAAAGATTAAACTGGCGATTACATTAACGTGACCCAATCCGCCGATCATCCAGCCAACCATACTTTGGGCAAACCCGAAAATTTTATCTGCTACTCCACCTTCATCCATAATAATCCCTGCTAAGATAAACAAAGGAACCGCTACCATAATAAAGCTGTTCATAGAACTAAACATTGATTGTGTGATCACACTTAGAGGAACATCAATAAACAAAATAACCGATGTTACAACGGCAATACCCAGTGCAGATGCTATAGGTATTCCAAGAAACAGTAAAACAAAGAATAACCCGAGTAAGAATAGCGACATGTTTTCACCCCTTTTCTATGAGCTCACGGTGATAAAGCAAGGATTGTACAACATTAATGATCCCAATCAATGCCGATAATGGAAGACACATTCCTATGATCCACATTGGTAACAATAAGACAGCACTTGTTTCTCCCATAGAAATCTGTTGGCTAATCATTTCAATTCCGTATATCATCATATATGCAAAAAAAGCTATAGAAGCTACTGCATATATGACTACCCCTATCTTTTTTACAGTGACAGGAGCGTATTTAAGCAAAATTGTTACTCTAGCTGATTCAGCTTGTCGAAAGCCAATCCCTATTCCTAAAAATACTAACCACAAAAATAGAAAGCGAGTAACTTCTTCCGTCCAAGGAGCTGGTGTTCCAATTTCTCGTCCAATTATTTGTAGAACAACTACTAGGCAGATCGCAGCAGCCAATGTGGCTGCTGCTACATCTGTTATTTTATTGAGGATAGAGAAAAATATATTTGGTTTTTTTTCTTCAGACATAATCTATCCCTCTCATCATTAATTAAGTTATGTTACTATTCGCTTTTACCGACAAATTCTAGAACATCAGCAAAATACTCATCATCTTGAATTAGTTGTTTGAACGTTGGATATGCTTGTTTTGAAACTTCTACAAATTTTTGTTGTTGTTCACTCGTAAGCTCATTTACTTTCATGCCTTCATCTTCCATCAGTTGAATTGCTTTCTCTGATTCTTCAGCATCATAATCTGCTAACCAGCCTTGCATTTCCTCTACAGCTTCTTGAATAGCTGTTTGATGTTCTTCGCTTAAACCGTTAAGTTTTTCTTCATTCATTCCAACAAGCCAACCGTCAGCCATATGATTTGAAACAGTCAAATAATCTTGTACTTCATACATTTTCGAGGCTACAATTACACCGATAGGATTTTCTTGGCCATCTATCGTTTTCATCTGCAAAGCGTTGTATACTTCACTGAAATCCATAGGAGTAGTAACAGTTCCGGCACCTTGGAAAAACTCTATCCATAAAGGATTATTTGGAACACGGAGCTTAACACCTTCAAGATCTTTAGGTTCAGTAATAGGTCTTACAGAGTTTGTAATTTGACGAAAATCACGGGCCCAGTAACCAAGTCCTTTAATGCCCAATTCGCTTGTTGATTCAAGAAGACTTTGTCCTAAATCATCGTTTAAAAAAGATGTAAATTGCTCTTTGTCGTCAAAAAGATAAGGAACGCTAATTGCATTAAATCTTTGATCATAGTTAGCATACAGAGAAGTGGATAACATTAACATATCCAGGCCGCCCGCTCCTAATTGCTTAATACCTGCTCCTGGATCTCCACCATACAGTGTCCCATTCGGATGAACTGACACCTCAACTTCTCCGTTAGTTTTTTCACTAATAACTTTTGCTAACTCTTTAGCTGCGACTGTTACAGAAGCGTTATCTGGATCTGGAGTTGAGAGCTTCAACTGAACCTTATCTGGAGCTTCTGCCCCTTCTCCTGAACCTTCTTCATTGGAGCTTCCGCACGCAGCCAAACTCATTGCTAGAACGATAAGAGTAAGAAAGCTAAGTAACTTTTTCATAGAATTCCTCCTAGTTTCAGTACCATATTAATTCATATTTGTTAATGTTAGCGCTTTCTAAAAAGAATGAATTTGTTACCGCTTTCACCTACTTTCTCGTTATTGTTTTTTGATTATTTGTTCTTTTCTTAAAATAAGAATAACACACGGTGGTAATTTCCTTCAAGAAAAAAATTAAAAATTAGCAATTTTTTTTCACGAAAAACTTTTTACAGCTTCTTATCGATAGTAGCTTTTCTAGTCTTTTGAAGATTTTCATAGTAATAATGGTACTTTTCATTAGCAATAGCTGCTACCAAAATATCAATCACTGTTAATTGAGCAATTCTTGAAGAAATAGCGTCCGTATGAAATAAAGTTTCACTCGATGCTGTCTGCAAAACAATATCAGAGATCTTGGTCAATGGAGATTTTGAAGAATTAGTAATACAAACTAACATAGCCCCTGAAGCCTTCGCTATTCTCATTGAGTTTAGTATATCCGTGCTGGATCCAGTATGTGATATACCAATAACTACAGCTTGTTTTGTAAGAACACTCGCAGACATGGCTTGCAATGTTGAATCTGTGTACGCTGATGCTTTAATACCAATCTTTAAGAATTTATGTTGAGCATCTAAAGCAACTGTTCCAGATCCTCCTGTTCCATAAAATTCGATTAATTTTGCTTCTTTTATAATGTCTACAGCTTGTTTTAAAGACATTTCATCACAAACTTCTAATGAATCGTATAAAGCTTGTATATTTGATTGGAATACTTTCTTTTTGATAGTGCTCATATCATCCCCTTCTTCAATATTTTCATAGGTTTGCTCTTCCGGTTGAATTACTTCTTTAGCTAAATAAATTTTCAAGTCTTGAAATCCCTTATAGCCTAGCCGTTTACATAAACGAACTACTGATGATTCACTTGTTCCACTTCTTTCAGCTACCTCTGTGATAGATAGATGAATAATTTCTTCTCTATTGCTTTGAATAAAATCCGCAATTTTCTTCTCAGAATCCCGAAGTTTATGTTTCATTGCGTTTAATCTAGTGAAGAATCCAGGATTCGAATTAACATTAAGTTCCATATATATTACCTCCCTTTATCTTATAATTATAAAACAAACGAACAAAATAAAAACATTTTTTGAAGAAAGTTTCCCTTATTTTTTTGAAAAATTGAAAGAAAAAATCCGCCACTTTGTTTATTTTAAGAAACGTTTTTTCAAAAAAACTATTCACTAATTCCCAGTTGGTTTCTTATCTATCCACTCTGAACTATAATGTGTCACTGACAACTATGATGTTTTTTTAGTGGCGTTTTTAACCCGATCCCGACAGTAAATAGGCAAATGAAATGCCCGTGAACCCAGTAGTAACAAGGGTTCATGGGCGTTTTTGAACAGACTACGCGTGTCACTGGGATTTTGTCTTGAATATTCTTTAGTTCATCGACCGTTATTCCGTCGACCCCACTTGCCCCTTTATTTCTGTAAACACGCAAGTAGGCCTCATTCCATGTTCTGGTTACTTAGAATCTGCTCTAAAAGGTTCACACTCGTTTCTCCCTTATCCCTTCCTCTCGCGTAGTAAGCGATAGCTCCATTTTGGGTTGTCCTCTGGGATACGCTCATACTTTCACCCGCAACACATTCGGAGTTCATCACTTACGCACTCGCGGCTTTGAAACACTTTAAATTGTTCAGCCCTTCGTGAATTTCTTCACTACTATGGCTTTTGCTGACTTCTTGCGATTAACCTTTTTCGACTACATTTTTTGCATTCGCAAGACCTCCCAGGGTAAGACAACTATCTTTCCTCTTTTACTCGCCTGATTTACCCAACAAAGTTACGCACACCTTTTGGACTTTGACTTGTTATGGAGCCTTATCCCTTTGAAGAGCTTTCGTATCAGGTTTCTGTTCGTCGAGCCAAGATTTTATTCCACGCTTCCTCCAGCCCTTACCTAACGATAAGCATTTTGCGCTTCCTTAGTGGTTGGTCGATGTGTACCACACAGTGGACTTTCACCACCTAGATAGTTGCCATGCCTGGCACACATAGAAAAGCCCTCAAATGTGGGGGCTTTTTTTGTTTGACCACTTAGTTGATTACGGCTTTCTGCGTCTAGCTAAAGATTTTATTTACATTACCCCTCCAAAGCTCAGCTTTTAGCTTCCTAACGGTTTCACCAGCACCGCAAGCATCTGAGCCACATCTTGAAGGCTATTGCTTATGCTGAATAGCGCATATGTGTTATTCAGCATAAGCCCCGATCACCACTTTGAAAAACAGGTCAAATTTATCCAGACTGGTTCTACCTCTTTCTCTCTGCAGATCTATCCCTCTCTGTCAATAAGGCAGGTCTTCATCATCCACCCAATTGTAGATGACCGGATGAGTCGCAAAGGTCTCCCGCCGCTTCTGATAGGTGAACATATTCATGAGCGTTCCGTAAAAATACGCATGAAAGTCTTTTTTAATCTTCCGGTGCTTGAGCGCATAGACAGACTGTTTAAAGGCATCAGTGACAAGGTCTGTATAGTCCTTTAAATCACGCAGCAATGTAAACGGCCGGCTGGCGATTTCGGCTTTCTGCCAGAGCGTATGGATCTCTTTTGCTTCACCGAAAAAGGGTTTTACCGCTTTTATAAAGTCTTCTGGAACATTCTTCGGTGTAAATGATTCATCCAGACAGGTTTTCTTACGTAAGATCTTTAAAAGCTTTTTAGATAAAGATAAATACTTGGTAGAAACTTTTTTGGGCTGTTCGTTCTTACTCTCACAAGGGATTTCAGCCTTTTCAGCCTGGCAGCCGGCATGGCAGTCAGGGAGTGAGAAGCTGGTTTTCCATTTTTCATAGAGCGGATGATCGGCAAAAAAGTGGACCGGCGCACCGAGACCGTTCTGTCTGGTGGAATGGCGGTAGACGGTGAAGATTACACCGGCTTTGCGCAATACTTTGAAAATATCACGGACAGTGCGCGGCGAAATGCCAAACCGGTCGCACAGATAGTCTTCTTTTGCGAAGCAGTAGCCTTTTTCCGCTGCGAACCAGCAGATCATCTCCACGGCCTTGCGAGTGCTTTCTTTTAAGTTGTAGAAGGCGTCACCGTAAGCGGCGGATGCTCTGGCCAGCAGGGGGAGTTTCTGTTCCTGCTGCTGTTTGCGGTTTTCGGCGTACGCCGGGTAGCTGTATAGGAACTGGAATTGTTTTGTTGAAAGCTTGATGTGTTTGCCCATTCGTTTCTCTCCTCCATAGAAAAAAGGCGTGTTTATCGTTGTACGATAAACACGCCCTTCTCCGGCCCAGTCGGAAAGAGATGCCGCACCGTTGAAGAACGGCTCCGTTTTTCGTATAATGAAAACAGAACGATTCTTTAAGGTGAAAGCAGGTGTTTATCGTGGCTGTATCACGATAGACGGTTAAGCGGGTGCTCCAACACCCCTTAACGCGCTTTTGCCTTTTTATTTTGTCCAAATTTAGTAGATTGTGTAATTGTAAGGGTTTTTCTTCTATTTCCATTTACCATACAGCACCGCTTCTTTCTTGTAAATCCCGCTCGTTCCGGCTTTTTCGTCATTTAATCTCGCACAGGTGGAAATTTCTACTTTTGTGAGGTTGGACGTCATTCTCGCAAAGGTGGAAAAGTAGAAATTTCTACTTATGCGAGGAAGCATACGTTTTTTTATTTTCAAAACATTGATGCAGCAGGGGTTCCAGCCGTTTTGATGGTCAGCACAGGTGGAAATTTCTACTTATGCGAGATTGGACGTCATTCTCGCATAAGTAGAAAAGTAGAAATTTCTACTTATGCGAGGAAGAAGTGCCGAATATTACAATTATGTTACAAATTTCGAACCAACGATAAAGTACATAAGTTCTCATTTTGCATAAGTGCTTCTCGCAAAGGTACACCTGTGTTAATATATACAAAAGTAGAAATGTGCGAGGTACACTTGTGCGAGAATAGATCGAGGAGGGAATCAATGTGTCAGCAAAAACAATCGTAGTAGGAAATTTTAAAGGCGGCGTCGGAAAAACAAAGGTGGCCGTCATGGCATCCTGGGAACTGTCGCACGAGATGAACAAAAAGGTGCTTCTGATCGATATGGACCCGCAGGCGAATGCGACAACGCTGATCGCCCGTTCGTCCGGTATAACTGAAATCCCTTCTTCTATATTTGAAGGGTTTGAAAAAGGGGATCTGTCTGACATTGTTATGAGCGTTAACGACAACCTGGACTTAATCCCGGCAGCTGTCTCATTTAAAAACCTGCCGAAATTTCTGTACGGCCGATTCAAGGAAGACCTCGATCAGGTGTCTTACTTGAATAAACTGCTGGAGCCGCTCAAAGACAAGTACGACTATATCTTTATCGACGTGCCGCCGACGATCAGTGACTACTCGGATAATGCGATGATGGCAGCGGATTACGTTCTGATTATTCTGCAGGCGCAGGAGCTGTCGCTTGAAGGAGCGGAAACGTACATTTCTTATCTGCAGTTCATGATCGATGAATACGACGCGTATATTCAAGTGGCAGGAGTACTGCCGGTTCTGCTCCGTCCGGGCGGCCGCGTGGACCATGCGACGGTCGAGCGGGCAAAAGAATTGTTCGGAGATGACAATGTCTTTGAAAATTACGTGAAGCATCTGGAGCGGCTGAAAGCGTGGGATATTACCGGTATCACATATAAAGACCACCATGACAAAAAGGCCCACCAGCTGTTTCAGGATGTTGTCGCGGAAATGCTCGAGAAAATAGAGCACTTTGAAGGCGGTGAGCCGGCCAGTGACTGAGAAAAATGTAAAAGGGCAGCTGCTGAATGTGAAACGAAAAGACAGTCTGCGCGCCCAGCCGGTCAAATTCAACGATAAAGACCCGTTCAAGTATCAAAAGGAGAATGCTCTGGCTCCGGAGAAGACAAAACCGGCAGCTGTACCAAAGCCAAAATCATCGGGCCGGATGACTGTTCCATCAGAACTGCCGCAAGAAGTGAAGAAGCGTGCCTCGGTCGTCGGAAAAAACGACGCCACCAAAACGATCAAAGTGCCGGCTCTCCTGCACACAAAAATCAACATCCTGGGCAAGTTTATGGACGAATCGAAAGCGTATGCGATCCTCGACGAACTGGTGGATTATTATGTAGAGAATACGCTGACGGAGCGGCAGCAGAAGCAGTTTCACTTTATGAGCGATTTTTCAAAAGACGATAAGTAAGCACGGGTGCACAGATGATCAGGTATATCTGATCATCTGTACACCCAAGTTATTTCATGAAGAGTGAACAGTCAACCAAAACTGTTGACCAAGGAATAAACTCAAGGATTATCGTCTTTTTTGGGAGAGTATAATTAAAATTCATCAATTACCTTTTAAAGCGCTCATGATGTAATGATAAATTTCCGCATCCATACCATTTTGCAAATCATTTCCTGGGTTTTCAGCATGAAACTTTTCGGCTGCTTTTTGCAGTTCAGGGTCATGCGCAGTAAAAGAATTAGCGATTTCACTCCATTTCCGGGCTAACTCCTGCACTTCTTTATCTGTCGCAGAGGTCCTATTCCGCATATGACCACGAAGCTTTTCTAGGATCAAGGTGAATTCTTTTTCACTTCTTCTCAATGTTTCTGCATCCGCTTTTTCATAATTACTTTTCATTTGGTCTAGTTGCTCTTTCGTAAAATATTTTTCCTGATTCATTTTCATCGCTCCCAATAATTTAGTTAAATTCTCCACCTGTAAAGGCTGCTTATTTCGCGACAACGCTAACACATTCTCCAGTTCCTTTAACAGTTTTTGCTGAATTCGTATGTCTTCCTTTAAACGAGCCATCTGGATGGCCAGGATATGGGATGTGCTTTCACTGTTACTGTCATCTACAACAGACTGCACATCTTCCAATGACAAGCCAATTTGCTTTAGTGACTGGATGTTCTGAAGCTTTAAAATATCCGACTTGTTATAAAGCCGGTGACCAGAATTAGAGTGATCAGAAGGAGAAAATAAACCAATCTGATCATAATAGCGCAATGTTCTTACGGTTAATCCTGTTAACTTTGCAAGCTCGCCTACTTTCCATTGCTTTTTCATAACCAGCTCCTTTTGTTATGCTAGCTTTATTACCGGTAACTTCAATATAAATCATTACGTTGCGTAAGGTTCAAGCCCTTTTATCATTTTTTTGAATACATCAAAAAGGACTGCTCCAAATAAAAAGGCACTCCTATATTAATCAACAGTACGTTGAAACTATTATATAAAACTTACGCAAGAAACGTCCGTATCGCGACCGTTGACCAGTAAATGAAGCTCAGGACAGAAAAAACGCTTATAAACGTAAAAAGAGGCTTGGGCAATTCTCTGAACTTAAATAGTAACCACAAGCCGATTACAAGATGAATGAACATAAATAGTACGGCCGACATCACAACACCTCTTCATTTTTTATTGGATTTTAAGCAGCGATCACAGATGTGATATGTATTTTTCCGTTCCTTATACTAACAAATACGTAAAACACTGTGAAAAAGATTCGTACGATAAATCATCCTTTGTGTTCCCCTAATGAATATCTGATTGAAAAAGACTTCACTCCTTCTCGAAACAAGGATGAGGTCTTTTTTCATGAACAAAAAACCATCTCCGAATTTTCTGCTCGTCTGTTTCCTACACATTCCCTTCAAATAAATGAAAGACCGCGGCTAAATGCTGTTTTTTAAGCTAAAACCCCTTTTGATCGAAGCCCCTGCAGCCGGTAAAGTGAGCCTTGTAGAAGAAAGGAGGGGTAAAGATGCAGGAATATTTACAGAAAAAAAGCCTGGTGATGAAGCTTGACGGCGGCATCAACACGGACGGAAAGCAGATTTTCAAGAATTACACGTATGCAAACGTGGACTTGAATGCAGATGCGGATTCGATTTACGCAGCCGCAGCGGCACTTGCCAGCTTGTACGCGGAAATCGATATGGTTGAAGTGCAGACAACCGCAGTAAACGACATTAACTAATCAATAAAAATACGGTTTGAAAGGAGGAGTTCAGATGGCAAAGGTGCTTGAGTTGAATTTCACAGCGACGGGCGGCGAAACGAAACTGATGATTCGCAATCCGAAAGAGCCGGTTGATCCGGTTCAGGTAAAGGCCGCAATGGAACAGATCATTGCAGCTGATGTGTTTTTTTCCACAAAAGGCTACTTAACAGGCGTGATTGATGCACGCATTGTTGAGCGTAATACACAGGATATCGTCCTGTAACCAGAAAAGGGGGGGGGGCATGAAGCCTCCCTTTTTTATGAATCGAAAGGAGGGAGCGCGCATGGATTGGATGAGTATGATCAGCGACGTCGGATTTCCGATCATCGTAACCTTTTACCTGCTGAACCGGATTGAGACCAAAGTGGATCAGCTGACGCAGTCCATTAACGACCTGGCCATGTCGTTTAAGTAGAGCGCACCGGGGTGTGCTCTTTTTTGATGAAAAAAGGAGGAATTCAAATGGTGAAAATGATGCTTGATGCCGGGCACGGCGGGAAAGATCCAGGAGCGGTGGCGCACGGGCTGCAGGAGAAAGACCTGACGCTTCACCTGGCCGTAAAAGCAGGCGCCTACTTAACGAGCCGCTATGACTGCGACGTGATCTATACACGGACAAAGGACGTGTACCTGTCCCCGTCGGAGCGGGCCGATTTGGCGAATGAGGCGGGAGCGGACCTGTTCTGCTCGTTCCACATTAACAGTGCGGCGAATCCGGCTGCGCGCGGGTTTGAAACGTTCAAATTTAACGGTGCGGCAGGCAAAACGGCGATGCTGCAAATCCTTGTGCATGGAGCGGCTGTCAAAGTAACGGACAGGCATGAGGTGCTGGACAGGGGCATGAAGGACGAAAATTTCGCGGTGCTGCGGGAAACGGCCATGCCGGCGGTTTTGACGGAAACGCTGTTCATTTCAAATAAAGAAGACGCACGCCTGCTGAAGTCCGACGCCTTTTTAAACAGCATGGCAGCGGCGTACGGAGAAGGGCTGGCACGGGCGGCCGGGGCGAAAGAAAGAAAAGCGCAAGCGGCAGACAATCGGCTGTTCCGCCTTCACACCGGCACGTTTACGGGACAAGCGGAAGCGGACAATCAGGCGGAGATGCTGCGAAAAGCATATGGATGGACGATTTATGTGAAGGAAGAGGGATAAGGAAAAACCGGACAAAAGCCTGTTATGTCAGATTTTCAAGAAGAGCAGAAAGCGGGGCTGTTCGAGGGCTGGACAGCTCCTTTTATCAATACGGAAAAGGGGCGGAAATCTGACACAATGATCCCCTTGAAAGGGGGAGAATCAGTGGAAATTGTCCAGCCGATTAAAGAAAAGCAGAAGATTGAAGCGATGAAAAAAGTGCTGCGTGCCTCAGCGCTTCGAAATGAGCTCCTGTTCGTCCTCGGCATCAACACAGGTCTTCGCATTAGCGATCTGCTGGGACTCCGCATACAGGACGTCTGGACATCAAAAAATGAGCCGGCCGAACGGATCGAGCTGAAGGAAAAGAAAACCAGCAAGGTGCGCCACGTTGCCCTCAACAGCAAGTCCCGTCTGCTCATCCGGCAATACATAGAAAAAGAACGCCATCAGCCGGCACCGGACGAACCGCTTTTCCTAAGCCAGAAAGGCGGCCCCATCAGCCGCCAGCACGCGTATGATATCTTAAACACGGCGGCCCGTCTGATCGGCATCACTGATCGCATCGGCACCCACTCGCTCCGCAAAACATTCGGCTACTTCGCCTACCAGCAGGGCACCGATCTCGCCATGATCCAGAAGCTGCTGAACCATTCCAGCCAGGCGGAGACGCTGCGGTATATCGGAATTACGCAGGAGCAGATGGATGATGTGGTGATGCGGTTGGAGCTTTGAAAGATGAAAAGAATATTTCTTCGAATAAACCTTTCTTCCAACGAAGAAAGGTTTAATTTTGACAGATTTGGCTCATTTAGAATAGCAGTTGTGGTAAATAAGTTTAAGCTTTTCTCTTTTTAGGGAGTCAGTACTCATCAAGTCCTCTATCATCAAAGAGATCCACATCTTCAGGTTGCTGCGAATCTCTTTTACAGTCTTCACAAAGAATACCTTCTGCAGGGTCCCCGCACTCATTACAACGATTACTGGAAAACTTCTCATAGTAAGGATTTAAATTCATTTACATCCAACTTTCTTACATTTTTACGAGTAAATAATATCACAAATAATCGTTAAGTAGTGAATTTATCATATGAGAAAAAGCTTCGAGACGAAGAGGAAAAATAGTTTATTCCGGTGTTAAAGGATCAAAGCCTATCTCATATAAAATATAGTCTGTTTCAGAAAGAGTTTTGCAGTCCTTAAGGCAGACCATAATGATCAAGTCACGCTTGTTTCGTGCATAAAGTTCATTATGACCGGCTGTTTTCAAGAAAAGGTTTGTTTCTTTTAAAGATAGGCTCATTCCGAAAGCCAACTGGAGTGTCTTATCTCTTCCAGGCATCCGTTTGCCGGAATATATTGCATAGAAATAATCTTTCGTAACATTAGATCTTTCTATTACCTCAACATTTTTCAGCTTTTTTTCCTGAATAAAATCATGAAGTAAGTGGCTTGCTTTTCGATCAATAAATTCATTTTCGTACTCTCTTAGAATGTCTTTCACCTTTTTTTCTTTAGAATTCAATATGATTTTCATAAATGATTCGTACTTGAGAGTTCCGTAAGAAGTGATTCCTGCAGTATTGAGAATGGAAGCCAGTATTGCTGTTCTTTTATCAACCAATTCATTCACCTCAAAATGTGTACTTTTTGTCTACCTAAAAAAAGTTAGCTACGCATTATACTAAGTACAAATAATCATAACAAAAGAAAGGAAGAGGAAACATGACTAAAATTGATAAAATTACATTTGTACTTGAGGTTGTTAAAAAGATACTTGAGCTTATTCAAGCAGGTAAGTCGCTAAATCAAGCCATAACAACAACATCATTAGCTGTTAATATGCCCGAAGAAAAAATTATTAAGCTAGTTAAAATGCATATGAATCTGAAAAAATCATAAACAAGTTTGTATCATATTGAAGAACTATATTGAGAGAGGCGTCCCTGTTCGGTTGAACAGGGACGCCTCTTTTTCTTATGAATAATAATTTGATGCACTTAGAAAAAATGCAAGAATATAGAAAGGATTTTCCAATTTTAATTCGGAATTGTAAATTTATTCTTGAAAAAAGAATGATAAAAGAATATTATAAGAATAATAAAAGAATAAACAAAGAAAGAAGGGGATAAGATGATTATTATCAAAGTAAATGTAGTACCTAACTCTAAGGAAGGATTAAGGGATCGCGTGAGAAGAGCATGGAGAATAAGCCAAGACCGCTTATATAACCAAGATGAGTTGATGGCTGTTTACAAAGGTGAAATTTTAGAAGTATACAAAGTGCTGAGTTATGGAAAAGATCAAATTGATGAGAATCGTGTCGCCTTTGAAATCGAAGAAAAAGAGAGTGATTTAAAGGGGAAAAAGATTGTATACAAAACAGCTAATCCATGTACCATAGCTGATGTGGAAAATCTCGAATTCGTATAACCGCTGTTTAAAGGCAAAGCAACCGCCCGTATGTTTTTAGGGTAGTTGCTTTTTTTGTATTCCTAAAGAAATGAAATTAATCAATGAAAGAAACAGCCGTTCACTTGAACCGCTGTTTCTTTTTATTTCAAGCCGCAAGTCTCGCGCTGATGCAAAACCTTTCTAACCCTTGTTCATCAGCTGTTTGACATTCGCACCAGCCTTACATTAATAACCCAGCAAACGAACCGTACACAAATTGTATACTCCGCGGCTGTACCGTCCGCATTCGGCCTGCATCGCAGATTCCGGCACGTGCTCCCGGACCAGCCGCTCAGCTTTGTGTTTTAAAGGAAACGCGCAGCCGTTCTGACGAACCGCTGCGCCTTCTTATTCATATTTGAGGGTTCAAGCGCAGAAGCCCGTTCTGCAAGCACAGCTCAGCATCTGCATCGCACCAGTCCAGTATTGTTAATAACACACATTCTCATCCGTGAACCCCACACTGCAGTACCGCGGCTGTTTCCTTCGTTGCCGGCCTGCATCACGGATTCCGGCTCGAACTCCGGAACTAGCCGCTGCGATCCGCTTTGATGGAGAATTTCCGGCTGTGCCGGAAATCGTGTCGCTTGCTGCGCACAGCTCCAAATCTTATTTTGCCTTCCGCACCGCGATTGTAATACAGCGCAAGCCGTCTAGCCTTCAAGCCGTTAGGACACCCGAACCTTTCCGGCTTGAAGGCAAGACGGCGGACCAGCGTGTCAAGGGCGCAGATCATCCCTTGACACACTGGTCATGCTCGTATTGCGCTGGTCGCGCGGAGGGGCAAAATAGTCCTTTATAGGACGAATCATGCGAAAGGCAAAGGCAGGGAGGTGACAGATGAAAAGCTAGAGCCAGTTTCTGTTTCTCATTTGCGCGCTCCCGCTTGCCACCGCTGCCCGCTGCGGGACTTAGCCCTCTTAAAACCTTAGAATAAGCGGCATCTATTATTATTTGTTTTATGTGTTAAATTCAAATACTAAACCTTTAATTCAACCCGAGCTCCTAACCATGTCTACCAGCTCTCAATCAAGTGATCAAGTTATCCACAGATCGGGCAAGCAGGCTATCGCCCTTAATATAAGGGTGAACAACCAGTGCGCACCTGTTTTGGCGTCAAAACAGCCTTTAATTTTCGCACATAGGACTCGCTGATCCCTAGCTGTGCCGCCATTTTCCGGTTGGACATATGCGGGTGCCGCTCCATTGTCGTCTTCAGCAGCAGTATAATATCCGCCGTTTTCTTTTTCTCTTCTTTGATGTACTCATTCCGGCAAGGCTTTCCTTCCTTTCTTCTCTGGTAGCGTCTTTTATCTCTCTCACCTCTTCTCCTGCGTTTCTCTCCGCTGTCAATAAGAGTACTCATGTGCTCCTGCTCTTGAGTTGTAATATCGAGCAGCTTAATAATCGTGGTATTTTTTAAATTATAGCCGGCGGCCGGGTAGCCTTTTTTCACTGCTTCCTCGTTTGCCTTTGGGCACCCCTTTGCAAGCCAGGCCTTTTCTGCGCTTTTTGTCGCTCGCACCACCTCGCGCTTCTGGAGCGGCACTGCAAAGTCACCGTTGAACTCCAGCATCTGTTTGATGGAATCGGCCGCATCATCCGTCAGGCAGCAGCTCCAGTACCTGTACAGGAAGCACAGCGTCTCCCGGTGTCCTTCCACTTCTCCGTTCCGCAGCTTAATGAGTTTTACAATGTCCATCAGCCGGGCATAATGCAGGGTCCGCAGGTTATGTATATGAATAATTTTTGGCTTCCGTCCGCGTTTCTTCTCCTTCTTGGGGGTCAAGTCCGGCAAATATTCTTCTTGCAACTCGCGTAGTATATAACGGTGCTGGTGCCGGCAGTCGGTCCGCACCGTTTTTCCGTTCTTCGAGTTCACCGTTTCATCAATGCGGAAAATTCGTGTCGCATCAGTTGCTTTTGAGTCCGCGCCTATGTATTTCAGCTTTTCACAAAAGTAATTCTGCACCGCCTGCCAGAGTGGAAGAGCCTTATAAGGAACCGGCTCGATCAGCCAGACGTACACCAGCCCTCTGCCCGAATAAATGATGATATTCGGCTCGGGGAGCACGCCTTGAAAGATTTCGAGGTCTGTTTTGCCAGCCACCCACTCAGGATCATACCCAAGCGTGTAACAGTCGGCGTCCACGTACAGCGCACGCAGCTGCCGGATGTTCTCAATGCGGCGCTGCGGCTTGTAAAACGTGTTCTGGCTGAAATACACATCCTCTCCGGTCCATTTCGGCAGTTCTTCCGCTAGCTGGTCCGGTTCGTAATGGTACTGGCGCCAGGCACCCGATTTCTCTTTCTTCGCCAGTGTGATCCACCCATCCGCTTTTTCGTGATGAAAAAGCACGTGGTTCTGCCTCTGGCCGGCCGATCGCAGTAAATTCTCCATAGTCCCCCCGTAATCAAAGATATGACGCATCCGACTGAAAGCAGAATAATTGTGCGGATGATGATTCTTTGTAATGACATCCTAATAAAGGTCTTTAGAATCATGCGATAGGAATAGATCGCTTTAATTCAAATCTATATTACCGCATAATTCGACCTAAATTCACAATTTAATTGAAATATTTACAATATTTTAAACTTTTTTTCTTTTATGGGTTTAAAACCCTTGTTTTGGAGTGTGAGGCCGGCTTTTTAGCGTCATTAATGGGAGTTAGAAAGGAGACGTTCTGCGGAAAAATAGCGGTTTTTGGCGGTACAATAGAGAAGACAGGGCAGCCTGCAGCTCCCCGTTTTGGGTATGCTCGGCCTGGCGGATTACCAGTCCCGCCAAAAATTCAGAAAGGCAAGGAGGAAAGGGTGGAGATTTTTTGAGCGGTTTTCTCAAAAAATACGACCCGGACCTTGCCTTTTTGAAAGCAGCACGGTTAGAAGGGTCTTTTTTTAAAAGAACCTTTCTTCGAATAAACGTTTATTCGAAGAAAGGTTCTTGATTTTATTGAAATTGCAGCAGTATTAATTGTTGTTGGCTTTTCTTTTTTCAAGCCGAATGTGCTCAATGACTGCAAACAAAATTTTTTCCTCCAGGTCTTCAAAGTTTTCATCGAACAATACGCGGTCCCCATGAAACTCGGCTGCATCGCCTAAATAGTAAAGGCGCGGTTTTGTTTTATTGTAAGGGTAATACCCCTGGATCCGGCTCCACGCATAATCTGCAAATTCTTTTTCGAAGCGCCGGTGTTCAATGCAGCGATTAAATTTCCCTTTGGTCACTTCTATATAACCTTCACGAATCCCACTGGCCGCAATTTTGTACCACATTTGCGTACGGCCTTCTTCCCGCAGCCGTTCTTTTTCTTCTTCACTTACTACCGTAGTAGCAAAAGAGGCAAGCCGCTCTTCAATAAAGACCTCGAGCGCTTCTTCAGGGATGCGCCAGCCTTCTTTTCGCGAACTAGGCTTGATCCCTTCAAGCGTTCCATTGCGCAGCCATCTGCGGACGATTTCCTTGCTGCTCGTGATTTTCTTCTCAGCTAGAATTTCAAAGGCTTCATCTACCGTGTACATATCTTCTTTTCACTTCCTCTTTTTAATACTACCCATATGTTATAAGGACTATTATACAACTGTGGTATTATTAAAACAAGGTTGCAGTGTCAATAGTTATGATCATTGGAGGCATTAAAAATATATTTGAATTTTGCACATTGTATTAAAAGACTATAAGTGATCGGACTGCCAATTTGCTGATATTTGAGTGGTTGGTTGTGGAGTTTTAGCCGGAATGCATGATGAAGTCGGGCAATGGAAGGAGTCGCTGCGGTAATGTCTTACTGGGGTACAAAGGAAATGTTTAGTGCGATACATCGGATGGCAACTGACTGTTCTTCCAGAAGGGGTAGCGTCAGGAAAATGCAGATTTACAACGATAAGGAAACTTTTACCCATAAAAAAAGCCGATTTCAAGGAATCGACTGTTGAACTAAAGCACCCATATAGTAAGCAAAGAAATAATAAAAAGTCTTAACCAACTATATTGGGGTCTACTCTTAATACTTCTATTATGTTAGTTAACGTCCATTTTCATCCCAGTCTTCGTACGAATCAAAATTATGATTTGGATCTACAGAGTCTCTTCCAGCTTCCATTAAGCTGCTAGCACAGTCTTTACAAAAAGACTCACCATCTATCAGTAATTCTGAATCGAGTTGATTTTTGGAGAATTCTCCTCCACACTCATTACAAATATACTTTTCCATAAGTTTCCTCCCCTTCCGATTTAAATAGCGTATCTAAATATTGATTATACAGCAATAGTAACTAAACTGCTTCGTTAGTTTAAGTAGAAACCTTCACAATCTCAATAGAGTAAAGACTATTGAGACATATCCAAAATACCTCTAAATTAGGATTTACAATGTCTCATAAGACTTGTATCAAATTGCTTAACGTTGTAAATTCTCATTTTCCTGACGCTACCCCCAGAAGGGCTTCTGCGCTTGTGCATGTAAATACAAATAAAAGGCTCAGCGGTTCGGCAGAACGGCTGAGCCTTTCCCATTTTGATCTTAAGGTTTTCCGGCCCGTCCGGTGCGGCGCATAGCGCAAACCGGCCAGGAACTTACGGAATGCAGGCGGCAGCCGTGCAGTCCGTTGTTATCGGGCGGTTTAGTACCGGAGCGGCGCGTGCAGGGTGACGGAGAGCCGGTTTTGCGATCCGATCATCCTGCAGCGCTGCCGGCAGAATTCATTCTCTTTGCGTACTGGTATTCAATGATCAGCTGATCCAGCGTTTCACTGTGCATGATTGTGATGTGGGCCGTTAGTCCGTGCAGCTGGCCTGCCCGGATCATGATCTGGCGCTGTGCTTCAATCCGTTTCCGGAGCGTTTCTGTACTGGCGGATCTATGCTCCATGTGCAGCCTCCGTTGTCATCGTCCTCTATATTAGGTAAATTATAGTTTATTAGTAGATTAAAAGGAAATAAAGTTTTTCCGAATAACTGAAATTTTTATCTGTGAGGTCAGAATTAAAAGTGTTAATCCTTCTTTTTAATGCTACCACGTTTGCAGTATGCCACTTGAGGTACTTACAACGTCTCGTACCTCGCGCTTTCGAAAGTATGCTCAGAAGTGTTTCTGCGGTATGAACATCAGGAGTTTTTTGTAGAAATTCATACTGCTGTCTCCATATTGGATTCATGATGGCTCAGTAAAAATAAGACCACTCTGCATATGCGGAGTGGTCTTATTTTTATGTTCGGGCGATCCCTGGTCGCACCGGGGCGTCTAGCGCCTTCTTTTTAACTATAAATAATAAGGAGAGATTTTATGCTAATTCGTCCGTATCACCGATATACAGTGCTTGTCGAAGATTCCAATCACATTCAATACGTATGGCACCTTAATGTGCTTCCCCATAAAAAAGCCTGGAGAGTGGCAAATCTTGAAATGAACTGGGCCACTGTCTTTAAAGGTTATCTGATTTTGGATATAGAAGAGCTCGATGGAGCAGAGGTGGGGATAGACGAGGAGACAGACGAGGATCTGCACATTTCCATGGATGACTTTCACATGGCTGTTGGCATGTCCGGGATCGGTTATGCTGTAGATCCTTTATACAGTACTTCTTACCGGTGCCAGATCTGCGGCGGGATTGTAGCGAATGATATCTGCACGGACTGCATGTTTGACTGGGACTCGTAAAAGAGTCCCGCACCCGACTCCGTCGGAATTTCTGAGAATCAAAAATCTTTTATATCTGGAGGAGATGCACGGTGACCATTACAAAACATTGCATTGAGCGTTTTCGTGAGCGAGTGACAGAGGCGCCTGTTGATTTCATTTACAGCTTTATTTTGGAGGACTTAAAGAACAGTATCCTTCTCTATGCTATAGATGGTGTGGAAAAGCGGTATATCAATGGATTGCTTTATGTAGTAAAAGAAAACAGGGTAATCACTCTTTACTTATACAGGGCTTAGGCCTTGGCACGTTAAAAACGTGCTGTAGTGACTGATTTTGAACAAACCCAAAAGCGTCAGAGGCATGTAGCCAAAGGCTTGCCGCCCCCACGTAGAATCAGCGTTACTGCTATTATTAT
>NZ_FTLX01000020.1 GCF_900156125.1 Domibacillus enclensis | reverse complement strand
GTGAGATCCACTTTTGGAGCGTAGCGACAAAAGTTAGCTCACCGCCCGCCCCTCCGAACGCGAAGTCCTGCAGAAGCCGCCCGAACCGTGTTCGCACAAGCATAGTAGCGTTGAAAAAGAGTTACCTGCTTTTCATTGACATGTTCTTTTTTCAACAACATGAAGAAAGCAGGCTTATCACCTGCTTTCTCAAATCAATGATTCCACTTTTTCCGTAAAAACAGCGAAGTATTTCTGTTCTTCACCCTTTCTTTCACTTAGCAATGATGCTTATAACTCCGTTTCTTGTTTAACGTAATTACAAAGCGTGCCGATCTGCTCTACTTCAACCGAAACAATATCCCCATGCTTCATCGGGCAGCTTCCGGATGGAGAGCCTGTTGCCAAAATATCGCCCGGTTCAAGTGTCATCACTTGTGAAATCCAACTGATCAAAAAAGGAATGGACAGCGACATTTCATTTGTATTGCCATCTTGTACAACTCGGCCGTTAAGCGTTGTAACAATTCTGAGATTCCTCGGGTCCAGCCCTTTTACGATACACGGACCCAGCGGACCAAATGTATCAAATCCTTTGCCTCGCGTGAATTGGGGGTCGGTTTTCGTCAGATCCCGTGCTGTGACGTCATTAAAGATTGTACAGCCAAAAACATAGTCCAACGCGTCTTCTTCTTTGATGTTTTTGCCGCGCTTGCCGATTACAAGGGCTACTTCTCCTTCCATCTCTACTTGGCTGGTTAAATGACCGGATGGAAGAAGAATTTCTCCTTGATCAGGAATCAGCGATGATACGGGTTTTAAAAACAAGAATGGCTCCCTCAGGTTCGCCGTGCCGCCTGTTTCCGTTGCATGTCCAACGTAAGTCCAGCCAAAGTTGACAATTTTTGATGGAACTACTGGTTCTAGAAGGGTCACATCATCGAATCGAACCTTTACCCCGTCGTAAGTCAATTCCTCTTTTGCCATTTCAGTGAAACCGCCACTTAGCTGAAAAATGTCGCCGTCTTCTACGACACCGTAGTGGATGCTTCCGTTAGGCTGCTGATAACGAACGATCGTTTGCGTTTTTTGCAGTACCGGCATAGACGTCCAACTCCATAACTTATTTGATGAATCTGACTTGCTCACTAATTATTTTGTATTGCTCTTCTTTTCTTCGGTTAAATTCCACTTTATTTTCTTCGAAGACATTATTCCCTTCTGTATCAATGGAAACAATAAGCGGACCGAATTCCTTTACTTCACATACCCATAAAGATTCTGGCATTCCAAGGTCTTTCCAGTGCACTTCCTTTATCTCCTCCACGCTTTTCGCCGCGTACACCGCATTGCCAGCCGGGAAAACGAGGTGAAGTGCTTTATGTGTTTTGCAGCCTTCTTCTGTATTCTTTCCCATGCCGCCTTTGCCTACAATCAGTTTTACACCTGTTTCTTCAATAAATTCTTTTTCGAATTTTTCCATTCTCATGCTCGTTGTTGGACCGATTGAAATAATTTCATACTCCTCGTTCCCGTGATCCCGTACGATAGGACCCGCATGAAAAATGGCTTTTCCTCTAAGATCCACAGGCAATGGGATTTTTTCTTCAATCAGCCGTCTGTGCGCCACGTCTCTGCATGTGACAATCGTGCCCGTTAAATAAACAATATCGCCTATTTTGATCCCATCTAAATCTTCGTCTTTAATCGGTGTCGTTAATACTTTTTTAGTCATAGCTCTGCCCCCGCATGTGTACTGATTTCATAATTTAAGCTGCTGTCAAATGTGATTTTTCCTCTTCTGTGAGACCAGCACCCTGTATTCACAGCCACTCCGATGGTTGAAGGATGTCTTGCGGTATTGACAACATTAACGCCCATAACGGATTTAGAGCCCTTCAGTCCTTGTGGCCCCAGACCAATCGCGTTAATACCATCTTCAAGCAGCTTTTCCATCTTTGCTGCATTTTCATTTTCATTTTGGCTGTCAACGGATCTCATCAGCGCCTTTTTCGAATTCAGCGCAGCTGTTTCCACCGATGTTCCGACACCGACACCGACCAGGAGCGGTGGGCAGGCGTTAATGCCATAGCTTGTCATGCGGTCCAGCACGAACTTCACTACCCCTTCATATCCCTCACCCGGCATCAGCACGGTCGCAACGCCTGGAAGTGTGCATCCTCCGCCAGCCATATACGTATATATCTCTACCTTATCGCTGTTTTCTTCGATTTCCCAGAAAATACTCGGGGAGCCGTCTCCGACATTCATACCCGGATTGTATTCATCGAATGTTTCGACTGAGTTGTGACGCAGCGGTGTTTCTTGTGTGGACTTATATACACTGTCTTTTAAAATACGGTCCAGCTGCCCAATCAAAGGAAAGTCTTCTCCACATTTCACAAAAAACTGAAGGACACCGGTATCCTGGCAAGAAGGTCTTTTCAGCTCAGAGGCCAGCTTCTGATTTTCGAACATTGTCTTGTAAATAATTTTCGCCAGACGATTGTCTTCCTCTTCACTTAATTCTTTTAATTTCCCTTCAACGTCATCAGGAAGCTTGTAGCTGACAAGCGAAACAAACTTGGACATCAATTCGGTCATTTTTTCTTTTTGCTGTACTTTATCCACCATCGTATTCATTGTCATTCTCCTCATCCTTTTATTTTTGGCTGAAGACCAACTTTCGATTGAAAAAAATTGAACGAGCCGCAAATCTCGAAATCGCTTTCAAAAATAGAAAGGCACTTATAAAACCAAGTGTTTCAGACCGATTCGTTCCATTCTTATTGGACGATCTGTTTTTCGATTCCGATTCGCCAGCTTATCCTTACTCATCGATTGTTTCTCTCAGGCCTTCAATTGCCTCTTGCTACACCAAATATAAATTAACGTATACAATAAAGTCAAGTTTTTTATAAAAAAGGTTATTTTAAACGTTTTATAAAAAAATATTGACAACAATGTATTCATTGAGTAATGTTTTAAGCGTAAACAACTTGTGAGTTAGGTCATGGACAAGTCAAAGGAGGAAATGGGGGTTTATTTTTGAAAGCGGTATCAAATTCTTGAAAAATGAGATGGAATGAAAGGGGATTATGCAATGACATCAGTACGATCGTTATGGAATCAAATGTGGGCGTGGGATGAACAGGTCAGGAATTGGACTAAAACAATGTTCGGTCTGCATCTGATGGCGAATGGCTCCGCTGCCAGAAAGTCAGATGCTCCGGTAAACAAAAAAGTGGAAAACCTGATGCAGGAGCCTGACCCTGAACATCCTCCTTCCTATTCAAAAGCACAATGGATCGGATTGTTAACCGGACCTCTTCTATTTTTGCTTATCCGCTTTCTCGTGTCACCGGAAGGAATGTCGAGTGAGGCCGTGACCGTTCTGGCGATTGTTGCCTGGATCGCAACCTGGTGGGTGACAGAAGCCATTCCGATTCCATTGACTTCTCTGCTGCCACTGCTGCTGTTTCCTCTTTTCGGTATTATGGAAACAGGCGATGTCTCCGCCTCATACGGAGACCCGTTGATCTTCCTCTTTGTAGGCAGTTTTATGATAGCGCTAACAATGGAGAAGTGGAACTTGCACAGACGTATTGCACTAGGCATTATTTCTTTTATCGGAACGAATCCAAGCATGATTATTCTCGGTTTTATGACGGCAACCGGCTTTTTATCGATGTGGATTTCAAACACCGCTACTACGATGATGATGGTGCCCATGGCGCTTGCGGTGACAAAGCAGGTGGCAGATTCACTAAAACATAATGGCTCAAATGTCGACACTACACCGGGCAACTTTCCGTTCGGCACCGCTTTAATGCTTGGGACGGCTTATGCAGCGACGCTAGGCGGATTCGGGACGTTAATCGGCGCACCCGCAAATACTATTTTAGCCGCTACAGTCAATAAATTGTACGGCGTGGAAATTTCATTTGCGAAATGGATGTCATTCGGGATTCCGCTGGTCGTTGTTCTGATCCCGCTCGTTTGGCTGTATTTAGTGAAGGTTGCTTATCCAATGAAGCTGAAGGATATTCCAGGAGGAAGAAACATCATTAAACAGGAGCAACAGGATCTGGGACGGATGGGGTTTGAGGAAAAAGTAGTGTTAACTGTTTTTTCTCTTGTCGCAATTGGCTGGATTACCCGGACGTTCTTGCTCGAAAATATAATTCCTGGTATAGATGATACGGTCATCGCTTTGCTCGGTGCGTTTCTATTGTTTGTCATCCCGGCCAAAAACAAATCCGGCACCATTTTGGATTGGGACACCGTCAAAAAACTTCCGTGGGGCATTTTATGGTTGTTCGGAGGCGGTCTGGCTCTGGCTGCCGGGATTTCAAGCTCTGGGCTTGATCAATGGATTGGCAGCCAGCTTGTGAATTTCACGGATGTTCCGCTCTGGGTAACCATTGCGCTCATCGTTGGCGTGATTACACTGCTGACCGAGTTTACATCCAACACCGCCACATCCACAATGGTTTACCCGATCGTAGCCGCTGGTGCCGCCGCCCTCGGGGTAGACCCAATTATCTTAATGGTCGCAGCCTGCATGGGAGCAACATTCGCTTTTATGTTCCCTGTTGCCGCCCCGCCAAATGCGATCGTGTTTGCTACTGGCTACATTAAAATGAGCACGATGGCCAAAACCGGTGTGTGGCTGAACATTGGCGGTATCATCTTCTCCATTATCGTTGTGTCATTTTTTGTGCCGATCATTTTTGGTGGATTGATGTAAATACGGCACTGCCCACGAACATGTTTCAAACAAAATCTTGAAGGAATTAGAAGGAAAAAAGGAGCTGATCTTTTTTGATCAGCTCCTTTTTTTCATATGCTTACAGATCCAGTTGCTGATCTCTAGAATAGCTGGTTTTTCGTTTACAACATGTACAGTATGTTCTTTGACTTCCCGTTCACCAGTTTCAGTTTTTACTCAATCATCCAAAGAAACCTACATATTGCAGTCAACATCACTACCTTAAATTGAGAGAAAAAATTGAAAAGGACCGCTGATGCTCTAGCATCAACGATCCACAGTTAATAATATAATCATTTTCTTAATACATTTT
>NZ_FTLX01000001.1 GCF_900156125.1 Domibacillus enclensis | reverse complement strand
GGACAGGCTGAAACAGCCGCGCTTTTTGGGCTGGTTCAGCGTTCGCCCCACCGGAAAGCGGAGCCGGCAGCCCGGAGCCCCTGAATGTTCTTTTTTAGAAAAACAGCCTATTTTTTGCTAAGAGAAAAGGAAACAATTTAGAAAAAACATCTGGTTTCTCTTGACCAGATTGTTTTTCAACAGGATGAGAAAACCCCCATCGGGAGTGATGGGGGTTTTCCATAAAACGATGTTATTAACGTGAGTAGAACTCAACGATAAGAGCTTCGTTAATTTCTGCTGGCAATTCAGAACGCTCAGGAAGGCGAGTGAATGTACCTTCAAGCTTGTCTGCATCAAATGTTAAGTAGTCAGGTACGAAGTTGTTTACTTCAACTGCTTCTTTGATGATAGCAAAGTTGTTTGATTTTTCACGAACACCGATCACTTGACCGATTTTCACCTGGTATGATGGAATGTCAAGACGTTTTCCATCAACAGTGATGTGGCCGTGGTTAACAAGCTGACGAGCTTGACGGCGAGTGCGGGCAAGACCTAAACGGTAAACAAGGTTATCAAGACGAGACTCAAGAAGGATCATGAAGTTTTCGCCGTATACGCCTTTTAGTTTACCTGCTTTGTCGAACAAGTTACGGAATTGACGCTCAGTCACACCGTACATGTGACGAAGCTTTTGCTTTTCTTGAAGCTGTTGTCCGTATTCAGAGATTTTTTTACGCTGGTTCGGACCGTGTGGACCTGGAGCGTAAGGGCGTTTTTCGATTTCTTTACCTGTTCCGCTTAGTGAAATACCAAGACGGCGGGATAATTTCCAGCTTGGACCTGTATAACGAGCCATTGAATGACTCCTCCTTTTGTGTTTTTATTTTGTTGTAAAATAAAAACCGGTGTGAAGAACTGTCAGCACATTTTGTTTTCATGCACCATCGCCCTGCAGCAACGGGTTACACGATGCCCCTTTTCCGGTCAGCCGGATAAAGAAACAAAATGACATCTAAACAGCGAACACATAGGCTGCATTTATTTTACACAAAGAGTAGTATATAACGCCTGAAATTCGATGTCAACCTTTTCTTTAAAGGAAACGGATTAATGACTCAGCGAATTGAACCAGGCCTTTTTCATCTTCTTCGTCAAAACGGTTTGTTTCAGGGCTGTCGATGTCAAGCACACCCAGTAATTCACCGTTTTTGATGAGCGGTACCACGATTTCAGAGCGGGAAGCGGCGTCACAGGCGATATGACCGGGAAACGCGTGAACATCTTCAATTCGCAGCGTTTTTCGCTCAGCAGCGGCTGTTCCGCATACCCCTTTTCCAAACGGGATACGGACGCAAGCCGGCAGTCCCTGGAAAGGGCCAAGCACAAGCTCATTTCCATCCACTATATAAAAGCCAGCCCAGTTAATGCGAGGCAAAAATTGGCCTAAAAGAGCAGAGGCGTTGCTTAAGTTTGCCGTTGCATTATGTTCTCCTTCAAGCAAGGCTTCCAGCTGCTTGATGACAAGCGTGTATTGCTCTGGTTTTGTTCCTGAATAAGCGGCAGTTTGAAACATAATTAAACACTTCCTTCTATTAAAATGCGATCGATTTCAGCGAGACCCTGGCCAAGTCCATTCGCTGCATGAGCATCAGACCCATAAATAAGCGGAATGCCCATCGAATGAGCCGTTCGGGCAATGTGAATGGGCGGATACGTTTCCCGGCATAATGGCTTGACGAAACCGGCGCCATTGTAATCCAGTGAGCAGCCGGTTTGTTTTATTTGGACCAAAATACGCTGGATCATTGCATCAAACGAATGATGGCAGGGAAACATGCGCTGGAATTTACGAACAAGGGTCATATGGCCGATCCGCGTTGGTTTATAGGGACCAAGATTCGCCTGAATTGATTGTAATAACGTATGATAGTACAACTCATAAACAAATTCAATCGATCCGGCTTTTTGAATAATTCGTTCAAATTCCTCCTTACTGAAATCCACACAAACAAATTGCCCTTGCACTGGAAGAAAGTGAACAGACAAAATAGCATCGTCGAGAAAAGGGCCGTACTCGTTCAAAAAATGGGTTGTTTCTTCCTCAAAACCGGGAATGTAATCTACTTCCAGCCCCCTGTTAATTGTAATTGAAGAGGCATATTCCTTCTTTGCTGCTTCTACGTCCTTTAAATACGCCTCAAGGTCCTCAGGCCGCATCGCGCTGTCACGAGCGGGAGCGGGATCGGTAAACGATGCCGGCAACGGGGCATGCTCGGCAAACGTGATCTCAGAAAAGCCAAGCGTGATCGCGCGTTCAATATACTGCTTCAAGGAATCAGTGGAGCCGTGCGGGCAATAAGCCGTATGAATATGTCCGTCTCTTAGCATGCGAAAATACTCCTTTTTTCATCAAATAGCCGTTTTTTTGACATTTTTTTGCGAAAACTGTTCGGAAAAACATAAGTTCTCATCAAAAACATGAGCAATCATGCTATTATTAATAATAGTGAAATTATACGCAATTGATTGACGGGGCGCAATGAGGCGTTTCCTTTTTATACATACTATTTATTCGTTGTTACGAGGGGGCTTATGATGGTGGAATTCGTCATTGGAGCGATCATTGTCGTACTTATTTTTCTCATTTACGCAATGGTGGGCAGAAAAAGAAATGCAAAAGAAATTGATCAGCTTGACATGAAAAAAACAGAGCTGCTTCATCGCCCAGTGAATGAAGAGCTGGCAAAAGTAAAGCGGCTGAATATGACAGGACAAACAGAATCGCTGTTCGACCGCTGGCGTGCAGAATGGGATGAAGTCGTCACAGTCGATATTCCGGCTGTGGATGAAAAATTGTTCGCCTCTGAAGATCAGGTGGACAAATTCCGCTTTGGCGCCGCTAAAAAAACAAACAATGAAATTGAAAGCCGCCTCGTGCAAATTGAAAAAAAAGTAAATAGTATTTTATCGGAGCTTGAGCAGCTTGTTGGAAGCGAAGAAAAAAATCGTGCAGAAGGCGAAGATATGTATACGCGCCAGCGTGAAGCGAAAAAACGGCTGCTTGCCCACAGACATACCTTTGGAAAAGCAGCGTCAGTCCTTGAAATTCAGCTGGACGTCATTGCTGGCCGATTCGATAAATTTGCGGACTTAACAGAGGATGGAGATTATCTGGAGGCCCGTGAGCTGCTAATGGAAATCCAGGCGGAAATGGACATCATGGAACATAAGATGGTGCGGATTCCAGTGTTGATGACAGAAGTGAATCATACGCTTCCGGCGCAGCTTTCAGAAATTGAACACGGGTACAAAGAAATGAAGCAGGACGGCTATATGCTGGATCATCTGCAAATTGAAAAAGAAGTGAATGAATTAAAGGAAGATTTAAACCGCAGCCGAGATTTGCTTGTGAAAACAGAAGTGTCGGAAACGGAATTAATCGTGAAGGATGCCCGGGACAGCATCGAATTTTTCTACGATTTGCTGGAAAAAGAAGTGATGGCGAAGCATCATGTGCTGAAGGATGAAGGGGAAACCGGTACGGTTATTCATGGCATCAGCGAACAAAACGATGACTTGCTGGAGCAAACGGATCTGGTCAAGCAAAGCTACCAACTGAACGGGGAAGAAGCCGATGTCCCGAAACGGCTAAAGGAAGAAATCTATCATCTCGAAAAGCAGTATGAAATTTTATACGGGCGTATTGAGGAAGAAAAAACGGCGTATTCATTTTTACATGATGAATTAAAAGACATACAGGCACGGATGGAAGAATTGAAAAAAGAGCAGGAAGGGTTTTCTGCCTTTCTTCAAACATTACGAAAAGACGAAGTGGAAGCCACGAAAGAGCTGCAAACCTTAAAAAACCGCTTGCAGCATATTACACGAAAAGTAAAGCAAAGCAACTTGCCGGGTATTCCGGATTATTACAAGGAGCTGAGTGAAGATGCACGTGTGCGGATTCACGAAACGGGCACAAACTTAAATGAAAAGCCGCTGAATATGAAAGCTGTGCGGGAAAAACTTGACGCAGCCAACGGATCCGTTGAGCATTTGGCGAATAAAACCGATGAACTGATCGAGCAGGTTGCCCTATCCGAGCGCATGCTTCAATTCGGAAACCGGTACCGCCGGACGCATCCAAGCATAGGGCCGAAGCTAAATGAAGCGGAGCTTGCTTTTCGTCAGGCAGATTACAGCAAAGCGCTTGAATTGTGTGCTACAGCCATTGATAAAGTGGATTCCAAAGGGCTGAAGCGGTTTGATGCGCAGTTTAAAGAAGAACAACCTTAAAGCAAAGGCCGTCTCAAGAAAAAGAGGCGGCTTTTTTTGTGTCAATGTGCTAACATGATGAAGTGAAAAAAGTAAGGAGCAGCAGAGATGATTTATTTCGACAATAGTGCAACGACAATGCCGGATCAATCGGTTTTGGATACATTTATAAAAGCAAGCACCCGCTTTTTTGGCAATCCGTCTTCCCTGCATTTTCCAGGGATGGAGGCAGAGCGATTTCTTGAAAGAGCAAGGAATCAAATTGCGGTCTTATGCCAGGTAAGTGCTGACGAGATTATTTTTACATCAGGCGGCACAGAATCCAATAATTTGGCGGTCAAAGGGGCTGCCCGTTTTTACCAAAACAGAGGGCGCCACATCGTGACAACAGCGATTGAGCACCCATCTGTATTTGAAGCGTGCCGTGACCTTGAAGAAGAAGGATTCCGTGTCACTTATGTACAGCCGGGACAAAATGGTGTCGTGAAAACGGCGGATATTGAACGAGTGATGACGGATGATACCATTCTCGTCACGGTTATGCATGTCAACAACGAAACAGGCGCGATTCAGCCGGTGGAAGAAATCGGCCGCATGCTGAAAAGCTATCCGCAAACGCGATTTCATGTTGACGCTGTCCAGGGCTTTGGAAAAGTGCCGCTCAACATAAAGAAGGCGAACATTGATCTTTTGTCGGTGTCCGGCCATAAGCTGCACGGCTTAAAAGGCACGGGTTTTTTAGTTAAACGAAGCCGTGCTGAGCTCGTTCCTCTTTTATCAGGAGGAGGGCAGGAAAAAGGCATTCGCAGCGGAACGGAGCATACGGCCGCCGCCGCTGCGCTTGCTAAAACCGTTCGTCTCACATTAAAAGAAGAGGTATCTTCTATTCAAAAGATGACGAACTGGCTCCGCCAAACACTCGAATTAAGACCGGAATTTGTTATTCATACACCGGATGGTCAAGCGGCACCGCACATTTTGAACGTGTCGGTGAACGGCGTAAAAGGGGAAGTGCTCGTTCACGCGCTTGAAAAGAAAGGCTTCATTGTTTCGACAACAAGTGCTTGCTCGTCCAAGCAAACAAAGCCAAGCAGAACGCTGATGGCGATGGGGGTGCACCAGGACCTCGCATCATCCGCTATTCGCATCAGTTTATCCTCACGCAATACGATGGAAGAAGCAGAACAATTTATCGAGACGCTGGATACGATTGTCCCGCAGCTCGCGAAAAAAAGGAATGAACGAAAATGACGTATGATCGTATTTTAATCCGCTACGGGGAAATCTCGACAAAGGGACGAAACCGAAGCAAGTTTACAAATAAAATGAAAATGAATATTATTCGTTTGCTGAAAGATGAACGAATTCAAGTGGATGCACAGCGAGACAGAATGTTTCTTTATTTAAACGGGGCATCGTTTGAAGACGTAAAAGAAAAGCTTGTCCATGTGTCTGGCATTCAATCCTTCAGCCCGGTTGTGAAAACGACGCAGGATGTAGCGGCGATAAAAGAAGCGGCTCTTCTGCTTGTGAAAAAAGCGATGAATGGACAGGCGGCTTCGTTTAAAGTAAGCACACGCCGCGCTGATAAGCAGTTTCCCCTCGATACGCATGAATTAAATCATGAAATTGGCGGGCATGTTCTTCGCGGGACAGACGATTTGACCGTCGATGTCCGCCAGCCGGATTTTACATTGACTGTTGAAGTCCGGAAAGAAGCCGTTTATTTATCGTCTGAAACGATACCGGGTGCGGGCGGCATGCCTGCGGGAGCAGCAGGAAAAGCGGTTTTGCTTTTATCGGGTGGCTTGGACAGTCCGGTGGCAGGCTACATGATGATGAAGCGCGGAGTGGAAATCGAAGCTGTCCACTTTTTCAGCCCGCCATACACGAGTGACCGGGCCAAGCAAAAGGTCATTGATCTGGCCAACGTGCTGACTATGTATGGAGGAAGCATCCGCTTGCACATCGTTCCGTTTACAGACATTCAATTAGCCATTCACAAACAAGTGCCGGAAAATTATACGATGACGTCAACGCGCAGAGTGATGATGCAAATTGCGGACCAAATTCGCGAGCAGACCGGCTCTTTAGCGATCGTAACCGGCGAAAGTCTCGGACAAGTGGCAAGCCAGACGATGGAAAGCATGGCAGCCATCAATGATGTAACGAATACGCCTGTACTCCGGCCGCTTGTGGCGACAGACAAGCTCGAGATCATGGAAGTGGCGAGAAAAATCGGAACACATGATATTTCTATTTTGCCTTTTGAAGACTGCTGCACCATTTTTACACCGGCTGCTCCGAAAACAAAACCGAAAACCGAAAAGGTCCAGTTTTTCGAAAGCTTTTTGGATTTTCAGCCGATGATCGAGAAGGCGATCAAAGAAACAGAAACCATTGTCTTGCCGAAAGCAGAGGAAGAAATGGACGATCTGCTATAAGAATGCGCGCTTGTTAAAAGCGCGTCCTTTTTAGAAATATATTTCGTGTATGGAAATAAATGAGGTGGAGACATGCAAAATGAGCGTAGAGAAGGCATGCTGTATACGGCCGGCTCTTATTTTATCTGGGGATTGATCCCGATTTACTGGAAGCTCGTCAGTGATGTGTCGGCGTATGAAATCCTGGCCAACCGCATCATCTGGTCTTTTGTTTTTATGGTCCTTTTGCTTTTAATAATGAAAAAGCTGGCGCCGCTGAGAAAGGTGCTGAAGGACATTGTTACTTACCCTAAGAAAGCACTGGCGCTTGCGGCTGCGTCCTTACTTATCAGTGTAAACTGGTTTGTTTTTATTTGGGCGGTGAATAACGACCATATCATCGAAACGAGCATGGGGTATTACATTAATCCGTTGATGAGCGTCCTGCTTGGCGTTTTAGTTTTAAAGGAATCTCTTTCAAAAGCGCAGGTCGTATCGTTTATTCTGGCAGCAGGCGGTGTTTTTGTGATGACCTTTTCATATGGGTCATTTCCATGGGTGTCATTGACCCTTGCCATATCCTTTGCTTTATACGGTCTGGCGAAAAAAATGATCCGTCTGGATGCCGCGGTCGGGTTGACGATCGAAACAGCCGCTGTGACGCCGGTTGCCATTTTATATTTACTGCTGCTGGCAGGAGACCAGCACCTCCAGCTGTTTCACCAATCCTGGGAAACTGATTTGCTGTTAATGGGAGGCGGCGTACTGACGGCCGTTCCACTCCTGCTGTTTGGACATGGCGCACAAAAGATTCCTCTATACTTAATCGGCTTTCTTCAATACATAGCACCGACAATGACGCTGATACTGGGTGTTTTTCTGTACAAGGAACCCTTTACACCGGCTCAAATGCTGTCGTTTCTTCTTATTTGGAGTGCGCTTCTTGTGTTTACAGTTGCGCAGGTAAAGGGGATTCAAAAGAAAAAAGCGGTCGTTTAGCCCTTTTTCGTTGCATTCCGCCCAATTTATTCAGTATGATGTATGTATACTGCTGAATGTGGAGGGAATTATAAATGGCGAATGTAACGTTTAAAGGGAATCCAATGACATTGATCGGAAACGAAGTAAAAGCGGGGGACAAGGCTCCGGATTTTACGGTGCTGGCAAATGATTTGTCACCTGTCACGCTTTCAGATACATCAGGGAAAGTTCGTTTAATCAGTGTCGTGCCTTCAATTGATACAGGTGTTTGTGACGCACAGACACGCCGTTTCAATGAAGAAGCAGCAAAAGTGGATAACGTTGAAGTGCTGACCATCTCAGCTGACCTTCCGTTTGCTCAAAAACGCTGGTGTGCGGCAGCGGGTCTTGAGAATGTGAAAACATTGTCTGACCACCGCGATTTTTCTTTCGCTGAAAGCTATGGTGTCGGAATGAAGGAGCTTCGTCTTCTTGCGCGTTCTGTGTTTGTGATTGATTCTACGGATACGGTCACATACGTGGAATACGTCGGTGAAGGAACCGATCATCCGAACTACGATGCAGCGATTGAAGCAGCAAAAGCAGCAAACTAATTCAGTACAGGCTCGTTTCGCAGCCGGCTTTGACATCATGTCGGAGCCGGCTGTTTTTTGCGGCCCGAAAGTGAGGACTTTTTATATGCAGGAATTAACCGTAGAGAAATTGTTTACCGTGCTTGATGAATCAGCCGGTGTGTTAAGCCGGCTGTTAGGCATATCATATTTAGAGGCGCTCGGTGAAACCGCCGAGAATCTGTTTCACGGCTACGTTTTACAGGAAGAGCTGAGTGAAGTGGATGAAAAACGGCTGTTAAAGCTTTACAATGAGATGGAATTAGAGCGTTATTCGAAAGAAGCGGTGCGCAAGTCGTATCAGCTGGCTATTTTAAAAGGAATGAAAGAGCATGTACAGCCGAATCATCAAATGACCCCTGATTCAATCGGCCTGTTCATCGCCTATTTGCTCCGAAAAAGCAGAGGCAAATCCGACTCCTTTTCATTGCTTGATCCGGCGATCGGGACAGGCAATCTCGTCACAACGGTTTTAAATGAATTTGACGGGAAAGCGGAAGCACATGGTGTTGATATTGATGACGTTTTGTTAAAGCTCGCCTATGCCGGATCGAACCTGCTGCACCACCCAATTACCCTTTATAACCAGGACGCGCTTGAGCCACTGTTAATCGACCCGGTCGATGTTGTTGTATGCGATTTGCCTGTTGGCTATTATCCAAATGACGAGCGGGCCGCTTCGTATAAGCTAAAAGCAGACAGCGGTCATTCCTATGCGCACCATTTATTTATTGAACAAAGCCTTCAGCATACAAAGCCGGGCGGCCAGCTTTTTTTCATTATTCCTAACGGCTTATTTGAATCAGCAGAAGCGAAAAAGCTTCAGCGCTTTTTAACCGAGGAAGCGTACATTGAAGGTGTCATTCAGCTGCCTGAAACGCTTTTTAAAAACAAGCAGGCAGCTAAAAGCATTTTAATGGTGCGCAAAAAATCACCGAGAGTGAAAAAGCCGAAAGAAGTGCTTCTCGCGGCAATGCCTTCCTTAACCGATAAAAAAGCGACAGCAGCGATCGTTCAAAAAATTGACCGCTGGTTTAGCGAGCATCAGAAGGGGTGACATTCATGTGGACAAAGCAGGATGAAGTGCATTGGAATGCGCTGATGGAATGGGAGCAGCAGCTCGTTTCCAATCAAAGTGACGAAGCGAGCGGGATCGAAGCGCAGGTCAATAAACTGACAGCCGCGCTGCCGGACGATGCCGCGAGCCGTTTATTCGGGCAACTGGACCAGTCAGCGGCCTGGATTTGTTCGTTTTTGCAGAAAGAGCCGGTCCTTGAGGGAACGAAAACGCGAATAATGGAAACAGCGCGTCTTTTTCAAGAGGATATTGAGTCGATTGAGCAGATGCGCCGCTTATCCATTGATCAGCTGCATTTCATCTGTCAGCAGCAGTCAGATAAAATCCGTGCTGCGGCCGCTGTCCAGGGAGCGCTGACGGGGACAGGCAAAACACTGCCTATTCTGGCTGACTTGCTTGTAATCACGATGCTGCAAATCCGCACGATTCAAACGACCGCGCTTTCTTATGGGGTGGACCTTCGCCAGCCATTTGAAATGGAGCATACACTGCATCTTCTGTATACGTCACTGCTCCCGGCGTCGCTTCAAGCAGATGGCTGGGCAAAGCTCATTACGGAAGTGGAAGAAAAGGTGTCCTACATAGATGAGGAAAGCTGGGGGTTAAACGAATCGATGCTGCAAAAGCCGCTTATTCATGCGATAAAGCTGGCTTCTGTCCGGCTGCTTCAGCCGCGTAAGTCATCCATCCCGCTTCTTTCGATGGCGGTCAGTGCGGGGGTAAATTACCAAACCATCAAGCAAACCGCCATCTTGGCTGAACACTACTACCAATACCGTTACCTGCACGACAAAAAGAACCGGCCCTAAAAGCCGGTTCTTTCCATAAAAGCAGGTGCCCACTTCTCTTTTCAAATCCAATGTGCTTGCGCGAACACAGTCCGGGCGGCTTCTGCAGGACTTCGCGTTCGGAGGGGCGGGCGGTGAGCTAACTTTTGTCGCTACGCTCCAAAAGTGGATCTCACCTGACCCGCTGATCCCTCCCGAGTCTTCGTCCTGCGCCAGCCGCCCTAGTGGGGAGGAAAAGCAGATTGCAAAACCAAAAATAGAAATCGTTCTGAGTGGAAAAAAGAGATGAGAATCCTCTGCTTTTCACTATGTAGGAAAAGAGGAATTCCTTCTTGATGTCACAAGTTTTCAAGAATAGCCGCCTGTCATGCTCGCTGTTCCTTTAGAACCACTACGGGCGGAGGGGTGCCGGTGAAGACTCCAGTGGGACGAGCGGACAGGCTGAAACAGCCGCGCTTTTGGGCTGGTTCAGCGTTCGCCCCACCGGAAAGCGGAACCGGCAGCCTGGAGCCCTGGATGTTCTTTTCTAGAAAAATAGGCTATTCTTTGCTCTGAGAAAGGGAACAATCTTGAAAAAACAATAAGATTCATTTTACACATTTGTTTTTCAACATTATGAAAGGAACGGACCATAAAAGCCGGTTCTTTCATGAATGTAACTTTGTAGTAGAGTGAACATCGGGAACGGTGCGAAACCAAAGCCATAAATCGTTAATAATAGAAGCAAGCTCGCTGATTTCGGTGTTAAGGCGGCAGGACTGCTCGAAATCCTCTTCACGATCCAGTTCAAATTGCTTTCGATTAATTGTCTTCTCCAATTCCTGAATGCGGTCTGGGATTTGGCCGCGTATCATTTCCCACCTATGCATCATTTCCTGCTTTTCATCCATTGAGTAATCATGCCACTCCCGCTTAAGGGCAGGCAGCTGTATACCGAGCCGCTCATCGTGCTGAAACAAAAGATCACCTGCTTTACGTACGTTTCTTCTATCATAGTAAAAGGCGAATAAAATAGCAAAGCGCCAGAATATACATGATTTCTACATAAATACACAAAAAACTGTATTTTTTTCAGCAAACCACTTGAAAGACCCTTTGGAACGTGATATTCTTTATACATATTAAAGAATAAAAATTAATTCAGATGAATAATTATACTGTTAGTTGTAATTAAGAGGAGGAAGTAAATAGATGGGTAAGAAAGTCGTTTTAGCATATTCAGGTGGTCTTGATACATCTGTCGCCATTCCGTGGCTTAAGGAACAAGGGTATGACGTAGTGGCTGTTTGCCTGGACGTCGGTGAAGGAAAAGATCTTGAATTTATTAAAAACAAAGCGCTGCAGGTAGGCGCGGTGGAAAGCTATATGATCGATGCGAAAAAAGAATTCGCGGAAGATTTCGCTCTTGTGGCTCTTCAAGGTCATACGTGGTACGAAAACAAATACCCGGTTGTATCTGCTCTTTCACGCCCGCTTATTTCAAAAAAGCTTGTTGAAATTGCGGAACAGGAAAATGCAACAGCGGTTGCACACGGCTGTACTGGAAAAGGAAATGACCAGGTTCGCTTTGAAGTAGCGATCCGCGCATTGAACCCGGACCTTGAAGTGTTAGCGCCTGTTCGTGACTGGGCCTGGTCGCGTGAAGAAGAAATCGAATATGCGAAGCAGCATGATGTTCCTGTGCCGATCGGCAAGGAAAGCCCGTTTTCTATCGATCAAAACCTGTGGGGCCGTGCAAATGAGTGTGGCGCACTGGAAGACCCTTGGGCAGCGCCACCGCTTGATGCATACGATTTAACGGCTCACCTTGAAGATACACCGGATACGCCAGACATCATTGAGATCGAATTTGAAGAAGGTGTACCGACTGCTGTAAACGGGGAGAAAATGGAGCTTGCTGAGCTTATTCTTCACTTAAATGAAGTGGCAGGCAAACACGGCATTGGCCGTATTGACCATATTGAAAACCGCCTTGTCGGAATCAAGTCACGTGAAGTGTATGAAACACCAGGTGCCACAACGCTGATTACAGCACATAAAGAGCTTGAAGATATCACGCTTGTAAAAGAACTGGCTCACTTCAAGCCGGTTATTGAAAAGCGCTTGACTGAAATTATTTATGACGGTCTTTGGTTCAACCCGATCCGTGAATCACTTGTTGCGTTTTTAAAGGATACACAGAAATACGTAACTGGAACGGTTCGTGTCAAGCTGTTTAAAGGCCATGCCATTGTAGAAGGAAGAAAGTCTCCTTATTCATTGTATGACGAAGCGCTTGCTACGTATTCAAAAGATGACGCGTTTGACCATGCATCTGCGATTGGCTTTATCAATCTGTATGGCCTTCCAACAGTTGTCAGCTCGCGTGTTCATAAAGAGAAGGGGCTTAAGTAATCATGACGAAAAAGTTATGGGGCGGCCGATTTCAAAAATCAGCGGAAGAGTGGGTAGACGAATTCGGTGCGTCCATCTCATTTGACCAGGAGCTTGTTTTCGAGGATATCGAAGGCAGCATCGCCCACGTGACCATGCTTGGTGAAACAGGCATATTAACAGAAGAAGAAATGAATCAAATCAAGTCAGGCCTTGACGCTTTAAAGAAGAAAGCGGAAGCTGGTGAAATCGAATTTTCGGTATCGCTTGAGGATATTCATTTAAACTTAGAAAAAGCATTGATTGATTCGATTGGTCCTGTTGGCGGCAAGCTTCATACTGGAAGAAGCCGGAATGATCAAGTCGCGACGGACATGCATTTGTACTTGAAGAAGCAGGTCAAAGACATTATCGGATTAATCAGCCAGTTCCAGTCTGTTTTAGTGGAGAAAGCAGACAAGCATAAAGAAACGATTGCGCCGGGCTATACGCACTTGCAGCGTGCGCAGCCGATTTCATTCGGCCATCATTTGATGACGTATTTTTGGATGCTTCAGCGTGATAAAGAACGGTATACAGAAGCGTTGAAACGGATTGATATGTCTCCGCTCGGGGCGGGGGCTCTCGCCGGTACGACTTTCCCGATCGACCGTCAGCGTTCAGCGGAGCTGCTCGGCTTCTCAGCTGTGTATCAAAACAGCATGGACGCGGTCAGTGACCGTGATTTCATTCTTGAATTTTTAAGCACCTCATCGATTTTGATGATGCACATGTCCCGTTTTGCGGAAGAGATCATTTTATGGTCGAGCCAGGAGTTTCGCTTCGTCGAGATGGATGATACGTTCTCCACCGGTTCAAGCATTATGCCGCAAAAGAAAAATCCGGATATGGCCGAGCTTATTCGCGGCAAAACAGGACGCGTATACGGCAACCTGTTCAGTCTGCTGACTATTTTAAAAGGTCTTCCGCTTGCGTATAACAAAGATATGCAGGAAGACAAAGAGGGCATGTTCGATACCGTACATACGGTTCTCGGCTCACTGAAAATTTTCGCCGGCATGGTCGATACAATGACGGTGCATGAAGACCGCATGAAAGACGCTGTGCAAAATGATTTCTCTAATGCGACAGAGCTTGCGGATTACCTGGCAGCAAAAGGGATTCCGTTCCGCGAAGCGCATGAAATTACCGGCAAGCTTGTGTTTACTTGCATTCAAAAAGGCTGCTTCCTGCTCGATCTTTCCATGGAAGAGTTGAAAGAAGCATCGAATGTAATCGAAGAAGATATTTACGGCGTTCTGTCTCCGTACGAAGCAGTCAAGAGAAGGAAGTCTCTAGGCGGCACTGGATTCGACCAGGTCGAAAACCAGATTCAAGCGGCAAAAGAATTGCTTAAATAAACAAAACCCGCCAAAGGAGTGGCGGGTTTTTTCGTGCGGTTTTAGTCTTCGATGTCATCTGTACGAACGATTAATACGTCGCAATTGGCGGCGCGGGTAATGTGCTCGGAAACGCTGCCAATGAGGAAGCGCTCCATTGCATTTAAGCCGGTTGCACCACAGATGATCAAATCCGCTTCTACTTGTTTTGCTACGTCCTTTGGAATAATGACTTTAGGGGAGCCGTATTCCACAAATGCATTTACGTGCGTGACGCCGGCGGTTTCGGCTTCCTTCTTGTACTCATCAAGAAGCTCGTTTCCATACTTTGTTGCCCGTTCAGCGATGGAGCGGTCATATGCTTCGATCGCAGCAAAAGAACGGGTGTCAATGACGTGAACGAGATTTAACGAAGCGCCGTTCCGTTTAGCAATTTGAACAGATTTTTTAAAGGCCCATTCGGCTTCCTTCGATCCGTCAACTGCGACCAATATGTGCTGGTACTTCAACATAAGTCATTCCCCCTTATACTTACATTTTACAACAAAACGAGAAAATAAAAAGTGATATGTTTAACATTTCAGAAAATATTCACGAGCATGTTTAAACGGGCCCTAATGTGGAAAAAAGCAAAGTAATGCATGTAAGAAAGGGGATTCACCATGAAAGTATCGTACCACGGACATTCCATCGTCAAAATCGAAACAAACGGAAAAACAGTTTTAATTGATCCTTTTATTACAGGAAATGAGCTGACCGATTTAAAAGCAGACGAGCAGAATCCAGATTTTATTGTGCTGACACATGGGCACGGTGATCACGTTGGCGACACGGTTGACATTGCGATGCGGAGCGGCGCTCTTGTCATTGCCGTGAACGAGCTGGCGCTTTACCTGCAGCATCAGGGGGTCAATGCTCATCCGATGCATATTGGCGGCAGCTACTCATTCGATTTCGGAAAAGTGAAATTCACTCAGGCGTTTCACGGGTCCGGACTTCAGCAGGAGGATGGCACTTTCTTGTATATGGGCATGCCGGCCGGTGTCCTTATTATGAATGAAGGGAAGACCGTTTATCATGCGGGCGATACTGGACTGTTTTCTGATATGAAGCTGATCGCAGAACGACATCCGATTGATCTTGCTTTCCTGCCGATTGGCGACAACTTTACGATGGGACCGGACGATGCCGCCGTGGCAGCGGGCTTTCTGCAAGCGAAAACCGTCGTGCCGATTCACTTTGATACATTCCCGCCGATTCGCCAAAACCCGGAAGATTTCACGTCCAAAGTCGCTGCCGGAACAGGCAAGGTCATGAAGCCGGGCGACCATATAGAACTGTAATGACAGAAGCTGCCTTGCGCAAGGCGGCTTCTTTTTTTTCGTTTCGTTTTCCTTTATAATGAAGAAAGGAATGAGAGCGGAAAGGGACGGGTGGAGCCATTGATAACGAAACACGAACAAATTCTTCAGTACATCGAGGAATTGCCGATTGGCGAAAAAATCTCCGTGCGCCAAATTGCCAAAGCACTTTCCCTCAGCGAAGGGACGGCCTACCGGGCTATTAAGGATGCGGAGACAAAAGGAATGGTCAGTTCCATCGAGCGCGTCGGGACGATCCGAATCGAGCAAAAGAAAAAGGAAAATATTGAAAAGCTCACGTTCGCTGAAGTGGTTAATATTGTGGATGGCCAGGTGCTGGGCGGACGGAATGGATTACATAAAACGTTAAACAAATTTGTGATCGGGGCAATGCAGCTTGAAGCGATGATGCGCTATACAGGTCCGGGCAATTTATTAATTGTCGGAAACCGCGTAAAAGCCCATGAGCTTGCTCTTCAGGCGGGAGCGGCCGTGTTAATTACCGGCGGATTCGAAGCCGGAGACGAGCTGAAAAAATTAGCGGATGACATGGAACTGCCGGTTATTTCGACAAGCTATGACACGTTTACTGTTGCGGCCATGATCAACCGGGCTATTTACGATCAGTTAATAAAAAAAGAAATCGTCCTGGTCGGGGATATATTAACCCCGGTGGAAAGCAGCGTGTTTCTTGAACTCGGCAATACAGTTGGGGACTGGCTCGACAAAAACCGTGAAACGTCCCATAGCCGCTTCCCGGTTGTGGATGATCACTTGAAGGTATTCGGAATGGTGACGGCGAAGGATATTATGGGAAGCGGCCGTGAGATGATGATTGAAAAAGTCATGACCAAGCACCCCATTACGGTTACATTGAAAACAAGCGTTGCGTCAGCCGCCCACATGATGATCTGGGAAGGCATTGAATTGCTGCCGGTTGTAGACGAGCACAACCGCCTGCAGGGCATTGTCAGCAGGCAAGACGTATTAAAAGCGATGCAAATGGCACAGCGACAGCCTCAGGCTGCAGAAACGCTTGATGATACGATCGCTAAACAGCTGATTCTGCCGGAGGACCACGCTACAACCGGCGGGTATCAATTCGAGGTTACACCGCAGATGACGAATCAGCTCGGCACGATTTCATACGGGGTATTTACAACAGTCGTAACAGAGGCGGCGAACCGGGCGCTGCGGGCGCATAAGCGAGGCGATCTGGTTGTGGAAAACATCACGATTTACTTTCTAAAGCCTGTTCAAATGGAGTCTGTGCTTCACATTATGCCAAAGGTGCTTGAAATCGGCCGGAAATTCGGGAAAGTGGACGTGGAAGTGTACAACGCAGGGGTATTGGCAGGAAAGGTCATGATGATGTGCCAGTTGATTGACCGCTAACGAGAAAAAAAGCAGGCACGTTGTGTGCCTGCTTACTGGTCCAATTCTTCCGCTTCCTGACGGGCAAACGGCAAGTAGTGCTTGTACATTTTGTAGCCGGCAACCATGCTGGCGAATCCGTATAAAATGAAAATGGCGGCAATGATATAAGCGGTGGTTGTCTGCTGAAGAAGCAGGGTGTTAATCCCAAACACACCGACGAAAAGACCTAGCACCATGCTTGATTTTGCGGACAGCCATTTTCGTTCCATCGGCCGCCGGCTTCGAACGTACTGAATTTTATAAAAAAGATAAAAAATAAACGCTAAAACAATGACAACAACCAAAAAGAAATTAGGCATCCACTGTATTCCTCCGTTTTTATACTCTCGTTTTATTGTAACGGGAACAGCGTTGGATTTCCACCGGAACAAGCCTTTTGAAAAGGGGAAACAAATTGAAACAACACATTATTGACAAAATTAAAGAATACGACACGATTATCCTTCACCGACATGTACGTCCTGACCCGGATGCTTACGGCTCACAGGGAGGACTTGCAGAAATCATTAAAGCGACCTTTCCGGAAAAAACGGTTTACACGGTTGGACAGGAAGAGCCGACACTTTATTTTATGAAGCGTCTCGATCAAATTGATGACAGTGTGTACGAACAGGCCCTTGTGATCATTTGTGATACGGCCAACCAGGCACGCATTTGTGATCAGCGCTACAAGCTCGGCAAGGAAATTATTAAAATTGATCATCATCCGAATGAAGACCCGTATGGTGACTTGCTCTGGGTAGATGTGGACGCTGCGGCGTGCAGCCAAATGATTTATGAGCTGTTTAAAACGTCTGACGGCCAATTGAAAATGAATGATGCCGCTGCCCGTCTTCTGTATGCAGGCATTGTCAGCGATACCGGGCGGTTTTTGTACTCATCCACGACGATTGAAACGATGCAGTACGCAGGAGAGCTGATGCAGTATTCATTCGACCGCCAGCAGCTGTTCAATGATTTGTATGAAAAAGACGCGCACGTGCTGAAATTAGAAGGATACATTTTGCAGCATTTCAAGATGGATGATTCAGGTGTAGCTGAAGTGCGCTTAACAGAAGAGCTGCTTCAAACATTTAACGCAACGCAGGCGGAAACGTCGTTGCTCGTCTCTATTTTAGGCAGCGTCAAAGGAATTCGCTCGTGGGTGTTTTTTATCGAAGAAAAAGACCAGATCCGCGTCCGTTTTCGCTCAAAAGGACCTGTTATTAACGGTCTCGCAATGAAATACAACGGCGGCGGCCATCCAATGGCTGCAGGCGCAAGCGTGTATTCATGGGAAGAAGCAGACCAGGTGTTAGCCGATTTAAAAGCACTTGTTGTAGAGCAGCAATAATGAGAAGAAGAAGGAGCTTTTCTCTTTCTTCATATGCTGTTATGGAAATATGGAAATTAATACCGGGTGACCATGTCTCTTTTTCACAGCCACTGTGCTTGCGCCAACACAGTAGGGGCGGCTTCTGCAGGACTGCGCGTTCCTGGGGGCGGGCGGTGAGCTAACTTTTGCCGCTGCCGCGTCAAAAGTGGATCTCACCTGACCCGCTGATCCCCGAGGAGTCTCCGTCCTGCGCCAGCCGCCTTGGTGGGGAGGAAAAGCAGAGTGTAAAACCAAAAAGGGAAATCGTTCTGATTGGAAAAAAAGGGATGAGAACCCTCTGCTTTTCACCAGGTAGGAAAAGCGGGCTTCCTTGTTGATGCCAAACGTTTTCAAGAATAGCCGTCAGTCATTCACTCCGTTCCTTTAAAACCACTACAGCCGGCAGCCCGGAGCCCTGAATGTTCTTTTCTAGAAAAATAGACTGTTTTTTGCTCTGAAAAAATAAATGATATCACCAAAATTTGAAAGGAGGTGGCTTGTGTTGATCCATCTTGAAACAGAAACGGCATACAGCTTTCGCGCAGCTACGCTTACGCCTGAAGCGATCGCGCGAAAAGCAAAGGAAATCGGCAGTCCGGCTGTTGCGCTGACAGATTGGAACAACCTTCATGCCGTCATTCCTTTTTATCTTGCCTGCACCAGCCAAAGCATCAAGCCGATTATTGGAATGAAAGCTGAGGTTGCCTCCCATCAAACAGATGGCCAATCGTATCCACTGCTCCTCTACGCTCGGAATCAAAAAGGATTTCAAAATCTGATGAAAATCTCCAGTGCTCTTCAAACAAAAGCGAAAACTGGTCTGCCGCTGAAATGGCTGGATGGTTACGCAGACGGGCTTTTGGCGGTGCTGCCGGGATTAGACGGCGATCCTTCACAGGAAGCAGCGGAGCATTTTCAGAGAGTCTTCAGCCATTTTTATATCGGGCTTCGTGGAGACAGCCGAGAACGTTTTCTTCTAGAGCTGTCGAAACAGAAGAACATCCCCCCTGTCGCCATTGGCAACGTCCAGTATGAAAACAAGTCAGGTGCTTTTGCTTCAACGTGTTTGCAGGCGATTCGTGAAAACCGCTCCATTGAAGCGGAAGAGGAACTATCGGAAGCAGTCTATGCGTTTACGTCAAAAGCTGAGGTTGAGTCTTTGTACAAGGACATACCGGAGGCAGTGTCAAACACGATCGAAGTGGCCAGACTGTGTTCGGTTGAAATAGATTTTGAACGAAGATTGATTCCTGCTTTCCCGCTTCCATCCGGTGTGACAGCGGACGAACGGCTGAAGGAGCTTTGCCTGTCTGGACTTCCTGAAAGCAGCCGCGGCTACCAAGACCGGCTCGAGTATGAACTGTCAGTGATCAGCAGGATGAACTTCAGCGACTACTTTTTAATTGTCCATGATTTCATGCAGTTTGCTAAAAAGCAAGGGATGCTGACAGGTCCCGGGCGTGGTTCTGCCGCGGGGTCTCTCGTTGCTTATTCTCTTGGCATTACAGCGGTTGATCCACTACAGTACGATCTTCTGTTTGAACGGTTTTTAAATCCGGAACGAATGACCATGCCGGATATTGACATTGATTTTCCAGACTACCGGAGAGATGAAGTGATTCAGTACATTGCCGGCAAATACGGAGCGGTTCATGCCGCCCAGATTGTCACATTTGGCACGCTGTCGGCAAAAGCAGTCATGCGGGATACGGCTCGCGTCTTCGGCTTTGATACAGCGCAGCTTTCAAGGCTGTCGAAGTTGATTCCTTCGACGTCCGGTATGAAGCTTTCACAGGTGGATTTAAACAGGTGGCGCAATGAATCGCCTGTTCATGAGCGGATTTACCAGACGGCACTTCAACTCGAAGGGCTGCCCCGCCACACATCCACCCATGCAGCCGGAATGGTGATTTCAGAACAGCCTCTTACACAGTACGTTCCCATTATGGAAGGGCACGAGGGCGTTTATTTAACCCAATATCCAATGGAGCCATTGGAGCGCATTGGTCTGCTGAAAATGGATTTGCTCGGTCTCCGGAACTTGACCACCATTGAACGAATTCTATCTTCTATCAAACGATTGACAGGCAAGGCCATTGATTTAACGGCTCTCTCATTAGAGGACCCGCTCGTCTTTGAGCTGTTTGGCAAAGGAAAAACGAACGGGATCTTTCAGTTTGAGTCAGAAGGAATGAAAAGTGTCCTGACGCGTTTAAAGCCGAACCGGTTTGAAGACCTGGTGGCTGTCAACGCACTGTACCGGCCGGGTCCGATGGAACAAATACCACTTTACATAAAGCGGCGCCACGGCAAGGAGCATGTCCGCTATTCTCATCCGGATCTTCAGGGCATTTTAGAGCCGACGTACGGAATTATTGTGTATCAGGAACAAATTATTCAAATTGCTGTGAAGATGGCCGGTTTTACGCCAGGACAAGCGGACTTGCTGCGGCGAGCCGTCAGCAAAAAGAAAAAACAAACACTGGAAGAGGAAAGAGTCCGTTTCGTCCAGGGGGCACGGGAAAAGGGCATTGAGGATCAAACAGCGATTGATGTGTATGACTTAATTGTCCGATTTGCTGATTACGGATTCAACCGCAGCCACGCTGTTGCCTACAGCATGATTGGCTACTGGCTTGCCTGGCTGAAAGTACACTACCCGGCTCCTTTTTTAGCTGCGCTTATTCATTCGCACGCTGGGAATGAAGAAAAGATTCGTCAGTATGCGGCAGAAGCGAAGGAACAGAACATTGGCTTTTTAGCACCATCCATCAATACAAGTCATTATTCCTTTCAGCCGGAAGACAATGGTATCCGTTTTGGACTCGTTCCGATTAAAGGAGTGGGCCAAAAAGCAGCCAGTGCGATCATCACTGAGCGGAAGAATGGACGCTATAGCGATTTATTTCAATTTTGCCAGCGTGTCCCAGCGGATGCTGTCAGCCGGCAAGTGATAGAAGCATTGATTTATGCCGGCGCGATGGATGAGTGGGATCAGGACCGGGCCGTTCTTTTGGCAAGTATCGATGCAGCTCTTGAGCATGCGGAGCTAAACGAGGGCGACTTGTTTGAAGGTCTTGGTGTGTCATTCAAGCCGAAATATGCGGATGCGGCTGCCTTGCCGGGTGATTTGAAGCTGGAAAAGGAAAAAGAGCTGTTAGGTGTCTACGTATCGGATCATCCGTTGGCCGTACACCGGCCATCCCTTCAGCAAGCAGGTGCTGTGCCAATCGCCGATTTAATGAAAAGCAAAAAAGTAATGACCGCAGGCTTGATTGGAGAAGTGCGGGAGATTCGGACGAAAAAAGGAGAAAAAATGGCGTTTTCCTCTTTGATTGACGAAACGGGTGAAAAGGAAATGACGCTGTTCCCGGAGATATACCGCAAGGCGGGAGAACTCGTGCGGAAAGGAACCGCTGTCGTGGCGGCTGGATCAACAGAAGAACGAAACGGCCGGCTGCAATTTATTGCGCAAACCCTTGAGCCGATCGAAAGCGGCCTCCAGCGGATGCTGGAATCAGCTCAAACTCTTTATATTAAACTGCCAGCGGGAATCGGAGAAAGTGAAGCAGCGGAGAACGTGTATGAAACGCTTCAGCGGTTTCCCGGAGAGTCGTCCGTTGTCATTCATCACGAGCGGACAAACGAAACGGTACGTCTCCGTTCCACCTACTCTATTACGCCGTCTGAAGCCTTGCTGACAGAATTAAAAGCGATGTGCGGCTCGAAAAATGTCGTTTTGAAATAAATGGGCCCTCCTTTACAATTTTCATTGAATCGTTTAAAGTAATGAAAGTGAATTACGTGGTCAGACCACCATCCATTCCTGTTTGGAAAAGGGGACGAAATGAAAGAATCAGCACGTCAGCCATCAAAATTTTTGGCCGTCATCGCGCAAATTCAAACAATGATTAAAACAGATGCTCTTCGTTCAGGTGACAAAATTCCATCAGAGCGAGAATTATCAGATCGTCTTTCCATCGGGCGCTCGTCTGTTCGTGAAGCATTACGGGCACTGGAGCTTTTGGGCCTTATTGAAACGAGGCGCGGCGAGGGGACGTTTTTGCGGGACTTTAAAGATCATCAGCTGGTTCCGCTCATTGGCGCATTCCTTTTTGATCAGGATCAGAAAAAGAAGGATGTACAAGAAGTGAAAGCCATTTTAGAATTAGGCTGCCTGGCGCTGCTTGCCCAAAAAAACAATTTGACCAGCAGGGATCAGCAGCTTTCTTTTGATCATTATATGGAAAAAGCGGATAATCGACTTCTTGAAAACATATGGATGATTATTTCCGATTACGCAGGGAGCGACAAGGAAAATGAACGTCTGGATGAGCTGCTTGAGGCAGCAAAGCAAATTCAATTTCCAGAACGTCAGTGAAGAGGTGGAACTGTGGCGATTAAAAACATGTTTACTAAACAGAAACCAAAAAAGATAAAATATGCAACCATTCCATCGGAAGCAGCCAAGCAGGATGTACCCGAAGGAATTATGCAAAAATGCCCGAAATGCAAAAAAATTATGTATACGCGTGAATTACAGAAGAATCATCACGTGTGCTTTGGCTGCGGCTATCATTATCCGATGAAAGCATCGGAAAGAATCCAGTTTCTGCTTGATGAAGGATCTTTCCGTGAGCTGGACGCAACGCTTTCTACTGCCAATCCGCTTGGCTTTCCGGATTATGAAGAAAAGATCGCTTCCGACCGAAAAAAAACAGGCTTAAATGAAGCAATTGTCACAGGAGTCGGAAACATCGACGGCTTTCCGGCCGTTGTCGCCATTATGGATTCTTCTTTCCGGATGGGCAGCATGGGGTCAGTTGTCGGTGAAAAGATTACCCGCGCTGTTGAAGAAGCCATTCGTCTTCAGATGCCGTTTATCATTTTTACTGCTTCCGGAGGAGCACGTATGCAGGAGGGTGTCCTATCTCTCATGCAAATGGCGAAAACAGGAGCGGCATTTAAGCGATTAAGCGACCGGGGCGGGTTAATCATTTCCATTATGACGCACCCGACAACAGGCGGTGTATCTGCGAGCTTTGCCTCACTCGGGGACTTTAATTTTGCGGAGCCCGCGGCACTGATCGGGTTTGCCGGACGGCGGATTATTGAACAGACGATACGCGAAAAACTGCCGGATGACTTCCAAACGGCTGAATTCCTGTTGAACTGCGGCCAGCTTGACGCGGTGCTTCATCGGAATGAAATGAAAGAAAAGCTCTCGTTTTTACTTGATATTCATCAAACAGGCGGTGTAGAAAGATGACAGGACTTGAATTTGAAAAGCCAGTCCGTGACCTTCAGGAAAAGATTGCTGAATTAAAAAACTTTACGACCTCATCGGACGTGGATTTATCAGATGAAATTGATAAACTGGAGCAGCGGCTGAAAAAGCTTGAAGATGACATTTACAATAGCATGACGCCCTGGGACCGCGTTCAAATGGCACGCCACCCAAACCGGCCAACGACGCTTGATTACATTCCTTATTTGTTCGAAGGCTTTTTTGAGCTGCACGGTGATCGTTCGTACGGGGATGATGCAGCAATCGTTGCCGGTGTAGCCAAGTACCATGGCCAGCCGGTGACGGTCATTGGCCATCAGCGCGGCCGGGATACGAAAGAAAATATTCAGCGCACATTCGGTATGCCGCACCCGGAAGGCTACCGGAAGGCGCTTCGTCTTATGAAGCAGGCGGAAAAATTCAACCGGCCGATTATTTGCTTGATTGATACAAAAGGGGCTTACCCTGGAAAAGCGGCAGAGGAGCGTGGGCAAAGTGAAGCCATTGCCCGTAATATCTTTGAGATGGCTGGTTTGACTGTTCCGATTATTTGTATCGTCATCGGGGAAGGCGGAAGCGGCGGGGCACTGGCTCTCGGTGTAGGTGACCGGCTGTTTATGCTTGAAAACTCGACGTATTCCGTGATCTCACCTGAAGGCGCGGCGGCTTTGTTATGGAAGGATGCAAGCCTTGCAAAGAGAGCAGCGGAGACGATGAAAATTACTGCGCCAGATTTGCGTGCTCTTGGCATCGTAGACGAGATTGTGCCAGAGGTCCGAGGGGGAGCACATCGTAATGCCGAACAGCAAGCGGCGCTCATTGATCAAGTTCTTTTGCCTGCTGTTCAAGAGCTGAAAAGCAAAACTCACGAAGAGCTCGTCGACCAGCGCTATGAAAAATACAAACGCATTGGCGGCTACGCTGAACAAGAAGCCGGCTTGAAAGAATAACTTTCAAGGCCGGTTTTTTCTGTGTGAAGAAAGAATCGTGGCGTTTTTCGGTTGGTAACGCTTACTTTTTGAGTAAAGATTGTGAACAGCCATACGTTCTGTTATCTTAAAAGAAGGTAGGCATATGAGAGTTGTGACTGACAATAATTTTTTTAGAGGTGACAGAGTATGAAACGAATTGGAGTACTAACGAGCGGAGGAGACGCGCCTGGCATGAATGCAGCTGTGCGTGCGGTTGTCCGTAAGGCAATCTACCATGACATGGAAGTATTCGGTGTGTATCAGGGATATCATGGCTTGATTAACGGGCAAATTAAACAGCTGGATCGTGGTTCTGTTGGTGATATCATTCACCGCGGCGGCACGATGCTTCGTTCTGCCCGCTGCCTGGAATTTAAAACGCTTGAAGGCCAAAAGCAGGGCATCGAACAAATGGAGAAATTCGGTATTGAAGGACTCGTTGTCATCGGTGGAGATGGGTCCTACATGGGAGCAAAAGCATTAACTGAGCACGGATTTCCTTGTGTGGGCGTTCCAGGAACAATCGACAATGATATCCCGGGTACAGAATTCACAATTGGGTTTGATACAGCGTTAAATACTGTTATTGATGCGATCGACAAAATTCGAGATACGGCAAGCTCTCACGAACGGACCTTTATCGTAGAAGTAATGGGTCGTCATGCGGGAGACCTTGCGCTTTGGTCAGGTCTTGCAGGCGGGGCAGAGACCATTTTAATTCCGGAAGCACCGTATGACATGAATAAAGTGGCCGCTAAACTCAAACGCAGCCAGGAGCGCGGCAAAAAGCACAGTATTATTGTTGTGGCAGAAGGTGTCATGACAGGAAACAAATTTGGTGCTATTATTGAAGAGCTGACAGGATTCGACACGCGGGTTTCTGTGCTGGGCCACATGCAGCGCGGCGGTACACCGAGTGCTTCTGATCGGGTTCTTGCAAGCCGTCTTGGCGCTCACGCTGTTGAACTTCTTCTAGAAGGAAAAGGCGGCCGGGCTGTCGGAATTGAGCAAAACCAAATCATTGATTATGATATCATTGAAGCATTATCGAAGCCGCACAAGGTAGATCAGCGGATGTATGAACTATCACAGGAGCTTTCGATTTAATCACAAAACTGGAGGAACTATTGATGCAAAAAACGAAAATCGTCTGTACAATTGGACCGGCAAGCGAAAGTCTTGAAACGCTGCAATCCTTAATGAAAGCGGGCATGAATGTCGCACGTTTAAACTTCTCCCATGGAAGCCATGAAGAGCATTCAGCACGTATTCAAAATATTCGCCAAGCGGCAAAAAATACAGGCAACACAGTAGCCATTTTGCTTGATACAAAAGGTCCTGAAATCCGCACACACGAGATGGAGAACGGGTCCATTGAGCTAGAAAGCGGCAAAGATGCGGTTATTTCCATGACGCAAGTGCTTGGAACACCTGAAAAGTTTTCCATTAGTTATGAAGGCTTAATTAATGATGTACAGCCAGGCTCAAGCATTTTACTCGATGATGGATTAATTGGTCTTTTAGTGACGGGCATTGACCGTGAAAAAGGGGAGATCGGCGTCCGCATTTTAAACAGCGGTACGTTAAAGAACAAAAAAGGTGTGAACGTACCGGGCGTTTCTGTGAACCTTCCGGGCATTACAGAAAAAGACGCAGATGACATCCGTTTCGGTATCGAGCAAGATGTTGACTTTATTGCGGCTTCTTTCGTCCGCCGTACATCTGATGTGCTGGACATTCGTGAGCTGCTTGAGAAAAACAATGCAACGCACATTCAAATCATTCCGAAAATCGAAAATCAGGAAGGTGTCGATAACATCGACGAGATTCTTGAAGTATCCGATGGACTAATGGTTGCCCGTGGGGATCTTGGCGTAGAAATTCCTGCAGAAGAAGTGCCGATTGTTCAAAAAAAGCTGATCAAAAAATGCAACCTTCTTGGCAAGCCTGTTATTACAGCAACACAAATGCTTGATTCCATGCAGCGGAATCCGCGCCCAACACGCGCAGAAGCAAGTGACGTTGCCAATGCGATCTTTGACGGAACGGATGCAATCATGCTGTCCGGAGAAACGGCAGCTGGTACGTACCCGCTTGAAGCTGTTCAAACGATGCATAACATTGCCGTCCGTGCAGAGGCAGAGCTTCAAATGAAGGACATTCCACCACGCCGCCGTAATAACACAGGCCGCATGACGATGACAGATGCGATTGGCCAGTCGGTCGCGAAAACAGCGGAAGCTTTGGAAGTAAAAGCGATTATCGCACCAACATCAAGCGGACATACAGCACGAATGATTTCACGCTATCGTCCAAAAGCATCAATCTATGCTGTGACAGACAGCGAACGTATCACAAGAAGCCTTTCACTCGTTTGGGGCGTGTTCCCGCTTATGGGTCTCAGCGTGTCTTCTACAGACGAAATGCTTGATAACGCAGTTGTGCATTGCTTAGAAGAAGGCGTCATCAGCCACGGTGAGCTTGTTGTGTTAACAGCGGGTGTCCCAGTAGGCGAATCCGGCATGACAAACTTAATGAAAATCCATGTTGTTGGGGATATTTTGTTGAAAGCACAGGGGATCGGCCGCCATTCTGCTTACGGAAAAGTGGTAACGGCGAAAACGTCATCTGAAGCACTGGAAAAAGTAAAACCGGGAGATATTCTCGTCACATACGGAACGGATCGTGACATGATGCCGGCCATCGAAAAGTGCAGTGCGATCATCACAGAAGAAGGCGGTCTAACAAGCCACGCGGCTGTTGTCGGCATTAATCTGGGCATTCCAGTTATCGTGGACGTTGAAGGGGCTTTGGCTACCTTGTCAGACGGTCAGGAAATTACAGTAGATGCAGCACGCGGCATTATTTATAACGGCCACGCTAACGTTTTGTAAAAATGAGGCCAGCGCGGTGCATCGACAAAAAAGCAAGAAAGAAAAGAGGACCGGCAATTAATCCGAATACGCCTGCCAGCTGGAAACCTGCAAAAGCAGTAAACAGCATGGCGAGCGGATGAAGACCGGCCGCACCCTCTACAAGCTTTGGCTCCATCAGCTGGCGCATCAATGTCAGGACGATATACAGGATAGCGGCGAAAAGGGCTGTTTTTGTTTGACCGGTTATGAAGGAAAACAGGATCAGTGGAATAAAAAGAAGGCTGGCGCCTATAATCGGCAGAAATTCCAGCACAGCCGTTAAAAAGCCAAGTTCTAGAATGTGCGGAATGCCGAGCAAGAAAAAGCCGATCGAAGCGGCGATGAATGTGAGAATAAAGAGCTGCAGCTGTGCGTAGCCGAATGCATACAGGGATGAAGAAAAGTCATCAGCTGCTGCTGCTGTTTTTTGCCGGATTGGTTCAGGTAAAAAAGCAATCAGTGCCGTGCCATCCTTTACAAGGAAAAAAGCGGTCAGTACAGCGATAATCATTTCAGCCGCTGTGCCAGTGAGAGCAAGGGCATAGCCTGTACCGATTAAAAGCCACTTTCCTGCATAGTCCTGTATCAGCGTCCCAACGGACTGTTCTAACGATGCAATCGACTGAATAAGGTACTCTTTTTGATCGGCTGTTAAAAAAGATAAAACCTCTTGAACGGCCTGGGCCAGGTGCGCACTGGCAATGGGCATATAGTGCGGGATCACATAGTTCAGATGAGAAGCAGTACGAGCGCTGATCCAGCCGAACAAAAAAAGAGAAAGCGCGAAAAAAAAGAGTATCCAGATTAAAGCGATAAAGACAGCAGAGCTCCGCGATGAAAAACCTTTTTTTTGAATAAAGTGGGCTGGTTTATGTAAGGCTGCGGCAAAAAATGCCCCGGCGATAAAAGGCTTCAAAATGGGCAGCAGCCAGTAAAGCAGCAGCAGGGCTGCACTTATAAGAATAGATTGAAACGTAATCCGCATGGTACATGCCTCCATTTCTATACTAGACGTATGAGGAAAGGAGCGTGTTCATGCGTCTTTTTTTTGGAGGTGAAAATGTGCAAGCGTATTTGTTTCTTTTGCTGCTGGTCGTCATCAGCCTGATTGCGAAGAATCAGTCGCTGCTGATCGCATCGGGCTTTTTGCTTGCGTTAAAAGCCATTGGCCTTGACGCAAAGTGGTTTGACTTGATGGGGAAAAATGGCATTAACTGGGGAGTGACTGTCATTACGATTGCTGTGCTTGTCCCGATTGCCACAGGGGCAATCGGGTTTAAGGAGCTAGGATCAGCATTGAAATCTCCATATGCCTGGATCGCACTGTCAGCCGGAATCATTGTGGCGCTCATTGCTAAAAACGGCGTTGTTCTGCTAGCGGAAGACCCGCATATTACTACGGCTCTTGTCTTTGGCACCGTTCTGGCAGTGGCGCTGTTTAATGGAGTGCCGGTCGGGCCGTTGATCGGGGCAGGAATCGCTTATTATGCGATGAAATTATATTCTATGTTTCAGTAAAAAAATAAATGAAACTTTTTTCTGCTGCTTCCGTATGTACATAGTAAGAAGATAACAAAAGGAGATGGGCGCATTGCTAACGAAAAATCCGGGGATTGCCGCGGTTTTGAGTGTATTTTGGACTGGCGTCGGACAAATTTACAACGGCCAGATTATGAAAGGCTTGATTTTAATTGTTGTCCAAATGATTAACTCAGCGCTTATGTGGGTGCTGATTGGTTTTGTGACGTTCCCGCTTGTCTGGATCTGGGGCATTTACGATGCATATAAAACAGCGGAACGTATTAACAGACGGTCAGATTTTTAAGACAAAACATACTATAATACCATAAATTCCGGGCACATAATGCTCGGAATTTTGCTGTTTTCGAAAAAAGTTCCGGAGAATTGGCACGTTTTGATTCACAAACTTGCCCAAATTGTTTATAATAAGCAATGTAAGCGCACACCTTTTTGAACATTTCAGTAATTTTTGTTTTGAACAGGTGCTTATGATTTTTGTACATAGCTTTTTTATTTCCAAAATGGTACTGAGCAGTTGCTCGGCATGTACATACATAAAATAAAAAAGCGGGTAATGGGGAAATAAACAAGCGAAGGAGAGAGATTTTATGACTACTGCACGCGGACTCGAAGGAGTAGTTGCTACAACGTCATCCGTCAGCTCGATCATTGATGACACACTTACATATGCAGGGTACAACATTGATGATCTGACTGAAAACGCGAGCTTTGAAGAAGTAATTTATTTACTCTGGCATCGCAGCCTTCCAACACAGGCTCAGCTGGATGAACTGAAAACCCAGTTGTCGGACAGCTACGACATCCCTCAAGAGATTCTTGATCATTTCAAAATGTATCCAATCGACAAAGTTCATCCAATGGCGGCATTGCGGTCATCTGTTTCTTTATTGGGGCTTTATGATGAAGAATCTGATGAAATGACGGACGAAGCCAACTACCGTAAAGCGGTGCGCATTCAAGCGAAAATTCCAGCTCTTGTTACAGCTTTTGCCCGCATTCGTAAAGGCCAGGAGCCGATTGCACCGAAAAAAGAATACGGCATTGCTGAAAACTTTTTGTATATGCTTTCCGGCAATGAGCCGACAGCAGTGGAAATTGAAGCGTTTGACAAAGCGCTCGTTCTTCATGCGGATCATGAGTTAAATGCGTCTACGTTTACTGCCCGCGTTTGTGTGGCAACATTGTCTGATATGTATTCAGGCGTGACGGCAGCCCTAGGTGCACTTAAAGGCCCGCTTCATGGCGGCGCAAACGAGCAGGTTATGAAAATGCTGACAGAAATCGGTTCAGCTGATAATGTAGAGCCGTACATTCTGGAAAAATTAAACAACAAAGAAAAAATTATGGGCTTTGGCCATCGTGTGTACCGTCAAGGAGACCCGCGGGCAAAGCATCTTCGTGACATGTCGAAGCGTTTAACAGAGCAAACGGGCGAACCGGAGCTTTACAATATGTCAATCGAAATTGAAGAGCTGGTCACGGGCAGCAAAAACCTGCCTCCGAATGTTGATTTTTATTCCGCATCTGTGTATCACAGCCTCGGAATCGAGCATGATTTGTTTACACCGATTTTCGCTGTAAGCCGTGCATCTGGCTGGATTGCCCATATTTTGGAGCAGTATGCCAACAACAGACTGATCCGTCCGCGCGCGGAATATACAGGTCCGGACATGCAAAAATATGTTCCAATCAGCGAACGCGGATAATGCTAGAAAGCATTTGCAAAAAAAAGATTAACTAGTGTAAGATGAAAATGGTCAAACCTAGGTTAGGGGACTTGATTCCTCTGGCCTTTGAACATGGAATTGGAGGGAATTGCAACATGACTCAAGGCGAAAAAATTTCAATGCAAGACGGCGTACTAAACGTACCAAACAATCCGGTTGTTCCATTTATTGAAGGCGATGGCATCGGTCCTGATATTTGGGCAGCAGCTTCACGCGTGCTCGATGCAGCCGTGGAAAAAGCGTACAACGGTGAAAAGAAAATTGTTTGGAAAGAAGTTCTTGCCGGCGAGAAAGCATTCAACCAAACGGGTGAATGGCTTCCGAAAGAAACACTTGATCAGATTGATGAATACTTAATCGCAATTAAAGGCCCACTTACAACTCCAGTTGGCGGCGGAATCCGTTCATTGAACGTGGCACTTCGCCAGGAATTGGATCTGTTCACATGCCTTCGTCCTGTCCGTTACTTCGACGGCGTCCCTTCACCGGTGAAACGTCCAGAAGATACTGACATGGTTATTTTCCGTGAAAACACAGAAGATATTTATGCAGGTATTGAATACGCAGAAGGTTCAGATGAAGTGAAAAAAGTCATCGAATTCCTTAAAAACGAGATGGGCGTTAACAAAATCCGTTTTCCTGAAACGTCAGGTATCGGCATTAAGCCTGTGTCTAAAGAAGGAACAGAGCGCTTAGTTCGTGCCGCAATCAATTACGCACTTAAAGAAGGCCGCAAGTCTTTAACGCTTGTTCATAAAGGCAACATCATGAAATTTACAGAAGGCGCATTTAAAAGCTGGGGCTACGATCTTGCTGAGAAAGAATTCGGCGATCAAGTCTTTACATGGGCGCAGTACGATAAGATCAAAGAAGCAGAAGGCACAGATGCTGCAAACAAAGCACAATCTGACGCTGAAGCAGAAGGCAAGCTGCTTGTAAAAGATTCAATCGCTGATATCTTCTTACAGCAAATCTTGACTCGTCCGAAAGAGTTTGATGTTGTTGCAACGATGAACTTGAACGGTGATTACATTTCTGATGCTCTTGCAGCGCAAGTAGGCGGCATCGGCATTGCACCGGGAGCTAACATCAACTATGAAACGGGTCATGCAATCTTTGAAGCGACTCATGGTACAGCACCTAAATATGCTGGACTTGATAAAGTAAATCCTTCTTCTGTTCTTCTTTCAGGCGTTCTTTTACTTGAGCACCTGGGCTGGAACGAAGCGGCTGACTCGATCACAAAATCAGTGGAAAAAACGATCTCTTCTAAAGTCGTTACATATGACTTTGCCCGCCTAATGGACGGCGCAACAGAAGTTAAATGTTCAGAATTCGCTGATGAATTAATTAAAAATCTTTAATTTTAATGCCCTCCCATGTGGAGGGCATTTCATACATAACGCGCACACAACTTAAAGGAGGAGTTTTCATATGACTGCATACAACCGTAAAAAAGTTTCTGTAATTGGCGGCGGATTCACTGGCGCAACAACGGCATTTTTACTCGCACAAAAAGAATTAGCGGATGTTGTTCTGGTCGACGTTCCTCAAGCAGACGGTCCTACAAAAGGAAAAGCACTGGATATGCTTCAGGCAAGCCCGGTTCAAGGGTTTGATGCCAATATCACAGGCACGTCTGACTATGCCGACACAGCTGATTCGGACATTGTCATCATCACAGCAGGAATCGCACGCAAGCCGGGCATGAGCCGTGACGACCTTGTTCAGACGAATCAAAATGTAATGAAATCGGTTACGGCAGAAATCGTAAAATACTCTCCTGATAGCATTATCATCGTCCTGACAAATCCGGTCGATGCGATGACCTACACCGTATTGAAAGAGTCAGGGTTTCCAAAGCATCGTGTCATCGGCCAGTCCGGCGTGCTGGACACTGCCCGCTTCAGAACATTTGTGGCACAGGAATTAAAGGTTTCTGTAAAAGATGTAACGGGCTTCGTACTTGGCGGCCACGGCGATGATATGGTTCCGCTCGTCCGCTACTCCTATGCTGGGGGAATTCCGCTTGAAGCATTGATTCCGAAAGAGCGTCTGGACGAGATTGTCGAGCGTACGCGCAAAGGCGGCGGCGAAATTGTTCAATTGCTCGGCAATGGCTCCGCTTATTACGCACCGGCTGCATCTCTCGTTGAAATGACAGAAGCTATCTTAAAGGACCAGCGCCGTATCCTGCCGGCGATCGCTTTTTTGGAAGGGGAATACGGCTACGATGAATTGTACCTCGGCGTGCCCACCATCCTTGGTGGCAGCGGCATCGAGAAAATCATCGAACTCGACCTGACAGCGGAAGAAAAAGCCGCTCTCGACCAATCAGCCGAAGCGGTACGAAACGTCATGGAAATTCTTGCATAAAAATGAAATGGAAAAGAGCCTGCCACTTTTGGTGGGCTCTTTTCATGCTGTTGGAAAAAGAATATGTCAATGAAAAGCTAATATGCTTGCACAAACACGGTTCGGGCGGCTTCTGCAGGACTTCGCGTTCGGAAGGGCGGGCGGTGAGCTAACTTTTGTCGCTCCGCTCCAAAAGTGGATCTCACCTGACCCGCTTTATCCCTCCCGAGTCTTCGCCCTGCACCAGCCGCCCTAGTGGGGAGGAAGAGCAGAGTGTAAAACCAAAAATGGAAATGGTTCTGAGTGGAAAGAAAAAGATGAGAACCTTCTGCTTTTCACCATGTAGGAAAAGTGGGTTTCATTCTTAACGTCATACGCTTTTCAAGAACAGCTGTCTGCTCTCCTCGCTGGTCCTTTAAAACCGCTATGGGCGGAGAGCTGTCGGTGAAGACTCCCGTTGGACGAGCGGACAGGCTGAAACAGCCACGCTCTTTGGGCTGGTTCAGCGTTCGCCCAACAGGAAAGCGGAACCGGCAGATCGGAGCCCCTGAATGTTCTTTTCTAGAAAGACAACAGCCTTTATTTTACTCATAAAAAGGAAAATGCCATAAAAAAAGACTTGTATTCCCTTGACACGTTTGTTTTTCTGAATGTGAACAAGTGCTTTCTACAGTGGGGCTCTTCAGCTATAATGAAGAGTAGACATAGATTGATTTTCAGGAGGATTCGAATGAAGAAAATATTAGTCGTGGATGACGAACCATCCATCGTTACGTTAATCAAATATAATCTGGAGCAAGCTGGATTTGAGGTGGAGACAGCTTACGACGGGGAAGAAGCGCTTCGCATGGCGGAGGAAACGAAGCCTGATTTGATGATTTTGGACTGGATGCTTCCAAAATTCGATGGCATGGAAGTATGCAAGGATTTGCGCCAGCGTCGTGTGACCATCCCGATTTTAATGCTGACAGCAAAGGATGAAGAGTTTGATAAAGTGCTCGGGCTTGAGCTCGGAGCAGATGATTATATGACCAAGCCCTTCAGCCCGAGAGAGCTTATTGCGCGCGTAAAAGCGATCCTGCGCCGTGTGCAGCAGGCGCCGTCTGAGCCTGTCATAGAAGAAGAGGAAGAAGACGACAGTGAGTTAATCAAAGTCGCGGAACTAAAGCTGTACCCGGAAAAATACGAAGCTTATTATAAAAAGCAGCTGATGGAATTAACACCGAAAGAGTTTGAATTGCTGCTGTTTTTAGCAGAAAACAAAACAAGAGTTTTAACACGCGACCAGCTGCTTGCGGCCGTATGGAAATACGATTTCGTTGGGGATACACGAATTGTCGACGTGCATATCAGTCATCTGCGAGATAAAATGGAAGAAAATACTAAGAAGCCACGCTATATTAAAACCATTCGAGGGCTGGGTTATAAGCTGGAAGAACCGAAAGAAGCATGATCAATTTCCGGACAAGACTGATTTTATCGCTTATTACACTCATCGCTGTTGTGCTGGTTGCGCTTGGCATCTGGCTTGGCCAAATGTTTAAATCGTATTATTTATCTACGGTGAATGACCGCCTTGAGCGTGAAACAGCCTTGCTTGCCGGTGCAATTGAAGACAGCGGAGGAATTGAAGCGATCAATCCTGAGCTTTTGAATGAGTGGAGCGAGGTAATGGATACACGCCTTAGTGTAGCGGACAATGCAGGTGCCATGCTTTATGACAGTGGGGGAGAAAATGAGCAGCATACGAATGTGCACCGGGATATCGTAAAGCGGATATCAGGCACGCTTAATGAGCAAAACTATAAAAATTCCCTTTTGCGCCGTCTGGATCTTCAATACCACTGGGCCTACATTGACAATAGCGCTGGAGAGCAAGAGGGCTATGTTGTTGTCAGTATGCGAGTGAATGCACTGGATGAAATTTACGGTCAAATCTGGCTGATTCTGCTTGCGTCTCTCGGCGTCTCACTCATTTTAATCCTGTTAATTGGAACGAAAATCACCGGCAGGTACGTGAAGCCGATTGAATCCGCAACGGCTGTGGCCATTGAGCTCGCAAAGGGCAACTACCGGGCGCGCACGTATGAAACCCCTCCGGACGAAGTCGGAATGCTGAATACATCTATTAACATCCTTGCCCGGAACCTGCAGGAAATGATGCAGGCGCAGGAAGTGCATCAAAACCGGCTGACAACGCTGATTGAAAATATCGAAAGCGGTCTGCTGCTTATTGACGACCGGGGCTACATCGTCATGGCAAACCGTTCCTTTAAAAAAATGTACAGCACGGGCCGGATTATTAAAAAGCGGTATTACGAGGTTATTACGCAGGATGATGTGATCAAAGTAGTGGAAGATGTATTTATGACCGAAAAAAATGTCCGCCGTCAAATTAAAATAGCCTTCGATCTTGAAGAAAAAGACATCGAGGTGTCGGGAGCGCCCATCATCGGAACGAACGATGAATGGAAAGGAATTTTAATTGTATTTCATGACATAACGGAGATCAAGCACCTGGAACAAATGCGAAAAGACTTTGTGGCGAACGTGTCGCATGAACTAAAAACACCGATTACATCGATCAAAGGATTTTCGGAAACTCTTTTAGACGGGGCATTAAAGGACCCGGACGCCGCTAAATTATTTCTGGATATTATTTGGAAAGAAAGTGGCCGGATGGAAACGCTCGTAGCTGATTTGCTTGATTTGTCTAAAATTGAGCAAAAGGGATTGACGCTCAACATCACGACCGTTTCGTTAAATAAATTAGTAAAAGAAATGATTTTGACGCTGGAACACCGTCTTGAAGAAAAGCAAATTGCTTTAAAGGTAAATTTGCCAGAGCGTCTGTTCGTTCAAGGGGATGAATACCGGCTGAAGCAAGTGTTTTTAAATTTAATTACAAACGCGATTCTGTATACGCCAAAAGGCGGACGTATTTACATTGAAGGAAATGATTCAGAGAAAATGGTTCATGTGACCGTATCCGATACGGGAATTGGCATTGAAAAAGCAGAGCTGCCCCGCATTTTTGAACGGTTTTACCGGGTAGATAAAGCAAGAAGCAGGGACTCTGGCGGAACAGGGCTCGGCCTGGCCATCGTCAAGCATATTATGGAAGCCCATCAAGGGAAAATAACAGTAGAAAGCAAAATGAATGAAGGAACATCCTTCACCGTTTCTTTCCGTAAAGACGTGCCGAGTGATTTTACAAAAGATTAATGACGCGTTTACATTCCTTTTATAATTAGCTGTTATAGTAATAAGTATCAACCCCCTTTATCCAGCTTTTGTTTGGCGGAGGCCATTCGTTGATAGCCTCTGCCGCTTTTTTTTGGACAAGGTTGATACAAGCCGTTGTTTTCTTTTTTTCTGCCGTGCATGGTAGAATGGAAAAGAAATCAACGGCTTTTTTGATGTTTTTGAAGGAGGACTTATGGAAAAAAAACTAGTGTTAATTGACGGGAACAGCATCGCGTACCGCGCTTTTTTTGCTCTGCCGCTTCTGAGCAATTCAAAGGGCATTCACACAAATGCGGTGTACGGATTTGCGATGATGCTGAACAAGATGCTGAAGGATGAACAGCCGACGCACATTCTTGTTGCGTTTGATGCAGGGAAAACGACATTCCGCCATGAAACGTTTAAAGAATACAAGGGAACACGGCAGAAAACGCCGCCCGAGCTTTCCGAGCAATTTTCGTATGTGCGGGAGCTGTTAAAAGCGCATGGCATTCCTTATTTTGAGCTGGAAAATTATGAAGCGGACGATATTATCGGCACGCTGTCACTGCAGGCGGAAAAAGAGGGCTATCAAGTAAAGGTGTACTCGGGTGACAAGGATTTAACACAGCTGGCAACAGACAAAACAACAGTCTGCATCACGAGAAAAGGCATCACCGATATTGAAGTGTATACACCAGAGCATGTGCAGGAAAAGTATGGTCTTTCGCCGCTGCAAATTATTGATATGAAGGGGTTAATGGGCGACGCCTCCGACAACATTCCAGGCGTTCCGGGCGTTGGCGAAAAAACGGCGATTAAATTGCTGAAGCAGTTTCATTCTGTTGAACAGCTGCTCCAGTCGATTGATCAAGTGAGTGGTGCGAAGCTGAAGGAAAAGCTGACCGACAACCAGGAGATGGCTGTGATGAGCAAAAAGCTCGCAACGATCTTGCGGTCGGTTCCGCTTGATATGGCAATCGACCGGCTCACCTACAGCGGAGCAAATGATGACGAACTGTACGATTTGTATCGTGATCTGGAATTTAAGACGCTGCTGGACGGAATTCAGCGGACGAGCGAGCCGGATGAAGCGGTGGATGTTGACTTTGACATTGTTCACCATCCAGAGCCGGCCCATTTTGAACAAGCAGATGCGGTCTATGTGGAAATGATGGATGTGAACTATCATAAAGCGCCGGTTGCGGGCATTGCCGTTTCTGGCAGCGGCAGGACGATCTTTTTGCCTGGAGAATCGGTTTTTGAATCAACCGCTTTTAAACAGTGGGCGGAGAACGCTTCTGCGCGTAAAACGGTTTACGATGCGAAGCGGACCGTTATTGCCCTGCGCCGTCACGGTATAGAGCTGAAAGGCATCGACTTTGATATTTTTCTGGCATCCTACTTAATTAATCCAGCCGAATCACCAGAGGATTTCGCGGCAACAGCGAGGCTTCATGGAGAAAACGGCATCGCCCCGGATGAAGCGGTATATGGAAAAGGAGCCAAGCGGGCCTTGCCGGAAGAAGCTGTTTACGCAAAGCATGTCAGCGCGAAAGCAGAAGCATTAAGCCGCCTGGATGATACGTGCCGGCGCGAATTGACGGAAAACAGCCAGAACGAATTGTTTGATGAACTTGAACTTCCGCTGGCGCTTATTTTGGCGGATATGGAATCGGAAGGCGTCCGTGTAGACACTGTTCGTTTAAACGAAATGGGAACAGAGCTGAAAAGACGGCTGGCTGAAATGGAAGCGACGATTCACGGGCTTGCCGGCACGGATTTTAATATTAATTCTCCAAAGCAGCTAGGTGTGATTCTGTTTGAAAAGCTGGGCCTGCCTGCTGTGAAAAAAACGAAAACAGGCTACTCTACGTCAGCGGATGTTCTGGAAAAGCTGGCGCCAGCGCATGAGATCGTGCAGTACATTTTAGATTACCGCCAGATCGGCAAGCTTCAGTCCACGTACATTGAAGGACTCTTGAAGGTGGCAGATCCGGATACTCATAAAATCCATACACGCTTTAATCAGGCACTCACACAAACGGGACGGCTCAGTTCAACAGACCCGAATCTGCAAAACATTCCAATCCGTTTAGAAGAAGGGCGGAAAATCCGTCAGGCGTTTATTCCAGAAAAAGCGGATTCTGTTATGTTCGCGGCCGATTATTCACAAATTGAATTGCGCGTACTTGCTCATATAAGCGGCGATGAAAAATTAATCGACGCCTTTCAGCAAGGACTCGACATTCATACCGCTACAGCCATGGAAGTATTCCATGTCGAAGAGAGCGGCGTTACGTCGAATATGCGGCGCCAGGCCAAAGCCGTGAACTTCGGCATCGTATATGGCATCAGTGATTACGGGCTGTCCCAAAATCTTGGCATTACACGAAAGGATGCGGCGGAATTCATCGACCGGTACTTAAACACGTATCCGGGCGTAAAGGAATACATGGATTCCATTATTCGTGAAGCAAAGGAAAAAGGATTTGTGACGACGCTTTTAAACCGGCGCCGCTACATTCCTGAAATTACAAGCCGTAACTTTAATCTCCGGTCCTTCGGTGAACGGACAGCGATGAATACGCCGATCCAGGGAAGTGCTGCAGACATTATTAAAAAAGCGATGATTGATGTGGCAGAACGGCTGGAGCGTGAGAAACTGACCTCCAAGCTGCTGCTGCAAGTACACGATGAACTGATTTTTGATGTGCCAAAAGAAGAAATTGATCAAATGGAGCGCATCGTGCCAGAAGTGATGGAACACGCATTTGAACTGGATGTTCCGTTAAAAGTGGATTATTCCTTTGGCCCGACGTGGTACGATGCAAAGTAAGGAGAGCGAAAAATGCCGGAATTGCCTGAAGTAGAAACCGTCAGACGCACTTTAACCGAGCTGGCAGCAGGAAAAACGATTGCCTCTGTTGACGTGCGATGGCCGAAAATGATCAAAAAACCGGAAGCGGAGCCATTCCGGGATGCCCTTTTAGGAGAAACCATTCATTCAATTGACCGAAGAGGAAAATTTCTCATTTTTCAGCTGGATCATTATGCCTTAATCTCTCACTTGAGAATGGAAGGCAAATTCAGCGTGAATGAATCGTCTGAAGCAGAAGCGCCGCACACTCACGTCATCTTTTCATTTACAGACGGCAGTGAGCTGCGCTACCGCGATGTCCGGAAATTCGGCACGATGCATTTAACGGAAAAAGGAATGGAACATGAACTTTCTTCGTTAAAAGCACTTGGACCGGAGCCGTTTGATCCCCGTTTTACGCCGGACTACCTGCATGCCAGGCTGCAAAAAACGTCGCGGCAGGTGAAAACGGCGCTTTTAGACCAAATCATTGTGACGGGGCTCGGGAATATTTATGTAGATGAAGTGTTATTCCGGGCGCGGGTTCATCCTCACCGGGTCAGCAGTACGATCACGCCCGAGGAAGCAGCACAGATTCACGCCTATACCATTAGCGTACTTGCTGAAGCTGTTGAACGCGGAGGCAGCACGATTCGGACATACGTAAACAGTCAGGGACAAAAAGGGACCTTTCAAGAGGTGCTGAATGTGTATGGACGTGCCGGTGAAGCGTGTGTGGAATGCGGTGCTGAAATTGTGAAAACAAAAACGGCGGGCAGAGGCACACACATTTGCCTGCAGTGCCAGCCGATTGAGCATTTAATATGATTATCGGACTGACAGGCGGAATTGCCACCGGAAAAAGCACCGTCAGCGGACTGTTAAAAGAAAAAGGCTTTGCGATCATTGATGCGGATGTCGCGGCACGAAAAGTAGTCGAGCCGGGACAGGCTGCCCTGGAGCGTATTATAGAGGTCTTTGGTTCTGAGATTGTGACCGAAGAAGGCACGTTGAACCGGGAAAAGCTCGGAGCGATTGTATTTCATGAAGAGGCGAAACGTAAACAGCTGAATGCCATCGTTCATCCGGCGGTACGGGAATGGATGCTGTCCGAAAAAGAAAAAGCCGTTCAAGCCGGCAGCAGAACGATCATTCTGGACATTCCGCTTTTATTCGAAAGCAAGCTTGAGTGGATGGCAGAACGGACGCTGCTCGTGTATGCTGCTCCTGCTGTTCAATTAAGCCGGCTGATGAAACGAAACAACTACAGCGAACCAGAAGCAGCCGCACGAATAAACGCTCAAATGCCGATTGAGGATAAAAAAGCATTGGCTGACGATATCATCGATAACAGCGGTCCATTGAACGCAACAAAGCAACAAGTAGAAGACTGGATCACCCGATTAAACCTTTGTGTTTAATCGGGTCTTTTTTCGTCCCTAAATCCCTTTGAGAGAAATTTTTATAATCGGGTCAATTTTATGTTTCCTTTTTGATTTAATGTGTTATACTAAATTCATAAAAAGAAGATAAAGTATAACTTTATTACATAGGAGGCTCTTCATTATGACGAAAGCAAAAGTAGCAATTAACGGTTTTGGCCGCATTGGCCGTATGGTGTTCCGCAAAGCCATCTTGAATGATCAATTTGATCTTGTCGCCGTGAACGCCAGCTACCCGGCCGAAACACTTGCTCACTTGCTGAAATACGACACGAATCACGGGAAATTTGAAGGAACCATTCAAGCAGAGGACCACGCACTGATTGTAAATGGGAAACGGGTTCAGCTGCTGGCCAGCCGCAATCCGCTTGAGCTTCCGTGGGACCAGCTCGGTATTGATATCGTCATCGAAGCCACAGGGAAGTTTAACGCGCGCGAACAAGCGGCATTGCACTTGCAGGCAGGCGCGAAAAAAGTTTTGTTAACGGCACCCGGCAAAAATGAAGATGTGACGATTGTGATGGGCGTGAATGAGGAAGCGCTCGATATTGAACAGCATGACATTATTTCCAATGCTTCCTGCACAACCAATTGCCTGGCACCTGTCGCAAAAGTGCTGAATGATCAATTTGGCATCGAAAACGGATTAATGACAACGGTCCATGCTTACACGAATGATCAAAAAAACATTGATAATCCGCATAAAGACCTGCGCCGGGCCCGTGCGTGCGCTCAGTCCATTATTCCCACTTCTACAGGAGCTGCAAAAGCACTGTCACTCGTGATGCCGGAGCTGAAGGGAAAGCTGCACGGAATGGCGCTGCGTGTGCCGACATCCAATGTATCGCTCGTTGACCTGGTGGTGGACGTAAAAAGACCCGTTACGGCTGAAGAAGTGAATGACGCCTTTAAAAAAGCGGCTTCCGGCTCCATGCACGGGATTTTAGACTTCACAGAAGAGCCGCTTGTCTCTGTTGATTTCAATACAAATCCTCACTCTTCTACAGTCGATGGACTGACAACCATTGTGATGGGGGAGAACAAGGTGAAGGTGCTCGCCTGGTATGACAATGAATGGGGCTACTCCTGCCGCGTCGTCGACCTTGCCTGTCTCGTCGCCGAACAGCTGAAAAACAAGGTTCGCATATCTGCTTAAACCCCCCGGAAACGCCGGGGTTTTTTTCGTCTGAAAAAAATAAAGAAATTTGTTGCAAAATAGTGTAGCAGGTCGTATACTCGAATTTGTGAAATAAATGCTTAAAGGGTTAGGACCTCTTCGGACTAACTTTCCCCCGTGGCAGTGATCACTTTTACAATTGATTCAAAAACTACTTTGTAAAAGGGGGAACGATCATGGAAACAATGGGTCGTCACGTCATTTCAGAATTATGGGGCTGCAATTTTGACAAATTAAACGATATGGAAGTCATCGAGAGAACATTTGTCGACGCCGCTCTTAAGTCAGGTGCGGAAATTCGCGAAGTCGCGTTCCACAAATTTGCTCCACAGGGAGTAAGTGGAGTCGTCATCATCTCCGAGTCACACTTAACGATTCACAGCTTTCCGGAACACGGATATGCCAGCATCGATGTGTACACATGCGGTGATTTGGATCCGAATATTGCTGCGAACTATATTGCCGATGCACTCGAAGCTGAAACACGCGAAACAATTGAAATGCCGCGTGGTATGGGTCCTGTGCGCTCACAAATTAAACAAACAGCAAGCATGGTGTAATAAAAAAAGGGAGTGTATGAAAAATTCATACGCTCCCTTTTCTATTTTCATGGCGGCTGTTTTTTAGTATGATAAAAGAACAAAGGGGCCATTGCAGCAAAGGCCGCGAAATAAAAATCGGAGTTGATTGATCATGATTTGCCCAGAATGCCGTTTTAACGGGACGAAGGTTGTCGATTCCCGCCCGGCAGATGACGGGCATTCCATCCGACGCCGCCGGGAGTGCGAACAGTGCGGCCATCGGTTTACAACATTCGAGCGTGTGGAGCATACCCCGCTCATTGTGGTGAAAAAAGAAGGAATGCGCGAAGAATTTAACCGGGAAAAAATGCTCCGAGGTCTGATAAAAGCTTGTGAAAAGCGGCCTGTTCCACTAGGGACACTTGAAAAAATGACAGCGGATATCGAACGGGATCTGCGGGCGAAAGGGACGTCCGAGGTGCAATCAGATGAAGTCGGTGAAATGGTGATGGACCGCTTGTCTGCTATTGATGAAGTCGCATACGTCCGGTTTGCATCCGTTTACCGTCAATTCAAGGATATTAATGTATTTCTTGATGAACTAAAAGAAATTATGAACAAGGAAAAGTAAAATCCCGGAGATGGTATGCCGGGTTTTTTCTTCTTATGAAGAAGGGCAGCGAGGTGAACAGCATGAACCGGCATTGGAATGAAATGCAGCCGGCTGACGTGTATAGAGTGTCAATGGCAGGCTGTATAGACAGCCTCGAGCAAAAGGTCATTACTTTGCTGTATCAGCCACTGATTGGGGCGAGCGCGCTCAGCCTTTACATGACGATGTATGCCGAGGTAGAAGATGGGAAGCTGTCAACGAACGGAGCATCCCATTATGACTTGATGAACACACTCGGATGCGGTCCGCAGCAAATTTACGAGGAACGGCTGAAGCTCGAGGGCATTGGCTTATTAAAAACGTACGTGAAAAAGAAAGAGGGCAGCAGAGAGTTTTTGTATGAATTGCTTCCGCCCTTGTCACCAGATCAATTTTTCACCGATGGCCTGTTAAACGTTTTTTTGTACCGGAAAATCGGAAAAGCGCATTTTTTAAAGCTGAAAAAGCTTTTCTGCGACCGTGAAGTGAAAACGGCAGAATTTCAGGATGTGACGCATGCCTTTCCTGATGTTTTTTCAACTGGCTATATGGATACAGAAGAAGCGGAGGCCAGCAGCCGTCCGGAACCCGGCAGCCGCATCGCGTCAAAAGAAACACCGAAGGGTCCATCCCTTCAGGAGTCATTTGATTTCGGTACGCTGGAGCTTGCGTTGAAGGACGCACTGATCCCTGTCTCGTCCTTGACGCCTTTTATTAAAGAAACCATTAAAAAGCTGGCTTTTTTATATGGAATTGCACCGATCGACATGAAAAACCTTGTCCTGTCTTCTATCAATGAGCAGGATGAGGTGGATGTGGAAGAGCTCAGGAAAACAGCTCGAAACGCGTACCAATTCGAAACAGGCGGCCGTCTGCCGGATATGACACCGCGCATGCAAGCAGCAAGTGAAAAAACCGGCGATGCACCGAAAACGCAGGAAGAAAAACTGATTTTGCACTGCGAAACGGTGACGCCGTATCAAATGATGATTGATATCTCGAATAAAGCGCCTTCTTCGGTGGACATGAAATTGATTGAACAAATTATGCTTCAGTATGATTTCACACCGGGTGTCATGAATGCCCTCATTCAATATGTTATGCTGAAATCAAACATGAAGCTGTCGAAAAGTTTTATGGATAAAATTGCCGCACAATGGGCGAGAAAGAAAATTGAGTCAGCAAAACAAGCGATTGAACTGGCGAAGGAAGAGCAAAAACAATCCAGTGAATGGGCGGCCAAAGCAAAACAGGCGCCAAAATCCTATAATGGACGTAAAACAACACGGACTGAAAAACTGCCTTCCTGGTTTACAAACAAAGACGAAGGCAAGGACGAAGCAGTAGATCAAGATTTCGAAGAGGAAAAAAGAAAGCTGGAAGAAGCACTTCGAAATCGGATAAAGGGAGCTTCTGTAAATGAAAAAAATTAACGAAGCACTCGGGAAGATAAACGCATCACCCGGGTTTGCCGAGCAATATGAGCAAACGAAAAGGGAAGTGCTGGCCGACCAGACCGTTCAATCGTTTTTAAAGGAGCATGAAATCGGCGAAAAAGAAACGGCTCGGGCCATGGGCAAGCTGTTTGAGTATGTGTCACAAAGTCACGATTGCCAAAAATGCCCGTCTCTCGGGGACTGCATCAATGTGATGAAGGGCTTTGAGCCGGAGCTAGTGATGCGTCACCGGGTGATGGAGCTTGATTACAAACGCTGTCCGCGAAAAGTGCGTGACGACGAAATGAAGCATTTGCGCCGGCACGTGAAAAGCCTGTATATGCCGGGCGATGTGCTAAAAGCGACGTTTGCGCAGGTGGAGCTCGATAACCGCAGCCGGTTAAGTGCCGTGAAAATGGCCAAAGATTTTGTAGATGGCTATACACCGGGGGAAACCTCAAAAGGCTTGTATATTCACGGGAAGTTTGGCGTGGGCAAATCATTTTTGTTCGGGGCCATAGCGAATGAACTGGCGGAAAAGCATATCGCTTCTATGATTGTGTATTTCCCGGAATTTGTCCGTGAAATGAAGCAGTCCCTTGGTGACCAGTCTACTGGTGAAAAGGTGGATGCCGTAAAATCAGCGCCGGTTTTGATGATTGATGATATCGGGGCAGAAACGATGTCAAGCTGGATTCGTGACGATATTTTAGGAACGATTTTACAGCACCGGATGCTGGAAGGGCTGCCGGTTCTGTTTACATCTAATTTCAACTATCAAGAGCTTGAGCACCATTTGACCCACTCACAGCGCGGTGAATCGGAGGCGCTAAAGGCCGCCCGCGTGATGGAGCGGATTAAATTTTTAACGACACCGGTTGAAATGTCAGGCGAAAACCGCCGTCATTAAAAAAGAAGTTGATTTTCAAAAAAAGTGGTACTATAATAGCGTCATACGAAAAGCAATGACAGGGACATGTTTTATTTGGGACGTCTTCAGAGAGGGAAAGCACCGGCTGCAACTTTCCCGTCGCGAACAAATGAATTCACCACCCTCGAGCTCTGCTTCTGAACCTTGAGTAGGAAGCGGCGGCACCAGACCGTTATCTGACTGCAATTAAGCCAAGGGGAATTCTCTTGGAAAGTTGGGTGGAACCGCGATTTAACCTCGCCCCTTCGTTTACGGAGGAGCGAGGTTTTTTGTCGTTTAAAAAAGGAGGAAACACACATGTCGATTCAATTAACTTTTCCCGATGGAGCCGTAAAGGAATTTCCGGCGGGAACAACAATGGAGGATGTCGCGCAGTCGATCAGCCCGGGCCTTCGCAAAAAAGCACTGGCAGGAAAGCTTGACGGTGCACCAATTGATTTGAAAACACCGATTGGTGAGAACGGCGCCATCGAAATTATTACACCGGAGCATGCGGATGCACTGGAAATCCTTCGCCATAGCACAGCGCACCTGATGGCACAGGCGATCAAGCGTGTGTACGGTGCAGATAACGTGAAGCTGGGCGTCGGTCCTGTGATTGAAGGCGGCTTTTACTACGACATTGATTTAGATGAATCGATCACGCCGGAGGATTTGCCTGTTATTGAAAAAGAAATGAAAAAAATCATTAACGAAAACGTGCCGGTCATCCGTAAAGAAGTGACGCGCGATGAAGCAAAAGCGTTTTACGAGGAAATCGGCGACGAATACAAGATTGAACTTCTTGAAGCCATTCCGGCAGATGAAATCGTGACTCTTTATGAGCAGGGCGATTTCACTGACCTTTGCCGCGGTGTGCACGTTCCGTCTACAGGCAAACTGAAGGAGTTTAAATTGCTGAACATTGCCGGTGCATACTGGCGCGGCAATTCCGACAACAAAATGCTTCAGCGCATTTATGGGACAGCTTTTTTCAAGAAAGAAGATTTAGCCCACCATTTAAAAATGCTGGAAGAAGCAAAAGAACGCGATCACCGCAAAATTGGCAAAGAGCTTGATTTGTTTACAAATTCGCAAAAGGTTGGACAGGGTCTTCCCCTCTGGCTGCCAAAAGGCGCGACGATCCGCCGCATCATTGAGCGCTATATTGTGGATAAAGAAGTGAGCCTTGGCTATGATCACGTGTACACACCGGTTCTTGGCAGCGTCGAGCTGTATAAAACGAGCGGACACTGGGGGCATTACCAGGAAGGCATGTTCCCGGCGATGGAAATGGACAACGAAGACCTTGTGCTTCGTCCAATGAACTGCCCACATCACATGATGATTTACAAAAACGACATTCACAGCTATCGTGAGCTGCCAATCCGGATTGCGGAGCTTGGCACAATGCACCGCTATGAAATGTCAGGAGCGCTTGCCGGCCTGCAGCGTGTGCGCGGCATGACGTTAAATGATGCCCACATTTTCGTGCGCCCGGATCAAATAAAAGAAGAATTAAAGCGCGTGGTCGAACTAATCATGGCCGTGTATAAGGATTTCGGCTTGAATGACTATTCGTTCCGCTTGTCATACCGTGACCCGAACAATACCGAGAAATATTACGATGACAACGAAATGTGGGAAAAAGCGCAGGCGATGCTGAAGGAAGCGATGGATGATTTTGGCATGGACTACGTGGAAGCAGAAGATGAAGCAGCCTTCTACGGTCCGAAGCTGGACGTGCAGGTGAAAACAGCGCTTGGCAAAGAAGAAACACTGTCTACCGTGCAGCTGGACTTTCTTCTGCCAGAGCGATTTGACCTCACGTATGTCGGAGAAGACGGCAAGCAGCACCGTCCTGTCGTGATCCACCGCGGGGTTGTATCGACGATGGAACGATTCGTTGCGTTCTTGATTGAAGAATACAAAGGCGCGTTCCCGACATGGCTTGCTCCAGTACAGGTGCAGATCATTCCGGTTTCCAATGAAGTGCATTACGATTATGCAAGAACATTACAGGATGAGCTGAAAGCAGCCGGAGTGCGGGTGCAAATGGACAGCCGTGAAGAAAAGCTTGGCTACAAAATCCGTGAATCACAAATGAAGAAAATTCCGTACATGCTCGTTGTGGGAGATAAAGAGCTTGAAAGCGGATCGGTCAATGTCCGCAAGTACGGCGAGCAGCAGTCCGAAACAATGTCATTCGATGCGTTTCGTGACCTTGTTCAAAAAGAAGGCACACGTTAATCAAAAAAAGAGTTGTCTTTTTTAAAAAGCAATGGTATGATTTAAAACGTTGGTTCTTTCGTCTGTCTGCTGGACATTTGAAAGAAGTTATGATATAGTTACTAAGGTGAATAAAACACACAATAAAAGAAAGCAGAAGCACCCGCTTCTCACCTCGTCTGACAATTACGTTGGCAGGTTGACATGGTAAACGACAAAGCTGTTCATCGGCTTTTTACTGGCGGGGCATCTACTTCAGATGCTCCGTCTTTTTCATGCAAGCAGTGCGCTTTTCTTTTACAAAGTGTTTTCTCAAATGACCTGGAGGTGGCTTATTATTAGCAAAGACATGAATTTAAATGAAGGCATCCGTGCCCGTGAAGTACGATTGATTGATCAAAACGGCGATCAGCTTGGCATTAAGCAAAAACGCGAAGCACTTGAAATCGCTGCCCGCGTGAATCTGGATCTTGTTCTTGTTGCTCCGACTGCGAAACCGCCGGTAGCCCGCATTATGGACTACGGTAAATTCAAGTTCGAACAGCAGAAGAAAGAAAAAGAAGCTCGCAAAAACCAGAAAATCATCCAATTGAAAGAAGTGCGTCTCAGCCCAAGCATTGATGACCACGATTTCGATACAAAGCTTCGCAATGCGATTAAGTTTTTGGAAAAGGGTGACAAAGTAAAAGCGTCGATCCGGTTTAAGGGTCGTGCGATTACACATAAAGAACTCGGCCAGCGTGTACTTGACCGCTTTGCAGAAGCGTGCAAGGAAGTTGCGACGATTGAGTCTAAGCCGAAAATGGATGGCCGTAGTATGTTCCTTATTATGGCGCCGAAAAACGAAAAGTAAACCAGTTTGAGGAGGAAGACGAAATGCCAAAAATGAAAACTCACCGTGGTTCTGCCAAACGTTTCAAGAAAACAGGTTCAGGTAAACTGAAACGTTCACACGGCTACACAAGCCACTTGTTCGCTAACAAATCAACAAAACAAAAACGTAAATTGCGTAAAGGCGCAATGGTTTCTAAAGGCGATTTCAAACGTATTCGCCACATGCTTGACAATCTGTAAGAAAAATTTTGTAACATCACTAGGAGGGAAATAGTATGCCACGCGTAAAAGGCGGTACTGTAACACGCAAACGTCGTAAAAAGGTTCTTAAATTAGCAAAAGGTTATTTCGGTTCGAAACATCGTTTATATAAAGTAGCAAACCAGCAAGTAATGAAATCCCTGCAATATGCATACCGGGATCGTCGTAACAAAAAACGTGATTTCCGCAAATTGTGGATCACTCGTATCAACGCAGCTGCTCGTATGAATGGTCTTTCATACAGCCGCTTAATGCACGGCTTGAAGCTTGCCGGCATCGAAGTAAACCGCAAAATGCTTGCTGATCTTGCCATCAGCGACGAAAAAGCATTTGCACAGCTTGCAGAAGCTGCAAAGAAACAACTGGGTTAATTTGAAACAGCCGTCCTGATCAGTCAGGGCGGCTTTTTTGTGTGAAGTTTGATAAAATAGAAGACAAAGGTGGTGGTGCTGTGTCGATCGTGCTGATGTATTTTATTGCGATCAACTTCATCGCATACGTCACGATGGGGAATGATAAAAAGAAAGCCAGAACAAAAAAATACCGGACCAGCGAAAAAACACTCTGGCTGCTGGCGCTGCTTGGCGGCGCTCCTGGGAGCTGGGTGGCCATGCAGACATATCGCCACAAAACAAAGCACGCTGCATTTAAATACGGCATGCCGGTAGTGGCGCTGATCGATATAGTGCTGCTTGCGATGACAGGAGGAATGGTTTTTTGACGATTGAAAAGCTGTATCAAATGCAAAAAGGGCTGGATGCGTACATAGAAAAAGGCCATGATCTCGGCGGTATTGATTTATTTGAACAAAAGGTGCTGGCGCTGCTCGTTGAAATCGGGGAGCTTGCCAATGAAACCCGCTGCTTTAAGTTTTGGAGCAAAAAAGGGCCGTCGGAGCGTGCGGTTATTCTAGAAGAATTCGTGGACGGTGTTCATTTCATTTTATCACTGGGATTGTTGACGAACTGCCAGAAGGAGCCGGAAGCAATGGAGGCCGCGGAAACGGCAACGGCGCAATTTCTGCTCGTGATGCAGGCTGTTCATGCGTTTCACCATACAAAAGCTGAAGGGGATTATCAGCTTGTCCTGAACCACTACTTTGCCCTGGGTGACTTACTTGGCTTTTCTCCTGATGAAGTGGAGCAGGCGTACATCGCCAAAAATGAAGTGAACTACAAGCGGCAGCAATCAGGCTATTAATGAAAAGGGGGATAAATATAATGAAGAAACTGGATGAAACATTAAGTATGCTGAAGGAATTAACCGATGCAAAGGGGATTGCCGGCAACGAGCGGGAAGTGCGGGAGGTCATGAAAAAGTACATTGAGCCTTTTGCAGAAGAAGTGACGACAGACGGACTCGGCAGCTTAATTGCCAAAAAAACAGGCGATGCGAATGGACCGAAAATTATGGTTGCGGGTCATCTCGATGAAGTCGGTTTTATGGTGACGCGTATTGATGACAAGGGCTTTATCCGTTTTCAAACGGTAGGTGGCTGGTGGAGCCAGGTGATGCTTGCGCAGCGTGTAACGATTGCAACACGCAAAGGAGATATTACCGGTGTGATCGGTTCAAAGCCGCCGCATATTTTGCCGGCCGAAGCGCGTAAAAAGCCGGTGGATATAAAGGACATGTTCATTGATATTGGTGCGTCAAGCAAGGACGAGGCAGCCGAGTGGGGTGTGCGTCCGGGCGACATGGTTGTGCCGTATTTTGAATTTACCGTTATGAACAATGAAAAAATGCTGCTCGCAAAAGCGTGGGATAACCGGATCGGCTGTGCAATTGCGATCGATGTGATGAAATATGTACAAGACAAGCAGCATGCGAACATTGTATATGGGGTCGGAACGGTGCAGGAAGAAGTCGGCTTGCGCGGCGCGAAAACGTCTGCTCATGTGATTGAGCCGGATATCGCATTCGGCGTGGATGTCGGCATTGCCGGTGATACACCGGGCGTAACTGAAAAAGAAGCGATGGGCAAAATGGGCAAAGGGCCGCAAATTATTTTATATGACGCATCGATGGTCTCTCATAAAGGCTTGCGTGATTTCGTGACGGATGTGGCAGATGAGCTGAACATTCCGTACCAGTTTGATGCCATGGCTGGCGGCGGAACGGATTCCGGCGAAATTCATATGACCGCGAGCGGTGTGCCAACGCTGTCCGTTACGATTGCCACACGCTACATTCATTCTCACGCGGCGATGCTTCACCGGGATGATTATGAAAACGCCGTGAAGCTTCTCGGCGAAGTAATTTTACGTCTGGACCGGGACAAAGTAAACAACATTACATTTGATTAACCAATGGTGGACCGGAAAAAACAGCGAATAGACCGGATCAAGACAGCCGGTGACCGGATCAGGCTTTTTCCGGTCACCGCTTCTTACAATCCGGTCTTTTTTGCGATTAATGCGGTCATCGTGGCACAAAATCCGGTCTGTTTTGAAAAAAATCCGGCTGATGCTATTTCAACGCGGAAGCCATTCGTTCCAAAACGACCTTTTGCTCTTCTGTTGTGCTTTTTTTCCAAAACATTTCAAGCATGACGCCGAGTCCAGGCAGCGTTTTTTCTTCTCCACCGGAAATGGCGTCCTGAATAACAGCAGACAGGTCGTTCGGCGTTTTTCCTGTTAAATTTTGCGCAATAGCACCTCTTAAGTTCATGTTCATCCCTCCTCCTTCTGTTATTTTCACCAGAGCGGCGCCGGTTATACGGAAAAATGCTATAATGAATTTCTGTGAAAGGGGATCAAACGATGAATTACATTCAATCTGTGAACAATACACATATAAAGCAGCTGAATAAATTATGGACGAAAAAAGAGCGCGATAAAACCGGCCTGTACATGCTTGAAGGCTTTCATCTGGTGGAAGAAGCGCTTCGCTACAAAGACCAAGTAGCTGAAATCCTGTTGTCAGAAGAAGCGGCGGTGCCTGCTTCGTGGAATGTAGACGAGGTGGACGTGACAATGATTTCTGAAGAAGTGGCGAAAAGACTGTCGGATACTGAAAACGGACAGGGCGTTTTTGCGGTCTGCCGGAAGCAGGAAACATCTGAGCTGCCGGAGGGCACCGCTTTTTTATTGCTGGATGCCGTGCAGGATCCAGGCAATATCGGTACGATGATTCGGACAGCAGAAGCGGCCGGCATCGATGCTGTTATAATCGGACATGGGTCGGGCGATGTATACAACCCAAAAGTCCTTCGTTCCGCGCAGGGAAGCCATTTCCATTTGCCGGTGGTCACGATGGATTTACTGGAGGCGGCAGCGGAATTGCAGCACCGGGACATCCCGGTATTCGGCACGGCGCTTGAAGGTGCTGTTGATTACCGGACCGAGCAGGCAGGGCCCTTTGCGCTGGTCGTTGGCAATGAAGGAAGCGGTGTGCGCCCGGAACTGCTCAAGCAAACGACGAAAAACGTGTACATCCCGATTTTCGGAAAAAGTGAATCACTCAACGTGGCGGTAGCGGCGGGCATCCTTCTGTATCATTTTCGGGAAAACAATTGAATTTCAAAAATGGGTTGTCTATAATAAATAAGAATACTGAAAAGGCAATGACGGAGAAAAGTACGCCACCCTTCTTTTTTTTAGGAAGAAAATGCCCTGACTGAAAGCATTTTTAAAAAGAACTGGCTGAAGTTCACCTCCCGAGCCGGTGCTTGGACCACAAGAGTGTAAAGGCACACCGGTTTAAACCGTTATCTGAATGAAGTGAACGCGTGATTTCGTGCGCGTTAAAAAGGGTGGTACCGCGATATCAGAAGCCTCGTCCCTTTCCGGGAACGGGGCTTTTTTTGTTGCCAAAAAGGAGGAAAAATCGTGGAAGAACAGTTGAAACAACTGCAGGAGGAAGCCGTTAAAAAAGCGGCAGCTGCACAGGATCTAAAGGAATTAAACGACATTCGTGTGGCCTATCTTGGCAAAAAGGGACCAGTCACCGAAGTGTTGAAAGGAATGGGTAAGCTTTCGGCTGAAGAGCGGCCGAAAATGGGGGCGCTTGTGAATGTCGTTCGGGAAGCCATTACGACAGCGATTGAAACAAAGCAGTCCTCACTTGAAGCAGAAGCGATTCAAAAGCAGCTGGCAGAAGAATCCGTTGATGTGACGCTGCCTGGACGTCCGGTGAAGCTTGGCGGTCATCATCCGCTTACGCGTGTCACCGAAGAAATTGAAGATTTATTTATCGGCATGGGGTATACGATCGCGGAAGGGCCTGAAGTCGAGCAGGATTATTATAACTTTGAAGCGCTCAATTTGCCGAAAGGCCATCCGGCGCGCGACATGCAGGATACTTTTTACATTACGCCTGAACTGCTGCTGCGGACACACACATCACCGGTTCAAGTACGGACGATGCTGAAGCATGCAGGCAAGGGGCCTGTGAAGATTATTTGCCCGGGCAAAGTGTACCGCCGCGACAGCGATGACGCGACCCATTCACATCAGTTTAACCAGATTGAAGGCCTTGTGGTGGGCGAGAACATTCGCATGAGTGATTTAAAAGGAACGCTTGATGCGTTTGCGAAGCGTATGTTTGGTGAAGACCGTGAAATCCGTCTGCGTCCAAGCTTTTTCCCGTTCACAGAGCCATCTGTTGAAGTAGACGTCAGCTGCATGTGCGGCGGCAAAGGCTGCTCGATCTGTAAAGGAACCGGCTGGATTGAAGTGCTTGGCGCCGGCATGGTCCACCCGAATGTGCTGGAGATGGCCGGGTTTGATTCAACGGTTTATTCCGGCTTTGCGTTTGGCATGGGGCAGGAGCGCATCGCGATGCTGAAATATGGCATTGACGATATCCGCCATTTTTACACGAACGATATGCGATTCTTAAAGCAATTTTCTGTACACGAATAAGGAGGAATTCACACATGTTTGTTTCATATAAATGGCTGTCGCAATACGTTGACATTGCCGATCAGTCACCAGAAGAGCTGGCGGAGAAAATCACCCGTGCCGGCATTGAAGTAGAAGGAGTGGACATGCCTGCTTCTGACATGAAAGGAATCGTTGTCGGGTACGTGCAATCGCGCGAGCAGCATCCAAATGCGGATAAACTAAGCAAATGTATGGTTGACGTTGGCGAGGAAGAGCCGGTACAAATTATTTGCGGTGCAAAAAACGTCGATGCCGGCCAGTATGTAGCCGTTGCGAGAACTGGAGCTGTGCTTCCGGGCAACTTTAAAATTAAGCGCGCAAAGCTTCGCGGCGAAGAATCAAACGGCATGATTTGCTCGCTGTCAGAGCTGGGCATCGAAAGCCGCTTGAATCCGAAAGAATATGCGGAAGGGATTTTCAACTTTCCAAACGATGTCACACCGGGTGAAGATGCACTGGCTGCCTTAAACCGTGACGACGCCATTTTAGAATTGTCGTTGACGCCGAACCGTTCGGACGCCCTGAGCATGATTGGCGTGGCGTACGAAGTGGCAGCCATTTTAGGCCGTTCTGTCACCATCCCGCAGCCGAATCCTGCTGAGGGCAATGAACATGCTGCCGAAGCTGTTCAAATTCGCATTGATGCACCGGAAGACAACCCGGTTTACATCGGGCGGGTTGTGAAAAACGTCCAAGTCGGTCCATCACCGCTTTGGATGCAGACGCTTCTAATGAATGCCGGTGTTCGTCCGCATAATAATGTGGTTGACATTACCAACTACGTGCTGATGGAATACGGACAGCCGCTTCATGCGTTTGATCTGGACCGTGTCGGAACAGGTGAAATCGTCGTCCGCCGCGCTGAAGAAGGCGAAACGTTTGTAACGCTTGATGATGCAGAACGGACGCTGTCAGCGGACCAGCTTGTGATTACCAATGGCAAAGAGCCGATCGCACTTGCCGGCGTCATGGGCGGCGCCAATTCAGAAGTGCATGCTGGAACCGTTAATGTCTTGATTGAATCGGCTTATTTCGACGGGCAAATTGTACGTGCCGCTTCAAAAGCACATGGTCTTCGTTCGGAAGCAAGTGCCCGCTTTGAAAAAGGTGTGGACCCTGCCCGCGTGAAGGCAGCATGTGACCGCGCAGCGCAGCTGATGGCCGAGCTTGCCGGCGGAACGGTTCTTGCAGGGAGTGTCGTGGCGGGAGAATACGCGCCGGAGCCTAAAAAAGTGTCGATTACACTGGACCGCTTAAATACACGTCTCGGAACGGATCTCCAAATGGGCGGGGTTGAAGATATTTTCAGCCGTCTTCAATTTCAAACGGAAACAAACGGCGATGAAATTACAGTCACAGTACCGACACGCCGCGGTGACATTACGATTCCGGAAGACTTAACAGAAGAAGTGGCGCGCCTTTACGGCTATGACCACATTCCATTGACATTGCCGGAAGGGGAATCACTGCCGGGCGGATTGTCTCCGTACCAGCTGGGGCGCCGTACAGCACGCCGTTATTTAGAAGGAGCAGGCTTTTACCAGGCGGTCACGTATTCCCTGACATCGGAAAAGCGAGCCACACAATTCGCCCTTGAAGTACGGAAGCCGGTCGCACTTGCCATGCCGATGAGTGAAGAGCGGGCGTTTTTACGTGAAAGTCTTCTTCCGCACTTAATGGAAGTGGCTTCTTACAACAGTGCGCGCCAGATGGGATCGGCCTCTTTATATGAAACAGGTGCTGTTTACTTAAATGAAGGCGAGAATGTTCAGCCGAAGGAAGAAGAGCGCATTGCCGGAATTGTCACAGGACTCTGGCAGGAGCATGTATGGCAAGGAGAGAAAAAACCAGCCGATTTCTTTGCTGTAAAAGGAGTTATTGAAGGACTTGCGGCGCGCTTTGGCTTGACGGATCGTCTTTCGTTTGAACAAGCAGGACCAGAAGGCTTCCATCCAGGACGGACGGCATCTGTATTGCTCGATCGCCAGCCGATTGGGGTTGTCGGCCAGCTTCATCCGGCGTTGGCAAAAGAAGTGGATTTAAAAGAAGCGTATATGTTTGAATTAAAATTAGACGTCCTTCTTCAGGCGGCACGTGAAGAGCTGTCTTACACAGCGATTCCACGCTTTCCGTCGATCAGCCGCGACATCGCGCTTGTCGTCGACCGTGCAGTGAAAGCAGCGGAGCTTGAAGGGATTATTAAAGAAGCAGGCGGAAGCCTGCTGACGAATGTTCATGTGTTTGACGTGTATGAAGGAGAGCGGATGGAGGAAGGCAAGAAGTCCGTTGCCTTTGCCCTGACGTACGTGAATCCGGACAAAACGTTAACAGACGAAGAAGTCACGGCTGTTCACGAAAAAGTACTGACAGCATTGAAAGAAAAAGCTAACGCAGATTTGCGGACATAAAATAAAACAGGCAGCCATCAGCGGCTGCCTGTTTTATTGTGTTGGAGACCACTAACGCTGATAAAATCAACCCATCGCTGACATGTACCGGTCGATCGCCGATAAAGTGAAAATAACGCCGATATCCGCCTGTCTATCGCCGGTATCATCAACATACCGGCGATAGCGCCTTTATATCAGCGGTAAATCATAAATACCGGCGTTAAATGTCGCAGGATTTCGCCACCATATTACAGTTTTTTCGCTTTTCCGGTATTGGCAAAGTGCAGCTTCGTGAAATGGCGCAGCACACTTTCATCATACGTGCGGATTAAACGGGCGGCGGCTTCGTCTACTTTTGGCCCGGCTCCTTTTGGGATTGAAAATCCGGCTTTTTCAGACAAAAGATCCATTTCCTTTAAAAAGGCGTAGCGGGCGATAATGGAAGCGGCAGCGACGGCGATATGGATGCTTTCTCCTTTTGTGCTGAAATACACGTTTTCCTGGACAATGTTTTTTTGTCCCTTTACATGACGGTAATAAATCGGCTTTTCCGCAAATTGGTCAATGAGAATCGCTTCCGGTTTTTCAGGGGCGATTTTTTCGAGCAGCTTGCCGAGCGCCTGATTATGCAGAATCGCTTTGATTTTTCCTTGCGACATGCCGCTTTCCTGCAAATCGTTGTATTTTTCATTGTGCAAAATAAGCAGACTGTATGGGATGTCTTTAACTAATTTTTTCGCAATAGATATAATTTCAGGGTCCTTCATATCTTTGGAATCACGGACACCGATGGCAGACAGCTCGGCAATTCTGCTTTTTTCGACATAAGCGGCGACGACCGTGATCGGACCAAAGTAATCGCCTGTGCCGACTTCATCACTTCCAGCGACAGATAAGCTGGAAAACCCCTCTGGCAGCAGGCCGCTCGGGGCAGACACCTTCTTTTTCTTCGGCTCCGATTTTTGGCCGTCCCACTTTGCGGATTCAGCACTTGACCGCTTGCCCTGGAACAGCACTTTCCCCGAGCGGTAGCCTGTCACAGAGCAGCCGTCCACTTTTGCAGCAAAGACGGCACCGGCTGGCAGAGAAGCTGGAACGCCGTAATGCGCCTTCATTTTTTCAAGTGTATCGCGGGTGACAACAAGCACAGTATGACTCAATTCGACACTCCTCCAAACTTTCTTCCTTTTCACAGGAAATGACTCATGGTATGATATATAACAGAATTGCAACAGAAATGGGGGCCTTGCATTTGTCGAACGGACAAAAGACTCGCCTAACAGTTGACATTTACGGATCTCAGTATACGATTATCGGAACTGAATCAGAATACCATATTCGCCGTGTAACGGAAATGGTTGATGACAAAATGCGTGAAATCGGGAGCCGCAATGCTTCGCTTGATACGCAGAAAATTGCGGTTCTGACGGCTGTTAATATGGTGAATGATTATTTAAAAATGGAAGAAGAATTAGAACAAATGAAAATGGAAATGAGCCGTGTGAAAAACCGAAACGCCGCCAATGGCTGAAAACTTCTCTCCTATTTGGTAGAGGAGTTTTTTTCTGCTACTATTAAAGAAAAGCAGGTGACTGAAATGGTAAATAAAAAAGACATTATCCGATTGCTTGAAAAAATTGCTGTATACATGGAGTTAAAAGGTGACAACCCCTTTAAAATATCAGCGTTCCGCAAGGCAGCCGCCGCGCTTGAACAGGACGACAGAAGCCTGTCTGAAATCGAGGACGTGACGAAGCTGTCCGGAATCGGCAAAGGCACCGCTGCGGTGATTGCCGAGTACATAGAGACGGGCGAGTCCACGGTGCTGACAGAGCTGTCCGGCGAAGTACCGGAAGGGCTTGTGGCGCTCTTAGGGCTGCCGGGGCTCGGCGGCAAGAAGATCGCCAAGCTTTACAAGGAGCTGGGCATCACCAACATGGTTGAATTAAAGGAAGCGTGCGAGCAGCATAAGGTACAGGCACTTGCTGGCTTTGGCGCCAAAACAGAAGAGAAAATTTTAGCGGCCGTTCAAAAAGCAGGCACCCAGCCAGACCGTCTGCCGATTATGTACGTCCTGCCGATCGCTGAACAAATCGAACGGTACGTAAACGAGTGTGAGGACATCGTTCGCTACTCAAGAGCTGGGAGCCTCAGACGGCTGCGTGAAACGGTCAAGGACCTGGACTTTATTGTGGCATCAGAAAAGCCGGAGCGAGCCAAGGAGCACCTGCTTGCAATGGACGGAATCAAAGAAATTATTGCCGCCGGCCCGACGAAGGTATCGGTCATCATCGACGGTGAATTCGATCTGTCCATCGATTTCCGCATCGTTGAGCCGGAGCAGTTCGCAAGCACCCTTCATCACTTTACCGGTTCAAAAGACCATAACGTGAAAATCCGCCAGATTGCCAAAGAGCGAAATGAAAAAGTAAGCGAATACGGCATCGAGCAGCCGGATGGCACAGTCCAAACGTTTGAAGATGAAGCCGCGCTTTATCACCATCTTGGCTTGCCCTTTTTCCCGCCGGAAATTCGGGAGGACGGAACGGAAACGGATCATTACGAGGAGAGCACGCTTATTGAGCTGACGGATATAAAAGGTGATCTGCATATGCACACGGCCTGGTCAGACGGCGCTTTCTCCATTGAAGAAATGATTGAAGCGTGCCGGGCGCGCGGATATGAGTATATGGCCATTACCGATCATTCTTATTACTTAAAGGTCGCAAATGGCCTGTCTGCGGAACGGCTGCTCCGTCAAAATGAAGAAATAAAAGAATGGAATGCAAAATTTACAGATATCGAAATTTTGTCCGGGATTGAAATGGATATTTTGCCGGACGGCACGCTCGATTATGAGGATGACGTGCTCAAACAGCTTGATTTCGTCATTGCGTCGATCCATTCAAGCTTTTCGCAGCCGCAGGAGCAAATTATGGAGCGGCTGAAAACAGCTCTTTACAATCCGTACGTAAAGCTGATTGCTCATCCGACCGGCCGGATTATTGGGCGCCGCGACGGATATTCGGTGGACATGGAGGAATTAATTCGCCTTGCAGCTGAAACGAATACAGCGCTTGAATTAAACGCGAATCCGCATCGTCTTGACTTATCCGCCGTTCATTTAAAAATGGCACAGGAGGCCGGGGCGAAGCTGATGATCAATACAGATGCCCATGCCATTGAACACTTAGAATTTATGGAAACAGGCGCAAGTGCGGGCAGAAAAGGATGGCTGCGGCCGGAAACGGTTGTGAATACGTGGCCAAAAGCAGCATTCATGTCCTTTATCCGCAGCTTGTAACGCCATTAAAGGAGATGCAACGACCTTGAACAAAAAAGTGCTTGCAACACTTGAATTTGATAAAATTATCGCAAAACTGGCCCAGCATGCATCATCTGAAGCCGGCCGTTCGTTTGCAGAGGAACTGAAGCCGTCGCATAAGCCAGAAGAAGTACAGCAGTGGCTCGATGAAACGGAAGAAGCGGCAGCGGTCATCCGGATCAAAGGAAACGTGCCGCTTGCCGGTATTTATGACATCCGTCCTCACGCCAAACGGGCGCAAATTGGCGGTGTGCTGAGCGGTGTTGAACTGATGCGAATTGCTTCGACCATTGCGGCGAGCCGGCACATTCGCAAGTTTATTGAGGATGTCCGCTCAGAAGGACAGGTGACGCTGCGCATTTTGCCGGAAAAAACGGCGATGATCCCGGTGCTGACCGATCTTGAGCATAAAATTAAGCATACAGTAGATGAAAACGGACGTGTGCTTGATTCAGCGAGCGATGCCCTGCGCCATATTCGCCATGGTATGCGGTCGGCAGAATCACGCATCCGCTCCAAGCTCGAAAGCCTGACGCGCGGCCAAAGCGCCCAGAAGATGCTGTCAGATGCCATTGTGACGATTCGAAATGACCGGTACGTTATTCCCGTCAAGCAGGAATACCGTTCTCATTACGGCGGCATCGTCCACGACCAGTCTTCTTCCGGGCAAACATTATTTGTCGAGCCGGCATCTGTCGTGAATTTGAACAATGAGCTTCGTGAGCTGACCGTGAAGGAGCAGTACGAGGTTGAAAAGATTCTGCGCGAGCTGTCTGCTGAAACAGCGGAGCACGCACCGGGTCTGTTCACGATGACCAAAATGCTCTCGGAGATCGACTTTATTTTTACAAAAGGGAAATTTGCCCGTTCGATGAATGCCACGAAGCCGCTCTTAAACGAAGAAGGCTACATTCATTATATTCAAGCACGCCACCCGCTGCTGCCCGCGGATGAAGCGGTGGCCAGTGATATTGAAATCGGCAGGGACTATACGGCAATCGTCATTACCGGACCGAACACAGGGGGTAAAACGGTTACGTTAAAAACAACAGGCCTGTCCGTTTTAATGGCACAGTCAGGCTTATTTATCCCGGCGGAGGACGGCTCGGAAACAGCGGTATTTCAATCGGTTTTTGCCGACATTGGGGATGAGCAGTCAATTGAGCAGAATTTAAGTACCTTCTCCTCTCACATGGTGAACATTGCCGGCATGCTGAACGAAATTGATCACGAAAGCCTCGTTCTGTTTGATGAGCTCGGCTCAGGAACAGACCCGCAGGAAGGTTCAGCGCTTGCTATTTCCATTTTAGATGAAGTGATTGCGCGCGGAGCCCGGATCATTGCGACCACCCATTACCCGGAGCTAAAAGCATACGGCTACAACCGCGAGCAGGTGATTAACGCCAGCGTGGAATTCGATGTGGAAACACTCAGCCCGACGTACCGGCTTTTAATCGGCATTCCGGGCCGAAGCAACGCATTTGAAATTTCAAAGCGCATTGGTCTTAACTCAGCGATTATTGAAAATGCCCGCAGCATGATCAGCGCTGATTCTCATGAAGTGGACAATATGATTGCGGCACTGGATACAAGCCGCCGACTGGCCGAGCAGCATGAAAAAGAAACACGTGACTATTTGCGCGATACAGAAAAGCTGCACCGCGACCTGCAAAAAGAAGTCATTGCTTATCACGAGCAAAAAGAAAAAATGGAAGAAAAAGCGCGTGCGGAAGCAGCGGCCATCGTTGAAAAAGCACGTGCAGAAGCAGAAGACGTGATGAAAGAGCTGCGTGCGATGCGGATGAGCGGGGCAGCCGGGATGAAGGAGCACGAGCTGATTGAAGCAAGAAAGCGGCTTGAAGGCGCCGTTCCGGAGCAAAAAACGAAAAAACCGGCGATAGAACCGGCGAAGCGCCAGTGGAAGCCGGGCGATGAAGTGAAAGTCATCAGCTTTGGCCAAAAAGGCAGCATTATCGAAAAAGCGGCTGGCGACGAGTGGGTTGTTCAAATGGGCATCATTAAGATGAAGGTCGCCGAATCCGATATGCAGTTTATCAAGTCGGAGAAAAAGAAAGAGCCAAAGCCGATCGCAACCATCCGCGGAAAAGACTTTCATGTGTCTTCTGAGCTGGATTTGCGAGGCGAGCGCTATGAGGATGCGCTGAAGCGCGTGGAGAAGTATTTAGACGACGCCCTGTTAGCAGGCTATCACCAGGTATCGATTATTCACGGAAAAGGAACCGGCGCTTTAATGAAAGGCGTGCGCGGCTATTTAACGAAGCATCGAATGGTTCAATCAATTCGGTTTGGCGGCTCGGGCGAAGGGGGCCTCGGCGTCACTATTGCCGAACTAAAGTAAGGAGGCGGGAATATGACCGGTTTTTGGGAAAATCAATATGTGCAGCTAGCGGGCTATTACAGTATTGCGACGATCTGCATTATTCTGTGCCTCGCTTTGTTTGAGCTGGTGACGTCCTATCGAAACTGGGAAGAAATAAAAAAAGGCAACATGGCGGTGGCAATGGCCACAGGCGGCAAAATTTTCGGCATTGCGAATATATTCCGCCATTCTATTTTGCATAATGACTCCGTTTTAACGATGGCAGGATGGGGGATTTTCGGCTTTATTCTGCTGCTGAGCGGTTATTTTATGTTTGAGTTTTTAACGCCCAGCTTTAACGTAGACAAAGAAATCGAACGGGATAACCGCGCGGTCGGCTTTATTTCATTCGTGATATCAGCAGGACTGTCGTACATGATTGGCGCGGCTCTGCTGTAAGAAAAGAGGAATAAACGCATGGAAACCCTGGCAAAGGTGTTAATTGGCTGCTGTGCCGCATTTTTTATCATTGGCGTCATATATATGATGATGAATTAAGGGGATGAAGTAGAGCAGAACTTAAAACAAAAGAGTTTGAAAAGAAGAAAAGCCAAACGAATGCGTTCGGCTTTCTTTTGTTGTAAAATGAATCATTATTCATTATACTGAAGAGAGAACGAATTCTTCTCACAAAGGGGTGGATGAAGATGTCTGATAAACCGTGGCTTGCCCATTATCCGGAGGAAATACCTCATTCAATTGTGTACCCGGATCAGCCGCTTCCATTATTTTTAACAAAAGCGGCAGCTGAGTACGGAGACAAAACCGCTATACAGTTTATGGGCAAGGAGCTTTCCTACAAGGAACTGCACGAGTCTGCGCTGAAAATGGCTGCTTACCTGAAAAAGATTGGGATTCAAAAAGGGGACCGGGTGGCGATCATGCTCCCGAATACACCACAGGCAGTGATCAGCTTTTACGGTGTGCTGTACGCAGGTGCCGTCGTCGTCCAGTTTAACCCGCTTTATAAAGAAAGGGAAATGGAGTACCAGTTAAAAGACAGCGGAGCGAAAGCCATGATTGTCCTTGACCTGCTTTATCCGCGCCTGCAAAAGATCATTCGCAGCACGCCATTGGAACATGTTATTGTAACCGCTATCAAGGATTATCTTCCATTTCCGAAAAACGTTATTTACCCATTTATTCAAAAAAAGCAAACCGGCATCGTCGTTCAAGTGGAAAATCGAAACAACAATCACTTTTTCACAAAAATTATGGAAGAATCACCAGCGAAGGAAGTGCCGCTTCAAACAGATGTTGATCGCGATCCAGCCGTTCTACAGTATACGGGCGGGACAACCGGATTTCCGAAAGGAGTCATCCTGACACATAAAAACCTGGTGGCCAATGCATCCATGTGCGGTGCATGGATGTACAAATACCGGCCGGGTGAAGAGGTCATTTTAGGCGTTATTCCTTTTTTTCACGTATACGGCATGACCACGGTTATGATTCTCGGCGTGATGCAAGGGTATAAAATGGTTCTGCTGCCGAAATTTGATGTGAAAACAACGCTGAAAACCATTCAAAAGCAAAAGCCGACGATTTTTCCAGGCGCACCGACCATTTACATCGGACTGTTAAACAGCGGCCACATTCATCAATATGATTTATCGTCGATCGATGCCTGTATTAGCGGCTCCGCTCCACTTCCTGTCGAGGTGCAGCAAAAATTCGAAGCGGTAACAGGAGGCAAGCTTGTTGAAGGGTATGGGCTAACAGAAACATCGCCGGTTACGCATGCTAATTTCATTTGGGGAGCGCGCGTTCCGGGCAGTGTAGGTGTCCCGTGGCCCGATACAGATGCGGTGATTTTATCCATGCAGACAGGAGAGCCGGTGCAGCAGCCAGGCGAAAAAGGCGAAATTGCGGTGAAAGGTCCGCAAGTAATGAAAGGCTATTGGAACCGTCCGGACGAAACAGAGCAGTCGTTTAAAGGGGGCTGGTTTTTAACAGGGGATATCGGCTACATGGATGAGCAGGGCTTATTTTACATCGTGGACCGGAAAAAAGATATGATTATTGCCGGCGGCTTTAACATTTATCCACGGGAAGTGGAAGAAGTATTATATGAGCACGATGCCATTCAAGAAGCGGTCGTCGTCGGCGTGCCGGACCCTTACCGGGGAGAAACCGTCAAAGCCTTTATCGTCTTAAAAGAAGGACAGCACATTACGGAAAAAGAGCTGGACGACTTTTGCAGAAGCCACCTGGCTGTTTTTAAAGTGCCGCGTATTTATGAATTCAGGAAAGAGCTGCCGAAAACAGCAGTCGGCAAAATCCTTCGCCGCGTCCTTATTGACGAAGAAAAACAAAAAAACGATCAGCCAGCAGAATAAACAAAGCGGTCTTCTTGACGAAATCAGTGATTGGCGGTAAGATAATATCATGAATGAATAGTCATTCATTATTGATTTCACAGGAAGGCGGCTTGTTTCATGAAAAAAAACAAACCAAAATATCATCAAATCATCGATGCCGCTGTTGTCGCGATTGCTGAAAACGGCTACCATCAGGCGCAGGTATCCAAAATCGCCAAGCAGGCAGGCGTTGCAGACGGCACGATCTATTTATACTTTAAAAACAAAGAGGACATCCTCATTTCATTATTCCAGGAAAAAATGGGGACGTTTGCAGCTAAAACAAAGGAAAGCATTCAAACAAAGGAAACAGCCGCTGCGCAGCTGGAGCTTCTCGTACAAAACCACTTTATACTGCTGACAGAAGACCCGCATTTAGCTGTTGTCACACAGCTGGAATTGCGCCAGTCCAATAAAGAGCTTCGCTTAAAAATTAATGAGGTCTTAAAAGAATATTTGCTGCTTATTGACGAGGTGCTGCAAACGGGCGTGCAAAAAGGGGAATTCGGGCCGGATTTAAACATTCGGCTTGCCCGTCAAATGATTTTCGGCACGCTGGATGAAATGATCACGACATGGGTCATGAATGATCAAAAATATGATTTGGCCGCATCGGCACCGGATGTCACAAAGATGCTGCTGAACGGCTTTTCAAATCAGTAACAGAACGGACAATGGGGAGGGAACCACATGAATATTTATGTGCTGCTGAAAAGAACGTTTGATACAGAGGAGAAAATTTCGGTGTCAGGGGGACGCATTCAAGAAGACGGGGCGGAATTTATCATTAATCCATATGACGAATATGCGGTTGAAGAAGCCATCCAGCTCCGGGACGCGCATGGCGGTGAAGTAACCGTGGTGACCGTCGGCAGCGACGAATCGGAAAAACAGCTTCGGACAGCGCTTGCGATGGGGGCGGATCAAGCGGTGCTCATTAATTCAGAAGAAGACCTGGATGAAGGGGATCAGCATACGACAGCCAAAATCCTGACGGCTTTTTTGAAGAACAAAGAAGTCGATTTCATTTTAGCCGGGAACGTGGCAATCGACGGCGGAAGCGGTCAGGTAGGGCCGCGTGTAGCAGAAGGGCTGGGCATTCCGTACGTCACGACGATAACCGATATTGAAATCAATGGAACAGATGTAGCGATTACCCGCGATGTAGAAGGAGACTCGGAGAAAATCAGTACAACGCTTCCGCTTCTCGTTACTTGCCAGCAAGGGTTAAATGAACCGCGTTATCCGTCTTTGCCGGGCATTATGAAAGCAAAGAAAAAGCCACTCGAAGAACTGGAGCTGGATGATCTGGATTTAGAAGAAGATGATGTCGCACCGAAAACCAAAACCATTGATATTTTTATGCCGCCCGCCAAATCCGCAGGCCGGGTGCTTGAAGGCGACCTGTCCGATCAAGTAAAGGAACTGGCCAGCCTGCTCCGCTCTGAAGCAAAAGTCATCTGATTTCACAAGGGGGATTATTCATGTCAAAGAACATCATTGTACTGGGAGAAACGCGTGACGGACAGCTCAGAAATGTCACATTCGAAGCGATTGCAGCGGGGAAGACAATGGCACAGGGCGGAGAGGTGATCGGCGTTGTGATCGGTGACTCCGTGCAATCGCTGGCGCAGGAGCTGATTTATTACGGAGCAGACCGTGTGCTCATTGTTGAAGACGAAAAGCTTGCTCATTATACATCTGATGGGTACGCCCAGGCGCTTCAGGCTGTGATTGACCAGGAGCAGCCGGAAGGAATCGTGATGGGGCATACCGCTCTCGGAAAAGATCTGTCACCGAAAATAGCCGCAAAGCTGGACGCGGGCCTCGTGTCAGATGCAACGGCTGTTGAAGAAGAAAACGGGGACATTCATTTTACACGGCCGGTTTATTCCGGCAAGGCGTTTGAGAAAGTGGCCATTCAAGAAGGACTACTGCTCGCCACTGTACGCCCGAATAACATCGAACCGCTCCAAAAAGACGAATCGCGGTCGGGTGAGGTTTTTTCTGTATCCGCTTCCATTTCTGACCTGCGGACCATTATTCAGGACGTTGTTCGGAAATCAGCAGAAGGGGTAGACTTATCCGAAGCAAAGGTCATTATTGCGGGAGGCCGCGGCGTTAAAAGTGCGGAAGGATTTCAGCCGCTGAAGGAGCTTGCAGATGTCCTCGGCGGTGCGGTAGGTGCCTCACGAGGCGCCTGCGATGCCGATTACTGCGACTACTCTCTGCAAATCGGCCAGACAGGCAAAGTGGTTACACCGGACTTATACATCGCCTGTGGCATTTCAGGAGCCATCCAGCATTTAGCCGGCATGTCCAATTCCAAGGTGATCGTTGCCATTAATAAAGACCCGGAGGCAGACATTTTTAATGTGGCAGACTATGGCATCGTCGGCGATCTTTTTGATGTCGTGCCGATGCTGACCGAAGAGTTTAAAAAAGTAAAAGCGGGAACAGTTTAATTCGTTCTTTTGAACAGCCTCGTGGTTTGAGGCTGTTTTTTTACGGGTAAGCAAAATAATAGCTAACGCAAAAAAACGGTGATATACTGTCCGTATGATGCAGAAACTTTAGGAGGTATTTATACATGGCAATCGTAAAAGCAACTGATGCAAACTTTTCAACTGAAACAGGAAGCGGACTCGTTCTCGCGGACTTTTGGGCACCATGGTGCGGACCGTGCAAAATGATCGCTCCTGTACTAGAAGAATTAGACACAGAAATGAGCGACAAAGTGAAAATCGTCAAGCTTGACGTTGATGAAAATCAACAGACCGCTGGCGAATACGGCGTAATGAGCATTCCGACGCTAATTCTTTTCAAGGATGGTCAGCCGGTTGATAAAGTCATCGGCTTCCAGCCAAAAGAAGCGCTTGAAGAACTAATCAACCGCAACGCGTAATAAACAAGAGGCGTCCCGCTTTGCCGGGGCGCTTTTTTTGTACGAAAGAGGTGCATCTTATGAATGAGTTGATCCAGCATAAACTGGCCATTCTGCCGGATGAGGCAGGCTGTTATTTAATGAAAGACCGGCACGGCACCATCATTTATGTCGGGAAAGCAAAGGTGTTGAAAAACCGGGTGCGATCGTACTTTACAGGGTCACATGACGCGAAAACGACCCGATTAGTCAGTGAGATTGTTGATTTTGAATACATTATTACATCCTCCAATCTTGAAGCCCTTATATTAGAGCTGAATTTAATTAAAAAGCATGATCCGAAATACAACATTATGCTGAAGGATGACAAAAGCTATCCGTTTATTAAGCTGACGGCCGAACGCCATCCGCGCTTGATCATTACACGGAAGGTGAAAAAGGATAAAGCGAAATATTTCGGTCCGTATCCAAATGCCTACGCCGCCTCCGAAACGAAAAAGCTGCTAGACCGTTTGTATCCGCTTCGAAAGTGTTCGACGCTTCCGGACCGGGTCTGCCTTTATTATCATATGGGGCAGTGCCTCGCTCCCTGTGTAAAAGAAGTGCCAAATGAAGCCTATAAGGAAATGGCAGCCGAAATCACCCGTTTTTTAAATGGGGGACATCAGGAAGTGAAAAAAGAGCTTCAAAGCAAAATGATGGAGGCGGCTGAAAAGCTGGAATTCGAGCGGGCCAAGGAATACCGCGATCAAATGGCGCATATTGACACGTTGATGGAAAAGCAGAAAATGAATATGGCGGATTTAACCGACCGTGATGTGTTTGGATGGACCGTCGATAAGGGCTGGATGTGTGTGCAGGTCTTTTTCATCCGGCAGGGGCGCCTGATTGAACGGGACGTTTCTACTTTTCCGATCTATAGTGAGCCTGAAGAAGAATTTCTTACTTTCTTAGGACGTTTTTACGAAGCGCCGGAGCATTTTAAACCGAAGGAGATTTTGCTTCCCGATGCAGTGGACGGAGAGCTTGCCGGACAGCTGATCGGCGTACCGATCACCAAACCGCAGCGCGGCAAGAAAAAAGATTTGGTTAAGCTTGCTGAAAACAATGCAAAAGCCGCACTGCGCGAAAAGTTTGCCCTCATTGACCGGGATGAAGAGCGGACGATCAAAGCAGCCGAGCAGCTCGGTGAAGCGATGAATATCCACATTCCACTTCGGATTGAAGCATTCGATAATTCCAATATACAGGGGACAGCCCCTGTTTCCGCCATGATTGTGTTTATTGACGGCAAGCCGGAGAAAAAAGAATACCGGAAATATAAAATTAAAACGGTGCAGGGACCGGACGACTACGGCTCCATGCGTGAAGTGATTCGGCGCCGGTATACACGGGTGCTGCGCGACCGGCTGCCGCTGCCGGATTTAATTGTGATTGACGGCGGGAAGGGGCAGATTGAGGCGGCCCGTGATATTTTAGTGAATGAACTAGGGCTCGATATTCCGATTGCGGGGCTGGCGAAGGACGATCGGCACCGTACGTCCCAGCTGCTTTACGGGAATCCGCTTCAAATTGTGCCGCTCAAGCATAACAGTCAGGCGTTTTATTTGCTTCAGCGTATTCAAGATGAAGTGCATAGGTTCGCGATTACCTTTCACCGGCAAATTCGTGGCAAAGGTGCTTTTCAGTCGGTACTCGATGATATTGAAGGCGTCGGACCGCAGCGCAAAAAGCAGCTGCTGAAAGCATTCGGCTCGTTGAAGAAGCTGAAGGAAGCATCAAAAGAAGAGATCCTAGCAGCCGGCATCCCCGAAAAAACCGCCGATGCTGTCCTACAGGCACTCGCAGAAAAATAGACCGCTACGAGAGCGGTCTATTCCTATAGTGTTGAAAAACAAACGTGTCAAGAGAAACCAGAGGATTTTCGAGAGTGTTTCCTTTTTTTACTTAGCAAAAAATAGGCTATTTTTCTAGAAAAGAACATTCAGGGGCTCCGGGCTGCCGGCTCCGCTTTTCTGCGAAGCAGGCGGTGAGCTAGTCTTTGTCGCTGGCGCGCCAAAGCCGGATCTCACCTGCCCGCCAGTTTCGCGGAGAGTCTACGCCGGCCTCCCTCCGCCCGTAGTGGTTTTAAAGGAACAAAGTGAATGACTGACAGCTATTCTTGAAAACGTTTGACATCAAGAAGGAAGCCTGCTTTTCCTACATAGTGAAAATCAGAGGGTTCTCATCGCTTTCTTTCCACTCAGAACCATTTCCATTTTTCGTTTTGCAATCTGCTTTTCCTCCCCACCAGGGCGGCTGGCGCAGGACGAAGACTCGGGAGGGATCAGCGGGCTAGGTGAGATCCACTTTTGGAGCGAAGCGACAAAAGTTAGCTCACCGCCCGCCCCTCCGAACGCGAAGTCCTGCAGAAGCCGCCCGAACTGTGTTCGTACAAGCACATTAGCTTTGAGAAAGAGATAACATCATCTACTTTTCATTGACACATTCTTTTTTCAACAGCATGAATAGACCGCTACGAGAGCGGTCTATTCCCATTTGACTGTAATGTCCACATGCTTGGTTTTTTTATGTAATTGGAAAATCGCTTCCGCTGCTTTATCAAAGTGAGAAGACATCTGTTCTGCGACAAAGCCGCTTTCTAGCGTAAAGGATGGAGTCGTCTGTGTATCAATTCGGCGTTCTGCCATTCCGCCGGATAAACGATAGAGCCGTTCATTTTTTGTTTCTTTCACAAGGACAATTATGCCCCAGCCTGCTTCCTGAAAAAAGGCCGCCAATTCGTCTGTGTCCGTACAAGGAAAACGACGGGCAAGTGTTTTTCCTCCCCAGTACAGCACATCATCAGCGTCTTTTCCTAAAAGCTCTCCCATTAAAACGTCTCGAATCAATTCATAGCCAAAGAAAGAAACAGACGCTGTTTTTGCTTTAGTCAGTCCCTGTTCTTCGTTTTCAATAGTCAAAGTGAATTCCTCGCTTTCTCTTTCAACATTATATACAATTAACCGCTTTAAAAAAAGCATATTCCGCACGAAAAGCCGGACAAAAATGTGCCCACCTTTCCTTGACGCTAGTACTTTATGGGAGTAAAATGTACTTGTCACATCGTAAGATTAAGAGATGAAGCCATGTGCGAATAATCAAACTATTTGTCGGATGCTTCAAGATTGAGGGGGGAAAATGGTGGCTGACAATCGAGAGTTCTTTTACCGCAGGCTGCACTCATTGCTCGGTGTCATACCGGTCGGGCTGTTTATGACGCAGCATTTAGTCGTCAATCATTTTGCGACGAAAGGGGAAGAAGCGTTTAATCAGGCTGCAGGGTTTATGGCGAGCTTGCCGTTTGTACTTGTGCTTGAAACGTTTATTATCTTCCTGCCGCTTTTGTTTCATGCTATTTACGGGCTGTATATTGCTTTTACGGCGAAAAACAATGCGGGACGCTTTGGCTTCTTCCGTAACTGGATGTTTATCCTGCAGCGCTGGACGGGTGTCATTACACTTGTGTTTGTTGCATGGCATGTATGGGAAACACGGGTTCAAGCTGCACTCGGTGCGGAAGTGAACTTTCAAATGATGGAGAATATCTTAGATAATCCATTCATGGTTGCTTTTTACATAGTTGGTGTACTTGCAGCAATTTTCCACTTTGCAAATGGCCTTTGGTCTTTCTGCGTGAGCTGGGGCATCGCCGTATCACCGCGTTCACAGCAAATCGTTACATACGCAACACTGTTTGTTTTTGTCGCATTATCTGTAATCGGAATGCGTTCTATTTTTGCATTTTTGTAAAACCGGCAATGAATCGGGTTCCATCAGATAGGTAGAAGATAGAACCGGAAAAGGGAGTGGACCTCACAATGAGTAAAGGTAAAGTTATCGTAGTCGGTGGCGGACTAGCTGGTCTGATGGCTACGATTAAAGCAGCGGAATCCGGAACAGCAGTTGAATTATTTTCACTAGTTCCGGTAAAGCGTTCTCATTCCGTTTGTGCGCAGGGCGGAATTAACGGTGCCGTTAATACAAAAGGAGAAGGGGATTCTCCGTGGGAGCACTTCGATGATACCGTTTATGGAGGCGATTTCCTAGCGAATCAGCCGCCGGTAAAAGCGATGGCTGAAGCAGCTCCTGGTATTATCCACCTGCTGGATCGGATGGGCGTTATGTTTAACCGGACACCGGAAGGGCTTCTCGACTTCCGCCGTTTCGGAGGTACACAGCATCACCGTACCGCGTTTGCCGGTGCCACAACAGGGCAGCAGCTTTTATATGCACTTGATGAACAAGTTCGCCGCTATGAAGTAGCCGGTCTTGTGACCAAATACGAAGGCTGGGAATTTCTTGGCGCGATCGTAGACGATGAAGGCATTTGCCGCGGCATCGTTGGACAAAACCTGTCAACGATGGACATTCAGTCGTTCCCGGGTGACGCTGTCATTATGGCAACAGGCGGTCCTGGCATCATTTTCGGCAAGTCAACAAACTCCATTATTAATACAGGCTCAGCCGCTTCCATTGTGTATCAGCAGGGCGTTCATTACGCGAACGGTGAGTTTATCCAGATTCACCCGACAGCGATTCCTGGCGACGATAAGCTTCGCCTGATGAGTGAATCAGCGCGCGGTGAAGGCGGCCGTGTATGGACATATAAAGACGGAAAGCCGTGGTACTTCCTTGAGGAAAAATACCCGGCGTACGGAAATCTCGTGCCGCGTGACATCGCGACGCGTGAAATTTTCGATGTGTGTGTGAATCAAAAGCTCGGCATTAATGGTGAAAACATGGTGTATTTGGATCTTTCGCACAAAGATCCGCATGAGCTTGATGTAAAGCTTGGCGGCATCATCGAAATCTATGAAAAATTCATGGGTGACGATCCGCGTAAAGTGCCGATGAAAATTTTCCCTGCGGTTCATTATTCGATGGGCGGCTTGTGGGTTGATTATGATCAGCAGACGAATATTCCGGGTCTTTTCGCAGCGGGTGAATGTGATTATTCACAGCATGGTGCAAACCGTCTTGGCGCAAACTCGCTTCTTTCAGCGATTTACGGCGGAATGGTGGCAGGACCAAATGCAGTCCGTTACATTAGCGGTCTTGAGAAAAGCGCAGATTCCATTTCATCTACTGTATTTGACAATCACGTCAAGCAGGAGCAGGAAAAATGGAATGATATTATGTCGATGAACAAAGGAACGGAAAATGCCTATGTTCTTCACAAAGAGCTGGGCGAGTGGATGACAGCCAACGTGACCGTTGTCCGTTACAACGACAAATTAAAGCAGACAGATGATAAGATTGTCGAGCTTTTAGAGCGGTACAAAAACATTGATATTAATGACACAGCGAAATGGAGCAATCAAGGCGCGATGTTTACCCGCCAGCTGAAGAACATGCTTCATTTAGCCCGTGTCATCACAATCGGGGCGTTGAACCGGAACGAAAGCCGCGGCGCGCACTACAAGCCGGACTTCCCGGAACGGAATGACGATGAATTCATGAAAACAACGATGGCCTCGTTTACAGGTGAAAATACAGCGCCAGCCTTCCATTATGAAGAGATTGACGTATCGCTCATTCCGCCTCGTAAACGGGATTACTCGAAGAAAAAGGAGGAGAAATAATGAGCGAGCAAAAAACAATCAGCTTCATTATTACACGTCAGGATGCTGTCGACTCTGCTCCGTATGATGAAGAATTTGAAATAGAATACCGCCCGAATATGAACGTGATTTCCGCGCTGATGGAAATCCGCCGCAACCCTGTAAACAAAAAAGGGGAAAAAACAACGCCAATCAACTGGGACATGAACTGTCTCGAAGAAGTGTGCGGTGCGTGCTCGATGAACATTAACGGCAAGCCGCGCCAGTCATGTACAGCTCTTGTTGATAAGCTGGAGCAGCCGATCCGTCTGGCGCCGATGAACACATTCCCTGTTGTTCGCGATCTGCAGGTGGACCGGAGCCGGATGTTTGATTCGTTAAAACGGGTGAAAGCCTGGGTGCCAATCGACGGCACGTATGATCTTGGTCCTGGCCCGCGTATGCCGGAGCGGAAGCGTCAATGGGCATATGAATTGTCGAAATGCATGACGTGCGGTGTCTGCCTTGAGGCTTGCCCGAACGTAAACAGCAAATCGAACTTTATCGGTCCGCAATCATTGTCACAGGTTCGCTTGTTTAACGCGCATCCAACAGGTGCCATGAACCGTGATGAGCGCTTGGAGACGATTATGGGCGATGGCGGCCTGGCCAATTGCGGCAACTCGCAAAACTGCGTTCAGTCGTGCCCGAAAGGCATTCCGCTTACAACGTCCATTGCAGCATTAAACCGTGATACAACCATTCAGTCCTTCCGCAGCTTTTTTGGCAGTGACCACGCGGTCGATTAAACGGGAAGAACCTCCAGCTTGTGCTGGAGGTTTTCTTTGCAAAACAAATGAATAACCATTCATAAAATGAGGTGTCTTAATGAAAAAACCGTCATACATAGCTGATTGGGAGGAGTGGTCCGGGGAATTCGATACCTATTGGGAAACGGTCGTCCGTTTTTCTGAAATTGATATGCTCGGGCATTTAAATAATACGATCGCGTTTAAATATTTTGAGGAAGCGCGCATTCATTTTTTTCGTGAAAAAGGCTTGAGGAAAAACTGGGAAAAGGATGAGCTTGTGTTTGTCGTCGCAGATTTACAGTGCGACTACATCCGGCAGGTGTATTATCATGAAACGCTTCGGATTTTCGTGAAAGCCGCTGCCTTCGGAAACAGCTCCTGTGACCTTCATTACAAAGCTGTCAATGAAAAAAACGAGGTTGTGTTAACCGGCAGAGGGACGATTGTGCAATTTAACCAGTTAACAGGGCGTCCGGTGCCGTTTCATCCGTCGACAAAACAGCTGTTAACGAAAACCAATTAAAGCAAACGCGCATATGATAAAGAAGCGGCGGCTAAACAAAAAACGGGCTGCACTTTGAAAGGGTGACGTGGTTTGTGGCAGCGTTGATTTTAACGAAACGGGAAAAGGATGTATTCAAGCGGCTGGTTGACGGGAAATCGACTCATGACATTGCAGAGGAGCTTGGAATTAGCGAAAAAACCGTTCGGAATCACATTTCAAATGGGATTCAAAAGCTCGGCGTAAAAGGCCGGGCACAGGCCATTGTGGAATTGCTCCGCATCGGTGAGCTGACCTTATAGCACGGCAGCCGCGCCAATCGATGGCGCGGCTTTCCTTTGCTTGCATTTTGGTCCATAAACAGGGAAAATAGACGAAGAATCGCATATCGTTTTACATATGAAAGGGTGCAAAGAAATGTCTCTCACACAAAGCAGTTCGGGAGAAGCCGTTGCTGATATTGAGCGGAATTTACGCCATATCGACGGTATTATTAAGCAAAAGGGACGAGAAATTTTAAATGATTACATGATCACGCCGCCGCAGTTTATTGCGCTGCATTCTTTATATGAAAAAGGGGACACGACGATCGGCGATTTGTCCTCGCGTATGTTTTTAGCCTGCAGTACAACAACCGATCTTATTGACCGGATGGAAAAATCCCGATTGGTGGAGCGAGTCAAAGACACAAAAGACCGCCGCATCGTCCGTATTCATTTGCTTGAAGAAGGCGAAAACATTATTAAAGATGTGATTAAAAGGCGCCAGGAATATGTCGACGGCGTACTGAATAACTTTTCAGCAGAAGAAACGGCACAGCTGAACAACCTTTTAAACAAAATGCACATCGAAATGAAAGCGGAATGAGGCGGGCATGTTGAATAGACCAATTGGCGTCATTGATTCAGGTGTCGGCGGGCTGACGGTTGCCAAAGAAATGATGCGTCAGCTGCCGAAAGAAACGATTTATTACGTAGGGGATACGGCCCGTTGTCCATATGGACCAAGGCTGCCGGGAGAAGTCCGTCAGTTTACGTGGGAGATGACTCGCTTTTTAGAACGGTACGACATGAAAATGCTCGTCATCGCCTGTAATACCGCTACCGCCGTTGTACTCGATGAAATTAAGCGCGAGCTGCCCATTCCGGTTGTCGGGGTCATTCAGCCGGGCGCCAGGGCCGCGATCAAGCAAACCCAAAACCGTCACATTGCGGTGCTTGGAACGGCTGGAACGGTGAAAAGTCATGCGTATCAAAAAGCAATCGAAGCCATTAATCCAGATGTTGAAGTGTATTCACTCGCTTGTCCGGGTTTTGTGCCGCTTGTGGAAAGCGGGGAATACCGGAGTGAACGCGCAAAACAAATCGTTGCCCAAACGCTTGCGCCGCTGAAAAACACGCTGGCGGATACCGTTATATTAGGGTGTACCCACTATCCTCTTTTAGAGCCGATTATTGCGGATTACATGGGTGATTCAGTGTCCGTCATCAGCTCGGGAGACGAAACGGCTCGGGGGGTCAGTGCCATTCTTGAGTTTAATGACATGCTGGCGGAAAGTGAAACGGCCGATCACCGGTTTTTTACGACAGGCAGCATCAGATCATTTAACACCATTGCAAAAGACTGGCTTGGTGACATAAACTTAAATACAAAAAAAATTCAGCTGGCCTAATGCCGGCTTTTTTTTATTTGACCGCATATATATGGATGAACAGCGATGAAAAGGAGCGGATCAAATGAAAAAAGCAGGAATAGGACTGGGGTTGCTGTTGTTAGCTGGCTGCGGAGTGGAGCCGGAGGAGGGACTTCCGATCAAAGTCGTGTATACAGAGGAAAAAAACGAAAGCCCGGCTGCCGCTGAAGAAAACATGATGGCTGAACTGTACGCAACGGATCAAAATGGGCTGCTTGTGCCGCAGGCGGTCTCCATTCCAGCGGAGGAAAATGCTGAAAAAGCAGCACTGCAAGCATTGGCGGCCGGCACCTTGCCGGAAGGATTTACATCTCCATTGCCAGAAGGAACCGTCATTCAAAATGTAGAGGTCGAAGGAAAAACGGCAACCGTCAGCTTGGGCGGAAGCTTTGCAGATTATCCTGCAGAGGAAGAGCTGCTGGTTGCGTCGGCAATCACCTGGACGGTGACGGGGATGGGCCAGGCTGAACGGGTGCAGGTCAAGCTGAACGGTGAAAAGCTGGACGCCATGCCAAAGGCCGGCTTGCCCATTGCAGCGGGCGGAATGAAGCGCGAGGATGGAATCAATATGAAAGCAGATTACGCACATACTGGAGCGACAAAGCCGCTGACGGTGTTTTATACCGCTCAAAACGAACAGGGGCCGTACTTCGTGCCGGTTACGCGCCGCATCCCGGCCGAAACAACGGATATCATTTCCGCCGCTGTATCAGAGCTCGCGAAAGGTCCTGTCCCGGGAAGCGGACTCATGACCACCTGGCCGGCGGATGCAGCGGTAACAGGCACACCATCTGTTCAAAAAGGACAGGCATCGCTTCAATTAAATGAATCAGTTCTAGAGAATAATGGAGAGGCACTCGTATCAAGCCAGCTGTTAAAGCCGCTTGCGTTGACGCTTGCTGCATCCGCCAATATTGAAAGCATCTCCATTACAGTCGACGGGCACCCGGACGTGAAAATGGAAACAGGTGAGCCGCTGCCTGTATCGCTGACAGCGCCATTGTTTGTCAATGCAGAAAGTCAGGTAACAGCTGAGTGAACATTTGACAGATGAACGGAAATTCCGGAAAATGAACAGCGGAAGCAGCAAAAAAACGGAGGAATGTGTATGCGTACAGACGGACGAGAAAAAACAGAACTGCGCCCGGTTCAAATTGAACCAAACTTTTTAACACACCCGGAAGGATCGGTGCTGATTTCAGTCGGCAGCACAAAAGTGATTTGCACAGCGAGCATTGAAGACCGTGTGCCGCCCTTTATGAGAGGGAGCGGAAAGGGCTGGGTAACGGCTGAATACTCCATGATCCCGCGGGCAACAGGCCAGCGCAATATGCGGGAGTCCACGAAAGGAAAAGTAACGGGGCGGACGATGGAAATTCAGCGGCTGATCGGACGGGCTCTGCGCGCCGTTGTGGACCTCGATGTGATCGGGGAACGGACGATTTGGATTGACTGTGACGTCATACAAGCCGATGGCGGCACGAGAACGGCTGCGATTACAGGAGCTTTTGTGGCAATGACCATGGCATTGCATGAGCTGGCAATTGAAAAGGATTTTCCACGCTATCCCGTCACAGATTTTCTTGCGGCAACCAGCGTGGGCATCGTCAAGGAGCAGGGCGTCGTGGTCGACTTGAACTATGAAGAAGACAGCCGTGCAGAAGTGGATATGAATGTTGTGATGACCGGAGCAGGTCAGTTTGTGGAAGTGCAGGGAACGGGAGAAGAAGCTACTTTCTCCATGACAGAGCTTCAACAGCTTTTAGAATCAGCTCAGGCTGCTATGAAAGAGCTGTTCGGCTTTCAAGCGGATGTGCTTGGCGTTGCAGCTGATTTGATTCAGGAAAGGAAGTCAGTCGATGAATGAGGTGATTGTCGCTACTCAAAATGCAGGGAAAGCAAAGGAATTTGCCCGTTTGTTTGAGCCCCTTGGCATAACGGTCAAAACTTTGCTTGACTATCCGGAGCTGCCGGACGTGGAGGAAACAGGCGAAACCTTTGCGGAAAACGCGCTGTTAAAAGCAGATTCGGCTGCCCGTCTCACTGGAAAGCCTGCGATTGCCGATGATTCAGGACTTGTCATCGATGCACTAAATGGCCGTCCGGGTGTGTATTCAGCCCGATATGCGGGAATAGAAAAGAATGACCGCGCCAACAATGAAAAAGTGCTGGCTGAGCTTCATGATGTGCCAGCGGACGAGCGCGGTGCCCGCTTTGCTTGTGTGCTGGCTGTCGCATTTCCGGATGACCGGGAGCCGCTGTTCGCAAATGGCTACTGTGAAGGAACCATTGCCTTTGAGGAAACCGGAGAAAATGGGTTCGGCTATGATCCGCTTTTTATTCCGGAAGGCTACGCAGTCACGATGGCGCAAATCTCTCCGGAAGAAAAAAACACCATCAGCCACCGTGCAAAGGCACTACACAATCTGCAGGCGCTATTGCCTGAATGGGCAGGTGACGGAAAATGAAAATGCTAATTGTAAGTGATAATCATGGATGGGACAGCATTTTAACAGACTTGAAACGCCGTTACGGAGGAAAAGTGGACGCGCTGATTCATTGCGGAGATTCGGAGCTGACAGCAGAGGACCCGGCTGTTGACGGATTCACGATCGTGCGCGGAAATTGCGACACGGAGGACCAGTTTCCGAATGACATTCTGGAAAGTGTGGAAGATTGCCGCGTATTTGTAACGCACGGACACCGGTACAACATTAAAATGACCTTAACTAATTTAGCGATGAAGGCAAAAGAAACCGGAGCCGACTTTGTGTTTTTCGGACACTCGCACACTGCGGGCGCGGAAATGGCCGACGGTGTGCTTTATTTAAACCCCGGCAGCATCTCCCTTCCGCGCGGGCGGCGTGAAAAAACGTACGCCATTGTGGACGTAAGCAAATCTAAAATCGGTGTTCGCTTTTTTGACGAACGGCATCATGAGGTGGCCGATCTCGCCTGCTCCTTTAGCCGCTGACCGTAAAAGCCGTTCTGCCGTCCAAGCAGAACGGCTTTTTCTTTAGATTTATCGTATGCTGAAAAATAGGTTGACAGGAATCCAACCGATTGTTATTATAAATATTGTCTTTAAAGGAAGTCCCAATAGCTCAGCTGGATAGAGCAACGGCCTTCTAAGCCGTCGGTCGGGGGTTCGAATCCCTCTTGGGACGTATGTATTACTTTTTTACATAAGCTTTAAACCCTTGCCAACGTCTGCAAATGTTGTTAAATCAACATTTGTGGACGTTTTTTCATTCTTTCTTTATTTTTATGTGAAAAAGATCTTGAGACAAAAGGTTTTAGATAGAAGAAAAAGCCGAACGATCATATTCGACTTTCTTTTGAGCTCTTCATGATAATAAATCGTTTTGGGGCTGCGCTTGTGCCAACATAGTTTGGGCTTGTTCGGCGTTCGCCACATAGAAAAGCGGAGCCGGCAGCCCGGAGCCCATGAATGTTTTTTTCCAGAAAAGACAACAGCCTTTATTTTTCTAAAGAAAAGGAAACAACCTCGAGAAAACATCTAGTTTCTCTTGACGAGTTTGTTTTTCAACACTATGAACCGCCTCCCCTAAAGGAAGCGGCTGCTTTTATTGCTCCAAGCTGTCGTCGTTAAACCAAAGCGGCGTTTCATCATCCACTTCTCCGTTATAGTTAATCAAAATTTCCTCGCCCGCTTTTATATCGCGGTACGCGTAAAATTTAAACGAGTGGCTTTCGAAGTGGATATCATACACAGCATTCGGCTCGTACGAGTGATTAAACAGCATGCCGTAGCCGAGCAGCATCGCGGTATGGTTGGCCCCGTATTCGAATGCGTAATCAGCGAGCAGCGTTTTTTCAATATGCACATGCTGGTCATTCGGGTATGGAATAACGGGTGCTTCGTGAAGCATTTCCCCTTTTTTGATGTCTCTTGTGGCAAAAACGCCCCGGTTAAATTCGCCGTCGCTTAATGTAGATGTTTTTACTTCAATCATTGTCAATCTCCTTTGTAGGTGGAATCATTTCTTAAGCATGACAGCAGCCATGGAGGATGGCAACTGTTTTCTCTGTTCAATCAAAAAGCCGCGTGCTACACTTTAACGAAAGACATTCGGGCGGTGAGAAGAATGAAAAGAAAGAACCGAAAGCAGTCCGGCAATATTGTTCCATTTCCGGGAACGTCCGCGCGGCTTGAACAGCAGGGGCAGCAGGCGCTGGAAGAAAAGCGGTTTGATGAAGCGATCAGATGCTATTCAGAGGCTTTGCGCTTTGATGACAGCCGCCAGGAGGAACTGAAAATGGCGCTTCTCATTGCGTATCATGAAAGTGGAAGCCACGAAGAGGGAATTGAGCTGTCACGTGATATGCTTCTTAAAGGAGAAGGCCATTATTTTGATGTGCTGGATTTGCATGTACTGATGCTGATTCAAAGAAAACGGTATAAGGAAGTGGCGGACACGCTGTCTGTTTTAATGGAAGAAGGGCTGCCGTCAGACCGTTATGAACACTTCGCTCATTTAAAAGCACTGGCAGACCGGATGAGTGTGAAAAAAGAAACGGTTCTGTTTAGGACTGAAGATGGGCTGCAGGAAAAGATGATGAAGCTTGCAGAGCTCGGCAAAACGGATGCAGCTCCATTTGAGAAAGAGCTGATTCAGCTCGTTCAAAATGAAGCGGAGCACCCATTCATCCAAACCATTGCCCTGGGACTGCTGCGGGAAATCGGCACGGCCGAGAAAATAACCGTCAAGAAAATGCAAAGGGAAAAAGACCTCGTTCCGGTTTTAACGGATGAAGCGTTTCAGCAGCCTTTTTTTCAGTCCGTCATAGATGGTCTTGACCAACGTGCCGGACAGGACAATCCCGCGCTTTATGAGCAGGCAGCTGAACTGGTGAAGCAGTATCAGTTTTTACTGCATCCGTTTGATCCGGAGGTGTCGCCGGAAAAGTGGGTGGAGGCGGTGCTGCTGAAACTGAACGCCATGTACGAGCAGGACGCAGAGAAAACAGAGGATGCTGAAGTCGCAAAAGCGCTGGCCGTCATGAAGGAACTCGACGAAATTTCAGCCTTTTAGTTGAAAGAAAACGGCTGTATGTTATAATGTAAAAGTCGTATTGTGTCCTTTTTATATCAAATAAGAATATACATAGGACGAACGTTCATATTTATTAATAGATTGTTGGAGGGAATTTTTTATGTCAGCAAAGTGGGAAAAATTAGAAGGTAACCAGGGCGTTTTAACAGTTGAAGTTGACGCTGAAACGGTTAACCAAGGTCTTAACACAGCATTTCAAAAAGTAGTAAAAACAATCAACGTACCAGGATTCCGTAAAGGGAAAATGCCACGTCCGTTGTTCGAACAGCGTTTCGGCGTTGAAGCACTTTATCAGGATGCGATCGATGCGATTCTTCCGGAAGCATACGGAAACGCAATTGACGAAACAGGCATCGAGCCAGTAGACCGCCCTGAAATTGACGTTGAGCAATTCGAAAAAGGCAAGCCGTTCATCTTCACAGCAAAAGTAACGGTAAAGCCTGACGTAACACTTGGCGAGTACAAAGGCCTTGAAGTGGAAAAAGAAAGCGATGAAGTAACAGCTGAAGATGTTGAAAACGAATTGAAGGATCTTCAAAAACGCCACGCTGAGCTTGTTGTAAAAGAAGACGGAGCTGTTGAAAACGACGATACGGTTGTCATCGATTTTGAAGGCTTTGTAAACGGTGAAGCATTTGAAGGCGGACAAGCGGAAAACTATTCAATCGTCATCGGTTCAGGCACGTTTATCCCTGGATTTGAAGAGCAGCTTGTTGGAATGAAAACTGGCGAACAAAAAGAAGTAGAAGTATCATTCCCTGAAGAGTACCATGCAGAAGAGCTTGCGGGCCAGCCGGCAACGTTCAAAGTCACTCTTCATGAAATCAAATCACAGGAGCTTCCTGAGCTTAACGATGATTTCGCGAAAGAAACAGACGAAGAAGTGGAAACACTTGAAGCATTAAAAACAAAGGTACAGGAGCGTCTGACTGAACAAAAGAAAAACGCTTCTGAGCAAAAGCTTCGCGATGACCTTGTTGAAAAAGCGGTAGCCAATGCACAAACAGACGTACCGGATGCGATGATCGATGCTGAAATCGACCGCATGCTTCAAGAGTTCACGCAAAACCTTTCTATGCAAGGAATGAACCTTGACCTGTATTACCAGTTCTCTGGACAATCTGAAGAAGATCTTCGCGGCCAAATGAAGGAAAATGCAGAAACGCGCGTGCGTACAAGCTTAACGCTTGAAGCAATCGCTGAAGCAGAAAACCTTGAGCCAACAGACGAAGATGTGAATGCAGAAGTAGCTAAAATGTCTGAGCAATTTGGTCTTTCAGCAGAAGATATTCAAAAAGCGCTTGGAAGCCTTGAAGGCATGAAAGCTGATTTGAAAATTCGCAAAGCAGTCGAATTTCTTGTCGAAAACAGCAAAACTGGTGCATAATATATAAGAGAACACACTGACAGGGCGCGACGTGATCGTGCCTTGTTTTCTACCTATAAGAAGAGAAAAACGCTTTTTCTTTTTGGTTTTGCGGCAAGTGTGCTACAATGCGATACATAACTTAGTTACGGCGCAGTTTAAAAAGGCGGACATGATTTGGCTCCGGCTGCACCAACATAGCATAAGGGGTGAACCAGATGTTTAAATTTAATGAAGAAAAAGGACAGTTAAAATGTTCGTTTTGCGGAAAATCGCAGGACCAGGTGAGGAAACTCGTTGCTGGACCAGGCGTTTATATTTGCGACGAATGTATTGAGCTGTGCACAGAAATCGTGGAAGAAGAGCTTGGCACAGAAGAAGAAGTGGAATTCAAGGATGTACCGAAGCCAACTGAAATCCGCGAAATTTTAGGCGAGTATGTCATCGGCCAGGAGCGTGCGAAAAAGTCGCTTGCGGTTGCGGTGTACAACCACTATAAACGGATTAATTCAAACAGCAAAATTGACGATGTGGAACTGGCCAAATCGAATATTTGCTTAATTGGACCAACAGGAAGCGGGAAAACCCTTCTTGCTCAAACGCTTGCACGCATTTTGAACGTGCCATTTGCGATTGCGGATGCGACGTCACTGACAGAAGCGGGCTACGTAGGGGAAGACGTGGAAAACATCCTGCTGAAATTGATCCAAGCGGCAGATTATGACGTTGAAAAAGCCGAAAAAGGCATCATTTATATTGATGAAATCGATAAGGTTGCCCGTAAATCGGAAAACCCTTCGATTACACGCGATGTATCAGGTGAAGGCGTTCAGCAGGCACTATTGAAAATTCTTGAAGGAACGGTTGCCAGTGTTCCACCACAGGGCGGGCGCAAGCATCCTCACCAGGAATTCATTCAAATCGATACGACAAACATCCTCTTTATTTGCGGCGGAGCGTTTGATGGTGTCGAACAAATTATCAAGCGCCGTCTTGGCCAGAAGGTCATCGGCTTTGGTTCCGACCAGAAAAAAGAAGAAGCAGAAGACAAGTCTTATTTGGCGCAGCTTGTGCCTGAAGATTTACTGCGTTTCGGCTTAATTCCGGAATTCATCGGCCGTCTTCCAGTCATCGCCAGCCTTGAGCAGCTGGATGAAGAAGCATTGATTGAAATCCTAACAAAACCAAAAAATGCGCTCGTGAAGCAGTTCCAGAAAATGCTTGAGCTTGATGATGTCGAACTTCAATTTGACGATGAAGCATTAAGCGAAATCTCCAAAAAAGCGATCGAACGCAAAACCGGTGCACGTGGCCTCCGTTCCATCATTGAAAGCATTATGCTTGATGTGATGTATGAATTGCCGACACGTGACGATATTAAAACGTGTGTGATTACAAAAGAAACTGTAACAGACCTGGCATCGCCTCGTCTTCTTGACGAAAACGGCAATGATGTCGGTACGGTTGATAAAACATCTGCATAAGTGCCAGTGATCGTTCAGAAGGGACAGTGCCTGTACAGGTGCTGTCCCTTCTTTTCAATCGACAGCGTCTATGCGTTTGCGATAAGATAGGAAGAAAGCAAGAGAAGAAAAGGTGTATAGTTGGACGTTGCGCTTTTCTTATTGGGAGGAGAAGTTGTCATGAAGGCAGATACAATTTATACAATACCGCTTTTGCCGCTTCGTGGAATGCACGTATACCCGTCGATGGTGCTGCATTTAGACGTAGGCCGCGACCGTTCCATTGAAGCGCTGGAAAAAGCAATGATGAACGATCAGCTCGTTTTTTTATCCGCTCAAAAAGACCCGGACCTGGATGATCCTGCGGGAGATGACGTGTATGAGGTCGGCACATTAACAAAGGTGAAGCAAATGCTCAAGCTGCCGAATGGGACGATTCGCGTGCTCGTTGAAGGCCTGGAGCGGGCAAAGCTTATTTCCATTGTGGATCAAAAAGCGTTTTATGAAGCTGTCGTGGAAGTGCATAAAGAAGATGAGTCAAAGGATGCAGAAACAGAGGCACTCATGCGGATGCTGTTAAAGCAATTTGAACAGTATGTGAAGCTGTCGAAAAAAGGGTCATCCGATACGCTCAGTTCTGTTTCAGACATACAGGAGCCGGGCAGGCTGGCCGATATTGCCACGTCGCATATGTCTTTGAAGGTAAAGGAAAAGCAAGACATATTGGCTACGTTTTCGGTAAAAAAACGGCTCGAGCGGCTGATTGCGCTGCTGCACAATGAGCGGGAAGTCCTCAATTTAGAGAAAAAAATTGGCCAGCGTGTGAAAACCTCCATGGAAAAAACACAAAAGGAATATTATTTACGCGAGCAGATGAAAGCGATCCAGCAGGAACTCGGTGATAAAGAAGGCAAAACAGGTGAAGTGGAAGAGCTGACCACGCGGATTATGGCGGCGGCTATGCCAGAGCATGTCGAAAAAACCGCCCTGAAAGAGCTGGACCGATATGAGAAAATTCCGCAAAGTGCGGCGGAAAGTGCGGTTATCCGCAATTATTTGGAATGGCTTGTCACGCTGCCATGGTCGAATGCGACAGAAGACGATTTGGATGTGATCAAGGCGGAGGATGTATTAAACCGTGATCACTACGGACTCGAAAAAGTAAAAGAACGCGTCCTTGAATTTTTGGCTGTGCGTCAATTAACGCAGTCTCTTCGCGGACCTATTCTTTGCCTTGGGGGCCCTCCAGGAGTCGGGAAAACAAGTCTTGTGCGGTCAATTGCAGAATCATTGGGGCGCAACTTTGTCCGTATTTCTCTTGGTGGCGTACGGGATGAATCGGAAATTCGCGGGCACCGGCGCACGTATGTTGGAGCCATGCCAGGCCGGATCATTCAAGGCATGAAAAAGGCGGGGACCGTTAATCCGGTGTTTCTGCTTGACGAAATTGATAAAATGTCGAGCGATTTCAGAGGCGATCCTTCATCAGCCTTGCTTGAAGTGCTGGATCCGGAGCAAAATCACAATTTCAGTGATCATTACATTGAGGAAACATACGATTTATCAAATGTCATGTTTATCGCCACTGCCAATGATTTAAGTGCCATTCCAGGACCGCTGCGTGACCGGATGGAAATTATCTCAATTGCAGGCTATACCGAAGTGGAAAAAATCCACATCGCGCAGGATCACTTGTTTCCAAAGCAAGCGAAGGAAAATGGTCTTACGCGCAATCAAATCCGCTTAAAAGAAGAAGCCGTTCGGGATATTGTCCGCTACTACACGCGTGAAGCCGGTGTCCGGAGCCTCGAGCGCCAGCTGGCGGCCATTTGCCGGAAAGCCGCGAAAAAAATAGTATCGGGTGAAAAGAAACGGGTGACCGTGACTGACAAAAACCTGCAGGAGTTTCTTGGAAAACGCATTTTCCGCTATGGACAGGCAGACACAGAAGATCAAGTGGGTGTTGCCAACGGCCTTGCTTATACGACAGTGGGCGGCGATACCCTTCAAATTGAAGTATCGCTTTCACCGGGCAAAGGAAAACTTATTTTAACGGGGAAATTAGGCGATGTGATGAAGGAGTCCGCACAGGCTGCTTTCAGTTACGTGCGATCCAAGTCAGAGGAGCTGGGCATTGAGGATGAATTTCATGAAAACCACGATATTCATATTCACGTTCCAGAAGGCGCTGTACCAAAAGACGGCCCTTCGGCAGGAATTACGATGGCTGTCGCGTTAATATCGGCTCTGACAGGGCGCCCGGTTCGGCGTGATGTCGGCATGACCGGTGAAATCACCCTGCGCGGACGAGTGCTGCCCATTGGCGGCGTAAAGGAAAAATCGCTCGGTGCACACCGTGCCGGACTAAAAACGATTATATTGCCAAAAGATAATGAAAAAGATATCGATGATGTGCCAGAAAGCGTTCGGGAAGGGCTGACCTTTTTGCCTGTTTCCACAATGGACGAGGTTCTGGATATCGCGATCGGAGGAAGCAATTCATGAAAGTAAATAATGTGGAGCTGGTGATCAGTGCTGCAAAGCCGCATCAGTATCCAGCCGATGGCCTGCCGGAATTTGCGCTGGCTGGCCGTTCGAATGTAGGAAAATCGTCTTTTATTAACCGGATGATTGGCCGGAAAAGCCTGGCCCGTATTTCATCGAAGCCCGGCAAAACCCAAACATTGAATTTTTATAAAATCGAAAACGAACTATTTTTCGTGGACGTGCCAGGATACGGCTATGCCAAAGTAGCCAAAACAGAGCGGGCAGCCTGGGGACAGATGATCGAAACGTATATGACAGACCGAAAGCCGCTGTTTGCCTGCGTGCAAATCGTCGATCTTCGCCATGCACCGTCAGCGGATGATGTCGCCATGTATGAATTTTTAAAGCATCATGAAATCCCGGCCATCGTCATTGCGACAAAGGCAGATAAAATTCCAAAAGGCAAATGGCAAAAGCATTTAAAAGTCGTAAAAGAAACACTCGACTTCGACCCGCTCGATGACATTATCGTCTTTTCATCTGAAACGGGCCTTGGCAAGGATGAAGTATGGAAAGCTGTTAAAAAGCGGATGTATGAGCAAAAGGAGTACGAAGCAGAATTGCGAAATGAGCAAAAGGAAATAGACGAATAAGTAAGAAAAGAGCTTGAGACAAAAGGTTTTGAATACAAGAGAAAGCCGAATGATCGTGCGAAAATATCGCATGCACTCGGCTTTCTTTTTTGATCTTTAAGGTGATGAGCCCTTTAGAGACTGCGCTTGCGCGAACACAGTTCGGGCGGCTTCTGCAGGACTTCGCGTTCGGAGCCCCTGCTTGTGCTTTTCCAGAAAAAAAGAAGAATCAAGGCTTTCAGCTACCGGATTGTTCGGATTCACCGGCTGCCCTCAATGTTACGTCCTAGACTCTTTTATGATTTTTTCCGGCTGTGCCCTGCATTTTTCTGGACAAACAGCAGGTAGCCGCCGATGGCGATGAGAACGAGCGGCCAGAATTGCCAGAAGGATTCGAGCGGGCCGAGCCACTGCTTGATCGTTCCGTAAAATAAAGTGATCGCTGCCAAAAACAAAAACAAGATGCCATTTAGGAGGCCGTGACCCGTTTTTTGATGCTGAAGAAGAAAGCCGACCGCGATGATTAAAATAAACACGCCCGTATCATTCGCCCACCAGCCAAGGTAGTCCACAACATAAAAGTGAAGGCCAAATCCGGTCAATACAACACCGGGCAAAATACCGCTGCCCTCTTCTTTAAGGCCTTGAACAAGAAAAGAAATGCCGGTAATCAGCAAAAGCGCCGGCCAGCCGAGATAAGGCTTCACCCACGTAAAGGCCGATTGCTGAAGAAAAAAATACAAGCCGAAACCGATTAACAAAATGCCAGGAAACATGCGCTGTCCATTCAAATCCATCAAGCCCCGCTTTCCAATTCGTTTTGTTTCACTGTGATGGAATCACTGTGTTTTTTCATTCGTTTCTTCACCATTAGCTTCCCGTTTCATACTCTTGAAAAAATAATTTCTATATGATAATGTTTATAAATAAGACTAGCAGGTGAGAATCAGGGTATAGAAAACGGACTGCTTTTTATGTTAGCACATGTTCACAAATTTTAAATAAATAAAACGTCACATTATGTTATAATGGGACCACAATGATTCGTTTTTCGGGGGTGCAAGCTACGTGCATATCATCACGGTGGGATTAAATTATAAAACAGCCCCGGTAGAAATCCGCGAGCGCCTGTCCTTTCAGGAAGATTCGCTTTCAGCAGCCATGACGGAGCTCCAAAAACAGAAAAGTGTGCTTGAAAACGTCATCGTATCGACATGCAACCGTACAGAAATCTATGCGGTCGTCGATCAGCTGCATACCGGCCGTTATTATATTAAAGAGTTTTTATCCAACTGGTTTCACATTCCACAGGCAGAGTTCACGCCGTTTTTGTTCATTTATGAGCAAGAGGCGGCTGTTGAGCATTTATTCCGCGTATCCGCTGGACTAAACTCAATGGTGCTTGGCGAAACCCAAATTCTTGGACAGGTGCGTCAAAGCTTCCTGCAGTCTCAAGAAGTGGGCGCCTGCGGGACAGTGTTTAACCATTTATTTAAGCAGGCTATTACACTGGCAAAGCGCGCGCATGCGGAAACAGACATCGGTGCGAATGCCGTATCTGTCAGCTACGCGGCAGTGGAGCTGGCGAAAAAAATATTCGGCCGACTGGATGGCCGGCATGTGTTAGTTCTCGGCGCTGGCAAGATGGGTGAGCTGGCGATTAAAAACCTGCAGGGAAGCGGTGCTACAAAAGTGACGGTGATGAACCGTACATTTGAAAAAGCAGCGACTCTTGCCGGCCGTTTTGACGGACAGGCAAAAGGAATAGACGAACTGCAGTGTGCCCTCGTTGAAGCTGATATTTTAATCAGCTCTACAGGATCAAAGGAATACGTCATTTCAAAAGAATTAATGGCAGGCGTACAAAAACTGCGCAAGGGTCGTCCGCTGTTTATGGTCGACATTGCGGTGCCGCGTGATATCGCACCTGAAATTGCGGATCTCGACAGCATCTTTTTGTACGATATTGATGACTTGGAAGGCATTGTGCAAGCGAATCTCGCTGAACGCGAAAAAGCGGCTCAAAAAATCGGACTGCTCATTGAAGGAGAAATTGTTGCTTTTAATGAATGGGTGAACCTGTTAGGCGTTGTGCCGGTTATTTCAGCTTTGCGCCAGAAAGCACTTTCGATCCAGTCGGAAACGATGGAAAGCCTTGAACGGAAGCTGCCGCATTTAACTGAACGTGATTTGAAGGTGCTGAGCAAGCACACGAAAAGCATCGTCAACCAAATGCTGAAGGACCCGATTTTGCAGGCAAAGGAGCTGGCTGGTGATAAGCAGGCGGCTGAAAAGCTTGAGCTCTTTATGCACATTTTCAACATTGAAGAAGACGTTCGTGAATTGAATCGTGCGCAGGAAGAAGAAGAGCGCGTTCATGCAGTTCAGGCAAAGCCTTTACTCCAGTTTTAAGTGAGGTTATGCGATGTTGGAGCAGGGAATGACACGTCTTCATGAACTGATGATTATTTTATATGCAGTGAGTGTACTGCTTTATTTCCTTGATTTTGTTCAAAAAAACCAGCGGGCGAATCGAATCGCCTTCTGGATTTTAACGATTGTTTGGAGTCTCCAAACCATTTTTTTATGTCTTTATATGGTGAACACAGGCCGTTTTCCGGTATTGACCCTTTTTGAAGGGCTTTATTTTTATGCGTGGGTGCTGATTACGTTTTCCCTCATCCTCAACAAGCTGCTTCGAATGGACTTTACAGTGTTTTTCACAAACGTGATCGGGTTTATGATCATGACCATTCATACTTTTGCGCCTGTGCAGGTAGAGTCACAGGCGGCGGCCGAAAAGCTTGTTTCTGAGCTTTTGCTGCTTCATATTACCATTGCCATTTTATCCTACGGGGCGTTTTCTCTGTCGTTTATTTTCTCAGCGCTGTATGTATTGCAGTACCGGCTGCTGAAAACGAAAAAATGGAATGAGCGGTTGTGGCGCTTGGGAGATCTCGGGCAGCTGGAAAAGCTTTCGGTGATATTAAATGCAATGGGCGTGCCGCTTTTGCTGCTGAGCTTAATTCTCGGGCTCGTTTGGAAAACGATTAAATTGCCTGACGTGAGCTGGTTTGATTTGAAAATTGTGACGTCTTTTGTTTTACTGTTTGTATACAGTGCGTTTTTGTATGTAAAGGTACGAAAAGGTGTGTCGGGCAAAACGCTGGCTTACATTAACGCAGCGGCGTTTTTTATTATTTTAATGAACTTTTTCCTCGGAAGCCGGTTGTCCACGTTCCATTTCTGGTATTCGTGACACCGGCTTTCGGGCGGTTATGGAGGGATTATCGTGCGGAAAATTATTGTTGGGTCAAGAAGAAGCCGTCTGGCGCTGACGCAGACGAATCAAGTGATTGATCAGCTTAAAGCGCTGTCGCCGGGAACAGAATTCGAAGTAAAAGAAATTGTGACAAAGGGTGACCGGATTTTAGACGTCACGCTGTCAAAGGTAGGCGGCAAGGGGCTGTTTGTAAAGGAAATCGAACAGGCGATGTTTGACGGAGAGATTGACATGGCGGTCCACAGTATGAAGGATATGCCGGCTGTTCTTCCGGAAGGGCTTGTGATCGGAGCTGTTCCGGAAAGGGAAGACCATCGCGATGCCTATATTGCCAACGGACACATCCCGTTTCGTGAGCTGCCTGCCGGCTCTGTTATTGGCACAAGCAGTTTGCGCCGCGGTGCGCAGCTGCTTGCGGCACGACCGGATCTTGAGATCAAATGGATTCGCGGCAATATTGACACGCGGCTGAAGAAGCTCCAAAACGAAGAATACGATGCGATTATTCTAGCGGCTGCCGGACTTGCGCGCATGGGCTGGTCCAATGAGATCATCACAGCGTTTTTGGATGAGGAATTGTCCGTGCCTGCTGTGGGGCAAGGCGCACTGGCGATTGAGTGCCGCGGCGATGACGAGGAACTGCTGGCTCTTTTAAACCGGTTTACTTGTGAACGGACAAAACGGACAGTTTCCGCAGAGCGTGCTTTTTTAAATGCGGTAGACGGTGGCTGCCAGGTGCCGGTTGCGGGCTTTGGCGTGATTGAAGGGGAAGACGTCACTTTGACGGCTCTTGTGGCGTCACCGGATGGCCAAACCATTTTAAAAGAAACGGTGTCAGGCAAGGATGCGGAACAGGTCGGCCTTGAAGCGGCAAACCGTTTGAAAAGCCGCGGTGCAGCAGAGCTGATCGAAGCGGCACGAGCGGCGGCAGAGTGAAGCCGCTCGCTGGTAAACGAATTGTTGTAACCCGTCCTGCGGGACAGTCGGCACCGTTTATTGGTAAAATAGAAAAAGCGGGCGGCACAGCATACGCAGTGCCGCTTATCGCATTCAAAGAAGCTTTTGATCAGCAGGACGAGAAAATGGTAAGCCGCCTGCATACATACGACTGGATTATTTTCACCAGCAAAAACGGCGTTGATTTTTTTATGCGAAAAGCGGGAAGCCTCTTGCAGGAGCTTGACGTCAAATGGGCGGCGATTGGAACAAAAACAGCAAAGGCAATGAACGCTTACGGACTAACGGTTTCCTATATGCCGCTGTCCTTTTCGGCCGATGATGTAGCAGACGAAATACAAAGCGGCCGTTTTTCGCCGCGAAACGCCCTGATCCCAAAAGGGAATCTGGCGCGCAGCCTCATCGGTCAGGCTATTCGGCAGAACGGGGGCGAGGCGGATGACTGGATTGTATATGAAACGTATTTCCCGGAGGAAGCAAAGCGTTCAATGCTTGAGCTGATTCGATCGAAGGCAGCAGACATGTACACGTTCACCAGTCCGTCCGCTGTCCGGCATTTTGCGGCGATTTTAACAAGCGCGGGCGAACCGCTTCCCGCAGCCGATTATGCGGTGATTGGACCCGTAACGGAAAAAGAAGCGAAGGCATTCGGCATCCCCATTTCGATTAGCCCTGAGGAGTATACCGTGGATGCACTGATGAAGGAAATAACGACTTATTATAAGGAGTGAGCAGGTTGGATATGACATTTGACAGACATCGCCGCTTGCGGCAGACAGCCAGTATGCGTGCGCTCGTTCGTGAAACACAGCTGGATGTAAATGATTTTATTTATCCGCTTTTTGTGGCAGAAGGAGAGAAAATTCGCAATGAGGTTTCCTCAATGCCGGGCGTCTTCCAGCTGTCTATTGATCAGCTGAAGGAAGAAATGGATGAAGTAGTGTCTTTAGGCATCAAGTCGGTTATTTTATTCGGACTGCCGCACGAGAAGGATGCGGTTGGAACGGGTGCGTATCATCATCACGGAATTGTGCAGGAGGCGACGCGCTATGTGAAGCAGCATTTCCCGGATCTTGTGGTGATTGCCGATACGTGCCTGTGTGAATATACGGACCATGGTCACTGCGGTGTCATTGAAGGCGAGCAGGTTCTAAATGACCCTTCTCTCGATTTGCTTGCAAAAACAGCAGTCAGCCAGGCGGAAGCAGGAGCGGATATTATTGCGCCAAGCAACATGATGGACGGGTTTGTCGCAGCGATCCGCAAAGGACTTGATAAGGCCGGCTTTACAGAAGTGCCAATCATGTCATATGCGGTGAAATATTCTTCTGCTTATTACGGACCGTTTCGTGATGCAGCTGATTCTGCTCCGCAGTTTGGCGACCGGAAAACATATCAGATGGACCCGGCAAACCGGCGTGAAGCACTCCGTGAAGCAGGAGCGGATATTGAACAGGGAGCGGACTTTTTAATCGTGAAGCCGGCGCTGTCTTATTTGGATATTGTCCGTGACGTACGAAATGAATTCAATGCGCCTGTGGTTGCGTACAATGTGAGCGGTGAATATGCGATGGTGAAAGCCGCAGCCCTAAACGGCTGGGTAGATGAAAAAGCGATCGTCCTTGAAACATTAACGAGCATGAAGCGTGCAGGAGCGGATTTGATTATGACCTATCATGCGAAAGACGCGGCACGCTGGCTGAAAGAAGGATAAGGAGGCAATAGGATGCGTTCATTTGAAAAATCAAAAGCAGCATTTAAAGAAGCGGAAAGCATGATGCCGGGCGGTGTAAACAGCCCCGTCCGCGCGTTTAAATCAGTGAACATCGATCCGATCTTTATGGAAAAAGGCAAAGGGTCCCGGATTTACGATATCGATGGAAATGAATACATTGATTATGTTCTTTCTTGGGGGCCGCTTATTTTAGGGCACTCGAATGACCGTGTCGTGGAAGCACTGAAAAGCAGTGCGGAGACGGGAACGAGCTTTGGTGCATCGACACTGCTTGAAAATGAAATGGCCAGACTCGTCATTGAGCGTGTGCCGTCTATCGAAGTGGTTCGGATGGTTTCAAGCGGAACCGAAGCCACGATGAGTGCCCTTCGTCTTGCGCGCGGGTACACGGGACGCAATAAAATTTTGAAGTTTGAAGGCTGCTATCACGGGCACGGAGACTCGCTTTTAATTAAAGCAGGCTCCGGTGTAGCCACGCTTGGGCTTCCTGACAGCCCCGGTGTCCCGGAAAGTGTCGCCAAAAACACCATTACCGTTCCGTACAACGATCTGGAAAGTGTCCGCTACGCGTTTGAACAGTTCGGCGACGACATTGCCTGCATTATTGTGGAGCCCGTAGCAGGAAACATGGGCGTTGTTCCACCACAGCCGGGCTTTTTAGAAGGCTTGCGTGACGTGACAGCGGAACACGGGTCATTGCTTATTTTTGATGAAGTGATGACAGGCTTCCGTGTCGGCTACAACTGTGCCCAGGGACATTTCGGTGTGACGCCGGATATAACGTGCCTCGGCAAAGTCATCGGCGGCGGTCTTCCGGTTGGCGCTTATGGCGGCAAGGCGGAGATTATGAACAATATCGCACCGGCCGGCACCATTTATCAAGCGGGCACGCTGTCCGGCAATCCAATGGCCATGACCGCAGGACTTGAAACCCTTCGCCAGCTGACACCGGAATCGTACGAGGAATTCGGACGAAAAGCGGATCTGCTTGAAAAAGGACTGACAGAAGCAGCGGCCAAGTATGGTGTGCCGATTACATTTAATCGCGCGGGCTCGATGATCGGCTTTTTCTTTCATGAAGGACCGGTTCGCAATTATGATGACGCCAAGCAGTCGGATCTCGCTTTATTCGCGGATTACTTCCGGGAAATGGCGCTTGAAGGCGTGTTTTTGCCGCCGTCTCAATTTGAAGGCCTGTTTCTTTCCACAGCGCATTCAGACGAGGATATTGAAAAAACCATTGAAGCCGCTGAAAAAGCATTCAGCCGCTTGAAAAAATAACAAATGAAAAAATCCGGACGAATGCAAAAGGCAGCTTGCCGTTTCGCAGAGTTGTCCGGATTTTTTCTGTTTGTCGTGCGCTTCCGTTCATCTTTTTCCTTTGCGCCGCATACACTAGCGCGAAAGGGAGGGGTGCGTAATGGAAGAATTGTTTTTTATTTCGTTACAGGAGGATGTCGTTTTTCCAGAAGGCGAGGAAGTAGATGAACTGCTGTCCATCTCACTCGACCCGCAAATAACGATTGCCGATTCCGTCATACAGGGGTCTATCGAAGTAACGGGCGATTATCGCATTTACACAGAACCGGGGTTTGAGGAGGAATCCGTTCGGCAGTTTTTCCGGCATATTCCCGTGCAGGCCGTCCTTCCGTCAAACCAGCAGGCGTCAAATGAATCGGACATTCAAATACACACGTTTGACTACACCGTTCAAAAGCCGGATCATCTTTTGTTGGAGGCGGAGCTGGCCATCGCTGTTTCAGCGGCAGCGTCTGAAGAAGAGGAGATCGACCCGCTGGAGGTTGTCGCCCACATAGAAGAAGAGGACAGCGAAGACGTGGAGGAAGACGATGTGAATGAGGAATTAGAAGAACAAGAGGAAATAGAAGAAACAGAAGAAACAGAAGAAGTAGAAGAAGCCGCTGTTCAAGTGCAGAAACGAACGGAAGACGATCCGTCCATTTTCAGCTGGCTTGAAGAGCGGCCTGCCCAGCAAGCAAAATGGCGTTTTCAAGTGTCATCCGGCAACGTGGAGCTTATATCCACTCAAGATGAAGAGCAGCCGCAAGAAGAATAAGCAGCGCCAACAAGATCACGTCGAGTGTGGTCGGCAGGAAAAGCGTGCGAATGCCTTGAAAGCAGCAGATCGGAATAATGATTTTGCAGCACATACACCGGCATCGGCGCAGCCAGGGCGGCCATCTGTTATAATGATGCATCATATTCTACACATCCTTTTTACATCGGTCTCGCTTCCATTGCCCGCGTGAGAAGGCAATTTTTGCTTTTTTATATCGTATGATTTGCCGGAAAACGTGTGCGTGAGGTTGACGCACAGAAGCGTTTTCGGCTAAGATAATGGTATTGAAAAGAAACGTGTGGACCGAGAGTTAGAGTGGTACCGCAAGCAGCCTCTTCGTCCTTTTCAGACGGCAGAGGCTTTTTTTACGTATGTCAAGGAGGAAAAAATAATGTCACAACAAGAAACATCCATGCCGACAAAATATGATCCGCAGTCTATTGAACAAGGGCGTTATGACTGGTGGACTGCCGGCCAATTTTTCGAAGCGAAAAACGATCCATCGAAAACACCGTATACGATTGTCATCCCGCCGCCGAATGTCACAGGGAAGCTTCACCTTGGGCACGCATGGGATACGACACTGCAGGATATTTTAACGAGAATGAAGCGCATGCAGGGCTATGATGTGCTCTGGCTTCCGGGAATGGACCATGCCGGCATCGCCACGCAGGCAAAGGTGGAACAGAAATTAAAAGAAGAAGGCACGTCACGCTATGACCTGGGCCGTGAAAGGTTTCTGGAGGAATCGTGGAAATGGAAGGACGAATACGCCGGCCATATTCGCGCGCAATGGGCAAAGCTCGGGCTTGGCTTGGACTACAGCCGTGAGCGCTTTACGCTGGACGCCGGCTTGTCCAAAGCGGTTCGCGAAGTGTTCGTCAAGCTGTATGAAAAAGGGCTGATTTACCGCGGCGAGTACATTATTAACTGGGACCCGTCAACGAAAACGGCACTTTCTGATATTGAAGTCATTTACAAGGACGTGCAGGGCGCGTTTTATCATATGAAGTATCCGCTTGAAGATGGCACAGGCTTTATTGAAGTGGCGACAACCCGCCCGGAAACAATGCTCGGCGACACAGCCGTAGCCGTTCATCCGGAAGACGAGCGCTACAAGCATTTAATCGGGAAAAATGTCGTTCTTCCAATCGTTGGACGCGTTATTCCGATTGTGGCCGATGATTATGTTGATCCGGAATTCGGAAGCGGTGTCGTGAAAATTACGCCAGCGCACGACCCGAATGACTTTGAAGTGGGCAACCGTCATGATCTGCCGCGTATTCTTGTGATGAACGAGGATGGCACGATGAACGCGGAAGCCGGTACATACAATGGAATGGACCGCTTTGAGTGCCGTAAGCAAATTGTGAAGGATCTTCAGGAATCAGGTGTGCTCTTTAAAATCGAGGACCACATGCACTCTGTCGGCCATTCAGAGCGAAGCGGTGCCGTTGTCGAGCCGTATTTGTCCACGCAATGGTTCGTGAAAATGGCGCCTCTTGCAGCAGCTGCCGTTGATCTGCAAAAAACAGAGGACAAAGTAAACTTTGTACCGGACCGCTTTGAGAAAACGTATTTGCACTGGATGGATAACATCCGTGACTGGTGTATTTCACGTCAGCTTTGGTGGGGCCACCGGATTCCGGCCTGGTACCATAAAGAAACCGGAGAAGTATACGTTGGGCATGAAGCGCCGCAGGACCCGGAAAACTGGGAGCAGGACAATGACGTGCTCGATACGTGGTTCTCATCTGCCCTGTGGCCGTTCTCCACAATGGGCTGGCCGGATGCGGATTCCGCTGAATTCAATCGGTACTACCCGACAGCTGCACTCGTGACAGGCTACGATATCATCTTCTTCTGGGTATCACGGATGATTTTCCAGGGGCTTGAATTTACCGGTGAACGTCCGTTTCAGGATGTGCTCATTCACGGTCTCGTCCGCGATTCAGAAGGACGAAAAATGTCGAAATCACTTGGCAACGGCGTGGACCCGATGGAAGTCATTGATCAATACGGAGCGGATTCCCTTCGTTATTTCCTTGCGACAGGAAGCTCGCCGGGACAGGACCTGCGCTACACGACAGAAAAGGTCGAAGCAACATGGAACTTTGCGAATAAAATTTGGAATGCCTCCCGCTTTGCTCTGATGAACATGGATGGCATGACGTATGACCAAATCAATTTAACCGGCAAAAAATCCGTCGCCGACGAATGGATTTTAACGCGCTTAAATGAAACGATCGAAAGCGTAACAAGTTTGTCCGATAAATATGAATTCGGTGAAGTCGGCCGGACGCTGTACAACTTTATCTGGGATGATTTCTGTGACTGGTACATTGAAATGGCCAAGCTGCCGCTGTATGGCGAGGATGAACAAGCCAAGCAAATGACTCGTTCCGTGCTTGCGTATGTGCTTGACAATACGATGCGCCTTCTGCACCCATTCATGCCATTTATTACAGAAGAAATCTGGCAGAACCTTCCGCATGAAGGAGAAACCATTGTGGAAGCGGCCTGGCCAAAAGCGGATGCTGCGCTGACGAATAAGGAAGCAGCGGCAGGCATGAAGCTGCTGGTTGACATCATTCGTGCGGTCCGCAACATTCGGGCGGAAGTAAATACGCCAATGAGCAAAAAAGTACCACTCGTGTTAAAAGCAAAGGATGAAGCAGTTTTGGCTGCTTTAACGGAAAACCGCTACTACATCGAGCGCTTCTGCAACCCGGACGAGCTTGTGATTGACTTGAACCCGGCAGCGCCGGAAAAAGCGATGACAGCGGTTGTCACGGGAGCCGAGCTGTTTATGCCGCTTGCGGGTCTTCTGAACATTGACGAGGAAATTGCCCGTCTGGAAAAAGAAAAGACAAAATGGCAGTCTGAAGTCGACCGTGTGCTGAAAAAGCTGTCGAACGAACGGTTTATGTCGAAAGCACCGCAAAAGGTCGTCGACGAAGAGCGGGCGAAGGAAAGCGACTACCGCGAAAAGCTCGCAGCAGTTGAAGCACGGATTGACGATTTAAAAAACTAATTAAAACAGCAGCAACGTCTAAAAAACCGGATTACGCGTTATTTGGACCGGATAGAGCTGTTTTGGACCGGATTGCACAGACGATCGACCGGAATAACCGGAATCCGGTCGTCTGTGCTTGAATCCGGTCCTTTTTCGCTTTTTTCCGGTCGATCCACTCTTTAAAGGAGAATAAAACCATGACTACGTATGAACAAGCAATCGAATGGATACACGGACGCCTGCGCACGGGCATCAAGCCGGGCCTTGCCCGCATGGACTATATGATGGAGCGCCTCGACCACCCGGAACGCCGGCTGCGCGCAGTCCACATTGGCGGCACAAACGGAAAAGGTTCCACAACGGCGATGCTCCGGTCGATTTTAACAGAAGCAGGCTTTGAAACCGGCACATTTACTTCACCGTATATCGAACAGTTTAACGAGCGGATCAGCGTGAACGGCGTGCCTGTGTCAGATGAAGAGATTACTCTTTTAGCCGGCAAAATAAAAGCGATCGCGGACGACATGGGAAGTTTAGAGATCGGCGGACCGAGCGAATTCGAAATTATTACCGCCATGGCGTTTTATTATTTTGCTTACGTGCACCCGGTCGATATCGTCCTGTTTGAAGTAGGACTTGGCGGACGGCTTGATTCAACGAATATCGTTCATCCTGTTTTATCTATTATTACGACCATCGGCATGGACCACATTCAATTTCTCGGTGACACACTCGAAGACATTGCCGGTGAAAAAGCCGGCATCATCAAAAGCGGTGTCCCGGTGATTACTGCCGTTCACCAGCCGGAAGCACGGGCGGTGATTGCAGGGAAAGCAGCCGAAATGAGGGCGACTCTTTATGAATATGGCCGTGATTTCAGCGGCGAATGGAAAGGGTCCACAAAAGAAGGCGAGCAGTTTGATTTCGCTTCTCCGTACAGCCGACGTCCATCGCTCCAAACCGGCCTTGCCGGACTCCATCAGGTGCAAAATGCCTCGATGGCGGTGATGGCTGCTGATTATTTGCGCATGTACTATTCTTTTTTGATCGAAGACGCCGATATAAAAGAGGGACTGCAAAAAGCCGTTTGGCCCGGCAGATTTGAAACGTTATCCGAGACGCCGCTTATGATAGCGGACGGCGCGCACAACGAAGAAGGCGTCGCTGCACTTGTAAAGACCATTAGCCAGCGGTTTCCGGATCAAACAATTCACATTTTGTTTGCAGCGATGAAGGACAAGCCGCTTGAAGGAATGATCAATCAATTGAGTGATGCAGCGGATTATCTGTATTTGACTACCTTTGATTTTCCGCGTGCAGCAGGAGCGAAGCAATACGAGAAATATCAATCTGAAACAGCTCAAATTGTGCAAAATTATTCATCTATGATTCAATTATTTCAACAAAACTCCTCTGATCAGGATGTTTTAATCATTACCGGCTCTCTTTACTTTATTTCCAATGTGAAAAAAGACATAAAAACGATTCTTTTCAAATGAAGATAGGGTATATATAATAGTAAGAAAGAACGCCTATCAGGAAAAGGCTGGTGTGTAATGAAGAAATATCTAGTGAATGTTCTATTATCTATTATCGCCGTTTTGTTAATAATGCCTCATGGTGCACTCCAAACGAAAGCAGCCGCAAATGATATTGGTGTTTCTGTTACTGCAGCACCATCCCAAACTGTGGTTGTGAAGCCAGTGGACAGCAATGCCCAGGCACGAATCGATATGAAATTGATGCCTTATGGAAAGTATGATCAGTTGGCACGAAAGCCAGTAGATGTGGTGTTTGTTTTTGATACTTCCGGTTCCATGAATGAATCAGGAAAGCGTCCCGAGAAATTTAGAAGTGCAAAGGATGCGATGTATAAGGCACTTGAGCATTTTAAGAAGACGTCAGGACCTAATGACCGATTTGCTTTTATTCCCTTTAATACAAATGTTGATACAGGTAATATGATCAATATTGATTTCGGAACAGGCAGTAAAGCATTGGTTGAACAAAAATTAAACTTGATTGCGGATAAAGTGAAAAAGTTGGAAGCGAATGGTGGAACGAATTATCGCGAACCTATGGAGCAAGCAGAAAAATTCTTAAGCGGCTCATCGAATGAGAAAAACATTATTTTCATGACGGACGGAGAATTAACTGTATCCAAAGAAAAGACAAGGTATTGCGGCTGGTTTAATTGTTATGAGGATGGACTAAATACAGTATTGCAATATACGAATGGTTCATTTGGTTATTACTCATCACGTTTTGGAAATGTGTCTAACCCGGAAATTTATGACGGGTCTTCTTGGCTTGATACTTCTTATAGCAGTGAACGAAAGAAAGCAATTGAACTTTTTAGAATCAATGCCAAGAAACAGGCTCAATTACTAGGATCAAAAAGTATGAAAATGTACTCAATTGGCTTCGGAAACAATTCGGGCGAGCTTGATCAAGAATACCTTGAGGAATTATCCTCCGTCACAGGTGCCTATGCGAGCAGAGCCTCTGAGGGAAATGTCGATCAAATCTTTCTTGATATCGCGGAATCCATCAGCAAGCAAAAGCTCGATGCTGAGATTACGTTAGACCTAGCGAAATTCAATGGAAAAGTAACCGTAGCTGAAGGAGCAAATGCAGCAGTAGAAGGAACCAACATAACGTTAAGAAAATCGTTCGAATATGAATATCTGCAAAACGCACCAGCACCCGTTGATTTAACGCTGCCGCTCGAGTTCAGCGAAGTGGGCACGTATACATTTGACAATATGAAACTATCCTTTAAACGACCGGATGGATCGACATCGTCGGTAACGATTCCGGCTGTTACGATCACCGTATCGGCAGAAGCCCCACCAGCGATTGACGGATCGATGACGCTAAAAGGGGAAGATAATACAGTCAACAGCTTGATCAAGCAAGCAGGTACTCGCGGAAATTATTTCAGCGCTGAATACAATTTAAAGCCAAAGGGTTTAACGAACAATTCCGTTAGCGGAAAACTGCAAAACATGAAGCTGGTTCAACCGCTTCCAAACGGTGTTAGCATTGATGAATCAGCTTCTAACGTAACCGTTCGTGACAGTGCAAATGGCGATAAAGAAGCGGTCGTTACGCTTACTCAAACCGTTTCTTACGGAAATGGAGTATTTACACCACCTGCCTTTACAGCAGCATTGAAATTAAAAACAGACTGGGCATTAAATAATGTCACAATGCCGCAGGCCAAAGTAGAATATGAAGATACTCGCTTCAAAAAAACATATACATCCACTATTCCATCAGCATCCGAGCGGATTACCAGTAAAGTGAGACTCGATGATGGAGCGAGCCATTATTATGATGGTTATGCAAACGGCACGATCAGAAAAGTGACAAAGGCGTTAGGTGTGACAGCCGCTGAAACAACGTTCCCGAATGATTATGGTCTTCAGCCAAAACCGATCAAGGATCTTGTATTTGCAGAGGGATCGGATAAAACGGCTGTAACAGTGACGTACTCAGATAATACGACCGCATTGATTCGTTTTGTTGCGGACCTGTCTTTGACCGGAAAAGACAGCGGAGCATCCATTCAAAATGGAGACACTGTTCAAGAGCATGTCAATGCGAAGGTGTCGCAGCTTGTCGCCGGCGAAGATGTACTGTACTTTTACCGGGTGAATGGCTCAGTCGCTTGGCTGCCGATGACGAAGGATTTTGTCATTCCGCTCACAAAAACGGGCTTGAACACGGTTGAAGTAAAGTCAACAGGCGGATTCTCTTTAGCCGACAAAGTGACCAAAAAAGAAGTAACCATACAGAAAAAGGTTGAAAGCATTGAAATATGGTCGACTGGCAAGAACCCGGTTCAATTGAGCGGAATTTCCGCTGTTGAAGGAGCATCAGCAGATTTCTTGATTAAAGTGCTTCCGGAAGATGCGACTGACCGGTCGTGGACAGCAAAAATAGAAGATGGTTCAATAGCAGAAGTACTTCAAGATAATGAACAAAGTAAAGGAACGATCATCGGGTTAAAAGAAGGATCAACAGAATTAACAGTTGTTTCGAACAGCAATCCTAATGTTTCTGTTACGATACCTGTCATTGTGGAATCGGCATTCGTTGAGCTTGAAGGGGTTTCATTCAAGCAAGCGAAATATACAAACAAGTCGTACGAGCAGGTAGATCAGTTAATTGAATTTACGCCAGAGGATGCAACTGATCCTGAGATTGTCGACGTAAGAGCTTCAAGCGATGGTGTCGTCAGCATTACAGAGCCAAGCGAAGGCGAGTTCTACATTGAAGCGGCAGAAGGCGGAACCGGCTACACGAACGTCACAGTCACAGTGGAGCAAACACAGCCTGATGGTTCAACAGAAACGAAAAAAGCAACCGCCGTTTTTGAAACAGGAGAAAACAGCGGAGGCGAATCAGCGGAAAGCATTGATGGACGCTGGTAAGACCAAAAAGCATCGACGGGTTTTATTCCCGCCGATGCTTTTTTTATTCAACAATTAACTGGTCGCTGTATAAAGATAAATGCTCTACTTTTGGCAAATAATCCAGCTGACCTAGAAGAATCGTCCGGTCATAGTTCACAATAAAACGAGAAAAGTGATCCTCCTGAGAGCCTTTGGTTGGGATGGCACTTTTAATGTCAAAGCCATCTGTTTCGCCGCGTACCGCATTAATTAAAAAATCACCTTTCGCAAAAAGACCGCCTTCAACAAAGAACAGGGAGCCTACACCGTAAAGATCTGCCGCTGGTGGTGAGCCGTCCGTCACAACGTCCTTGTCTGTGTAGAAAAATCCTTTCAGAGGCTGAATGACGTCCTCTGATTGTGGTACATAAGGTCCGCCATCAGGTTCATCGCTGTCACCGAAGTTTTGAAATTCATTAATCCTTGTAATCAGAAGGGATTCTTTAGAAAGGGATACAAGCTGGCCATCCTGCCATCCGCGTATCGACAGATTAGAAATATTCGTTTTGCCTTTTGCATACATCGTGCCATCGATGGAAAGTGTATCATTTTCTTCATCATTTCCCGCTTCATCATCACCCTGAATAGTCACATCCCCTTCTGAGAATAGTGAACCATCGAGATAGAGATCATTGTCCGTACTTTCTTTTGCGTATAAATTAATATTATCGTTCGATAAAAGAAGACCTTCAATCGACGCTTTTTTCGTCAGGTCCAGTGTAATGGAGCCTTCTGCTTCCAGGTGATTTTTTATCGATAATTCACCGGTAGAAGAAATATTTACATTTTCAGCAGCAAAAAATGTATTTGCTCCTTCTTTAGGCGCTTCCATTGAAAGAAGGCCGTTATTGCTGACGATTAAATTTTCTCCTGCCCGAGCTGCAGTGAGAATGTCCATTTCTCCAGTATTGTTCGTTAATACAATATCACTTGATTCACTGACAGAATCTGTCCCGGACTGAAAAGCTTCGGCAGCTACTAAAGAGCCGGAGCCATTTGTTACGATAACGTCACCACGGCTGTAAGTTTCTCCAAGGATCATGTCACCATCATTTTGTATGTCTATCGCTACTTCATCGTACAAAACAGCAGCTTCAGATGTAAAAATACCCTGTTCATTCTCAAGCTGTATGCCCTGATCGGAGACGATGTTTCCTTTTAGCTGAAGAGTTCCTCCTGTTTGAACAATCTTGAGAACGCCACTGGAAACGTAAATGTTTTCAAGCGTTATATCCTCATCAACAAAGATCGTTAAAGCTCCTTTTACCCGAAGGTTTTGGATTAATTCACCTGTCGGCCGAAGTACAGCATCGCCAATATAATTAATGTTCTTTACCAGTGGAGCGGAGTCTGCATACGCAGATAATGGCCGTAAAACCGATTTAAGAATGCCACCAACCAGCTTGCTTTCGTAAAGGATATTGCTGGATTCCACAACAGATTTTGCTTCATTCGTTAACGTGCTGCTGTCAAATGGTTTGGGAACAGCTGTTTTTTCATCAGCAGCAGCCCGATTTTCTGCATAGGCACTGTCAAAATCAATGGACTGATACTGACTGTCATTTTTTAATAAAGGTACTTTTCCTTTATAAAAGTTTTCTTCTGTCAATAAACCGGCCAGCTCGGTTGGGTCAAAATCCCATCCTTCGTAGCTTCCAGGGGTTCCAACATACAGGTCACCTGACAAAGAAGGCATTGGAGTCGCTTTGCTCAGCTTTGTCCCGCTAGCCGTTTCATATTCAGCTTGCTCCTGAATCGAAAGGCTGTTGGCGAAAAGGTCCCCCTGGAAATGAGGAGAGCCATGAAGAGAAAGCGTTCCTTTTTCAGAGCCGAGTGCATATTTTAAAAAGCTTGGCAACGGAGAAACGATTAATTCTTTTGTCGCTGTTCGAGAGACAGACCCACGGTCCGCTTCTTCTGCTGTAATGGATACTTGAAGCACCCTTGTCAAAGTCGTTTTTGAATCAATATTATAGCGGTCTTCAGTAACATCAACTGTTTCAACGGCTTCAATAAGCGGGTCCATCAGAAGATCATTCTCAATGGTGTTTGTCAGGCCTTCTAGAAGCATATCGAAAGAAGGATCAAGCTCTTCGCTTAATGTTAAGCTGTCGATGGATAAATTAGGATCTTCTCGCAATGACTGTGACAAACGGGCAGAGTAGGAATCAATGGCTTTGACCGCTTCATACGTCACATCCACGTCGGCGACCCGGACGGTTGTCCGCTTGGCACCGCCGATCGTGGATGACACAACAGCGAGGCCGATTGTAGAAACAACCACGGTCACTAACAAAACGAGCAGCAGAGCGTTTCCTTTTTCTTCACGAAGTCGCTTCATTAAAATCCAAACCTACTTTCTAGTGTCATTTGTTCGCTTGTCCGATCGCTGCTTAAGATAAAAAGCAGCTCCATCGTACCGCTTGTACAAGAGCCGCCCTCTGTTTCGGCAGAGCATGTGGCCAGATTAAATGTCTCATTGCTGCTGGTAAAGAAAGAGCGTGTTTCGAGAAGCTCGTCACTTTGCAAAACAGTTGCTTCGCCGGGCTTTCTTGTCGCTTTTTGAATATGAACCTGTTCGTCCACAATCGTTATAACGGTTTCATTTGCTGTGTCCTTTTTGGAGGAATCAAGATCATAATAATAATCGGTTTCGCTGTCCTGGTTTTCGTTTTCTACTGCGTTAAAAGAAGTGTCGGTGCTATCGATGATCCGGATGCAGGGAGCGGGTGTACACATTTCAACCTCGTCAAAAGGAGTGGAATAAAATTCATTCATGATCCGTGTCGTTACGTAGTCCGCATCCTCACGAAACTGGGTTTCCGCCGTTTGTTTTGTGAAAATCTTCTGTCCAGTAACAAGCGTGCTGGTCATGACTGAGCCGACAATGACCAGCACAGTTAATACAGCGAGAAGCTCCAGCAGGCTTAGTCCGCGCTCATCGCATATCCTCGCTTTTAATTGTGCCATCCAGCTCGACTTCCGGTTCATTTTCCTTCCACCTCACTTTCACGGTAATCGGAATATAATATTTTTTTGTGTTTTCTTCAATTGAATCAGAAGATGTGACAGTTACACCATAACTGCCGTCATTAACCGAAATAGCTTCACAGTCTTCCACGCTGACTGCATCAGACTCAACTGTGTAAACGAGCTCAGCCGCATCACCCTCAGATGGGCACATTTTCAGCCACTTCACGGTGGTTGCATCTTCAAATTCATGGCGCATTTGAACGAAAGGCTGCTTTTCCATATACATAAGAGCATTCCGGGCCACATTGACGGCGACGGTTCTGCTTTCATTTGACGCAGTAAAAGTACCTGCTTGAAAAAAGAAACTAGTGACGGATAGCAGAATGATGCTTAATATAGTAAGAGATACCAAAAGTTCGAGTAAAGTGACACCAGCTTGACAATTTCTTATCTTTTTCGTCACGTTGTCCTTTCCTTTCTTTGCAATTACGTCACTTTATTATACAATATTTCTATTGTATAACATTCGTTTCGAGTAAATATTGTAATTATTCTACTACATTAGTATGAGTGAGGGTTGTAAATGACAAAATCAGTCATGATGTTTCTAGCTTTTCTGCTGATACTGCCGGTTTTGCCATGGCTTCCGCTCGGTATTTCGTTAAAAGGAAAGCTGATTATTGCGCTTGAAAGCCTTGCGATCGCATCGGGCATTATGCTTGCGGTTTCATATTTACCATGGTGGCAGGGGTTTCTGATTGGGCTTCTCGTTTTTATCATGGCAAGCTATTTCACCTTGAAATATGGACTTCCGGTTTGGGCAGCAGACATGGTAAAGATCGAAGAGGAGTATGAGGAAAATAAGACAAAGAAAAAACGGTTTTCTTTTTCAAAGAAAGTGGAGGAGAAGCCAGAACGGCTGATACATACTGAAAATAAATACGAACCGACTGTTCAGGAAAACAATGCTTCTCTTGAACAGGAACAAAAGGTGCCTCGCGTCCTGGCGACTGAGGAGAAACAAGATGCTCCAGTACAGCAAGTAGAGCAGGAAGACACTGGTTTGGAGCCGTTAGAAGAACTTTCGTGGGCGGAGGATCAGAAAGAGCAGCAAGAAAGCAGTCATCAAGAAGAAGAGATAGAACTACCGGTCCTTGACATGGATCTTGAGGAAGAGGATTTGCTGGCTCATCTTGAATCTGTTGGACAGGTTGAAACGATTGAAGAAATGGATCAAGAACAGTCAGATGAAGATTCAGAAGGATGGATTGAGGTCAAGAAAATGGGTGACGAAGCTGTTCCTACAGAAAGCGCAGAAAACGAGGAGAACCTTTATTTGCAGGAACTTTTTGAAGAAGAATCAGCAGCGCTTGATCAAATGGAAGCTCCTCCAAAAGAAGAGAGTGGAGTGGAAAACGAAGAATTAACTCTATTGGAGCTTGATGAAGTACTGCAGGAAGAAAAAGACGAAAAAGACGATTTAGAAACAGATTACCTGGCTGACCTATTTGAGGACGAGCCAGAAACTGCTGTTGTAGACGAAAACGTAAAAGATAAGGTTCATCTGGAAGTGGAAGATGATGATATTCTTCCAGTCCTGTTGGAATGGAAGAAAGAATTGCCCGAAGAGGACCTTAAAATCGCAGAAGACAATTTGCTTGAGGAGATTGAGCTTGACAATTCGGCCTCACCTGAAGAAGCAGTCCAGCTGGAACTAAAAGAAGAAGCTGATCCGGCTACTCATCTGCACAAACAAACTGCCTCGGAAGAACCGTCGGAGTTTTCGACTGAAGAAACCGATCACAACGAACCGGATTCGCTAGTCGAGGCTGTACCAGAGCGTCCATTTTTGTCGGCAGAATGGCTCCACATTATTCGGCAGGAAATTGCCGTAAAGCAACAAGCGCTTCCATACCAGCAGGTAGAAGACCTTATGCTTAAATACCTAAACGCACCGCTTCATGACAGGGATTATTATACGATTGCCCGCATGCTTGTGGCATTTTATGCGGCGAATGGGGAAACGCTTCAGGCAATGCTTTTCACAGATGTACTGAAGGAGCGGCTGCAAAAGCACCCTGCACTGGTGGAAGAAATAGAAAGTATGAAAGAGTTTATTATCAAACAATCAATGGAAACAGGTGAATGAGATGAAGAAAAGCAGTGAAGTACAAGGTTTGCCCATTATCAGCATTGCAAATGGAGCAGAGATCGGCCAGGCTAAGTCGCTTATTATTAATCCGGAAAAAAGAAGCATCGATTTTGTGACAATCGGCCATGAGGAATGGGAGCAGGAAGGAAAAGCCATTCCATTCAATAAAATTATCGGAATCGGTGATTATGCGATGACGATTGATCATGAAAGCAGCGTCATTGAAATGAACAATATTCCGGTCGCGAACGAATTGCTGAATCGCAATACAAAGATTGTGCAAAACCGTTTGATGACCAAAAAAGGCCAGCTGATTGGCCAGGCGGTAGAATATATCATTGATGATGAAACCGGAGAAATTACGCAGCTTATTGTGAAAGACCAGGAAGGTACGTTTGCGGTAGATGGTCAGCACGTCGTGACATACGGACGAGATTTAATTGTCGTTACGGAGGATGTGGTGAAAGAATCTCTTGAAGGAACACTAGTTCAAGAGGAATCCGCTGCGCCAGCTCCGGAACATGAAGCAGCCATTTCACCTGGAGTGGAAGAACAAACGCCAGTGGAATCAGCAGAAGCTAAGCTGGAAGAAGCAAGCCCTTCGGAGGAGCCGCTTCAAGAAGAAGCTCCATCGATCGACCGCTGGCTCCGCTTGATTGATGATCAGCAAAGCCAGCTATTAAAAGGGAAAACCACAACAAAAGATATCGAATTTAATGAGGAAGTGCTTATACCGGCGGGCACCGTTCTCGAGGAAGAACATATTGAAAAAGCGAGATCAGCTGGTCCGGAAATCCTTGTTGAATTAAGCATGAACAGCGGAGCATAAGTAGATGGAGAGCGCAGGTCAGAATCGAAATAAAGTAGGTACGCTGCTTATTTTATTCTTTATGCTCATTTTGTACTTTACCGTTTTTTCATTTTACGGTGGCAGACTGTTTGACCAGGTTTTTTTAGCCGATACGGTGTTTGACGAAGACACGTTTATCGGCTCGGAAAAGGTTGACGCGCTGACGGATGCGGAAACGGTCCGCATGCTGAATGAAAAAGTAGAAGCATGGCAGCAGGAAGCCAATATTAAGTTTAAATATGTAGAAAAGGAAGCGGAAATGAGCGTTGGGCTCGTTTCCTTCCAAGTTGAAGAATCGGTTAGCCAGGCAGCGGACAGCCAAAAAAATCCGCTGATCGCTTCCATTAACGCGGGCGATTTATCAGATGAACTGAAACGGAAAATGCCCTCCTTGCGTGTGGCTGACCAGCTTGATATGAACATGCTTGCATCCGATCTAGCTGATATAGCCGATTATTTAAAAACGGGAGAATCGGTCATTGATCTTTCTCTTTATTTGCCTGAAGAGACGAGAAACAGCAAAGTAGCAGAGGTCGTAGCGGAAGGAATGGATGATGCCGCGGCCGATTTTATTAAAGCGAATCCGGCGATATCGATCAAAAACAATTCATCTGTTTCATTTAACAGCTGGGTGGAGCCTGCAGGGGACAAAATAAGCGAGAAGAGTTTGAATATTTTATCTTCCTCTCTGTACAGGCTGGTGCTGAAGACGAATTTCGATATTATGGAGAAAAACCAGAGCACTGAGCTGCCAGAGTACATAGAGCTCGGGTATGAAGCAAGTATCGATAAAGCGAAAAACCAGGATTTTGTTTTTTTTAACCGGAATGACCATTCGTATACAATCAATTGGACGGTGACAAACGGAAAGCTGTACGGTGCTTTAACGGGTCTGCCGTTTTACTATACGTATGCGCCTGAGCTGAAAAACAAAGAAACGCTTAAGGCCAAAACGGTGCTGCACTTCAGCCCTCTTTTAGATTATGGGGCAATGAGAGTAGAGCAGTATGGGGAAAGCGGCATGATGATTGATTTGTACCGCAATCGGCTGGAAGGATCTGAAAAGCGGGAAAGCGAACAAGTGGCGGCTGACTTCTATCCTCCTGTTCATCAAATAGAATTGTACAGCTCGCAGGAACCACCGCCACCGCCGCCAGAGCCGGAGGAGGAAACAACAGACGATGAAGAGGCAGAGCAAGCAGTTGATGCTGAAGAGGATCAAAGTCAATCAGAGGAAGAAAGCCAGTCTGACGGGGAAGACAGCACGGAAAATGGACAATAAAAGGTGATGCGGAATGAAAACAAAGCGAAAACGGCTGGGGGATCTGCTGGTTGAGTCAGGCCTCATTACAGAGGAGCAGCTGCAGATTGCCTTAAAAGAAAAGAAAGACGCGCAAAAGCTTGGAGACGCCCTTTTGAACCGTGGCTTTATTACCGAACAGCAATTAATTGAAGTGCTTGAATTTCAGCTGGGCATCCCGCACGTCAGCTTATACCGCTATCCGGTCGATATGAAGCTGTTAAGCCTCGTTCCAAAAGAGATGGCGAAAAAAAATCTGATGATTCCGCTGAAAAAAGAGGAAAACCGGCTGTTTGTGGCAATGGCGGACCCGATGGATTATTTTACGGTTGAGGACTTGCGCCTTTCGACGGGCTTTCAAATTGAAACGGCGATTGCGGCCAAGCAGGACATTTTGCGTGCGGTCAATAAGTATTACGATATTGATGACTCGCTCGAGGAATTCATGCAGGAAAGCGCCGAGCAGCCGGGTGAGGCTGAGGAAATAGCGGATGAAGACTCTCCGGTCGTCCGTCTCGTCAATCAAATTATGTCACGGGCAATGACGGAAAAAGCAAGTGATATTCATATCGATCCGCACGAAACAAAGGTGGTTGTGCGGATGCGGGTGGATGGTGTGCTTCAGCTTGACCGCCAGCTTCCAAAATCGATGCTCAGCATGCTGACGGCGCGCATTAAAATTATGGCGAATATGGATATTACCGAGCATCGTATTCCACAGGATGGACGGATTAAAACGAATATTGATTTCCGGCCGATTGACCTCCGTATTTCCACTCTGCCCACTGTTTACGGGGAAAAAATTGTCATGCGGATTTTGGACTTAAGCAGCTCGTTAAATGACATGAATCAGCTTGGCTTTAATAAAGTGAACTTAAAAAGAGTAGAGACAATGCTCGAACGTCCGAACGGAATCGTTCTAATAACGGGCCCGACCGGTTCGGGAAAATCCTCGACACTGTACGCTTCACTCAATCAGCTGAATAGTGAAGAAGTGAACATAATTACCGTAGAAGACCCGGTGGAGTATCAGCTTGAAGGCGTTAATCAAATTCAAGTGAATCCAAATGTCGGCTTAACATTCGCGGCCGGTCTGCGCTCGATTTTGCGCCAGGACCCGAATGTCATTATGGTCGGGGAAATCCGCGATAAAGAAACGGCCGAAATTGCGATCCGGGCGTCTTTAACCGGTCACCTTGTGCTCAGTACGCTTCATACGAATGATTCCATCAGCAGTATTACGCGGCTGATCGATATGGGAGTGGAGCCGTTTCTTGTGGCCTCATCAGTCAGCGGCATTGTCGCCCAGCGACTTATTCGGAAGGTTTGCCGGGACTGCGGCCACGAGGAGCCGGCAACCGAGCGGGAAAAAGAGATTTTCGGCAAGCGCGGCTTGAAGATTGAACGAATTAACCGGGGCAAAGGATGCGCCTCCTGCAATATGACCGGCTATAAAGGCCGGATCGCGATTCACGAGGTGCTCACAGTTACGGAAGAAATGAAGCGGCTTATTTTAAACAATGAACCACTGTCCACATTAAAACAAATGGCGATGAAGAACAAAACGATCTTTTTGCTCGATGATGGCCTGTTGAAAATCAAGCAGGGCATTACGACAACAGAAGAAGTGCTTCGCGCTGTACTAATGGAGTAGAGCCATGAGAGAAAAACTGGAATTTATATTGCGGTCAGCGTTTGAATTAAAAGCGTCTGATATTCATTTAACTGTTGGAACGGCCCCGGTGCTCCGGATTCACGGTGATTTAAAGCGGTACGGAAAAGATCCACTGAAGCCCGCCGACACAGAAGCGATGGCAAAGGCAATTGTGCCAGAGACAATGTGGGAGACCTTTAAAGAAAAAGGGGAGCTCGACTTTTCGTTTGGACTGCCGCGCGTGTCCCGCTTTCGGGTGAATGCGTACCATCAGCGGAACTGCATTGCCCTCGCTTTCCGGGTTATTGCCTCCGGCGTACCGTCACTTGAAGACCTGCATATGCCGGATATTTTGAAAAAAGTCTCTGAGCGGCCACACGGTCTCGTGCTTGTTACAGGGCCGACCGGAAGTGGAAAATCAACAACTCTTGCCAGCATGATTGATTATTTAAACCGCAACACGCGAAAGCATATTATTACGCTGGAAGATCCGATTGAGTATTTACATAAACACGGCAAGTGCATCATTGATCAGCGTGAAGTCGGCTACGATACGCAAACGTTCGCGAATGGGCTGCGCGCCGCTTTGCGTCAGGATCCGGATGTAATTCTCGTCGGGGAAATGCGTGATCTTGAAACGATTCAAACCGCCATTACCGCGGCTGAAACGGGACACTTAGTGTTTGCCACACTTCATACGTCCAGTGCACCGGCGACAATTGAGCGGATTATCGATGTATTCCCGGCCGAGCAGCAGCCGCAAATTCGGACACAGCTGGCGACCGTTCTGACGGCTGTTATTGCCCAGCGGCTGTTTCCAACTGCGGACTTAAAAGGCAGAAGAGCGGCGCTTGAGATCATGCTGAACAATTCAGCCGTGGCGAACTTGATCCGCTCGGAAAAGGTGCATCAGATTGTCAATGTGATCCAAACATCTAAAGCGCAGGGAATGCAGCTGATGACAGACCACGCACAGGAGCTGTTCCGGCAGGAAGTGGTGGCGAAATCAGCGCTTCTTCCTTACTTAAGAGAAAGGGAGTAACGGAATGGCTAAATTCGCGTACAGCGGCCGGGACAGGCGCGGTCCGAAAAAAGGCACATTAACCGCCAAGTCAAAAAAAGAAGCAATTGAAAAGCTTCAGTCCAGCGGCATCCGCGTCAAAGAGATTATTCAAAAGGAAGAAGCCTTCTGGGAGCAGGACATTGTGATCGGACGCGCGGTTAAACTTGAGCATATGGTCATTTTCCTTCGCCAGTTTGCGGCGCTTTTGCAGGCGGGTGTGACAGTCGTTGATTCCGCGTTTATTTTATCCCAGCAAACCGACAGCAAGCCGCTGAAACGGGCGCTCGCCAATATGGAGACGGAAATGCGGGAAGGGCGGCCGTTGTCCGACGCAGCGGAAAAACAAAAGAAAATATTCGAGCCGCTTTTTATTAACATGCTGAAAGCCGGTGAAGCGACTGGGACGCTTGATCAAACGTTTAACGATTTGGCTATCCATTACGAACGGCAGCACCGGACACGTCAAAAGGTTATTTCGGCACTGGCATACCCGATTGTCGTCGGCATCGTGGCGGTTTTTGTGGTAATTTTCCTGCTTGTTTCCGTTGTGCCGACATTTGTTGGCATGTTTGAAGACTTTGGCGGCGAGCTTCCGGCGATTACTCAGTTTGTTATTAACGCAAGTGAATGGATGCAGCGGTTCTGGTATGTGATTGCCCTGCTGGCCGGCCTCCTGTTTGGAGCTATCTGGATGCTCCGCCAGCGCCCGGAAACGAAAATGTACATTGATTACGCTGTTTTGCGCATGCCGATTTTCGGCAACTTAATGCAAAAAGCGGTGCTCGCCCGAATGACACGAACACTCAGCTCGCTGTTTTCCAATTCGGTCCCGATTCTACGGGCAATGGACATTACAAGCGAAGTAGTGGAAAACGAAGTGATCGCCAGTGTCATCCGTGATTCCAAGCGGTCACTCGAACGAGGCGAATCGATTACCGGACCGATGCAGCGCCACTGGGCTTTCCCACCGCTTTTGCATCAAATGGTCGCAATTGGTGAAGAAACCGGCTCGCTTGACCAAATGCTGTCCAAAGTAGCCGATTTCTACGAAGCAGAGGTCGAAACCGTGACGGACCGGCTAAAGGCCCTCATTGAACCGCTTATGATTGTCCTGCTGGCGGGCATCGTCGGAACGATCGTCATTTCCATTATGGTGCCGATGTTCGAGATCTTTAATACGGTGCAGGAAAATGGCTGATAAAGAAGAATATTGAGATTTTTTGCCTATTTTTTATTGCTTTTGCAGCTGAATGTAAGTAAGATTACTAGTGTTAGTTGCATAAATACGAAAATATTGTAAAAAGAGAGAGGAGATTGAAACATGTTAAACGCACTAAAAAAACGTGTGAAAAATGAAAAAGGCTTAACGCTGATCGAGCTTTTGGCGGTTGTTGTTATTTTGGGGATTATCGCTGCCATTGCGATTCCATCAATTGGAGGGTTAATTGATAACTCGAAAAAGGATGCTCACGTGGCAAATGCGACGCAGATGATTAATTCTGCAAAAACTTACGTTGCTAGTAACCCCAATATAGATACAATGGATATCAAACTTGAGACTTTAATCAGTGAAGGATTAATTGATGACATGGAGGATCCAGACTCTGGGGCTAAGAATTATAAGAAGGACACTTCACTTGTAAGCATTACAAAAAATGCTGCTACGGATACTACAGCCGCATCATATAGCTATTCGGTCACTCTGGTTGGATCGGAAAGAAATATTACCGATGTTGCATTAGATGATCTTTCTCGTTCTTCCGTTGAAGATAACTAAAATTTATGGTTAAATTTTTAGTTTTCCTTTACGGTCTCCTGCTCGGCTCGTTTTATAACGTCGCCGGGCTCCGGATTCCGGCCGGGAAGTCGGTTGTGAAGCCGCGCAGCGCTTGCTCGCAGTGCGGCTATCAATTGGCTGCTCGCGATCTGGTGCCGGTGCTGTCGTACATAAGTATTAAAGGCCGCTGCCGCAAGTGCGGGACACGCCTTTCTATCATTTACCCTGTAACAGAGCTGCTCACAGCGCTGTTATTTTTGTATTCATACGTATTATACGGCTTCAGTCTGTCGTTCTGGGTAGCGATTGTCCTGTTTTCGATGATGATGATCCTCGTCGTGTCGGATCTTGCGTATATGCTTATCCCAGACAAAATTCTGCTGTTTTTTCTGCCACTTTTTGTCCTGCTGCGTTTTGTTCAGCCGCTTAATCCGTGGTGGGATTCGCTTCTCGGGGCAGCGATTGGCTTTGGGTTGCTTCTGCTCATTGCGGTTGTGTCGAAAGGCGGCATGGGCGGAGGGGATATTAAATTGTTCGGCGTGCTCGGCTTTGTTCTCGGAACGAAGCTTGTGCTGCTGACGTTTTTTCTCGCCTGCTTGTTCGGGGCCGTTTTCGGCTTGATGTTTATGGCGGCCGGAGCAGTCAAACGCGGCAAGCCGATGCCGTTTGGCCCGTATATTGCCCTTGCGACAGTCGTTGCGTACACGCAAGGAAACCGACTCATTCACTGGTATATTCAGTTTTTTTAAAAAGGAGAAAAGCGCATGGCGTTTCGTTTATTTCAGAAAAAAGATAAAACGGTCAATTTCATCATTACCGACGAAGCCATTCATTTCGTTGAACTGCGCCAGGTCGATCCGCCAATCATTGAAAAAGCGGGCGAACGCACTTTGCCGGAAGGAATGATTGTGCGCGGAGACATCGCCCGCCTCGATGAGTTTCAAGAGGTGATGGACAATCTGGTGGATGAATGGAAGCTGAAAAACCGCACGATCCGCTTTACGATTCCGGACCGGTATGTGGCGATTCGGGAGGAAACGGTTGACCGGGATATGACGCTCGATGAAATTAAAAATTATTTTTTCATGCAGATTGGCTCAAGCATTCATTTGCCATTTGATGAGCCGGTTTTTGATGTAGTGGTGACAGGTGTTGAGGAAAAAAAGCAGACAGTGCTGCTTGTTGCGGCCCCGGAGCAGATCGTGCAGGAGTATGCTTCTGTGTTTGAACATGCTCGCTTGCAGCCTGTAGCAGCTGACATCGCCCCGCTTGCGGTTTACCGGCTGTTTCATGCTTTCGGGCAAACGGATGAACACGCTCATGAGCTGCTGATTCATTTAAAAACAAACGTCATGACGCTATCGATCTTTCACCAAAATCAACTAAAGTTTTTAAAGCCGGTGTTTATTGAAAAAAGTGAAGATGTGCTCGGGCTGGAAGAGGAAGAAAGCACCGGTGATCTGGCGGATGCGCTATCCGAGCTGGACCGTGTCATCAATTTTTACGAGAATTCCGTGCATGGCGGCCAGGTGAAAATCGAGCGGGTTTTATTTTCAAGCCATCATCCGCAGCGGTTTTTCGTAGAGGAATACATGAAGCAATCGCTTGATGTTCAGGTTATGACGGATGAATTGCTGGAAATAGAAACAAAGCAAAACGAACGGCTGGCACCCGCTTTTTTCGCAGCGGCCGGGCTTGCGCTAAAGGACGGGTGATCACAAATGCTGATTGATATTAATTTACTGCCGGCCAAAAAGAAAAAAAGCGTCTCGTTATGGGTCTGGCTGGTCACTGGCCTGATTCTTTTAGCCGCTGCGATTACGCTGTTCGCCGGCATTCAAATCAAGCAAGGCCAGGTCGAGCGTGCCGAACGCGAATTGTCCAGCCAGCAGCAGCTTCGTGAAGCGATGGAACAAGCTGCCTCCGTGACGACCGGTACAGAAACAACAAGTGCCGATCAGCTCCGTCAGGCTGTTCAATGGTCACAGGTGCGGCGCCTGCCCGCTTCACCGATTTTGAAGCATCTCGTCTCGCTGCTGCCGGAGCGCGGATTTTTCCAGTCGATGTCATATGTAAGTGAAGAAACGATGAACTTAACGGTTCAGTTTGATACGAGCCGGCAGGGGGCGTATTATTTAGCCGAGCTGAAGGCATCGGACTGGGTGGAAAACGCCTCGATATTGCAAATGGATACCTCTGTGGACGAATCCGAGGAAGAAGCAAAGGCGATATTAGAAGCAGCCGATGCGCTTCCGCGTTATTTCGTTCAGTTTGAAATTATGTTCGACGAGCAGGTTGTGCTGCAGAAGCTGGAGGAGCAGAACCCATGACGAAAAAACAAGTGTATAGCGGCCTTTTGCTCCTTCTCGTTTTGCTTTTGTTTGTTTATGTGTATTTTGCGTTTTACCGGACAGCAGCAGTCGAGCTTGACACGACCGAGCAGCAGCTGGAGGCGGAGGAACAGCTGATCGAAGCGTTTCAAGCCAATAGCACGGCATCAGGTGTGCAGGGGCCATTAGTTGCCACCGGCTCTCTGCAAAACAAGGTGCCGGTGAAGCCGATGAGTGAAAAACTGATGCTTGATTTTGAAAAAGCAGAACTGCTCTCCGACAGCTTAATTACAGCGATTGTGTTCACAGAAGGAGAAGAGGAAGCTATTCCTGTTCAAGAAGAAGTGGACAATGAAGATGCGACGGCCGACACGGAAACGGCTGAGGACCCCGCGACAGCCACGGATGAGGAAACAGCCTCTGAAGAAGAACAGTCCAACGAAACAACGGAAGAAAACGTAACAGACGGAACTGAAGAAGCGACGCAGGTGGAGAACCAGCCGATTCCGGAAGAAGTGCTTCCTGCGGGCATCCGGAAAATCCGGGCGCAGCTGACCATTGAATCACCCGGCTTTGCTGAAATGAACGCGTTTATCGATTCAGTGGAAAATCAGCTGCGCATGATTCGAGTGGAGCAGCTTGAATTTACCGGACCGGAAGAAGCACAAAAGGTAGAAGGTGTAACGGAGCCTGTGACATACAATCTAACGGTGGCTGCTTACTACATGCCGGAGCTGACAGACCTGTTAGAGGATACACCGGAGATCGATGCACCGGACCCGGCGAACAAACAAGACCCGTTTGTCGTTATTGAACAATGAACAGTATGAATACGAATGAAAAGGGCTACACCCTCATTGAGCTGCTCGCTGTTGTCGTTATTTTGGGCATTATCTCAGCGATTGCGGTTGTCGGCATCGGGCAATTGATTAACCAGTCGAAAGAGCGTGCCTTTGTGAGCCAGGCGCTTCATTTAAAAGAAGCAGCCAATTTGCTGATCACAAGTGAACGGGTGAAAAATCCCGATTCAATCCCGTCTAAAGTCACCTATGAGACGCTGCTTCAAGAAGGATTTTTGGAAAAAATAAAAGATCCTTTTACCGGCAACTTCATTGAGCCAAACAGCGAAACAACGGTTTCGGCCCAAAATGGACGAATTACGAAGGTCTGTTTGCACGGGGAGGAATATCTCCTTTGTGAAGCGCCATCTGACTTAAAAACAGAAAACATTCAACCAAAGTAGAACAAAGCGCACCTGCGTTTTGTTCTTTTTTATGTGCCCTGCCGTATACATAGCAGTGAGGAGGAATGTGTATGGAAGAGCCGGATTGGACACGCCATAGCAGCGATGTGCTCGTATGGCATATGCCGGGCGAAGAAACAGCAGCGCCAAAAAAAAAGCCCGTGTTAAAAACAGCGGCCAGTGTGGGGATCATTTTTTCAGCTCTTATAACAGGCAGCACGTTTGGTTTTTTAATGATGAGCGCCGTGCCGAAGCAGGCAGAGGAAGAAACAGCCTCCAGAGCGCCTGCCGTCACGGCGCCAGCAGAACAAGCTCAACAATCCGTGCAGACCCCTGTTGAAAAAGCCGTCTCGCTTTTCATTGTGCAGGGAGGCGTGTATTCAACGGCCGAAGCAGCCCAGCAAGCGGCCGCCTCTTCAAGGCAGCTGTCGGCTGTGATTCCTTCAGACGGCCAGTACAGCATGATTTACGGCGCATTTTTCGCAAAAAGCGAAGCGGACGATGTGGAAAAACGTCTGGAAGCGGATGGCGCCGCTGCTTATGTAAAAGAAACGAAAGCCACTGTCACGAGTGAAGAGGAGGAGGCATTAAGAAAAGCAGCCGCCTCACAGCAGCTGGACCAAATGGCAACGATCCTTTCCCCTTAGCCTGCCAGAATCCGGCAGGTTTTTATTGTTGATTTGATTCCTGTCTGATATGATGAAACCGTATCTCCCAAACCTGCAGTGCATCTCTTTAAAAAGAAAGGTGATCCTCTTTGACCCGCATTATTTTAGCTTCTTCATCGCCCCGCAGAAAAGAATTGCTTTCTCAAGTATTCATTCCGTTTACGATTCAAGCAGCCGATGCCGACGAAACCATCCAGCCAGGCACAAAACCGGCCGAAGCGGTCCAGCAGCTCGCGTTGAAAAAAGCAGCTGTTGTGTCCGCACAAAACCCGGACGCGGCTGTGATCGGCGCGGACACCGTCGTCGTCTCAGAAGGACGCATTCTCGGCAAGCCTGAAAACGAGCAGGATGCCAAGGCTATGCTCCTATCATTATCCGGCCGAACACACGCTGTCTACACCGGTGTCGCGATTATAACACGTCATGAACAGGTTGTATTTTTCGAAAAAACCGATGTTGAATTTTGGGAGCTGACAGAAGCGGACATTTCTGCTTACCTTGAAACAGGTGAACCGTTTGATAAAGCAGGCGGCTACGGCATCCAGTCAGCTGGTGCGCTGTTTGTGAAAGCCATCCATGGCGACTATTTCAACGTGGTTGGCTTGCCTGTGTCCACGCTGTCCCGGCAGCTGGTTCAAATGGGGCTTCTTTCAAGCTGTTTTCCTTCCCGATCATGAAAGGGGCAATCAGTGAATGAACCAGGAAAAACATGTTATTTCCCAGTCGATGATGATTCGGGATGTACCGCCTCATGACCGCCCGCGTGAAAGAATGATCGCAAGCGGGCCGTCCAGCTTATCCAACCACGAGCTCCTCGCGATTTTACTCCGGACAGGATCAAAGGAAGAATCGGTCCTGCAGCTATCCAACCGCATATTAAATGAATTCGACGGCCTTCGTCTGCTGAAGGATGCCTCCATTGAAGAAATCACGGCAGTCAAAGGGATCGGCAGTGCGAAAGCCATCCAATTAAAAGCAGCGATTGAAATCGGGCGCCGCATTGAACGCCTCAAGTACGAAGACCGTTTTATGATCCGCTCGCCTGAGGATGCGGCGAATTATATGATGGAGGAAATGCGCTTTTTAAGCCAGGAGCATTTTGTCGCATTGTATTTAAATACGAAAAATCAGGTGATGCATAAGCAGACATTGTTTATCGGGAGCTTAAACGCATCGATTGTCCACCCGAGAGAAGTATTTAAAGAAGCGTTCAGACGCTCTGCAGCAAGCATTGTCTGTCTTCATAACCACCCGTCAGGCGACCCGGCGCCGAGCCGGGAAGACATTGATGTCACAAAGCGTCTTGTGGAATGTGGAAAAATATTAGGCATTGATGTTCTCGACCATTTGATCATTGGAGAGAAGAAATATGTCAGTTTGAAAGAAAAAGGTTATTTATAACGCTATGCTTTTTTTTTTCGTTCCGCTATAATATAAGTTATGGTTTTTGAGAAGTTTTTCACACAATTTAACAGCCATTACTAGTGAAATGATCACGATAAAAAGGATCTACTGAGGAAAGGGAGATACACGACATGTTTGGAATTGGGAGCCGCGACTTAGGCATTGACCTTGGCACCGCAAATACACTTGTTTACGCAAAAGGAAAAGGAGTCATCGTCCGGGAGCCGTCTGTTGTAGCTTTGCAGACGGATACGAAGCAAATCGTGGCCGTCGGGAATGATGCCCGCAACATGATTGGACGGACACCAGGGAATATTGTAGCTACTCGTCCGATGAAGGATGGCGTTATTGCCGACTATGAAACAACCGCCACAATGATCAAGTACTATATTAAACAGGCAACAAAAGGATCATCCGGCTTTTTGTCCAGTAAGCCTTACGTAATGGTTTGTGTGCCATCTGGCATTACAGCCGTTGAACGCCGGGCGGTCATTGATGCAACACGCCAGGCAGGAGCGCGCGACGCGTATCCGATTGAAGAGCCGTTTGCGGCAGCGATTGGAGCAAATCTTCCCGTCTGGGAGCCGACGGGCAGCATGGTCGTCGATATCGGCGGCGGAACAACTGAAGTAGCGATTATTTCCCTTGGCGGCATTGTCACAAGTGAATCGCTGCGAATTGCCGGGGATGAAATGGATGATGCGATCATTGCGTATATTCGCAAGCAGTACAATTTATTGATTGGTGACCGCACATCTGAAACAATTAAAATGGAAATCGGCTCTGCCGGAGATACGGACGACATTCCGAACATGGAAATCCGCGGACGTGACTTGCTGACAGGCCTTCCGAAAACGATTGAAATCACGGCACAGGAAATCGCCGATGCGCTGAAGGACACCGTTTATGCGATTGTGGATACAGTAAAAGGAACATTGGAAAAAACACCGCCTGAGCTTGCGGCGGATATTATGGACCGCGGTATTGTGCTAACGGGCGGCGGCGCGCTGCTGCGCAATTTAGACAAGGTCATCAGCAAAGAAACAAACATGCCGGTCATTATTGCCGAAAACCCGCTTGATTGTGTAGCGGTTGGGACAGGCCTTGCGCTTGACCACATTCATTTATTTAAAAACAAATAACAAACGATTGATGATGAGGCCGGTTCTCCGTGCGTTCTATCCGGCTGCCGGAAGCGCGTTGGACCTGCCTCACCGTTTTGAATGCTTAGAAAACTGAGGTGGAATTCATGCCGCAACTTTTTACAAACAAGCGGTTGATTATATTGCTCGGCAGCATTATTTTGCTGGTCGCGATGATCGGCTTTTCCATGAGAGATCGCGACAACATTACCTGGCCGGAAAAGTTTGTGAAGGACGTAACGGGCTTTGGCCAAAATATTGTATCAAAGCCAGCGTCTGCTGTTGAATCTTTTTTCGACGACGTTCAGAGACTGCGCCATACATACGAAGAAAATGCAGAGCTGCGGTCGCATTTGGAAGAGCTTGCGCAATTGGAAAGTGATGTCACCCGTCTTGAAAAGGATAATGCGGAGCTGCGGAAGGTGCTGGAGAAAGAAGAAAGCCTGGCTGATTACGAGCCGGTGCAGGCAACGGTCATTGCACGTAACCCGGACCGCTGGTATGAGCTGATTACGATTGATCAAGGGGAGTCGAATGGCATTGCACCGGACATGGCCGTTATGACAGCCAGCGGTTTAGTCGGAAAGGTTCAAAGCACATCCAAGTTTACCTCGACGGTTCAGCTGCTTTCTGCGCATGATTCACAAAATCGTGTATCGGCTCTTATTCAAGGAGAGTCAACGGTTTACGGCTTAATTGAAGGCTATGATGAAGAAAAACGAATGCTTCAAATGACCAAAATACCATCGGATTCAACGGTGAAAAAAGGACAAGCTGTGACAACATCCGGTCTTGGCGGTGTCTTTCCGAAAGGACTTGTCATTGGAACGGTGACCGAGCTTGTGCCGGACGAATTTGGCCTGACGCAGACAGCACTTGTTCAGCCGGCGGCCAGCTTTTATGATCTTGAGCACGTCATGGTGTCAAAACGGGAAATGACCAGTGTGCTCCCGCAGGAAGAGGATCGCCAGCAAGTGCTTATTGAGGAGGAAGGGCTGTGAAAAAAGGACTTCTTCCTCTTTTGATGGTCATTCTGTTTTACAGCGACAGCGTTTTTATGCTCTTTTTTTCGGAGCAGGCCTTTGACGGTGCTTATACGCCTGTCCCCCGTTTTTTCCTGATCGGCCTTTTGATGATGGCTGTTTTTTTTGACAGGAATACAGCAATAAAATATGGCTTTTTCTTTGGCTTTTTATTTGATATGTTTTATACAGGACTTCTTGGCGCGTACTTCTTTTTCCTGCCGCTTCTTGTTTACATCACATCTAAATTGACCAAATGGCTGCACGGCACATTGCCTGTTCTGTTTATCATTATTCTTTTTGACGTGGCGCTGATTGAACTGATGATTTACGGATTAAATGTACTCGTTCAGCGGACGGCTGTTTCGTTTGAACAGTTTGCTTACGTAAGGCTTATCGCTGTGCTTGTGTTAAATGGCCTGTTTTATATGATCTTCGCGATTCCACTCCGGAACGCGTTCATCCACTTGAAAAAAGTGTTTGATTGACGCGGAAAAAAGGAATAGTGGAACGCGCTGTCGAATATTGAGACGTACAGAGGTGGGATACTTTCGATGAAACAAAGTCAAAACGTCGTCATTAAAGGGACGAAGGACGGTCTGACTCTTCAATTAAACGACAAATGTGCGTATAATGAATTAATAGAAGAATTAACGGAAAAGTTAGACGGCGTCGTACAGGATCAAGAAGATACATTGATTACCGTCACCGTGCAAACTGGCAACCGGTATGTTACAGAAGAAGAAAAAGAAGAGCTTCGCCAGCTGATCCGAAAGCATCGTCATCTCGTCGTGGAAGAAATTAAATCAAACGTCCTGACGATGGAGGAAGCGGTTCAGTGGAAGGAAGAAAATGAAATTGTTTCGTACGCGGGCCGCATTCGTTCCGGACAGGTGCTTGAAGTGCCGGGAGATCTTCTGCTGATCGGAGACGTGAATCCGGGCGGGTCTGTTTTGGCGGGTGGAAGCATTTTTGTCATGGGAAGCCTGAAGGGAATGGCGCATGCAGGCTGCTACGGCAATGATTCTGCTGTGATCGCTGCAGGAAAGATGATGCCCTCACAGCTGCGGATCAGCGATCATTTAACCCGTTCTCCGGACCGGTACGATGAGGAAGAACTGACAGAATCAGAATGCGCGTTTATAAACGAAGCACAACAATTGGTGATTGATCGTCTGCAAGTGCTGAAATACTTGCGGCCTGATTTATCGACGTTTAAAGGGGGCTTTTGAAGTGGGTGAAGCAATCGTCATTACTTCTGGAAAAGGCGGTGTCGGCAAAACAACGACCACCGCTAATCTCGGCACTGCGCTTGCATTGCAGGAGAAAAAAGTATGTCTTGTGGATACAGACATCGGGCTTCGCAATCTTGACGTTGTCATGGGGCTGGAAAACCGCATCATTTATGATCTCGTGGATGTGGTGGAGGAACGGTGCAAAACGCATCAGGCTCTTGTAAAGGACAAGCGTTTTAATGACCTTCTTTATTTGCTTCCGGCTGCCCAGACGACCGATAAGTCGGCTGTGCATCCTGAACAGATGAAGAAGCTGATTGATGAGCTGAAGCAGGATTACGATTACATTTTAATCGACTGCCCGGCCGGGATCGAGCAAGGCTATAAAAATGCGGTAGCTGGAGCGGATCGTGCCATCGTTGTGACGACACCGGAGAAATCATCCGTTCGCGATGCAGACCGCGTGATCGGCCTTTTGGAAAAAGAAGAAGGCATGGCACCGCCGAAGCTGATCGTAAACCGGATCCGCCATCATATGGTGAAGGATGGAGATATGCTCGACGTTGATGAAGTAGCCGCTCACTTATCGATTGAGCTGATTGGCATAGTAGCCGATGATGATGAAGTCATTAAATCGTCGCACAACGGCGAGCCTGTTGCTCACAATCCGAACAACCGTGCATCCATTGCTTACCGGAACATCGCGCGCCGTATCCTCGGTGAATCGGTTCCGCTGCAGCAGCTCGATCCTGTAAAAGAAACGTTCTTCACAAAATTCAAACGCTTTATCGGCATCGGCCGTTAAATTTCTGAAAACCGCTTTTATCGAAGCGGTTTTTTTGTTTGTTTGCTTGCTATCGTACGGCGCAATTATCAAGATTATTGCGCAATTATCTCCGGTACGGCGCAATTACAAGGATGTTGGCGCAATTGTCTCCAGTACGGCGCAATTCCGTGAGAATTGCGCCGTATTCGCCGTTATTGCGCCAAAAAATAGACTTTCTCCTTAATACAGGATGGTTTCTCCTTAAAATACCGCGATCAAAGTAGTTTTTTGGATGAGAGAACATATAAATGTACAGGTGGGAGGGATTCGTGTGATGAAAAAAGTGATCGCTTCTTTTGGCTTGTTTGCGTTTGTTTATTTTAATCAGCATACAGCGCTTGTCACCAGCGTTTTCGAACAGGATTTGCCGTTTGCCCTTTTCTCCTCAGCATATGAAGAACGATTTGGCCTGCTGCTGCCGGCCGTGGGGCGGACGAGCCAGGCGCCTTTGTCATACGTGAGCACAAACAGTCCGCTGGCAGCTGAGCAGGACGGCACAGTCATTCGAATCCTGGATGAGCATGTGGTTGTGCAGCAGGAGGACGGGACTGAAGTGGAAATACACGGCTTGAAAACCGGCTCGTACCGGTTATTCGAACGGATCAAAAAAGGGGAAATGATCGGTGATCCATCCGGCTCTGTCATCCAGTGGACCGAGCGGAAGGACGGTCAAATCATTTCATCCAGAACAGTGAATGTAAATGAATAATCCAGTGAAGGTTCACCCGTTAACGTGGCTGTTTGGTGCGGCTGCGGCATTGAATGGCCTGTTTTTAGAAGCGCTAACGATCGGTTTGATGCTGCTTATTCATGAGTCTGGCCATGCATTGGCTGCAAAAGCGATGGGCTGGCGAATTCAAAAGATGGAGCTGCTGCCGTTCGGCGGCAAGCTGGAGACAGATGAGCATGCGGGCAGGCCGGCTGGTGAAGAGTGGCTCGTTGTGCTCGCCGGACCGTTTATGCACGTGCCGATATTAATCACAATGATGGCTCTCCTTCACATGGACTGGATCGAGGCGTCGTTTTATGAATGGTGTTTTCAAATGAACGCTGTCCTTTTTTTGTTTAATTTACTTCCGGTGCTGCCGCTTGACGGGGGGAAAATGGTTCAGCTGCTTTTATGCGCCGGGCAGCCGTTTTTCCGCGCGTATAAATTGTCCATTTTTTTGTCCTTTACATCGCTTCTTTTCATCGTCGGCTTCGCAGCGCTGCTGCTGCCGTTTTACGCGCCCTTTTTCTTGACGATCTCCTATATCACCGTTCAGCTGCTTGTCATGTGGAAGGAAAAAGACGTGATGCTGATCCGCTTTTTGACCGCACGCTTTTATGAACCGAGATCACTAAAGCTGCTTGATGTGCCTCTTTCGAAAACAGAGCCCTTGCTCCAGGCTGTCCGGACGTTGAGAAGAAACCGGACGCATGTGTTTCAAATCAATTCACGCATTGAAGTAACAGAAGAACAGCTTCTTCACTCCTTTTTCAGTGGAAAAAAAGACGTTCAGGATATGATTGAAAATATCGATTGACAGGCTCCGTTAAAGGTGATAGAATTCATATGTTATTGTTTGTAGCACCCGTGCTACAACCGCACACAGCAGGTTTAAGTATCAGTCGATCACCTGTCACGTGGCGAGTCTGAGTAAACAGGGAGGTGCAGAAATGTACGCAATTATTGAAACAGGCGGCAAGCAGGTTAAAGTTGAAGAAGGTCAAGCAATCTACATCGAAAAATTGAACGCACAAGATGGTGACGCAGTCACTTTTGATAAAGTTCTTTTCGTTGGCGGCGACGACGTGAAAGTCGGAAGCCCGATCGTAGAAGGCGCAACGGTAACGGCGAAGGTCGAAAAGCAAGGACGCGCGAAGAAAATCGTCGTTTTTAAATTCAAAGCGAAGAAAAACTACCGCAAAAAGCAAGGACACCGTCAGCCTTACACAAAAGTAGTCATTGAAAAAATCAACGCATAAGGCGATGATCCAATGATTTATGTTGAGATTAACAAAAACGAGTCCGGCTTGATTACATCGTTTACGATGGAAGGCCATGCCGGCTATGATGAAAGCGGCAAAGACCTTGTTTGCGCCGGTGCTTCCGCCGTATCGTTCGGTTCTCTTAATGCAGTGATGGCGTTGACCGGTATTATCCCTGATATTGATCAAGGAGAAGACGGTGGACTGCTTTCCTGCCGGGTCCCGGATGGACTGCCGGAGGACAAGCGCGATCAAGTGCAGCTTTTACTCGAAGGCATGATTGTTTCGTTAAAAACGATTGAAGAAGAGTACGGACAGTATATTCAAATAAACATCCTGTAGGAGGTGAAAACACATGTTGAAATTAAATCTTCAATTTTTCGCATCCAAAAAAGGAGTAGGTTCTACAAAGAACGGACGTGACTCTGAGTCGAAACGCCTTGGCGCTAAACGTGCCGACGGCCAGTTCGTAACAGGTGGTTCTATCCTTTACCGTCAACGCGGTACGAAAATTCACCCGGGTGAAAACGTAGGACGCGGCGGCGATGATACATTGTTTGCGAAAACAGACGGTATCGTACGTTTCGAGCGCGTTGGACGCGATCGTAAAAAAGTAAGTGTGTATCCTGCTGCTCAATAAGCAGACAGTCGGATGGAGGCGTTCTGAAAGTCAACCTTTCGGAGCGCCTCTTTTTATTGTGTAATGAGCGATGTTTCACATTCAATACAGTCGTTTTTCTGCTATACTAACAGAAGGAATAGGATGTTCGGGATCGACCAGGAGGTGCAATCAGCCAGGTGAGAAAAGAAACTGAGTGGACGCTTGTAGAAACACTTCGTCATGCGCGTCATGACTGGATGAATGATATTCAGGTTGTCAAAGGGTATCTTGCTTTGAGTAAGCTTGATGAGGCAGCAAGAGCTGCGGATCATATTATTGTAAAAGCTGCGCAGGAATCCAAACTGTGCAATCTTGGCATGCCGGGGATGGCGGAGCTGTTTATCACCTTTAACTGGTCAAACCATCTGTTTCGACTGGAGTATGAGGTGGATGACGATGTGGCATCAGGCCTCGCTGACGATCAGCTGGTTCTGCGTTATTTCAGTCAGTTCTTTTCGTTGATTGAACGGCACATCGCAGAATATAAAGACCACCAGCTGTTTGTCCGTTTTTCAGAAGCGGACGATCAGCTTTTCGTCCGCATGGAGTGGATGGGCGCGCTGTCAGAACAGCCAGTGTTCATCGACCAAGCAGCCGCATTGAAACAGGAAAGTACGGTTACGGAAACAGAAGATTCGGAAATACTAATAGAAGCAACGTTTTAGGAGGAACAGACAATATGTTTGTAGATCAGGTAAAAATATATGTAAAAGGCGGAGACGGCGGAAATGGAATGGTCGCGTTTCGCCGCGAAAAATATGTGCCAAACGGCGGTCCTGCCGGTGGAGATGGCGGAAATGGCGCGAATGTGGTGTTTGAAGTGGAAGAAGGGCTTCGCACATTAATGGATTTCCGTTATCAGCGCCATTTTAAAGCGCCGCGCGGAGAGCATGGCATGAGCAAAAGCATGCACGGGCGCAATTCCAAGGATATGATTGTCAAGGTGCCGCCGGGAACGGTTGTCACTGACGACGAAACAGGCGCTGTTATTGCGGACCTTGTAGAGCACGGCCAGCAGGCGGTTATTGCTAAAGGTGGACGCGGTGGACGCGGCAACAGCCGTTTCGCAACGCCGGCCAACCCTGCTCCGGAAATTTCGGAAAATGGAGAGCCGGGAATTGAACGGAACGTGACACTGGAATTAAAGCTGTTAGCTGATGTGGGACTTGTTGGATTCCCGAGTGTAGGGAAATCAACTCTTTTATCCGTTATTACAGCCGCTAAGCCGAAAATTGCCGCTTATCATTTCACAACACTAGTGCCGAACCTCGGCATGGTGGAAACAGAAGATGGCCGCAGCTTCGTCATGGCCGATCTTCCTGGTCTTATTGAAGGTGCTCATGAAGGAACCGGCCTTGGCCATCAATTCCTTCGCCACATTGAGCGGACGCGGGTTATTGTGCACGTGCTGGATATGTCCGGTATGGAAGGGCGCGATCCTTATGAAGACTACGTCACGATCAATAATGAATTAAAAGAATACAACCTTCGTCTGACAGAGCGTCCGGAAATTATCGTGGCAAACAAAATGGATATGCCGGAAGCAGAAGAAAATCTGCAGGCGTTTAAAGAAAAAGTCGGATCTGACGCTGTGATCTTCCCGATTTCAGCCCTGACGAGAAGCGGTCTGCGTGATTTATTATTCGCGATTGCCGATAAAGTAGAAGAAACACCGGAATTCCCGCTTGAGCACGAGGAAGAGGATTTATCGGTCAACCGTGTTGTATACCGCCATGAAAAACAAGCGGCGGAATTTGTGATTACACGCGGTCCGGATGGTGCATTTGAGCTGACTGGCAGCAAAATTGAAAAGCTGTTTAAAATGACGGATTTCTCACGGGAACCATCGATTCAGCGCTTTGCACGCCAGCTTCGCACAATGGGTGTAGATGAAGCCCTGCGTGAGCGCGGAGCTGAAAATGGCGATATCGTTCGTCTGCTTGACTACGAATTTGAATTTGTCGACTAAAAGCTGTTGCGGCGGTTTGGAGGGGGAACGGCATGGGGAAAAAAGAGGAAAATGAAAAGTTTTATCTGGTCCGGGAGGATGTCCTTCCGGAGGCGATGAAAAAAACGCTTGACGCAAAAGAATTAATTGAACGGAAAAAAGCCGATTCTGTCTGGGAAGCGGTACAGAAAGTGGACTTGAGCCGCAGCGCTTTTTACAAATACCGGGATACGGTTTTTCCCTTTCATACAGTAGTCAAAGAGCGGATCATTACACTATTTTTTCATTTGGAAGACCGGTCGGGGACCCTGTCTGAACTGCTGGCGGTTGTAGCGGGCTGCGGCGGAAATGTGCTGACGATTCATCAGACCATTCCGCTGCAAGGCCGCGCCAACGTCACGCTTTCGTTGAATGTGACCGGCATGAAAACGGGGCTGGACGAGCTGTTAATGCGGCTGAAAAAACTTGAATTTGTCGATACGGTAGAAGTGCTCGGCTCGGGTGCTTAATCCGTTTGAATGAGAAGACTGGAGTGAACTGTTTTGAGAAATATTGCTTTTTTAGGACCGGCTGCGACCTTTACGGACATTGCCGTATCAGACGCATTTCCCCGCGATCATCGCATTCCCTGCGTAACCATTCCGGAATGCATGGATTATGTGCTGGAGGGAAAAGCGGATCTCGCGGTTGTTCCGATTGAAAATGCGCTTGAAGGCACCGTCAATATGACGATTGACCATTTGTTCCATGAAGCGGATTTAACGATCGTGGGCGAATTAACGGCGCCGATTCAGCAGCATTTGCTTGTTCATCCGGACAATGCCCACAGATGGAAGGAAGCGGAACGGGTTTTGTCACATCCGCATGCGATTGCGCAGTGCCATAAATTTTTAAACCGTCAGTTTTACCGCGTACCCTCTCAGCAAATGACATCAACAGCGGCAGCGGCCAAGTATGTAAGTGAGCATCCCGAGGAATGTATCGCAGCGATTGCGAATTCACTTTCTGCGGCGGAATACGGCTTGTTTACGGCTCAAACCGATATACATGATTATACGTTTAATCATACGCGTTTTTTGATTTTGTCGAAAACACATGAAGAATTAGCGCTGGACCTTCCGAAAATGGGCGGGAAAACAACCATTGTGGTCACTCTTCCGACGGACCGGCCGGGAACGCTTCATCAAGCGCTGGCGACCTTTGCGTGGCGAAATCTGAACCTTGCAAAAATTGAGTCCCGCCCGTTAAAAACGGGGCTTGGCAACTACTTTTTTATTATCGATGTCGCCCAGCGCATTGACGATGTGCTAGTTCCTGGTGCCTTTGCCGAAATGGAAGCGCTTGGCTGCAACGTGCAGGTTTTGGGCAGCTATTACGGCTATGAAGTTGGCCAAACCGCTGAAAAAGCATAAAAAAGAAGCTCTCGCCGAAGAGCTTCTTTTTTTATGCCTCTAGTAGAAATCCAGCTTCGCGCAGCGCTTGCTCGGCTTCATCAAGTGTTGCTTCGTCTTTGGCAGACAGCGTGTGCAAATGGACGCCCTCTGTCAGCTCTGACAAATAAGCGGCGTTTGTTTCGTTGACCTTTTCCAAAAAACGAAGGGCTTCTTTTCGGTTGGACACCATAATTGACGCTGTTAAATCCCCGTACACCGGATGTTCAATTTTCACATCCTTTACGAGGACGCCGAGGTCAACAAGGAGCAGCAGCTCTTCTTTTGTCCGGTCAGGCGGATGAAAGCAGGCGACAATTCGTTCAATGCTTGCTTCCTCCGGGGGTGTTGCGTACATATACCCCTGGCTGGTGGCGATAATCGGAACGCCCCGCGCCTTGAGAAGCGTTATATCTCCTACAATCACCTGGCGGCTGACGCGGGCCCGTTCGGCAAGATCTCCTCCCGTCAAGGGCATGTCCTCAGACTGGAGCCAGCTCAAAATTTGTGCCCGCCGCTCTTCTCCAATTAACTTCTTTTTATCTGTCATGACTCAAATCCCTCCACACGATATCATAGCATAACCGTCTGCCCGGCAATAGATAAAAGAGCCTGCCCGAGCCTGGCTGCTTCTGCTCTCGTCGTTTCAGGTCCAAATGAAATGCGGAAAAACTGGCGGGCTTCCTCCAGTGTCATTCCCATGGCAAGAGCGGCCTTCATGCCAGAGGCGGACGAGGCATCGCAAGCGCTCCCGGTTGAAATAAACATGTTCTGTGCATTTAAAGCAAGCATGACCAGCTGTCCTTCCATTCCAGGAATGCACAATCCAATGACCCCGGGATACTGGGCAGAAGAAGGGCCTTCAATCCACTTCACAGAAGAGCCGTCCAGCTGCTTTTTCAGCTCATTTCGAAGCACCCATAATGAATCTAAAGAAGGCGCTGTTTGAGCTGCTTCGGCAAAAGCCGCGATGGCCGGCGTATCAACCGTTCCGCCGCGAATACCCTTTTCGTGGGTTAAGCCGGGAAAAACGGGTGCAACAGCGTGATAAGGTGAAAGGTAAATGGCACCGCACCCTTTTGGCCCGCCCATTTTATGTGCGGAAAAGGTCATCGCGTCTGCCTGGATGGCGTGCAGCTGCAGCTTGCCAAAGGACTGAACACAATCCGTGTGAAATAAAATGCCTTCTTTTTTTGCTGCTGCCGCAATGGCTTCCACGGGCTGAATGGTACCGATTTCCGGATTGACGTGCTGAATACTAATTAAAGCGGTGTCAGGACGGATGGCATTTACAACGGAATCAACCGTTACAACTCCATGTTCATTCATCGGCAGCCTTGTGACATCAAATCCTTCCGACTCAAGCAGTGTCATGGCGGAATGAACAGACGTATGCTCGGCGGCAGACGTAATGATGTGCTTTTTGGTTCCTTTTCGTGCTAATGACAAAATCGCCAGCACATTTCCTTCTGTTCCGCTGCCGGTAAAATAAATGCCCTCTTTCAGCACACCGGCTCGTTCGGCAATTTTTTTCCGGCACTCTTCAAGCAATAAAGATGCGCGTGTTCCTTCATCATGTGGACTTGACGTATTGCCCCAGAAAAGCCGGGCTGCTTCGAGATACGTATCCAGTGCTTCTTTTTTCATTGGGGACGTGGCTGCATAGTCAAAATACATGGGCTTCCCTGCTTTCGTTGTCTTAAATTTTATTCTTGTCTTTCTGTTTATTTTATGTAAAGATAGGTGTCAAGACAACTGTAAAGTGAGGGGTGGCGATGAAAAATGGGTCACGTGCTGTCATTATCGGATCAGGAATTGCGGCATTACAGGCAGCAAGGCATTTAGCAGTGCATATGAATGTGATAGTTATCACAAAGGCGAGTGTGCGGCAAAGCAATTCTTATATGGCCCAGGGCGGTGTTGCAGCTGTTGTGTCGCCGCCCGATACATATGACGCTCATATGAGGGATACACTCGTTGCGGGAGAATTCCATCAGAATGCGGGCACGGTGAAGAATCTTGTGGTAGAAGGTGCAGCCGCGGTAGAGGAGCTGCTGAAAAAAGGGCTCCCGGCAGACCGGCAAAAGGATGGAACATTGTCGCTCGGGCTTGAAGGGGCCCATAGTATGAACAGAATTATTCATGCAGGAGGCGACGCAACGGGAAAGTGGACGGTTGAACACTTGATCTCCCTGCTTCCGCCGCAAGTGTCCATCCGCGAGCACGAAATGGCGTTTCAGCTCATTGTTAAGGATGGGACATGTACAGGGGTGAAAACAAAACAGGCAGGCGGACAAGTGTTTGAATATGAAGCCGATCATATTGTTCTCGCAACCGGGGGAGCCGGCTCTCTTTACTCCTTCACCTCCAATCAGGAAACGATTACCGGTGATGGCATTGCCCTTGCCTACCGGGCAGGAGCCGCGATTACCGATATGGAGTTTATGCAGTTTCATCCGACTCTTTTATACGTAAATGGCGCAACAAAGGGGCTCATTTCAGAGGCTGTCCGAGGAGCAGGCGCTGTTTTAGTGGATCAAGACGGCCGCCGCATCATGGCAGGCGTTCATCCACTGGAGGATTTGGCGCCTCGCCATGTGACCGCCTTTGAACTGTATAAAGCGCGGGCAAAAGGGAGCGAGGTGTATCTTGATATCTCGATGATTAACGAGTTTGACCAGACGTTTCCGACGATCGCGCGTCTCTGCCGTGAGAACGGAATAGAGGTGAAAAAGGGACGCATCCCGGTTGCACCGGGCAGTCATTTTTTAATGGGCGGCGTAAAAGCGGATTCGTGCGGCCGGACGTCGATTGAAGGGTTATACGCCATCGGTGAAACAGCCTGCACCGGTGTGCACGGTGCCAACCGGCTTGCGAGCAATTCTCTTCTGGAAGGCCTCGCATTCGGGAAGCGGTTTGCCCATGCAGTCGTGCACGCAGATCACGCAGCCCCCAAAAAAGAATCGCGGACGTTGCTGGCTGCGGCACCCATTCCTCCCCTTTTCGAACGCAAGGAACTGAAGGCGATGATGATGGAGTCAGCGGGAATCATTCGCTCAAAAGAAACACTTCAAGCGCTTGCCGACTGCTTGTGGCAGCCAGCGCAGACAAAAGGAGACATCAGCGGCTGGCCGGCTGAAAAAATCGAAAGCTTGTTTATGCATACAACCGCTTATTTAATGGCGGCATCTGCCCTGGCCAGAACCGAATCGCGTGGTGCCCATATTCGCGCAGATTATCCGCTGAAGCAGGACCAATGGGAGCAAACCTGGATCACGTTTGAAAAAGGACAGATGACAAAAAGGAGCGGGGACGATGAATGGACTGAAGCTGGACGAAGCGCTGAAAGCCTTTTTTATTGAAGACATTGGGGACCGGGATGTCACCGGAGAAAGTATTTTTACGGAGGAAGAATCCGGCCATTTTTCGTTTTATGCGAAGGAATCTGGCGTTTTTTGCGGGAAAATGATCATTGAAAGAGGGTTTCGCCTGATAGATGAGCAGGTTGCGGTTGAGGTGCTGAAAAGGGACGGAGATCGGATCGAATCAGGTGAGTGTCTAGCCCGGATCAACGGATCATACCGGTCACTGTTAGCCGGAGAGCGGGTCATTTTAAATATCGTTCAGCGCATGAGCGGCATTGCGACCGCAGCGGCGGAAGCAGTACAGGAAACTGCGGGTACGCAGGCACGCGTCTGTGATACGAGAAAAACGATGCCGGGGCTGCGTATGCTTGACAAATATGCAGTGCGGATCGGCGGTGCATTCAATCACCGGAACGGTCTGTACGATGCGGTTATGCTGAAGGACAATCACATCGCGTTTGCCGGCGGAATTGCACAGGCCGTTCAAAAAGCGCGCCACGCATGTGGGCACACTGTCAAAATAGAAGTGGAAATTGAATCCAAGGCACAGCTGGAGGAAGCGGTTGAAGCGGGTGCGGACATCATTATGTTTGACAATTGCTCGCCGGCGGATATTAAAGAATGGCTGCCAGTGGTCCCGCCGCACATCGCCACAGAAGCATCCGGCGGCATCCGGCTTGACAACCTGCGTGAGTACGCCGAAACAGGAATTGGCTGGATTTCACTTGGTGCGTTAACCCATTCCGTTCAAGCGCTCGATATTAGTGCGCGGGTGGAGATGAAAGGAGCTGTTTACCATGGCATTAACTGAATTAACAAAAGGAATGCTGCCGGATTTGTACCGTCAGATGACGAAGGAAGAAATGGAAGTGCGAGTGCAGGCGATTAAAAAGGAGCTCGGTACGGCTCTGTTTATTCCAGGACATCATTATCAGAAGGATGAAGTCATTCAATTTGCGGATGCCGTCGGGGACTCGCTTCAGCTGGCCCAGGTGTCCGCTGCCAATCAGCAGGCCGAGTATATCGTGTTCTGCGGCGTGCATTTTATGGCGGAAACAGCCGATATTTTAACGAATTCGAATCAGACGGTCTATTTGCCGGATATGCGTGCCGGCTGTTCAATGGCGGATATGGCGGATATTTATCAAACGGAGCGTGCGTGGACAGCGTTGCAGAAACTATTTGGCGATACGATGATTCCACTCACCTATGTGAATTCAACGGCTGCGATCAAGGCCTTTACCGGGCGCAATGGCGGTTCATGCGTGACTTCCTCCAATGCCCGCTCCATGGTCAAATGGGCGTTTGAAGAAAAGCCGCGCATTTTATTTTTGCCGGATCAGCATTTGGGTCGCAATACTGCTTTTGATTTAGGTGTCCCGCTTGATCACATGGCCGTCTGGAACCCGATTACAGACACACTCGAGTACGATGGATCGCTTGAAGACGTACAGGTGATTCTGTGGAAGGGTCATTGCTCGGTTCATGAAAACTTCACGGTTTCAAACATTGAAGAGCTGCGCCGGACGAGACCGGATGTAAAGATTATCGTTCATCCCGAGTGCCGCAGAGAAGTGGTCGCTCTTTCTGATGACAACGGGTCAACGAAATACATCATCGATACGATCGAACAAGCAGACCCGGGCACATCGTGGGCGGTCGGCACAGAAATGAACCTGGTAAAACGGATTATTCAGCAGCACCCGGACAAAGAAATTATGTCACTTAATCCGAATATGTGCCCTTGCTTAACGATGAACCGGATTGACCTTGCGCATTTGCTCTGGTCGCTTGAAACGATAATGGAAGGCGGTTCTGGCAACATCATTCAAGTAGAAGAAAAAACAGCACAGGAAGCAAAGCTGTCGCTGGACAGGATGCTGGCACGGGCCCGCTGATTTTTTCGCACAAAGAAAAACCGGGCGCATACAATATGGGTGAATGATCATTGAGGAGGGACACAATGAAAATCCATATTGTGCAGCGCGGTGACACACTTTGGTCTATTGCAGAAAAGCATCAAGTATCATTTGAAGAAGTGAAAAAGCTGAATGCCCACCTGGCGAACCCGGACATGATCGTACCGGGAATGAAAATCAAACTTCCGGACACCGCATCAGCAATGGAAAAGGGTCATCCTTACGCGGATCAAAAACCGTTCGCTTATCCACCAAAGATGGAGGAAGTAAAAGAAATGGAAGAGATGCCGCAGCCAGAATTTCAAATGCCGGAAAACTGGATGACGGAGCCTGTACCGGCACCGAAAGAAATGGAAGAGGACATGATGATGATGCCCTGCCCGCCAATGCCGTGCTACTTTTTCCCAATGCCTTACCCGATGCCCTACATGATGCCGATGATGCCGGACATGATGCAGGAAGCGGAAGAGATGGAAGAAGCAAAACAGCCGCCGCACATGATGCCGCGCTGCCCATATTGCCATCGGTGACGGAACGACGTGCAGAAATGCGCGTCTTTTTTTATGTGCCATGAAAAATAGATGGGTCTATTTACACTGTTTTAATAATTGAAAAGTTAGAAAAATCAGATGTTTTGTGACGATATAGCCACATTTGAAGGGTTTTTGAATGTTTTTGAATAAAAATGATTGAAAATGATTGTTTTTCTATGAAAGCGGTTGTATAATGAAAGCAACAAAAGAATAAAGGAGGGATGCAGCCAGTGTTGACCGAAGAACGTCATTTTACGATTTTAAACTTTTTAAAAGAAAAAGAAGCAGTAAAGATTCATGAATTAACCGAGGCTACAGGCGCTTCTGAATCGACGATCAGGCGAGACTTGACCGATTTAGAAGATGCGGGATTGCTCAGGCGTGTTCACGGCGGCGCGGCAAAAGTATCCAGAAAACGCATTGAACCGACAATGGGTGAAAAAAGCGCACGTTTTTCCGAAGAAAAACGCGCGGCTGGCCGGCTGGCTGCATCCTTCATTGAAGATGACGATTGTGTGTTTATTGATGCAGGTACAACAACTCTTGCTCTCATTCCTTATATTCAAGCAAAAAACATTGTAGCGGTGACGAACGGGTTTGATCATTTACGCCTTTTAGCAGAACGAGGCATTCAAGCGTATGGAACAGGCGGCATGCTGAAGCCGTCGACCGAAGCGTTAACGGGGACGGGAGCTGTTCACGGTCTTCAGCAATACTGGTTTGACAAAGCGTTTCTCGGTGTCAATGGCATTCATTTAAAAGCGGGCTACACAACGCCGGATCCAGAAGAAGCAGCCGTTAAGCGGGAAGCGTTAAAGCGTGCCCAGCAGCCGTTTATTCTGGCCGATGCATCGAAATTTCAGGAAAGCACGTTTACGCATATCGCGGATTTGGATGCGGCCGTTATTATTACGGGAAGAATTCCTGAGAAAACAAGACGGATGTTCGAGGAAGCAACGGACATCAAGGAGGCTTTATCATGATTTACACATGTACATTAAACCCGGCAGTTGACTATGTCGTGCGGGTAGAAGAATTTAACGCGGGCGGATTAAACCGGTCGGAAAGTGCAGATATGTACGCTGGAGGCAAAGGCATCAACGTATCACGTGTTTTAAAGCGTCTCGGCAGCGACACGTGCGCAATCGGCTTTGCCGGCGGCTTTACCGGTGAATTTATTAAAAACGAGCTGGATCGTGAAGGGGTCTTTCACCGCTTTACGAAAGTGGACGGTGTCACGCGCATTAACGTGAAGCTGAAATCAAGCACGGAAACGGAAATCAATGGTCCGGCACCCGCGATTTCAGATGAAGATGCTAATCGTCTTGTAAAGGTAACGAGTGAATTAACAGAACGTGACTGGCTTCACATTGGCGGAAGTGTCCCGTCTTCCCTGCCAGGCGACTTCGCGGGTACGCTCATTGACGCTGCGAGAAGCAAAGGAGCCCGAGTTGTCGTCGATACGAGCGGAGCGGCGCTCAAAGCACTTCTTCCGTACAACCCGTTTTTCATTAAGCCGAATCATCATGAGCTTGGTGAACTGTTTCAAACGGACATTCAGACGAAAGAGGAAGCAGCCGCCATTGCCCAACAATTGATTGATGACGGTACGGAAAACTTGATCGTCTCCATGGGGGGCGCCGGAGCCGTGTTCGTCAGCAAAGAAGGAGCTTATTTTGCCGAATCACCGAAAGGGACAGTGAAAAACACAGTCGGTGCCGGCGATTCGATGGTAGCTGCGTTTATGGCTAAAATTGACGCAGGCTTACAACCGCATGAAGCGTTTCACTGGGCTGTTGCGGCAGGCAGTGCGACTGCTTTTTCCGATGATCTGTGCACGAAAGAAGAAGTAGAAGAAGTGTACAAGCGTGTGAGCGTTAGAAAAGCAGAACAGGAGGGAAAATAACATGAGAATTACAGACTTGTTGAAAAAAGACACGATTATCATGGATTTGTCTGCAGCAGATAAGGCTTCTGTGATCGATGAATTAGTAGCGAAGCTCGACCAGGCCGGGCGGTTAAACGACCGGGCAGCTTATAAAGAAGCGATTTTAGCGCGTGAAGCGCAAAGCACAACCGGTGTAGGGGAAGGCATTGCGATTCCTCATGCGAAAACAGCCGCTGTAAAAACACCTGCTGTTGCTTTTGGCCGTGCGAAAAACGGCATTGACTACGAAGCACTGGATGGGCAGCCATCGAATTTGTTTTTCATGATTGCAGCTCCAGACGGCGCAAACGAAGCGCATTTAGAAACGCTCTCCAGCCTGTCAGGATTTCTTATGGACCCGGCATTCCGCGACGTGCTTTTGAATGCACGGACCGAACAGGATATTATCGATGCGTTTGAATCACGGGAAGATGCACCGGCAGAAGAAGAAACGGCTGCACCAGCTCAAGCGGGCGCGCCATCGGTTCTCGCTGTCACAGCTTGTCCGACTGGAATTGCCCACACCTACATGGCGGCAGACGCGCTAAAAGCAAAAGCAAAAGAAAAAGGCATTAACTTTAAAGTCGAAACAAACGGCTCAAGCGGCGTGAAAAACGCGTTGACAGACGCGGAAATCGCCAATGCGACAGCGATCATCGTCGCAGCGGACAAACAGGTAGAAATGGAGCGCTTTAAAGGCAAGCACGTGATCCAGGTGCCGGTTGCACAAGGGATTCGGAATCCGGATGGACTGCTCGACCGGGCTGTAAAGCAGGACGCGCCTGTATTCCAGGGCGGGGGCGGATCGTCTTCTTCATCTGACAGCGGCTCTGCAGGAAACGCATTTTACAAACACTTAATGAGCGGTGTATCCGCTATGCTGCCACTTGTTGTCGGCGGCGGGATTTTGATCGCAATTTCCTTTTTCTTCGGCATTGACGCAGTAAACCCGGATGACCCGTCCTTTAATCCGTTTGCGAAAGCATTGATGGATATTGGCGGCGGCAGCGCATTTGCTCTGATGATTCCAGTGTTAGCCGGCTTTATTGCCATGAGTATTGCGGATCGTCCTGGTCTTGCTCCTGGTTTGGTTGGCGGTATTTTGGCCGCAAACGGCGGTTCCGGATTCCTTGGCGGCTTGATCGCCGGTTTCCTTGCAGGTTATGCAGTCGTTGGATTGAAAAAGCTGTTTGCCGGTCTTCCACAGGCACTAGATGGCATTAAGCCGGTTCTGCTGTATCCGTTATTCGGTATTTTCATTACCGGTATGGCCATGATTTATGTCATCAATGGTCCAGTCAGTGCGTTAAACACTTGGTTAGTCGATGCCCTTGGCGGCATGGGGACAAGCAACCTCGTTCTTCTTGGTGTGATTTTAGGTGGTATGATGGCCGTTGATATGGGCGGTCCGGTTAACAAAGCAGCCTTTACATTTGGGATTGCCATGATTGATGCTGGCAACTTTGCCCCGCACGCAGCGGTAATGGCAGGCGGCATGGTTCCGCCACTTGGCATCGCTCTTGCTACAACGTTCTTTAAAAACCGCTTCACAACGCAGGAACGTGACGCAGGAAAAACCAACTATATTATGGGTGCATCGTTTATTACAGAAGGTGCCATTCCATTTGCAGCAAAAGATCCAGCGCGCGTTATTCCAGCAGCAATTGCCGGTTCAGCGGTAGCAGGTGCGCTGACAATGATCTTCGGCGTGAAGCTTCCAGCTCCACACGGCGGTATCTTCGTTTTCCCAATCGTTGAAGGAAGCGCCCTTTTATACTTGGTAGCCGTTCTCGCAGGTGCAGCTGTTACAGCGGTACTGCTCGGCTTCTTGAAAAAACCAATTAAATCGTAACGTATTGAGGCGGCTCAACCATGTTGAGCCGTCTTTTCTATGGAAAAAAGAGTGTGAAAAAGATAGTATAAAAAGAAAAGAGAAACGGGGAGATGGAATGGGGAACTTGAACGGGAAGCGGATTGCGATTACAGGGTCGCGCAAAATGATGGAAATGGGCATGATGGTGGTTAAAAAAGGCGGAGAAGCAGTGGAACGGCCGCTGCAGGAAACAATAAAGTGTTCAGCAGAAGACATGAAGCCCGCGATTGACTCGTACATTGCAAATGGAGCCGACTGGACCGTTTTTACAACCGGCATCGGTGCGGCGGCGGTTTTTGAAGCAGCAGAAGAGCTGGGATTAGCTGAACCCTTCCATAAAGCCGCTGCCGCCTCGAATATTGCTACTCGAGGCTATAAAACAGTTCAGGAGCTGAAAAAGGTCGGACTTGTGCCTTTCCTGGGAGATGGCGATGGAACGAATGCCGGTCTTTTGGCTGCGTTTGAAGAAACGGATTTGTCAGGTCAGCGGGTTTTCCTGCAGCTCCACGGAGAACCGGTGCCGGCGCTTGAAAACGGCTTTACTCATAAAGGAGCGGAATTAACCTACATCCTGCCGTATAAAACAACCGTCCCGCAGCCGGATATGGTCACTGCACTCGTTCATGAAGTGTTAGACGGCGAAATCGATGCGGTGTTGTTTACAGCTACGCCGCAAGTCCGGGTCTTGTTTCAGGAAGCTGAAAAGCTCGGTGCCACCGGCCGGCTGGCGGAGGCTTTTAATACAAAAGCCGTAGCTGGTTCTGTCGGCAAAGTCACGACGGGCACGCTTCACGAATACGGCGTAACGCGTGTCGTTGCCCCTGAACATGAACGGATGGGTGCACTCGTTGTAGCCGTGGATGATTATTTTAAATCGCATGAATGACCTGAGAACGGATGTTTTGTTTTGAGGGAAGCTGTGATATGATACAATGGATGAACTGTGTTTAAAAGGAGAGCGACCATTTGTACGAATATATTAAAGGAACGGTTACATTCATTGGACCGGAATACATTGTGCTGGAGAACAGCGGGATTGGCTACCGCGTGTTAACGCCGAATCCGTTTGCTTTTGTGAAAACAGAACAGCAGGTGTTTGTGTATCAGCATGTCCGTGAAGATGCACACGTACTGTTCGGGTTTGCGACAGCTGAAGAAAAGCGGCTGTTTGAAAAGCTGATCAGCGTGTCCGGCATCGGTCCTAAGGGAGCGCTGGCCGTACTTGCATCCGGTACGCCTTCACACGTTGTAGAAGCTATCGAACGTGAGGATGAATCGTATTTAATTAAGTTCCCGGGCATCGGAAAAAAAACAGCACGACAAATGATTTTAGATTTAAAAGGCAAGCTTGAGCATGTGGCGGGCGATCCGTTTTCCGGCTTGTTTGCAGAAGATAAAGAAGAGCCGGCACCGTCCGAAAATACAGAGCTTAGCGAGGCGCTGCTGGCGCTGGAGGCACTTGGCTATTCAGCCCGTGAAATCAAGCGTATTTCGAGCCGTCTTGAAAAAGAAGAAAAACGGTCCACGGATGAATACATTCGCAAAGGGCTGCAGCTGCTGCTCGGGTAAAGGAAGGTGGATAAATTGGACGAAAATCGTGTAGTATCCGGCAGTGCCGGTGCGGATGAGCGGTTTGAAGAACAGTCGCTCCGGCCACAAACCCTGCGTCAATATATCGGCCAGGACCAGGTAAAGCAAAACCTGTCCATTTTTATTGAAGCGGCGTTAAAGCGGGAAGAAACGCTTGACCATGTGCTGCTTTACGGACCGCCGGGGCTCGGGAAAACGACGATGGCCGCGGTGATTGCGAATGAGATGGGCGCAGGCTTCCGGACGACATCTGGCCCTGCTATTGAACGGCCCGGCGATTTGGCCGCTGTTTTAACGGCGCTTGCACCGGGAGATGTGTTGTTCATTGATGAAATTCACCGGCTGCCCCGTTCTATTGAAGAGGTACTGTATCCAGCCATGGAGGATTTCTGTCTGGATATTGTGATCGGCAAAGGGCCGGAAGCACGGTCCGTCCGGCTGGATCTGCCGCCTTTTACGCTCATTGGCGCCACAACCAGGGCAGGTGCGCTGTCGGCTCCGCTGCGTGACCGGTTCGGCGTTCATTCGCGATTGGAATATTATACGGCCGAGCAGCTGAAGGAAGTGGTGCTGCGGACGTCGGATATATTTGGAACAGCCATTGATCCGGAGGGGGCCGAGGAGCTTGCACGGCGGTCACGGGGAACACCCCGGATTGCGAACCGGCTGTTAAAGCGCGTGCGCGATTATGCAGAAGTTCGCGGCGAAGGCCATATTACGATCGAAAAAGCGAACGAAGCACTGGAGCTTTTGCAGGTCGACCGCCTCGGCCTTGATCACATTGACCATAAGCTTTTGACGACGATCCTGACCCGTTTTACAGGCGGACCTGTTGGCCTTGATACACTGGCTGCAAGCATCGGTGAAGAATCAACAACGATTGAGGATGTTTATGAGCCGTATTTGCTTCAAATTGGCTTTTTGCAGCGGACACCGCGCGGGCGTATGGCGCTTCCTGCCGCGTATGAGCATTTGGGGATCGAGGTGCCGAACCGATGACAGGAATCGGCAAACTTTTGATGCTTGGCGGTGCTGTGCTGTTTGTTCTCGGTGTACTTGTTCAGTTTACAAAGCTCGGCAGGCTTCCGGGCGATATTGTCATTAAAAAAGAAAATGCAACTTTTTATTTTCCGATTGTCACGTCGATTGTGGCCAGTGTGGTCCTGTCGATTCTTTTTTATGTGATCGGAAAATGGAAATAAATTCGAGGTGTACGAAATGAAAGTAGAGGATTTTAATTTTAATTTACCGGAAGAGCTGATCGCCCAAGCGCCTTTAAAAGAGCGTGCGGAAAGCCGGCTGATGGTGCTCGATAAGAAGGACGGGGCGATCACACACGCTTCTTTTAAAGACATTACCCGCTACTTAAAGCCGGGTGATTTGCTCGTGTTAAATGATACAAAGGTGCTGCCGGCGAGACTTCATGGTGTAAAAGAAGAAACAGGCGCGAACATTGAAGTGCTGCTTCTGAAGCAGGAAGAAACGGATGTTTGGGAAACACTCGTGAAGCCGGCGAAGCGCATCAAGGAAGGCAGCATCATTTCTTTTGGTGATGGGAAGCTTAAAGCGGTCTGCACCGGTGAAAAAGAGCAGGGCGGCCGCATGCTCCGCTTTCAGTATGAAGGGATTTTTTATGAGGTGCTGGAAGAGCTTGGCGAAATGCCGCTGCCGCCGTATATTAAAGAGCAGCTTGAGGAAAAAGAACGCTATCAAACCGTTTACGCAAAAGAACGCGGATCGGCTGCGGCACCGACAGCAGGTCTTCATTTCACCGATGCGCTGCTCAGTGAGTTAAAGGAGCGCGGCATCCGGATCGAGTTTATTACGCTGCACGTCGGCCTTGGCACATTCCGACCTGTCTCCGTTGATTCAATCGAAGACCATGATATGCATGCCGAGTTTTACACGATTTCTAAACAGACAGAAGAAGCGATTCAAGAAACGAAGCAGCAGGGCGGCCGTGTCATTGCTGTCGGCACTACCTCGGTTCGCACACTTGAAACGGCTGCACGGGATCATGGCACGGTCAAGGAATCAAGCGGGTGGACCGATATTTTTATTTATCCTGGTTTTCAATTTGGCGCCATTGACGGCATGATTACGAATTTTCACCTGCCAAAGTCAACACTGATTATGTTGATCAGTGCACTCGCGGGACAGAAACAGGTTCTGGCAGCTTATGAAGAAGCCGTGAAAGAACAGTACCGCTTTTTCAGCTTTGGCGACGCAATGCTTATTATGGATACGAAAGGCGGCAAGTAAATGACGGCCATTAAATATGAATTAATTAAAACATGTAAACAAACCGGTGCGCGTCTCGGGCGTGTGCACACACCACACGGCAGCTTTGAAACACCTGTATTTATGCCGGTCGGCACGCTTGCGACTGTGAAAACGATGGCACCGGAAGACATTAAGGCGATGGGTGCCAATATTTTATTAAGCAACACCTACCACTTATGGCTGCGTCCTGGCCATGATATTGTCAAGGAAGCAGGCGGCCTTCATAAATTCATGAACTGGGATGGGGCCATTTTAACGGATTCCGGCGGCTTTCAAGTCTTTTCTTTAAGCGAATTCCGTAAAATTGAAGAAGAAGGCGTTCATTTCCGCAACCATATTAACGGCGACAAGCTGTTTTTATCACCGGAAAAAGCGATGGACATTCAAAATGCGCTCGGGTCAGATATTATGATGGCGTTTGACGAATGCCCGCCTTATCCAGCTGAATACGACTATATGAAAAAATCGGTTGAACGTACGTCCCGCTGGGCAGAGCGGTGCTTAACGGCCCATAAGCGTCCTGAAGACCAAGGGCTGTTCGGCATTGTACAGGGTGGAGAATACGAAGAGCTTCGCAAGCAAAGCGCTCGCGACCTCGTGTCACTTGATTTCCCTGGCTATGCAATTGGCGGTCTGTCTGTCGGTGAGCCGAAAGATGTGATGAACCGCGTGCTTGATTTTACGACGCCGCATTTGCCGTCTGACAAGCCGCGTTATTTAATGGGCGTTGGATCGCCTGATTCATTAATTGACGGAGCGATGCGCGGTGTGGACATGTTTGACTGCGTGCTGCCGACGCGAATTGCCCGGAATGGGACACTGATGACCAGCGAAGGCCGTCTTGTCGTGAAAAACGCAAAGTATGCGCGTGATTTCGGTCCGCTTGATCCGAATTGCGACTGCTATACGTGCAAAAATTATTCGCGTGCTTACATTCGCCACCTGCTTCATTGCAATGAAACGTTTGGAATTCGACTTACGACTTACCATAACCTTCATTTTCTGATAAACTTAATGGAAAACGTACGTCAAGCGATCCGAGAGGACCGGCTTGGTGATTTCCGCGAGGAGTTCTTTGAGCAATACGGGTTTAACCGACCGGATGCAAAAAACTTTTGACGTTGTTCTGTTTTTGGAAAGGAGTGAAGAAATAGAATGGAAGCTTTAGCACAATTTCTCCCGCTGATTGTCATGTTTGCGTTGTTTTATTTCCTGTTGATCCGTCCGCAGCGAAAACGCCAGCGTACAGTAATGGAAATGCAAAACAACTTGCAAAAAGGTGATAAAATCGTCACGATCGGCGGCCTACATGGCATGATCGAATCATCTGATGAAACGACGATTACAATCGTTGTCGGCGATGGCACACGCCTGACATTCGACCGTTCAGCGGTACGTGATGTCGTCGATAAAGGCACTTTATAAAATGAAGAAATCCTCCGAATCATCGGGGGATTTTTTTTAATGTCTCCAAAAAAGGAACAGGGAAGCGTCCCTTTTGGTCAAAATGCCGAGCACAACCGCACCGGCTGCATAAACGAGCAGACAGCCTGTTATGCCGCCGCCTAAATACAGAGCGGTATTGCGCTCGAGAAAAGGAAGAAACTGCTGGGCAGCCAGAAAGGTAAACGTAAGCAGCAACGCCACCTTTGCATATAAGCCGTACTGCAAACGAAACGGAACTGCCCTCAGCATCGACGCTGTGTGAAGAAGGGTCACGAGTGTAATGCTGGCCGCAATCGCGATGGCTGTGCCGCGTATACCGAATAAAGGCTGGCTGGAAAGCAGAAAGATAATTGATAATTTAATGGCTGCTCCGTAAAAGCTGTTCAGCATGGCTGCACGGGACAAATTCAGCGCCTGCAGAACGGCTTGCAGAGGACCCTGACAGTAATACAGCAGGAAAAAGGGCGCCATCAGCTGAATTAAATCCGCCCCCTTTTTCGTATGATACATGACGAGCATCAGCGTGTCGGAAAAAAGAAAAAGCACAATGACAGCAAAGCCCCCTGAAAACAAGCAAAACCGGATCGACTCGTTGATCCGCAGAGCAATACGGCTCAGCTGTTTTCGGCTGAACGCTTCGCTAATATCCGGGACGAGAGACGAGGAAAGAGCGACCGTTAAAAATGAAGGCAAAAACATGAGCGGCAGGGCATAGCCGGTTAAAATGCCGTATTCCTTCATCGCTTCGTTTGATGCAAGACCTGCGATAGCAAGGCTTTTGACCACCACAATCGGCTCTAAAAACCAGGCACCGGAGCCGATTAACCGGCTGCCGACTGCCGGAAGCGCCGTTTCAGACAGCTCTTTTGAAAGCGCCCGGCTCGTCCGCCTGCCGGGCCACTTGCGTATCTTTTTCCACTCGGAACGGAAAGCGGCGGAAAGATACAAAAGCGAAGCAAGCTCGCCGGCTGAAGCGGCTGCCATTGCTCCAGCGGCGGCATATTCAATTCCGTACGGGACAAGCATTCGCCCGGTAAAAAGAATAAGCCCAATCCGGACAATCTGTTCAATGAGCTGAGAGATAGCGGCGGGCTTCATGTTCATCCTTCCGTGCAGATAGCCCCTCATAATGGAGGAAACCGCAATGATCGGAATAGAGGGGGCGATGGCATACAGCGGCAGTGCAGCCCGCGGGTCATGAAACAGGCTCTCAGCTAAATACGGCGCAAGAATACATAAAAGCGGCGTGAAAAGAGCGGACAAAGAAACCGTAATGAAAAGTGTCGTACATAAAATGTGTTTTCGCTGTGTATTGTTTTCGGCTGCAGCAACACTTCTGGTTACGGCAACCGGCAGCCCGAACTGAACGGCTGTCACAATTAAAATAAACGTCGGGAACACAGCCATATACAGCCCCACGCCTTCTTCGCCAATAAACCGGGCGATCACCATGCGGTTAATAAAACCGAGAATTTTCACAAGGAAAATGGCGCCGGCCAGCCACATCGTTCCTTTCATAAATGACGACAACCTGCCACCGTCCTTTTTTGAAAAAAGTAATTGTACAGAAAATATTGTATAATGAGGTATATGTCAGAAAAGGGACGAGCATGACAGGGGGCTTTGACAATGGAAAATCATCCATACGCTGTACATTACGAACGACTGCTGCCGGCATTAATCAGTAAAGTGGAAGAATTTAGACTGTATGGATATGATTCAGCGAATGTTTCAACGCTCTGGGAATGCCTGCTGAAAAAGAAGTGGAAAAAAACAGATGAAGAGCGGACATTCGCTCGTCTGGTGGGGGACATTTTATCGGTGAAGCCCGGTGATTATATGAATTATACACAGGTGGCTGCGTTTAAAACGCCTCAGTGGGGAGCGCCGTTATCAGATGACGAACTTGACGCTTTATTCGACCGTCCGAAAGACCGTGAGTAAATTGACAGTCTGTTTTTTCTCATTCATAATGGGTATTGCTGAGGAATTCTGGTATTCGTTACCGGAATTTTTTTTATCAACTGGTTTTTTACATACAATAAGGAGTGGGAATGAAGAATGGTAAAACGGAGCCGGATCGTTGCGTTTTTGCTTATTGTTGTCATGCTGTTTGGCGCAATGGGCGTAACTGCGGGCGATATCGTCAAAAATATTAAGCTTGGCCTTGATTTGCAGGGGGGCTTTGAAGTTCTTTATGAAGTGGAACCTGCACAAAAAGGACAGGAAATTACAGAAAGTACTGTAACTGACACCACTCAAGCATTAGATCGGCGTATTAATGCCCTTGGTGTCAGCGAGCCGAGTATTCAAGTAGAAGAAGGCAACCGTATTCGTGTGCAGCTGGCCGGAATTCAAGACCAGGCGCAAGCAAGAAGCCTGCTGTCTACACAGGCGAACCTTTCTTTCCGTGATGTGAACGATAATTTAATGATGGACGGAAGCGACCTTGTCGAAGGGGGAGCAGAACAGTCCTTTACGGAAACAGGCCAGCCCAATGTAGCGGTTAAATTAAAAGACAGTGATAAATTCAAAGAAGTGACCGAAAAAATAGTCGCAATGGCGCCGAACAATCAGCTGGTTATCTGGCTTGATTTTGAAGAAGGCGTTGATTCGTTTGCGGAAGAAGTGCAAAAAGAAAATCCGAAATTTTTATCTGCACCGAATGTAGATGAAGTGTTTAACACTACAGATGTCACGATTACCGGAAGCTTTACCGTTGAGGAAGCGCAGGATTTGGCCGCTTTGCTTGATGCGGGTGCGCTGCCGGTGAAGCTGAATGAAATCTACTCAACCTCTGTTGGTGCACAGTTCGGGGAGCAGGCGTTAAATGAAACCGTCCTGGCTGGTATCGTCGGGATTGCGATTATTTTCTTGTTTATGATTTTATACTACCGTTTACCGGGTATTATAGCGGTCATTACGCTGTCCGTTTTCCTTTATCTGACACTGCTTCTTTTTGACTTGATTAATGCAGTAATGACACTGCCGGGCATTGCCGCGCTTATTCTCGGTGTGGGGATGGCAGTGGATGCGAATATTATTACGGCGGAGCGTGTCCGCGAAGAAATCAAGATTGGCCGTCCGATTAAATCCGCGTTTAAAACAGGAAGCAGCAATGCCTTCTTGACTGTCGTAGATGCCAACTTGACGACACTGCTTGCCGGCAGCGTGCTTTTTTACTTTGGCACAAGCTCGGTAAAAGGATTTGCGACGACGCTCATTATTAGTATTTTGGTTAGTTTTGTGACCGCAATTTGGGGAGCAAGGGTGTTGATGAGCCTGCTTGTGAAAAGCAACTGGCTGAACAACAAGCCTGGCTGGTTCGGCGTTAAGAAAAAAGACATTCATCCGATCGAAGAAGGGTACGATGCCCTGGATCTTCCGACGAAATTTGACAAGCTGGACTTTGTCAAGCCGCACAAAAAGCTGTTTGCGTTTTCGGCGGTGGCGATTGTCGCGGGCATGATTGTTCTGGCGGTGTTCCGATTAAATCTCGGCATCGATTTTTCAAGCGGCTCGCGCATGGAGCTTCTGTCAAACGAGCCGTTAACAGAGGAAGCGGTTGAAGCGGAGCTGGATACACTCGGCTATGATGTCAATGTAACACTTGGCGGCGACAACCAGAATGTTGCGTCTGCCCGCTTTGACGAAGCACTGAACCAGCAGGAAATTGCCGAAATTAAAGCAAGCTTAAATGATGTATTCGGCACAGAGCCGAATGTTAGCACCGTATCGCCGGTGGTCGGCAAAGAATTAGCGAAAAATGCCGTCAAGGCGCTGGTCATTGCTGCGATTGGCATCATTTTGTATGTCGCATTCCGTTTTGAGCTGTACATGGGTGTCGCATCCGTTGTCGCGCTGCTTCATGATGTGTTTTTCATCATTGCGTTCTTCAGCCTGACCCGTTTGGAGGTCGACATTACATTCATTGCCGCTGTTCTGACTATTGTCGGTTATTCGATCAATGATACGATCGTAACGTTTGACCGGGTTCGTGAAAACATGGTGAAAGCAAAGAAAATCACAGAACCTGAGCAGCTTGATATGATTGTAAACAAAAGTATCCGCCAGACACTGGCGCGGTCAATCAACACCGTTTTAACCGTCGTGATCGCGGTCATTGCCTTGATCATTCTCGGAAGCACCTCCATTTTAAACTTCTCGATTGCTCTTTTGGTCGGCTTAATCGGAGGCGCCTATTCATCGATCTTCATCGCCGCGCAGCTATGGCTGATCTGGAAAAAGAAAGAGCTGAAGAAAAAAGGCAAGCTCATTACGTATAAAGAAAAGAAAACAAATACAGACGAGCTTCAAGTATAAGAAAAAGCGTCCGGCATAGCCGGGCGCTTTTTTTACATATGAACAAATTTTTCCGCTGTATCTATCTCTCCGAACAGCCGGGTAACCGGGAGCCGATTGCCGGCAAGCCACTCTTTAAAATCAATCGGCAGGGGGCGGGCGGATTCGCCGATTCCGACGAGCACCTGCAGGTTTTGCGGGTCGTACACGGTGGTGTGCAAGGTTCCGGACCAGCTGCTGTATTTTTTCTTGAAAATGCCGTGAACCGGGTTGTTAAAGGTTTCATACGCACGTGCTGCATCCAGTTCAGCATCGGCATACTGCTGAAGCAAACGAATTCGTTCGTTGGATTCGACGGTATGGTACCGGTTTTCCGTTGTCAGCTGCTCCGATGAAAAATGATTGGCGCAGGCAGAGGCGTTCCGGTTCACATGTATACCCCTTGGAGATGCTTCCACAACTGCGCTTTGCAGGGAGGCATCGTAAAGAGAGTAGTTAAAGGAATGACGGTGCGGAATAGCAGACAGAAGGGAAATGGCTTCTTCAGTTGTCGCACACGAATCAAGAACCATCCGGGCAATAACGCTGCACGTGAAGCCATCCTCAGCCCGGCGCCTGTTCACGAAATGAAAGCCGATGACCAGTCCCTGTTCATTCATGCCGTCAATCCGCCCAACCATCCGCCCGCTAATGCCGACAGAGGCATACCCGTGATCGGGCTGCCAGAGAAGCAAGCGGCCTTCATACGTTTTCGGGTGGAAGTCATAGTTTCGGGCAAAGATGCCGCCGCTCATCATCGCTGAGCAGCCACTGTTCACATCATCTGCTTGAAAACCGCTGTACTCATGAACAACGTCATATAGTGGCCAGTCGAGCGCTTCGGCTAACCCTTCAAATTCCTCCCACATCACTGGCGCATAGGTACGGAAGTATTCTTTCACCTGCTGAAAGTCAATCTCATAAGATCGAATTGATTTTTTTCGCCGATTTTGGTGAACGGAAAACAAAGCGGAGGCCTTTAACTGTTGGCCGGCTAGCAGACCAAGGTCATAATAGCTGCCCCGGCCCTGGATAACGTCGACGTAATAACGCTGCATGTGATTCCTGCTTTCTTTTTTTCTTATCGTGACCCTTATTCTTTAAAAATTCAAGGATGAAGTGTTCGGAAATGTTTAATGGCGCAAGAAAAAAGGGAAAAGAAAGGGCAGGTAAGGAGGGAAATTAGATGAAAACACAAACAGCACTTATTTTAGGCTTACTATTTGCGCTTGTCATTGCACTTTTTGCTGTGATCAACGTGGACCCGGTGACCGTGAACTATGCTTTTGGTTCCGCTCAGTGGCCGCTCATTCTTGTTATTCTATTTTCCGTTTTAATGGGCGGGCTGGCCATCTTTATGTTCAGCTTGTTCCGGACAATGGCGCTTAAGCGTCAGAACAAAGAATTGATCCGCCAAAATGAACAATTAAAAAAGGAAATGGATGAACTGAAGGTTGAACATCGTGAAGGAATCATGCCATCTGCAGATTCCACTCGATTGGCACCGGATGGAGATTAAATGAAACCAGCTGTCCAATGAGGGCAGCTGGTTTTTTCTAGTGTTGAAAAACCAACGTGTCAAGAGAATCTTAACTGTCTTTTTAAGATTGTTCTATTTTTTAGAGCAAAGGAATGGCCTGGTTTTTCTACAAAAGAAGATTCAGGGGCTCCGGGCTGCCGGCTCCGCTTTTCTGTGGGGCGAACGCTGAACCAGCCTAAAAACCGTGGCTGTTTCAGCCTGTCCGCTCGTCCCACTGAAGTCTTCGCCGGCATCTCTCCGCCCGAACTGTGTTCGTGCAAGCACAGTCGCTTTGAAAAAGAGAAGTAGTCACCTGCTTTTCATTGACATATTCTTTTTCAACACCTGGTTTTTTCTTGGTTGTTTTTTAAATCGGTGAACCGTATAATAAGTACGTTATGGGGTGAAAGATATGCTGAAACCAAAAATGCGCTGGTCTGTGAAAGAAGTGGACCAGGTGAAAAGTAAAGCGTTTGCGGAAGAAGTGGGCACGAGTCCGCTGGCTGCATCCCTTTTGCTGGGACGCGGCATAACGGATGTTCACGACGCAAAAGCGTTTTTATTCGATGAAGAAACCGAGCTGCATGATCCTTACTTATTAAAAGATATGGACAAGGCCATTCACCGTATTCAGCAGGCGAAGGAACAGGAGGAACCTGTTCTCGTTTTTGGCGACTATGATGCGGATGGTGTCAGCAGTACATCGGTCATGCTTACAGCACTGCGGGATTTTGGTGTTACGGCGGATTATTATATTCCAAACCGGTTTACGGAAGGGTATGGCCCGAATGAGCCGGCTTTTCGTCATGCGAAGGAACAAGGATTCGGGCTGATTATCACGGTGGATACGGGTATTTCCGGTGTCCATGAAGCAAGTGTAGCAAAAGAAATCGGCATCGATTTAATTATTACCGACCACCATGAGCCGGGTCCCGAGCTGCCGGATGCGCTGGCGATAATTCACCCGAACCACCCGGACGGTTCCTATCCGTTTAAGTATCTCGCGGGTGTAGGCGTCGCGTTTAAAGTAGCGCAGGCGTTATACGGACACGTGCCGGAGCACCTGCTTGATTTAGCCGCCATCGGGACCATTGCCGATTTAGTTCCCTTAAATGGAGAAAACCGTTTGCTTGCGAAAAAAGGCATTCGGGCGCTTCGGCAGTCAGAGCGGGCAGGAATTGTCGCACTCTGCAAGCAAACGGGCACAGAGCAGTCTTCCATTAACGAGGAAACGGTCGGCTTTATGATTGGGCCGCGCATTAATGCGGCAGGAAGGCTGGATGATGCCGGACCCGCTGCGGAGCTGATGCTGACAGAGGACGCGGAAGAAGCGCTTATGCTTGCGGAAGAAATTGATGCGATGAACAAAGAGCGCCAGACGATCGTAAACGAAATGGCAAAAGAAGCGATTGACATCGTGACCCGCGATTACCCGCCGGAGGACTACCCGGTCATTATCGTCGGGAAGGAAGGCTGGAATCCGGGTGTTGTCGGAATCGTTGCCTCCCGGCTGACGGATATGTTTTATCGGCCGGCCATTGTGCTTGGGTTTGATTCGGAAAAAGGCATCGCCAAAGGATCGGCCCGCAGCATTAAAGGATTTGATTTGTTTAAGAGCCTATCGACCTGCCGGGATATTTTGCCTCATTTTGGCGGGCATCCAATGGCCGCAGGTATGACGTTGTCCATACAAGATGTAGATGAACTGAGAGCCCGAATGGTGAAGATTGCGAATGAAACGCTGACAGAAGAGGATTTTACGCCAATTGTTCAAATAGATGGGGAAGCGTCCGTCAACGATATATCCGTTCAAAGCATCGAGGCGCTTCAGAAGCTGGCTCCTTTTGGCATGAACAATCCGAAGCCGCTTTTTGTGATCCGGGATGCCCAGATTGCCTCCATGAAAAAGATCGGCGCCAATCAAACGCATTTAAAAGCTGCTTTTGAACAGGACGGAAAGACGATTGACAGCGTCGGCTTCGGAATGGGCGATTATGCGGATCAGATTGCGAAAACAGCCCAGGTTTCGGTCGTTGGCGAATTATCCATTAACGAATGGAATAATATGCGCCGGCCGCAAATGATGCTGCGTGATATGAAAGTGGATGAATGTCAGCTTTTTGATATGAGAGGCGGCAAAAGCCATCTGCACTGGTTCAAGGACGTGCCTGAACCAAAAAGAGCCCTTTCATTTGAAAAAACAGCGGATCCATCCATCGTATGGCTTCAGTCAGAAGAGGAAGCGGCAGAGGTGGAGATCGACCATCAAAATGTCGTGCTCCTTAACTTACCGGAAAACGAACTGTTCATGAAGGCACTGTTTGCAGGAAAAGAACCTGCCCGTGTTTATGCTCACTTTCGGACAGAAGAAAGTCACTTTTTCAGCGCCATGCCTACACGCGAACAATTCAAATGGTATTACGGCTTTTTGTTGAAAAAAGGCGTGTTTGATATTAAGCAGCATGGAGAGCTGCTGGCGAAAAAGCAGCGGTGGCCGTATGAATCAATCCGCTTTATGTCAAAGGTGTTTTTTGAGCTTGGATTTGTTAAACTAAACGATGGAAAGATTGAAGTGCAAAAGGATGCGGACAAGCGTGATTTGAGCGAGTCGCCTGCGTATGTCAGAAAACAAACGCAATTTGACCTCGAACAAAAGCTTGTTTATTCATCTTACCGGGAACTAAAAGCCATTCTAGATGGGTGGATGCAGGAGCCTGTGCACATAGGGAGGAACAAGTGAAATGAATTTAAAAGAATACATTAAGATTGTGCCCGACTGGCCAAAGCCGGGTATTCAATTCAAGGATATTACGCCGCTGATGGATAACGGCGACGCATTCCGCTACGCGACGGATCAAATTGTGGCGTATGCACGAGAAAAACAAGCGGATTTAATTGTTGGACCTGAGGCGCGCGGATTTATCGTCGGCTGCCCGGTGGCGTATTCACTTGGCGTAGGTTTTGCGCCTGTTCGCAAAGAAGGCAAGCTGCCACGCGAAACCATCAAGGTGGAGTACGGCTTAGAGTACGGAAAAGACGTCCTGACCATTCATAAAGATGCGGTCAAGCCGGGTCAGCGTATCTTAATTACGGATGACCTGCTGGCTACTGGCGGCACCATTGACGCGACAATCAAGCTTGTCGAGCAGCTTGGCGGCGTTGTCGTCGGAATTGCATTTCTCATTGAGCTAAACTACTTGAACGGCCGTAAAAATTTAGAGGGCTACGATATTTTAACGATTATTCCATACGATTAATTCGACAAAAACCGCCCAATTCAGAAAAAAAGTGCAGGATGACTTTACATCCTGCGCTTTTTTTTCGATAATAAGAACAATTAGTTTTTTCGGAAAGGGCGAAGGTGAACAAAACATATGGCGAAAGACCAGATATTAACCGCCGACCAGGTCATTGACCGGACGCGTGCTTATTTAAATGAAGAGCACGTTGAATTTGTCCGGCGGGCGTTTGAGTATGCGAAAGAATCGCATAAGCATCAGTTTCGCAAATCAGGCGAGCCTTATATCATCCATCCGATTCAAGTAGCGGGCATACTGGCGGACCTTGAAATGGACCCGGCTACTGTCGCCTCCGGTTTTTTGCACGATGTGGTGGAGGATACAGACGTTACGCTGCAGGATTTGGCGAATGAGTTTAATGCAGAAGTCGCGATGCTCGTAGATGGTGTAACGAAGCTCGGGAAAATTAAATATAAATCAAAAGAAGAGCAGCAGGCAGAAAATCATCGGAAAATGTTCGTTGCCATGGCGCAGGATATTCGAGTGATCTTAATTAAGCTTGCGGACCGCCTTCATAATATGCGGACACTCAAGCATCTGCCGCAGGAAAAACAGCGCCGTATTTCAAATGAAACATTGGAAATTTTTGCGCCGCTCGCCCATCGTCTCGGTATGTCCAAAATCAAGTGGGAGCTTGAAGACACAGCGCTTCGCTACTTGAACCCGCAGCAATATTACCGGATCGTGAATTTAATGAAACGGAAGCGGGAAGAGCGCGAGCAGTATTTAGATGATGTGATTGATTTGATGCGGAGCCGTTTAGACGAGATGGACATAGAATCAGAAATCTCCGGCCGTCCCAAGCACATTTACAGCATTTATCGGAAAATGGCGCTTCAGCACAAGCAGTTTAATGAGATTTATGACTTGCTGGCCGTTCGCATCGTAGTAGAAAATATTAAAGACTGCTATGCGGCACTCGGGATTATCCACACATGCTGGAAGCCGATGCCAGGGCGGTTTAAGGACTACATTGCTATGCCGAAAACGAATATGTATCAGTCGCTTCACACGACGGTTATCGGACCGAAGGGTGACCCGCTGGAAGTCCAGATACGGACAGAAGACATGCACCGTATAGCGGAATTCGGTGTGGCCGCGCACTGGGCGTACAAGGAAGGCAAATCGGTTGACGAAAAAGCGTCATTTGACAAAAAAATGACCTGGTTCCGTGAAATTCTCGACTTCCAAAATGAGTCGCAGGATGCTGAGGAGTTTATGGAGTCATTAAAGCTCGACCTGTTTTCCGACATGGTTTTTGTGTTTACGCCAAAAGGCGACGTGCTTGAGCTGCCGGCAGGTTCAGTGCCGATTGACTTTGCCTACCGCATTCACTCGGAGATCGGCAATAAAACGATCGGCGCCAAGGTGAACGGCAAGATGGTCACTCTTGATTACAAGATGAAAACAGGCGATATATTGGAAATACTGACGTCCAAGCATTCGTACGGACCGAGCAAAGACTGGATTAAAATGGCGCAGACGTCCCAGGCGAAAAACAAAATCCGTCAGTTTTTCAAAAAGCAGAACCGCGAAGAAAACGTGGAAAAAGGGCTTGAAATGGTTGAGCATGAAATCAAGCAGATGGAATTTGACGTAAAAGAAGTGATGACGCAGCAAAACTTAAAGCGTGTCGCGGAAAAGTTCAACTTCCTAAATGAAGAAGATATGTATGCAGCGGTAGGCTATAACGGTGTGACGGCGCTTCAGGTGGCGAACCGCTTAACTGAAAAACTGCGCAAGCAGCGTGACCAGGAAGCCGCGCTCAACGAAGTCGTCAAAGAAATCAAGGCGCCGCCAAATCCGGCAGCTCAAAAGAAAAATGCCGGCGTGACTGTGAAAGGGATCGACAATTTGCTCATCCGCTTATCGCGCTGCTGCAACCCGGTGCCGGGCGATGACATTGTTGGCTATATTACAAAAGGACGCGGTGTGTCCGTTCACCGGCAGGATTGTCCAAATGTCACGGCGGATGATGATGCAGAAAACCGGTTGATTCCGGTTGAATGGGAATCAGGCGGTGCCAATCAAAAAGAGTATTTGGTGGATATCGAAATTTCCGGCTATGACCGGCAGGGGCTCCTGAACGAAGTGCTGCATGTCGTCAGCGAAACAAAAACCAACATATCAGCCGTATCGGGACGTTCGGACCGGAATAAGATGGCGAAAATTGACATGTCGATTTTCATCCGCAATGTGAATCATTTGCAAAAAGTGGTCGAGCGGGTCAAGCAGATTCCTGATATTTATGCCGTTCGGCGAATTATGAATTAAAAGGCAGCAGGTGTGTAGAGATGAGAGTGGTTTTACAAAGAAGCAAACAAGCAAGTGTCACCGTTGACGGAAAGGTCACGGGGCAGATTGAGTCCGGACTCGTGCTGCTCGTCGGTGTGACGCACGAAGACACGGAGCAGGATGCAGACTGGCTTGCTGAAAAAATTGTTCATTTGCGCATTTTTGAAGATGAATCGGGCAAAATGAATGAGTCACTGCTCGACCGTGGCGGCTCGATCCTGTCCGTGTCGCAGTTTACGTTATATGGAGACTGTAAAAAAGGACGCCGGCCGAATTTTATGAAGGCAGCCGGCGGCGAACAGGCAGAGAACCTATACGATGCACTGAATGAACGGCTCCGTGCGAGAGGCATTCATGTGGAAACGGGTGTATTCGGAGCCATGATGGATGTAGCACTCGTGAATGATGGACCGGTGACCCTCATCCTGGATACAAAAGATTAAGCTTGAAATAAGCGTGAAAGTTTTTTATACTTTTTTGGTGAACAATAAATAAATACAAAAGCCTGTGAGGAAGAAAAGTAGTGAAGCACGTGCCCGGACAGAGAAAAATGCCGCGACTGAGAGCATTTACGGTGTACCTTCATGAACAGACACTTCTGAGGCGTTTTTCTGAAATAAGTAGGAAAAACCGCGAATTGCGTTATCAACAAAAAGTGAAAGCTTCGGCTTTAACGAGGGTGGCACCGCGGAAAACTTCCGTCCCTGCGCATATGGCAGGGGTGGAAGTTTTTTTTGTGTCATTTTCCATATATAAGGAGGAATTGCAGATGTCAGTGAACATTCCGCGCGGCACACAGGATATTTTGCCTGGTCAGTCAGAGAAATGGCAGTACATAGAATCCATCGCCAAAGACGTTTGCCGCCGCTATCACTACAAGGAAATCCGGACGCCGATTTTCGAGCACACGGAATTATTCAAGCGCAGCGTTGGCGATACGACCGATATCGTTCAAAAAGAAATGTATACGTTTGAAGACCGGGGAGAAAGAAGCTTAACCCTTCGCCCGGAAGGAACGGCGGCTGTCGTCCGCTCCTTTGTTGAAAATAAAATGTTCGGAATCCCCGACCAGCCGGTAAAATTGTTCTACACCGGTCCGATGTTCCGCTATGAACGCCCGCAGGCAGGCCGCTACCGCCAGTTTGTTCAATTTGGTGTTGAAGCCATTGGCAGTGAGGACCCGGCGATTGATGCTGAAGTGATGGCACTCGTAATGGCGATTTACAAGGAAGCGGGATTGAAAAAGCTGAAGCTGGTTATCAATTCACTGGGGGATGCGGAAAGCAGAACGGCTCACCGGGAAGCGCTCGTTGCGCACTTTAAGCCGCGAATCGATGAATTTTGCAGCGATTGTCAATCTCGGCTAACACAAAATCCACTGCGGATTCTGGACTGCAAAAAAGACCGTGGCCACGAATTAATGGCGACAGCCCCGTCCATTTTGGATTATTTAAACGAGGAGTCAAAAGCGTACTTTGAAAAGGTCACAAGCTATTTAGATGCGATGAGCATTGAATATGTGATCGATCCGACACTCGTTCGCGGCCTTGATTACTACAATCATACGGCTTTTGAAATTATGAGTGAGGCAGAGGGCTTTGGAGCGATCACGACGCTTTGCGGCGGCGGCCGCTACAATGGCCTTGTTCAGCAGCTTGGCGGGCCGGAATCACCGGGAATCGGGTTTGCCTTCAGCATTGAACGGTTTATTGCGGCGATGGAGGCAGAGCAAGTCGAGTGGCAGGTAGACGAAGGACTCGACTGCTTTATTGTTGCGATTGGCGATGCGGCCAAAGACCGTTCGGTATCGCTCGTTCATGACGTGCGTGCTGCTGGATTGTCCGCAGACCGTGATTATCAAGATCGCAAAATGAAAGCACAGCTGAAAGCATCAGACCGTCAAAAAGCACGCTTCACCGCCATTTTAGGAGAAGATGAACTGGCGGAAAACCGGATTACAGTAAAAGACATGTCAGGCGGCACACAGGAGCAGGTGCCACTTAACGAACTGGCTGCTTATTTAAAAACAACAATGGAGGCGAACTAAATGTTTGGACGCACGTTTTATAACGGTGAAATGACCGAAGAGCATATTGGACAGGAAGTATCATTAAAAGGATGGGTGCAGCGCCGCCGTGACCTCGGAAGCGTGATTTTTATTGATTTGCGCGACCGTACAGGCATCATGCAAATCGTGTTTAACCCGGAAATCTCAGCAGATGCGCTTGCTGTCGCTGAAAGAGTCCGCAATGAATATGTACTGGATGTAAAAGGGACGATTGTAAAGCGTGATGCGGAAACGGTCAACGAAAACATTCCGACAGGGACAATTGAAGTGCACGTTACCGAAATCAATGTGCTGAGCGAAGCGAAAACACCGCCATTCATGATTGAAGACGGCACAGAGGTAAATGAAGATGTCCGCTTGAAATACCGCTACATGGATCTTCGCCGTCCGGTAATGTTTGAGACGCTGAAAATGCGCAGCGATGTGACAAAAACGATTCGTGATTATTTGGACGAAGGCGGCTTCCTGGATGTTGAAACGCCGATTTTAACAAAATCAACACCGGAAGGCGCACGTGATTACCTGGTACCGAGCCGCGTCCATCCGGGTGAGTTCTATGCGCTTCCGCAGTCGCCGCAAATCTTCAAGCAGCTCCTGATGGTATCTGGTGTAGACCGCTACTACCAAATTGCCCGCTGCTTCCGTGATGAAGACTTGCGTGCAGACCGCCAGCCGGAATTTACACAGGTCGATATTGAAACGAGCTTTATGAGCCAGGAAGACATTATGCAAATGACTGAGGAAATGCTGAAAAAAGTCATGAAGCGTGTGAAAAATGTGGAGATCGACGGCTCGTTCCAGCGCATGACATATGACGAGGCAATGAACCGTTTTGGATCGGACAAGCCGGATACCCGCTTTGGCCTGGAATTAATCGATATGGCAGACGTTGTACGCGGTTCAGGCTTTAAAGTGTTTGCGCAGGTTGTGGAATCAGGCGGCCAGGTGAAAGCCCTTTGTGTACCAGGTGGCGGCGAGAAGTATTCACGTAAAGACATTGATAACTTAACGGAATTTGCGGCGATTTACGGAGCAAAAGGCCTTGCGTGGCTGAAGGTTGAAGAGGATGGAATGAAGGGGCCGATCATCAAGTTCTTTACAGAAGAAGAGCAGGCGAAAATGCTCGAAACAGCCGGCGCAAAGACAGGCGATTTGATCATGTTTGTCGCTGACAAAAAGCAGGTTGTCGCCGATGCCCTTGGTGCGCTTCGCTTAAAGCTTGGCAAAGAGCTCGGCATGATTGATGAGTCGACTTACAATTTCCTTTGGGTGACGGACTGGCCGCTGCTTGAGTATGACGAAGAAGCAGGCCGCTATTTCGCCGCTCACCACCCGTTCACAATGCCGTTCCGTGACGACTTGGATAAAATGGAATCAGACCCGGGTGCCGTTCGTGCACAGGCGTATGACATCGTATTGAACGGTTACGAGCTAGGCGGCGGCTCGATCCGTATTTTCGAACGCGACGTACAGGAAAAAATGTTCAAGCTGCTTGGCTTTACAGACGAGCAGGCGAAAGAACAATTCGGCTTCCTGCTGGATGCATTTGAATATGGCACACCTCCACACGGCGGTATTGCCCTTGGTCTTGACCGTTTGGTTATGCTTCTTGCCGGCCGGACAAACCTGCGTGACACCATTGCGTTCCCGAAAACGGCCAGTGCATCAGATGTGTTGATGGATGCACCGGGAGAAGTAGCGCAGCCGCAGCTTGAAGAGCTTCATTTGCGGGTAAGTCAGACCGCTAAATAAGCAAAAAGACATATTTTTAATTTTCTGATAAGTTTTGATGGTTCTTAGTTGACCTTCAAAAAAACGTGTGATAATATGATTCCAATGAGGCGAATCCTAATGTGTACGTTAGTTACACATTCTGTTTTGACCGAACACTATATGTTTGGGAGTCTGAGTTTTTGGACTGCGCACATGCCCTTTGCGGGGACTTGCAACGCCCGAAACAGGGCACCCACCTGCTGTAGAGCGGGTTCAAAACATATGTTTTACAACGACGGCACGATTGGGATTCGCCGTCTTTTTTTATGCTTAAAAACAGGAGTGATTTTTCGATGCTTCACCAATTTTCACGAAATGAACTGGCTTTTGGCGAAGAAGGCCTTGAGCTGTTAAAAGGAACAACCGTTGCCGTTCTAGGCATCGGCGGCGTCGGCTCGTTTTCAGCAGAGGCGCTGGCTCGATCCGGTGTCGGGCGCTTAATACTCGTTGATAAAGACGTCATTGATATTACGAACGTCAACCGCCAGCTGCCTGCGCTTCTGTCAACAGTCGGACAGCCGAAAGCGGACTTAATGAAAGAACGGATAGCCGATATAAATCCTGAGTGTGAAGTCATCGCACTAAAGATGTTTTATACAGAAGAAACGTACGAAGAATTTTTCAGCTACGGCCTTGATTATGTAGTTGACGCGTCGGATACGATTTCATTTAAAATCCATTTAATGAAGGAATGCCTAAAGCGTGAGATTCCGATCATCTCCAGCATGGGGGCAGCCAATAAAATGGACCCGACGCGTTTTACTATTGCGGATATTTCCAAAACTCACACCGATCCGATTGCCAAAGTGATTCGGACACGTCTGCGTAAAGAAGGCATAAAAAAAGGCATTCCGGTCATTTTCTCCGATGAAAGCCCGATTGTCATTCGGGAGGACGTACGGAAGGTTGTCGGCAAAGAGGACGCCGAGATCCGCAAAGCCAAAATGCCGCCTGCTTCCAACGCTTTTGTGCCGTCGGTTGCCGGTCTGATTGCGGCAAGCTGGGTCGTCCGAGATATTTTAAAGGACATTAAAATTGCCCGTGTGAATGATTAACAAACGAATACGCTAAAACCGTTTTCTGCCCGATGCTTGAGGGAGGAAGCGGTTTTTTTATTGTCTGAATAGGCATCCTCTTTTTTAAAAATGAAACCAAGACTTTTTAACTGCTTTTTGGTATAATTTCCTTGTTAAATAGCGAGGAGCGTAGGGGAAATGGATATTTTTATGGCCCGACAGCCAATTTTTGATGCACAGGAAAATGTTTTTGCGTACGAGCTGCTTTACCGAAACAGCGAATTAAACGCCTTTCCGGACATAAGCCGCGATCAAGCGACAATTGAAGTGCTGGTGCATTCCTTTGTGACGGTAGGTGTCGATAAGATTGCCCATGGCAGACCATGTTTTATCAATTTTACAGAAGCCCTGCTCCAGCAGCGGATAGCGGAAAACTTCAACCCGAATCATGTTGTGATTGAAGTGCTCGAGGATGTGCCGATCACACCGGAGCTGATCAGCACGCTTCGAACGCTGAAGTGGCAAGGATATTCCATTGCGCTCGATGACTTTGTAATGGAGGAGCATGTCGAATTATACGATGAGCTGTTTATGCTGACGACGTACATTAAAGTGGATTTTATGAACTCGACGCGTCTGCAGCGATTGATGATTGAGAAAAAGGTGCAAAAGCAGTTTCCGCATATCCGGCTGCTGGCGGAAAAAGTGGAAACGAGAGAAGAGTTTGAGCAGGCGAAACGATCCGGCTACTCTTTGTTTCAAGGCTACTTTTTTTCAAAGCCGCAGCTGATCCGTTCTGCTGACATGCCTTCTAGTGTCGTGTCTTACTTTCATTTAAGCCAGCTGTTAAAGCAGGATGATGCGGATATTGAAGATGTCTGCCGAATTATCGAGAAAGACGTGCCGCTGTCCTACAATTTGCTTAAGCTGGTGAATTCCCCTGCTCTCAGAACAAAAGCGACAATTAAATCGATCCGGCAGGCGATTATGATGCTTGGTTTTATTGAGCTGTCAAAATGGCTTTATGTGCTGGCCCTGCGGGAAATTAAGAGAAGCGACGACAGCGGCCGGTCCAATGAAATAATGGCGTCTGCTTTGTTTCGGGCAAAGGCGTGTGAGCTGCTGGCAAAATCAACGCAGGCGGGCAATGCCTCCGAGTTTTTTCTGGCAGGTATGTTTTCGCTCGTTGATGTCCTGATGAACAAAGAAATGTCCGATATTCTCGCGCAGGTTCCGCTGTCCGACACTGTGAAAGAAACCTTGCTCGATGCCGATACCATCATTACGCCTTTTTTACGGCTTGTGCGGGCGATGGATGAAGTGAACTGGCATGCAATTGAAGAAAAAGCGGCTGAGCTGCACATCGGATCTGGCCTTCTTCAGCAAATTTACGAGGAAGCGAGACAATGGTCAAACGAAGTCACCGACTACGCTGCTGAAGAAACCCACACGTCCCTTTAACGTGTGGGTTTCTTTTGGCTTTTTTCGATTTTTTCGTACACGCTGGCCAGAGCTTGTTCGAATTTGCCGGTTGCTTTTGGCTCGAAGTACCGCTTTTGCTTGAGTGTATCCGGCAAATATTGCTGAGCGACCCAGCCACTGTCAAAATCATGCGGATACTGATAGTCAACACCTCGTCCGAGCTTGGCGGCGCTTTTATAATGCGCATCTTTTAAATGGGCAGGGACTTCACCGGCACGGCCGGCACGGATATCGGACAGCGCGGCATCGATCGCCTTGTAGGCCGAATTGGATTTCGGCGACAGGCAAAGCTCGACAACGGCATTCGCCAGCGGAATTCGTGCCTCGGGAAACCCGAGCCGCTCTGCTGCTTCAACGGCTGACAGTGTGCGTTCGCCCGCCTGGGGGCTTGCGAGGCCAATGTCTTCATAGGCAATGACAATCAAGCGGCGGGCAATGCTGACGAGGTCGCCCGCTTCGATCAGTCTGGCCAAATAATGCAGCGCGGCATTCACATCGCTGCCCCGAATCGATTTCTGAAAAGCGCTTAACACGTCGTAATGCGCATCGCCGTCTTTGTCGTGGGCAAAGCTTTTTCGCTGAAGGCATTCTTCAGCCGCTTCAAGCGTCACATGGATCACATTTTGTTTATCGGGCTTTGTCGATGTAACCGCCAGCTCCAAGGCGTTTAATGAGCTGCGGACGTCACCGCCGGACGCAGAAGCAAAATGATCCAGTGCTTCTTTATCCACGCTCGTCTGCAAAGCGCCGAGTCCACGTTCATCATCCTCCAATGCCTGCTGCAAAAGCTTTTTCACTGATTCCGGCTCCAGCAGCTTTACCTCAAAGATTTGACAGCGGCTGCGGATCGCCGGGTTGATGGCGTGGTACGGGTTGCTCGTCGTAGCGCCAATTAAAATAATCATGCCGTTCTCTAAAAAAGGAAGCAAATAGTCCTGCTTTGCTTTATCCAGCCGGTGCACCTCGTCCAACAGCAAAATAACGGTTCCGGACATTTTTGCTTCAGCGGCGACGATTTCCATATCCTTTTTATTGCTCGTTACCGCATTCAGCATGCGAAACGCGTACTGTGTCGTTCCGGCAATGGCGCTGGCGATCGACGTTTTTCCTGTGCCGGGCGGTCCGTATAAAATCATAGAAGACAGCTTTTTCGCTTCTGTCATTCGACGGATAATTTTTCCTTCTCCGGTTAAATGCTCCTGGCCCACGACTTCATCAATCGTGCGGGGCCTCATTCGAAAAGCGAGCGGCTTCATGGCAATCCCTCTTTCTCCGTTCTGTTATTGGATTAACTGTATCATGATTGATAATTGATGAAAAGAAAGTCAAATCGTGGTCTGACCAATACCCAAGTATTCCGGCATGTTTTTTGCCCCAGTATAATGATATACTAAACGAACCATTGGATTAATCAGAAGAGGGGCCATAATAGATGAGAATTTCAACAAAAGGACGGTACGGATTAACGATTATGATCGAGCTTGCGAAACGTCACGGAGAAGGACCAACGTCGCTGCGTGTCATTGCAGGTACGCATAACTTATCTGAACATTACCTGGAGCAGCTTATTGCGCCGCTCCGCAATGCAGGCTTTGTGCGGAGCATTCGCGGTGCGTACGGCGGTTACGTACTGGGGCATGAACCAGAAGAGATCACAGCCGGCGACATTATTCGAGTGCTTGAAGGACCGATTACCCTTGTGGAGGGAATTGAAGAAGAAGAACCGGCTAAACGGGAATTGTGGATTCGGATCAGTGAAGCAATTAAAGGTGTTTTAGAAAATACAACACTTGAAGATTTAGCCAATCATACAGCAGCCGGTGAGTCCGATGCGTATATGTTTTATATTTAAAGAGGTGGCAGCATAATGAACATTTATTTAGATCATGCGGCAACATCCCCGGTGCACACGGAAGTGGCGTCTAAGATGCTTGACGTCCTGACGGGCACGTACGGGAATCCGTCCAGCATCCATTCATTCGGCCGTGATGCGCGCAGGATTGTCGATGAAGCAAGAAACACGGTAGCGGCCGCATTGGGCGCGAACTTTCAGGATATTGTGTTTACAGGAAGCGGCACCGAGTCGGATAACATGGCGATTTTCGGTGCTGCCCGCTCCCAAAAACCCGGGCATATCATCACAACAGCGATCGAGCATCATGCGGTGCTGCATGCGTGCAAGGCGCTGCATAAGGACGGCTTTGACGTCACGTACTTGCCTGTTAATGAACAGGGGATCGTTTCGTTAGAAGAGGTGGAAAAAGCGCTTCGTGAAGATACGGTGCTCGTGACGATTATGTATGGCAATAACGAAGTGGGGTCTATTCAGCCGATCCGAGAAATCGGTCAGCTGCTGAAGGATCATCCGGCTCTTTTTCACGTGGACGCTGTTCAGGCCTTTGGCATTTTGCCGATAGATGTGAACGAGCTGAATGTGGATCTGTTGTCCGTGTCGGGCCACAAAATTAACGGACCAAAAGGAATCGGTGCGCTTTATGTACGGCAGGGTACTTTATTAGAGCCCATGCTGCACGGCGGCGAGCAGGAGCGGAAACGCCGGGCAGGCACAGAGAATACGGCGGCTATTGCCGGGATGGCAGAAGCCGTTGCCATTGCCGAAAAGACCCGTGAAGCCCGCGCAGCACAATACACGGAATTTAAAAAGACATTTACCGAAACTCTTGCAGCGTCAGGAGCGGATTTTCAAGTAAACAGCGATCTTGAACAATCACTGCCCCATGTGCTAAACTTATTTTTTCCCGGAACGGATGTGGAAGCTTTTTTAGTGAATCTTGATATGGCGGGCATTGCGGCTTCAAGCGGCTCAGCTTGCACAGCAGGAGCGATTGAGCCATCCCATGTGCTGACAGCCATGTTTGGCGCTGAATCTGAAAAACTCCGCTCTTCGATTCGGTTCAGTTTCGGCTTAAACAATACACAAGAGCAAATTCAACAAGCCGCCGTTCAAACAGCGGATATCGCAAAGCGGCTCAAATAGAAAGAGGATGAAAACGATGAAAGCTCCGAAAGACACTCGTGTTGTCGTTGGCATGTCAGGAGGCGTGGATTCTTCTGTTGCAGCGCTTCTGTTAAAGGAGCAAGGGTACGACGTGGTCGGCATCTTTATGAAAAACTGGGATGATACCGATGAAAACGGCGTCTGTACAGCGACTGAGGATTATGATGATGTGATCCGTGTCTGCAACCAGATCGGCATTCCATATTATGCAGTCAATTTTGAAAAGCAGTACTGGGATAAAGTGTTCACTTATTTCCTGGATGAGTACAAAGCCGGCCGGACACCGAATCCGGATGTGATGTGCAACAAGGAAATTAAGTTTAAAGCTTTTCTTGATCACGCAATGAAGCTGGGCGCTGATTACCTGGCGACCGGACATTACGCAAGAATTGACCGGTCAAGCGATGGCGTGAAAATGCTTCGCGGCGTAGACAACAACAAAGACCAGACGTATTTCTTAAATCAGCTGTCGCAAAGCCAGCTGGATAAAGTCATGTTCCCGATCGGAGAGCTTGAGAAAAAGCGGGTGCGGGAAATCGCGGCGGAAGCCGGACTTGCCACCGCGTCTAAAAAGGACTCAACGGGCATCTGCTTTATTGGCGAGCGGAACTTCAAAGAGTTTTTAGGCCAGTATTTGCCTGCGCAGCCAGGAGACATGGTGACGTTTGACGGGCGTAAAATGGGCCGTCATGACGGATTGATGTATTACACCATCGGCCAGCGCCACGGTCTTGGCATTGGCGGCAGCGGCGAGCCGTGGTTTGTCGGCGGCAAAAACCTGCAAACGAATGAACTGTATGTGGTGCAGGGCTTTCACCATGAATCGCTTTATTCCGATTCACTGGATGCGGTGCAGATGGGCTTTACGACAGATGAAGAAATGCCGCAAACGTTCCATTGCACGGCGAAATTCCGTTACCGCCAGGCGGATACTGGCGTGACGGTTGAACGGACAGGTGAGGGCACTGCCCGCATTGTGTTTGACGAACCGGTCCGTGCCATTACCCCGGGGCAGGCTGTTGTATTATACGACGGCGACATTTGCCTTGGCGGAGGCACGATTGACAAAGTGTATAAAGAAAACAAACAGCTCGATTTTGTCGGCTAATGACGATCCGCTCCTTTACACGTGGGGCGGATTTCTTTGTTATAATGAAGAAAAAAATAAGCGGAGGCATCACATTATATGGATAAAAATCAGCAGGGGATTGCATTGCTACAAGAAGGAAAATGGGAGGACGCATTAAAGCTGTTCACTGAACAAATTGAGGAAATGCCGAACGATCCGGCCGCGTATATTAATTTCGGCCATGTGCTTGCCGAAATGAACGATGGAGAGCGGGCGCTGAAATTTTATGAAAAAGCGGTCGAAGTAGATCCTGCTTCAAGCGCGGCACACTACGCACTCGGTTCGTTTTATTTCAGCGGGGAACGCTTTGAAGAATCGGCACAATCATTTGAAAGAGCCATTCGGAACGGCATGGAAGAAGCAGATGCGTTCTTTATGCTCGGTCTGTCTTTTCTATATTTGGATCAAACGGTGATGGCGCTTCCTTATTTAATGCGTTCTGTGGAGCTTGACGAAGAGGACGTGGAAGCCCGTTTTCAGTTTGCGCTCGCTTTAGCGAAAACCGAGCAGTACGAGGAAGCCGAGAAAAACCTGCAAATCGTCATCAGCCGGGAGCCTGATCACGCGGATGCGTTTTACAACCTTGGTGTGTTGTACGCCGGGCACTTCGAGCAGCCGTCAGAAGCGCACCGATATTTCGACCGGGCACTGGACATCCAGCCGGACCATATGCTGGCAGGCTACGGGAAAAAATTACTGGAGAAATCTGAATAAAAGAGGTGACCGGCGTTGTGCAGGAGAAACGCGATTTATTTACAGAAGGAGAACAGTTTTTAAAAGGCCGCCATATTGTGACGATTTTCCGCAACAATGAAAACTTTTACACAGTGCTGCGGGTGCGTGTGGCAGAAACGGATGGCACCTATAAGGAAAAAGAAGCGGTGGTCACGGGGTATTTCCCGGCGGTGCATGAGCATGAAATGTACATCTTTCATGGTCATTTCAAAGACCACCCCCGCTTTGGCCGTCAGTTTATCGCCCGCACGGCTCAAAAGGAAATGCCGCAGACAAAGCAGGGGCTGATCACGTATTTGTCGGGGGATTTATTTAAAGGAATCGGCAAAAAAACAGCCGAGACGATTGTCGAGACGCTGGGCGAACAGGCCATTTCAAAAATTATTTCGGACAAAAGCTGCCTCAAGCAGGTGCCAAAGCTTCCCGTAGAAAAAGCGGACGTTCTGTACGACACCCTCATGAAGCATCAGGGACTCGAGCAAATCATGGTTACGCTTAACGAGTTCGGCTTTGGCCCGCAGCTGTCGATGAAAATTTATCAAATGTACTATGAGGACTCGCTCGCGATTATTCAGGAAAACCCGTACCGTCTCGTGGAGGACATTGAAGGGATTGGGTTCATCCGTGCCGATGAAATCGGTGCCCAGATCGGCATTACGGGCGGGCATCCGGACCGCTTAAAAGCAGCGATCCTGTATGCACTGGAGCAAAAATGCCTGCAGGACGGCCATTGCTATGTGGAAGCGGAGGAGCTGCTCCGAATCGTGAAGGAGCTGCTGGACAAAAGTGCAAACGGAACGGCGGAATTCGATGAGATTGCCAAACGTCTCGTTGGGCTGGAGGAGGAAGGGAAGGTAGCAGGCGAAAATAAGCGGGTGTATATGCCGTCTCTTTATTTCTCTGAAAAAGGGCTTGTCACGAACATTAAGCGTGTACTGGACCAGGAGCAGCAGTCCTTTCCCGAATCGGAATTTTTATTAACGCTCGGGGAGCTGGAGGACCGGACCGGCATTTCGTATGCGCCGTCACAAAAGGAAGCGATCCAGACCGCCCTGTCATCGCCCTTAATGATTTTAACCGGCGGACCCGGAACTGGAAAAACAACGGTGATTAAAGGAATTGTTGAGCTGTATGGAGAGCTTCATGGTCTTTCGCTTGACCCGAAAAAATATGATAAGGATGAGCCGTTTCCCATTAAGCTGTGCGCACCAACAGGACGTGCCGCTAAACGAATGATGGAGTCCACCGGCTTGCCGGCGGTCACGATTCACCGGCTGCTCGGCTTTACCGGACAGGAAGACCCGGAGGAAGAAGGCAACGCCATTGGCGGGCGGCTGCTAATCATTGACGAAGCGTCAATGGTTGATATATGGCTGGCTCATCAATTATTTAAAGCGATCCCGGACGATATGCAGGTGATTATAGTTGGAGACGAAGATCAGCTGCCATCTGTCGGTCCGGGCCAGGTGCTCAAGGATTTGCTGGCCTCCCAAACGGTTCCTTCTGTACGGCTGACCGACATATACCGGCAGGAGGAAGGTTCGTCCATTATCAGTCTCGCTCACAGCATTAAAGACGGCATCGTGCCGGATACACTTGTCAGTCCGCAAAAGGACCGCTCCTTTATCCGGTGCGGAACCGGGCAAATTGCCGATGTTATTCAAAAGGTCGTGAAAAACGCAGCCGGAAAAGGATTTGAAGCCCGGGATATCCAGGTGCTGGCGCCGATGTACAAAGGGCCAGCCGGCATTGATAAATTAAACGAGGTGCTGCAGCAGGTACTGAACCCGAATGAAGACGGGCGGCGGAAAGAGATTGTCTTCGGTTCTGTGAAATACCGGATTGGCGACAAAGTGCTGCAGCTCGTCAACCAGCCGGAGCAAAATGTGTTTAACGGCGATATCGGGGAAATTGTCTCAGTTTTTTACGCAAAGGAAAACACCGAGAAAGAAGACATGGTCATCGTGTCGTATGAAGGAAACGAAGTGACGTACACCCGGAACGATTTAAATCAGATTACCCATGCGTTTTGCTGCTCGATTCATAAATCGCAGGGGAGTGAGTTCAAGGTCGTTATCCTTCCTGTTGTCAAAAGCTATTACCGGATGCTGAGAAGAAATCTGCTGTATACGGCGATTACGCGCAGCAAGCAGTTTTTAATTTTATGCGGGGAGGAAGAAGCGTTTCAAATCGGCATTGCCCGCAATGATGATTTAATCCGCAAAACGGCCCTCGCAGAGCGTCTGTCCGAAGAAGAAGGTGCACAGACGTCAAATGGACCGCTGACCGAAGAAACGTGGATGACAGCAGACCCGATGATCGGAATGGATGGCGTGACGCCGTTTGATTTTATGGCTGTATAAAAGCGGCGGGAACCGGTCATACTGAAGGCAAAAACAGGAGGGATCATTTTGCAATCGTGTCCGAACTGTGGAAGCCGGGAAGTAGGCCGGATTGGCTCCGACCACTATTACTGCCATGACTGCTGTGTGGAAATGTCTGAGCTTGAAGGCGGCCTCGTCATTCATCAAGTGGAAGAGGATGGAACGCTTATTCCACTTGATGACTGGACGTAAGTGTCATTGACAAACACTTCATTCCTTTTTATAATTCGGGTAGAAGAATTTGGACAAATCGAAGAAGGACAAAAGTACATCATAGCCCATTCAAAGAGAGAAGTGCTCCCGGCTGAAAAGCACTTCGGATGAAGAATGATGGAAAGCTGTGTCCTGAGTGCAGCAAACACTGCCGTGGGCCGCGTTAAGGCATTTGAGAGGCCGGTGTCTTTGTTGAACCGGCAATCAGGGTGGTACCGCGAACAAGCTTCGTCCCTGTTAGGGATGAGGCTTTTTTTGCTGTTCTTTTTTCGGCTTGTATACATATTGAAGGAGGATGAAATGATGAAAACATTAACAGGTGCGGATATTCGCCGCCTTTATTTAGAATTTTTTCAGGAAAAGGGACACCGGGTGGAGCCAAGTGCACCGCTTGTTCCGATTGACGACGCCAGCCTGCTCTGGATTAACAGCGGTGTGGCAACATTAAAAAAATACTTTGACGGACGAATCATTCCGGACAATCCGCGCATCACCAATGCCCAAAAATCAATTCGGACGAACGATATTGAGAATGTCGGCAAAACAGCGCGCCATCATACCTTTTTTGAAATGCTGGGCAATTTCTCAATCGGGGAATATTTCAAAACAGAAGCGATTCACTGGGCATGGGAATTTCTAACTGATGACAAATGGATCGGGTTTGATCCGGAAAAATTGTCTGTCACCATTCATCCGGAAGATGAAGAAGCGTATTTGATCTGGAAAAACGAAGTCGGAGTGCCGGATGAGCGTATTATTCGCCTGGAAGGAAACTTCTGGGACATTGGCGAGGGACCATCGGGACCGAATACGGAAATTTTCTATGACCGCGGACCGGAATACGGAGCGGACGAGAAAGACCCTGAGCTATACCCGGGCGGCGAAAACGACCGCTATTTAGAAGTATGGAATCTTGTCTTCTCTGAATTTAACCACAACCCGGACGGCACCTACACACCGCTGCCAAAGAAAAACATCGATACCGGCATGGGGCTTGAGCGGATGGCGTCTGTCGTTCAAAACGTACCGACTAACTTTGACACGGATCTGTTTATGCCGATTATTCGTGAAACCGAGCGTATTTCCGGAGAACAGTACCGTGTAGATCCGGAAAAAGACACCGCGTTTAAAGTCATTGCCGACCACATCCGGACCGTTGCTTTCGCCATTGGAGACGGGGCGCTTCCGTCCAATGAAGGGCGCGGCTACGTTCTTCGCCGCCTGCTTCGCCGTGCGGTTCGCTACGCCAAGCAAATCGGCATTAACCGCCCATTTATGTTTGAATTGGTGCCTGTTGTTGGCGAGGTGATGAATGACTACTATCCGGAAGTAAGCGATAAAGCCGCGTTTATCCAAAAAGTCATTAAAAACGAAGAAGAACGGTTCCATGAAACGCTTCATGAAGGTCTGGCCATTTTGTCGGCTGTGATCAAAAAAGCAAAGGAATCCGGTTCAGGCACGGTTGATGGCGCAGATATTTTCCGCTTGTATGACACGTATGGCTTCCCGGTCGAGTTAACAGAGGAATATGCAGAAGAAGAAGGAATGAAAGCTGATCATGCTGGCTTTGAGCGTGAAATGAAGCAGCAGCGGGACCGCGCGCGTGCAGCCCGTCAGGATACGGATTCCATGCAGGTGCAGGGCGGTGTACTGTCTTCTGTAAAAGAAAAAAGCACATTCACCTACGACAAGCTGACGGTTGACACGACGGTCGCGGTGTTGTTAAAAGACGGTGCGTTTGCGGACGAAGCGCATGAGGGCGATGAAATTCAATTTATTTTAAGCGAAACGCCATTTTACGCAGAAAGCGGCGGTCAAATTGCTGACCGGGGCGTGCTTGAATCAGAGACAGTGCGCATCAGCGTACTGGACGTACAAAAAGCGCCAAACGGCCAAAACGTGCACCGTGCGGTCGTGGAAAGCGGCACAATCGCTGCAGGCAGTGCAGTAACGGCGAAAGTCGACGTTTTATCGCGGAGCAAAATTGTGAAAAACCATACAGCGACGCACTTAATGCACCAGGCATTAAAGGATGTTCTCGGCACGCACGTGAATCAAGCCGGTTCACTCGTTGAAACAGGCCGCCTCCGCTTTGACTTTTCTCACTTCGGCCAGGTAACAGCAGATGAAATCGCACAGGTGGAAACGATCGTTAATGAAAAAATCTGGCAAGGTCTAGCAGTGGAAACGGCGATGAAGCCGATTGCGGAAGCCAAAGCGATGGGTGCGATGGCGCTGTTCGGCGAAAAGTACGGCGACATCGTCCGTGTGGTGTCGATCGGCGACTACAGCCTGGAGCTTTGCGGCGGCTGCCACGTGATCAATACGGCGGAAATCGGCTTGTTTAAGGTGCTGTCTGAAGGCGGCATTGGTGCCGGTACACGCCGGATTGAAGCCGTAACAGGAGAAGGCGCGTTCCGTTACTTAAACGATCAGGCGAATTTGTTAAAAGACGCAGCGGCGAAGCTTAAGACAAACCCGAAAGACATTTTAGTGAAAGCGGACAGCCTGCAAGCGGAAATGCGCGATTTGCAGCGTGAAAATGAATCACTTTCGAAAAAATTGTCCAATATAGAAGCAGGAAGCCTGACTGACCGGATTGAAACGGTGAATGGTGTGCAATTGCTTGCTGCACAGGTAGAGGCTCCGGACATGAACGCGCTTCGTACAATGGCAGATGAGTTAAAGCAAAAAGTCACGCCAGGCGTGATTGTTCTCGTCGCTGCAGCGGACGGCAAAGTCAACGTCGTTACAGCTGTCACGGGCGGGCTGACGGAAGGAGGCTTCCATGCCGGCAAGCTTGTCAAAGAAGTAGCAGGCGTTCTTGGCGGCGGTGGTGGCGGCCGTCCGGATATGGCTCAGGCAGGCGGCAAAGATGCGTCGAAAATCGACGAAGCACTACAATCTGCTGCCGAGTGGGTTAAATCCATTTGAATATGTTGTCATTTGTTGTACAATGAAACATATCGTACAGAAGCGGGCAAAGAAATCCGCCTGAAGTGAGGTGCTGACAGTGAGTTCTTTTGATAAAACAATGCGGTTTAATTTTCCGGAAGAGCCGTATGATGAAAATGTAAAAGAAGTACTGCTTAAAGTGCATGGCGCACTTGAAGAAAAAGGGTACAATCCGATCAATCAGATTGTCGGCTATTTGCTTTCCGGAGACCCGGCGTACATCCCGCGCCATAATGATGCCCGAAACTTAATCCGCAGGCTTGAACGGGATGAAATTATTGAAGAGCTGGTCAAAACGTACCTGAAAGAGCAGCAGGAGGATCCGACATCATGAGAACGATGGGCCTTGACGCCGGCACGAAAACGGTTGGCATTGCTATCAGCGATGCATTCGGCTGGACCGCGCAGGGCATTGAAACAATAAAGATCAATGAGGCAGCAGGAGAATTCGGCATTGACCGGATCGGCGAATTAGTGCAGGAGCATGAAGTGAGCAAATTTGTTGTCGGTTTCCCGAAAAACATGAATAATACAGTAGGGCCCCGGGGAGAGGCGGCTCAAATGTTTGCAGCGCTCCTCGAGGAAACCTTCAGCCTGCCCGTTGTCCTTTGGGACGAGCGGCTGACGACAATGGCGGCGGAACGTGTATTAATTGACGCGGATGTCAGCCGGAAAAAACGTAAAAAAGTAATCGACAAAATGGCAGCCATGATGATTCTGCAAGGATATCTTGACAGCCAAAAATAATGAGGTGACCATAATGGAACACGGAGAAAAGCAAATTACAGTAATTGATGAAAATGGGAACGAGCAGCTTTGCGAAGTTTTGTTCACATTTGATAACGAAGAATTCGGTAAATCTTATGTTCTTTACTTCCCGGTTGGAGCGGAAGAAGATGACAATGAAGAAATCGAAATCCACGCATCCTCTTTCACACCGAAAGAAGACGGTGAAGACGGTGAGCTTCAGCCGATCGAATCCGATGAAGAGTGGGAAATGATCGAAGAAATGCTTAATACGTTCCTAGACGACGAAGAGCAATAAGAGAAACGTCGAAAGCTTGGAATAAAAGGATTTAATAGAAAGAAAGCCGAACGATTATGCGGAAAAAACCGCATTCGTTCGGCTTTTTTTATTTTGCAGAGTGAAACGCTTTTCTTTCCGCCTATTTCTTGTATACTATAAAAAAGAAAGATGGTGTCGAAAGGGGATTTTTATGTCGAAAGATGTTTTTCCGCCGGCTTCAGGAAAAAAGAAACGAATAAAACGGGCGATTATGGCTTTGTTTCTCTTGTTTTTCCTGCTGGCTGCTGCAGGTGCAGCGGGTGCTTATTATGTATGGCAAAGTGCTTCATCGCCGGCGGATGCCGCAAGCAATGAGGAAGTGGATATTTCTATTCCGCTCGGTTCAAGCCTGTCTTCGATTTCACAGACGCTTGAAGACAACGGAATTGTCGAAAATGCGACATTATTTAAGTATTACGTGAAATACAAAGGAGAAGGGGATTTTCAAGCAGGAGAGTATGTCCTCTCGCCGTCGATGTCTCCCGAGGAAATCATGTCCTCTTTAAAGCAAGGGAAAGTGATTGGGACGGAGGAAGGGAAACTGGCTATTCCTGAAGGCTATCAGCTGACGCAAATTGCGGAAGTCATTGCTTCGGAAACAGACCGGGAAGCAGAGGACGTTCTGGCAGTCATTAATGACCGGGCATTTGTCGAGAAAATGAAAGCGAATCATCCGGCGCTGGTAACGGATGCAGTTTTTGGCGAAAACGTTCGCTATCCGCTTGAAGGCTACTTGTATCCGGCTACGTATGACGTGCCAAGTCCGGATACGCCTGTTGAAGACATCGCCGAAGAAATGATCGCCAAAACCGATGAGGTAGTGCAAGGGTTTTCTGAGCAAATTAAAGCGTCAGGCATGACGGTCCACGAGTTTTTAACGTTTTCGTCTCTTGTAGAAGAGGAAGCAACGGGAAAAACAGACCGCAAAAAAATAGCCAGCGTTTTTTACAACCGCATGAACATTGATATGCCGCTGCAAACCGATCCAACCGTTTTATATGCAAAAGGCGAGCATCAAGCGCGGGTGTTGTATGAAGACCTGGAAATAGACTCTCCGTATAATACGTATCAAGTAAAAGGCTTAACGCCAGGACCGATTGGAAACAGCGGGGTGGATTCAATGGAAGCAGTGCTGCAGCCTGAGCAGACGGACTATTTATATTTCCTGGCCTCGCCGGCAGGAGATGTGTATTATTCCAAAACACTTGATGAACACAATACGCTAAAAGCAAAATATATTACAAATGCTGAATAAAAAGGACACATGGATTTTATCCGTGTTCTATGATAAAATAATTCGGGCACTTGAAGACACGGGAAAGCTATCATTAGCTTTCTCTTTTTCTTAGAAAGAAGGGTATTCTTACCATGAATGATCATATACACGATTATATTGAATCATTGCTAGCGCCGAGAGAAGGGCTGCTGGCTGAGATGGAGCGCTATGCAGCGGAGTACGGCGTCCCGATTATGGAGCCGGTTGGAATGGACACACTGCTGTCCATGCTGAAGCTGCAGCGTCCCGAACGGCTGCTTGAAATTGGCACAGCCATCGGCTATTCAGCACTCCGGATGACGGAGGCTGTACCAGGACTTCATGTGACGACACTTGAACGGGATGAAGAACGGCTGCAAAAAGCGAACGACTATATTGGCCGGTCAACCATTGGAGACCGCATTCATGTTTTGGCAGGAGACGCGCTTGAACTGGCCGAAAAAGCAGCGGAAGATGGTCCGTTTGACGCAATCTTTATTGATGCAGCAAAAGGACAGTACCGCCGCTTTTTTGAATTGTATGAGCCGCTGCTAAAACAAGGCGGCGTTATTTATTCAGATAATGTTTTGTTTAAAGGGTACGCTGCCGGACGGTCAGCGCCGACGAAACGGCTGGAAAAAATGGTCCAAAAAATAACAACCTATAATGAATGGCTAATGACGCATCCTGGATATGACACAACAATTGTACCAGCCGGAGATGGAATAGCGATAAGTTTAAAACGGGGTGGAGAAAAGTGAAAAAGCCGGAATTGCTTGTGACGCCTGGCAGCGTCGCTGAAATACGAAAACAAATTGAAGCTGGAGCCGATGCCTTTCTGATCGGGGAGCAGCGCTATGGTTTGCGTTTGGCGGGCGAGTTTAGCCGCGAAGACATAAAAGAAGCGATCACCATTGCCCACGAACAGGGGAAAAAAGTATATGTAGCGGTAAATGCGATTTTTCATAATGACATTGCGAATGAGCTGGACGACTATGTGGCCTTTGTGAAAGAAGCCAATGCGGATGCGATTGTATTCGGCGATCCGGCGGTTATTATGGCTGTGCGTGAAGCCGCTCCGGGGTTTCCTTTGCACTGGAGTCCTGAGACGATTGCGACCAATTACTACACGGCCAACTACTGGGGAAAACGCGGCGCCGTTCGTGCTGTGCTGGCCCGGGAGCTGAGCATGGATGCCGTTATTGAAACAAAAGAGCAGGCAGATATTCAAATTGAAGTGCAGGTGCATGGCATGACGTGCATGTTTCAATCAAAGCGCCCTCTTCTTGGCCATTATTTCGAATATATGGGCAAAAATTTGGAGATTGAAAAAAGACACGGTGCACAAAACATGCTTCTTCATGACGAAGAGCGGAGCAATAAATACCCGATTTATGAAGATGCAAACGGCACTCACATTATGAGCCCGAATGATATGTGCATCATCGACGAATTGCAGGAAATGGTGGAAGCAGGCATCGACTCCTTTAAAATTGACGGTGTCCTTCAAACAGAAGAATACCGTATTGCCACAACGACATTGTACCGGAAAGCGATTGATCTGTGCGTTGAAAATCCGGATCAGTACGAGGAAGAAAAAGAAGATATGCTTCAGGCGGCAGAAGCCCTTCAGCAAGAGCACCGTCCGCTTGACTCAGGCTTTTTCTTTAAAGAAACGGTTTATTAATAAACGAAGAAGGGGGATTCTGGCATGAATGGATTAAAAAATGATCATCTTTCAGAAATAATTGACGGCAAGCGTGTCATTGTGAAAAAGCCTGAGCTGCTGGCACCGGCAGGCACACTTGAAAAGCTGAAAATAGCGATTCGCTACGGAGCAGACGCTGTTTACATTGGCGGTCAGGAATACGGACTTCGCTCAAACGCCGGCAACTTCACTTTTGATGAAATGAAGGAAGGCGTTGCCTTTGCAAAAAGCTTCGGAGCGAAAGTATATGTGACAACAAATATTTTTGCCCATAATGAAAACATTGAAGGTCTTGAAGACTATTTGCGCGGTGTAGGCGAGGCGGGCGTCACGGGCATTATCGTGGCCGATCCGTTAATTATTGAAACGTGCCGCCGTGTCGCGCCGAACGTAGAGGTTCATTTAAGCACGCAGCAGTCGCTGTCAAACTGGCGTGCCGTGAAGTATTGGAAGGATGAAGGACTGGACCGGGTCGTATTGGCACGTGAAACGACCGGTGAAGAAATGCGCATGATGAAGGAAAAAGTGGATATTGAAATTGAAACGTTTATTCACGGAGCGATGTGCATCGCGTATTCCGGCCGCTGTGTGCTGAGCAACCATATGACAGCCCGTGATTCAAACCGGGGCGGCTGCTGCCAGTCATGCCGCTGGGATTACAATTTAGTGGAAATGGAAGACGGGCAGGAAACCGCCATTACGCAGGAGGGAGACTCTCCGTTTGCGATGAGCCCGAAGGATTTGCGCTTGCTGCAAAGCATTCCGGGGCTTATTGAACTTGGAATCGACAGCTTGAAAATTGAAGGCCGCATGAAGTCCATTCACTACGTGGCAACCGTTGTCGGCGTTTACCGGAAAGTCATTGACGCGTACTGCGCAGACCCGGAAAACTTCTCTATCAAGGACGAATGGCTTGAAGAGCTGGAAAAATGTGCGAATCGTCCGGCTGCACCGGCCTTTTTTGCCGGCACACCGGGCGCTGATGAACAGCTTTTCGGCGTTCATGGAAAAAAAGCCTCTCATGATTTCACCGGGCTTGTCGTTGATTATAATGAAACAACGCAAATGGTGACGTTGCAGCAACGTAACTTCTTCCGTCCGGGGGATACCGTTGAATTTTTCGGTCCGAACATGAGCACATTTACACAAACAGTCGGAGCCATTCAAGATGAAGACGGGAACGAATTGGATGCAGCGCGCCATCCGCTTCAAATCGTTCAGTTTCGGGTGGAGCACCCTGTTTCTAAAGATGATATGATGCGGAAGGGACTGTGACATTCATGACGAGAAAGCCGATTGTTATCGGCGTTGCGGGCGGATCCGGATCCGGTAAAACAAGTGTCGCCCGTGCGATTTACGATTATTTTCAAGGCGGCTCCATCATGATGATTGAGCAGGATTATTATTATAAAAATCAGTCCCATTTAACGTTTGAAGAGCGGCTGAATCAAAATTATGATCACCCGTTTGCGTTTGATAATGCGCTGCTGTTTGAGCAGATGACGGATCTGATGAACGGACAGCCTGTTGAAAAGCCGGTGTACGATTACGCCAATCATACCCGTTCAACAGAGACGGTTCCGCTCGATCCGAAAGACGTGATTATATTAGAAGGCATTCTCGTCCTCGAAGACGAGCGTCTGCGCAACTTGATGGATATTAAGCTGTTTGTAGACACCGATGCGGATTTGCGGTTTATCCGCCGTCTGACACGGGATATAAAAGAACGCGGACGGTCGCTGGATTCTGTCGTCGCTCAGTACACCGAGGTAGTCCGGCCGATGCACAATCAATTTATTGAACCGACGAAGCGGTATGCGGATGTCATTATCCCGATCGGCGGTGAAAACAAGGTCGCCATTGATTTATTAATTGCAAAAATACAAACAATTCTTGAACAAAAAGACATTTTATAGTATGTTTTTATGAAACAGGCATACAATGGGAAAAACGCGCGCCTTCCGAAAAGAAGGGGCGCGCTCATATTTATTTGCTTTTTTTGAACATTAAAGGAGTGGAAAAAGTTGTCGAACGAAAAAGTATACCCGATGACCCGGGAAGGCAAAGAAAAGCTGGAATCAGAACTAGAACAGTTAAAATCAGTAAAACGGAAAGAAGTTGTCGAGCGCATTAAAATCGCACGCAGCTTCGGCGACCTGTCTGAAAACTCTGAGTATGACTCAGCAAAAGAAGAGCAGGCGTTTGTGGAAGGCCGCATCGGCACGCTTGAAACAATGATTCGCAATGCGAAGATTATCGAAGAAAACGAAATGAATTCGGACGAAGTCTCGCTAGGTAAAACGGTTACATTTGTGGAGCTGCCCGATGGCGAAGAAGAAAGCTATACGATCGTCGGCAGTGCGGAAGCGGATCCATTTGAAGGAAAGATTTCAAATGATTCACCGATTGCCAAAAGCATGCTTGGCCGCCGCGTAGGCGATAAAGTTATGGTGCAAACGCCAGCAGGCGAAATGAACGTGAAAATCGTATCGATTGGATAAAAAGTAAAGCGCAAAAGGCTGACGCCTTTCGCGCTTTTTTTTCGTAAAAACTTTTAACAGGTGAACGAGACGTGTTAAAATGAAAGCGTAACGAGGAGGAGAAGCATATGGATCAATCGTCGCGTGCGGAGCGCAAAACCAAGCGGAGAAAAACAAACCGCATTTTAAATACAGCCATCGCGGTTGTTGTCCTGCTTATTATTATCGTAGGATTTACGATTTTCGCAGGTGGAAATAATGATGAAGAGCAGGCTGTTCAGGAAGAAACGCAGCAGGAACAATCCGCTGGCGTTTCAGATGAGGAATCAGATGAACCGGCAGAAGAACCGGCAGAAGAGCCTGAGCAAACGGAAGAGCCTGCAGCAGATGAAGAATCAGATGAACCTGCAGAAGAAGAAACGAAAGATGAAGAAACAGTTGTATCAGAAGGCACAGAACCGAATGTTGAGCAGGATATTGTGAATCCGGGCTGGGAAAGCGTCGGTACTTCGCAGTCGGGCGAGCATACCAATTCATTTGAAATGGACTCAACCGACTGGCAGGAAAAAGAACAGGCACTTGCTTATGCTACAGGGATTCCATTAAGTGACATGACCGTCTGGTACATTAGCGGAAACGGTCCACAAGCCGCGATCGGTACAGTTTCCCCAAAATCAAACCAGAATGAGGCATACCGTGTTCACATTGAATGGGTGGACGGTGAAGGCTGGAAACCGACAAAGGTTCAAAAGCTGAAAGAAAATGACAAAGGACGCTAAGTAAAACATCATTCCGCCGGAAGGGTTTTTCCGTCTGCGGAATGATCGTGGAACCTGCTGGTCATTTCCCGCTTTAACAGCGGGTTTTTTTGCGGATACAAATGAAAAGGGAGTCGAGACAAATGAAAATAGCCGTTATTGGTGCGATGGAAGAAGAAGTAACGATTTTACGCAGTGAAATGGAGAACAAGGACGTAAAAACAATTGCCGGAAGTGAATTTACAACCGGATTGTTGAAAGGCACCGACACCGTTTTGCTTCGCTCGGGTATCGGCAAAGTCAATGCAGCGATGACGACAGCCGTTTTGATTCATGAATTCAAGCCGGACATCATCATCAACACAGGGTCTGCGGGCGGTCTGTCACCTGATCTGCAGGTAGGGGATGTTGTTGTGTCTTCAGAAGTGCGTCATCATGACGTAGACGTTACGGCATTTGGTTACGAATATGGACAGGTGCCTCAGCTGCCGGCCGCATTTAAAGCCGATGAAAAGCTCGTTCAAGTGGCGCTGGAGGCATCAAAAGAACTGACCGATGTGAAAACGGTAAAAGGACTCATTGCCACAGGGGATTCCTTTATGAATGATCCGGTTCGTGTACAGGCAATCGGTGAGAAATTCACAAATTTACAAGCGGTGGAAATGGAAGCGGCAGCGATCGCGCAGGTGGCCCACCAATTTCAGGTGCCATTTGTTGTCATTCGCGCGCTTTCAGATATTGCTGGAAAAGAGTCTGACATTTCGTTTGATCAATTTTTGCCGAAAGCAGGGCTTCATTCAGCGAATCTTGTGATGAAAATGGCGGAACAGCTGCAATAATCAAATACAAAAAGTATTTTGTATGGTAAAGTGGAAGTAATGGAATAGGTGAATAAGAAGGAGATGGATTTGAACATGGTTATGATGATTATGGGGTTGCTTTTAGCGACAGTAACAGGCGTTATGATCTCCGTTTCAATCGATTGATGAAAACGTATTAGAAGGGTGCTCCGGATCTTTTGGAGCCCTTTTTTGTTTGGTTTGAAGTCGCTTGAATTCCTGCATCATTTTAGCGAGTGCTCTTTTTTCAATGCGGGATACGTAGCTTCTTGAAATGTTCATTCGCGCCGCGATTTCGCGCTGGGTTTCATCCTCGTCCCTTTGCAGCCCGTATCGTGCGGCAATGACCGACAATTCTCGTTCATCCAGGACCGACAGACATTTTTTCATTTGATCAATGTCCATTTGAAGGGACAGGCGGCCGGCAACATCCTCGTCTTCTGTTTTTAATAAATCAAGCAGGCTGATCTCATTTCCTTCTTTGTCGCGGCCGACTGGATCATAAAGAGAAACGTCCTTTTTTGTTTTCTTTAGTGATCGAAAGTGCATTAAAATTTCATTTTCGATGCAGCGTGCCGCATACGTCGCAAGCTTTGTTCCTTTTTTTCCGGAATAGCTTTCAATCCCTTTAATCAAGCCGATCGTGCCGATAGAAATAAGATCCTCTGTATCATGGTGCGTTTTTTCAAATTTTTTCACGATGTGGGCGACGAGGCGGAGATTGTGTTCAATCAGCTTGGCCCGGGCATGCCGGTCTCCTTTTTCATGCAGGGCTAAATATTTTTTTTCTTCCTCAGCAGACAGAGGCTGCGGAAAGGCATTATGCTTTACGTACGAAACGAAAAAAAATGCTTCCTTCAATAAAAAAGAGAGTGCGGCTGCCAGTTCAATCATGATGAATCCCTCCTTTATAAGACAATATTCAGAAGGGAGGGCGGCTATTCTTGTTTGGCTTTTTTTTGAGACTGAATGGCGCGCCGTTTCATCTCTTTTTCCATCAATGCAATAAAATCATCGTTTAGCTTTAACTGGGTTGCTTTTTTATAGGAGGAAAGCAATAATTTGTCCGATAAAGAATGCAAAAGTCATCATCTCCAAGTCGTTCATTCGTTTTTTATTAGTGTAGCAAAGAAACAGTTTGGGAACAATTGTTCTTTTTTCCACAATGACTCGTGGATAAATGGACACTTCACTCTGAATAACAGGAAGAAACCCTTTTAAAACAGGTGTGAATTTGTGTATAACGTTATCCACAGCCAGTCATTTTGCAGAATATGTCGAAAAGTTTTTGTTCTCATTATTGCTTTGTCACATACGAAAAAATGGGCTATGATAAGAGAAGCAAACGAATAGTAGGGGTGTCTTGAGTGCTGAAATTATTTTTGCCTAATGAACAAGTGAAAAGTGTCCTGGAAATTGACCCGGAACGCTTGAAACAAAAAGGAATTAAAGCGATCATTACGGATCTTGATAATACGCTTGTTGCCTGGGACCGCCCGGATGCGACGCCGGAGCTGCTGCACTGGTTTCAAGAAATACGCGATGCAGGCATTAAAGTGCTGATTGTTTCGAACAATAATCAAAAAAGGGTCAGTTCCTTTTCAACACCGCTGGACCTGCCTTTTATTTTTGAAGCAAGAAAGCCGATGGGCCGAGCATTCCGAAAAGCGATTAAGCTGCTTGGGGTGAAAAAGCATGAGACGGTGGTGATCGGCGATCAGCTGCTGACCGATGTGTTCGGCGGCAATCGAAGCGGAATTCACACGATTCTGGTCATTCCTATTGCAGCAACCGATGGATTTTGGACACAAATTAACCGTAAAATTGAGCGGCAGCTAATGGCCTTTTTTGAACGGAAAGGAATGATTCAATGGGAGGAACGAACGAAATGAATGAAGTCATGACATGTGACGGCTGCGGGGTAGCCATTCAAACAACAGACCCAAATGCGCTTGGATATGCGCCTCCATCGTCACTGGAGAAAGAAACCGTCGTTTGTAAACGGTGCTTTCGTTTAAAGCATTACAATGAAGTACAGGATGTTGAACTGACAGACGATGATTTTTTAAAAATCTTAAATACAATCGGCGATACAGATTCGTTAATTGTGAAAATAGTGGATATTTTTGATTTCAATGGAAGCTGGCTGCCGGGTCTGCATCGTTTTGCAGGGAAGAATCCCGTTTTGCTCATTGGAAATAAATCAGATTTGCTGCCGAAATCCGTCAAAAAAGAACGGGTGAAGCACTGGATGAAATACGAAGCAAGCCAGCTTGGGCTAAAGCCAGTGGACGTCCTTTTAACAAGTGCCACCGAAGGAAAAGAAATCCGTGATGCAGCTGATGCGATTGAACATTATCGCGACGGCAAGGATGTGTATGTGGTCGGCTGTACCAATGTGGGCAAGTCCACCTTTATAAATCGCATTATTAAAGAGGTAACAGGTGAAGGCGATCTGATCACGACGTCTCATTTTCCGGGCACAACGCTTGATATGATTGAAATTCCGCTTTCTGACGGCCATGTGCTTGTCGATACACCGGGCATTATCAACCGCCATCAAATGGCGCACTTTGTGGACAAGGAAAACTTGAAATATGTATTGCCGAAAAAAGAAATTAAGCCGAAAGTTTTTCAGCTGAACGAAGAACAGACGTTATTCTTCGGCGGTCTCGCCCGGTTTGATTATTTGTCAGGCGGAAGACGTGCCTTTACGTGCCACGTGTCGAATGACATCGAGATCCACCGGACGAAGCTGGAGAAAGCCGACGCTCTTTATGAGAATCATGCAGGAGAACTCCTAAAGCCGGCAGGTCACGGCGGCAAAGCGCTTGATCTCGTTCGTCAGGAGTGGACAATTAAAGAAGGAAAAACAGATATCGTTTTCTCAGGCCTTGGCTGGATTACGGTCAATGACCCGGGAGCAAAAATAGCCGCATATGTACCAAAGGGTGCAGCTGTGACGCTGCGCAAGTCGTTAATATAGGAGTGGGTCGTTTAATGAAAAAGCTATATGGGGTCATTGGCGATCCGATCAGTCATTCGATGTCGCCCGATATGCACAATGACGCTTTTCAAGCACTCGGCATTCAAGCACACTATCAACCTTTTCACGTGAAGGAGGCTGATTTGCCAAAAGCGGTAGAAGGCATGAAGGCACTCGGTATTTCGGGTTTTAATGTCACAGTCCCGCACAAAACGGCTGTTATGCCTTTGTTAGACGAGGTAGATCCGCTTGCTCAAGCGATCGGTGCAGTGAACACGGTCGTGCGGGAGCAGAACCGTTTTATCGGCTATAACACCGACGGGGAAGGTTTTTTAGCAGGCTTGATGGCAGAGTACGATGGTGACGTTCTTTCAAAGCGTATCCTGCTTGTCGGCGCAGGCGGATCGGCGCGAGCGATTTATTACACGCTGAGCCAAAAGGGAGCGCAAAAAATAGACATTGCCAACCGGACAGCGGCGCGAGCAGAAGAATTGAAGAAAAGATGTCCTTATCCGGTTGAAACCGTCGTTTTAACGATGGAGGAAGCATCAAACAAGCTCGCCAATTACGACATTATTATTCAAACGACGTCGATTGGCATGTCACCGCATGCGGAGTCGATGCCTTTATCACTTGATCATATTCGTTCGGATGCGTTTGTGGCCGATATCATATACAACCCGATTGAAACAGTGCTCATGAAGGAAGCAAGAGCACACGGTGCCAGCGCGCAAAATGGAGCAAAAATGCTTTCGTTTCAAGGAGCACTGGCGTTTGAAAAGTGGACGGGAACGATGCCGGACCCGTCGCGTATGGAAACCATTATTTACAACAAACTTGGAGGTTAACATGTTAACTGGAAAACAAAAGCGATTTTTACGGGCAGAAGCCCATCACTTAGACCCGATTTTTCAAGTGGGGAAAGGCGGCGTCAGTGAAAACATGACGACACAAATTGCGGAAGCGCTAGAAGTACGCGAACTGATCAAAATCAGCATTCTGCAAAACAATGAAGATGACAAGCATGAAGTGGCAGCGGCTCTTGCAAAGGGCGCAAAAGCAGAACTTGTTCAACTGATCGGGCATACCGTCGTATTATATAAAGAATCGAAAGAAAACAAAAAAATCGTGCTGCCCCGATGAAAAAAATTGGCATTTTAGGCGGAACCTTTAATCCGCCGCATGTTGGCCACTTAATTGCAGCCAATGAAGTGCTCGGTGCATTAAAGCTGGATGAAGTCCGTTTTATGCCCAACTCGATTCCGCCTCATAAACGGCTGGCAGGGCACGTGCCGGATGAGCACCGTCTGCGAATGACAGAGCTCGCCATCGAAGACAACGAAGCCTTTTCTACAGAAACAATTGAGCTTGAACGGGCGGGCGTGTCGTATACGATTGAGACAATGCGGGAATTGATAAAGCAAGAGCCGGATTCCTCTTTTTATTTCATTATTGGTGCAGATATGATTGAATATTTGCCGAACTGGAAGGACATCGATGAACTCACGAAGCTTGTCACCTTTGTTGGTGTGAAAAGACCCGGCTATTCCACCCTAACACCGTATCCGGTGACGCTGGTTGAAACACCTGAAATTCATTTGTCCTCGACAGTGATCCGGAACAAAGCGGCAAGCAACGAAACACTTCGCTATTTGCTGCCGGAGCCGGTGATCGGATATATAAAGGAGAATGGGATATATGGATCAGGAAAAGGCCCTTCAGCTCGTTAAGAAGCAATTAACAGACAAACGGTATGAGCACACTTTAGGCGTTATGAAAACGGCTGTCCAGCTCGCTGAACGCTACGGTGCCGATGCGAAAAAAGCAGAAATCGCCGCTGTTTTTCACGATTACGCAAAGTTTCGTCCAAAAGAAGAAATGAAGCAGCTGCTGATCGAGGAGCAAGAGGATGAGCGTCTTCTTCACTTTCACCACGAGCTGTGGCATGCTCCGGCCGGTGCGATTTTGGTGAAAAAAGAAGCCGGCATTGAGGATGAGGATATCTTGTCTGCAATCCGGTGGCATACAACAGGCCGTCCTGGCATGACTTTACTTGAAAAAATTGTGTATTTAGCAGACTATATTGAGCCTGGCCGCGTGTTTCCGGGTGTAGAAGAAGTAAGAAAAACGGCTGAACAGGATTTAAATAAAGCGGTTCTGGCCGCTGTGAAAAATTCGATTTTATTTTTAATGAGCAAAAAGCAGCCGGTTTTTCCGGTTACGATGGATACGTACAATGATCTTATTCAGAATGGAGACGATGGTTAATTGACAGAACAACAGCAATTACTTCAGACAGTAACGAAAGCAGCGGATGATAAACGGGCAGAGAATATTACGGCCCTTGATATGGAAGGCATTTCACCGGTTGCCGATTATTTCGTTATTTGTCATGGGAATTCAGATAAGCAGGTTCAGGCTATTGCACGAGAAGTAAAAGAAAAAGCTGAAGAGCTCGGATTGGACATTAAACGGATGGAAGGATTCGACGAAGCGCGCTGGGTGCTGATTGACATCGGTGACGTAGTTGTTCATGTATTCCACCGTGATGAACGAGTGTATTACAACCTGGAGCGCCTTTGGGGCGATGCACCGCATGTTGATGTGCTGACATCATGAGCTACAGCCGGTTTGCCTCTGTATACGATGCGCTGATGAATGATGCGCCCTATGATGAGTGGGAAGCATACGTAAAGCAGGAATCGGCCGGAGGCTCTCTTTTAGATATCGGGTGCGGAACAGGCGAGCTGGCAGTCCGTTTCGCCAGGGCCGGCTACCGTGTAACGGGAATCGACCTTTCTGATGAAATGCTTGCTGTCGCGCGTGATAAAGCAGACCAGCATCAGGTGTCCATGCCGCTTTTCCAGCAGGATATGCGGGAAATGGAAGGGCTCGGCTTGTTTGATATCGCTGCTATTTTTTGTGACTCGTTAAATTATTTGGAAACAGAAGAGGACGTGGAGCGGACATTCCGCTCTGTGTTTGCCCACTTGAAGGAAGGCGGCTTGTTTTTGTTCGACGTCCACAGCGTCTTTAAAGTAAATGAAGTGTTTACGAGCCAGACGTTTGCAGATGCCGGAGAAGACGTATCTTTTATTTGGAACGCTTTTCCCGGAGAAGAAGCAGACAGTGTCGAGCATGAACTAACGTTTTTTGTTCAAGCAGAAAATGGGACGTATGAACGGTTTGATGAACTGCACCGCCAGCGTACCTTCCAGCCGGAGCAGTACAAAGACTGGCTGATAAAGGCAGGCTTCACCGTAGAAAGCATAACAGCTGACTTTACAGCAAGCGAACCTACCGAGCAGTCAGAACGAATTTTCTTCAAAGCCAAAAAGAACAGCTGCTGAGCTGTTCTTTTTCGTGCTGTTGAAAAAACAATGTGTCATTGAAAACCAGTTGACCATTTCTCTTTTTCAAGGCTATCGTGCTTGCGCGAACACAGTCCGGGCGGCTTCTGCAGGACTTCGCGTTCGGAGGGGCGGGCGGTGAGCTAACTTTTGTCGCTTTGCTCCAAAAGTGGATCTCACCTGCCCCGCTGATCCCTCCCGAGTCTTCGTCCTGCGCCAGCCGCCCTAGTGGGGAGGAAAAGCAACTGGTAACCCTAAAAGAAGCGTGCTGAATGCGTAACAACAAACCTCACTCTATTATTCATGTAAAAAAGAAAAGGCAGTTCTCCTCCAGTCATTCGTTCATCATTGGAATCAAGCCCTTTTCAAGCATTTTTATCTTTACTGTTTCATTAGAACCACAACGGGCGGAGGGAGGCCGGCGGAGACTTCCATGTGACGAGCGGACAGGCTGAAACAGCCGCGCACTTTGGGCTGGTTCAGCGTTCGCCACATAGAAAAGCGGAGCCGGCAGCCCGGAGCCCCTGTATGTGCTTCTTAAAGAAAAAAGAAGAAGCAAGGCTCTCAGCTACTAAATGGTTCGTATTCAATGGCTACTCTCATTGTTAGTATGTTTGTTAAGATTTTGTAAAGAAGGAGGGATGGAGAGTAGATTGTCGAATATTAGTTGTTAATGCCAAATAGGGCAGATGCCTCTTTTCGGTCTTCCGCTGCTTTTTTCTGTGTCATGCTGCACAACGAAGAAAAAAGCTCTCCTGCCTCTGCATCAATAACCGTCAGCCCTCGTGCTGTCACACCGCCTTTAGCAGCCGTCCGTTCTGTTAACATCTCCAATGACCACTTTTTTTGCTTTAACAATTCTCCAAGTCCGATCATCATGTGAAAAGCGAGCTCTTCCGCCTGGTTTTTAGACAATCCATATGCAGCTGCTTCCTCCGCATACATCACCGCCATTTTCGAAAAAAAAGCAGGACCGCATCCGGTTAAATCAGAAGCGGCGCGTACAGTGCGGTCGTCTATCTCCAGCGCCACGCCGGAGATGCTCTCGAGCACGTTTTTAATGTCGCGCTGCCAGTCCTGCCCGCATCTTTGCCCGAATGAATATAAAATACCGCCGGCCAGTGCTGTGTTTGTCACCGATGGAATCACTTTTCCGCAGGGGCAGGGGAGAACCGATTCCATTTGCTTGATTGAAACAGCGCTTGCGGTGGAAAGAACGCAGTGCTCACTTGTCAAGAAAGGAGCGATGGATTCAAGAACCGGTTTTAAATCCGTTTGCCGCAAGCAAACAAAAATCAGCTGTGCGTTTTTCAGCACGTCTTTTACGGACGTACACACCGTTGTTCCGGGGAAATTCTTTTTTAATTGCGCCGCTTTTTCGATGGTCCGGTTAAAAAGAAAAAGGTTTTCCCGTTCAATCACAGCAGATGTAAGCATGGCTTCTGCCAATACCGTGCCGATGCTGCCTGTACCAATGATGCCGATTTTCATCATGGATGCTCCTTTCTTGTTCACTTAACATCTGTACGTCTGAGAACGGAGAATATACCGGAAAAAAGGAGTGGAACATGAACGTACAGGAACTGATCAAAAAATATAAACTACCCGCAGCAGCCGGAGCGGCTATTCTGCTGTTCTGGCTGTATGGACTAACAGAAGAAGCGCCTGTTCCGCCGGCAGAGTCTGTGACGATCGTCGAAACAGAGCCGCTTGTTCAAGCAGATGTGCAAGAGCAGCCCGCAGAACCTGTAGAAGTAGCCATTGATGTAAAGGGAGCTGTTTCAATGCCCGGCATATATATGATGAACAGCGATGAAAGAGTGAATGATGCGATTAACCGGGCAGGTGGCTTATTAGAGCAGGCCGATGCCGCAGCGATTAATTTGGCTCAGAAAGTGCAGGATGAAATGGTCATTTACGTGCCAGCTAAGGGGGAAGAAGCGCCTGTCATACAAACGGCGGTCCCGAATTCATCATCAGCTGCAGGCACCTCTTCTGAAGCTGAATTAATTAATTTGAACAGTGCTGATTCAGCCGGACTGCAGGAGCTTCCCGGCATCGGAGAATCAAAAGCCCAAGCGATTTTAGACTACAGGGAAACAGAAGGACCTTTTCAATCAATAGAGGACTTGAAAAACATATCGGGGATCGGCGACAAAACATTTGAAAAGCTGGCTCCGCTTATTACGATACAATAAAGCGTTTGACGAATGAAAAGAATTATCGCTAAACTAAAGAAAGAAACCGGCAGCAGCTGGAAAGATAGAAATGAGGAATAAACGAATGGAACGAAAAAGCTGGGATGATTATTTTTTAAACATTGCGGACGAGGTGTCGACACGTTCAACGTGCAATCGCTTGAATGTAGGCTGTGTCATTGTTAAGGACAAGCACATTGTCTCAACAGGCTATAACGGCTCCATTCATGGCCACGAGCATTGTCATGAGGCGGGCTGCTTACTGTCTGATCAAGGGCGGTGCATTCGCTGCCTGCACGCAGAGCTGAACGCTGTCTTGCACGCGGAGCGCGATAAACTAAAGGGAGCGTCTGCGTATGTGACCCATGAGCCGTGCGAAAATTGTGCAAAAACGCTGGCGCAGGCGGGGGTCGCGCGAATTATTTACCGGCATGCTTATCCAAATAAATGGAACAGCCACTTTTTGAAAAACATTGAGGTGGTGCACGTTCCGCATTAATTGAAAAGGACGGAGCAGATGACACCTCTTCGAATGACGGTACCCTCGCTGGCGGCTGTGTTAATCGTGCTGGATGCACCAGCACCGATCGTTGTTTTATGTTTGGTGGCGGCAGGCCTGCTGTTCATGAGAGCTCAAAACAATGAGCGTGTTCAAATGGCGTGTATATGCTTGTTGATGACCGTTACCACATCGATTCACGCCTCGACGCATCATTCTGCGTTTCAAGGAACTGAAGCAGAGTGGGTCATTTCCTTCACAGACGATATTCGATTAGGAGGCGACCGACTGCAGGCAGGTGTGGTGGAAACGTCAACTGGAGAGCCGTTTCAATTGCGTTATCGAATGCAAACGGAAAAAGAAAAGCATGCGCTGGAAAAAGAGCTGGCGGTTGGAATGACCTGCCGGATAAAGGCGGAAGCCAGCCCACCTGCGCCGTCGAGAAATCCAGGCGAATTTAACTACCGGCAGTATTTAGCTACTTCAGGAACGTTTTTCGTGTTAACGGCTGATCAGCTGAAGCTGAGCCAGTGTGTCCACAGTACGTCTATTCACCATCTGCCCGGCAAATGGCGGATGGCAGCCATCGATCAAATTGAAGCAGTGTTTCCAGAGCCTCTTTCATCGACGGCAGCCGCTTTGCTGTTTGGTGATCGTACAGGGGGATCTGAGGAGGTGAATGAGGATTACGAGCGCCTTGGCATCGTTCATATTCTATCGATATCAGGCCTTCATGTCACGCTGCTGACAGGCCTGCTGTTCTTCGTTATGATCCGCCTAGGCGTTACACGCGAGCGGAGCCGGGTGGTTTTGCTTGCGGCTCTTCCTCTTTACTGCTTACTGGCAGGTGCATCGCCTCCGGTGATTCGTGCCTGCTTGATGACCGGTGCCATCCTCTTTGCCGCTTCCCATCATCAGCAGCTCAAGGCGTCCTCGGCACTTTCCATCGCGTTTATCGCCATGATTTTGTATAACCCATTCAGTTTGTTTCAAGCGGGTTTCCAGCTGTCGTTTATCGTGACCTTCGCGCTTGTCCTGTCCTCTGGCATCATTTTAAAAAGGGCTCAATCGGCTTTCGAACTTTCCTGGTTTGTTTCTATTTTGTCGCAAATCGCCGCGTTGCCCGTTCTTCTTTACCACTTTTCAGAGCTGTCACTTATTTCTCCGCTGGCAAACCTCTTGTTTGTGCCTTTTTATTCGATTCTTATGCTTCCGCTTTTGCTGATTCTGTTTCTTTTCTCTTTTGTCATGCCTGTATCGCTGCCAGCCGCACTGGCTAATGCGCTGTTAATCAAGATGAACCAACTGGCCGCCTTTTTATCCGATCTGCCAGTGGCGGTGCTGGTCACAGGCCAGCCGGGAATGGCTGTATTAGCCGTGGTGGCGTTCATAGCCGCCGGCTGCTTTGTCCTATGGGAAAACACAGGACGGCTGAAATACAGCCTCGCCGTCTGTGGCTTTTTACTGATCGGTCTTGTGTTCCTGAACAAGTACACACCATACGGGGAAGTCACCTTTTTAGATGTCGGGCAGGGAGACAGCATTTTTATTAAGCTCCCCTTCAACCAAGGCACCTATTTGATCGATACAGGAGGGCAGGTGCCATTTGAAAAAGAGGCCTGGATGGCACGTGACCATTCATTTTCAGTGGGAAAAGACACGATTGTTCCGTTTTTAAAACGAAAAGGCGTGACGGAAATCGACAAACTGATTTTGACTCACGCAGATTTTGATCATGCGGGAGCGGCGGCTGAGGTGCTGGAGTCGATTCCGGCAAAAGAAATCATCATTTCTCCAGGATCGGGCAGTGTGGAGGTAATGGCTGGTATTCTCGAGACGGGACTGCCTGTGCGGGAAGGGATAGGCGGCGAACAATGGGCGGCAGGCGATGCTTTTTTTCAATTTTTATTGCCCAAAGATCGAACGTATGAAGGAAACAATGACTCCCTCGTTTTGTATGCGGAAATAGGTGGGCAATCTTGGCTGTTTACGGGTGATTTAGAAGAAGCAGGGGAAATGGAGCTGATTCGAACATACCGGCTTCAAGCAGACTGGCTGAAGGTTGGGCATCATGGCAGCAAAACCTCTTCCAGTAAAGCGTTTATTGACGGCGTTTCACCGGAATTTGGTGTAATATCAGCAGGTGTGAAAAACCGTTACGGACATCCGCATAAAGAGGTGGTGGAAACATTAGAGGAAGCGGGTGTATTCATTTACAGAACGGACGAGCACGGGGCCGTTACCTACACGTTTAAAGGAAAAGAGGGGAGGATTTCAACCGTGATTCCTGAAAAATAAAAAAATCCATCCCGGCTGGACCAGAATGGATTTGCTGTTTGTGCCTCACCCAACAAGTTGAATGACCGTAGCAAGGATAAACATTGTGGCAAAAAAGCCGAATGATACGACAAAGCCGACGCCGGAGTCTACAGCATCATTGCGCTTTGACTGAACATTTTTTTCGAATTCGTTCATATGAATCCCTCCTGTTTCATTCACAGCGCCCGCTTAAACGGACACCGCTCTCTGCTGTTTTAAGTATAGACAATGAAAGCGCAAAAATCTATAGTGTTCATTGAAATGAAAGGGCGGACAAAAAATGTTCACATTTACAGCAGCTTGCGGACAGCTGGCTTTTTTTCTAAAATGGGAGAGGAACAGAATGGAGTCGTGAATATGGATGTATTAAAAGAATTAAAGAGCGGACGCTTCCGGTCATTGTATTTATTATACGGGCCTGAGCAGTATTTTATAGAAGAAGCGCGGCAGTCGCTGCTGAAAGGAGCAGTAGGCGGAGAGGACGCCGATTTAAATATTGTCACGTTTGATATGACAGAAGTGCCAATAGATGCCGCAATCGAAGAAGCTGAAACATTGCCATTTCTCGGCGAAAAAAAGCTCGTATTTGTTCAAAATCCGCTTTTCTTCACAGCGGAAAAAACAAAAGTAGAGCATGATTTAAAAAAGCTGGAGCAGTATTTGAATGACCCGGCCCCTTTTACAATCCTTGTGTTTCAAGGGCGGTTTGAAAAGCTGGATGAGCGCAAGAAAATAACAAAGCTTATAAAGAAACAAGCGGGCATTTTGGAAGCCAAGCGCCCTGCTGAGCGGGAGCTGACGGGCTGGATTAAAAGCAAAGCTGCAGAGGAGGGTGCGGTTATAGGAGAGGCGGCGGCTGCACAGCTGCTCGCGATCGCCGGCTTTCATTTATCGGTGCTGGCTATGGAAATAGCGAAGCTTGCTCTTCATGTGGGGGAAGGCAATGAAATTACAATAGAGCATGTAACGGACTTAACATCCCGTACGTTAGAAAGTGATATTTTTCGTCTCGTCGACCGAATCGTGACAGGGCATCTTCAGGAAGCTCTCCGCATTTACTACGATTTAATCCGGTTAAATGAAGAGCCATTGAAAATACTGGCGATTGTGGCCGGGCAGTTCAGGCTCATTTATCAAGTAAAGGAGCTGGTGAAAAAAGGCTATGGCCAGCAGCAAATTGCCGGGCAATTAAAAGTGCATCCGTTCCGGGTGAAAATTGCCGGCAATCAAGCGCGGTCTTTTTCAGAAAAACAGCTTGCGGCCGCGATTCAAATGCTGGCTGAATGTGATTATGAAATGAAAAGCAGCGGAATGGAAAAAAAGATGATTATTGAATTGTTTTTCTTCCGTCTTCAAACGATGATGAAAGCCAAATAAAAAAAGTGTCCGTAAATGGACACTTTTTTTATTAGTTTGCCAGCTTTTTCATAAGACGGCTTTTTTGACGGTTCGCAGCGTTTTTGTGGATAAGGCCTTTTGCTGCAGCTTTATCTAGTTTGCTGACTGCTTGTACAAGCAATTCTTTTGCGTTTTCGTCATTATTAGCAGCTGCTGTTTCGAACTTTTTCACTGCGCTGCGCATAGCTGATTTAGCTTGCGTGTTGCGTGCTGAACGAATTTGAGCAGTTTTTGTGCGTTTGATGGCAGATTTAATATTTGGCATTTACTGTCACCTCCTAAAAATGGATCGAAGTTGCATTCGTACCCGATTATCAATCATTATTGAATTAAACAACAAGAAGTATTTTAGCAAAGGAATGACAGAATTGCAATAGCATTCCGCTGTAAAGGAATAAACTTTTACACGCCCGGGCAAACTGTGAAAAAAATGGAGAGGTGAAATGTATGAGAAAGTGGTCTCCGCGCACAGATCTTGCATTGGAATCCGCTTTAATAGCGGAGCAGGAGCAGGGCGGCAAAGTAGAAGGCATTAACATAAAGGAAGAAGAAAAAGAACAAACAAAAGTGACAACTGTTCAAATATCTGAAGGAGCAGAACGAATTACAGGACGAAAAGCGGGTCACTACGTCACCATCGAATCGGCTGATTTGCGTCAGTCTGATTCCAGCCGGCATGCAGCGATCAGCCGGGTGGTCGCGGAGGAAATCCGCTTGTTTATTAAAGGCGCTGAATTACCACAGACCGCCTCTTGCTTAGTGGCGGGACTTGGCAATGATTTAATCACACCCGATTCCCTCGGGCCTCGCGTAACAGACCGCCTGATTGTCACCAATCATTTATTCAAGCTGCATCCGGAGCATGTTCAAACCGGATACCGGCCTGTCAGTGCGATTTCACCCGGAGTCATGGGAATGACCGGAATCGAAACAGGCGATATTTTGCTTGGCTTGATTGAACGGGAAAAGCCGGATTTTTTAATTGTCATTGATGCGCTTGCGTCCCGTTCGATTGAACGATTAAACGCCACCATTCAAATGACCGATACAGGCATTCAGCCGGGCGCAGGAATTGGAAACCGCCGAAAGGAAATCAGCCGGCAAACGGCAGGTATCCCGGTGATTGCGATCGGCATTCCAACAGTTATTGACGCTGCGACGGTTACGCGGGATGCGGTGGAGATGGTGATGAAGCATTTAGAAGAAAAAAGCGGCCGGGCAGATCAGGAGTGGAAAAAATCATTTTTAGGAAATATCGGCCTGCTGAACGAAGAAGAAAAGCATCAGCTGATTACAGATGTGCTGACACCGGCAGGATTAAATATGATTGTGACACCGAAGGAAGCGGATTTATTCATTCATGGTGCGGCAGCCGTTGTTTCCAGCGCATTGAATGAAGCTTTGCACGACCGTCCCCCGGAGGAAACAAGATCGTTTTTTGCAGGCTGAATCTTGGTCTGCTTTTTTTTTATGTGCATAAAGTAATCGTAAAAGGAACAAAAAGGGGATGGCGACAATCCTTTTGCACAAAAAAAAGCAGACAGCCTTTTGGTTTTTTCCCGCCTACGCAAGCCTTGTAGCGATGCCTTTATGGACAGCCGGTTTATTAACCGTCATGCCATTTTCATACCATTTTGCCTCTGAGTCGATGAGCCGGGCGGCAGCGGAAATACCAGCGGCTCACTTTTTCGAAGTCCTCCGCAGTGAAAATCATCTTTTTGAATCAGCAGCCAAGCCGGAGCAAAACACACTCACATTCATTGATACCGCTTTTCAGTCTGCAGCGGGCATCAGCCTGCGGGATCCCCGAACGTTCCTTGGCAAGGAGCTGCCGGGGTTTTCGATTTACGACGGCCAGATTTTAATTGCCGGTGAGGGAACGGATTATACGACGATGCCAATTGAATCGAAAGAACCGGATGATGTGCCTGTTCCAGAAGCTCCCCCTCAAGAGCCGGAGGACCAGCAGGCCGAAGCGGAAAAGGAAGTTCTTCTATACTTCACTCATACGTCGGAAGCCTTTACGCCCAAAAATGGACAAGACCCGATTAATATTACGGAAGTGGGGACGATGATCGCCAACTATTTAAAAGAAGAAGGCGTGCATGCAGCAGTGAACAAAACGGATATTGGCGCTCTTTTAAATAAAAAAGGAAAAAAATACAGTGCTTCCTATGAAGAATCCCGGTCGGTGGTCGCGTCTGTACAAAAACAGGAACCGTCCATTTCCTACTTTGTAGACATCCACCGCGACTCTCAGAAAAAAGAGATCACCACCACTGTGATAAATGGGCAGCCGATGGCCAAAACAGTGTTTGTCGTCGGAGGCGAGCATGCCCATTATGAAGAAAATGCCCGGTTTGCCTCGGCGCTTCATACCCTCTTTGAACAGCATTATCCTGGCTTGTCACGCGGTGTCATCGTGAAATCCGGCAGCCAGACAAATGGAAAATTCAATCAGGATCTTTCCAACCGGGCGATGCTGATTGAAATGGGCGGCGTGGAAAATACACGAGAAGAATTGGATAGAAGCGCAAAAGCGTTTGCTGACATCTTAACGAGATTTATCCAATCCGAGCAAAATGGCTGAGCCGTTTAGCGAATGTTCGTTGTCATTTGCAAATCTCGCTGATATAATCACACTAGTATATATGTGCCGATAACAGGAGTGAAAAATGGATGAACAACAACGACCGACTAGAACGGCAGGAGCGGATTCGAAATTTCTCGATCATTGCCCACATTGATCACGGGAAATCAACGCTTGCTGACCGTATTTTAGAAAAAACAAAAGCATTAACTGCACGTGAAATGAAAAGTCAGCTGCTGGATTCAATGGATCTTGAACGAGAACGCGGCATTACGATTAAATTAAATGCTGTTCAGCTAAACTACACAGCGAAAGATGGGAAAGAGTATATTTTCCATTTGATTGATACACCGGGACACGTCGATTTTACGTATGAAGTTTCCCGGAGCCTTGCTGCGTGCGAGGGAGCCATTCTTGTAGTGGACGCCGCACAGGGAATTGAGGCGCAGACGCTTGCCAACGTGTATTTGGCGCTTGACAACGATCTGGAAATCCTGCCGGTCATCAATAAAATTGATTTACCGGCTGCAGAGCCGGAGCGTGTTCGGAAGGAAGTAGAGGACGTTATCGGACTGGATGCATCGGAGGCCGTTCTGGCGTCTGCGAAAGCAGGGATCGGCATTGAAGACATTTTAGAGCAAGTCGTGGAAAAGGTTCCGGCGCCAACAGGAGACCCTAATGCGCCGCTTAAAGCCTTGATTTTTGACTCCATTTACGATGCATACCGCGGTGTTATTGCCTACATTCGCGTTGTGGACGGGACAGTGAAAGTCGGCGATAAAGTAAAAATGATGGCGACGGGCAAGGAATTTGAAGTAACTGAAATTGGCGTTTTCACACCGAAAACAACACAGCGGGATGAACTGACTGTCGGGGACGTTGGCTATTTGGCGGCTGCCATTAAAACGGTCGGCGATACACAGGTCGGCGATACAATCACCTCTGCGAAAAATGGGGCAACTGAAGCGCTTGCCGGCTACCGGAAGCTGAACCCGATGGTGTATTGCGGCCTTTATCCGATCGATTCTTCGAGATACAACGATTTGCGTGAAGCGCTTGAAAAGCTGGAGCTAAACGATTCAGCTCTTCAATATGAGCCGGAAACGTCACAAGCACTCGGCTTCGGCTTCCGATGTGGATTCCTTGGACTTCTTCATATGGAGATTATCCAGGAGCGGATCGAACGCGAATTTAAAATTGATTTAATTACAACCGCACCGAGCGTTATTTATCAGGTAACGATGACGGACGGAGAAGAGCTTCGGATCGACAATCCATCCGATATGCCGGACCCGCAAAAAATTGCTCATGTAGAGGAGCCGTACGTCAAAGCGTCAATCATCGTTCCAAATGACTACGTTGGTGCAGTGATGGAGCTTGCCCAGGGAAAACGCGGCATCTTCATCGACATGCAGTATTTAGACACAAACCGGGTCAGCGTTGTGTATGAAATGCCGTTATCAGAAATCGTTTATGATTTCTTTGACCAGCTGAAATCCAGTACAAAAGGGTACGCATCCTTTGATTACGAATTAATCGGCTACAAGCAGTCCAAGCTTGTGAAAATGGACATTTTGTTAAACACGGAAACGGTCGATGCGCTTAGCTTTATCGTTCACCGTGATTTTGCGTATGAGCGTGGTAAGATCATAGTGGAAAAGCTAAAAGAATTAATTCCGCGCCAGCAATTTGAAGTGCCGATTCAGGCCGCAATCGGAAACAAAATTGTGGCACGGTCCACGATCAAGGCAATGCGGAAAAACGTCCTCGCCAAATGCTACGGCGGAGACATTTCACGGAAGCGTAAATTGCTTGAGAAGCAAAAAGAAGGTAAAAAACGCATGAAACAGGTCGGCTCTGTTGAAGTCCCGCAGGAGGCCTTTATGGCTGTCTTAAAAATGGACGACCAGCAAAAGTAACGAGTGAAAAGGTGCCCGATTCGGGCACCTTGCTTTATTTTTGAACGAAAGGTGGGGACAGAATGACGAGTGCAGCATACATCCATATTCCTTTCTGCCATCAAATTTGTCATTACTGTGATTTTAATAAAGTGTTTATGAAAAACCAGCCCGTGGAAGAATACTTGAAGTGTCTGGACGGTGAAATGGGGATGGCGGAGCCGGGTCATTATCAATCCATTTTTGTGGGTGGGGGCACGCCGACTGCTTTGAATGAGAAGCAGCTCGCTTTTTTAACCCGGTCCATCGCGGAGCGGCTGCCGGTTCTTCCGGGAGTTGAATACACATTCGAGGCCAATCCGGGTGAATTAACGCTTGAGAAGCTGCGCATTTTAAAAGAAGGCGGCGTCAACCGACTCAGCATTGGCGTGCAGTCCTTTAATGACGAGCACTTAAAGCGGATCGGACGGATGCATACGAAGCAGGATGTATACAAGACGATTCAAGATGCCGAAAAAGCGGGCTTTGATCATGTAAGCATTGATCTGATCTACGGATTGCCGGAGCAGACGCTGGAGGATGCCGTTGATACCGTTGAAAAGGCGCTGGCTCTTGATCTGCCGCATTACTCTGCATACTCTCTTATTATTGAACCAAAAACAGTGTTTTACAATCTAATGGCGAAAGGAAAGCTGCCGCTGCCGAAAGAAGAGTCAGAAGCCGATATGTACGAAGCGGTAATGAACAGTATGGAAGCACACGGACTTGTGCAATATGAAATCAGCAACTTTGCACGCCCCGGCTTTGAAAGCCGTCATAACTTGACGTATTGGAACAATGAAGAGTATTACGGATTCGGTGCAGGGGCGCACGGTTATGTAAATGGCGAGCGGTATGCCAACTTCGGTCCTTTGAAAAAATATATGGAGCCGATTGAAGAGATGAAGTGGCCGCGCATGACAGCGCAAAAAACAACCGCACAGGAGCAGATGGAAGAAGAAATGTTTCTTGGGCTCCGGAAAATGGAAGGCGTCTCGATTTCGGACTTCGAAAAGAAATACAAAAAAAGTCCTTTGCATGTTTTCAGCGGACCGGTTGAAGAAATGAAAAACCGCGGGCTGCTTCAAGTAAAGAACAATTTCATTTGCCTGACACATAACGGCAAATTTTTAGGGAACGAAGTGTTCCAGTCTTTTTTAATTCAATAAGCGTACTCGTTGACAGACAATCCGGTTTTTGATAATTTATATGTAGATTTAGCACTCATAACGAAAGAGTGCTAACAGAGGTGATAAAAGGTGCTGACAGATCGCCAACTGTTTATCTTGCAAATCATTATTGATGATTTTATACGTTCGGCGCAGCCGGTCGGATCACGCAACCTCGCCAAAAAAGACGATGTGTCGTACAGCCCGGCCACGATCCGCAACGAAATGGCGGACCTGGAGGAAATGGGCTTTTTAGAAAAAACCCATACATCCTCCGGGCGCGTTCCGTCTGAAAAAGGGTACCGGTATTACGTGGATCACATGCTGTCGCCCGGATCCATTCGCCGCAGCGAAAGAACAGCTATTCATTCCATTTTTGCCGACAGGCAGGAAGGCATGGAAAAAGCCGTTCAAAATGCAGCGACCATTTTATCGGAATTGACAAGCTATACATCGATTGTCCTTGGACCGAAGTTCAACGACCATAAGGTGAAAAATCTGCAGATCATTCCGATCGACAGGACATCGGCTGTGGCAATTATCGTCACGGATACAGGGCATGTGGAAAACAGGCTTTTTTCCCTTCCGGATGGAATTGAACCGGCGGACATTGAAAAGATGGTCAACATTTTAAATGACCGATTAACAGGTGTTCCTTTATCCGAGCTTCGCCGGAAAATCTTTCAAGAAACAGCCCAATTAATGAAACGGCATCTTCATAATTACGAAGCTGTTTTGAATATGTTTGCCGAAGCATCCGGCGGCCAGCCGATCGGCAAGCTGTTTATTGGCGGGAAAACAAATATATTTAACCAGCCGGAATTCCGTGATATTGAAAAGGTGCGGCTTGTGATGGATATGATGGAAAAAGAACACGATATGTATGAGCTCGTGCGCCCGACCGAATCAGGTATCCAGGTAAAGATTGGGACGGAAAATGCGGAGCAGGCAATGGAAGACTGCAGCTTGATTACCGCCTCTTATTCTGTCGGCAACGAACCTGTTGGAACAATCGCGATTTTGGGGCCGAAACGGATGGAGTATTCCCGGGTTATTACACTGGTGGACTTTTTAAGTCATGATATGACAAACGTTCTTACGCGTCTGTACAATACACGTTCTTAAAATGATCATTGAATGTTGGAGGTGGCTATAGTGGCAGAAAATCAAAAGCCATTAACGGAAGAGGAGCCGATGAACGAAACGGCTGCTCAAGAGGAAGAAAATGAGTCTGTTGAAACAGAAACGGATGAAGTCGTGCTGGAAGAAGCACAAGAAGAATCGAAGGAAGAGCAGCTTCAAAAGCAGCTCGATGAATCAGAAGACCGCTACTTACGTTTGCGGGCGGACTTTGATAACTTCCGCCGCCGCGCGAATCTAGACCGCGAAGCACAGGAGAAATACCGTGCGCAAAAGCTCGTAGGCGAGCTGCTGCCGGTGCTTGATAATTTCGAGCGTGCGCTTCAGGTGACGGCGGAGCATGAGGAAACGAAGTCACTGCTTCAAGGCATGGAAATGGTGTATAAAACACTCGTTGCCGCTCTCCAAAGTGAAGGCGTTGAGCCGATTGAAACGGTTGGAAAGCCTTTTGACCCAACCGTGCATCAAGCGGTTATGACGGACAGCGATGAATCAGCGGAGCCGAATTCGGTTTTAGCGGAGCTTCAAAAGGGCTATAAACTAAAAGACCGGGTTATTCGCCCATCTATGGTAAAAGTAAACCAATAAATAACTAAACAAGCATTGATTTCAGGAGGGAATTTTAAAGATGAGTAAAATTATCGGTATTGACCTTGGAACAACAAACTCTTGTGTGGCCGTACTTGAAGGCGGAGAAGCGAAAGTAATTCCGAATCCGGAAGGCAACCGCACAACGCCATCTGTTGTCGCATTTAAAAATGAAGAGCGTCAAGTAGGGGAAGTGGCAAAGCGCCAGGCGATCACAAACCCGAATACGATCATTTCCATTAAGCGTCACATGGGGACAAATCATAAAGAATCGATTGATGGCAAAGAATATTCTCCGCAAGAAATTTCTGCGATGATTTTGCAGCACTTGAAAGCATATGCGGAAGACTATCTTGGTGAAAAAGTAGACAAAGCGGTTATTACCGTTCCTGCTTACTTTAACGATGCAGAGCGCCAGGCAACAAAAGATGCCGGCAAAATCGCCGGTCTTGAAGTTGAACGTATTATCAATGAGCCAACAGCCGCAGCTCTTGCATACGGCATGGACAAAACAGACCAGGATCAAACCATTTTAGTCTATGACCTGGGCGGCGGTACATTTGACGTATCGATCCTTGAGCTTGGCGACGGGGTATTTGAAGTGCTGTCAACAGCCGGCGACAATCGTCTCGGCGGCGATGACTTTGATGAAGTGATCATCGATTATTTAGTAAATGAATTCAAAAAAGAGAACGGCATTGATTTGTCAAAAGACAAAATGGCGATGCAGCGCTTGAAGGATGCCGCTGAAAAAGCGAAAAAAGACTTGTCAGGTGTAACATCAACACAAATCTCCCTTCCGTTTATCACAGCAGGAGAAGCAGGTCCGCTTCACCTGGAAACAACGCTTTCTCGTGCGAAATTCGATGAGCTGTCATCAAGCCTTGTTGAGCGCACAATGGGTCCTGTCCGCCAGGCGCTTCAGGATGCAGGCAAGTCAAATGCGGAAATTGACAAAGTCATTCTTGTCGGTGGATCTACTCGTATTCCAGCCGTACAGGAAGCGATCAAAAAAGCAACAGGCAAAGACCCGCATAAAGGCGTTAACCCGGATGAAGTAGTTGCGATGGGTGCAGCCATCCAGGGCGGCGTATTAACAGGTGACGTGAAGGATGTTGTTCTTCTTGACGTAACGCCACTTTCACTCGGAATTGAAACGATGGGCGGCGTATTCACAAAGCTGATCGACCGCAATACGACGATTCCGACGTCGAAGTCACAAGTATTCTCGACAGCAGCAGACAACCAGCCGGCTGTTGACATTCATGTTCTTCAAGGTGAGCGTCCAATGTCAGCAGACAATAAAACACTTGGCCGGTTCCAATTAACAGACATTCCGCCAGCACCGCGCGGCGTTCCTCAAATCGAAGTCACGTTCGATATTGATAAAAATGGGATTGTTAATGTAAAAGCGAAAGATTTGGGCACACAAAAGGAACAGGCGATCACGATCCAGTCCTCTTCAGGCTTGTCTGATGACGAAATTGAGCGCATGGTAAAAGAAGCAGAAGAAAATGCGGATGCTGACAAGCAGCGCAAAGAAGAAGTGGAGCTTCGCAACGAAGCCGATCAGCTTGTGTTCACAACAGAAAAAACAGTCAAAGAGCTTGAAGGCAAAGTAGATGAAGCGGAACTTCAAAAAGCAACAGAAGCAAAGGATTCACTGAAAGAAGCGATTGAAAAAGGCGATCTTGAAGAGATCCGTTCAAAACGTGATGCATTAAACGAAATCGTTCAAGCTTTATCAATGAAGCTGTATGAAGAAGCGGCAAAAGCAGCTGAAGCACAGCAAGGAGCAGAAGGCGCACCGAAGGATGATGGTGTCGTTGATGCCGAGTTTGAAGAAGTAGACGATTCAAAAGACAAAAACTAAGCAAGCGCCACACGAAAAAGTCAAAGTCAGCGGTTTCCGGCTTTGGCTTTTTTCGTGAAACAAATGACCAATGAACAGCCAATCTATGTTAAAATAGCGGTTATGTGATGAAACGGGAGTGAAAAAGGTGAGCAAGCGAGATTATTATGAAGTATTAGGTGTTTCAAAGTCAGCATCAAAAGATGAGATCAAAAAAGCGTACCGGAAGCTGTCCAAGCAATATCATCCGGATATTAATAAAGAGGCAGGCGCTGACGAAAAGTTCAAAGAAATTTCAGAAGCGTACGAAGTGTTGAGCGACGAATCGAAAAAAGCGCAATATGATCAGTTCGGCCACGCAGGTCCTCAGCAGGGTGGTTTTGGCGGCGGTGGATTCTCCGGCTTTGGCGGTGGGTTTGATGATATTTTCAGCACGTTCTTTGGAGGGGGCGGCGGCGGACGCCGGCGTGACCCAAATGCGCCCCGCCAGGGAGATGACCTTCAATATACGATGGTGCTGTCTTTTGACGAAGCGGTTTTTGGTGTCGAAAAAGATATTACGATTCCAAAAGAAGAAGAATGCGGCACCTGCCATGGCAGCGGTGCAAAACCTGGAACGTCGCCTGAAACGTGCTCGCATTGCGGCGGTGCCGGACAGGTGAACGTTGAGCAAAACACGCCTTTTGGCCGTGTAGCCACGCGCCGTACATGTCATCATTGCAGCGGAACCGGGAAAATCATTAAGGAAAAGTGCTCGACATGCAGCGGCAATGGCCGGGTAACGAAAAACAAGACGATTAATGTGAAAGTGCCGGCCGGCATTGATGAAGGGCAGCAAATCCGTTTGTCCGGACAGGGAGAATCCGGCGTAAACGGCGGCCCTCCAGGCGATTTATATGTTGTGTTCCGTGTGCAGGAGCATGAGCTGTTTGAACGTGATGGCGATGATATTTATTGTGAAATGCCTATCACAGTTGTTCAGGCAGCGCTCGGGGACGAACTGGAAGTGCCGACTGTTAATGGTAAAGTGAAACTAAAAATCCCTGCCGGCACCCAGAGCGGCACGAGATTCCGGCTTCGCGGCAAAGGGGTAGCCAATGTTCGCGGGTATGGAACAGGAGATCAGCATGTCCACGTAAAAGTGATAACCCCAACTAAACTGAATGAAAAGCAAAAGCAGCTTCTTCGAGAGTTTGCGGAAGTCAGCGGTGAGCAGCCGAGCGAGGAAGACGGTTTTTTTGATAAGGTAAAACGCGCCCTCAAGCGTGATTAAAGCCATGATAGGAGCTGGCGAGAATGAAATGGTCAGAGATTTGCATTGAAACCGTCAATGATGCAGTGGAACCAATTTCCAATATTTTGCATGAGGCAGGGGCGAGCGGTGTAGTTATAGAAGACCGTGCTGAGCTGGACAAAAAGCGTGAAGGCGGCTTGTTTGGTGAATTGTATGAGCTGAATCCGAACGATTACCCGGAGGAAGGCGTAGCGGTAAAGGCGTATTTGCCTGTGAACAGCTTTTTGCAGGAAACCGTTGATGACATTACCCAGTCAGTCAAAAATTTAGCGATGTATCAGATCGATATAGGCAACGTAAAGGTGTCTGTCAGTGAAGTACACGAGGAAGACTGGGCAACGGCCTGGAAGCAATATTATAACCCGGTGAAGATTTCTGAAAAGTTTACGATTGTTCCCACATGGGAGGACTATAAGCCCTTTTCATCAGATGAGCTCATTATCGAGCTTGACCCGGGTATGGCGTTCGGAACCGGCACACATCCAACCACGGTTATGTGTCTGCAGGCACTTGAGCGGTTTGTGAAGCCGGATCATCATGTCGTTGATGTGGGCACAGGCTCTGGCGTTCTGGCCATTGGCGCAGCGCTGCTCGGCGCATCACGTGTGACGGCGCTGGATCTGGATGAAGTAGCGGTATCGGCTGCGCGCCAAAATGTCGCGTTAAATCATGCTGAGGATATTGTCACAGTGTCGAAAAACAATTTGATTGATGGCATTGACGATCAGCCTGATGTGGTGGTATCGAATATTTTAGCTGAAGTCATCATTTCCTTTACGGGAGATGTTGTATCGATTTTGCGTCCGGGTGGTTTGTTTATCGCGTCCGGCATTATTGGGCAGAAAAAAGACGATGTACGCAAAGCGATGACCGATGCCGGCTTGTTTATTGAAGAAACGGTTGTCATGGAAGACTGGGTCTGCATCGTCGGCAAAAAAGCAGAATAATCGAGGTGCAAAAATGCAGCGATACTTTGTAACAGGCGGCCAGCAGGAAGACAGCATCACGTTTTCTGTTGAGGATGTTCACCATATCCGCCGGGTGATGCGCATGGAAGAGGGCAGCCGGGTGTACGCTGTTTTCCCGGATGGAAAAACAGCGGTAGCCGTGCTGGATCAAGTAACGGAGACAGACGTGCGGGCGAGCGTGGAAGAATGGGTAGAAGACACGGTTGAACTGCCTGTTGACGTCGTGCTGGCATGCGGTCTTGTGAAAGGCGATAAATTCGACTATATTATACAGAAAGGAACAGAACTCGGCGCAGCCGGGTTTGTTCCATTTGAAGCGGCCCGCTCTATCGTGAAGTGGGACCGCAAAAAAAGCGGTAAAAAAATCGAACGGTGGCAAAAGATTGCAAAGGAAGCAGCAGAGCAGTCTCACCGGAGCCGTCTGCCTTCTGTAGCTGAACCGATGCCGCTCGCCAGCTTGATTGAATATGGACAGCAATTTGACGTGACGATTTTTGCTTATGAAGAGTCCGCCAAAAAAGGAGAGCAGGCCGCTTTTTATGAAGCGGTCAGTCGCTTAAGCCCCGGCAGCCGTCTGCTGGTTGTAACAGGTCCTGAAGGGGGCTTTTCTGATCAAGAAGCAAACGTGCTGTCAGAAAGCGGCTTTAAACCGTGTGCCTTAGGACCAAGAATCTTGCGGGCTGAAACAGCACCACTTTATGTGCTGTCCGCTATTTCGTTTTATTTAGAATTGAAGAGGTGATGACGATGCCGACAGTGGCATTTCATACGTTAGGCTGCAAAGTAAACCATTATGAAACAGAAGCGATCTGGCAGCTGTTTGAACAAAATGGCTACGAGCGGACTGACTTTGAGAAAACATCGGATGTGTATGTGATTAATACATGTACGGTGACAAATACAGGTGACAAAAAAAGCCGTCAGGTGATTCGCCGTGCCGTGCGGAAAAACCCGGATGCCGTTATTTGTGTAACGGGCTGCTATGCGCAGACCTCCCCGGCAGAAATCATGGCGATTCCTGGTGTTGACGTAGTCGTGGGCACGCAGGATCGGGTGAAAATGCTCGATTATATTGACCAGTTCAAGCAGGAGCGCCAGCCGATTAATGCGGTTGGAAACATCATGAAAAACCGGGTGTATGAGGAATTGGATGTTCCGTCGTTTACAGACCGGACCCGTGCTTCCTTGAAAATTCAGGAAGGCTGCAACAATTTCTGTACGTTTTGTATCATTCCGTGGGCGCGCGGCTTAATGCGGTCACGTGATCCGGAAGAAGTGATCCGCCAGGCAAGCCAGCTAGTAGAATCAGGCTATCAGGAGATTGTTCTGACAGGTATTCATACAGGCGGCTACGGTTCGGACTTCAAAGATTACAATCTGGCGATGCTGCTGCGAGACCTGGAAGCAAAAGTGCCGGGCTTAAAGCGGATTCGAATTTCTTCGATTGAAGCCAGCCAATTAACGGATGAAGTGATTGATGTCATTGACCGGTCGAACATTGTTGTCCGCCATATGCACATCCCGCTGCAGTCAGGCTCGGATACGGTCCTGAAGCGGATGCGCCGTAAGTACACAATGGAGGCTTTCGCGGACCGTTTGACACGCTTAAAGAAAGCATTGCCAGGCCTTGCGGTAACGTCTGACGTAATTGTCGGCTTTCCGGGTGAAACAGAAGAGGAATTCCTGGAAACGTATCACTTTATTAAAGAGCACCAGTTTTCAGAGCTTCACGTGTTCCCTTATTCTAAACGGACTGGCACGCCGGCAGCCCGTATGGACGACCAGGTGGATGAAGACGTAAAAAACGAGCGTGTGCACAAGCTGATCGCCCTGTCGGACCAGCTGGCAAAGGAATATGCGGCACGGTTCGAAGGCGAAGTGCTTGAAGTCATTCCGGAGGAGCCGTTCAAAGACGGCGGAGAAGGTATGTACAGCGGCTACACGGACAACTATTTAAAAGTCGTGTTTCCGGCGACAGAAGAAATGGTCGGGAAAATTGTGAAAGTCAAAATAACAAAAGCGGGCTATCCATACAACGAAGGGCAATTTGTCCGTGTTGTCGAACCTGCTACAGTGTAAAACCGGTGAATGTCACCGGTTTTTTTCGTGCATCAAAAAAGGTTTGATGGTAAGATGGAGAGGTACGGACAACTAACGGAAAGGGGATCATTTTATATGATTACCGACACATTTGGAAATATCGCAAAAACGATTGATCATACGCTCCTAAAAGCAGACGCGACAAAAGAAGAGGTAGCCACACTATGTGAAGAAGCAAAACGCCACGGCTTTGCGTCCGTTTGCATTAATCCGGCCCGTGTGAAGCAGGCAGCGGAGCTTTTAAGTGGATCAGAAGTGAAAGTCTGCACGGTCATCGGCTTCCCGCTTGGCGCAACGATAACAGAAGTGAAAGCTTTTGAAACAAAAACCGCCATTGAACATGGAGCGACTGAAGTGGACATGGTCATTAACATTGGTGCATTAAAAGACGGTGACACGGAGGCCGTTCAAAAGGACATTAAAGCGGTCGTTGCTTCCGCGCAAGGAAAAGCGCTCGTTAAAGTCATCATCGAAACAAGCCTTTTAACAGATAAAGAAAAGAAAACGGCCTGCGAGCTGGCTGTTGAAGCGGGAGCGGACTATGTAAAAACGTCGACCGGTTTTTCGGCAGGTGGCGCAACGGAAGAAGATATCCGTTTAATGCGTGAAACTCTCGGGCCGAAAATCGGTGTGAAAGCATCAGGCGGCGTCCGCACCCAGCAGGATGCGATGACAATGATTAAGGCAGGGGCTACACGGATCGGCGCAAGCTCGGGCATCGCCATCGTCACAGGTGTTGAAGGAGAAGCCGGTTATTAATTGTGCACGTTTTGTAAAGAAATTTTCTTGACCGTTTAAAGGACATGTATTATAATAGTCCAGTACATGGAATTTCCATCGTAATGTGTTCGGAGGGAGGGAAAAAGAAATGTCAAAAACTGTTGTTCGCAAAAACGAATCGCTTGAGGATGCTCTTCGCCGTTTCAAGAAAACTGTTTCTAAAACTGGCACCCTGCAGGAGTACAGAAAGCGCGAATTTTATGAAAAGCCAAGCGTGAAACGCAAAAAGAAATCTGAAGCAGCTCGTAAACGTAAGTTCTAAGAGGAGGTTTTTTTATGAGTCTTCTCGGACGTCTTAATGACGAGATGAAGCAAGCGATGAAGAACAAAGAGAAAGAAAAACTGACAGTCATCCGCATGCTGAAAGCTGCAATGCAAAATGAAAGCATTAAAGCAGGCGGCCGCGACCTGACGGAAGAGGAAGAACTGACAGTCCTTTCTCGCGAAGTGAAACAGCGCAAAGACTCCCTCCACGAGTTTGAAAAAGCCGGCCGTGAGGATCTTGTGGCCAAAATTCAGACTGAACTGACTTACGTGAACGAATATATGCCGGAACAGCTTTCAGAAGAAGATGTGTCCGCGATTGTAGATGAAACAATTGTGGAAACGGGCGCTTCTGCGAAAGCGGACATGGGAAAAGTGATGGCGGCCTTAATGCCGAAAGTCAAAGGCAAAGCCGATGGCTCACTTGTAAACCGACTTGTCCAGCAAAAGCTTTCCTGAAAAACTGCCGTCCTGCCATGGACGGCAGTTTTTTTCATTTTATGAAACTTTTTCGCCCCTTATTCCGTATATATGAGAAAGAACCGGCGGAAAGGTGGTGAAACATATCCAAATGAAAAAATGGACGATATTGCTTGCAGGAGTTCCGTTCCTATTTGCCTTTGACGGAGCAGGACGATTTGTCGACTTTGCGACTCATCCCATCGTGGTGATGATCCTTTTATCCGTCGTACTGATCGCCTTTATTTTGGAATTATTCACACCCGGATTTGGCATACCCGGGGCAGCCGGCGCGCTCGCACTTTTGATCTTTACCGCGGGACACGTTATGTCAGGGGATGCCGGTATTTTGACGGTGCTGCTTATTGGGATTGGGGTTGTCTTTATTCTGGCTGAGATTGTTCTGCCAGGTGGAATCGTCGGATTCATTGGCTTTGCGCTTTTCTCAGCAGGGGTTCTGATTGCCGGGGCCAGCTTGCTTTGGATGGCTATTTCCCTCTTGATTGCCTTTGTAATGGCAGCGGCAGCACTGATTATAATGATAAAGGTGTTGGGGAAAGAAATGAAATTTTTTAAAAAATTCATTTTAAGTGATTCAACGGATACGGAGCACGGATATGTATCCAATGTAACGCGGACAGACCTGATCGGGAAAATGGGCAAAACCAAAACGCCCCTGCGCCCGTCCGGAACCATTGTTATTCATGGAGAGCGTATTGATGCTGTAGCTGAAGGCGTTTTTATTGCAGCCGATAAGGACGTGGCTGTGGTGAAAACAGAAGGTGTTCGGGTTGTGGTAAGAGAGATTGAATCTTAAAGGAGGAATTATTGTATGTTTGCAGGCAATATGATTTTACTGCTCGTAGCCATTGCGGGTGCGATCATTTTATTAAGTATCTTATTAACATTGGTCCCAGTGGCACTATGGATCTCTGCGCTGGCGGCCGGAGTGAAAATCAGTATTTTCACACTGGTCGGGATGCGTCTTCGCCGGGTTATTCCGAGCCGGGTTGTTAATCCGCTCATTAAAGCAGTAAAAGCGGGTCTTGGCTTGAACATTAATCAGCTGGAAAGCCACTATTTAGCAGGCGGGAATGTGGACCGGGTGGTGAATGCCTTGATTGCGGCCCACAGAGCCAATATTGATTTGACATTCGAACGTGCCGCAGCGATTGATCTCGCTGGCCGTGACGTACTAGAAGCTGTGCAGATGAGTGTAAACCCGAAAGTGATTGAAACGCCTTTTATCGCTGGTGTGGCGATGAACGGGATTGAAGTAAAAGCAAAAGCGCGCATTACCGTACGGGCGAATATCGACCGCCTCGTTGGGGGTGCTGGTGAAGAAACGATCGTCGCGCGTGTTGGTGAAGGAATTGTATCAACGATTGGTTCAAGTGATCACCATAAAAAAGTGCTGGAAAATCCGGATATGATTTCTCAAACCGTGCTGAATAAAGGGCTTGATTCGGGTACGGCCTTTGAAATTCTCTCGATTGATATTGCGGATGTGGATATCGGCAAAAACATCGGAGCTGAGCTGCAAACAGAGCAAGCGGAGGCGGACAAAAATATCGCCCAGGCAAAAGCGGAAGAACGCCGTGCGATGGCTGTAGCAAAAGAGCAGGAAATGAAGGCGCGCGTAGAAGAAATGCGGGCGAAGGTTGTAGAAGCAGAAGCAGATGTGCCGCTTGCGATGGGTGAAGCGCTTCGTGCAGGCAACATCGGTGTTATGGATTATTTGAATATCCAAAACCTTTCAGCGGATACGGATATGCGTGATGCGATCAGCGGTCTTGGTGATAAGAAAAAAGACAATAAGCAAGACTAATTTCAAGTAAGGGGGTCATCGCAATAGAAGGATTAATTTTTGTCATTATTGCCGGTTTGATCTCACTGTTTTTTAACAAAAATGAAAAGCAGGAAGCGTCAAAGGAAACAAAGAAAAAAGCAGCAAGAAAAATAAAAGAGATGACTGGACAGCTGCAGCAAAGCAAAGAAAAAGCTGCCGCTGCTTCAGTCGCCGCTGAAAAACGAAATCGTTCCAGCGTGCCGAAACCGAGAGCAGCCGAAGAAAGACCGCCACGCTCTGCAGGCACTCGGCCAAGCCGGATCAAGAAAAAAGAACCCATTTCAGTGATTGATACGTGGACAGGCGAAGATATAGTCAAGGGAATTGTCCTTTCAGAAGTACTGGGTCCGCCGAAGTCAAAACGCAAAAAGTGATGATTGCCCCTTCTTTTTCATACATATATGAAAAAGAAAGGGGCGTTTTTTTATGAAATGGATAGGGAAAATAGCCGGCCTGCCTGAAGACGCTGTTGGACGGATTCCACGGGTTGTCATGCTCGGCAGAAGCAAGGTGATGGTTTATAACGCTGAAAAACTTGAAAAATTCACAGACGAGACGGTGCTGATCCAGCTGCTGGGGGGCTCGCTTCATATACAGGGGAAATCCTTGGAAGTAAAAGAGCTTCTGCCGGCTGAAGTCATCATTGAAGGCGCGATTTCGATGGTTTGTCTGAAGGAAAAGCATGTCGGCTAATTTCTTTTTCACAGGTGCTATTGTGGTGGTTGTCACAGGAGACGAGGCACCCCTGTTTCCAGGCAGGCTCCACGCGCAGGGGGTTGTGCTGAAAAACCTTTACTACAGCCGGGATAACAGTGTCCATTTTTCATTGTCGGTTCGGGACGTTGCAGCGCTTCGTCGTGAAGCGCGTCATTTTAAAGGGAAGATCCGGTTCGAAAAAAGAGAGGGGCTTCCTTTTTTCGTCCAGCGTCTTGCTCACTATTCCCCTTTAATCATAACGAGTGCTTGTTTTTTTATCTTCATGATTGTGTTATCGGCCATGATTATCCGGATTGATGTACAGGGAGCCGACCAGGAAATGAAGGCCGATGTTTTTGCGTTTTTGAAAAAGGAAGGGATTCGGGAAGGAGCTGTTACATTTGAACCGCTCGATACCGACCGGCTATCAAGACAGGCTGCCCGTGACATTCCCGGTCTGACCCGCTTTACCATTGAAAAAAAAGGGGCCGTGTATTACGTGGAGGTAGCGGCTGAAAAAAAGGAGAAATCGCCGGTCATAAAAAGCCGCCATATGAAGGCGGCGAAATCGGGTGTTGTGAGGGATTTGTTTGTAGAATATGGTGTGTCAAAGGTTCGCCGTGGTGATTTTATTGAAGCGGGAGACCGGCTGATCTCAGGATCGAAGAAAACACCTGCTTCCGGTACAGTAACCGCTGAAACGTGGTATAAGGCCACCGTGACGCTCGATGAAAATGGATTAAAAATAAGAAGTGGAGAAAAAAGAAGAAATGTTTTTTTCTATTTAAATAATGAAAAATACACTATTTTAACGGCCGCACCCTTTTCAAAGCCATTTCAAACCGAGGAAAAACAGTACGTATTTCATTTTTTTTCCTATCAGCTTCCTTTTTCAGTCCGAACCAAAACTGATTATGCCCTGCATCAAGCGGAATGGAGTGAAAGCACAAGTGAGCAGGAGTGGAGAGGGATTCAGTCTGCCAGGGCGGCTTTAATGGCCAGGCTTCCTCGAGAAGCTGTCATTGAAGGCGAAAACGTTTTACAGAAGCGGGTTGAAAATGGTAAAGTAAAGATGATTATACACTTCCAAGTACTAGAAAATATTGCTATTCACTAACGTGCCAGCTAAGGAGAATGATTGAATGCAGGAAGAATTGAAGTCAGCAGCGGTCGCGCTTGACGACCAAAATGAAGCCGTCTTGTTGTTCGGCGTTTCAGATCGGCATTTAACGATTATGGAAGAGGAATTCCATGTTAAGATGGTCACGAGAGATGGAGCTCTTCATGTATCAGGAACTGCAGAAAACGTTGAAAAAGCAAGAGCTGTGGTGGAGCAGCTGCTCGCGATTATCCGCAAAAAAATTAACATAAGCGAACGTGATATTATCAATGCTGTGCAAATGGCGAAAAGTGGCACGATCGATTATTTAGATGAACTATATGAGGAAGAAATCACGAAAAATGCGAAAGGGAAATCGATTCGCATCAAAACATTGGGACAGCGGGATTACATCGAAGCGATCCGAAGCAAGGATCTTGTTTTTGGCATCGGCCCGGCTGGAACGGGAAAAACGTATTTAGCGGTTGTCATGGCGGTGCGAGCCCTTAAAAACAGTCAGGTGAAACGAATTATTTTAACGCGTCCTGCTGTAGAGGCGGGAGAAAGCCTCGGCTTTTTGCCCGGGGACTTAAAAGAAAAAGTAGACCCGTACCTTCGTCCGCTGTATGACTCCCTTCACGATGTGCTGGGGGCAGAACACACGGATCGGATGATTGAGCGGGGCACGATTGAAATTGCACCGCTCGCTTATATGCGGGGCCGAACGCTCGATGATGCGTTTGTTATTTTGGATGAAGCGCAAAATACAACCAATGCCCAAATGAAAATGTTTTTAACCCGGCTGGGCTTCGGCTCCAAGATGGTGATTACGGGAGATAAAACGCAAATTGACTTGCCGAAGGGTGCTGCTTCCGGTCTTGTGTCGGCTGAGCGTATTCTCGACAATACGTCCGGCATTTCATTTGTGTATTTAAACCAATCCGATGTTGTCCGTCATCCACTTGTCGCAAAAGTGATTACAGCCTACGAAAAAGCGGAAAAAGGAGATCAACAACATGGCTCTCGTCATTGATTTTCTGGATGAAACAAGTCAGCTTGATCACGGAGCAGAGAAGCTTTCGGCGGACCTGCTTCAGCTGGCCGCTCAGTTAGAAGCCTTGCCAGACGGAAGTGAAGTGTCCGTTACGTTTGTCACAAATGATCGGATTCAGGAAATCAACCGTGACTACCGGGAGAAAGACCAGCCGACGGACGTCATTTCGTTTGCCCTGGAAGAAATGGGCGAGGATGAAGTTGAGATTACAGGTGTGGATATGCCGAGAGTGCTGGGGGATATTATTATTTCAATTGACCGGGCCAAAGAGCAGGCAGAGGAATATGGCCACTCATTTGAACGGGAGCTTGGCTTTTTAACCGTCCATGGGTTTTTGCACCTGCTCGGCTACGACCATATGAACGAACAGGACGAAAAAAAGATGTTCAGCCGCCAGAATGATATTTTAAAGGCGTACGGTCTTGAACGATAACAAACGGACGTTTAGCATCAGAAGGCTCACTGCCGCGTTTCGCTTTGCCGGAAATGGGCTGAAGCTGGCGATGAAAGAGCCGAATATGCGTGTTCATGCGGCTGCAGGGCTACTCGTATCTGCAGCCGGTTTTATTGTCGGGCTGTCTGAAATCGAATGGTGCATTTTGCTGCTGACAGTTGGCGGTGTTTTTGCCCTCGAAATGATCAATACAGCGATTGAAAAAACGGTGGACCTCGTCACAAATGAATTCAAGCCGCTGGCCAAGATGGCAAAAGATCTGGCAGCCGGCGCGGTGCTTTTTTTTTCTCTTATAGCCGTTATCATTGGCGTTCTTTTGTTTTTACCTAAATTTTAAGGAGTGATTCCTTTGAATCAAACACAACTAATGGAAGCAGCTAAAAAAGCGCGTGAGCAGGCGTACGTTCCGTATTCAAACTTTAAGGTGGGCGCAGCCCTTCTGACAAAGGACGGCCAGGTGTTTGGCGGCTGCAACATTGAAAATGCCGCCTACAGTGTGGTAAACTGCGCTGAGCGTACAGCGCTGTTTAAAGCATGGTCTGAAGGGGCGCGGGAGTTTGCGGCCATTGCCGTTGTCGCGGATACAAAACGGCCTGTTCCGCCATGCGGGGCATGCCGTCAGGTTATATCAGAGCTATGCCCGCCTGATATGACGGTTATTTTAACGAATTTAGAAGGCGACGTGCAGACGCTGACCGTTTCAGAGCTTCTGCCGGGCGCCTTTTCACCGGAGGATTTAAATGGAGAATAAACAATACAAATCAGGTTTTATTTCAATTATAGGACGCCCAAACGTTGGGAAATCGACGTTTTTAAACCGTGTGATCGGCCAAAAAATCGCTATTATGAGTGATAAGCCACAGACCACCCGGAATAAAGTTCAGGGTGTTTTAACGACAGATGACGCGCAAATGGTGTTCATCGATACACCGGGCATTCATAAACCGAAGCACAAGCTGGGCGACTTTATGATGAAAACAGCGGTGAATACACTTCGCGAAGTGGATCTTGTTCTTTTTATGATCAACGCAGAGGAAGGCTTTGGCGGCGGTGATGAGTTTATTATCGAGAAGCTGAAGGACGTAAAAACCCCCATTTTCCTTGTGATCAACAAAATTGACCGCATTCACCCAGACAAGCTGATGGAGCTGATCGTGCAGTACAAGGAATTTCTTGAGTTTGCCGAGATCGTGCCGATTTCAGCGCTTGAAGGCAGCAATGTTGACCGTCTTCTCGAGCAAATTCAGAAAATGCTGCCGAACGGCCCTCAGTATTACCCGGCGGATCAAGTAACAGACCATCCGGAGCGCTTTATTGTGTCGGAATTAATCCGTGAAAAGGTGCTGCACCTGACAAGAGAAGAAGTACCGCATTCCATTGCCGTAGTCATTGACAAAATTTCCAAGCGCGAAGGCAAGGATATGATCGATGTGATGGCAACAATTGTCGTAGAGCGCGATTCGCAAAAAGGCATCGTGATCGGCAAGCAGGGCGCTCTTTTAAAAGAAGTGGGCAAGCGCTCGCGCCAGGACATTGAGCATTTACTCGGCTCGAAGGTGTTTCTGGAGCTATGGGTAAAGGTGCAGAAGGACTGGCGCAATAAAGCCTCCAATTTGCGTGACTTCGGGTTCAAAGAAGACGAATACTAAGTCCTTGAGGAGTGAAGCGAATGCTTGAAAAATGGGAAGGCATCGTGCTCCGGACAAATGATTACGGTGAAAGCAACAAAATTGTCACGATGCTGACGCGGGAAAAAGGGAAAAGGGCGGCAATGGCCAGAGGAGCAAAAAAAACAAACAGCCGGCTGACGGGTGTGACGCAGCCGTTTACACACGGCTATTTCCTCGTACAGGGCGGAAAAGGGCTTGTCACGATGCAGCAAGGCGAAGCGCTGGACTCGATGCGGCATATCCGGGAAGACCTGCTGAAGACGTCGTATGCCGCCTACATAACAGAGTTGACCGACAAAACCACAGAAGACAGCGAAGGATCTGCACCGCTTTTTGAACTGGTCCGCAAAAGTCTCGCTCACATTAATGACGGGATGGACCCGGCGATTGTGACCAATATTTTTGAAATGAAAATGCTTGCGCAGGTCGGGCTGCGGCCGGAGCTGTCATCGTGCGCGGTTTGCGGAGAAACAGAAGGGCGATTCGGGTTTTCCATTCGTGAAAACGGCCTGATTTGCCACCGGTGCTTTGAGAAAGATCCGTACTACCTGCCCCTGTCGCCGGCGGCTATCCGGCTGCTGCGTCTTTTTTATTTTTTTGATTTAGATCGGCTTGGCTCGATTGATGTAAAGGAATCAACAAAAAAAGAACTTCGAGCGGCGATATCGATGTATTATGATGAATATGCCGGCTTGTATTTAAAAGCGAGGCGTTTTTTAGAGCAGATGGAGCGGTTTGAAGATGTGTTTAAAAAGAATGAACCGGGCGATTGACAAATTTGCTTTTTTGCATTACGTTTTAATAGACAAAACCAATAAGCCAGTGCAGTGAAGGAAACAAGTAGGCATTTTTTTCTTTTCAAGCGAGTCCGGGACAGTGGAAGCCGGATAAAGAAGCATGCTGAACAGGCACTCCGGAGCACGTTTTAACGAAAGCGGCCATACGGCAAGTAGGGTGGAACCGCGGGTGATGAACCCGTCCCTATGTACACATTTTTGTGCTACATAGGGACGGGTTTTTTTGTTTGGCGCTTTCGAATAAAAGGGAGGAACAAAGATGAATATTCAAGAGATGATTTTAACGCTTCAAAAGCATTGGTCCGATCAAGGCTGCATCTTAATGCAGGCCTATGATGTGGAAAAAGGGGCGGGAACGATGAGCCCTTACACCTTTTTGCGGGCGATTGGACCCGAGCCGTGGAATGTGGCGTATGTGGAGCCGTCCCGCCGTCCAGCAGATGGACGCTACGGGGATAATCCGAACCGTTTGTACCAGCATCACCAGTTTCAAGTGATTATGAAGCCATCCCCTGATAACATTCAAGAGCTGTATCTGGACTCGTTAAAAGCACTCGGCATCGATCCGCTTGAGCATGATATCCGCTTTGTGGAAGACAACTGGGAAAACCCGTCACTCGGCTGTGCCGGACTTGGCTGGGAAGTATGGCTTGATGGAATGGAAATTACCCAGTTTACGTACTTCCAGCAGGTAGGGGGCCTTGAGTGCAAGCCGGTTTCAGTTGAAATTACATATGGAATTGAACGGCTGGCCTCTTACATTCAGGAAAAAGAAAATGTGTTTGAACTGGAATGGACAAATGGCTTTACGGTTCATGACATTTTTTATCAGCCGGAATTTGAGCATTCAAAATACACGTTTGAAACGTCCGATCCAGACATGCTGTTTAATCTGTTCAGCATATATGAAAAAGAAGCCAAGCGCCAAATGGACGAGGGACTTGTGCACCCGGCATATGACTATGTGCTGAAATGCTCGCACGTATTCAATGTACTGGATGCCCGCGGGGCGATTTCCGTTACCGAGCGGACCGCTTATATTGGCCGAATGAGAAATCTGGCACGCCAGGTCGCAAAAACATTTTATGAAGAGCGGGAAAAATTAGGATTCCCGATTTTAAACCGGAAAGGGGCATCCAATCATGAGTAAACATCTTTTAATTGAAATTGGCCTGGAGGAAATGCCGGCCCGTTTCGTCACACAGTCGATGAACCAGCTGGGTGAAAAAACAGCTGCTTTCTTAAAAGATCGGACGATTGAATTCAGTGAAGTCAAAACCTATTCCACGCCAAGACGCCTCGCTGTGATCGTCAAGGATGTAGCCGAATCCCAGGCAGACGTGAATGAAGAAGCAAAAGGACCTGCAAAGAAAATTGCATTGACAGAAGACGGAGAATGGTCCAAAGCAGCCGCTGGATTTGCGCGTGGCCAGGGCATGTCCACAGACGACATTTACTTTAAAGAAATAAAAGGCATTGAATATGCTCACGTGAAAAAATTCGTGGAAGGGCAAGAAACCGCGCTTCTTTTAACCGAGCTGAAGGACGTCATCCTGTCAATGACTTTCGGGAAAAACATGCGCTGGGGATCGAATGATATTCGTTACGTTCGCCCGATCAAGTGGATCGCCGCGTTGTTTGGACAAGAGGTCGTCTCATTTGAAGCAGCGGGTGTGCAAACGGGAAATACAACGTCCGGCCACCGCTTTTTAGGCGGACAGGCTGTAATAATCGAAGCCGATGAATACGTCAGCACATTAAAGGAGCAATTTGTCATTGCCGATCCGGATGAACGCCGCCGCATGATTGTAACAGGGCTGGAAGAACTGGAGAAGCAAAATGGATGGACGATTCCGGTGGACGAATCCCTGCTTGAGGAAGTCAATAATCTGGTCGAGTATCCAACGGCGCTTTCAGGCTCTTATAACGAAGAGTTCCTTGATTTGCCGGAGGAAGTACTCATTACATCTATGAAAGAGCATCAGCGTTATTTTCCGGTGAGAAGCGCTGAAGGTGTTCTTCTTCCTCATTTCGTGACAGTTCGCAACGGAAACAGCCATGCGATTGAAAAAGTAGCACGGGGCAATGAAAAGGTGCTTCGTGCCCGTCTGGCAGACGCCGATTTCTTTTATAAAGAAGATCAAAAAACACCTATTTCCGATTCACTTGAGAAGCTGGAACGAATTGTGTATCACGAAAAAATCGGGACCCTTTCCGAAAAAGTGGGCCGGATTCGCCGTGTGACAAACCGTCTTGCCAAGCAGTTCGGTGTGTCGGCAGATGTGAAAAAACAAGCAGACCGGGCAGCGGAAATTTGCAAGTTTGATCTCGTCACACAAATGGTGTATGAGTTCCCTGAACTGCAAGGTGTGATGGGAGAGAAGTATGCCCGCCAAAAAGGCGAAAAAGAAGAAGTTGCCGTGGCCATAAATGAGCATTATATGCCTCGCTCTGCCGATGATCACGTTCCTGCTACAGCAGCCGGGGCACTGGTCAGCCTTGCGGATAAACTGGATACAATCGTTTCCTGTTTTGCTGTCGGCATCATTCCCACAGGCTCTCAGGATCCATACGCGCTTCGCCGCCAGGCAGCGGGTATTGTTCAAACGATGATGGAACACAACTGGAATGTGGCTCTTTCAGACGTTTTGACAGCTGCGATTGAAGAAGTGAAAGCAGACGGAGTCGGCGACAAAGGAGCAGAAGCGCTTCAAGACGAATTAACAGCCTTTTTCGCTTTGCGTGTCAAGCATATTTTGCAGGAAAAAGGCATTCGCTACGACTTGATCGATGCGGTGTTAAGCAAAACCGGTACGCTGTCTGACATGCAGGAAACAGCGAATGTGTTAATGAGCCAAAAAGACGAACAAGGCTTTAAGGTGACGATGGAGGCACTCAGCCGCGTTGTGAATATTTCCAAAAAAGCAGACGGTCCTTTGCGCGTGGATCCAGCTCTTTTTGAAAATGAACAAGAAAAAGACCTGTACGATGAATTGAAGAAGCTTGAAGGCGAATGGAATCAAAGCGGTACAACGGCAAAGAGCCGGTATGATCTGCTTGCGTCCCTGCAGCCAGCGATCGAACGCTATTTTGAGCACACAATGGTGATGACGGAGGATGAAGCGTTAAAGCAAAACCGTCTCGCTGTTATGCAAAATCTCGCTCGATTCATCCTTGATTTTGCGGAGGTGCCAGCTGTTCTGGTGAAGTAACAGGCTGACTCTGCACTGCCCGATTGGTTCAACTGCCATTCCGTGGAGGAAAGAATCTCCACGGGATGAAATTTCACTTTATTCCGCTCAAATAAGCTATAATAAAGAGATGGAATAAAACAACGGGGTTTATTTTGACGGGGTGGTGAGGACAATCGAATTAAATAAACGGCAGGAAAAAATTCTGGAAATCGTAAAAGAAAACGGGCCGATTACGGGGGAGCAAATTGCCGATCAGCTTTCACTAACCCGTGCAACGCTGCGTCCGGACCTGGCTATTTTAACAATGTCCGGCTTTTTGGACGCACGTCCGCGCGTTGGTTATTTTTATACCGGAAAGTCCGGAACACAGCTGTTGACTGAAAGTGTCATGAAGCTTTTCGTCCGTGATTATCAAGCAGTTCCAGTCGTTGTGAAGGAGCAGTCTACTGTGTATGATGCGATTGTGACGATGTTTCTCGAGGATGTCGGCACATTATTTGTCGTAGACGAATCCTTTTGCTTATCCGGCATTTTATCAAGGAAAGACTTGCTTCGTGCAAGCATTGGCAAGCAGGATTTAAATTCATTGCCTGTTAACATTATCATGACACGCATGCCGAACGTAGCGGTTTGTGAGCGGGATGATTTGCTGCTTGATGTAGCAAAGACGCTGCTTGACAAACAAATTGACTGTGTGCCGGTTGTCAAAAAAACGGGCAAGGGCCAGGAAGTGGTTGGCCGTGTGACCAAAACAACGATCACACGGGCATTTGTTTCTTTAACAGACGATCCTCATTAAAAGAAAGGCAGGTACTCATACGTGAATGATCCGATTATTTATATCGTGTCTGATTCTGTAGGAGAAACGGCAGAACTAGTTACGAAAGCAGCTTTAAGCCAATTCAGCGGACCTCATGCCGTCATTAAGCGGTTTCCATATGTGGAAGACCCGACGCACATTGATGAAGTCATCAGCCTGGCAAGAGAAGATAAAGGCATTATCGTGTATACGCTCGTAAAGCCGGATATTCGCCGGTACATGCTGGAGAAGGCAGAAGAAAATCAAATCAAAATTTTTGATTTGATCGGTCCACTAATGGATCAGCTGGAGTCGATGTACGCGATGCAGCCCTTGTTTGAACCGGGTCTTGTCCGCCGCTTGGATGAAGATTATTTCAAGAAAGTGGACGCCATTGAATTTGCTGTTAAGTATGACGATGGCCGTGATCCACGCGGACTGTTAAAAGCGGACATTATTTTAATCGGGGTTTCGAGAACGTCGAAAACGCCTTTGTCACAGTTTTTGGCACACAAGCGGGTGAAGGTGGCAAACGTTCCAATCGTACCGGAAGTGGATCCGCCACAGGAATTGTTTTCAGTGCCAAAAGAAAAATGCATCGGCTTGAAAATAAGTCCGGAAAAGTTAAACTCCATTCGCCGGGAGAGGCTCATTTCACTTGGCCTTGATGACAGCGCCAGCTACGCAGACGTAGAGCGCATCAAAAAAGAACTAACCTATTTCGAGGAAATTACAGAAAAAATTGGCTGTGATGTGATCGATGTGACCAACAAAGCGGTAGAGGAAACAGCGAACATTATTATGAGTTTGTACCGCAGCCGAAAAAGTACATAATCCCCTGATTATGTACTTTTCATTTTCGTGAAATTGTACTATAATAGAAAATTGTGATAAAAAGTATTCGAAAAAGGTTTAGACCCCTCCTCAAAAGAATAAACTAACTATGTAACCCTCTTTTGAAGCGCTTTTTAAACAAAGTGTTCTTTTTAAGGAACTTTTGTGCGGAAAGAAGGATTCTTTTCATGTATGTAGAATTACTACAAAATACGATTTTACAGCTGGTGATGTCGCATGTCAGGAAGAATTCCCGAAGAAACCATTCAACAGATTAAAAAGGGAATTGATATCGCCGATGTAATCGGGGATTATGTTCAGTTGAAAAAACAGGGGCGGAACTACTTTGGGTTATGCCCGTTTCACGGGGAAAACTCCCCGTCCTTCTCCGTGTCTCCCGAAAAACAAATTTACCATTGTTTCGGATGCGGCGCAGGAGGAAATGCCTTTACGTTCCTGATGGAAATCGATCAAATTCCATTTCAGGAAGCAGCGGTGAAGCTTGCGGAGCGCGCAAGTGTTGACCTCCACATTTCGTCATCAGAAAGCGAACATCCGACAAAAACAGATGAGCATGCTGATCTGTACGAAGCGCATGAATTGATGGCGAAGTTTTACCGGCACCTTTTGCTGAATACGGAGGAAGGCAGCGAAGCGCTGGCGTATTTGCATGAACGAGGATTTACAAACGAGGATATTGACCGCTTCCAGATCGGCTGGGCTGTTCCTCAGCCGGAATTTACGGTAAACGTCCTTCAAAAGCGCGGCTTCTCAGCTGAGCGCATGGAAGCTGCAGGATTAATCGTCAGAAACGAAGACAGCGGACGGTATTTTGACCGCTTTCGCGGCAGAATCATGTTTCCGCTTCATGATCAAAAAGGACGTGTTGCTGGCTTTTCAGGCCGTGCTTTTAATGGCGGACAGCCCAAATATTTAAATTCTCCAGAAACGCCGATCTTTCATAAGAGCAATCTTTTATATCATTTTTCGGCAGCAAAAACAGCGATCAAAAAGAAAAAACAATTTATACTTTTTGAAGGCTTTGCGGATGTTATTGCCGCAGTCAGAAGTGGTTTTCAGCAATCAGTCGCGGTCATGGGCACCTCACTGACGGAAGAGCATATTCGTCAGCTGAAGCGGCTGGCGGATCAAGCAGTCATTTGCTACGATGGCGACAAAGCCGGTTTAAATGCTGCATTTAAAGCGGCCGATATGCTGGCGCAGCATGATCTGAATGTAAAGGTAACGGTTTTGCCCGAGCAGCTTGATCCGGATGAATTCATCAAGCAAAAAGGAGCAGACGCTTTTTCTGCTTATATCACCGATTCATCCCTTACCCTCATGGCCTTTAAAATGGACTATTTAAAGCGGGGGAAAAACCTGCGGGATGATGAGCAAAAGTTTCGGTATATAGAAGAAGTGCTGACAGAAATTGCTGGATTGAAAAAAGCAGTGGAGCGCGATCATTATTTGCGGCGTTTAGCGGATGAATTCTCGCTGTCGCTGCAGGCGCTTCAGGAGCAGGAAAAAGCACTATTCTTAAAAAAAAGACCGACTCAAAAAGAAAGCAAGGCGAAGGATAAAGAGAAGGCCGTCCCTGATTTTTCACAGCGTGAGCGGCCCATTCGTCAGTATCCCCGTCATGAAACGGCCGAGCGCCGGCTGATTGCCCATATGCTGGCATCGCCTGAAATCGCGGAGCGGGTCCGATTCATGCTGGAAGGTGATCCTTTTTCAATTGACGAGCATCAAGCACTTTTTACGTATTTGCTCGGTTTTTATGAGGATGCTGAAGAGCCGGATATGGCTTCCTTTCTTTCCGTTTTGCAGGATGAAAAGCTGCGCCGGCTGGCAGTCGATATAAGTCTGACGACCGTCACATCGGACCCGGGTGAAGAAGAGCTTCGGGATTATGTAAAAGAAATTCAAAAACAGCATCGCCGTCGGGAAATTGAAGAAAAAAAACGAGAACGCATTGAAGCTGAAAAACGCCACGATTATTTAGGCGCTGCACGCATTTTACGTGAAATTATTTCTCTAGAGAAACTGCTTGCCCGCTAAGATTGTCCAGGAAGTTGGAAGGAGGGGGACTAATGGCTGAGAAGTCAACACGTTCCAAAGAAACTGAATTAACGTTAGAAAAAGCAAAAGAATTGATTATTGAAACCGGCAAAAAAAGAGGGGAATTAACATACAATTATGTAGCGGATAAACTGGCCTCATTTGAGGTTGATTCCGGACAAATTGATGAATTTTATGAATCCCTTACGGAGCAGGGGGTCGAGCTTGTCGATGAAGAAGAAAGCTCGAGCGAAAGCGATCCGAACATTCAGGAGCTTGAAAAAGAAAGCGAAGAGTTCGATTTAAACGACTTGAGTGTTCCGCCGGGTGTGAAAATTAATGATCCGGTTCGGATGTATTTAAAAGAAATCGGCCGGGTCGACCTTTTGTCGGCACAGGAAGAAATTGAATTAGCCCACCGGATCGAAGAAGGCGACGAAGAAGCTAAGCGCCGTCTTGCTGAGGCGAACCTGCGTCTTGTTGTCAGTATTGCCAAGCGCTACGTTGGGCGTGGCATGCTGTTCTTGGACTTAATTCAAGAAGGAAACATGGGTCTGATCAAAGCGGTGGAGAAATTCGACTACCGCAAAGGGTTCAAGTTCAGCACATATGCAACATGGTGGATTCGCCAGGCGATTACCCGCGCTATTGCGGATCAGGCTCGTACCATTCGGATTCCTGTTCATATGGTAGAGACAATCAACAAGCTTATTCGTGTACAGCGGCAGCTGCTGCAAGATCTTGGCCGTGAGCCCGCACCGGAAGAAATTGCCGAAGAGATGGACCTGACACCGGAAAAAGTACGGGAAATTTTAAAAATTGCCCAGGAGCCTGTATCGCTTGAAACACCAATTGGCGAAGAAGATGATTCGCATTTAGGCGACTTTATTGAAGATCAGGAAGCCACTTCTCCGTCAGAGCATGCAGCGTATGAATTGTTAAAAGAACAGCTTGAAGACGTGCTTGATACGTTAACCGACCGGGAGGAAAATGTCCTGCGTCTCCGCTTTGGCCTTGATGATGGACGGACACGGACACTTGAAGAAGTCGGAAAAGTATTTGGCGTTACGCGCGAGCGGATCCGTCAGATCGAAGCGAAAGCATTGCGCAAGCTTCGCCACCCAAGCAGAAGCAAGCGGCTAAAGGACTTTTTAGAATAGAATGAACATTATATGGCCGGGTTTTCCCGGCTTTTTTTTGTATCGAAGCAGGACAATGGGCTTCCGTCACGAATAGTATGACATATCGGAGTGTGACGCAAGATGAAACAAGATAAAAAAGAAATCATTATTAGTGAAATTCTGCTTTGGAAAGAAAATCATATGCTTCCACCGCATTACTGTGATTACTTGCTGGCCCTTTACACACAGGGGGAAGAATATTCTGAATCAGGGCGCCGGGCGAAAATAAAACAAGTACATATGACGTCTGCACTGCTGGCTTTTTTGCTATTGCCAGTTGCTGTATTTATTCTTTATTTTACGGAATTGTCTTTTCTTTTGCAAACAGTGATTTTGACAAGTTTTGTCGGAAGCTTATTGCTGCTCGCTTTGTTTTTTTCAAAGAAAAAAGTCCTGTCCCCTTTTCTGTTTTTAGGAGCGGCGATCGTGCTGCTGCTGTTATCACTTGAACTCAATGCTCGAATGTTTGAAAACAGTCCGTCCAGCCTTTATATCCTGCTGCTCGCAAACTGTCTCCTGTGGATTTACACAGGCGTGAAATTGCGATTAGTCTATTTCACGGTTTCAGGAAGTCTGGGCTTGATTGTTCTTCTTTTTTTCTTTTTGAACAACTAAAATGTGTCGGAATTGAGACGAGTACAAAAAATCTTTTGCGTAAGCCTTTTCCAAAGAATGATTTTCAAGTAAAATGATAGGTGTTTGTACTTTTTGATTGGCATGTATACATAAAAGGGAGGGGTAAACAACATGAATCGCAATCCGTTAATTCCATTTTTGTTGATCGCGGTATTCGGGCTTGGCTTAATGTTCTTCTTGTCATTAGAAGGAATCGATAATGCTGAAGAAATGGCCAGTGAAGAAGAAGCGGCTGAAGAAGGCGGCGGTGAAACAGCTGAAGGCGGCGAATTTGATCCGGAAGGGCATTATCAGTCTTCTTGTATCGGCTGTCACGGCAGCAGCTATGAAGGCGGCGCCGGTCCATCACTCGTTGGTGTAGGCGAAAAGCTGTCACCGGAAGAAATTCAGGACATCCTTGTAAACGGTAAAGGCTCAATGCCTCCAGGACTTGTTCCTCAGGAAAACGCTGAAGCAATGGCGGCCTGGGTAGCTGAAATTAAATAATCGGGAAAAGAAGGCCTTTGCGCATGCAAAGGTCTTTTTCTTTTTCGGAATGTGATAAAATAGGAAAGAATTTTAATAAAAAGCGGTGAGAAAAGATGAACAGCAATCAATTATCAAAGCGGCTGGAAACGGTCGTATCCTTTATTCATCCGGCCCAGACCATTGCGGACATTGGCTCGGATCATGCTTATTTGCCCTGCTACGCAGTGAAAAAAGGGCTTGTCAAGCAGGCAGTAGCCGGAGAAGTAGTGGATGGACCTTTTCAGGCGGCGAAAAAACAGGTAGCCGCGGACGGTTTATCAGCGAGTGTAGACGTCCGTAAAGGAAGCGGATTGTCCGTTTTGTCACCAGGTGAAGTCGAATGCATTACGATCGCTGGAATGGGCGGTCCTTTGATTGCCTCGATTCTCGAAGAAGGAAAGGAAAAGCTTGCAGGCGTGCAGAAGCTCGTTCTTCAGCCGAATATTGCGGGGCATGCGGTTCGCAGCTGGCTTGTCCAAAATAACTGGACCATCGAAGCAGAAGCCATTTTAGAAGAAGACGGCAAGCTGTACGAGGTGATTAGTGCTGTGTCCGGCAAGGGGCAAAAACTGACCCCGCAAGAGATTTATTTTGGCCCTTTTTTAATGAAAGCGCAAAATGACGCTTTTCGGCTAAAATGGCAGCGGGAGTTTAACCAGATCGATCAAGTGCTAGCGAAGCTGTCTAAAGCAGCTCTAGGCAAAGAAACCGAACAGAAAAAGCAGGAATTAACGGCAAAAAAACAATGGATACAGGATGTGATGACGCATGAAAACACCTAATGGCCATCAAATCATTGAATTGTTCGAGCAGTTTTCCCCTAAATCCTTTGCAATGGATGGAGATAAGGTAGGACTGCAGGTTGGCCGTTTGAATAAGCCGTGTCCACGGGTCATGGTGGCGCTCGACGTGCTGGAGACGGTCGTCGATGAGGCGATTTTAAACAATGTGCAGCTTATTATTGCCCACCACCCGGTTATATACCGGCCGCTTGGCGCCATTCAAACGGATCAGCCAGCAGGCAGGATTGTGGAAAAACTGATCAAGCACGATATTGCCGTGTATGCAGCCCATACAAACCTTGATGTAGCAGAAGGAGGCGTGAACGACCTGCTGGCAGCGGCTCTAGGTCTGGAGGGGACAGAAGTACTCGTTCCAACGGCATCAGAGGAGCTGCGGAAGCTGGCTGTTTTTGTGCCGGTGGATCATGCGGAAGCGGTCAGATCAGCGCTTGGCAGAGCAGGGGCAGGCTTTATTGGACAATACAGTCATTGCTCTTATTCTCAGGAAGGAACCGGGCGGTTTATGCCCGAAACCGGTGCAGAGCCATTTATCGGTCAATCCGGACAGCTCGAGGCTGTGCGGGAAGAAAAAATTGAAACCATTTATCCTGCACAGATAGAGAAAAAAATTCTCGGTGCTATGTTTAAGGCACATCCTTATGAAGAAGTAGCCTACGACATTTTGCCTCTTCAAAACAAAGGGGAAGTCCGCGGAGTTGGCCGGATCGGGTCGCTGCCGGAGGAAATGACGCTTGAACAGTTCGCCAGACATGCTAAAGCCTCTCTTGAGTCAGGTGGAGTGCGGGTCGTTGGCGATCTGCAGCGGCCGGTTCGGAAGGTAGCGGTGCTCGGCGGCGACGGCAACAAATACTGGCAGTCGGCAAAGCGCAAAGGAGCCGACGTTTATGTAACAGGTGATTTTTATTATCACACAGCGCATGATGCGGACGCCGAAGGGCTTGCGGTCGTTGATCCGGGGCATAATGTGGAGAAGGTAATGAAAAAAGGCATTGCGTCTCTTATGAAGGAAAAAGCGGCCGCTCAAAAATGGGAGGTCGAATTTATTCCCTCTTCCGTTGAAACAGACCCCTTTCAATTTATTTAAAAGCATTTGTCAATGAAAACAAGCCGTTTTGTATCATCACTGCTTACCATTGTTTCATTAGCATCACAACGGGCGCAGGGAGGCCGGCGGAGACTTCCATGTGACGAGCGGACAGGCTGAAACAGCCGCGCACTTTGGGCTGGTTCAGCGTTCGCCACATAGAAAAGCGGAGCCGGCAGCCCGGAGCCCCTGCATGTTTTTTCTAGAAAAATAACCGTCTTAATGTTGCTCATAAAAAAAGAAAATGCCATAAAGAAATACCTGTATTCCCATGACAATTTTGTTTTTCAACACTATGAAAAGCTCCGGCCCATTTTGGACCGGAGCTTTTTTTATCTTGATGTCAGGGTTGATTTTTTTACTTTCGGCAAAATTTTCTCAAGCGGAACTTTTCGTTCTCGTGTCCAGGTCGCTTCATCTGCTGGATCAAAGGCTTGCAGAAATTGAATCACTTCTTTGACAATCGGCGTCGGTGTCGAAGCGCCTGCTGTGACAGCGGCCGTTTTGGCGTTTTTCAGCCATTCAATATCAATTTCAGATACGTCAGACACCCGGTAGGCATTTGTGCCGGCAATTTCAATGGATACTTGCGCCAGCCGGTTGGAATTGTTGCTTTTCGGATCGCCCACGACGATCAACACGTCCGCATCACCAGCCTGCTCGGCAACGGCTTCCTGACGAACCTGAGTGGCGAGGCAAATTTCTTTATGCATGTCAGCATGAGGATATTTTTCTTTGATGGCATCCATAATATCCATCACATCCCACTGGCTCATCGTTGTTTGATTGGTCACAATAATCTTGTCGTTTTCCATTTGAAGTGCCTTCACGTCGTCTGCGTTTTCAACTAGATGAACAATTTCAGGTGCGACGCCTACTGCGCCCTCCGGCTCAGGGTGGCCTTTTTTGCCGATATAAATCACGTGGTAGCCTTCCGCTTTTTTAGCGCGGATTAAATCATGGGTAACGGTCACATCCGGGCATGTGGCGTCAATCGTCGTTAAATTCTTCTGGCGTGCGATCTCGCGCACCTCCGGAGAAACGCCATGAGCGGTGTAAATAATCGTTCCTTCTGTTACCTGCTCAATAATTTCTTTCCGGTTTTTGCCGTCAAGCGTGATGATGCCTTCTGCTTCAAATGCGTCTGTCACATGCTTATTATGAACGATCATACCCAGTATATAAATGGGACGCGGCAATGTTTTATCAAGAGCGGCATTGCGGGCGATGACCATTGCGTCAACGACACCATAACAATACCCGCGGGGTGAAATTTTTATAATTTCCATATGGCAGCCTCCTTTATCTTCTCTCTTCTATTATAAAGGAGAAAGCAGTGAAAACATAGTGATCAGCTGAACTTGCCGGGAAACCATGGGGTGGATTCGCTTGTTTTTGGACGATCAGGCACCGGACGGCTTTCATTAATTGAGACAGCTTCACCGCTTTGAGAAGCTTCGTTTTCGGGCATCGACTGAACAGCCCGGTACAATTTCCACATGGCAGGCAGGTTTTTAACGAGCGGTCCATACTGTTCAATCAGCGGACGCATTTGTTCGGCTGCAGCCATCATCTGACGGGCCTGCTCCATCCATTTGCCGGATTTCACAGCACCATCGACGATTGGCGCAAAAGATTGGACAGGAGGTACAGGAGGGTACGGGTAAAAGAATCGGCGGCTTCCAAATGAGGCGTATCGATGCAGCAACGTTGTCACCCTTTCCTTTTTCTCTATCTTATTCGCAATGGAAATAGGGTGTGAATAAACCTTCTTTTGCTTTCTTGTGTTATATAGTATAATATCGTAACGTGCGTAAACTTTGAACGTGAAAGGAATTTGATGCCATATGGCAAACCATACATTTGAACAATACGGATTAAAACCGTTTATTTATAAGGGAATTGAAGCGTTGCGATTTAAAGAGCCAACGCCAATTCAGCGCAATATGATCCCGCTTATCTTAAAAGGGGAAAGCGCCATCGGCCAGTCACAGACGGGAACCGGGAAAACCCACTCATACGTCCTGCCGATTTTAAACCGCATTCAGCCGGAGAAAAAAGAAGTACAGGCTGTGATCACAGCGCCGACACGTGAACTGGCTACACAGATTTACCAGGCGTTTCAAAAAGTAGCAAATGAATCAGAAGAAGAAATCGCTGTTCGGCATTTTGTCGGAGGCACAGACAAAAAAAGAGATGTTGAACGCTTGAAAAACCCGCCGCACATTATGGTTGGGACGCCAGGACGTATCGCCGACCTGATTGGAGACAATGCGATTTCCGTTCATAAGGCGGACATGCTGGTCGTTGATGAAGCGGACTTAATGCTTGATATGGGCTTTATCAACGATGTAGACCGCATTGCGTCGGGTATGCCTGAAAAGCTGGGCATGTTCGTTTTCTCTGCAACCATTCCTCAAAAGCTGAAGCCATTTTTGAAAAAATACATGGAGAACCCAGAGTATATTCACATAGAACCAAAACGTGCTTCTGCTGCCAACATTGAACACATGCTTGTTCCGGCAAAAAGCCGTGACAAGGTAGACGTCGTGGCGGACCTGCTCAAGTCATTTAATCCGTATTTAGCTGTTGTCTTCACCAATACAAAGCAAAAAGCGGATGAAGTGGCAGATAAGCTGTCTGAAAAAGGCTTTAAAACAGGCCGTATTCATGGAGATCTTCCTCCGCGTGAACGCAAGAAAATGATGAAGCAGGTTCATGATTTAGAGTACCGATATATTGTGGCGACAGATCTTGCTGCGCGCGGGATTGACATTGAAGGCGTCAGCCACGTCATTAACTATGAGCTTCCGCCGGATCTCGATTTTTACATTCACCGTGCAGGACGGACAGCACGGGCAGGGGCCTCAGGCATTTGTGCAACGGTGTATTTGCCTGCCGATGAAGATGCGATTGCCAAGCTTGAGAAACGCGACATTGACTTTTCAAACCGCGAAATCCGTGCCGGAGAAATCGTGGAAACGGCAGACCGGAATCGCCGCAAAAAGCGCGAGAAAAAAGACGATGCGGTGAATCCGAAGGTAAGAGCGGTAACGAGCCGTCCACAAAAAGTAAAACCGGGCTATAAAAAGAAGCGCAAAATGGAAGTGGCGAAGATTGAAAAGCGCCAGCGCCGCATTGACGCTCGGAATAAAAGGTAACAGGAGTTTAGATATGCTGAAAATTGGATCGCACGTTTCGATGAGCGGCAAAAAAATGCTGCTTGGTGCAAGTGAAGAAGCTGTATCGTACGGTGCAACAACATTTATGGTGTACACGGGCGCTCCTCAAAACACGCGCCGCAAACCGATTGAGGACTTGAACATTGAAGCCGGGCACCGTCATATGGAACAAAACGGCATCTCAGAAATCGTCGTGCATGCGCCGTACATTATTAATCTGGGCAATACGATAAAGCCGGAAACCTTTCAGCTTGGCGTTGACTTTTTGCGAATGGAGATCGAACGGTCAACTGCGATTGGGGCCGGCCAAATCGTTCTTCATCCCGGTGCACACGTTGGAGCGGGGACGGAAGCGGGATTGAAAAAAATTGCTGAAGGCTTAAACGAAGTGCTCGAGCAGGATCAATCGGTGCAAATTGCACTGGAAACAATGGCGGGCAAAGGAACGGAATGCGGGCGGACATTTGAAGAGATCGCCATGATTATGGATATGGTTCAGTTAAATAATAAGTTATCGGTTTGCTTTGATACGTGCCATACACATGATGCGGGCTACAACGTTCATGAGGACTTTGATGGTGTGCTGGAACAATTCGACCGCATTGTTGGCATCGACCGGCTGAAGGTCCTGCATATCAATGACAGTAAAAATGTCCAGGGTGCCGGCAAGGACCGCCATGAAAACATTGGATTCGGTCATATTGGCTTTGATGCACTGAGCTACATTGTGCACCATCCACAGCTGGCAGACGTTCCGAAGATTCTTGAAACACCTTATATTGGCGAAGACAAAAACAGTAAAAAACCGCCTTACCTTCAAGAAATTGCGATGCTTCGCGCAAAGCAATTTGATGAAGATGTGCGGGAGAAAGTAACAGCAGGCCTTACAGTTTAAGAAAATGTTTGTATGGACGGAGCATCGCTTCAAGAGCTGCCGCTTCTCGTTTGCCGAGAATCGTTTCAGCTGCTTGAAACAGCTCGGTCCTTTTTGTTTCCGAAAAAACGTCTACTTTGTGTACGGCAAGCCAATCAATAAACTGATCGGCCTGTTTTTCTGTCAGCGCGATCTGAAACTTTGCCGCCTGCTCAAGCAGCTCTTTTTTGGTCATGGACTGCACACGCTGATTAATGATTTGATGAAGAGGCTGCATTCTTCTCTCCTTTCTTGAAATCGATTCGTTTACTTGAAAACGGCCATCCTGTATACTAGGGAGTGTTTAAATCGTAATCATTCTTAATCTTGAAGGAGTTACATTATCATGAATGAAAAGCCGTCTGTTATTGATATACGCAATGTGAACTTTCGTTATGACCGTGAAAATGTTCTCGAGCAGATCCATTTTTCCGTCCCGGAAGGAGCATTTGTTGGCTTGGTAGGACCAAACGGCTCGGGGAAATCCACATTGCTGAAAATTATTTTAGGTCTTTTAAAGCCGAAAGAAGGCGAAGTCGAGCTGTTTGGCATTCCACAGGATCAATTTAAAAGCTGGGATCGTATCGGTTTTGTTTCACAAAAAGCCAATTCATTTAATACCGGTTTTCCGGCAACCGTTTTAGAAGTTGTAATGGGCGGATTAACGAAAAAAATGGGCTTGTTCCGGCGCCCAGGGCAAGCAGAACGTGAAGCCGTGCAGCAAGCTGTCCAGTCAGTGGGCATGGAAGCTTTTTTAAACCGGAATATTGGCGATCTGTCCGGCGGGCAGCAGCAGCGAGTGTTTATTGCGAGAGCCATCGTGTCCAGGCCGTCTGTATTAATATTGGACGAGCCGACTGTTGGAGTGGACAGCCAGAATGTGGATTCCTTTTACCGGATGCTGACGCATTTAAATCACGAGCTCGGCATGACATTGCTTTTGGTCACACACGATATCGGTACGATTACAGATAAAGTAACACACGTCGCCTGTTTAAATAAATATTTGCATTTTCATGGCAGCATGAAGCAATTTATTGAGCTGGACGAACAGGAATTATCCGACCTGTACGGGCACGGTATCCGTCTGCTTGACCATCATCACGACCATTGAAGGGAAGACCAATATGATAGAAGCTATTTTTGCGTATGAATTTTTACAAAATGCCTTTCTTTCGGGAGCCATTATCGGCATGATCGCACCGCTCCTCGGTGCTTTTATCGTCGTACGCCGCCTGTCTCTTATTGCGGATGCTTTGAGCCATGTCACACTCTCAGGCATTGCAGCAGGGCTTTTGCTCGGCCAGACGTATCCTGTCTTTGCAGCGGTGAACCCGCTGTATTTCGGAATGGCCTTTTCTGTGGGCGGCTCCTTGCTCATTGAGCGGCTCAGAGGCGTGTACACCCACTATCAGGAGCTGGCTATTCCGATTATGATGTCCGGCGGCATCGGCATCGGAGTTATTTTTATTTCCCTTGCGGATGGATTTAATACGGATTTATTCAGTTATTTATTCGGAAGTGTCAGTGCGGTAAGCCGGGATGATTTGTATGCGGTCCTCGGCATTAGTGCGCTGGTGCTGCTGACCGTTTTTTTGCTGTATAAAGAGCTGTTCATTTTATCATTCGATGAAGAATATGCCAAAGCATCCGGCATCCCGGCAAAACTGATACACTTCATTTTTATTATTTTAACGGCGCTCGTGATTGCGGTATCGATGCGCATTGTCGGTGTATTGCTCGTTTCCGCTTTAATGACATTGCCGGTGGCAGCCGCTATGCGAATGGCGAAAGGCTTCAAGCAAACGATTGGATTGTCTGTGCTGTTCGGCGAAATCGCTGTGCTTTGCGGCCTGGTCAGCGCCTTTTATTTGAATTTGGCGCCAGGCGGAACCATCGTTGTGACGTCAATTGTCATTTTGCTGGCGGTGCTTCTGTGGAAACGGATTAAAAACTAGCAGGAGGAAAGGGACATATAATGAATTTAACGAAAGCCATTGAACTCATGAAGGCTAAAGGATATAAACAAACGGGCAAACGAGAGGAAATGCTGGCGCTTTTTGCACGCCAGGACAAGTATTTAACGGCTAAAGATGTACTGGAGGAAATGAAAGAAGATTACCCGGGGCTCAGCTTTGATACGATTTACCGGAACCTGGCCCTTTTTGCAGAAATGGATATACTGGAAGAAACCGAGTTGTCAGGCGAGCGCCATTTCCGCTTTGCTTGTTCGCATAATCACCATCACCATCATTTTATCTGCCTGCAATGCGGCAAAACAAAAGAAATTCATATGTGCCCGATGAATGAATTAGAAGAACTGGCCGGCTGCGAAGTGACAGGGCATAAGTTCGAAGTGTACGGGAAATGTGAAGAATGCATGAAAAAAGCGTGACGAAAAAATCGTCACGCTTTTTTATGAACGGAGGAGCGGTGCTATATCGCCAGTCTTTAACCACTGGTTTACCCACAAATCCGCTTCATGCCAATTTTGAACCCGTATGACATTCTCAGGAGCAGCGTCCTGATTGTACGGGGTATTGAATAATAAAACAGGGATCGATAATTCCTCAGCAAGCATCACGGCATTGTCATGCTTGTCCTCTAAAAAAAGGTCAACCTGCTGCTTTTTTGCTGCGTCAAGCTTGTCATGCGATCCAATCAGTTCTATGTGATCATACGTAATCTGCTGATCGTGGAACCATTGTTTTGTAATATCAAGCAGGTGCTGGCGCCGTGCGCTAATAAAAAGCAAATGAAACTGCTGCTGCCATTTCGCTAATATTTGATCAGCCCCCACGGCCAGCGGAGAAGCGGCATAAATCGCCGGCTCCGTTTGATCAAACCACTCCCGCATCGCATCGGGTGCAATATTTAGCGCCTTTGCGAGATCATATTGCTTAATGTCTTCAAGCGTAATATTCAGCGCGAATGATTCATTAATAAATGGAATAAGACTGGATGGGCACGTCACTGTTCCATCAATATCAATGCCAAAGCGTTTTTCTTTCATTGAGCTCACTGCTGGGCCGCAAGTGCCTGTTTGCGGTAATGCTCTTCTGCGATCAGGTCAATTTCTTTTTTCAATTCTTCCACCATTGTTTCCTCCGGTACTTTCCGAACCGTTTTGCCGTGACGGAAAAGAAGGCCTTCTCCCCGTGCGCCGGCAATGCCGATATCTGCTTCCCGTGCTTCACCAGGGCCATTTACAGCACAGCCGAGCACGGCTACCTTGATCGGCGCTTTAATGGTCGAAATGTATTCTTCCACTTCATTGGCAATGGCAATCAAGTCAATTTCAATTCGGCCGCAAGTCGGGCAGGAAATAAGTGTTGCCGCATTGGCAGCAAGACCGAATGATTTCAGCAGCTCACGTGCTACTTTTACTTCCTCAACCGGATCGGCGCTTAATGAGATCCGCAGCGTGTTGCCAATGCCTTTGCTTAAAATCGCCCCAAGACCTGCCGCACTTTTCACAGTTCCGGCGAAAAGAGTGCCAGACTCTGTAATGCCAAGGTGAAGCGGATAATCAAATGCTTTGGCTGCTTTTTCATACGCTTCGATCGCCAGGTTCACATCAGATGCTTTCATCGAGACGATAATGTCATGGAAATCAAGATCTTCTAAAATTTTAATGTGATGAAGTGCGCTCTCTACCATGCCGTCAGCGGTAGGGTAGCCATATTTTTCTAAAATTTTGCGTTCAAGGCTTCCGGCATTGACGCCAATCCGGATCGGTACGCCTTTTGCTTTCGCCGCATTTACGACCGCTTCTACTTTTTCACGGCGTCCAATGTTGCCGGGATTGATTCGGATTTTATCAACCCCTGCTTCAATGGCTTTCAGCGCTAATTTATAATCAAAATGAATATCAGCGACAAGCGGCAGATTAATCTGGCTTTTAATTGAAGCAAGGGCATCCGCAGCACGCTCATCCGGTACAGCGACACGGACAACCTGGCAGCCTGCTTCTTCAAGGCGATTAATTTCCGCAACAGTTGCTTCTATATCGTGTGTTTTTGTCGTTGTCATGCTTTGAATAACAATCTGGTCGTTTCCGCCGATTGTTAAGTTGCCGACTTTAACAGGACGGGTTTTTGTGCGGTGGGTGATTTCACTCAATGGTGATTCGCTCCTTTAATTGTAATCGAAATAATCGTTTCCTTTCCCATTCTATCAGAGGGTCGCCTGTTCAGACAACAATTGCGTTTACTTCGGCGCACCCGGCAAAAAGCGGATGGATAAAATCAGGATAAACGCGATGAGCAGCCAGTCTATTAAGTAAGCAAAGGAAAACGTCAACCCGGTTAACTGAATGAGCGTCGTTAAAAGGGCGGGAAGCGTAAGGGAATACGCAGCCATCCGGAATAAATGGCGGTATTCAGCTCGTTTTTTTAAAAGTGAAACGGCTATTAGCGCAAGGCCGCCGAAGACTGTTGCTTTAAAAAATAACGTAAACGAGATCAGGACATAATAGAAAAAAAGCCCCGCGGCAACCAGGATGACTTCGTTCTGAGATTGTCCCTGTGCAATCGATAGAAGCGGCATCAATTCTTCGATAGCCTTTCTTGTGGCGTCCGTTCCTGCTATGACGTAAGCAGCCGCTGCCCAAAAAGCCGGAATGCTCATAATGAACGAAAGGAAAAATAAGTAGCTGATGGTTTTTCCGATTCCTTGAAACCGGAACAGGGCAATGTGCTTTGGTGAGGATGAGCTTTTAATAAATTGATTAAACAATGACATACAGGCAAGCGTCCTTTCTGAAAACGAAATCACATTCATTATATAGGAGAAGGTGCATTCATTCTATAATGTTTTATTTTAAAATGATTATTATTTGTAATCTTTTTGTAATAAAATAAGTGTTTATTAATTAAATGTAAAGTTTTCTTAAAGGGTCTTTACTTTCACTATACGTTTTCTTCATAATTGGGGAGGATTTTGTCGAAAACTTTTGACTGGAGCTGAAAAAATGGAGATTAATATCCAAGAAATGCTGTTTCAATTTTTGGGCGGCCTTGGTATATTTTTGTATGGCATTAAACAAATGGGGGATGGGCTGCAGGCTTCGGCTGGCGACCGCCTTCGGGAAATTCTTGACCGGTTTACAACTAACCCGCTAATGGGTGTGCTCGCCGGTATATTGGTGACAGTATTGATTCAAAGCAGCTCGGGAACAACCGTTATTACCGTTGGACTCGTGAGCGCCGGCTTTATGACTCTTCGTCAGGCGATCGGCGTTATTATGGGAGCCAACATTGGAACGACGGTTACCGCGTTTATTATCGGAATCGACATCGGGGAGTACTCTCTGCCTATTATTGCCCTGGGTTCGATGCTGATTTTCTTTTTCAAAAGCAAAAAAACAAGCAATTTTGGCCGGATTATTTTTGGATTCGGTGCATTGTTCTACGGCCTTGAGCTGATGAGCGGCGGCATGAAGCCGCTTCGCAGTTTAGAAGCTTTTCATGACTTGACTGTAAGCATGGCAGCAAGTCCTATTTTAGGCGTTGTTGTCGGAACGATCTTCACGGTCATTGTGCAAAGCTCAAGTGCGACGATCGGGATTTTGCAGGGGTTGTTTGCCGAAGGGCTGCTGGAGCTTGATGCCGCGCTGCCTGTCCTGTTCGGGGACAATATCGGTACTACGATCACAGCGGTACTTGCCTCGATCGGTGCTTCGGTTGCCGCAAGACGCGCTGCAGCGACACACGTATTGTTCAACATCATTGGAACGATCATTTTCTTAATTATCTTGCCGGTTTATACAGCGTTCGTCAGCTATTTGCAGCAGTCGATGGGGCTGAACCCGGAAATGACAATTGCCTTCGCTCATGGGACATTCAATGTAACTAATACATTGATTCAGCTGCCGTTCGTAGCGGTTCTTGCTATGATAGTGACGAAGCTTATTCCAGGCGATGATGCGTTTATTGAATACAAGCCGAAGCATCTGGATCCAATTTTTATTGAACAATCGTCGTCCATTGCTTTGAGCCAGGCAAAAGAAGAAGTGGTGCGTATGGGGAACTATGCGATCAAAGGAATGGAAGAAACACATGAATATTTGAAAACAAAGCATCAAAAACATGCCGCACAAGCAGAACAAATTGAAGAAGCGATCGATAATCTCGATCAAAAAATTACCGATTATTTGGTGCAGGTGGGATCAAAGCAGCTTAGCGCAGCTGAGTCAGAGCGTCATTCCACTTTGCTTGATGCTGTTCGGGATATCGAACGCATCGGCGACCACGCGGAGAATGTGTGCGAATTAGTTGAATATCAGCAGGCAAACAAAGTCCTCATTTCAGATCAAGCAACAGCAGATCTTGATGAAATGTTTAAACTAACGATCGAAACGGTTTCAAAAGCGATCCGCTCACTTGATTCAAACGATATGGATCTGGCACGGGAAGTGGCAGAACAGGAAGACCTGATTGATAAAATGGAACGAAAGCTACGCAAGCAGCATATTTTGCGTTTAAATGAAGGAAAATGTACAGGCCAGGCAGGAATTGTGTTTGTTGACATTATTTCAAACCTGGAGCGTATGGGCGACCATGCCGTCAATATAGCGGAAGCTGTTCTTGGCATCCGGGACCTTTAAAAAAAAGCAGCCGCTCTGGCTGCTTTTTTTGTATGGGCATAATCATTGCGCCGTGTTCACAATTTTGTTAATCTTGTATATGTTAAGTCAATCACTTTACTTTTGGGAGGAATTTTACAATGGCATTTGAACTACCACAACTACCTTACGCGTATGACGCACTTGAGCCCCACATCGACAAAGAAACGATGAACATCCATCACACTAAACATCACAACACGTATGTAACAAACTTAAACGCTGCACTTGAAGGCAACGAAGAGCTTCTTTCTAAATCTGTAGAGGAAGTAATTGCAAACCTTGACGCAGTTCCTGAATCTGCTCGCACAGCAGTACGCAACAATGGCGGCGGACACGCAAACCATTCCCTTTTCTGGCAGCTTCTTTCGCCAAACGGCGGCGGCGCGCCATCAGGTAAATTGGCTGAAGCAATTGACGCGAAATTCGGCAGCTTTGATGCATTCAAAGAAGAATTTGCAAAAGCAGGCGCTACTCGTTTCGGTTCTGGCTGGGCATGGCTTTCAGTTGCAAACGGCGAGTTAGAGCTTTCAAGCACACCAAACCAGGATTCTCCGATTATGGAAGGCAAAACGCCGATTCTTGGTCTTGATGTTTGGGAGCACGCTTACTACTTAAACTACCAAAACCGTCGTCCGGACTACATCTCTGCGTTCTGGAATGTAGTAAACTGGGACGAAGTATCAAAACGCTACGAAGCAGCTCTTTAATTAAAAGCGCTGTTTGACAAGCCGGTCCGTTTATCGGGCCGGTTTTTTGGTGGAAAAAAATATTTTTTTTCGATACAATGAGTAGTAGAGTAAATGAATCGTAGAAAGGGTTAGGCGGTTGAAAAAAACGAATAAAAAGAAAAGAACACACGTGCCGTTTCGGATGAATATGCTGTTTTTTGTTGTGTTTCTTCTGTTTTCAGCATTGATTTTCCGACTGGGCATCGTCCAAATTGTCCAGGGAGAGGACTATCAGCGCAAAATTGAGCGGACCGAGGACGTTACAGTGAACACGAGCGTGCCGCGGGGGAAAATATACGACCGTGATGGCGAGGTTGTCGTGGACAATATGCCGCAAAATGCGATTACGTACACCCGATCCTCCAGTCCGGACACAGAAGAAATGATGCAAACCGCTGAGAAGCTGGCCAAGCTGATTGAAAAAGAAACCGATCAAGTAACAGAACGGGACATGAAGGATTTCTGGATCGGCCAAAATGAGGAAAAAGCAAAAGCCAAAATTTCAGACGCCGAATGGGCATCGTATGAAAACGATGAGCTGACTGAAGATGAAATTTACGATATGCAGCTGGAACGGATCACAGAAGAGGATTTAAAGGAACTGTCGGCAGCCCAGCTTGAAGTGCTGGCGATCTACCGTGAATTTACATCCGGCTACGCGCAGACGCCTCAAATTGTAAAAAATCAAAACGTAACCGATGTAGAATATGCCGTTGTCAGTGAAAATTTGTCTTCTCTGCCTGGTGTCAATACGACAACAGACTGGGAGCGCACATATTCGTATGATAATACGTTAAAAACGGTTCTTGGGAATATTTCCTCCTCAAAAGAAGGCTTGCCGAAAGAAATGGCTGATTATTATTTGGCGCGGGGCTACAGCCGGAATGACCGTGTCGGCAAAAGCTACCTGGAATATCAGTACGAGGACGTGCTCCGCGGCCAAAAAACAAAGATGAAAAACATTACCGACAAATCGGGCAATGTGCTTGATTCTGAAATCATTACCGAAGGCCGCCGGGGGAAAGACCTTGTCTTAACCATTGATATGGATCTTCAAACCGCGCTGGAGCAAATTATAGAAGAAGAATTAAGAAAAGCGAAATCAGGCTACCATCCATTTTTAGACCGGGCCTTTGTCACAATGATGGACCCGAACACCGGCGAAGTGCTGGCGATGGCGGGCAAGAAGTATGAAGTCGTTGACGGCAAAGCCGAAGTGTTTGATTTTGCCCTGGGCAATATGACGACGTCTTATGCGATGGGGTCCTCTGTTAAAGGGGCGACGGTTTTAACCGGCTATATGACGGGAGTTAATACACCGGGTGAGTACATTGTAGATGAACCGTTAAAATTGGCTAGTACACCAACGAAAAGCTCGTGGTTCAATCGTGGCGGTGCTTTCGGAATCAGCGACACTTATGCCCTTATGCGTTCATCCAACGTGTATATGTTTAAAACGGCGATGGAAATTGGCGGAGCTCGTTATGTACCGAATGGCACGCTGAAAATTAGTGACGATGCATTTCCAACAATGCGCAAGTATTTTGGCCAATTTGGATTAGGGGTAAAAACGGGCATTGATTTGCCAAACGAATCAACAGGTTATAAAGGATTTGTGGATCAGCCTGGTAAAATTCTGGATTTCTCGATAGGCCAGTTTGATACGTATACGCCGCTTCAGCTGGCTCAATACGTTTCAACCATCGCAAACGGTGGCTACCGGATGCAGCCGCACATCGTAAAGGAAATCCGCGAGCCGGTTTCGGAAACAAACAAGATCGGTCCGATTGCGGAAGAAATTCAGCCGACTGTTTTAAACACACTCGATCTTGAGCCAGGCTGGATTGAACAGGTACAGGAAGGGTTCCGTCTTGTCGCGCAGGCATCAGAAGGAACCGCGTCCAGCTACTTTGGGGATGCGCCTTACAAGATGGCCGCAAAAACAGGGACAGCGGAAGGTGTGTATGACGGGCCGTTAAAAGAGAAAAATAAAAATGAAATGACCTGGAACGTAACACTTGTCGGCTATGCACCGTACGACAATCCGGAGGTCGCGATGGCGGTTGTTGTTCCATGGGCATACGAAGACAGCTCCAGCTCTATTCCGATCAACCATTATATTGGGCGACGGGCGATGGACAAGTACTTTGAACTGAAAGAACAAAAAGCAAGCCGAAAACCATCGGAAGCTGTTATTGATCAGGAAGTGTTAACAAAAAAAGAAACAGAAGCAGCTGAAACTGAATAAATGAACCGACCGCTCTGCATGGCAGAGCGGTTTTTTGTATGGGAAAACCGTTTTTCTACAAAAAAACAAATAATTTTTTCGGTTTTGTGAAAAAATAAGAAAAGCTTTTAAATCAATGATTGCAATCGCTTCCGTTCGGAAAAATCAAGAGGTCTTTTGTTTCATTATGCTCCATTTACAAAACCTTAACATTTTGTTAAAACCTTTTTAATACTCTTCCTTTATTGTATTCAGTGTAGCAAATAACAAAAAAACAAACTCGCAGGGGGAAATGAAGAAATGAAACCAGTTAAAGTTCTTTCGTTATCAGCACTACTAGGATCGGCGCTTGTACTAGGCGCATGCAGCGATGATGCTGAGACAGGAGCAACAACAGATGAAGGCACTGAAGGCGGCGGTGAGCAGCTTCAAGGCGAAATCGCAATTGACGGTTCATCAACTGTTTACCCAATCGCTGAAGCAGTAGCGGAAGAATTTATGCTTGAGCAGCCCGATGTACAGGTAACCGTTGGATTGTCTGGAACAGGCGGCGGTTTTGAAAAATTCATCGCTGGCGAAACACAATTCAGCAATGCATCACGTCCAATTAAAGATGAAGAATCACAAGCACTTGCAGACGCAGGTATTGAGTTCACTGAACTTCAGCTTGCATATGATGGCTTGTCGGTTGTTGTAAATAAAGATAATGACTGGGTAGACCAGTTAACAGTAGATGAATTGAAAAAAATGTGGGTGGACAACGGAACAGCCGTGAAATGGTCTGACGTACGCGAAGGCTGGCCGGAAGAAGAAATTAAATTCTACTCTCCTGGTACAGATTCCGGAACATATGACTACTTCAATGAAGTGATCCTGGAAGACGCACAAATTAACAAAACAGCGACACTTTCTGAAGATGACAACGTGCTTGTACAAGGGGTAACAGGAGATGCGAACGCAATTGGCTACTTCGGTTATGCGTACTACCTTGAAAACAAAGACAACATTAAAGTTGTGCCGATTGTAAACGAAGCGGGCGAGGCAGTTGAGCCGAACGCTGAGACAATTGAAAGCGGCGAATACGCTCCACTTTCACGTCCATTGTTCACATACGTAAGCAACGCAGCAATCGCTGATGAAGAAGCTGTTGCAGCTTACGCTCAGTTCACACTTGAAAATGCAGCAGCTCTTGCAGAAGATGTAGGCTACGTTTCCCTTCCTGAAGAAAAGTACACAGAGCAGCTTGAAACAATCGAAGGCTTGAAATAATCGTCACTGGATAGAAAAAGCGGATAAAGAACAAAATATACACCAATAGGGGCATCGCCCTCTATTGGTGTACGTGGGTTGAAAGGAGCAATCGGGTTGAAAACACCAAATCAAGATGTCAGTCCGGTTCAGCAGCTGCTTGAAAAAAAATATAATGGCGGCTTTTTGAACAGAAGAGAAAAAATCATTCCTATTGTATTATTCATTATGGCGGCCGTGTCCGTCCTGACGACAGTAGGGATTGTCTTAACACTTATTTTTGAAACAGTCACATTTTTTAAAGACGTGTCAATTGTTGAATTTTTCACAGCTACAGAATGGTATCCATTCTCTAACACAGATCCAGTATACGGCATTTGGCCGCTCGTACTCGGAACACTGAAAATCACGCTAATTGCTTCTCTTTTTGCTATTCCAATTGGTCTGGCAGTTGCGCTATACTTAAGTGAATACGCGAGCACCCGCACCCGCAAAATTATGAAGCCGATTTTGGAAGTGTTAGCAGGGGTTCCGACGATTGTGTATGGATTTTTTGCTTTAACCTTTATCACGCCGGTTTTACGGGAAATCTTCCCGTCATTAGAATTGTTTAACGCCATCAGCCCGGGGATTGTCGTAGGGATTATGATCATTCCGACCATTGTTTCTTTGTCAGAAGATGCCCTTTCCTCTGTACCGGAGCCAGTGCGCCACGGTGCTCTCGCGATGGGATCAACCAAATGGGAGACGGCTTCGAAAGTCATCTTTCCTGCGGCGTTATCCGGTATTCTTGCGTCCATCGTTCTCGGTGTTTCCCGCGCAATCGGTGAAACGATGATTGTATCAATTGCGGCCGGCTCAACGCCTTCAGCAGCACTTGATTTAACGTCATCGCTTCAAACAATGACGTCCTACATCGTTCAAGTTACAACGGGTGATGCAGGATTTGGGACGACTATTTATTACAGCATCTACTCAGTCGGCTTTACATTGTTTGTCTTTACTTTAGCGATGAACATGCTTGCCCAGTTCATCTCCAAGCGCTTCAGGGAGGAATACTGATGGAAAACACAGCAAGAGTAAAATCAGAAGAAATGGTTGGCCGCATCGATGGCCGTTTGATGAAAAACAAAGTAATCAAGGGAATCTTTTTAGCAGCAACTGCTTTTACAACGATTATTCTAATGGTTCTGCTTTACCGCATTATTTCCCAGGGTGCTCCTTATTTATCATGGGACTTTTTCCAAAATTTCGCTTCACGCCGTCCGGAACAAGCCGGCATTAAAGCAGCTGTTATCGGTACGATCTGGATGATGAGTGTTGTCATTCCAACTGCTGCGATTTTAGGAGTAGGGACGGCCATTTATTTAGAAGAGTATGCGAAGAAAAGTGCACTAACACGATGGATTCAAATGAATATTTCAAATCTTGCCGGCGTTCCTTCTGTTGTATTCGGTTTGCTTGGTTTGACGATTTTCGTTCGTGTTTTTGGCTTTGGCAATACGATTATTGCGGCCGGTTTTACGATGGCCTTGCTGGTTCTTCCAGTCGTGATCGTTGCTTCGCAGGAGGCGATTCGTGCGGTGCCGAATGAACTGAAAGAAGCTTCTTTTGGTCTTGGCGCCACGAAATGGCAGACGATTTACCGTGTCGTCCTTCCGTATGCGATTCCGGGAATTGCAACAGGGAGCATTTTGGCTTTTTCACGGGCCATCGGAGAAACCGCTCCGCTAATCGTCGTTGGAATTCCAACATTTGTTGCTTTCTTGCCGTCAGGGTATTTGGATCAGTTTACGGCGCTGCCGATGCAGATTTACAACTGGACAAGCCGGCCGCAAGTGGAATTCCACAATCTCGCAGCGGCAGGAATCATTATTCTGCTCGCAGTCCTCATCTTAATGAACTCTGTAGCGGTTTGGATTCGGAATCGTTTCCAGGCGAGATAATGTCTTTTGGAAATTGTTAGTGAAAATTTGGAGGTAATGAAAATGGCATTAACTGCTGTGAATTCTAAAAAGAAACCTGAAATGATGGAGCAGGAAGAACGGCTCGTTTACAATACAAAAAATTTAAATCTTTGGTATGGAGATCACCATGCCTTGAAAAACATAAACTTGGGCATTAAAGAAAAGGATGTAACAGCGATTATCGGTCCATCCGGCTGTGGTAAATCGACATACATCAAAACGTTGAACCGGATGATTGATCTTGTGCCGGGCGTGAAAACAAACGGAACGATTGAATACCGTGAACGTGATATTTTCAGCAAGGAGTTTCTTGTAGAAGAACTTCGTACACGCGTCGGCATGGTTTTCCAAAAGCCGAATCCGTTTCCGAAATCTATTTACGAAAACATTGCCTTCGGTTTGAAAATCCATGGCATTAAAAACAAGCAAATCATCAATGAAACAGTTGAAAAAAGCTTGCGTGGTGCTGCACTTTGGGATGAAGTAAAGGATCGGATTCACGAGCCGGCTTACGGATTATCCGGCGGTCAGCAACAGCGTCTTTGCATCGCCCGCTGTCTTGCTCTTGAGCCAGATGTGATCCTGATGGATGAACCGACATCGGCACTTGATCCTGTTTCAACACTGAAGGTAGAAGAGCTCATTCAAGAGCTGAAGGAAAGATACTCGATTATTATTGTGACACATAACATGCAGCAGGCAGCTCGGATTTCAGATAAAACTGCTTTCTTTTTAAATGGAGAAGTTGTGGAATTTGATTCTACCGATACGATCTTTAACAGCCCTGCAGACAGCCGTACAGACGATTATATTTCTGGACGGTTCGGATAAGAAAAAGCCGGCGCGGTGAGCGCCGGCTTTTCATATTCCATTGTAAAGCTTCCCTTTATTTTGTTAATACATCAGCAATGTTTTGAGCACTCATTCCTTTTTTCAGTTCGAATGAACCGACCTGGAGCTTGGCAGAGTACCCATTCTCCGTTAAAAATTGATTGAAGGCGGCAGCATCCGAAATCAAGCCAGCCGTCTTTAATTGAGTGGACACGTCATTTGATGTCATGCCGGCCGTGACCGAAATGGACACTGTATCAGCTTCAGGAACCGCCGTTCCTGCTTCCGGAGAGGAAGGCTTGGCAGGTGTCTCTGGAGCTGTCTCAGCCGTCTCTGATGGGGTCTCCTCGGCTTTTTGAATAATATACTGTTCAGCCTCTAGATGCTCAATCATTTCGTCAGTAGATAATTCAGCCTGCTCCACCGGCTCCATTTGCAGAAAAAGCCATAGAGCGGCAGCGGCAGTGAGGAGCCCAAAGCCGAATGAACGCATGGTTTGTTTATTCATCTTTTTTTCTCCGCTAGAATAGATTTTACTTGATCAAGTGTCAAAGAAGACTGAGCCGCAATTTGCGGGAGTGCAATTCCTTGCTGATCAAGAGAGACGACTTGATTAATTAAAATTTCATTTACAGGAACTGCGCGCTGTGGAGCATTTACTGACATGTCGCCTATCAGCAGCTCTTCTTCAATGATCTTTAATTTTTTTTGAATCTGGTAATTTTCCTGGAGCATTTTCATTGAAAGCTCCTCCAGTTCTTTCTCGATCCGGCGTTCCTTGTTAGGCAGGAAAAACGACACTAGAATAAAAGCGGCACCGGCACAAGCCAATCCGATGATCAATCCGTTCATACAAAATCTCCTTTAGGTTTTCTTTTGTATTTTATCACACAAGGGCTTGAGAAAGGCAATAGACTGCTAATTGCCGGTTGCTATTGAACGTGATACGATACTAGTAAGACTAGTTTCAGGAAAACTGCCAGACCGGGGTGATACATACTTGAATAAAAAAAACGAGCTCCATGCTATTTTTTTATCGAAAGACAGGCTTTATTGCAAATGGCGGCTTCAGCCTTTTCTTTTAAACGCTGCGTTCTATTGTGAACAGCCACTAAATCCAGAAGTGATGGACCTTCGGATATTTGACGTCACCGATATTCATTTTGACGGCACAAATGCTCACGCTGTCACATGTATGAAAATAGGCAGACAAGACAAAGACTGGACAATTAAAGGATTGAAAAAAGATCGTTCCTATATTTGTGAACTGGGGTACTTAACAAAAGACTTCACATTTTGGCCGATTTTGCAGTCACACCCGGTGCATACATCATATGAGTTCGATCACGGCTATATAGTTAAATTAAAAGCTGCGGAAGACTTTTATTATCACCGCACCGGCGTGCCGAACTGGGTGGAGCATCCGGATTGCCGGCAAACGAGCTAATCAGCTGAAGGAGGTAGGGAAATGAATCATTCTGTTTCAACGATTATTATGGCAAACGATCCCTTTAAGCCTCTGGCATTAGCTGGGGCAAAATCAAACAGCGAGGACATTAAGCGATTAATGGATGTTCATGGCCGGCTTCTTGTTCACGCCCACAATCAGCCGGCAGGAAAACCGCTTGTGGCGGTCGTTAATTTATTTACACTGGGCTGGTTGAATGGTGTCCGGGGAAAAATGGTCGTTAAGTCGTTTCTTGAGGATCAAAAGGAATTCGCCGCCACTGAACTCCTCATGCAGGCGAATGGCTCTTTTATTGAAGCGTTTCGCTCATTAATGAAAGAGCAGAAGCTCCTGCTGCTGCCGGTTTCGCTAAGTCAATTTCCTTTAACGGCTTATACGATAAAAGAAGCGGCAAAGGAGGACTTGCAGAGAACAGCCGTCTTATGGAAGGAGCTGTTCGGTTCAGCGCCAATATCCATTTGGCTTCCGCGCGGTGCCTTTACCGCTGGATTAGATGCTTTACTGCTTCAGGAGGGCTGCAAATGTGTGTTTTTGCCAGCCGGCGCTTTGCCTGACCGGGATCATGCGTCTTTTAAGGGAGTTTCTCCGCATGGACTTCCTGTTGTCACGTATAATGAGCCAGATGGGGAAATAAACAACCGAATCATCGCTTCAACTGCGTCATTCAGCGAGTTAATTTTTTCACTTTTCTCACAAAAGGATGGAGAAGCAGCGTTAGATTCAGCCATCCTTCGTTCTAGAACGGTTATTCAATTTCCATTCTGTTATGAAAACGTGGATGATCGTCCTCTTGCCACCCCTGAAGAGCTGCAGCGCTGTGAGACCGTTTTTGAATTAAAGAACGAGTGGACAGAAAAATGCGTCCAATCGATTTCCGAAGCAAGCAGTATTTTGGACGTCGAGTGGGCCTATTGTGTGTATGCCTCCTTTCATCAATTTGATGAAGAGCTAGCGGGCGCAGCCGACTCTCTTCGCTATTTGCTTGATGGGGCACGCAAGGATTTTCCAGATTTGGACTATGCCCATCAGAGATTGAGGCTGCATTATGGCATTCAGCTTTTCTCAGCAGGTGAGGTTCATCCTGTAGAACGGATGGACGGGGCAGTCTTATTAATAACGTGGGAGTACCCACCGAATATCATTGGCGGAATGGCGAGGCATGTCCACGGACTTGCGGAAGCACTCTCTTCATCGGGCCGTGATGTCATTGTTTTAACGGCTTCTCACCACGGATCGCCTGCGTTTGAAACGGCCGGAAATGTTCACATTTACCGGACAGGGCCTCTTCATCACGGAGAGCAGGACTTTTTAAAGCAGACGTCGGATTTGAACTTGTGCTTGTATCAAAAAGGAACAGAACTCATTGACAAACACGGAATTAAGCTCATTCATACACATGATTGGCTGACGGGAGACGCTGCTGCCCTTTTAGCGAAGCAGCATCAATTGCCCCTTATTTCAACCATTCACGCAACAGAGCATGGCCGCAACAATGGATTGCATAATGAACTGCAGCATGCGATTGCCCTAAAAGAGAAGGCATTAATTGCGGCATCTGATACGCTTATTGTTTGCAGCCAGCCGATGAAGGAAGAACTCCGTGTTTATTACGAAGCGGGCAAAAAAGACATTTTCGTCATCCCGAATGGTGTGGAATTTGAAGAAGTCTCGTCTCCGTTTACGCGCTTCAGCCATTTTCAGCCATTTGTTTTTTCAATTGGCCGAATGGTTTTTGAAAAAGGATTTCAAACCTTTTTTGATCTTCACTTAAAAAGCTTGAAAAAAGAAAATATTCAGTTTATTATAGCGGGTAAGGGTCCTTTACTTGAAACGTGGCGAGAAGAAGTAAACAGGCGGGGACTGCAGGATCGGCTTCACTTTGTCGGATACGTAAGTGACGAAGAACGAAGGGCGCTGCTGCAAACGTGCGAAGCAGCTGTTTTCCCCTCTCTTTATGAGCCGTTTGGCATTGTCGCCCTTGAAGCGATGGCCTTTCAAAAACCGGTCATTGCCGCTGCGACAGGAGGGTTGAAATCGTTTGTTCTTCATAAACAAACGGGTCTTTTGTTCGAAGCCGGAAATGCAGAGGATTTATCCGAAAAAATCGAGTTTGTTCTAGATGAACCGGAATATGCTGGGGAATTAGGGCGAAATGGATATGAAATGGCAAGGGAGCTTTACAGTTGGACACACATCAGTGCGCAGACAGAAAAAGTTTATGATCAAACCGTTTTTATTAAAAAAATGGAAGGGGTCCGCACATGATTGGTATTTTGTTAGCAGGAGGGCGTGGCAGACGTTTGCGCCCTTTAACTGACCGCATTCCGAAGCCAATGGTACCTTTGTTAAACAAGCCTTTATTGGAGTATAACTTGAATGTATTCAAAATGAGCGGTATTCGTGAAGTCATCATGACGGTTTGCTATAAAAAAGAATCGATTCAGCAATACGCTGGCTGCGGATACAAAAAAGGACTTCGAATCCAGTACATTGAAGAGCGGAGCCCGCTCGGTACAGCCGGCAGCTTGTTTGCTTCCGGTCAAGCATTTGAAGAAACATTGGCTGTTTTAAGCGGAGATGCATTGACAAATATACCGCTGCGTGAAGTGTACCAGTATCATAAACAAAAAAAAGCACGGGTTACCATCGTAACCGCTATTGTGGAGCATCCGGAGCAGTTCGGCATTTGCCTCGCAGACGAGGATGGCCGGCTGCTGACAATCATTGAAAAGCCGGAGGATCCATTTTTATGGACAAACCAGGTGAGTACGGGCATTTATTTAATTGAGCCGTCCCTTTTTAAAGACTACTCGTTTAAAGGGGATGTTGATTTTGCCAAAGACGTTTTTCCGGCGCTTTTGGAAAACGAAGAGCCCGTATACGTTTATGAAACGAATGCATACTGGCAGGACATTGGCACACATCGTGCGTATAAATTAGCAGAAAAACGGTTGAAGCGCGGCATTCCGGGAATCACCGGTCACCTGCAGCCTCATTACCCGTTATCAAGCGCATTTAATCCGTTCATTCTGCAAGAAAAAACAGGCCCCGTCGACCGATTTTCTTTGTCTTCACAGATGTTGAAAAAACAGGCTGGTATTTCTGACGAAAAGGTGCTATTATAGTAAAGTCGCAAATGACTTGAAAATAAGCGAGACAAGTTTGGAGGGAAAACACATGCGTGTAAACATTACATTAGCTTGCACTGAGAGCGGTGACCGTAACTATATCACAACTAAAAACAAACGTAACAACCCGGATCGTCTCGAGTTGAAAAAATACAGCCCGCGATTGAAAAAAGTGACAGTGCACCGCGAAACAAAGTAAGCAGCAGGAGACTTTCCTGCTGTTTTTTTCTTTTGAGGAGGACAAGATGGATAAAAAGCAGCTGAGAGCACAGGTGAAAGAAAAATTGGCCGTCATGGAAAAGACGGTTTACGAGCAAAAATGCTTTGACATTACAGCAAAATTGTATGCGCTTGCTGAATGGAAAGCAGCGAGTACAATTGCTCTTACCGTTTCCTCTTCTATCGAAGTGGATACGTGGCAGATTATTCGCTTTGCCTGGCTGAGCGGGAAAACGGTTTATGCACCAAAGTGCCGTCCTGATACGAAAAAAATGGATTTTTATCCATTAACGAATTTCGCTGATCTTGAAATGGTGTACGCTGGTTTATTTGAACCAAAGTCCCATCCTGCAAAAGCGATTAAAAAGGAAAAAATCGACCTGCTTATTGTTCCGGGTCTTGTATTTAACAGAGCAGGCTACCGCATCGGCTTTGGCGGAGGGTACTATGACCGGTTTTTAACAGACTTCACAGGGCAAACGATTTCACTGGCTTTCTCGTTTCAATTAAGCCGGTCTATTCCAGTAGAAGCATTTGATCTGCCTGTTCAGAAGATTGTGACGGAACAAGAAATCATCATTTGCTAAAGGCTGTTCTTCTTTCTTTACCGGTCACCTGAGTTCCGTTATAGTGGTATCTAATAAGACGGACGAAAGTAGTGATTTGATGACAATTGGAACGGATGTCATGTTTTGGCGTCTTGCTTATTTTCTTGTGGTGGAGCAGGAATACATATTGATTAAAATGAACCAGGAACGGAGCGAAATGGTTCTTGAGAATCGTGCTGTTAAAGAGGCTTCCTTTATTCGGCTGGTGAAAAAAGATCTGGGATGGGCAGTCGGTCTTGGCCAAGAAACAGAAAAATCGCTTTGGCTGGCCGAACGTTTTCGCAAGCAGACGGGGAAAAGAACCATCTCTATGCTGAATCTCATCGTTTCCCCCCATTTGCCGGTAGATGAATTTGACCGCTTTTTAAAGCCAGTTGAAAAAGGCAAAATAAAAGTCACTTCTTTTCTTTTTGCAGAAAAGGAGATCTCCACCCCCCTTCAGCAGCTGTCGGCATTTGTGTCTCCTGTCCCGGAAGAAAGTGATTTTATCAATGGCGCAGAGGATGAAGCGGCTGCGTACGAAAGAGCCGTGCTGTCGCATGAAGTGAAAAGAAAAGAAGAAGAAAAGCGCTTTTTTCACTATGGCAAGCCGTTCTTTACGTATCTTTTCACAGCTGTCAACATCCTGATGTTTTTGTTGATGACCGCAGCTGGAGGGAGCACTAATACCGATGTGCTTTTACAGTTTGGTGCGAAATTTAATCCGCTTATATTAGAAGGCGAGTGGTGGCGTTTTATTACGCCCGTTTTCCTGCATATTGGATTGCTGCATTTATTAATGAACTCGATGGCTTTATTCTATTTAGGGACCGCTGTAGAACAAATATACGGACGGATGCGATTTTTATGGATCTACCTTTTTTCAGGCTTTACGGGCAGTCTGCTCAGCTTCCTGCTTACACCGAATCTGTCTGCGGGTGCCAGCGGTGCAATCTTCGGCTTATTTGGTGCTTTGTTGTTTTTTGGTGTTACCAAGCCAAAGCTGTTTTTCCGGACAATGGGGATGAACATCCTTGTGGTCATTGGAATTAACCTTGCTTTTGGTTTTACCGTGCCGGGCATCGACAACGCCGGTCATATCGGCGGCCTGCTGGGCGGTTTTTTAGCAACAGGCATCGTTCATTTTCCGAAAAAGCGCCGTCCGCTTCAGCAGCTGCTTTTTTTAGCAGCAGCCTCGGCCGCGGTTGCGGCAGGGTTGATCTTCGGCTTCGGCCATGGCTATGCAGCAGTTGATGCACAATCGGTCAATATCCGTGCGGCAGAAGCCTTGAGCGAAGGAGATGACGAGAAAGCAGAACAGCTGCTGACCGAATTTGTGGAAGGCGGCGGGGAGCCGTCTGCTGAAACGCATTTTTATCTCGGGTACATTAAAATGGGTGCCGGTGAGCTGACGGAAGCACAAGATCATTTCAGCAATGCCATTGACCTGCGAAAAAACTTTCATGAGGCCTACTACAACCTTGCTCTTATATACGCGGACCAGGGAGATCGTGCTCAAGCAGTGAAAGCGGTCGAAAATGCGATAAGATACGAACCGGATGAACAAGTCTACCAAGAGCTATTAGACCGGTTGAATGAAGAGTAAAGGCAGGGAGTACAATGAGGACAATTTTTGATGTTCAGCAGCTGTTAAAGCGCTATGGTGTCTTTGTTTATATCGGCAATCGCGTAGCGGATTTGCAGCTGATGGAGCTTGAGCTAAAGCAGCTGTATCAGTCGCAGCTTGTTGAACCAAAGGAATACCAGATGGCGCTGCTTCTTTTGCGCCAGCAGATCGCAATTGAAAAAGAGAAAGAACAGGAGATGGAATGATGGCAGAAAAACGACTGGCTGCTTTTGACATTGGCGGCACATCGATTAAAATGGCTTTTCTTACAACTGAAGGAGATATTATCCGGAAATGGTCGATTCCGACCGACCGCTCAGATGGCGGCGTACGTGTAGTCGGGGATATTGCCCGTTCTTTTTATGCAGAACTGGCCGCAGACGGTTTGACGACAGTGGACGTGTTAGCAGCTGGTGTCGGGGCTCCGGGTCCTGCTGATCCGGTTGAAGGAACGATCTCGGGTGCGGTGAACATCGGGTGGCCCAACGGATATCCGCTGAAAAAGCTGCTTGAGGAAGCAATTGAGCTGCCGGTGTTTATCGAAAACGATGCAAATTGTGCAGCGCTTGGCGAAATGTGGCGGGGAGCAGGAAGCGGTGCAGGAGATGTCGTTTGTGTCACGCTCGGTACGGGCGTTGGCGGCGGCGTCGTGTCAAAAGGAATGATTATTACCGGTGTAAACGGTGCAGCCGGTGAGATTGGCCACATTACCGTCGTGCCGGAAAATGGCTTTTTATGCAATTGCGGAAAACGCGGCTGCCTAGAAACGGTCGCATCAGCAACAGGAATCGTTAATTTGTACAAACAAGAAGGAAAGGATGCGCCGGATGCCCGTACCGTGTTTGAACAAGCGGCGGCGGGCGAGGAAGCAGCCAAGCGGGTCATTGACCGCTGTGCCCATTACCTGGGTCTTGCGATTGGAAATATCGCCAACATCGTCAACCCGGCTAAAATTGTTGTAGGCGGTGGCGTGTCAGAAGCAGGAGATGCACTGCTCGTGCCACTTGAGCAGTACGTTAAAGCGTATACGTTCCCGCGGGCAATGGATGTTCTTTCGATTGAAAAAGCCCAGCTTGGAAACGATGCAGGCGTTATTGGCGCTGCGTATTTAGCCAAAGTTATGTCGGTTTAATAAGAAGAAAAGAAGGCTGATTTTTTGTCAGCCTTCTTTTTTATGAAACTTTTTCGTTTTAAGTGCGTATGTATGGTCATGTGGAATCGTCATGAACCTATTATAAAGACTTACTTTGGCATTCTGTTTGATTTTTTGTAAAAAAAGTATTAAGATTGTGAAAGGCAATTTACAATAGGTTAATGATGAATTAACCCCTGAACGTTGTTACAGATGTAACGAGGAGGCTGGAAGGATGAAAAGAACAATTCGCAGCAACATTTCGCTTATTGCTGTCGCTGTTTTGTTCTTATGGATGAAAACATATATCGTCTATAAAACAAGCTTTAACATGGACATTGAAAACTCGCTGCAGGAATTTATCCTGCTGATTAACCCGCTTAGCTTTATTATGCTGGCGATGGGCGTCGCTTTTTTCTTTAAAAGCGATAAGGTAAGAAACCGTTATTTACTCGGAATGAGCTTTTTCTTAAGCTTTTTACTTTTTGCTAACGTCGTATTTTACCGGTTCTTTAATGACTTTATTACGATGCCGCTTTTATTTCAAACAAGCAACTTTGCCGATCTTGGCAACAGTGTAACAGAAGAGTTTAACGTTGCTGACATCCTGTATTTTGCTGATGTCATTCTTTTATTTCTTCTGTTAAAATTCAAGCCATCGTTTGTGAAATTCCGCCCAATGTCAAAAATGAACCGCCGTGCTTACTTTTTATCCGCTGCCGCGCTTATGTTCTTAAACCTTGGACTGGCTGAGATCGAACGCCCTCAGCTGTTAACGAGAACATTTGACCGGGAAATGCTCGTGAAAAACATTGGTACGTTTAACTACCACATTTACGATATTTTCCTTCAGTCTAAATCGTCAGCTCAGCGTGCACTGGCAGACGGCAGTGAATTAACGGAAATCGAAAACTTCTCTGATGCCAATTATGCAGCGCCAAATGATGAATTATTTGGTGCAGCAAAAGGGAAAAACTTAATTATGGTATCTGTTGAATCCACTCAGTCCTTTGTCATGAACAATGAGGTCAACGGACAGGAAATCACGCCATTTTTAAATGATTTTGCGAAAGAAAGCTTGAACTTTACGAATTTCTATCACCAGACGGGCCAGGGCAAAACGTCTGATGCCGAATTTTTAACTGAAAACTCTTTATATCCATTGAGCCGGGGGGCTGTTTTCTTTACACATTCAGGCAACGAATACAATTCAATGGCTGAAAAGCTTGAAGAAAATGGCTACTTCTCAAATGCGATGCATGCGAACAATAAAAGCTTTTGGAATCGCGATATTATGTATGATGCCATCGGATATGAACGGTTTTATGATGTGAATGACTATGATGTAAATGAAGACAACAGTGTTAACTGGGGAATGAAGGATGAGCCGTTTTTCGAACAGTCGGTTGATCTGATGAAGGAGATGCAGCAGCCGTTTTATTCAAAAATGATCACGCTGACGAATCACCATCCATTCTATTATGATGAAGAAGATAAAATGATTGATGAGTTCAACTCAAATAGCGGGACACTGAACCGCTACTTCGTCACTGTGCGGTATACAGACGAAGCGTTAAAAACGTTTGTGGAAGATTTAAAAGAAGCAGGTCTTTATGAGAATTCAGTTATTGTCCTTTATGGGGATCATTACGGTATTTCAGAAAACCATAATGAGGCGATGGCTCAATACCTTGGCAAGGAAATCACGCCATATGAATCCGCTGAACTGCAAAAAGTGCCGTTTATGGTTCATATTCCTGGAGTGGACGGCCAGGAGATTTCGACAGTAGGCGGTCAGGTGGATGTTCGCCCGACGCTTCTACACCTTCTTGGCATTGATACAAAGGGCGACTTGCAATTTGGGCAGGATTTGCTGTCTGAAGACCATGAGAACTTCGCTGCCTTCCGTGACGGACGTTTTGTGACGGAAGATTATGTGTATGCAGGTGACGCATGCTGGGATAAAGCAACAGGGGAGCAGATTGATGCTTCTGCCTGCGCACCGTTTATTGAAAAGGCCGCAGCGGAATTAAATTATTCTGACCGTGTGATTTACGGTGACTTGCTCCGGTTTTACGATCCGGATTCAGCTTTGAAAGAACAGCCATAATAAAAACCGCCCTCGGGCGGTTTTTTTTGCATAAAAAAAGCACCCGAACGATGTCAGGTGCTTCTTTTAATGTGCTGCCGGATAGCCATGATTCAAGATGGTCATAATCGTGAACCAGCCAATAACACCAGCTGTGCCGAGACCGAAGAAAATGCCAAGCGGGTTTTTATTTTTCAGTGCACTGATCGTCGCGAATACTGCAAGAATAGCCGTAAGTGCAAAAATGATCGTTAAACCGTTCATCGTCCCAAACCCCTTTCTGAGCAAAAATCATACAGAACTATGTACGTACAAATACATTTTTATTGTATCGGTTTTTTGAATTTTTGTCGAGACTGAAAACGGATAATTCTTTTAACAAAAGCAATTTCCTGATACGATACAAAAGGACAATAAGAAAGGCGGAGATAAAATGGATTGGACACAATTGCCCCTGGGGCCGCTGCAAACAAACTGTTATGTGCTGTCACATGACTCGAAGTGCATCGTTTTTGATCCTGGTTCGGAAGGCGAGCAGCTTGTAGAGTGGCTGAATGAAAATAAACTGGAGCCGCTGGCCATTTTGCTGACACATGCGCATTTCGACCATATCGGTGCTGTGGGGAGCCTTAAACAAACGTTTAACATCCCGATTTATCTTCATGAAAAAGAGGAACAGTGGCTTGGAGATCCAACTTTAAACGGTTCCAGCCGTTTTGAAATGGGCACGATCACAGCCCCCGAGGCGGATATCCTTCTTGATGAGGAAACAGAGCTCACGGTTGGACCGTTTACGTTCCAGCTGCTTCATACACCGGGTCATTCTCCTGGCAGCATCTCGTATTATTTCGCAGAAGGCGGCGCGTTGTTTGCTGGTGATACATTGTTTATGGGCAGCATAGGGCGAACAGACCTGCCCGGCGGCAGCCATGAACAGCTGCTCGACAGCATTCACGGCAAACTGATGTCATTGCCGGAAGAAACGATTGTGCTGCCCGGACACGGTCCTGCCACGTCGATCATTTCAGAGATGGACAGCAACCCCTTTTTAAACGGATTTTAAAAAAAGAGAACGCCAAAGCGGCGTTCTCTTTTTTTAGCCTGTATACTTCATCATCTGCTTTTTCTTTGTTAAGCTTCTTAACTTTTCGGGATTGTAACCGACTACGAGAGCTTCGCCGTCAGTCAGAATCGGGCGGCGCAGCAATTTAGGTTCTTTAATGAGCAAATCGACAACAGCGGACAGTGGCATGTCCTCCACTTCGATCTGCAATGCTTTAAATGTACTGCTGCGGGTAGCCAGCAATTCGTCAAGGCCATCGGACGTCATGGATAGAAGCGTTAGCAGCTCCTCCTTAGTTGGCGTTTCACGAAACAGGTGACGCTCATTGACATCAACAGAATGAGCAGACAGCCATTTTTTTGTTTTTCTGCAGGAAGTGCAGCTCGGATACGTAAAAAAAGTAACGGTAGACATTTGGTTGTCCCCTTTCTTTTTATCTTAAATAAACTATACAATACTTATACAACAATTGTACAGCTTTTAGTCATTGAAATGTGAATATTTTCGTAACACATAAAAAAGTATGACTTTTATCATTTTTCACCATAGAGTTGTTGCTTATAATAAATAAAAAAAGACGGGGTGATTGTAATGAATATGACGTTAAAAATAACTGGTACACTTGCAGATCCTACACGGTACAGCATATATGAATACATCTTAAAAAAATCATCCGAAATCACCGTGCAGGACGTGGCTTCGGAATTCGGTATTCATCCAAATGTAGCGCGGCTTCACTTAACGAAGCTTGAGGATGTTGAGCTGATCTATTCCTTTTTGCATAAAACAGGGAAGGGTGGCCGGCCGGGGAAAGTGTACAAGGCCGCTGAAAAAGCCATTCAGCTTTCGTTTCCACACCGGGATTACCAGCTTTTATCAAACGTTTTGCTTGACGCTGTTTATGTATTAGGAGAAGAAGGAGTGAAGCGGGCAGAAGCGGCAGCTGAAAAAGCAGGGCAGCGAGCTGTTGATGCAGAAGGCCGGCTTGCTCCACAGCATTTGTCCTATGAAGAAAAAGCTCATTTGTTAAACGAACTGGCCGCAAGAGTCGGATATGTTCCAAAGGTGGTGGAAGAGGAAGGAAAAGTGATCGTGGAATTTGTTATTTATAATTGTCCGTTTAAAGAGCTGCTGACCGATCAGGCTGAGCTCACATGCCGCATTCACAAAGCGTTTCTAACAGGAGTGCTGGCGTCCTTATTCGGCGACATGCTTCTGGACCAAAAAACAGCAATGACCGATGGCTGCAAGGAATGTGCGTATCAGGCAATTGTCACAAACTGATTGAAAGAAACGTTTACAATTCTGTATCTGTTCCTTTATAATATGATATTGATGGAGTAAGTCCATAAAGGGGGGATACATAATGGATCGGATGTTTCGCGTAATGGCATTCTGGACTGGGATTTTTGCATTAATGTTTTATCTCGGCCACATGAATATTACCGCTTTGCTTTTCCTCGGCCAAACTGGATTTTTCTTGTTATTAGGGTATTTACGTCTTTCTGAGCGCATGTACATTTACGTTTTTGGTGCATACTTGACCGTTTTCTTTGCAGGCTTTACATATTGGTCAACGTTCATGATGACGCCAGGAAGCGGCGGACATTAAGATCACCCGAAACCTTTAAAGCAAATGCTTTAAAGGTTTTTTTGTTAAGATTTTGTAAAGTTGTGAAAAAATGATGAAATAGTCAGAAATTTGTAGTATGATCATTTTGGAAAGAAGGTGATGGTTTGCAGGCAGAACAAAAAATCGTTCAGATGCTCACTGCAGCGGTCGCCGTTCAAGCGACTGATATTCATTTAATGCCGAAAGCCAATGGGTATTTAATGAAAATGCGTTCAGGCGGTGTCCTGTCAAAAAGTGAATCTTTTTCAATCCGTGAAGGAGAACGGCTGATCGCGTACTTGAAATTCACTGCATCGATGGACATCGGCGAAAAAAGAAAACCTCAAAGCGGCTCCTTTCGCCAAATCGTGAATGGCCTCCCGTTATCTCTGCGTATTTCAACACTTCCAGCTGTGCCTCACAAAGAAAGCCTTGTGATCCGCATCCTGCCTCAGGAACATGTACCACATTTATCCGAACTCACTCTTTTTCCTTATTCTGCATCCAAATTAACCGCCTTATTAGCGCAGCCAACCGGTTTAATCCTCCTCAGCGGTCCGACTGGAAGTGGTAAATCAACCACACTTTACTCCATGGTTCAGCATTGTGCCTCCGTTCTCAACAAACATGTCATCACACTTGAAGACCCAGTTGAAAAACAACAGGACGCTTTTGTCCAAATACAAGTGAATGAAAAAGCGGGCATCACCTACGCAACTGGCTTAAAGGCGATTTTGCGCCACGATCCGGATGTGATTATGGTCGGCGAGATCCGGGACGAAGAAACAGCCCGGGCGGCTGTAAAAAGTGCCTTGACCGGCCATTTGGTTTTATCGACAATTCATGCGCGCGATTCAGCCGGCGTGATTGGCCGGCTGGTGGAATTAGGTGTATCCAGACATGAAATCCATCAGACGATTACGGGCATCACTGCACAGCGGCTCGTCCGGCTTTGCTGCCCGTCGTGCGGTTCAGTGTGCCAGCCAGATTGCACGCAGGAAACGAGGCAGGCGATCGTTTGTGAGCTTTTAGCCGGCGAGGAACTGCTGCGCGCTGTAAAGGAGGTGACCGGCCACAGTGAGGGAGAGCGGCGTCAAACGTTAAAGAATGAACTTCGAAAGGGGGTCGCCTATGGCTTCATCGCGAGTGAAGAATGGACTCGCTGGCATGCTGGCGAAGCGGATATCAGCCAAAAACAGCGCTGACTTCATAAAAAGACTCGGTGAAATGATGGAAAAAGGGTTCACCATTGGAGACGCAGTCGATTTTTTAATGCTCAATGTTCCCGGTGTCAGCAAAAAACAAGCGGAGGCCATTCAAAACAATCTTCAAAACGGAACCCCTTTACATGAAATCCTGCCTATTTTGCAAGTTCCTTCGATTATTTGTCTTCAAGTGTTTTTTGCTGAACGGCACGGAAATGTTCAAGAAACGCTCATTCATGCGGGAACCCAGTGGGAAAAAGCAGAACAGTCAAAACAAGAGCTGATTCGGCTTTTGCAGTATCCGGTTTTCCTGCTCGGCTTGCTTGTGATCCTCCTGGCTGTGTTAAACACGTTCGTTCTTCCTCAGTTTCGTGATCTTCATGCATCAATGGGCTACGAGCCAGCAGGAATGATCGCCGTTTTGCTTTTTTTCCTGCAATGGGCTCCTCCAATCATTCTCCTAGCTTTGCCTGTTATAGCAGGAGGCTTCCTTTTTCTCTACACACGTTATAAACTTCTCGCGCCGCAAAAGAAAGCCAATATGCTTTCAAACATTCCGTATATCCGTTCCTTTTTCCAATTGTATTTCACCCGATTGTTCGCCCGGGAAGCCGCCCAGCTACTGAATAGCGGTTTTGCGGTGAATGAAATGCTGCACGTGTTTGAACAGCAGACGATTTACCCGATGCTGCAGGCCGTTTCCAAAAAAATTAATGTGCAGCTCCTAGAGGGCGAAACATTGCAGGAAGCCATTTCACGAATTTCCTGGTTTGATCATAAGTTATCTGCACTGATCGGACATGGTGGCGCAAGTGGAAAGACAGGAGAAGAATTACTGCTGTACGCCGGCTTTTGCGACCGGCTCGTTGAAGACAAAATTAAAAAGATAACGGGCGTTATTCAGCCGGCTGTTTTTTTAATCATCGGAACGATCGTCATGGCTGTTTATTTATCTGTGATGCTACCGATGTTTGAAATGATCGGCACGGTTTAAAAAAAGGAGGATAAAATAATGAAAAAATATATTCAAAATGAGCGCGGTTTTACGCTGATCGAAATGATGATTGTCCTGCTTGTTATTACAGTGCTTCTTTTCATTGCGATTCCGAATGTAGCCAAACAAAGCAAAAATATCAATGCAAAGGGCTGTGACGCATTTGTTCACATGGTCCAGGGCCAGGTGCAGGCGTATCGAATTGATACCGGATCAACGCCATCAACCATTCAAGAGCTGGTCACAGGGGAGTATTTACGGGACGATGAGACGGCATGTCCGGGCGGGGGCACTATTTCGATCGATGCAGAGGGTGTTGTGTCAGCCGGCGGTGCGTAAAGAGTCAGGCTTCACGCTGCTCGAAATGATGGTGGTACTATGCGTGTTTATGGTTTGTCTTGCCGCTGCTCTCATTCCACTTCGAACGACGGTCAGTGCGGTGAATGACCGCCAGTTTTTTCAGCAGGTGGAACGGGATCTGTTTGCTGCACAAGCGTATGCCATTGCAAAAAACAAAAATATCGCGGTTGATTTTTTCGAAAATGGAACGAATTACTATCATATTTATACGTACGATAGTGCAAGAAAAACAATTGAAAAGCGTGAGATCCCTTCGCGTTTCAAATGGGATGCCCGAACTGCAGGAACCATTGTTTTTTTAAGAAAAGGAACAGTGAGCCGAACGGGCTCCATCTTTTTTGCCACACAGGAAAAAACAACCAGACTTATCTTTTTAATTGGAAGGGGGCGGTTTTATTTTACATCTGAATGAACGGGGCATGACGCTCGCTGAAAGTATGCTAGCGTTACTGGCTTTTTTACTGGCAGCAGTTGTTTTGCTGCCCTTTTGCTTTACATTAATAGAGAAAACGGCCTGGCGGTGGGAGCTTCAGGAAGGGATGAGAACGCTGTACGAAGAGGGGGAATCTAGGCTGTATGGCGATCCCTTTTTTGACTACGAGCTGGAGGAGCACGATAGGGTGAAGGGGGCTATTGTTTGGCGTGAAGTAGAGGGGAAGGTGGAGGCCTGTGTGGAAATCAGAGGAAAATTTCGGTGTGTTGTTCAGCAGTAGAGGATTTACGATGCTTGAATCACTGGTGGTATTCACGATCTTTACAGCTTGTGCAGCGTCCATTCCCCTTTTGTATGACAGTACATATCGCGTCATTGAAGCAGGCCAGGCGGAAAAAAAGATTGAATGGGAACTGTTTGTGATCGGGCTTCGCAATGACCTGCATTCAGCCGAAAACTGGCGGATGGAGGGAGAGAAGCTTCACTATTCAATCGTTGGCCAGGAGAATTCTCTTGTCACAGTCAGCCAGTACAACGATAAGATCAGGCGGCAGGTCGACCGGCTGGGTCACGAAATCATGCTGCAAAATGTCAAAAGTGCCGCCATTGCAATAGAAGGAGGCAGGGTATATGTCCATGTTACGTTTACAAACGGTGAAAAAGAAGGAGCAGCGATTTCTCCAGTTCGGTAAGGAATGGGTATTAAACGAACAGGGAATGATCTATCCGCACATTTTACTGATCCTTGTACTGATTATGGCCGCTTCTGTATCTATAGCGGACTCGTTCGTCTCAAAGTGGAAAACAGCGGATTACGTAACAGACTATTATGAACTCCGAATTGTGGAGCTGATGGCCGTTCGGAATGTAGTCGCCCAATCAGAGCCAGCCCCCTTTTTCTTGGAAACAAATATCGGAACAACACGCGTGACCATAAGCGAAGCCGTTCAAAACGAGCGGCGTGTTCGAATTGAAACGACGCATCAGGATGGTGTATTTTGGGCTGTATATCATCTTCATTCGGAAGATGGAAGCATCCTGAAAAGAACCGAGTATTATTAATTATGTTTTGCGCGCCAAATAAAATAAACCGCCGTGCCAAATCGATAATCGGACGACAGGATTAAACCGCCGGATAATCGCCGCTTTTTCACGCTCATAATGTTCAGTTGAAGCGGCGGGATCATAAAAGGATTCCAGCATGCGCAGTTCAAATTGCTGCTTCTCATAAGCGGTGCTGGCCCAATCATGATTTTCCTTTAACAGCTCCGCCTGCACCTTTTGCTTCATTCTGTTTAAGCCGCTTGCTGGCGTAATGAGCGGTGAGAGAATATAATGATACGGTGCAATGGATGGTTCCATTGATAATGAAGCGGTGCTTTCCAAAAAGTCTTCAGAATAGCTGCCGCTGATCAAATGGAGAGCCAGGGGCACCAATTTTTCTTTTTTTCCATCGGCTTCATAAGATAAATGAAAGTGAATAAAAAGCCATGGCTCAAGCTGTACGTTTTGGGCAGACGGATGCCGTTCATACAATTTAATAAACGGCACTTTTTTTTGCCCGTAGGAAAGAAGCTGATGAAAACGGGGAGAGCCGAATGTAATATATTCTTCAAGCTGTTTCAGCGGACGCCCGGGATCTTCTGTGAAAAAGGTGACAGCAAGAGGTTCCCCCCTTTGGCCAAGCTGATCTTTATAGTGCCAGTAAAACGGACGGTTCATTAAATCGCGGTCTGCTTCCTCTGTTAACTGAATCGTAATGGTGCTGTCTGCTTCATGAAGAATCAGACAGCCGCAGGAAGAAAACAATGTGTGAAGAAAAGATATCAATGTGATCACTCCAATACAGCTGACAGGTTTTCCATTTTGATTTCCCATTCACGAATACTGCGAGAGGATTGAATAGCATCCCGCAAATGCTCTTCAACCCAGTTATTTTCTAATATCGTATCGATTTTGCCGATTGCCGCCTGGAAAAGGCTGATTTTATCATAAAGCAAAGAAAGCATCCGGTCTTCAACCGTTTGATTAAACGCCAGGTGATAAATATACACATCGTGCTCCTGCCCGTACCGATGAACACGGCCAATTCGCTGCTCCAGCTTCATCGGGTTCCACGGCAGATCGAAATTGATCACATGACGGCAAAATTGCAGGTTCAAGCCTTCGCTGCCTGCTTCTGTCGCAATGAGAACCTGAGCAGGCCCTTTAAACAGTTCAATCATCCAGTCTTTTTTTCCTTTTTTAAAATTCCCTTGAAAGGAAACCGCTGGAATGTCATGCGAGCGGAAATAAAGCTCCAGGTATTGCTGTGTTGCACGGTATTGGGTGAAAATCAGCACCTTCTCTTTTGCCTCATGGACGATTTGAAGCGCTTTTTCTGCTTTGGAATTGGATTGAATCGCCTGGGAAAGCAGTGCTGTCTCTGTTTCAAAAAACCCTTCCTGTTTTTTTAACGTGGAAAGGGCCGCATATTTGCTGCTGCATGCTTCTCGCTGCAGGGTTAACAGCGTGATCGAGTTAGGCAGACACTCTGACAGAGACTGATAAAATGCTTTTTCTTCATCCGTTTGATTTATTCGAATGGTTTTCACGATTCGCTTAATCGGCTGCTGTTCGATGTCAGCGCGCATATTGCGGATCATCACTTTCTGTAGAAGGGAATGAAACGCTTCCTCGTTTTGCACAGCGTGACGGCCCTGTTTGAACTTTTCTTGAAAGGCGCTGCTGTTTCCGAAAAGACCGGGCTTTAACAGTGAAACGAGGTGGAACAATTCATCTGCATCATTTTGTACAGGTGTGGCGGTGAGAAGCAGACAATACGTTTTATTCAGCTTGCTGACAAACTGATAATTCTTTGTTCGCGGATTTTTTAAACGGTGCGCTTCGTCAATAATAACCATATCAAACAACGTATCAGAAAATTGGTCGGCGAATTTTGGCTGCTTTGCTGAATCGATTGAAGCAATTTGCACACCGTTCCAGGACCAGTCAGGTTTTTTTCGCTGGACGAAAGCATAGATTTGAAATTTTTCGCGCAGCTCCTTTGCCCATTGATTGACAAGGGAAGCCGGCGCTAAGACGAGCACGCGCGACACGAGGCCGCGAAGCATATATTCTTTTAAAATCAAACCCGCTTCAATCGTTTTCCCAAGTCCTACTTCATCTGCTAAAATGGCGGTGCCGTTCATTTCCTCCATTACTTTTTGAGCGGTTTTCACCTGATGAGGAAGAAATGCCATATGCGGCAAAAAGCCTGGAGACAATAACCCGTCAAAGTGAGCAGGAAGAATCCGCTTTTTGGTTTGGGCGGTTAGTAAAAACAAGGGAAAACAGCCTGGGGTAGAGGCTCTTTGCACGTATTGATCCAGCTCTTTTTCCCACGTATCATCATACAGAATAGCCGGCTTCATCCCATTCAAACCCTTCTTTTTCTGGTATGAAGATTAGTATGTCCCGTGAAGAAAAAGAGAATACACTCAAAGCCCATAGAAAAAGCAGCTCCGCATGTGCAGAGCTGCCTTGTTTATTTCGTTTTTACTTTACCGGTCCATTTTTTGAACCCGCCTTGAAGATGGTAAATCTCACGGTACCCTTTGCGGTACAGCATTTGTGCTGCACGTCCGCTGCGCAGGCCGCTTTGGCAATACAAGTAAACGGGCTTGTCGGCACGGATTTCTTTCATCCGCTGTTTCATCTGTGTCACAGGAATATTGCGGGCGCCTAAAATGTGACCGCCGTTATATTCATTCGGTTCACGCACATCAATCAGCTGCGCTTTCCGGTATCCTTGGATAAACTCTTCCTGGCTGAGCGGCTTTACCGCACGTTTTTGAGAAAAATACATGAAAATCGCGTACAAAATAATCGCGCCAAGTACTGCGGCAATAGAATAAAGCAACGTCGTGTTCCCCTTTCAAATAAACTGCTCCTTTTATTATAGCCATATGGTTATCAGATGAAAAGAAAATTCTCTTGAAAAAAGAGGAGTGTTCGCCTTTGATTTTCGGTTTCAATTTGATAGACTAGTTGAGGGAATTTACAACGAAAAGAAGGCGTATAACATGACAAAGGAAACGTGGGCTTTTCTGGATACAGGAAATCAAAGCGCCGCATATAACATGGCGGTAGATGAAGCGCTCCTTGATTGGCACAGCAAGGGAGACATTCCCCCTGTTGTCCGCTTTTACGGATGGGAGCAGGCCGCTCTTTCAATCGGCTATTTCCAAAAAGCAGAAAAAGAAGTGAATTTTGAAGAGCTTCAAAAGCACGGACTTGGCTTTGTCCGCCGTCCTACAGGAGGCAGAGGCGTTCTGCATGAGCATGAGCTTACGTACAGTGTGATTGTCAGCGAGAACCATCCTGAAATGCCCGCGGGTGTCACAGAAGCATACCGGGTCATTTCTGAAGGCGTTCTTCAAGGGTTTCGCGCACTTGGACTTCAAGCGGAATTTGCCGTTCCGCGAACAGAGGAAGAAAAAGCGAGCTTGAAAAATCCCCGTTCCAGCGTTTGCTTTGACGCACCAAGCTGGTATGAGCTTGTCGTGGAAGGAAGAAAAGTGGCCGGAAGTGCTCAAACGCGGCAAAAAGGGGTTATTTTGCAGCACGGGTCTATTTTGCTCGACATCGACGAAGACAAGCTGTTCAGTTTGTTTCATTATCCGAATGACCGGGTAAAAGAGCGGATGAAAAGCGCGTTTAAAAGCAAGGCCGTCGCGATCAATGACCTGAGGGCTGAACCAGTTACACTCGATGAAGCGCGAGTGTCATTTAAGCAGGGCTTTGAGCAAGGGCTGAATATTGGGCTGGCCCCACTGCAGTTAACGGAGGATCAAAATCAGCAAATTGCCGTCATTCAAAAAGAACGGTATGAGAATCCGAGCTGGAATTTCCGCCGTTAAAAAAATTATTTTTTTTGCTTGTATTCACGTGTAGAGCAAGGCAATTCCCGACTTTTTGCGAGCTATCCCGGCTTGACAAATGACGGGCGCTCAATCAATATATAGAGTATGAACTGAAAAACAAACACAATATATTGTGTTTGTTTTCGTTTTTTGTACACCAGCATATAAAAGGAGTTGTTTCCATGTCTGCTACGTCCACAAAGCAAATGTCGCTTAATGTCGACAGACTCAACAAGGACATCAGCATTTTTCCACAGGTTTTCCCTGTCACACCGGAAATGAAGATTACACACAAAGGCGTCTCCCGTCTCGTTATGATCGACCGGTACTCATTCAAAGACACTGAAAAAATTACGTTGTCAGAAGGCGATTTTGTCGTTTTGACGATTAAAGAAGATCCGAAATTCCCTGCACGCGGGACAGGCTTTATTGTGTCGCTTGACCGGGAAGCCAAAAAAGCATCCATCTTAATTGACGAAGAATACCGCAGCGCGATTGATGATCCTGCTGAAGCGGAATCAGGCATTGTTCACCGCGCACTTGATGTGATTGAAAAGCCGCTGGAGGTTTTTTACGAGCAAATTGCCAAGCGGAACGCAGCCGGCCTGTCCTCTGTAGAACAAACAGATGAAAAGAAAAAGGAATGGTTTGATAAGTTTTACCATGAGCTGGTCAACCTGAACTTTATTCCAGCGGGACGTGTGCTGTATGGTGCAGGAGCCGATACAGACGTCACGTATTTCAACTGCTACGTGATGCCGTTTGTCGCGGATTCACGTGAAGGCATTTCCGAGCATCGCAAGCAGGTGATGGAAATTATGAGCCGCGGCGGCGGTGTCGGAACAAACGGTTCCACTCTTCGCCCACGCAATACACTGGCACGCGGTGTAAACGGCAAATCGTCCGGGTCAGTTTCCTGGCTGGATGACATTGCGAAGCTGACACATCTTGTCGAACAAGGGGGATCCAGACGTGGAGCACAAATGATAATGTTAGCGGACTGGCATCCTGATATTGTAGAATTCATTATTTCGAAAATGCAGAACCCCCGTATTTTGCGCTATCTTCTTGAAAATACGGAAGACGAGCAAATTAAAAAGGCTGCAAAGGACAAATTGAACTTCAAGCCGTTAACAGAGCGTGAAGAGCAAATGTACCAGGGCGTTGTGAATTACAAAAACATTCCTGGCTACGGCGGTTTCAGCCCGGAAATTTTCAAAGAAGCAGAAGAAAAGCTTCGCACGGGCGGCACATACAGCGTACACAACCCTGAATTTTTAACAGGCGCTAATATCTCGATTTGCCTGACGAATGAATTCATGGAAGCTGTTGAAAAAGATGCTGAGTATGATCTTCGTTTCCCGGCTGTTGAAAAGTACAGCAAGGATGAAATGGCTCATTACAATGAAAACTGGCATAAAATCGGCGATGTGCGCGAATGGGAGCGTCAAGGCTTCGAAGTCCGCACGTACCGTAAAATGAAAGCACGTGAACTGTGGAACTTGATCAACGTTTGTGCGACATATTCAGCAGAACCAGGCATTTTCTTTATTGACAATGCGAATGATATGACCAATGCGAAGGCATATGGCCAGCAGGTTGTCGCGACAAACCCATGTGGTAAATAGCTTGCCTCATGTAAAAAACTGCGGAATAAAGCGGGGACCCTGAGATGGGAATCCGAACCGAAGGCTGAATGTAAAGTTTCAGTCAGGGGCAACGCATAGATGGTGAACCTCGAAAGAGAATATAATCCATCCACGAGGCCGCAGCATTACACATTGATTAAACATATACGAGTCGTCCAATTAATGGTAAATTGGTATTGAGGTGATGAATATGAATAGGGGATATGCAGGGTTCTATGGTGAGAATTATTTAAGAAGCTCATACGAATATGCATATGCGAAATACCTTGATTATCACAAAATACCATGGAGCTATGAGGCTGATGTATTCGACATAGGATATAAAACCTATAAGCCAGATTTTTTCTTTTACGACCAAAGCGGAAAACTTGAGAAAATAGTTGAAATAAAGTCCAGACATAAAAAGGCAAAAGATGAGGCTGAGAAAGCACTTAGCATCATCAAAGAACGATTCGACATTGAATGCGAGCTTCTCTCTTATGAAGAATTACTTGTTTTATATCAAGCTTTACCTTTTTCTTTGAACTCGACCATTACAGAGTGGATTAAATCTGAAGATACCACTATTAACAAATCTGCTTACGGTGAGCTGAATGGCCACTTTAATCTTAAGCATAGCGCTAGTGCTAAGCAAAAGATCGGTGAACATACTAAAAAGCTTTGGGCTTCCGATAGTATAGCGAAGCAGAGAATGATTGAGGGACTAAAGAAAAGCGGGGTAAAGAAAGGATATATACGTATACCAAGAGAGAAAAGGTCCTGCAAAGAATGCAGGGAAGTATTTAATGTAATTGTCACATCAAAACGCAAATATTGTAGCCGAAAATGTTCGGGAAATGTTGCTATGAGGAATGCAACGATTCAATACATGGAGAAACGACAATTTATCCATAAGAACATTAGAGACTATATTATAAAGTGGTCGATGGACAATAAGGAAATCGTACTGGAAACGCCTTTGAATAAAATTAAAACAACAATTGCTCCACTAATTGTCGATATCGAGGAGCAATTCGGAGTAAAGGACTTTAGAGTCATCTCAAAAGCTGTTTTTGGTGAAGATCGTGGAAGAAAAGAGCTAATCCTGTTTATGAAAAATGTGTGTAATGAAAAGATATGCTGATCTTGCGGAAACTCAACCGTAAGAACTAGAGGATAAAAAGCCTTTAGGATAACAATAGGGGATTGGAGCAGCCCCTCGCACCATTTTCTGTCTGCAACCTCGCAGCAGTGAATCTGGCGGAAATGGCAGACAAAGAAACAAAAACAGTTAATTTTGATAAATTAAAAGCAACGGTTCGCACCGGTGTCCGGATGCAGGACAACGTAATCGACGCGACACCTTACTTCTTAGATGAAAACAAAAAGCAGGCACTCGGCGAGCGTCGTGTAGGTCTTGGTGTTATGGGTCTTGCCGATTTGCTTATTTACTGTGAAAAAGAATATGGCTCGGAAGCAGGCAACCAGCTTGTCGATGAAGTGTTTGAAGCCATTGCGGTCACCGCGTATGAGGCGTCTGTTGAGCTGGCGAAGGAAAAGGGCAGCTTCCCATTCCTTGAAGGCGGCACACAGGAAGAAACAAGCCGTCTGCGCGATGCATTTATCAACACAGGCTACATGAAAAAAATGCCGGAGCACGTTCGTGAAGCGATCGTGGAAAACGGGATCCGGAACAGCCATTTATTAACGGTTGCCCCAACAGGATCAACAGGCACGATGGTCGGTGTATCAACAGGACTTGAGCCTTACTTCTCATTCACGTATTACCGGAGCGGACGCCTTGGCAAATTTATCGAGGTAAAAGCGGATATTGTGAAGGATTATGTCGAGCGCAACCCGCAGGCAGATCCAGATAACCTGCCGGATTATTTCGTGACGGCGATGAGCCTGGCACCGGAAGCGCACGCGGATGTTCAGTGTGTGATTCAGCGCTGGATTGACAGCTCGATTTCCAAAACGGTCAACGCGCCGCGCGGCTACACAGTGGAGCAGGTTGAAAGCGTGTATGAGCGCTTGTATAAAGGCGGAGCGAAGGGTGGAACGGTTTACGTAGATGGAAGCCGTGATTCGCAAGTACTGACCTTGAAGGCAGAAGAAAACAACTGGGATGAAGAAGAAAAGCAGGAGCCGAGAGAGCATGAAAACCATGTGGTTCTGATCGATACGATTCAAGATCTTCGTTCAACCAATGTGACCATCGGCAGTGAGGTCGGCAATACATGTCCGGTCTGCCGCAAAGGCACAGTTGAGGAGCTTGGCGGCTGCAACACATGCACAAATTGCGGTGCCCAGCTGAAATGCGGATTGTAAAATAAACGCAAATGAATGAACAGAAAATCCGGATGACCCCTGTGGCCGTCCGGATTTTTCTGTTTTACAAGGAGCATTTGTGAAATGTCAAAAGTGGTCTTCACCAAAATAAAAAACTCTCCCACGGGGGTGGCAGAGTTATTCTGACGAAGCGCGGGAGCCGCGTTTTCCTTTATTGCCCTCGATAACGGTCAAATGAGAGGCTTTTTTTCGGCGGGCTGTTTTCTTTTTCGGCTTGGCTGTAAATGCTACGGAGCGCGATGGCTTCGGTTTCGTGCCTGTTTTCGTGGTATGGCGTTTTTTTGATTGCTTTACTGCCTTGGAGTACGCACGGTCCTCCCGGCGATTTCCGCCTCCGCGGTTTTGCATGAACAGGCGGAGTAAAAAGAGAATAATCGCAGCCGTAATGACACCGAATACAACTTGACGCACGAGCTGCCCGGGAGAGGTGATCATCATGTTCACGAGACCAATGGCAGCGAGCGCGGCAATGACAGAAACGATAACAGTACGAACATTCATTAAAGCCACCTCCCGGAAAAATAGTGATACTTACATATTAGACAATTTCATCGGCTTTTAATCCTTTTTCAGCACTTTCTTCAATGGAAATTAGTTTCTCAAAAGAAGCGATCGCGACTTCCGCCTGATCATCAGACGGTTCTTTCGTTGTTAACAGCTGCAGCCAGAGCCCTGGATACCCGAGCCATTTTAGTACCGGGATATCCCGCACCTTATTCGTCAGCTGCAACACTTCAAACGAAATGCCGAGCACAACCGGGATCAGCGCAAGCCGGTTCAGGACACGGACATACAGTGGCTCAAGCGGTACGAGCATATACACAAACACCCCAACGATGACGGTGAACAAAATAAAGCTCGATCCGCACCGGTAATGAAGCCGTGACGATTTCTGTACATTTTCCACTGTGAGCGGCAGGCCGCTTTCATAGGCGTTTATTACTTTATGCTCGGCTCCGTGATATTGGAACACCCTTTTAATTAATGGTGTCATCGATATCGCATAAATGTACACGAGAAGCAGGATCAGCTTGAACAGGCCTTCGATTAAAATTTGTGACAAGTCGCTTGAGAAAACAGGCCGGGTCAGTTCAGCTAAAAAAAGCGGAACCAGCGTAAAAACAAACTTTCCGAACAAAAACGATAAAATACCGACGAGTGCGACGCCAAGCACAAGCGTTAATTTCGATGGTTCTTCTTCCTGCACGTTTTCTTCGCCGGGATTGATGTCGTACCGGTCATTGGCAAAGTTTAAATGCTTTGACCCTGTAGCCGCCGCTTCCAATATGGCCACAATGCCGCGGAGAAAAGGGATTTTTTTGACCGTTTGAAGGGCGGGACGAACGGTACGCGGCAAATGAAAATAGTCGATCGAGCCATCGTTGCGGCGCACTGCGGTAACGGTGTGCTTTCTTCCGCCAAACATAACGCCTTCCACGACGGCCTGGCCGCCGTACACAGGCTTTTCATTACTCATTTATTCGTTCCTTCTTTCATTCATCCAATGACTGGACAGGTAGTAATCATATTTTAGCGGGAATCTGGCTAAAATAAAAGCATGACTGCTTCAAGGAGGAATAAATATGGTACAGCAAAATAAATCTAAAAATTCTGATTATTTTTCGGTGAAAAAAATAATTGAGATAGGGGTTGGCGCAGGTTTTTTTCTTTTCTTAATGGGCTGGCTTTTGCACACATTTCATTTTATTAAATGGACCCCGATGCTTGCTTCTATTATGCCGTCGTCTAAAGGGATGAAGATCGTGATCGCTGCTCTTTTGATTCTTTTTCTTTCCATTGTGCTGTCTTCATTATACTATGCACTGCTGCGGAAAAGAAAGCCCTTCCTATCGGGAATCGTCATTTCCGTTTTCCTGTTCCTCTGCTTGTTTTTGTTTACGGATCGAGAGGCTCTATATTTAGTGACGCTTTATGCGCTTTTGTCCGTCTATTCTTTGTTTATTAGTATGTCTGTTTCCTGGTGGTACGAGCAGAGCAAGTAGTCAGCCGAAAGCAGAGTGTGGTAAACTAGTCGGGAAAAACGAAGAAGCGGGTGACGTGTGATGAAGAAGATTTTGCTGATGAACGGTGCGAATTTAAACCGGCTCGGAAAGAGAGAGCCCCATATTTACGGCTACACAACGCTGGATCAGCTGGAAAGTCAAATTGTAGAATGCGGCGTGAAGGCAGGAGCAGAAGTGGTCACCTTTCAATCGAACTTGGAAGGAGAGCTTGTCAACAGACTTCATTTAGCAGAAGATGAAGGGCTGGACGGCATTATCTTTAATCCGGGCGCGTTTACTCATTACAGCTATGCGCTGGGCGATGCAGTAGCGGGCATTAGCGTGCCAGTTGTTGAAGTACATATTTCCAATATTCATGCCCGTGAAGAATTTCGCCACCACTCGGTGATCGCAGCTCATGCGGCCGGACAATTGTGTGGGTTCGGACTGCGTGGATACGAAATGGCACTGGACTTTTTAGTGAACAAGGGGGACTAACGGATGAAAAAAATAGAAAACTTGCGTACGCAAATGCCTCAAAAAGGAATTGATGGACTCTTTGTGATGAGCCCGTACAACCGGCGATACATAAGTGGATTTACCGGTACAGCCGGCGCAGCGTTGGTTACACATAATGAGGCTATTTTTTTAACCGATTTCCGTTATACAGAACAAGCTGCTAAGCAAGCAGAAGGCTTCACTGTGATTCAGCATACGAAATCGCTTTTTGAAGAAGCCATGAGACAGGCAGACCGTCTCGGTGTCAAAACACTCGGCTTTGAAAAAGAACATGTAACCTATCAGGAATTCGAACTGCTTCAAAACTATTTCAGCGGCGCTCTCCAACCGGTCGCGGGGCTGGTTGAAAACTTGCGCTTGATAAAGACGGAATCAGAGATTAAGATATTAAAGGAAGCGTGTGATATTGCGGATGCAGCATTCAAGCATATTCTTGATTTCTTAAAGCCAGGAGTGCGGGAGATTGATGTGTCGAATGAGCTTGAATTTTTCATGAGAAAATGCGGTGCAGCTTCTTCTTCCTTCGATATTATTGTTGCGTCTGGTGCGCGTTCTGCTTTGCCGCACGGTGTGGCAAGTGAGAAAAAGATCGAATCGGGCGATTTTGTCACCCTCGATTTTGGCGCTTATTACAAAGGGTACGCGTCAGACATCACCAGAACGGTCGCAGTTGGCGAACCGTCTGATCAGCTGAAAGACATTTATTCCATTGTGCTTGAAGCCCAAATGGCGGCAGTCGATCAAATTAAGCCGGGCATGACGGGGAAGGAAGCAGACGCGGTGGCGCGTGATATTATTTCATCCAAAGGCTATGGTGACGCGTTTGGCCATTCCACAGGGCACGGACTTGGGTTAGAGGTGCACGAAAGCCCGAGACTTTCTGTTTTGAGCGATAAACCGCTGCAGTCAGGTATGGTTGTCACGGTAGAACCGGGTATTTATTTGCCGGGTGTCGGCGGTGTAAGGATTGAAGATGACATCGTTCTGACGGAAAACGGGAATGAACGGCTCACACATTCTGCTAAAGAACTTATTATTTTGTAAACCCTCAGGAGGAACTAAAACCATGATTTCAGTAAATGACTTTCGTACAGGCTTAACGATCGAAGTAGACAACGGCATTTGGCGCGTTGTTGACTTTCAGCACGTAAAACCGGGTAAAGGAGCGGCGTTCGTCCGTTCAAAGCTACGCAACCTTCGCACAGGCGCGATTCAGGAAAAAACGTTCCGTGCCGGTGAAAAAGTAGGAAAAGCCCAAATTGATAACCGCCGTATGCAATACTTGTATGCGAATGGTGATCAGCATGTCTTTATGGACACAGAATCGTATGATCAAATTGAACTTCCCGATTCTCAAATTGAGTATGAGCTCAAGTTTTTAAAAGAGAACATGGCTGTGTCGATTATGATGTTCGGTTCAGAAACACTGGGTGTGGAGCTTCCAAACACAGTAGAATTAAAAGTGACAGAAACAGAGCCCGGCATTAAAGGCGATACAGCATCAGGCGGCACAAAGCCGGCGATTGTTGAAACGGGCCTTTCCGTTAACGTACCGTTTTTCGTTAATGAAGGTGACGTGCTAATCGTCAACACAACTGACGGCTCTTACGTATCACGCGCATAATGGATGACTTGAGCGTACCCTTTTAGGGTGCGCTCTTTTTGTTTGCGTTCTTCCGAGCGAGCTCGTAGGATAAAAGAAGATGAAGAGAAAGAAGGTCGATTGGATTGAATCTAATAGAAAAACTAAAACCGCTCGTTCCTGTGTTTCAATCAAGAGAGCCTGCACTGGATGAGCTGAATTCTTTTCCGTTTGAAAACATAAACGACTTAAAGGCTGTGGGCTATACAAAAGCGATGCTGCCGCAAAACGGCGGCCTGTCACTCGTGGAATTTGTTCAGCACCAGGAGCTGATTGCAAAAGGATGCGGCGCCACCGGTCTTTCGATCGGATGGCATACCGGCATTTTAATGGAATATGCAGAATACAAACACTGGAATCCAGAGATGGCGGACTTTTTAATAGAGGAGATTCAAAAAGGAAAGCTGATCAATGCGGCGGCAAGCGAACGGAATGCCGGCAGCCCGCTGCGGGGAGCAGCTTTTAAAACAACCGCCGTTCTTGATGGACAGGAATATGTGCTGAATGGTGAAAAAACCTTTACCTCTGCCGCACCTGTATTGGATTATGTATTTGTTTCTGCCGCCATCCCTGAAAAAAACGAGTCGGCCGTTTTTCTGGTCCCGATGGCGTCTAATGGCGTGTCGATCCGCGAAACGTGGGATAGTGTGGCAATGCGCGGAACAGCAAGCCATGATCTTGTGCTGGAAAACGTTCGAATTCCTGCCCACTACATTGTTGAAACGCTGGATGATTCATATCGTGCGCGCCGGAAGGGGTCACTGCTTCACATTCCCGCCTGCTATATCGGGATTGCGGGTGCAGCGAGGGATTACGCGATTGAATTTGCAGGATCGTATAAGCCGGCAGCGCTGGATCATCCCATTGGAGAATTGCCGGTTACGCAGCAAACAATCGGCGAGATGGAGATGAAATTGATGGCCGCCCGGCAGTTTTTATACCGGACAGCTGAATGGTACGACCGGGAGCCGGATGAGCTGATCAAGCCGCAAATGGCTGCCGCCAAAGCGTTCGTTACAAACACGGCAATGGATGTGACCGACATAGCCATGCGAATTGTCGGCGCCAGAAGTCTGTCGGAGAAAAATCCGCTCCACCGCTATTGGCAAAATGTCCGTGCCGGTCTTCATAACCCGCCAATGGACGATATCGCCTACCGGACACTTGCCGAAGCTGCTCTTTCGGAAATCAAAAAAGCAGAATAAGCACGAACAGAACCCGCCGCCAGTCCATCTGGCGGTTTTTTTATGGATAAAACCGGGTGTGGGTTCATACAATGTCAAAAGAGCGGAAGGAGGCGGCGGATTGCCCTACAAAACGATCCTGCCTTATTTAAGCGAAACGATCTATCAGGCTGTCAGTCCTCTTTTGAAATGTGACCCGACGATTGAAGAAATCAGATTGCGAACCGGACAGGAAATTGAACTGTCCGGTACAAGGACGCACGTGCTGCCGGTTGTCTTTTCTGAGCATGACCGAACCACATTTGTTCATAAAATCACAAAGCATTCTGTTTATCGTCTGGAAGAACAATTAAAACGCGGGTATTTGACGATCGAAGGCGGCCATCGAATCGGCCTGGCCGGCCAGGCTGTTGTGAAAAATGGCTCCGTTTCTTCTATGACAAACCTGTCTTTCTTTAATATTCGAATTGCAAAAGAAAAAAAGGGCACAGCAGACAGACTGCTGCCGGCACTGTACCAGCAAAGGTGGAAAAGCATGCTGGTGATCGGGCCGCCAAGATCGGGGAAAACGACGCTGCTGCGTGATATTGCCCGTGTAGCGGGAACCGGAAACGAGAAAAGACGTATCCCGGCGTTGAAAACGTGTATTGTGGACGAGCGTTCGGAAATCGCGGGCTGCTTAAACGGGGTCCCGCAGCTGGATGTCGGCAAAAGGACAGATGTACTGGATGCCTGCCCGAAGTCTGAAGGAATGATGATGATGATCCGGTCAATGAGCCCGGATGTTCTCGTTGTAGATGAAATCGGCCGGATGGAGGACGCACAGGCCCTTTCTGAAGCCCTAAATGCGGGAATTGCGGTTATTGCAACGGTCCACGCACGGTCGCTTGATGAAGCGGTGCGAAGACCGGTTATTCGCCAAATCAAAGAAAGCGGGTTGTTTGAGCTATATGTAGAATTGGATGGAGCGCATAGCTGGAAGGTTGTAAAGCATGAAAGAATGCGGTCAGGATGAAATGGGCCGGCGCCATGTTTATTATCGCAGCCAGCTTCTGGATTGGCTGGCTGAAATCCAGATCGTATGGTGAACGGTTGGAACAAATTCGCCAGTTTGAAACAGCTCTTGTGATGCTGGAATCATCGATTGCGTACGGAGCAGAATCGATGGAATCGGCGGCCCGGTCGATTTCACTGTCTGTCGATCAGCCGGTCGGCAGGATGTTTGAACGGTTTGCCGCTTCTCTGGCAGTGTGGGACAAAGGAGCTGAGCAGCTCTGGACACGGATTGTACACGATGAATCAACGAAGCTTTCGCTAAAAAAAAGAGACGTTCAAATTGTCGAGCAGGCTGGGGCGATGCTGGGTGCTGTTTCCCGGGATGCGGAAAAACGAAAGCTCCAGCTTGTACTGAAGCAGCTTGAACGTCAGCGGGAAGAAGCGGCTGAAGAAGAAAAGCGGTATGCCGGAATGATCCGGTCAATTAGCCTGCTGTGCGGCATGATGACAGCCGTATTGCTTTTATAGGGTGGGACTTGCATGAATGTGGATGTGGATTTGCTGTTTAGAATTGCCGGCATTGGCATTATTGCCGCTTTTCTGCATACGATTTTAGAGCAGCTCGGCAAAAAAGAATACGCCCAGTGGGTCACGTTATTTGGTTTTCTGTACATTTTGTTTATGGCTGCAACGATTGTCGGACAGCTTTTTGACAAAATAAAATCCGTTTTCTTATTTCAATGACAGGAGCGGTTTTCCTATTGCGATTACTCATATTGCTGCAATCGTACTCGTTGCTGTTTTTCTGGCGATCCTCCTGCATGAATTCAACCGTGGCTTTTCGCTGCTGTTCGTCCTGTTCACGTGCAGCATTCTTCTTTACCAGTTTGCGGACGAAATGGCGAAGCTTATTGCCGCCATTCGCAAAATGGCTTCCTATGCCGGTGCCGAGACGTTATACATTGAAACCGTTCTAAAAGCGGTCGGTGTGGCGTTTATTTCGGAATTTGTAGCGAACATCGCTAAGGACGCGGGGCAGCACGCATTGGCCGCTAAAATGGAAATCGCCGGGAAAATGATCATTATGGCGTTGATTTTGCCCGTTTTGACTATTTTAATTGAAACCATTTTAAACATGCTTCCAGGACGGTGATCCATGGAAAAAGGTTGGAAGCCGATCATCGAACAAGCGGACTTGTCGGCGCTTGATCAAAGATGGAACGAGCTTAAAGGGCTGTATGCCCCTTTTATGCCGTCAAAAATGAATTTGGATGTTACGCAGTTTGACCTGTCTTCTTTTTTTTCAATCGATCACTGGCTGTCAATGATCAAGTCGTATTTTTTCTTTGAAGTAAAGGAAAGTGCGGAAAGTCTGGCGCTTATTTTTTTGCTGGCGATTATAGCATCCGTTTTAAAAACAGTGGGACAAGCACTTGAAACGCAAACGGTTACCAGAACAGCTGAGGCGGCCGTATTAATCCCGATTTTTATTTTAACGATGAGCACCTTTCGAATGGCGGTTGAATCCGTATCAGCGGCTGTTGAGCAAATGACGGTGTTTATGATGGCGTTTATGCCGATTTTGATTGCGCTGCTGACGATCAGCGGGGCGGTGGCTTCGGCGGCTTTGTTTCCGCCGCTCCTGCTGTTTATGATGAATGCGTCTGGTTTGTTGATCGATCAAATTATTTTGCCGTGTTTGATTTTCTCAGTCGTTTTCAGTCTGGTTGGCCTGCTGTCGGATCATTACAAAGCGGACCGTCTTGCTTCTCTGCTTCGAACGATCAGTGTTTCGCTTTTAAGTGCCTTTATGGCTGTTTTTTTGGCTGTGTTAACGATGCGCGGGATGACAGCGGCCGCGGCAGACGGGTTGACGGTCAAAACGGCAAAATTTATTACAGGTACATTCGTTCCAGTGGTAGGAAGAATGATGGCGGATGCGGCGGATACCGCTTCAGGCGCTGCTCTTCTTATTCACAATACAGCAGGAGCAGCAGGGATCGGGCTCCTTTTGTTAACAGCGCTGTTTCCAGTCCTCAAGCTAATGGTGCTTGTGCTTTTATATAAAGCGGCTGCCGCAGCACTGCAGCCGCTTGGCGATTCAGCCGCGGCGTCTCTATTGGATGTAATCGGAAAAACACTGTCGTTTATGCTGGCGTCTCTTGCGCTTGTTTCGTTTATGTACTTTTTATTCATGGCAGCGGTTGTCTCTGCCGGAAATGCGGCTTACATGATGAGGTGAAGCGATGCAGTCCATCTTTGACTGGCTGTCATCTGTTCTGGCGCTGCTTTTATGTGCCGCTGTGATTGATATGCTGATAACGGATTCGCCGATGAGGAAATATGTTCGCCTGACAGCGGGTCTCGTCATCATGGCCGCCCTGATTAAGCCGCTGTTTTCACCGGACTGGTCACCTGTGTTTGAACAGGATCAGGATTTGAATGCTTTTCAGGCAGTGACGGACCAGCACATTGACCAGCTGTCGGACTTATCAGAACTGGACTCTGCCACGTATATGGACCCGCAGCTTCAATCGGATGCCACTGCCGTTGCATCAGCTTTTCCTGCCTGTGAAGTGATGGATGTACAGTCAGAGGCGGCAGCGGATCAATTGACGCACGTTCGGATTCTTGCGCGGGGACAGTGTCCGGAGAGCAGCATTCAGCAGACTTTATCGGAAAAGTGGAATATCGAGCCGCATCAAGTGAATATGGTGATGGAAAAGGAGGAAAAAGGAGGTGGCTGACCGGCACTCGCTTTTCACTATGTGGAAAAATGGAAAAGTCGACAAACCATTGAAATGGGCCGCGATTGTTCTAGGCGGAGGTATTGCATTGATGGCACTGGGCGATTTAAACGGTTCAGAACCGGCCGAAATAACAAAAACGGTCGAAAGTGCTTCATCTGAAACAGATTATAAAAAGCTGTATGAAGCCGAACTGACTCGTGCGTTGAGTGAAATGGAAGGGGTATCGAACGTCTCGGTCATTGTCAATCTGGCTTCTTCAGAACAAAAAGTATTTGAGAAAAACCGTGTATCATCAAAGGGCTCCGGTGAAAACACAGTGGACGAGCAGCTGGCTGTACTGAGAAGCGGGGATTCAGAAAGCCCGGTCATGACCGAAACACGAAACCCGGATATTCAAGGTGTTCTCATCGTCGCACAAGGTGCTGAGCAGGTTCAGGTGAAAAAAAGAATGGCCGAAGCAGTTGCACGTGTACTCGGTGTTCCGTTGCATCGTGTAGCTGTCATGCCGGGGAAAACAGGAGGATAAACGAATGCCGAAAAAACAAACTGTATGGCTGTTTACGATGGTCAGCTTAACGGCTGTACTCGGTGTGTATTACGTAACAGGACCGGAAAAATTGCTCCCTGCTTCTTCTCTTGAGGAAGTGATTCCCGAAACCGCTGAAGATGTGGATGTAGATGTGGCGATTGAAGAGCCAGCGAGCGATGAAGTGTTTGAAATGATCCGACTTGAAGCAGACGAGGAAAGAAGCCGGCTGAAAGAAGAGCTGACGGCCAAAGTTGCATCAGCGGATCTGTCGGCAGAAGAAAAAGATGAAGCGTACACGAGCATGCAGCAGCTAGACGAACAGGCATCCAGTGAGCGGATGCTCGAAACGGTTATTAAATCAAAAGGATATGAAGATGCCCTCGTGCGCACGATGGATGGAGAAGTGCGCATCACCGTCAAATCGGACAGCCATTCCACCGAAGCGGCAAACGAGCTGATCCGCCTGGCTAAAGAAGAGATGGGCGAAAAAATGCCTGTTTCGGTTGAATTTGAACCATTTAAATAAAAAAAAGCACCCGCTTTTTTTAAGGCGGGCTTATTTCGTTTTGATTCAGTATTTGCTAATTGATGAAAAAAAGATAAAATGAAAGAAGGAGCTTTTTTCGAAAAAAGAAAATGGTTCGGTTATTTATTTCCTTAAAGGGGTGTTGGATACATGAAAGTGCAAGAAATTAGAGAATTGATCAAGCTGGTCGATCAATCAGGGATTGATGAATTTATATTCGAATCAGCGGGAAGCAAGCTGAAAATGAGAAAATCAACAGGAACGACTACATATGCGGCAGCACCAGAAGCACCAAAGCCGGCTGTTCAGCAAGCACCGGCTATTCAGCACGCTGACAGCACACCGGAAGTACAAGAAGTACCTGTTCCGGAAGCACCGAAATCAGCCCAGAGTGATTCAAGCCTACATAAAATCACATCACCGATGGTAGGGACATTTTATGAATCACCGTCACCGGATGCGGATGTGTACGTAAAGCCAGGATCTAAAATTAAGTCGGACTCCGTTGTCTGCATTGTGGAAGCGATGAAGCTGTTCAATGAAATTGAAGCTGAAATCGATGGCGAAATTGTCGAGATCCTTGTAAAAGACGGCCAGCTTGTTGAATACGGCCAGCCGCTTTTCTTAGTGAAACCGGAATAAAGGAGAATGACAATGATTAAAAAAGTACTGATTGCCAATCGTGGCGAAATTGCCGTGCGGATTATACGTGCGTGCAAGGAGCTTCAAATCGAAACCGTCGCGGTATTTTCAGAAGCCGATCGTGAAGCTCTTCATGTTCAGCTGGCTGATGAAGCGTACTGCATCGGACCAACAGCGTCAAAAGACAGCTATTTAAATTTCACAAACATTGTCAGCGTTGCCAAATTAACGGAATCAGACGCCATTCATCCCGGCTACGGGTTTTTGGCGGAAAATGCGAGCTTTGCTGAGCTTTGCCGTGAATGCAATATTACGTTCATCGGACCTTCACCTGAAGCCATCACGCAAATGGGAACAAAGGATGTTGCCCGCGATACGATGGAAAAAGCAGGCGTACCGATCGTTCCAGGGTCTGACGGCATTATTAAGGATATTGAAGAAGGTCTTGCTGTGGCAGCTCAAATCGGATATCCCGTCATTATTAAAGCGACTGCGGGCGGCGGCGGAAAAGGCATTCGTGTGGCCCGTGATGAAGCAGAGCTTGAAAAAGGAATCAATATGACGCAGCAGGAAGCCGCAACGGCATTTGGCAATCCGGGTGTATATTTAGAAAAATTCATTGAAGATTTCCGTCATGTGGAAATTCAAGTGATGGCGGATACACATGGCAATGTGATTCATTTAGGGGAACGGGATTGTACGATTCAGCGGCGCATGCAAAAGCTGCTCGAGGAAACACCTTCTCCGGCGTTAAATGAACAAATGAGAGCCGAAATGGGTGAAGCGGCTGTAAAAGCAGCCAAAGCAGTTGATTATACAGGGGCAGGCACGGTAGAATTTATATATGATGCCCATGCGGGAACGTTTTATTTCATGGAAATGAACACACGTATTCAGGTGGAGCATCCTGTTACGGAAATGGTGACAGGAGTGGACTTGATTAAGGAACAGATTTTAGTCGCTTCAGGCGAGGAGCTTTCGCTGACGCAGGAAAATGTTTCATTTAACGGCTGGTCCATTGAATGCCGGATCAACGCTGAAAATCCGGAGAAAAACTTTATGCCATCACCGGGCAGAGTGGAAGAATATTTACCGCCAGGCGGGTTTGGTGTCCGCATTGACTCGGCTGTGTATCCCGGCTATATGATTCCTCCCTTTTATGATTCGATGGTGGCTAAGCTGATCGTCCATGGGAAAACACGTGAGGAAGCCATTGCCCGGATGAAGCGTGCCCTATCAGAATTTGTTGTCGAAGGTGTCCATACAACGATTCCTTTCCATCAAAAATTGCTTGAGCATGACGTATTTGTTGGCGGCGATTTCAACACGAAATTTCTTGAAACGTATGATGTAATGAATAAGCAAATCTAATATGGAGGTGCAGAGTATGTCAGAACAGCAGTCTGTAAATCAAATACTTGAAATGAGCAACGGTGAAGGCGGCCACGGCCGGATTGAAATCGCGCCCGAGGTGATTGAAGTGATTGCCGGCATTGCGGCTTCAGAGGTAGACGGAATCGAAAAAATGCGCGGCAGCTTTGCGTCAGGCGTGGTAGAACGCCTCGGCAAGAAAAATCACGGCAAGGGTGTGCGGGTGGAATTAACCGAAGAAGGCATTAAAGTCGATGTATACTGCGTCGTGAAGTTCGGTGTGTCTATTCCACAGGTAGCCAAGCTTGTTCAAGAAGGCATCAGACAGACCCTTCTGAATATGACCGCCCTTGAAGCAGATGAAGTGAACATTCACATTGTCGGCATTCAATTTGAAACAAAACTGCCAGAACCAGAATACCAGGACGAAGTATAAAAAAAGCGCTCCGCATTGCAGGAGCGCTTTTTCATTTTGTTGATTTATGCTATGATCAAAAAGGCATTAATTAAAAAGGAGAAATTGAATGAATAGACGCACGGCACGGGAAAAGGGAATACAGGCCCTTTATCAAATGGATTTAAGCGGAGCAGAATCGGCAGAAGCGATCGCAAATGTGTTGGATGGGGACGAAAGCGACAGCACCTATTTGCATGAAATCGTATCAGGTGTCGAGCAGCACCGGGACGAGATCGACGAAGTCATTAAGAAAAACCTGGAGAATTGGTCGTTTGACCGTTTGGCGAAAGTAGACCGGAACATTTTGCGTCTTGCCGTATATGAGATGAATCATTCAGAAGACGTGCCAGCGAAAGTCGCAGTAAATGAAGCGATCGAACTGGCGAAATATTTTAGCGATGAACGCGCAGGCAAGTTTATTAACGGTGTGTTATCAAAAGTTAATCAATCAATGGAATAAGCGAGGGATTTTTTTCATGACAGCAGCGATTATTGATGGAAAAGCAATTGCGAAGGACATTCGAGCGGAACTAAAGGAAGAAATTGATTCACTGAAAGCAGCCGGTACTACACCGGGTCTTGCCGTTGTGATCGTTGGGGAGGACCCGGCGTCCCATACGTATGTGAACAGCAAGGAAAAAAGCAGCAAGGAAATCGGCATTTATTCAGAAGTTCACCGCTTTCCGGCTGACCTGACAGAAGAAGCGCTTCTTCAAAAAGTAAACGAGTTAAACAATGACCAAAACATTCATGGCATCCTTGTGCAGCTGCCGCTTCCAAAGCATATTTCTGAGGACAAGGTGATCGATGCGATTGCCCCTGAAAAAGATGTGGACGGCTTTCATCCTGTGAACGTTGGGAAAATGGTCATTGGCAAGGATACGTTTTATTCGTGTACACCATATGGCATCATGAAAATGCTGGAAAAAGAAAACATTTCATTAGAAGGCAAGCATGTCGTCGTGATCGGCCGAAGCAACATCGTTGGCAAGCCGGCAGCGCTTCTTTCACTGATGAACAATGCAACGGTGACGATCTGCCATTCGCGCACGAAAGACTTGCCTGCAATTGCGCGCCAGGCTGATGTCGTCATTGCGGCGGTCGGTATTCCGAATTACGTAACAGCCGATCACTTAAAGCCGGGTGCGGTTGTCATTGACGTCGGCATTAATCGTCTTGAAAGCGGCAAGCTCTGCGGTGATGTTGATTTTAACAGTGCAAAAGAAGTGGCAGGCTACATTACACCAGTGCCAGGCGGTGTTGGTCCGATGACGATCACGATGCTTCTTTACAATACAGTGAAATCAGCGAAAGCATTCGCGGCGAAATAATTTCATAGTAGAACAATGAAACTGTCTTTTCGATCGTGTTATAATCGAAAAGACAGTTTTTTTTGGAGAAAAAGGTGGGCAATACATGGAATCAAACCGGCATTTAACCGTGAAGGCATTAACCAAATACATAAAACGCAAATTTGACGCAGATCCTCATTTAAAAGGCGTGTCTGTCAAAGGAGAGCTTTCAAACGTCAAGCATCATTCGAGCGGTCATCTGTACTTTACTTTAAAGGATGACAATGCCCGAATCATGGCGGTGATGTTTGCGGCTTCCGCCAAATCGCTTCTCTTTCGACCGGAAAACGGGATGGAGGTTATCCTGACCGGTGATGTGACTGTTTACGAATCGAGCGGCCAATACCAAATGTATGTGAAATCGATGCAGCAGGACGGGGCCGGCAATTTATTTGCGGCATTTGAACAGCTGAAGCGAAAACTGGAGCAGGAAGGGCTGTTTCGTCCGGAAGCAAAGCGGCCGATTCCACTTTTTCCTGCGACAGTCGCGGTTGTGACGTCTCCAACCGGTGCGGCGGTCCGGGATATTTTAACGACCATTAACCGGCGCTTTCCGGCCGCTGAGGTGCTGATTTATCCCGCGCTAGTTCAAGGCGACCGGGCCGTCCAGTCGATCGTGACCCAGATTCAAAAAGTCAATCGGGACGGCCGGGCAGATGTTGTGATCGCAGGCCGTGGTGGAGGTTCCATTGAAGAGCTTTGGGCATTTAATGAAGAAGCGGTGGCCCGGGCGATCCGATCGTCCAGCATTCCGGTCATTTCAGCGGTCGGACATGAAACCGATTTTACCATTGCGGATTTTGCTGCCGATTTGCGCGCGCCAACACCGACAGCCGCTGCTGAAATGGCCGTTCCTCACATTGAGGAAGTATCCGAACGAATCAGAGCGAAAGAAAACCGGCTGATGCGCGCTGCAGGCGAGACCATTCGCACAGCAAGAAGCCGTCACCAGTCTGTCCAAAATGCTTATATTATGAGAAACCCTCAAGCTCTTTACCAGCAGCAGGTTGAACGGGCGGACCGGCTCCATGAACAGCTGATCCGCTCGACCAAAGCGCTTGCGGAGCGGAAAAAAACAACGGTGCAGCATGCAGCCTTTCGTCTTTCACGGGTAGGTCCTGCGCCGCGAATCGATTTTGAAAAAGCACAGCTGACCAAAATGCAAAAGCGTCTGCAATGGCTTGCTGCTTCAGCGGTCAGCGACAAAAAAGCCGGTTTTTCACAGCAAATCGCGATCCTTGATGCCTTAAGCCCGCTAAAGGTAATGGAAAGAGGGTACAGTTTAACGTATCACCAGGACAAACTGATGAAGTCCATTGATGAGACGAAAACCGGTGATCATATCGATGTAAAGCTATCCGATGGCACGATAACAGCCAGAATTGAATCAATCAGGGGGAACCATATATGAAAAAAGAAGAGTTAAGCTTTGAACAAGCAATGGAGCAGCTGGAAAAAATCACAGCGCGTCTGGAAGAAGGCGATGTGCCGCTTGAAGAAGCGCTGGAAGAATACAAGCGGGGAATGGAATTATCGGCGATCTGCCACAGCAAGCTGAAAAAAGCCGAAGATGAGCTTGCAAAGCTGGTCACAAACGAAGGAGATCAGCCGTATCGACTGGATGGTGAAGACGCATGACGGACATTAAATCCTATATGGAGGAAAAGCTGCTTCAGTTTGAGCCGTACATGCTTGACCGTGTCCAGCTGCTTCAAGCGCCGGATTCGCTTAAAGAAGCGATGGCTTATTCTCTTCAAGCCGGGGGGAAACGCATTCGGCCAATGCTCCTGTTTGCGGCACTTGAGACATACGGACAGGATGCAGAAAAAGGCTTTGATGCCGCCTGTGCTCTGGAAATGATTCATACGTATTCACTGATTCATGACGATCTTCCGGCGATGGATGACGATGATTTGCGCCGGGGCAAGCCAACGAACCATAAAGTGTTCGGAGAAGCAGTGGCGATTTTGGCGGGAGATGCGCTGTTAACGTATGCGTTTGAAATGGTTGCCTCGTCGAAGCTGTACAGCGCGGAGCAGGCGGTGAAGCTCATTAGCATGCTGGCAAAGGCTGCCGGACCGTCCGGCATGGTCGGCGGCCAGGTAGCAGACATGGAAGGGGAGCAAAAAGCCCTTTCGATTGAAGAGCTCGAATACATTCACCATCACAAAACAGGCCGTCTGCTTGCCTTTAGTGTGATGGCCGGTGCTTTCATTGGCGGGGCGGATGAACAGGATACAAAGCGGCTTGAAACATATGCGCGACATATCGGTCTTGCGTTCCAAATTAGAGATGACATATTAGACATCGAAGGAACAGAAGCCGAGATCGGAAAGCCGGTAGGCAGTGATGAATCAAATGAAAAAAGTACATATCCGTCTTTACTGACACTTGAGGGCGCCAAATTAAAGCTTGAGCAGGAGCTGGATAGTGCTCATGAGGCACTTGCATCTTTGAACCGTCCAGCGCCATTATTAAAAGCATTTGCTGATTTAATCGCCAAGCGGAACTCGTAAACTGCCGAAAATTGTTAGCGCAAAGAAGCGTGTGCTATAATAGCGGTACATTTTAACTAAATCTGAAACAGTCAGGAAAGTGAGCTGATCCACTTGGATCTATTATCCATTAAAGACCCGTCTTTTGTGAAAAACATGAATGTGCACGAAATGGAACAATTAAGTGCGGAAATACGTAAATTTCTTATTGAAAAATTATCGGTAACCGGCGGCCATATCGGTCCGAATCTTGGGGTTGTGGAGCTGACAATTGCTTTGCATCACTGCTTTAAAAGTCCGAAGGACAAATTTTTATTCGATGTCGGGCATCAATCGTACGTTCATAAAATTTTAACCGGGCGTGCGGACAAGTTTGATACATTGCGCCAATACAAAGGATTATGCGGATTCCCGAAAATGATCGAAAGTGAACATGACGTGTGGGAAACCGGACATAGCTCAACGTCCCTTTCCGCTGCAATGGGCATGGCGATTGCACGGGATTTAAAAAAGTCGGATGCGCATATTGTTCCAGTTATTGGAGATGGTGCGCTCACGGGCGGCATGGCTCTTGAGGCATTGAATCATATCGGACATGAAAAAACGAACATGATTGTCATTTTAAATGACAATGAAATGTCCATTGCGCCGAATGTCGGAGCGATGCACAATATGCTCGGCCGTATGAGAACCGGCGGCAAGTACAACAAGCTAAAGGACGATTTGGAGCTCCTGCTGAAGCGAATTCCAGCGGTTGGCGGAAAAGTAGCTTCCACGGCAGAGCGAATGAAGGACAGCTTAAAGTATATGTTTGTACCGGGGATGTTTTTTGAGGAATTCGGCTTTACGTATCTTGGACCGATTGATGGACACAGCTACGATGATTTAATTAAAAGCCTGGAGCAGGCGAAGCGGACAGAGGGACCTGTGCTTGTTCATGTGATCACAAAAAAAGGAAAAGGCTACGAGCCTGCAGAAACCGATACGGTTGGATCGTGGCACGGGACAGGTCCTTATAAAATGGATACGGGCGATATGATTAAAGCAAAAAATGAACCGCCTGCCTGGAGTGCAGTGGTCAGTGAAACCGTTCGTGAAATCGCCCGGACCGATGAGCGTGTGGTTGCGATTACGCCGGCTATGCCGGTTGGCTCCAAGCTCCTCGGATTCGCCAGTGAATTTCCGGAAAGAATGTTTGATGTCGGCATCGCGGAGCAGCATGCAGCGACAGTCGCAGCAGGCCTTGCAACGCAAGGAATGAAGCCGTTTTTAGCTATTTATTCTACCTTTTTACAACGGGCCTATGACCAGGTAGTTCACGATATTTGCCGCCCGAATTTAAATGTGTTTATTGGCATTGACCGTTCGGGTCTTGTCGGAGCCGATGGCGAAACGCATCAAGGCGTTTTTGATATCGCATTCCTTCGCCATTTACCTAATATGGTGCTCATGATGCCAAAGGATGAAAATGAAGGACGCCACATGGTCAATACGGCTATTCAGTATGATGAAGGCCCGATTGCTATGCGGTTTCCACGGGGCAATGGACTCGGCGTAGAAGTCGATCCGGAACTCGGCGTTATTCCAATCGGATCATGGGACGTTTTAAAAGAAGGGACCGATGCAGCCGTGCTCACATTCGGGACAACCATTCCGATGGCGCTTGAAGCAGCCGCTGAGCTTGAGCAGCAGGGAGTCAGCGTCAAAGTGATCAATGCCCGGTTCATCAAGCCGCTTGATGAACAAATGCTCGATCAGCTATTTGCCCTTGAATTGCCGCTGCTGACGATTGAAGAAGCGGTTCTTGAAGGCGGATTTGGCAGTGCGGTTCTGGAATATGCTCATTCCTCCGGCCAGCACGGGGTTGTCATTGATCGAATGGGAATTCCAGATCAATTTATTGAACATGGAAGCGTCACAAAGCTGCTTGAGGAAATTCATTTAACAAAGGAAGAAGCGGTCCGTAAATTAAGGGCGCTTGTACCGGAAAAGCAAGAGGAACGTGCATAACAATGGCCAAAAAAGAACGAATTGACGTCCTTTTAGTTGAAAAAGGATTAATCGAAACGAGAGAAAAAGCAAAACGGGCGGTTATGGCAGGCATCGTTTATTCCAATGAAGAACGGATCGATAAACCGGGCGAAAAAATTCCCGTGGATGCGCCGATTGAACTAAAAGGAAAAACAATGCCGTACGTCAGCCGGGGTGGATTAAAGCTCGAAAAAGCGCTGCAGGTATTTGATTTATCAGTTGAGGGCAAGATACTGATTGACATCGGTGCATCAACAGGCGGTTTCACGGACTGTGCCCTTCAAAACGGCGCTAAAATGTCTTACGCGCTTGACGTTGGCTATAATCAGCTTGCCTGGAAGCTTCGTCAGGATGAGCGGGTTGTTGTCATGGAACGGACGAATTTTCGCTACGTGACACCGGCCGATTTGGAACGGGGCATGCCTGATTTAGCTGTAATTGATGTGTCCTTTATTTCCTTATCACTCATCTTACCGGTGTTAAAAACGCTGCTCGTAGAAGGAGCGGACGTGATGGCGCTTGTGAAGCCACAGTTTGAAGCAGGACGCGAGCAGGTTGGCAAAAAAGGAATTGTTCGCGATCCCGCCGTTCATCAGGCTGTGATTGAAAAAATCATTCAGCTCGCCGTTTCACTTGGCTACAATGTCGTAAACGTTTCACATTCCCCGATCACAGGCGGAGATGGCAATATTGAATTTTTGCTGCATATTCGATGGCCAGGAGAAGGGCAGGGGGGACAGGTCAGCCTGCCCCTTACCCCTCTTGAAGCCGTTCAGACAGCACACCAGGAATTCAAACAAAAATAGCGGCATGGAGATAGAGAAGCGGCCAATTCCTGAAGAATAGACGGAAACGAGCCGCTTTTTCTATACTTTTTTCATTCGGTAAAGTATGATAATGTATAAACAAGTATAATTATACATTATGAGGTGAACGAAATGAATAAAGGCCAACGACATATAAAAATTAGAGAAATGATTGCCAATAATGAAATCGAAACACAGGATGAACTCGTTGATTTGCTTCGGGAAGCCGGCTATAACGTCACACAGGCAACAATTTCCCGGGATATTAAAGAGCTTCATCTTGTGAAAGTGCCACTTATGGATGGGCGGTATAAGTACAGCCTGCCCGCGGATCAGCGGTTTAATCCGCTGCAAAAGCTAAAAAGATCCCTTGTTGACTGTTTTGTCAGCATTGATTCTGCCGGTCATTTTGTCGTCATGAAAACACTGCCTGGGAACGCTCAGGCTGTAGGGGCCCTGATCGATAATCTGGACTGGGAAGAAATTATGGGGACGATTTGCGGGGATGATACGTGCCTGCTCATTTGCCGGGCGCCTGAACATACCGAGGTTGTATCAGCCCGCTTTTTAGAAATGCTTTAATAAGGATGTGACCGATTGTGCTTCAGGAATTATCCATTCGTCATTTTGCCATTATCGATGCCCTTGCTCTTTCGTTTGAACGGGGCCTGACCGTCTTGACCGGTGAAACAGGTGCTGGGAAATCGATCATTATCGATGCGCTTCAATTGCTTACGGGAGGCAGAGGATCGGGTGAATTCGTTCGTCATGGAGAGAAAAAAGCAGAAATAGAAGGAATGTTTTCGATTCATGCCGATCATCCGTGCATTCCGCTATGCCAGGAGTTTGGAATCGAAGCAGATGAAGAATCGATCATTTTACGCAGAGAAATATCCGCTGCGGGAAAAAGTGTCTGCCGTGTAAATGGCAAGATGGTCACACTGTCGATTTTGCGTGAAATTGGGGCAAAGCTCATGGATATTCACGGACAGCATGAGCATCAGGAATTAATGAATGCGCCCAGTCATATTCGTCTTCTGGATGATTTTGGCGGGAGATCGATTGAACAGGCACGTCGCCGGTACGAAGAGGTTTTTCATCAATATGCCCACCTGCAGTCAGAAATCCGCCGCTTAAGCGAGAACGATCAGCACCTTGCTCATCGGCTGGATTTAATTCAGTTTCAGCTGAATGAAATTGAAAATGCATCTCTCGTGTCAGGTGAAGAAGAAAAGCTGGAAGCAGAACGGCAGCAGCTGGCCAACTTTGAAAAGTTGTACGGCGCTTTGTCTGAAGCGTATAATGCGCTGTCAGGGGAAGGACGAGCTCTTGACTGGCTTGGACTCAGTATGAACGGTCTGGAGTCGGCGGCTTCTATTAATGAAGAATACAAGCCGCTCCATGAATCCGCCGCCAACAGCTTTTACGTGCTGGAGGACACAGTTCGGGATGTCAGCTCATTGCTCGACACACTTGAATTCAACCCCGGACGCTTAAATGAAATTCAAAGCCGGTTAAATGAGATCAGTCAGCTAAAGCGGAAGTACGGAACGACGATTGATGAAATCCTTCATTACAGCGAAACCATTGCGAAGGAAATCGACCAGCTCACGCATCGTGATACGCACGTAACCCGTCTTCAAAAAGAGCTGGAGGAAGCAAAAAAGCATGTGTTGGCTGAAGGACAGAAGCTATCGCTGCTTCGTCTGGACGCTGCACGGCAGCTTGAAGAAGCCATTCATCAGGAACTGAAAGAGCTGTATATGGAAAAAACGGTATTCAATGTGAATGTTCAAACCGAGTCGGGGCAGTTTAGAAAAGACGGCATCGATCAAATTGAATTTTACATGACAACCAACCCGGGAGAACCGTTAAAGCCCCTTGTGAAAATTGCATCGGGCGGTGAAATGTCACGTGTCATGCTGGCGATGAAAACCATTTTTTCGCGCCATCAAGGCATTACTTCCATTATTTTTGATGAAGTGGACACAGGGGTCAGCGGCCGTGTAGCGCAGGCGATTGGTGAAAAAATTTACAAAATTGCTGTTCATTCGCAAGTGCTTTGTATTTCCCATTTGCCTCAGGTTGCCGCAATGGCGGATACGCATCTTTATATTCAAAAGCAGCAGGGCGGTGCCCGAACGAGCACGACGGTCACGCCGCTTGACGAAGAGGAAAAAGCATCCGAAATTGGCCGTATGATTTCCGGTGCCGAAATGACGGACTTAACGAAAGAGCATGCAAAGGAGCTTCTGGCGTTATCCGCAAAAATTAAACATTCGGCTGTTTGAAAAGCCATCCATCTAGACCCCTAATTACCGTCATAACGAATCCACACTCCGGACAAAGTAACAAAGCAAGAGGAAAAGGAGGGAGTGGTATGGCGGTATTGAACAGGGGTCTTTTTTCTTTTTTGCTTTCATTGATAATGCTGGCAGCGGGCGGTTCAGCGATACAGGCAGAGCAAACCGAAACAGAATTGCTTCAATCGGCGGGATTTCCGGCGGCAGAGGGACAAAGAGAACGCATTTTTGTCGTGCCTGGCGGACAATCAGTGGGGGTTCAGCTTGAAACAAAAGGTCTTTATGTCGTCGGTTTTCATTTTATCGAAACGGACACAGAACGGATTTCACCGGGTGAAACGGCGGGGCTTCTGCCTGGAGACGTCATTACAAAGGTGAATGGAACGAAAATAAATGATCCTCAAGCGATTCGACCGTACGTGCTCAAAGCGGCAGAAGGGGGAAAAAGCGTTCAGTTGACGGTTCTTCGCGGCAAAAAGACGATGGACATTGCCGTGAAGCCTGTTAAAGACGCAGGCACGGACACGTTTAAGCTCGGCTTATACATTAAAAACAAAACCGCTGGTATCGGCACGCTGACGTTTTATGAGCCGAAGTCCAAAAAGTTCGGGGCGCTGGGCCATGTCATCAGCGATCTTCAATCAGGAAAGCCGTTTGCTCCAATAAAAGGCACGCTCCACCCGGCCCGTATTACCGGGATCAAAAAAGCGGCAGAAGGAGTTCCGGGGGAAAAAACAGCTGACATTCCGACTGAACAGAAGTGGGGAACCATTTCTTCCAACACTCCGTTCGGCTTGTTCGGGCGGCTCACGGCTGATTTAAACGGAGGCAAGGTGTATCCGGCGGCTCATCCGGATGAGGTAAAGGAAGGACCGGCAGAAATCTGGACTGTGACCGAAAACAACCGGATCGAAAAATACACCATTTCGGTTACCCGTACGCTTCAGCAAACAAAGCCTGCCGTTAAAGGCATGATCATTAAAATGACCGACCCGCGTCTTATTGAACAAACGGGCGGCATTGTGCAGGGAATGAGCGGCAGCCCTATTTTGCAAAATGGGCGAGTGATCGGAGCGGTGACCCACGTTTTTGTGAATGATCCATTGTCTGGCTACGGCGTGCACATTGACTGGATGCTGAAGGATGCAGGTATTATTTAAAGAGCGCAGCTGCGCTCTTTTTTTTGACGAATAATAGAGGGAAAACAAGTGAAAAACGTCGAAAAATGACAAAAAAACGTGTAAAATAAATATTTTGAATTTTTTAAAGGAATCCATTTCGCTTTGTCGAAAAAAGCATTAGAATAACCTTAAGGATGTTGAGGAATGAGGAGGAATCATTTTGAGTGAAATAAAGGTGGCAATTGCAGACGATAATCGGCAGCTCGTTCAGCTTCTTGAGGAAGTGGTAACAAGCCAGGAAGACATGATCATTGCCGGAACAGCCTACAATGGTCAAGAATGTTTGGACATGCTGCCTGAAGCGGAAGCGGACGTTCTCATTTTGGATATTATTATGCCGCATATGGACGGTCTTGCCGTTTTAGAGCGGCTTCGGTCAAGTGGCCATAAACAGCCTCACGTCATTATGCTGACGGCTTTTGGGCAGGAGGACGTGACGAAAAAAGCGGTGGATCTCGGTGCATCTTACTTTATGCTGAAACCGTTTGATATGGAAAGCTTAATCAATCAAATCAGGCAGGTCGCCGGCATTGAGCAGCCGAGACAGCGAATCGAACGAAAAGAAGAACCGAAAAAACAAAAGAAAAACATCGACGCCAGCATTACAGCCGTCATTCATGAAATCGGTGTTCCCGCTCACATTAAGGGATATTTGTATTTGCGAGAAGCGATTACAATGGTGTTTAATGACATCGAATTATTGGGCTCTATCACAAAGGTGCTGTACCCTGAGATCGCCCGCAAATACAATACAACACCAAGCCGGGTCGAGCGTGCCATTCGCCATGCGATTGAAGTCGCCTGGAGCCGGGGCAACATGGAATCCATCGCCGCCCTGTTCGGTTATACCGTATCGGTGTCAAAGGCAAAGCCAACAAATAGTGAATTCATCGCTATGGTGGCGGACAAGCTCCGTATCGAATACATGGCTTCTTAAAAACCGCTCCTAATAGAAAAAACCGACCGATTGGTAATCAATGGGTCGGCTTTTTCATTTGCGGCCATGCGTTATTCCTTATCTTGAAACTTCGGCTGGACTTTATTTTGCTTGCGGTCCCGTCTGAAAATAAAACCGGCCACAAAGCCAAGGCCGCCCAGAAACAGGAGAAGGCCGGCTAAAAATTGCATCCAGAGCAGTGGAAACGGCGGCTGAAGAATGCCAAATAACATGTCGCGCATTAATTTAATCCCGACACCGGCTAAAAAGCCAGGAATAACGAGGATAAGCAAAGCGATAATCCGGATCATACGTAAACCCTTCTTTCCATGAAGCTTCTATTCCACATCATAGCGCAACCGCTTTATTTGTCAAGAAACGCGAAAAAAATAAAAAATCAGCCTTTATTACATGACATAGTTTTAAAAACCGTATACAATGATGAAGGAATGTTATCAAAAAGGAGCGAGTCACTATGGCTAAAAATTATGACCTGGTCATTATAGGTGGGGGTATTGGCGGGTATACAGCGGCAATTCGGGCAGCACAGCTGGGGCTTCAAACAGCGATAGTGGAAGAAAGCAAGCTGGGCGGTACATGTCTGCATCATGGATGTATTCCGACAAAAGCGCTGCTTAGAAGTGCAGAAGTGTACCGTACCGTGAAAAAGGCGGCGGCTTTCGGCATTAAAACCGGTGAGACAGACCTGCAATTTAGCCGTGTGCAGGAAAGAAAGGCTGAGATTGTACATACACTGCATCAAGGCGTTCTCTCGTTAATGAAAAAAGGCAGCATCGATTTATATGACGGAACAGGACGGATTCTAGGTCCTTCTTTGTTTTCTCCAATGACAGGAACCATTTCGGTCGAGATGAACGATGGATCGGAAAATGTCATGCTTATGCCGAAGCACATTATCATCGCCACCGGATCAAGACCTGCTTCTATTGCCGGTTTACAGCCAGATGGAGAACGCATTCTTTCATCAACGGAAGCACTGGAAATGGAAAGAGTCCCATCCTCCATATTGATTGTCGGCGGGGGCGTAATCGGTGTGGAATGGGCTTCCATGCTGGCGGATTTCGGGAGCCGTGTGACGCTGCTCGAATATGCGGACCGGATTTTGCCAATGGAGGATCATGACGTATCAGCGGAAGTGCAAAAGCAGCTCCAAAAACGAAAGGTGAACATTGTGGTGAAAGCCGATGTTCAAGCAGATACTCTTCAAACGTATCCGGATCATGTGTCTATTCAAACAGCGGACGGCCAAGAATTTTCAGCTCAGCACATGCTCATTGCAGCAGGGCGCACAGGAAATGTAGAAAATATAGGGCTTGAAAAAACGGACATAAGCATTGAAAATGGACGTATCGAAGTGAACGAGTGGATGCAGACGAAAGAGTCGCACATTTATGCTGCTGGTGATGTGACGGGGGGCTTGCAGCTTGCTCATGTGGCCGCGTATGAAGCCAAAACAGCTGTGGAGCATTTGGCCGGACAGGCGGTTGAGCCGATTGACTATACGTTTGTGCCCCGCTGTATTTATTCCTATCCGGAAGCGGCCAGTGTCGGCTTAACAGAACAGCAGGCGCGGGAGCAGCAAAAGGACGTCAAAGTCGGCAAGTTTCCGTTTTCGGCTATCGGCAAAGCAATTGTATACGGTGAAACAGACGGGTTTGTCAAAGTGATTTCTGATGCACAAACAGATGATCTTCTCGGTATTCACATCGTAGGCCCACATGCGACAGAATTAATAGCAGAGGCGGCACTTGGCAAATGGCTGGATGCCTCCGGCTGGGAAATGGGCGCGATGGTACATCCTCATCCTGCCCTGTCAGAAGCGATGGGAGAAGCGGCATTAATGCTAGATGGCAAAGCCATTCACTTTTAAGAGGAGCGATAAACATGGACCAAAAGCATAAACAAGCAGGACTGACAGATGAAACGGTCATCCAGATGTATGAGATGATGCTGCTCACACGCCGTCTCGATGAAAGAATGTGGCTGTTAAACCGTTCGGGCAAAATCCCATTTGTCGTATCCGGACAGGGACAGGAGGCGGCACAAATCGGGGCTGCCTTTGCATTAAATCGTGACGAGGATTATTTGCTGCCTTATTACCGGGATTTCGGCGCGGTTTTAGCATTTGGCATGACAGTGAAAGAATTAATGCTGTCGGCGTTTGCCAAAGCAGAGGACCCGAACTCCGGCGGACGTCAAATGCCGGGTCATTTTGGGCAAAGAAAAAATCGGATTGTGACAGGATCATCACCCGTGACAACGCAGGTTCCTCATGCAGCAGGCATCGCTCTTGCAGCCAAAATGGATCAAAAGCCGATCGTTTCTCTTGTCACGTTCGGCGAAGGGTCTTCTAATCAGGGAGACTTTCATGAAGGCGCAAACTTTGCCGGCGTTCATCAATTACCTGTTATTTTTTTATGTGAAAATAATCAATATGCCATTTCAGTTCCGTACACAAAGCAGGTGGCAGCAAAAAACATTTCGGACCGAGCCGTTGGATACGGCATGCCGGGCTTTACGATCGATGGAAATGATCCGATAGCGGTGTATCAGTGTGTGAAAAACGCTGCAGATCGTGCCAGACGAGGTGAAGGCCCTACATTAATCGAAACGATCACCTGCAGACTAACACCACACACATCTGATGACGATGACCGGGCATATCGGACAGCTGATGAAGTGAAAAAAGCAAAAGAGCTGGACCCGTTGCTCTCGTTTCGTACATATGTGAAGGAAGCAGGGCTTTTAACAGAGGAGCGGGAACAGCAGCTGGAGCAAGAGATTCTGCACATCATTAATGAAGCGACAGACTACGCGGAGCAGGCGCCTTATGCGAGCCCTGAATCATCTTTGCAGCACGTGTACGCCGATACAAAAGGAGGGGAATAACGATGGCGATTATTTCGTATATCGAAGCAGTTACGATGGCCCTCCGGGAAGAAATGGAACGGGATTCCAATGTGTTTATCCTCGGAGAAGACGTCGGCAAAAAAGGCGGTGTGTTTAAAGCAACAGAAGGGCTGTATGAGCAGTTTGGCGAAGCGCGTGTTCTGGATACGCCTCTTGCTGAATCAGCGATTGCCGGAGTCGCCATTGGTGCGTCAATGGCGGGGAAACGGCCGGTTGCTGAAATGCAGTTTGCGGACTTTATTATGCCGGCGGTGAATCAAATCATTTCAGAAGCTGCGCGAATCCGCTACCGCTCAAACAATGACTGGCATTGCCCGATCGTCATTCGAGCTCCGTACGGCGGTGGGATTCACGGTGCTCTTTATCATTCACAGTCTGTTGAAGCGATCTTCGCCAATCAGCCCGGCTTGAAAATTGTCATGCCGTCCACTCCTTATGACGTAAAAGGTCTCTTGAAAGCGGCGATTCGTGACGAAGACCCTGTTTTGTTTTTTGAGCATAAAAAAGCGTACCGGTCGATTAAAGGGGAAGTGCCGGACGATGATTACGTGCTGCCGATCGGCAAAGCCGATGTGAAACGAAAGGGAGAGGACTTGACCGTCATTACATACGGCCTTTCTGTTCACTTTGCGCTACAGGCGGCAGAAAAGCTTGCACAGGACGGGATTCAAGCAGAAGTCGTTGATTTGCGAACGGTATATCCGATTGATAAGGAGACCATTATTGAATCAGCCAGCAAAACGGGCAAGGTGCTTCTCGTGACAGAGGACAACAAAGAAGGCAGTGTCATGAGTGAAGTGGCTGCCATCATCGCTGAGCATTGCCTGTTTGATTTGGATGCACCGATCAACCGTCTTGCGGGACCTGATGTTCCGGCTATGCCGTACGCGCTGCCAATGGAGAAATATTTCATGATGAGCCCTGAAAAAGTAGAAAAAGCGATGCGTGATCTCGCAGAATTTTAACGGAAAGAAGGAGAAAGCATGGCGATTCAACCTGTAAAAATGCCAAAGCTTGGTGAAAGTGTCACCGAAGGAACGATTACAAAGTGGCTGGTCGCACCCGGTGATCATGTGCAGAAGTATGATCCGATTGCTGAAGTGCTGACGGATAAAGTGACCGCAGATATTCCTTCCTCATATACCGGTACAATAAAAGAAATAATGGCAAAAGAAGATGAAAAAATAGCGGTAGATGACGTGATCTGCACGATCGAAACGGAAGAAGCGGAAGCGGGCAAGGAGCAGCCTGAGACTTCCACCATGCAGGAAAACAAGGAACAGAATCAAAGCGGCCGTTTTTCACCCGCTGTTTTAAAATTGTCTCAGCTTCATCACATCGACTTGTCGAAAGTAAAAGGAAGCGGGCGGGGCGGACGTGTAACGAGAAAGGATGTCCAGCACGTTATTGATCATGGCAGTGACGGAGTACAGATTAGCGAATTCGCCGCTTCATCAACAGAGGACGAACGGCATACGATTGTGCCGGTGGACGGCATTAAACAAACAGTAGCAGCCAATATGGTGAAAACGATGCAGGAAGTGCCGCATGCGTGGATGATGATCGAAGTGGATGCAACAAATCTGGTTCGCTATCGGGAGGCTGTAAAAGAATCGTTTAAAAAAGCGGAAGGCTACAATGTGACGTACTTTGCTTTTTTTGTGAAGGCAGTGGCGCGGGCACTCAAGGAGTTCCCCGAAATGAATGCCATGTGGGCAGGAGACCATATCGTGCGCAAAAAAGACATCCATATTTCCATCGCGGTGGCAGCGGATGACAAGCTGTTCGTTCCGGTCGTCAAGCAGGCCGATGAAAAATCCATTAAAGGCATCGCCAGAGACGTGAACGAGTTAGCCCGAAAAGCACGATCAGGTACTCTTTCAGCGGAAGATGTGAACGGCGGCACCTTTACCGTTAATAATACCGGCTCGTTTGGCTCTGTCCAGTCAATGGGCATCATTAATTATCCGCAGGCCGCCATTCTGCAGGTGGAATCGATCGTCAAAAGACCCGTGATCATCGATGGCATGATCGCTGTGCGCGACATGGTCAACCTGTGCCTGTCGCTCGACCACCGTGTGCTTGACGGCCTCATTTGCGGCCGGTTCATGCAGCGGGTGAAAGAATTGCTCGAAGCCGCATCCGAAGAAACGATGCCAATTTACTAGAGTCTGTTAACCGGCAGAGACTTTCAAAAGCATGAAAAACAGGTTCTCGCCGAGAGAACCTGTTTTTGTTTTTATTTAAAGAGACCGGCAATGGCGTCTACGATGGACTGGAGAAAGGTAATAATGGACTGCAGAATACCTTGTCCTTCTTCAGAGCTTTTAAAGCTGTCCCACTGTTCCTTTGCTTTGTCAATTTGCTCGTTCACTTGATCCCAGTTAATATTCAAGTCTTTCATCTTGTCAAAAAGGGCGGCGAGCTGGTCTACCTGGGCATCGGTCAGTGTAATGTTCAATTCGTTTGAAATATTGTTAATGATCACTTGAATTTCTTGTATGGTCTCAGGGTTTTGGGCAGCGACCTCTTCTTTAATCCGTTCAATCAAAGTAGTCGCTTCCTCCTGGCCAATGTCATCGCCGAGCTGAGCGGTTGTGACCATCTCTTCGTTGGCGACTTGCTTTTGCTCTTCCGGAATTTCTTCGCCGGTCGTCGTTTCATACGCTTTAATAATTCCTGTTAAGCCAGCTGTGCCGGACACCTCAAATGGGGCTGTAATGTAAATCTCGGCATCTGTGACACTGGCTGTTGTCAGGGCATTCGTATACATTTCTTTTGATACCCATGTGATGTTGTTCGTTTCTACGTTTAATCCGGCACCGGCTTCAGCTGTGGTAATTTTGCTGGAGGAAATGGCTTTTGTGCCGATTTGCGCCTTTGGAATGTAATCACCTAAATATTGATGTTCTTCTGCATTGGAGACGGTAATCGTTTCAACTTCCGCCGGAACGTCCATTTCTTCGAGCAGCTGCTCTTTTTGAGCAGGTGTCAGGTTTTCACCCAGTGTGACAATGACGTCACCGGGCACACTGTCAGCCGAAACCATCGTACCAAAGCTGAAAACAGCAAGGCCAAGCAAACTGATACATTTTTTCATCCTTTTTCTCTCCTGAATTAAAAAATTGACTTACCAAGCAGCCTGATAAGTTATTACTAGCATAGCACGCGGGCGCTCAATTTTCATCTTTTGGCCAATAGGCATTGTTGCTTCTTGAAGCAGGTTTATATTACAATATATAATGTAAACGATTCCAAAATGAAGGGGTGTAGTAATTTGAAAAATGAAACCTTTCCATCGGTATCGATCAATGACTGGGTTATCGCGGCAGAAGCCTCATTAAAAGGGCGCTCCCTGTCAGGAGTCACAACCAAAACGGCTGAAGGCATAGAGCTGAAGCCACTTTACACGAAGGAAGACCGGCCGTCGGAGGAAACGTTGCCAGGGCAAGCCCCGTTTACTAGAGGCTTTCACTTCCCTCAAGCGTTCCCGAAAACGAGTCCGACGCTTGAACAAGACCTTATTTCATCCGGTGCGGCAGCAGGTGTTTTTCCAACGGATTCGGCTATCCAGAACCTACATAATCATCAACAGATTGCGATTAATACAGTCCCTTATCATATGGGCGGGGCTCATGCTGTACAGGAGCTGGCCTTGGCGCTTTCGGAAGCGGCTCATCACTTGAAAATCGCCTCAGATAAAAATCAGGCTGCATCTGCCTTTTTGTTTCATTTTGCGGCAGGCTCGGTCTTTTTCACAGAGATCGCGAAGCTTCGGGCCTTTAAAACACTTTGGCATGCCTTTACACAAGCATTTGAGCTGGACGAAAGCATAAAGCCGCTTATTAGTGTGGAAACGAGTGAAGCGGCAATGTCGCTGCTTGATCCGCATGTAAATATGTTAAGAGCAGGAAGTACGGCTTTTGCTGCAGTGATCGGAAGCGCTGATTACGTAACTGTGAAGCCTTTCGATGACATAACGGATGAGCCAGCAGCGCATTCAAAACGATTAGCGGCTGCGATTCCACACCTGCTGCAGCATGAAGCGCTGCTGGATAAAGTGATCGATCCTGCAGGAGGGTCTTATTATATTGAAGCGCTCACAAATGAAACCGGCCGTCTCGCCTGGGATTTGTTTGCGGACATTGAAGAAGCAGGGGGCATTGGAGACGTGCTCAAGGCTGGAACGATTCAACGGGACATTCAGGCAGTTTACGAAGAACGCAGACATAAGATAGCCACCCGGCAGGTGCACATGATTGGAACCAATATGTATGCGAACCTTCCTGAGCAGCTAAAGTCGGCTCGTCAAAAAAAAGCTTCTTATAAAGGCGAGGGCGCCGCAATAAAACCCATTAAACCAAAACGAATGGCGGAACCATTTGAACAGCTTCGTTTACATTCGATGCGTATCGAACAAACTGGTCAGTCGGTCGAGATCGGGCTGATTTGTCTTGGAGATGTAAAGGAGCATAAGCCACGCGCAGACTATGTGGAAGGGGTCATGTCCGTTGCGGGAATTACTTCAAATCGCTCGGGCATTTGCAAATCAGCGGAAGAGGCTAAAGCATTTGTCGACCAAACGAATCTGCCGTATTACTGTATTTGCGGAACCGACGAATGGTATGACAAGCTGGCCGAAAAGGTGGCAGCAGACGTGAAAAAGTCTTCCGCTGCAGTAAAAGTGGAAATAGCCGGCAAGTGGAATAAAGCAGTGATAGACGGTCAAGTTGCATCAGGCGTTGACATCGTTCAAAAGCTAGAAGGGATTCTTTCACTGTTTAAAGGAGGGGACCAGCGTGACGCTAAGGGAAATGAATCCATTTAACCAGCTGCCGGTGAAAGCAAACGAAGAAAAACCATTCGATGAAACGGAATCCTTTGAAACAAATGAAAAGATCAAGTTAAAAGCGTTGTATACAAAAAAGGATACGGAAAACTGTGTGCATTTGGATGATCTTCCAGGGATCGTGCCATTTACACGGGGGCCTTATCCGACAATGTATACGACCCGTCCGTGGACAATTCGCCAGTATGCGGGCTTCTCAACAGCAGAGGAAAGCAATGCGTTTTATCGCCGCAACCTGGCTATGGGGCAAAAGGGGCTGTCTGTTGCATTTGATCTGCCCACACACCGCGGCTATGATTCTGATCATCCGAGGGTCGTAGGCGATGTCGGCAAAGCGGGTGTGGCCATTGATTCGGTTGAGGATATGAAAAAGCTGTTTGATGGCATTCCGCTGGATCACATGTCGGTGTCGATGACGATGAATGGCGCTGTTCTGCCGATTATGGCGTTTTACATCGTATCAGCAGAAGAACAGGGCGTCTCAAAGGAAAAGCTCACAGGAACCATTCAAAATGACATATTAAAGGAGTATATGGTTCGGAACACGTACATTTATCCGCCGGAAGCCTCGATGCGGATCATTGCAGACATCTTTCAATATACCTCGAGCTTTATGCCGAAATTTAATTCGATTTCCATCTCCGGCTATCATTTGCAGGAGGCAGGAGCGCCGGCGGATTTAGAGCTTGCGTATACGCTAGCGGATGGGCTGGAATACGTCCGGACGGGTCTTGCGGCAGGCATTGACATAGATTCGTTTGCACCGCGTCTGTCTTTTTTCTGGGCGGTGGGCATGAATTATTTTATGGAAGTGGCCAAAATGCGTGCTGCGCGGCGGATGTGGGCTCAGCTGATTCAGCCGTTTGAACCGAAAAATCCAAAGTCACTTGCGCTGCGCACTCATTCGCAAACATCCGGATGGAGTCTGACAGAGCAGGAACCGTTTAATAATGTAACACGGACTTTGATTGAAGCACATGCTGCTTCGATGGGGCACACACAGTCGCTTCATACGAATGCATTAGATGAAGCCATCGCCCTCCCGACTGATTTTTCGGCCCGCATTGCCCGCAACACCCAGCTGTTTTTACAGGCGGAAACGGGCATCACGAATGTGATTGATCCATGGGGCGGCTCGTATTACGTCGAATCATTAACGAATGAACTGATGGAGCGCGCCTGGACGCATATCGAAGAAATAGAAGCGCTTGGGGGCATGACCAAAGCGATTGAAACCGGTCTTCCAAAAATGAAAATAGAAGAAGCAGCCGCTCGGCGTCAGGCCAGGATTGACTCCGGTGAAGAAGTGATTGTCGGCATGAACCGTTTTCGGCTCCAGGAGGAAGATCCGATTGACATTCTGGATATTGATAACACGGCGGTCCGGCTGAAACAAACGGAGCGCCTTCAGCAGGTGAGGGAAAAGAGAAACGAACAAGGAGTAAAAGCGGCGCTCCAAGCGATCACTGCTTCTGTCCAAACAGGAGAAGGGAATCTGCTGGAGCTTGCGGTAGAAGCAGCCCGGCAGCGTGCCACACTCGGTGAAATTTCAGAAGCTGTTGAATTGGCTGCCGGCAGGCATAAGGCGGTGATCCGGTCCGTGAGCGGTGTTTATCGTGCGAACTTTTCTGATGAGGAACAAATGGAAGCAGTCCAGCTAATGACAGCGGAATTTGAAGAGCAGGAGGGTCGGCGTCCCCGCATTTTAATCGCTAAAATGGGGCAGGACGGGCATGACCGGGGAGCTAAAGTGATTGCCACTGCTTTTGCTGATTTAGGCTTTGATGTGGATATTGGCCCGCTTTTTCAGACACCGGAGGAAACAGCAAAGCAAGCGGTGGAAAACGATGTGCATGCGGTCGGCTTCAGTTCGCTGGCGGGCGGTCATAAAACGTTGCTGCCGGCACTGGTGGAGGAATTAAAAAAACAGGGAAGAGAAGACATTGTCGTATTCGCCGGCGGTGTGATTCCTGTCCAGGATTATGACTATTTAAAAGAAAACGGCGCGGCAGCTATTTTTGGACCAGGCACCATTATCCCTGTGTCTGCTCAAGTAATCATAGAAACAATTTACGAACGGCTGGGCTATGAGGAAGTGGCGGAATGAACGAGGAGGATATGCGAGAAAAAAAAGAAAGCTCCAATGGAACAAAGGCGCCGCCCCGAAAGCGATTCCGCAAAAAGACAGAGCCGCCGCCGGATCTAAAGGGGATAGGGGAACGGATTTTAAAAAAGTCAGTGAGTGATCTGGCAAAAGCCATTACCTACATTGAAAGCCAGTCACCAGAACACTTTACGTATGGGCAGGAGCTTCTGAAGCTTCTTCTTCCCCATACAGGCAAATCCATCCGCATCGGCATTACCGGTGTACCAGGTGCCGGCAAAAGCACATTTATTGAATCATTTGGGACGATGCTCTGTGACCGGGGGCACCGGGTCGCGGTTCTTGCTGTTGATCCAAGCTCATCAATCTCAGGCGGATCGATTTTAGGAGACAAAACGAGAATGGAGCAGCTCGCCAGGCATCCGAATGCGTTTATTCGCCCTTCCCCGACGGGCGGGACGCTTGGTGGTGTTCACCGTAAAACGCGCGAAACGATGCTTCTGTGTGAAGCGGCGGGTTTTGATGTTCTATTAATTGAAACAGTCGGTGTCGGCCAAAGTGAATTTATCGTCAGGAGCATGACCGACTTTTTTATGCTTCTTGCGCTGACCGGTGCGGGCGATGACCTGCAAGGCATGAAAAAAGGCATCATCGAGCTCGTCGATGCCGTCCTCGTGAACAAAGCAGATGGAGAAAACAAGCAGGCTGCCGAAAAAACAAAAAAAGAGTACGATCAGTTTTTGCATGAACTAAAGCCTTCGACAAAAGGCTGGCAGTCAACGGCCTTTACGTGCTCCGCTTTGAAAAAAGAAGGCATTGAAGACATCTGGAACGCGATTGCATCCTTTAAGTCCTTAACAGAGGCGTCCGGTATTCTAGCTGAACGAAGGCGCAATCAAACGAAGGAGTGGCTGAGAAGCTTAATGGAGGATCAGCTGAAGCAGCTTTTTTTTCAGCATCCGTATGTGAAAACGCATTTGGCTGATTTGGAAAGGAAAACAATGGAAGGCTTAATGACACCCGCGCAGGCTGCTGAGCAGCTGTTCAAGGAGATTTTTCCACGGTCCGATTAAGCAAACACAAAAAAGGACCAGCCGAATCCGATTCGGCTGGCCAATACAGGGAGTTTAGGGGTATGGATCCAGTTGCCTTATTATTCTACCCGCAATGCTCAAAAGTAAACATTCTTTTTTTATTTTAAAAGCGGAACGGCGCTATATCATTGAAATAAACTTTTTTTTCCCTTATGATAAAGCTACTAAAGCTTAAAGGAGAGAAAAAAATGGGAATGGATTTTAATTTTTTCATGAATGACGTCGTTCGCCAGGCTCGCGATGAAATTAAAGCGGCTGGATATACAGAACTTACAACACCCGAAGAAGTGGATGCTGTTTTAAATGAAAAGGGCACAACCCTTGTCATGGTGAACTCAGTCTGCGGCTGTGCCGGTGGAATCGCCCGCCCGGCAGCAGCACATTCGGTTCATTATGATAAACGCCCGGATCGGTTAGTCACAGTGTTCGCAGGGCAGGATAAAGAAGCGACAGCGCAGGCGCGCAGCTTTTTCACAGGCTATCCGCCGTCTTCTCCATCATTTGCATTAGTGAAAGATGGGCAAGTACAGGCAATGGTGGAGCGTCATGAAATTGAAGGGCATCATCCGATGTCTGTCGTTGAACATCTGCAAACACTTTTCGATCAGCATTGCGAAGAAGTGTAAGATGACCTGAAGCCCTGCCGTGTCTGGCAGGGCTTTCTTATTCGAGGTGAAAAGAATGGTGAAGATCGGGTATCGAACGGCCAAAACCGCGATAGGCATTACCGTGTCTATTTTGCTTGCGGAATGGATCGGTCTTAACAACGCAGTGTCGGCAGGAATTATTGCGATTTTATGTATTCAAAATACAAAGCAGCAATCGCTAAAGGCTTCCTGGACGCGGCTCGGTGCGGGGATCGTTGCACTGTTTTATTCAGGCCTGTTTTTCGAGCTGTTTGCTTACCATGCAGCGGTCATCGGCTTGATTATGATTGTGTTTATCCCGACAACTGTAGCATTAAAGGTGCAGGAGGGAATCGTGTCGAGCACCGTCCTTATTTTACATATGTATGCAGCAAAAGAATTGACCGCTTCTTTGATCGTGAATGAGCTCGGTCTTGTCTTTATCGGCGTCGGAGTTGCCTTGATTTTAAATTCCTATATGCCAAGCGTTGAAAATGAGCTGGTGAAAATGCAGCAGCAAACGGAAAGCTTGTTTGAACGGATTTTCGAAGAGGTCATATCTTACTTACGAACGAATGAGCATAGCTGGGACGGGAAGGAATTGACGGAAACAGCTGATTTGCTGAAAAAAGCAAAGTCGCTCGCCTATAAAGATGTACAAAATCATTTTACACGGCATAACAGCTTGTTTTATCAATACTTTACCATGCGGGAAAAGCAATTTGAAATTATCGAACGGCTCATCTCTGTCGTCATTTCGATTTCGCACCGGCCGGAGCAGGCCGCCATGATTGCGGAGTTTATGGAAGAAATTAAAGCGAATATTCATCCTGGCAATACTGCAAAGCTCCACCTAAGCCATTTAAATGATTTAAAGCACGAGTTTGAAGAAATGCCGCTTCCAAAAACGCGTGAAGAATTTGAAGCTCGCGCGGCGCTGCTGCAATTTGTCCGTGAAATGGAACGATACCTGCTCATTAAAGCACGGTTTCGGGGCATGAAAAAAGAGCAGCACGAAAGCGCCGCTCCTCTGTTACATAAACATCGTTAAGCCAAACATTAAAGTTGAAACGAGCATCGTGAACAGCATCACGTACACAACAATCTTCTGAATCGTTTTATTCCGCATGAAACTCTCCTTTAAACGGTTGTTGTGTCCTATTGTACCGGCATTTAAGCCGATTTTCAACTGGTGAAGGCGTACAGGTGTGTCAAAAAGCGTACATCGTCTACTCATTTTAAAAAGGAGATGGTTTGCATGAAAAAAGTGGATCACATTGGTATTGCGGTTTCATCGCTGGCGGATGCCCTTGTTCTTTATACGGAGCAGCTGGGCATGCTGCATGTGAAAACAGAAACGGTTGAATCTCAGGGAGTGAACGTCGCTTTTTTAGATGCAGGTAATATAATGATTGAGCTGCTTGAGCCAATCAATCCGGACAGCCCTGTGGCCACATTCATTAAAAAACGCGGACAGGGCATCCATCACATTGCATATGGAGTGGAGAATATCAACTGGCGGATTGAGGAAATGAAGGAATCGGGCATTCAAATGATCGACAACGCAGCAAAGCCTGGAGCTTGCGGAGCCCAAATTGCCTTTATGCATCCGAAGTCCACAGGCGGCGTGCTGATGGAGCTTTGCGAAAAAGGGGAGGGAACGGCATGAGCGATATTTTTGACAGCATTCACGATTTGCAGGACCGCCGGCGCGAGGTCGAGCTCGGCGGCGGAGATGAGCGAATTGACAAGCAGCATGAAAAAGGGAAGCTGACCGCGCGTGAACGGATCGACCTGCTCGTTGACAAAGGAACATTTGTGGAGCTGAATCCTTTTATGGCTCATCGTTGTTCGGATTTTGGGCTTGATGGCGCCAAGGGCCCTGGGGACGGCGTCGTAACGGGCTATGGGAAAGTAAATGGCCGGCCCATTTATTTGTTCTCACAGGATTTCACCGTTTTCGGCGGTGCACTCGGTGAAACGCATGCGCAAAAAATAGTGAACGTGATGGACCTGGCTGCGAAAAACGGTGCGCCTTTTATTGGCTTGAACGATTCCGGCGGCGCCCGCATTCAAGAAGGCGTTCTTTCGTTGGACGGATACGGCCAGATTTTTTACCGGAACGCCATTTATTCTGGCGTGATCCCACAAATATCGGTCATCCTGGGTCCTTGTGCAGGCGGTGCGGTTTATTCGCCAGCGATTACGGATTTTGTGTTTATGGTTGATCAAACGAGCCAAATGTTTATTACCGGACCGAAAGTGATTGAAACGGTGACGGGTGAGAAGATTTCTGCTGAAAACCTGGGCGGGTCAAAAGTACATAATACGATCAGCGGCAATGCACACTTCCGGGGACGCACTGAGGAAGACGTAATCGAAATGGTCAGAACCCTTTTAACCTATTTGCCGCAAAGCAACGAACAAAAAACACCCGTCGCGGAAACGACTAATGAAAGCGATTACCGGGAAGATCTGGCGGAGATCGTTCCGTTTGACGGTCTGCGTCCATATGATGTTCGCAGCGTGCTGGAGCAAGTGGTGGACACACATTCCTTTATGGAGGTTCACCGGGAGTTTGCCAAAAATATTGTCGTTGGCTTTGCGCGTTTAGGAGGAGAAAGCGTAGGTCTCGTGTGCAACCAGCCGAAATACATGGCAGGCGGACTTGACATTGACTCCTCCGATAAGGCGGCCCGGTTTATTCGTTTTTGTGATTCCTTCAACATTCCGGTTATTACCTTCGAGGACGTCTCCGGCTTTTTTCCAGGGGTGAAGCAGGAGCTCGGCGGCATTATCCGCCACGGAGCAAAAATTTTGTATGCGTATTCAGAAGCGACCGTTCCGAAAATAACGGTGATTTTGCGAAAAGCGTATGGAGGAGCATACGTTGCACTTAATTCAAAGTCGATTGGGGCGGACCTTGTGTTTGCCTGGCCGAACGCGGAAATTGCTGTGATGGGCCCTCAAGGGGCAGCCAATGTCATTTTTGCCCGTGACATCGCAGCCAGTGCGGAGCCGGAAGCAACGCGGGCAGCGAAAATTGAAGAATACCGTGAAAAATTCGCCAATCCGTATGTGGCGGCGGCAAGGGGCATGGTTGATGATGTCATTGATCCTCGCGAGACGCGCATAAAATTGATTCAAGCGCTCGAGATGATGAAAACGAAAAAAGAAGACCGGCCGAAAAAAAAGCACGGCAATATTCCTTTATAGTGGCGGAAGGAAAACCTGCCGGCTGATTTTTCAGCTTTAAACAGATATACTGAAGAAGGCAAATCATTCGGAGGTGCACTGTGATAAACGAAGAAAGAATCTTAAATGAATTTTTAGAGCTTGTTCAAATCGATTCAGAGACAAAGGACGAGCGCGCAATTGCAGATGTATTAACCAATAAGTTCACAGCGCTCGGGGTTCATGTGCATGAAGACGATGCAGCGGCTGTAACGGGCCACGGAGCTGGCAATTTAATTTGTACATTAGCCGGCACTAAACAGGGTGTTGACCCGATTTACTTTACATCGCACATGGATACAGTCGTTCCGGCAAAAGGTGTTAAGCCTGTTGTGGAAGACGGTATCGTAAAAACGGATGGGACAACCATTTTGGGAGCGGATGACAAAGCCGGTCTTGCTGCCATGCTTGAAATGGTCCGCCAGCTTCAGGAGCAAAAGATCGAACATGGCGATATTCAATTTATTATTACGGTTGGTGAAGAATCCGGACTGGTCGGAGCCAAAGCGATGGATTCCTCTTTGATCAAGGCGAAGTTCGGGTTTGCGCTGGACAGTGATGGCGATGTGGGCAATATTATCGTTGCCGCCCCGACACAGGCGAAAGTAACAGCTCACATATACGGGAAGACGGCTCATGCCGGTGTGGCGCCGGAAAAAGGAGTGTCGGCGATTACGATGGCGGCGAAATCGATTTCCCGTATGCCGCTTGGACGAATCGACGCGGAAACAACGGCAAACATCGGCCGGTTTGAAGGCGGAAAAGCGACGAACATTGTTTGTGATTACGTGCAGATTTTAGCAGAGGCCCGTTCGCTTGAGCCTGCCAAAATGGAGAAGCAGACAGCAAAAATGAAAACGGCCTTTGAAGAAGTGGCAGCTGAAATGGGCGGTCGTGCCGAAGTGGAAATAGATATTATGTATCCCGGATTTAAATTCGGCGCAGAGGATCATGTTGTCAAAATCGCTCAAAAAGCGGCAGCGAATATTGGCCGGCCTTCCGAGCTGTTGACAAGCGGCGGCGGCAGTGATGCCAATGTCATTGCGGGCTTCGGCATTCCGACCGTGAACCTGGCAGTCGGCTATGAGGATATTCATACTGTAAATGAAAAAATGCCTGTCAAGGAACTGGTCAAGCTGGCTGAAATGGCAACAGCGATCGTTTCCATTGTTGCTGAATCGTAAAAAAGCGCAGATACCAAATCGGTATCTGCGTTTCATTAGTTGCAAATATCTACATCAAGCATGTTCATTGGCCACCAGAAAAAGCCGTCTTGTTCAAGCAGCTCATCGGATGCTTTAGGCCCTTTTGTGTTGGCCGGGTAGTTCGGGAATGGTGCTTTTTCGTTGCGCCATGCTTCTGCGATCACGTCGACGAAGCTCCATGAAAGCGATACTTCATCCCAGTGTGTGAAGTTCGTTGAATCCCCGCGCATCGCGTCGTGAATCAATTTTTCATAAGCTTCCGGCGTGTTCATAATGTCCACACCGCTGTTGGCGTAGCTGAGCTTTACAGGCGTTGTTTGCAGCTGATGCCCTGCCCGTTTTGCGTTCAGGTGAAGCGTAATACCTTCCTCCGGCTGAATGTGGATCACGAGAAGGTTCGGCTCCATCTCTTTATCGTCCGGACGGTAATACAGGTTCATTGGAATGTCCTTAAACTGAACGACAATTTTTGTTGATTTCAGCGGCATCCGTTTGCCTGTCCGGATATAAAACGGAACACCCGCCCATCGGAAGTTATCAAACATAATTTTGCCGGCCACATATGTTTCCGTGTTTGATTCTGGATTGACGTTCGTTTCTTCACGATAGCCAGGCAGTGCCTCTTCTTCGTTCGGACCGTACTGTCCGCGGACAAAATAGTCGCTGACTGTCTCTGGTGTTAACGGACGCATTGAACGAAATGCACGGACCTTTTCCCGGCGGATTTCTTCATCCTGAAGGCTGATTGGCGGCTCCATCGCAAGAAGAGAAACCATTTGAAGCATATGGTTTTGCACCATGTCTTTAAGTGCGCCGCTTGTTTCATAGTAGCCGCCCCGCTCTTCCACGCCCAGTGTTTCACTTGATGTGATTTGGATATTGGAAATGTAGCGGTTGTTCCAAAGCGGTTCAAACAAAGCGTTCGCAAAGCGGATTGCCTCAATATTCTGAACCATTTCTTTGCCAAGGTAGTGATCAATCCGGTAAATATCTTTTTCGTCAAATGAGCGGCGAATTTGTGCGTTGAGCTCTTTGGCGGATGGAAGATCATGACCGAACGGTTTTTCAATGACAAGACGTCCGAAGCCGTTTGTATCCGTTAAGCCATCTGACTTTAAATGATCCGCAATGGTGCCGAAGAATTCAGGCGCCATCGCCAGATAAAACAGGCGGTTGCCGTTTAATGAATACTGCTCGTCCAATTCGTTTGACAATGTGCGCAAGGCTGCGTAAGACTCGGAATCCGACACATCATGCGGCAAATAATAAAAGTGCGAGACAAAGTCATCTATTTTGTCATGCACCGAAGTGGATTCCATGACAGACTTTTTTACGTGTTCGCGGAACACATCGTTGTCCCACGGACGGCGTGCTGTGCCAATGACCGCAAAGCCGGATTCTAAATGGCCTTTTCGGTAAAGGCGGTAAAGAGATGGATATAATTTTCTTTTTGCCAAATCCCCTGTTGCACCGAACAGGATCGTCAGCGCTGATGGCGTTTCAGATTGTTTCACGTTACTAACCCCGCTTTTGAGATTCATTTTTATACTATTGCATTTTTTCACAAAACAATGAAAGTGACAAGTATTTTTGTTTATGATACATATATGTCAAAAGAAGACGAACAAAAGGAGTGTTTCCGATCGAACTTTTATTTCTTGGAACCGGCGCCGGTGTTCCGGCTAAACGGCGCAACGTAACATCAATGGCATTAAAAATGCTGAATGAGCGAGGCGCTGTCTGGCTGATTGACTGCGGTGAAGCGACACAGCACCAAATTCTGCATACGACCTTAAAGCCGCGCCGCATTGAAAAAATCTTTATCACCCATTTGCACGGCGACCACATTTTCGGCCTGCCGGGGTTGCTCGGCAGCCGTTCGTTCCAGGGCGGCACAGAGCCGCTGACGGTGTATGGGCCGCCTGGGATTCGTGCGTTCGTCGAAACTGCCCTTCAAACGAGCAGTACACATCTGCAATATCCTCTTTTTATAGAGGAAATCGAAGAGGGAACCGTGTTTGAAGACGGGCATATAACGGTTACGGCAGGAAAGCTTGATCACGGCATTGACTCGTACGGCTACCGGTTTGCAGAAAAGGACAAAGCCGGTGAACTGCTCGTTGATAAGCTGCGAGCCGACCAAATTCCGCCAGGACCGCTGTATAAACAAATAAAAGAAGGCAAAACCGTTACACTTGAAGACGGGCGGACCATTGACCCGCAGCCGTATACAAGTGACCCGCAGCCGGGAAAAATAATCACTGTCCTCGGAGATACAAGACAGTGTGCGGCAGCGGAAGAGCTGGCTGAAGGAGCCGATCTGCTCGTGCACGAAGCAACGTTTAATGCGGACAGCGCTCAAATGGCACGGGATTATTTTCATTCAACGACGGTGCAGGCAGCCGAAACAGCTGCCAGAGCAAAAGTGAAAAAGCTGTGTTTAACACATATTAGCTCCCGTTATACAAAGGAAATGGAGAGCGAGCTGGTCAAAGAAGCCGCCGCTGTATTTGAACCGGTTTTGATCGCTCATGACTTTTTAGAGCTGCCGGTGGGTTAACGGCTGTATGCATTTCCGAGCCGCTTGGACTGAACAGCGGCTTCTTTTACACCGGCTGAGATCGCTTGTTTCACACGGAACTCATCAAAAGTGCGCACGGCCGCTTCGGTTGTGCCGCCGGGGCTCGTAATGGCTTTTCTGAGCGCTTCTGCCTGTCCGTCGTGCTTCGACAGCATACTGGCAGCGCCAAGCAGTGTTTGGATCAGCAGCTCCTTTGCTGTTTCCGGGTCTAGCCCCAGCTCCTCGCCAGCCTGCTGCATCGCTTCTGCAACGTAATAAAAATAAGCGGGTCCGCTGCCAGACAGTGCGGTGACGGCGTCCATTTGTGATTCCTCTACCGTGATGGCTGTGCCAATCGCTGAAAACAAATCAACGGCTGCTTTGTGCTGTTTCTCCGTCACAAAGCGGTTTAATGAAATCGCCGTTGCGGATTTTCCAACGGCTGCGGACGTATTTGGCATCGAGCGGATAATCGCGCATGGCTTGCCGATCACGTCCTCCATAAACTCGATACTGACCCCGGCAAGCAAGCTGATGACAACCGCCTCGTCAGGAATGGATGAGCGGATCGTTTCAAGTCCCGCTTCTACATCCTTTGGCTTCATGGCCAAAATAATTAAATCCGCATGAAGCAATGCTGTCTCTGCTTCATAGCCGGCCTGTACACCGAAGTCCTCCGCCAGCTGGCGGAGCCGGGCATCATTTGTTTTGTTAGTCACATATGTATGGTCTGCTGACAGCGCCCCGCTTCTTAATGAGCCGGCAATAATGGCTTCGGCCATGGAGCCTGCCCCGATAAAAACAGCTTTCAACCTAATTCCTCCCTGTTGCCTAAACATTTTGACTTTTCAAGTGATTATGCGGAATAATCATGCATCTGTCAAGAGAGGATTCTGTAATGAATGACGATTCACTATTTGTCCTTTAAAAGGTATAATGAAGGAAATAACGATGAACAGATGAGGTGGACAACATGAGAGTGGAACAATACGATGATATTATTAAATTGACAATGCCGACACCATTCCCGATTGGGGATGTGAATACATACCTCATTAAAGGAGACCGGCTAACGCTTATTGATGCCGGCGTCAATACACCAGAAGCCCGCTCCGCTTTGGAAAAAGGCCTGGCAGAAGCAGGATACACGCTGTCTGATATTGAGCAGGTGATTCTGACGCATCATCATCCGGATCACATCGGACTGCTTGATTATGTTTCAGGGGATATATATGGGCATGAGTATGCAAAAAACTGGCTTTCCTATCACGAAGAGTTTATGAAATGGCGCACGGAGTTTTTTATGGGGCTTTTCCAGGAATTTGGCGTGCCGGCTGACAGGATGACATTAGCAGGAAATTTGGAACGAACGCTTCAATTGGCATGCCAGAACAGTTCCTTGACTGGTTGTTTAAAAGAAGGAGACAGGCTGCCGGGCCTGCCGGAATTTAAAGTTTTTGAAACGCCAGGCCATGCGCAGAGCCATCTCGTTTTTTACCGGGAAAAAGATGGTCTTCTGCTGGCAGGAGATCATATTCTGAAAACCGTTTCCTCCAATCCGCTTATTGAGCCTCCGATGGAAAGAGGCGGAGAGCGGCCGAAGTCGCTTCTTCAATATAAGCACTCTCTCAAAAAGATAATGGAGCTTGATGTCAAGCGGGCCGTTACCGGACATGGAAATGATATTCAGTCGATTTCTCCGCTGATCGAGCGGCGCTTTGACCGGCAGCAGGAACGTGCCACGCATGTGTTAGCCATGCTGCAGGAAAAGCCAATGACTGTTTTTGGTGTGTGTGTCGTCCTGTTTCCAGAAGTTTATCAGAAACAAACAGGTCTCGTTTTGTCTGAAACAGTGGGGCAGATGGATTATTTGCTTGAGCAGGGAGCGATCACGATCGAACGCACGGAAAATGGAGCGGTGTATTATGGAGCAAAGTAAGAAACAGGAAGTAGTCGTTATTACCGGGGCTTCCTCCGGGCTTGGCGCAGAGCTGGCTAAAGAAGCGGCGGCTCAAGGATTTCATCTTGTTTTGCTGGCGAGACGAATCGAGCGCTTGCAGAAACTGAAGGAAGAACTAAAAGGAGCGGCGTCAATCCGTATTTTTCAAGCGGACGTCTCAGACCGCCAGGCGATCGAGGCGGTGTTTGGACAAATAGGTGATGTTGACGTGCTGATCAACAATGCCGGCGTCGGTTTTTTCAGCTGGGTGCATGAAACGAAGAAAGAAGAAACTGATCAAATGATCAATGTGAATGTAAACGGGGTTTTGTACTGCTCGGAACAAGTCATTCCGCAGATGATGAAGCGAAAAAAAGGGCACATCATTAATATCGCCTCGCAGGCGGGGAAAATGGCGACACCGAAATCAGCCGTTTATGCCGCGACAAAGCATGCCGTTCTCGGGTATACGAACAGCCTGCGGATGGAGATGGGACAGCATGGCGTTTTCGTCACCGCCATCAACCCGGGCCCTATCGCAACACCGTTTTTCGATCAGGCGGACCCGGAAGGAACATATGTGAAAAATGCCGGGCGGTTTATGCTGAAGCCGGCCGATGTCGCCCGCAAAACGATCAGCGTCATCGGCCGTCCTGTGCGCGAAGTGAATCTGCCTAAATGGATGTCAGCAGGCAGCTTACTCCACTCCTTGTTCCCATCAGCGGTAGAACGCCTGGGCAAAAACGCTTTTTTTAAGAAATAAATAAACGAATGTGGCTTCTCTATTTTCATCCGTTAAGGATTTAGGTGAAATTCATTTAAAAATTGATCCAGCGCCCGTTCGTATTCCTCGGGATTTTCGTTATAAGACTGCGCGTGAATGCCTTTTTGGGCAATGTACAATTGCTTTGAGCCCTGCTTAGCGTCATAAAGTGCTTCTGTCATGCTTGGCAGGATGAAATCGTCGTCGCGGCTGTGAATAAACAGAATCGGCTTTTGAATATGCCGCACGGCTTCGAGTGGAGAAAGCTCAGACATTTTATAACGCCCACGCAGCCAGACTGCCCACTCGGCGATCGTCATAAAAAAGGGCGGGGAAAAGCCGACCTCGCGCTTGATCTGATGCTTTACCTGCTGGCGAAAGTCTGAAAACGGACAGTCCGCGACATAAAAGGCAGCACGATCTTCCACCGTCCCAGCGTATAACAAAAGCGTAACGGCGCCCATTGATTCTCCATGAATGCCGAATGCCGCATCGGAGCCTTCACGACGGACGAGTTCATCCACAATCGCCTTGACATCCATTTTTTCAAAATGGCCGTAGCTTGTAAATGTCCCTTCCGATTCCCCGTGGCGGCGATGATCGAATAAAATGGCATTAAATCCTTTTTTGATAAACAAATTCATATATTTAACCGAGTTTACTTTATGCTCGGTGACACCGTGGCAAAAAATGACGTAAGGCTTGCCCGGGTGGGGTGTGACAAACACGCATTTCAAGCGGGTGCCGTCTTCTGAACGAACCCAGACATCTTCCTTTGGCAGCTGGCTGTAACGTTCCGCATTAAACCGGCCGGCCTCCGTTTCCCGATCTGTAATCGCCTGCTCCGCTTTTTTCGCTATATATAAAATCCGGTTTGACAAGTAAAGACCGGTTGCTGCGGTGACAAGGAAAGCGGATGCCGCAGCTGTCAGACCTTTTTTTACAGTCGATGCTCGTCGTAATCGGCTGTTTTTGAGATATCTTGTATCCATTTGTATTCTTCCTCCGTCAATGCGGCTTCCTGCACAGCACGGGCATTTTCTTTCAGCTGTTCAATGGAGCTTGCGCCAGCGATAACAGCAGCTGCGGCAGGATGGTGAAGCACGTAGCGAAAAGCCAGTCCGTTTAATGTGCGTCCCGCTGGTTTCTCGTTTTCAAGAACAGTTAAAACATCCTTCAAGCTGTTTTCATCGTACCATTTCAGCCCTTTTTTCGACGCTTTTGAAAGCTTCTCGCGCCATTTGTCCGTTAACAATCCAAATGCAACCGGACCCCGTGCAACGACACTTACGCCATTCTCTGCTAAAATAGGGAGGGCCTGGACTTCCGGGCGCCGATCCAGGATGCTGTACTGCATCATGACGCTCGACAAATGGGAGCGGTTTACATATTCATTAATGACGGTTGGGCGAATAGAGGAAATGCCGTAAGCCCGGATCAATCCTTCCGCCTTCAGCTCTTCAAATGCTTCAATGGTGTCATCCATGGGATCTTCAAGTGTACCGCCATGTAGCTGATACAAATCAATATAGTCAGTTCCAAGCCTTTTTAAACTGTGCTTGACGGCTTCTTTTATATGGGCTTTCGAAGCATCCCACGTCCAGCTGTCTTTGTTATCTGTCCACCGATTGCCTGCTTTGGTGGCGATCACGATCTGGTCACGGACAGGCTGCAGGGTTTTGCCGACGAGCTGTTCGTTTACGCCGAAATCATATAAGTCCGCTGTATCAAAATACGTAATGCCTTCATCGAGAGCTGTTTTTAATATTGCTTCGGCCTGGCTTTGATCCGTTCCAATCGACATGCAGCCAAGTCCAAGCTCACTGGCAAAAATACCTGACTGTCCAATTTCACGTTTATTCAAATTGCTTCACCTTCCTTTTTCATACAGTGTATCATAGGAAAGAAAAAAATAGAAAAGAGGACCTTTCATGCATAAATTTGAAGAAAAAACAATTAAAACAAAGCCCATTTTCAACGGAAAGGTAATCTCCCTGCAGGTGGATGATGTTTTACTGCCGGATGGGAAAGAAGCGAAACGGGAATTAATCAAGCATCCGGGTGCGGTGTGTGTGATCGCGATTACCGATGAGAAAAAGATCATTTTCGTGGAGCAGTATCGAAAAGCGTTGGAGCGCCCACTTGTTGAAGTACCGGCCGGAAAGCTGGAACCGGGAGAAGAGCCGGCGTATTGCGCGGAGCGGGAGCTGGAGGAAGAAACCGGCTACCGTCCCGGTAAAATGACGCACCTTCAATCCTTTTACACATCACCAGGATTCGCAGACGAGCTCGTTCACGTTTTTTTAGCCGAACAGCTGGAAAAAGTGGAGGACGGTCTTGTGGCAGATGAGGATGAATTTGTCGAATTGCTAGAGGTCTCGCTTCCAGAAGCCGAACAGCTGGCAAAAGACAACCGAATCTTTGATGCTAAAACACTCTGGGCTGTCCAGTACATCCGTTTAAACGGACTCGCATAATGCCGGGCTTCCTCTCATATAGTGCGAAAAGAGAGGGGGCCTCCCATTTATGTGGACTGCCATCATCGAACACATTCAAAAAAGAGCTGCGCTGTATTTGTTTTCAGCCGTTTTATTTATGACGGGTACCGCTTTTGGTGCGATGACCGTGAATAGCATGGAGCCTGTGCAAAAATCGGAGCTGTATTCCTATGTAAAAGAGTTTTTTGGCCAGTCTTCAGCCGGCAGTGTAGCGAATCCGGCTGATTTATTCGTTGAAAGCTTTATCCACAACGTGAAATTTACTGGGGCAATGTGGATCGCCGGTATTTCAATTATTGGGCTGCCGCTTATTTTTGTTCTTTTGTTTTTAAAAGGGGCGGTTACCGGGTTTTCGGTCGGGTTTCTGATCCAGCAGATGAAATGGGACGGGCTGCTGCTGTCCGTGTCCGCTATTTTGCCCCAAAATGTGATTCTCGTACCGGTTTTTCTGTTTACGGCGGTTATGTCGGCTTCCTGCTCGATCCGTCTCGTGCAGAGAATTACAGCGCGCCGGACAATGCCCATTCATGTAGGAAAAGGTTTTGCCTCGTATGCAGGGTACGTCGCAGCCGGAACAGCGGCGATTTTGCTTGCTTCCTTAACAGAAGCATTCGTTTCCAGCCAAATAATGAATATCCTCGTAAATAAATTCTTTTGATTCATTGACGCCTTTTGTTATAATAAGGAGTACATCGGCGAGGGAGGGGACAAACATGGAAAGCCGGATTGACCGAATAAAAAAACAGCTGCATGCGGCAAGCTATAAACTGACACCGCAGCGCGAAGCTACTGTGCGTGTTCTTCTTGAACATGAAGAGGACCATTTAAGCGCTGAAGACGTATACCTCCTCGTTAAAGAAAAAGCGCCTGAAATTGGGTTGGCTACAGTCTACAGAACGCTGGAACTATTAAATGAACTCAAAGTAGTTGATAAAATAAATTTTGGGGACGGGGTCTCCCGTTACGACCTGCGCCAGGAAGGTGCGGCACACTTCCACCACCATCTTGTGTGTATTGAATGCGGTGCTGTTGATGAAATTCAAGAGGATTTGCTGGATGATGTCGAAGCCGTCGTTGAAAGCAGATGGAACTTTAAAATTAAAGATCACCGTTTGACATTCCACGGCATTTGCAGCCGTTGCCACACGAAGCAAGAAGAAGATGAACAGGAAGATTTAGAAAAGCAGCACGCAGAATAACAAATGGCTGGCGTGCCAAAACCTTTCGATGCCAATCGAAAGGTTTTTTGATCAGGAGAAGAGGTGGGTGCATGAACGATCATGTGACTGATTTTTTACATTTTTCCCTTGTGGAAAAAGGGCTTTCAGATAATACGATTTCTGCTTATCGGCGTGACTTGCGCCATTATGCGGATTATATGGAGAAAGTCGAGCAGGTGAGTGCCCCGGATATTCAAAGGCTTCACATTCTGCATTTTTTAGAACAGCTGAAAAGTCAGGGGAAATCACCTAAAACCATTGCGCGGCACATTTCCACAATCCGCTCTTTTCATCACTTTTTAATTCAGGACCGAATCAGCACACACGATCCGACCCATCATATTGAAACACCGAAATCAGGGCGCAGTCTGCCAAAGGTATTGAATATGGAGGAAACCGAAGCGCTGCTTGCCGCTCCGGATACGACAGTGCCGCTTGGCATGCGCGATAAAGCGATGATTGAGCTGATGTATGCATCAGGACTTCGTGTAAGTGAATTAACAGCCTTGAATAAAGAGGACGTTCACCTGACGATGGGATTTGTACGGTGTGTTGGAAAAGGCGGCAAGGAACGGATTATTCCTGCCGGCAGCCATGCACTGGAAGCCATTGAGCGCTATTTACAAAGCGGTCGTCCGCAGCTTGTGTCGGCTAAGCGCCGTGATGAAGCCCTTTTTTTAAATCATTACGGACAGCGTCTGACACGTCAGGGCTTCTGGAAGGTGTTAAAAGCGCTTGCGAAAAAAGCGACCATAGAAAAAGAATTAACGCCTCATACGATTCGTCATTCCTTTGCCACTCATTTACTTGAAAATGGGGCCGATCTTCGTGCCGTGCAGGAAATGCTTGGACACGCGGATATTTCCACTACACAGATTTACACACATGTTACGAAAACACGGCTCAAGGACGTATACAGCCAGTTCCATCCCCGTGCCTGAAAAATGTTCAGGCACTTTTTGTATTTCCTCAAGAAATGAATTATACTGAAAAAGAGAAGTCAGACTTCTGACGTTAAGAGCTGAACAGCTTAGACGTCAGGCAGTCGGGGTAAAATAAAGAATGGGAAAAAGAGAAAGGGGAGACGGATGATGAGTCAATCATTTAAACGGATTCACGTAATCGTTCTCGACTCAGTCGGAATCGGCGCAGCACCGGATGCGTCCGTATTTGACGATGAAGGCGCTGACACACTGGGCCATATTGCGGAAAGAATGAACGGGTTAACGATGCCAAACATGGGGGCTCTCGGCTTATCCAATATTAAAGAAATTCAGGGCATTGAGAAAGCGAAAGCGCCGGCTGCATTTTACACGAAGATGCAGGAAGCGTCCAATGGAAAAGATACAATGACGGGTCACTGGGAGATCATGGGCCTTCATATTAAAAAGCCGTTTCAAGTTTTTCCGGACGGCTTTCCGGATTCGTTAATACAAGAATTAGAAGAGAAATCAGGCCGTAAAGTGATCGGAAATAAACCGGCCAGCGGCACTGATATCTTAGACGAGCTTGGCGAAGAGCATGTGAAAACGGGCGCGTTAATTGTTTATACGTCCGCCGATTCGGTTCTTCAAATTGCGGCTCACGAAGAAGTTGTCCCGCTTGAGGAGCTTTATGAAATTTGTGAAACAGCCCGTGCCATGACGAAAACGGGTGATTATATGGTCGGACGAGTGATTGCCCGTCCGTTTGTCGGGGAACCCGGACAGTTTAAGCGCACGCCGAACCGTCATGACTATGCATTAAAGCCATTTGGCCGAACGGTTATGAATGAAGTAAAGGATGCGGGTCTTGACGTCATTGCAGTTGGGAAAATTGCCGACATTTACGACGGTGAAGGAGTAACCGAAGCAATACGGACAACGTCTAACATGGACGGCATGGATAAATTCATCGAAGTAGCGGAAAAAGAGTTTCACGGGCTTTCTTTTTTGAATCTCGTTGATTTTGATGCACTCTTTGGCCATCGCCGTGATCCAGAAGGCTACGGAAAAGCACTTGAAGAATTCGATGAGCGGCTGCCTGAGCTTTTGGACAAGCTGGATGAACAGGACTTGTTGATTTTAACAGCGGACCACGGGAATGATCCTGTCCATCACGGAACAGACCATACGCGTGAATATGTCCCGTTGCTCATTTATTCAAAAGCCTTTGCCGGCGGAAAAGAGCTGCCCGTCCGTTTGACATTTGCAGACATCGGTGCCTCTATCGCGGACAACTTTAACGTCACCATGCCGGAGCATGGAAAAAGCTTTATGGAGGAGTTAACATGAACGTTGCACACATTAAAGAAGCTGCGCAGTTTTTAGAAGGAAAAATCAGCACAATGCCCGAAATTGGCTTGATTCTTGGCTCGGGACTTGGCGTTCTGGCAGATGAAGTTGAAAATGCCGTATCGATCCCGTATGAAATGATTCCTCATTTTCCGGTTTCGACGGTTGAAGGACATGCCGGAGAGCTCGTGATTGGCACATTGTCGGGCAAAACAGTAGCTGCAATGAAAGGACGCTTCCATTATTATGAAGGTTATTCATTTGAACAGGTAACGTTCCCGGTTCGTGTCATGAAAGCAGTTGGAATTGAAACGGTTATTGTCACAAATGCTGCGGGCGGCGTGAATGAATCATTTGAGCCAGGCGATCTAATGCTCATTAGCGACCACTTGAATTTAATGGGCGGCAACCCGCTGATCGGCAAAAACGACAATGAGCTCGGTGTCCGGTTCCCCGATATGTCGGAAGCCTACAGCCGTGAGCTGAGAGCGCTGGCGAAGGATGCAGCCGGCCGGGTCGGTCTTTCGGTGAAGGAAGGCGTTTATGCGGGCAATACCGGTCCTGTGTATGAAACACCTGCTGAAGTTCGGATGGCGCGTGTGCTCGGTGCAGACGCAGTCGGCATGTCTACCGTTCCGGAAGTCATTGTGGCCCGCCACAGCAGCATGAAGGTTCTCGGCATCTCGTGTATTTCAAATATGGCTGCTGGTATTTTGGATCAGCCGCTTGCGCATGAAGAAGTCATTGAAACAACCGAGAAGGTGCGGGCTGCTTTTCTTGCGTACGTAAAAGAGATTGTTAAATCTTTATAAAGGTGTGATGACGAGATGAGAATGGTCGATATTATTCACAGCAAACGAGACGGACAGGAATTGACCGATAACGAAATTCAGTTTTTCGTAGAAGGCTATACGAAAGGGGAGATTCCGGACTATCAGGCATCCGCTTTTATGATGGCCGTCTATTTCCAAGGCATGACAGCCCGCGAAACCGCGGTGCTGACGCAGGCAATGGTCGATTCAGGTGAAACGATCGACCTGTCTGCGATTGAGGGGCACAAAGTAGACAAGCATTCAACAGGCGGCGTTGGGGACAAGGTGACATTCATCGTTGGTCCGCTTGTCGCGTCAGCAGGCGTGCCGGTTGCCAAAATGTCAGGCCGGGGTCTTGGCCATACAGGCGGCACACTGGATAAGCTGGAAGCGATAAGCGGCCTTCAGATTGAAATGTCAAAAGAGCAGTTTATTGAAAACGTGAACAAGCATAAGCTCGCGGTTGCCGGCCAGACAGGCAACCTGGCACCAGCGGATAAAAAGCTGTACGCGCTCCGCGATGTGACAGCAACGGTTGAAGCCATTCCGCTTATTGCCGGCTCCATTATGAGCAAAAAGCTTGCCTCGGGTGCGGACAGCATTGTATTGGATGTGAAAACCGGCTCGGGTGCATTCATGAAAACGCTCGAAGATTCAGAGTCTCTGGCAAAGGAAATGGTCGCCATCGGCAATAACCTTGGCCGTAAAACAGTTGCCATCATCAGTGATATGAACCAGCCGCTCGGCTATGAAGTCGGCAATGCAAATGAAATCAAGGAAGCAGCCGCCATTTTACAGGGAGCGGATGTACCGGATTTAAGAGAGCTTTCTCTTGAAATTGCCTCACATATGACGGTGCTGGCAGACGCATTCAGTGATTATGCGGAGGCGCGCAAAACACTGGAAGAGAATATCGGAAATGGCAAAGCGTTTGACGCGTTTCGTTCCTTTATAGAAGCTCAGGGCGGAGACGTCAGCATGATTGACGACACCGACAAGCTGCCGCAGGCAAAGCATCATATTGATGTTTTGTCAGATGAAGAAGGCTTCGTATCCGAAATCGACGCCGAGTCAATTGGCGTAGCCGCTATGTATTTAGGCGCCGGCCGGGCAACAAAGGACGATGAAATCAATCACGCTGTCGGCATTACCCTTAAGAAAAAAATCGGCGACGCCGTTCAAAAAGGAGATGTCCTCGTCACACTCCACGCGGACACCGAAACGCCTGAGGACTCCATTCAAAAAGTAAAACAGGCCTACCGTTTTTCTCAGGAAAAAACCGAGCGCCCAATCCTTATTCATAAAGTCATTACGGAATAAAAGAATAATGAACAAACCCGAACATTATTGCGAGCCGTTCGGGTTTTTTGCTGTTGAAAAAGAATGTGTCAATGAAAAGCAGATGAGTAATTCACTTTTTCAGAGCTATTGTGCTTGTAAGAACACAGTCCTGGCGGCTTCTGCAGGACTTCGCGCTCGGAGGGGCGGGCGGTGAAGACTCCCGTTGGACGAGCGGACAGGCTGAAACAGTCGCGCTTTTTGGGCTGGTTCAGCGTTCGCCCAACAGGAAAGCGGAGCCGGCAGACCGGAGCCCCTGAATATGATTTTTTAGAAAGTTAGACTGATTTTTTATTTGAAAAACATGAATCATCGCTAAAAAACATCTGAATTCTATTGACATGTTGTTTTTTAACACTGTGGACTGACACTCGTCAGTTCCTTTTTTTTGTCGAAAAATAAGAGGTTTTTTCTAGTTTTGGAAAGGTGAAGGAAAAATGCTGTGCGAGAAAGAATGATACGTATCAGCACATAAAGGAGGAATTCATATGGTAACCATGAAAGCAGAAGCGCAGGGAAAAGTCCTCATCATCCGACTGACAGGGGAGCTGGACCACTATTACTCCGAACAGGTAAAGGAATTTACGGAACAGCAAATAGACGAAAACCAGTCGCAGCATCTTATTTGGAACCTGTCAGGTCTTCCTTTCATGGACAGCTCGGGTTTGGGCGTCATCCTTGGACGGTACCGCCAAGTAAATGAAATGGGCGGCAGTGTGTCAGTTTGCGGATTAAATACGCAGGTGAAACGGCTTTTTCAGCTTTCGGGCCTGTTTAAAATTATGTATATTGACCAAACTGAACAAGAAGCACTCGACCGATTGGGGGAATCATCATGCAAAATGCGGTAAACATTTCCTTTAATGCACTGGGCGAAAACGAAGCCTTTGCCCGAGTTGCGGTGGCTTCCTTTGCCGCAAAGCTGAACCCGACAGTGGATGACCTGGCGGAGCTGAAAACGGCTGTGTCAGAAGCGGTAACCAATGCCATTATTCACGGCTATGACAGCAATCCTGCTGGCATGGTTTATATTAGCGCGACCATTGAAGACGGAGAAATTGACGTCGTCATTCGGGACGAAGGCAGAGGCATCGATAACATTGAAGAAGCGAAAGAACCGTTGTTTACGACCAAGCCGGAGATGGAACGGGCCGGCATGGGCTTTACGATTATGGAGCATTTTACAGACCGTCTGGAGGTTGAATCAAGCAGCTCGTCCGGCACGGTCGTCCGGTTTAAAAAGCGGCTTGCCGGAAAGCGTGTTAATTGTGTGTGAACAAAAGGGTGCAGCACAATGAAACAGGCAGTTCAGCTGTCAGACGCGGAAGTGAAATCGTTAATCCGGAAAAGCCAAAATGGAGATGCAGAAGCACGCAATAAACTGGTGGAGTGGAACACACGGCTTGTCTGGTCGGTTGTGCACCGGTTTTTAAACCGCGGTCATGATGCAGAGGATTTATTTCAAATTGGGTGTATTGGCTTGCTGAAGTGTATAGATAAATTCGATCTGTCCTACAACGTGAAATTTTCTACGTATGCCGTTCCGATGATTATTGGCGAAATTCAGCGGTTTCTTCGTGATGACGGGGAAGTAAAAGTGAGCAGAAGGCTAAAAGAAACTGCGGGGAAAATGAGGCGCGAACGCGAGGCGTATACGGCCGAATTCGGACGCCCGCCTTCTATCGGAGAACTGGCAGAAAGACTTGACATCCCGATGGAAGAAGCGTTAATGGCGCAGGAATCCTCCCGCCGGCTCGCATCGATTCATGAAACCGTTTATGAAAATGAAGGAGAGCCGATTACCATTCTCGATCAGTTGGCAGCGCCCGAAGTAAAATGGTTTGATTCGCTTGTTGTCAAAGAAGCGGTCGAGAAGCTGCCGGAGAGAGACCAGCTGATTGTATATCTTCGTTTTTACAAGGATTTCACACAAGCTGAAACGGCCAGGCGGCTCGGTATTTCTCAAGTTCAGGTTTCAAGGCTTGAAAAGCAAATTATTAAAAGCTTGCGAATGGATATGAATAAAAAATAGCCGGCACGGAAAAACTGCGTAAAAAGCGGAGGTGCTGCTATGGATCAAATCATTTATATCAGCTTAAAGCGCCATGTTCGCCTTGACGAACGGCGCATTTCTTTTTTTGATGTGGCTGATGCAGAAGTGGATGAACAAACAAAGCGGCTATTGAGCCAGTTGATTGTTAAAACGATTAAGCCATCCGCCGGAAATGTAGTCGTCGTGACCGTATTGGATGTGATTGGCGCAGTCAAAACCATTTTTCCGGAAGCTCGGGTGGTCATCGCCGGAGAAACCGAAGCAATCGTCAGTTTTCAGCCGGCAGACAGTCCTGCTGCTTTTTGGAAAATAGCGCTCGTCTGGATTGTGCTGTTCACCGGAGCGGCGTTGACGATAATGAATTTTCACGAGGATGTTTCCATGCAGAAGGTGCATGTTTTATTGTATGAAAAAATAACCGGCGAGAAAAATGATCAGCCGCTTTTGCTGCAAATTCCATATTCGATCGGTCTTGGTCTCGGAATGATTCTGTTTTTCAATAGACTCTGGCAAAAGCGGTTAAATGAAGAACCGGGTCCGCTCGATTTAGAAATGTTTAAGTATGAAGAAGATATCAATGGCTACTTAGCCGCGAATGAAAAGGAACAGAAGTGACATGATCGCTTTGCTTATTCTTTTTTTAGGTGTATCCGGGGGACTGGCGACGGGGGCGGGATATGTGGCATTTATTACCGTTCTCGGCGTGATTCCGCGCTTAATGTCCGCTACAAAAACGAAGTCACGCATTCACTCCTATGAGCTCGCGCTTGTGCTTGGTGTTTTAGCCGGGACTTTATTGCATATTTTTCCGGTCCATCTTCACCTTCCGGCTGCATCCACTGTTTTGATCGGGCTGTTCAGCGGCCTTTTTATTGGCATGGCGGCTGCAGCATTAACCGAGGTGTTGAATGTCTTTCCCATTCTTTCACGCAGAGCCGGTGTTTTTCACAACATTAATGGGCTGATGATGGCAGTGGCACTTGGAAAAACAACCGGCTCCCTCATTCAATGGATTTTATTTTGGAAGATGTGAAAGGAGTGTTATGTATGTTTCAGCCTGACGAAATAGATGCATTTCTAGAAGAAGAAGCGGGACTGGGCAAAAGCTTTGATACAGGTGTAAGACGGTTGATCGTTGCCGGAGAACCGCTCCATCTTTATTTTGTGAATGGATTGTGTGAAACGCAATTTATTATTGAACTAATGGAATCACTCGTGTCGCTTGAACGAAAAAGAAAGGAAGCGGCTGCCTATTTAGTGAAAGAACACCTTGTTCACCAGGCGGTAGAGGAAGTAAAGGATCGCGCCAAGCTCCCGGTTGCTTTGTTGTCCGGCTTGATTGTCATTGCGGTTCCTGGCGCGCTGTTTACCATTGACGTCAGAAGCTACCCGGGAAGGCAGCCGGAGGAGCCGGATACGGAAAAAGTCGTGAGAGGGTCGCGTGACGGCTTTGTGGAGAACATTATCGTGAATACCGCACTGACGAGACGGCGCATTCGTGACGGCAGGCTTCGCTTTGAAATGATGAAGGCAGGTGAGTCGTCAAAAACGGATATAGCAATAGGTTATATTGACGGCCTTGCCCACCAGGCTCTGGTCGACAAAGTGAAAAAAGAAGTGGAGTCCATTGAAACAAATGGTGTCCCGATGGCGGATAAAACCGTTGAGGAATTTTTAATCAAGCAGCGCTTTAACCCCTTTCCACTTGTCCGCTATACGGAACGGGCAGACATCGCTGCCGCCCATCTGCTAGAAGGACATGTGCTGCTTTATACAGACACGTCGCCGGCTGTGATGATGATGCCTTCCACCTACTGGCAGCACATGCAGCATGCAGAAGAATACCGCCAGCTGCCGGCTGCCGGCACCTTTATCCGGCTGCTTCGTTTTATCGGACTGATTATGTCGCTGTTTTTGCTGCCGCTCTGGTTTTTGTTCGCACAAAATCCCGATATGCTGCCGAAATCCCTTTCCTTTATCGGGCCGAATGAAGAAACGAACATTCCGCTTGCAGCACAAATTTTGATTGCAGATGTTGGTATTGAATGGCTCCGGATTGCGGCGATTCACACGCCCCAGCCTTTATCAACGGCAATGGGTCTGGTTGCCGCTGTCTTGATTGGGCAAATTGCGATTGATACCGGGCTTTTTGTACCTGAGGTGATCCTGTACACAGCGCTTGCTTCGATCGGCACATTTTCAACGCCAAGCTACGAGCTGGGCCTTGCAAATAAAATGACCCGATTGTTTTTTATTGCGGCCGTTGCCGTGTTCGGTCCGGTCGGGTTTGTCGTCGCCGTTTTGCTTCTGTTTTTTTATTTGGTCCGCTTAAAGCCGTTTGATGTGCCGTATTTATGGCCACTCGTTCCGTTTGACTTTGCTTCGCTCTGCACCATATTGATTCGACGCCAGGCACCGCAGCAAAAGGGAATACCGGAAATCAACCGGTAGACTCCCTTTGTCTGGTGTTTTTTCCTATATTGAGCGGGGGTGGAATGTATGATATAGTACTTTTATTCTCATGCCAATAAAACGGCAGAATGATTATAGAACGGGGCGATTATACATATGCATACATACGGTACAGCGGCCGTAAATGACCGTGGACAGTTGGAAATTGGAGGCGTAAACGTCGTAGATGCTGCCGCGCAGTTCGGCACACCTCTTTACTTGTATGACGTCGCGCTTATTCGAGAGCGCGCAAGAGGATTTAAGCGGACGTTTGACCAGTTAGGTGTTACTGCGCAGGTGGCGTATGCGAGCAAGGCATTCGCTTCAATCGCGATGATGCAGCTCGCGGAGCAGGAAGAGCTTTCACTCGACGTTGTGTCCGGCGGCGAATTATATACAGCGCAAAAAGCGGGATTTCCAGTCGAACGCATTCATTTTCATGGAAACAATAAAAGCCGGGAAGAGCTGGAAATGGCCTTCGACGCAAAAATCGGCTGCATTGTGGTGGATAATTTTTTTGAGCTGGACATGATTGGCGACATCAGTGAAGCGAGAAAACAGGAAATGAGCATTCTGCTTCGCATCACGCCAGGCATTGAAGCCCACACGCATGATTATATTTTAACCGGACAAGAGGATTCTAAATTTGGTTTTGATTTAAATAACGGCCAGGCGGAAGAAGCACTGAAGATCGCATCGGAAAAACCGTATGTTGATGTGCTGGGTCTTCACTGCCATATCGGTTCGCAAATTTTTGAAACAACAGGCTTTGTCCTGGCAGCGGAAAAAATTATCGGAAAATTGGCAGATTGGCGCAGCCGCCTGTCGTTTGAAGCAAAGGTTTTGAACCTGGGCGGCGGTTTTGGTATTCGCTACACAGCAGAAGATGATCCACTTGAGCCGGCCGCTTATGTAGAGGAAATTATTCGCAAAGTGCAGGCGGAAACGAAAAAAGCCGGCATCAGCATGCCCGAAATCTGGATTGAGCCGGGTCGTTCGCTTGTTGGAGATGCCGGAGTGACCATTTACGAAACAGGCTCTGTGAAAGATGTGCCGAACGTGCGGAAGTATGTAGCGGTAGATGGCGGCATGAGTGATAATATTCGTCCGGCTCTTTATGAAGCGAAATACGAAGCTGTGCTCGCCAACCGGGTAAATGATCCGGTTGAAGAAACCGTCTCGATTGCAGGAAAGTGCTGTGAATCCGGTGATATGCTCATTTGGGATGTCCCGCTGCCAAAGGCGGAAGCCGGCGATTTGCTGGCGATGTTCTGTACGGGTGCATACGGCTACTCGATGGCGAATAATTATAACCGCATTCCGCGTCCGCCGGTTGTCTTTGCTGAAAAGGGCGAAGCAAAGCTGGTCATTCGCCGTGAAACGTACGATGACTTAGTGAAGCTGGATCTGCCGCTCGGGCTGCCGCAGCCGAATTAAGAGGAGAAACGATGAAAAATAACATTATTTTACTTCTTTTATTAACAGTGATGGCGTTCGGGTGGGGCATCTATTATTGGTTGTTTATTGTAAATTAAAGGAAACGACTTGCAGGAATAGACCGGATTTAGTAAGATAGAAAACGTGACGATATCAAGCAGGTAAATCCTGCTAATTGAAGAGGGATTTTAAATGCTGATTCGATATAAAAAATCGTTCAAGAAAATCGCAATGGGGCTGCTTTCCTTTATGCCGCGCGAAAAAGAGCTGCGGACATTAAAGGAAACGATGGACTGCTATGAATCAAACGATGACAGGCAGTTGTTTCTTTGGAAAGTGGACGAGGATGTAGTTGGCGTTATCGGCGTAGCGGTTCATGACACCAAAGTGGAAATTTTGCATATCGCGGTTAATCCTTCTTTCCGGGATGAAGGAATTGGAACGGAAATGATGGCGGCTGTGACAAAATTATTTTCAGACCGGGACGTTGGACCGAACGAATCCACCACCCGTTTTTTTGAAAAATGCACAAAGGAAAGCCGGTAAATCACGCTCTTGTCGTGATTTTACCGGCTTTTTTTAATGAGATGGCCGCTGCCCGAGCCTGTATAACGTCAGAGCGGTCACGCAGCAAATGTTTATCGGTTAAAAATTGTTTATCTGCTTCACCTTGAAACGTGTGAGCAAAGCGGTCCAATTCCTTCAGAACCTTTTGATCGATAATGGGGATGGTCATCGGCTGAAAAGGGGCACCCTCTAGCATGCGCTGTGCGGTATGGCTGATTAATTCGGATAAAGCCCCGGGGTCAATGCCAAGGTTCGCCAGCTCAGCTTGATTCCTTGAAAAGCACTGAAGCGCTTTGGCGGCCATTCGTTTTGCGCCCTCGCAATTTCCACGACGGTAATGATATAAAAAAACGGCCGTTTGGATCAGGCCGACCCAAACCGAATCACGGGTGCCATTTGTTTCCTTCCAGTGCTCTTCAAGCACCTCATGACATTCAAAATAATCATGATCAATATGGAAGTGTGCCAGAAACGAAAGATACGGCACAGGATAAACATACATTTCTTTTCCCCCAGTCAAGTGGTCGGATTCATTTAACCGTACCATGTTTCACGTGTTTTCTCAACTATCACCACTGAAAGAAAAAGCGAAATAGACTATACTTGAATAAGGGGCAAAAATGCAACCAGTACAGGAGAATAATGATGGAATATAAAGTGAAAATCGATTCCTTTGAAGGCCCGCTCGATTTGCTGCTGCATTTAATTCAGCAGCTGGAAATTGACATTTATGATATTCCGGCCGCCGAAATTACGAATCAATATTTAATGTATGTGAATACGATGCAGCAGCTGGAGCTTGACGTCGCCAGTGAGTATTTAGTAATGGCGGCTACGTTAATTGCGATGAAAAGCCGGTCACTTCTTCCGGATCATGAGTCGGATGAAGAGGATTTTATGGACGAAGAAGATCCACGTGAAGAGCTGGCCCGCCGATTATTGGAATATAAACGGTATAAAGAGGCTGCAGAAAAGCTGCATGAGCTGGAAGAAGAGCGCGCAAAAGTTCACTCCCGTCCGCCGGCGGATAAATTATTTGAATCAAATGCAGAAGGTCCGCTGCACGTCTCGATTTTTGACATGCTCGGTGCCTTTCAAAAAATGACACGCCGAAAAAAGCTGGCTGTTCCGCCTAAAGCGACGGTGAGAAGAGAAGAGCTGTCGGTTGAAAAAAGAATGCACGCCTTGAAAGAAAAGCTTCGAAGTGCACAATCGCCGATTTTGTTTGATGATTTATTTGATTCCCATGAGCGGGACGAGCTTGTCATCAGTTTTTTAGCGGTTTTGGAGCTGATGAAGCAAAATGAAATTGTTGTTTCGCAGAACGGGAATTTCGCTGATTTATATGTAACGGCTGGAGGAAATGATGATGAGAAATAAAAGTATTATTGAAAGCCTGCTGCTTGCAGCAGGTGATGAAGGGCTGACAGCCGATCAAATGGCCGCCGTGTTGGAAATGTCGACGGAAGAAACCGTCACTCTTTTAGAAGAAATGGCAGAGGATATTCTGCAGGATGAAACGCGAGGAGTGATGATTACGTCCTTTGGAATGGAATACCGGCTCATGACCAAAAAAGAAAATGCCGAATTTATTGAGCGACTCGCTGAAAAACCGTCTCCTAAAACGCTGTCACAGGCAGCGCTCGAAACACTGGCGATTATTGCCTACAATCAGCCGGTCACTAGAATCGAAGTGGAGGAAATACGCGGTGTCAAAACAGAGCGCCCGATTGCTACGCTGTCTGCACGAGGGCTTATTGAGGAAGCAGGCCGTGCAGATGCACCGGGACGGCCGATTTTGTATGCCACAACGCCGGAATTTTTAGACGCGTTTGGTTTAAAGGAATTAGCGGAGCTTCCGCCACTTGAAGAAGGAGAAGCCACTGCCCAGCAGGAAGCCGATTTGTTTTTTGGCCGATTTGAAGAAGCGCTGGATGAGCAGTCATAAGGAACTTTCTTTTTCCATACACTAGTGAAAAAGAAAGGAGCAGCAGACATATGCTGATGAAAAGTCTGTTCGCCTTTATGCTGCTGGCAGGACTGTGCATGTCGCCGTCCGAAACAATGGCACAGCCCGATGTATCTGCCCGGAGTGCGGTGCTCATGGAGATGGAAAGCGGGCGCGTCCTCTCAGAAAAGGAAGCAGACGTACGGCGTCCGATTGCCAGTATTACGAAAATTATGACGGCGCTTCTCGCGGTGGAATCCGGCCGTCTAAACGAAACGGTTACGATTAACGACCGGGCTGTACAGATTGAAGGATCAAGCCTTTACCTGGAAAAAGGGGACAAGCTGACACTTGAAGAACTCGTGTACGGTCTAATGCTCCGGTCCGGGAACGACTCGGCGATCGCTATCAGCGAGTTTGTTGGCGGCACAACCGAGCAATTCACAGCATTAATGAATGACCGTGCGAAGGAGCTTGGCATGCGAAATACGTCTTTTATGAATCCGCACGGGCTCGATGATCCGGCTCATTATTCAAGTGCCTATGATATGGCTCTGTTAACCGCGGAGGCGATGAACAACAAAACCTATCAAAAGATCGTTTCAACGAGTGTGTACAAAACGAAAAGCAAGCCCGTACGCGTTTGGGAAAACAAGCACCGGCTTGTGAGAAGCGGCGGAATGATTACGGGAGGAAAAACCGGCTACACGAAAAAATCGGGCCGTACGCTCGTGACAACGGCGAAAAAAGGAAAGATGGCGCTGGTGGCAGTGACGATTGACGCACCGGATGACTGGCGGGATCATACGGCTCTTTTTGACGAGGCATTTTCTGCGTATCACAAGCGAATGATTGTCGGCAAAACACCGTTTTCTGTTCCGGGAGAATCCGCGTCCTATTTCGCCAAAAAAACCCTCACGTATCCAATGACGGATCAAGAAAAAGAGTCGGCTTACATCCGGCTTGTGATGAAGCCGGATCAAAACGCAACAGCAGAATTGTGGATCGATGGAGAAAAAAAGGTTTCAGCCCCTGTGTACCGGACGAAAGAAAAGCCTTCCTCTTTTTGGACAAACATCAAAAAGGAGCTGATGTCGTGGTAAGCGCAGCGTTTGCTGTCTTAATGCTGACAGGATTTCTTTTTGCGGCCCTTAATGGGACAATGGCCGAGGTGAATCAAGCACTTTTCGAATCAATGGAGCAATCCATTGAACTGGCTATATCGCTTGCCGGTATTCTGTTGTTTTGGACAGGAGTAATGAAAACCGCCGAATCCGCGGGTCTTGTGAAATCAGTCGCCAATGCGGTTCAGCCGCTTCTTGGGCGGCTTTTTCCAGACATACCGGACAAGCATCCTGTGTTTGGCTATATCGCGTCGAACATGGCAGCCAATTTCTTCGGTCTTGGCAATGCAGCAACACCGATTGGCTTAAAAGCGATGCGCGAATTAAAAAAGCTGAACGGGAACCAGGATGAGGCAAGCCGCTCCATGATCACGTTTTTGGCGCTTAATACAGCGGCAATTACGCTGATTCCGACGTCCGTCCTGGCGATTAGCATGAAGCACGGGGCATCGAACCCGACCGATATTGTCGTGCCTGCGCTGTTTGCCACGGTGATGTCGTCGGTTTTTGCCATTATGATTGACCGCTTTTATGCGGGGAGAAGGAGCCGGTAATGGCTGTCTGGCTTATGCCCGCTATTATTGCAGCTGTGATCGGCATTGGCTTATACAAGAAAGTAAATATTTATGAAACACTGACAGATGGCGCCAAAGAAGGTCTCTCGACATGGGTGGCGATTGTGCCGCACCTTGTCGTAATGATGGCCGCTGTGGCTGTTTTTCGTGCGTCAGGAGCCGCTGGAGAAATGGCCGCCTGGCTGGCGCCATTCCTTGCACCGTTCGGCATACCAGCGGACGTGGTGCCACTGGCATTCATCCGGCCGATTTCAGGGTCCGCCACACTCTCAATGCTGGATCAGCTTATGCAGGAGCATGGCGCCGATTCCTTTATTGCGAAGCTCGCTGCCATTATGCAAGGCAGCACCGATACAACCCTTTATGTGCTGGCTGTTTATTTTGGGGCAGCCGGCATAAAAAAAACCGGAGATGCCCTGAAAATTGGGCTGCTGGCAGATGCAGCAGCGTTTTTCTTTTCCATGGTGGCCGCAGTGTGGCTTTTATAAATATGCGTTTTGATGGCTGGATTTTGATGGATAAGGAGCTTGGGACGAAAAATTCTGGATAGATGGAAAAGCCGAACGAGACGATCGTTCGGCTTTCTCTCGAGCTCTTCATGATGGTAAATCGTTTAGTGACTGTGCTTGCGCGAACATAGTTTGGGCGGTATCGAACAGGACTTCGCGTTCGGAGGGGCGGGCGGTGGGCTGATCCCTCCCGAGTCTTCGTCCTGCGCCAGCCGCCCGGAGCCCCTGTGTATGCTTTTCCAAGAAAAAAGAAGAATCAAGGCTTTCAGCTACTAGATCATTCGGATTCAAGCGCGAATCACATTGTTATGTCCCAGCCTCGTTCTTTCAAAATGATCCGGCTATTATTTTTGATCACCCAGCCGTTCCATTCATTCTTCAGGTTATTTCCCATCCATGTATTGACCATGCTGATTCCCTGGCAGAAAGAGCTTTTCATGTTTTCTTTTCCTTTTTCGATATTTGTGCCATAATGCTTAATGGACGAACAGACAATTATAGAGGTGAAATAGATGGAACGATTACAAAAAGTAATTGCGCAGGCAGGAGTTGCATCGCGCAGAAAAGCAGAACAAATGATTCAAGAAGGAAAAGTGACCGTAAATGGAAAGAAAGTAACCGAGCTTGGCACAAAGGTTGGCTTAAATGATGATGTGCGGGTTGAAGGGGTGCCACTTGAGCGGGAACGGAAAGTATATTTCCTGTTTTACAAGCCGCGCGGCGTCATATCAGCGGTAACAGACGACAAAGGAAGAAAAACCGTTGTTGATTTTTTCCCGCATGTGGAAGAACGGATTTTCCCGGTTGGGCGTCTTGACTATGATACGTCCGGCTTGCTGCTTCTAACGAATGACGGTGAATTCGCTAATTTAATGACGCACCCAAGCAACGAAATGGATAAAACGTATATTGTGAAAACAGAAGGCATCGTCCAGCGCCATTTATTGAAGCGAATTTCTTCTGGCCTTAAGCTGGAAGACGGCATGACGGCACCGGCTAAAGTAAAGGAACTGGGCATTGACCGGAAGAAAAACCGCTCGCTGCTGGAGGTAACCATTCATGAGGGACGCAATCGTCAGGTGCGCCGCATGTTTGAAGCAATCGGGCATCCTGTTCAAAAGCTGCGCCGCGACCGGTTCGCTCATTTAACGCTGCACGGGCTGAATGCTGGCGATTATCGGGAATTGACGGCACATGAAATCAAGCAGCTGCGGACAATGGCAGAAGCAGGCTCAAGCCGTTAAGACATAAAAATGTCACAGGAAAGTCAGAATTGAACGACAGGCAGTGATGGTATAATGGACGTAGTTTTTACACATGCCTCTGTTGAAAACGGAGCTTGGAGGTTGACAGATGGATAAAAAGAAAAAGCGGCTGTTTATGCGGTCGGCCATTTTAGCCGTGCTGGCCGGACTTGTCGTTTATGCGCTTTACACGAATTTGACGAAAGAGTCCCGCGGAAGCCTTGAAGCGGGGGACAAAGCGCCCGATTTTGTGCTGACCGATGTAAATGGCGAAACCCACCAGCTTTCTGATTATGAAGGAAAGGGCGTCTTTTTGAATTTTTGGGGCACCTGGTGTGAGCCGTGCAAGGAAGAAATGCCGCATATGGAAAAACTGGCGAATGAATTCAAAGGTGAAGTGGAAATTTTAGCTGTGAACGTGGGCGAATCGAATTTTCAAGTAACGAATTTCGCCGAGCAGTACGGCCTGACATTCCCCATTGCGATTGATGAGGGAAAAGAAGTGATGGATACGTACGGAGTTGATCCGCTTCCAACAACGTTTATGATTAAGCCGGACGGTACAATTGATCAGATTGTCATTGGCGGCTTGATTGAGGAAGAGCAGGTTCGGGCATTATTTGAACGGGTAAAACCGTCATCGTAAGGGGAGTTTTCGTATGGGGAAAGTGAAGTGCGAGTGCGGCCACGTGAATCCGAACGGCACGATTTTATGTGAATCATGCGGCCGGGCGCTGACAGAAGAAGCCAGACAGGAAAAGCTTGTTGATATGCGCTACGAAGGAAGTGCGCGCCGCTCGCAAACGTACAATAAAACGATCATTGATAAAGTGTGGAATTTCTTTTCATCTGTGAAGGTCGGAATCTGGATCATTGTTCTCCTGCTTGTCGCGGCTTCTTTCGGCACGATTTTGCCTCAGGAATTTTATATTCCGTCGAATATGCCGGCTGAAACGTATTACGAAGATGTGTACGGAACATTCGGAAAGCTTTATTACATGATCGGGTTCCATGATTTATACAATTCGGTCTGGTTCAGTGCCTTAATCGCGGCGCTTGGCGTTTCACTGGTGATCGCCAGTCTTGACCGGGTCATCCCGCTGTACCGCGCACTGAAAAACCAGCGTGTGGACCGCCATGAGTCGTTTATGAAAAAACAGCGGCTGTTTGCGGAGCAAAGCGGTACACTGAATGCGTCGGAGCTTGAAAACGTAAAAGCAGAGCTCATCAAGAAAAGATACAAAGTGCGCATGGAAAACGGTGCTCTTTTAGCTGAAAAAAACCGGTTTACAAGATGGGGGCCCTATGTTAATCATGTTGGCTTGATTATCTTTTTACTCGGAGCGCTGCTTCGGTCTGTTCCGGGAATGTACATAGATGAGCTGCTTTGGATTCGAGAAGGAGAAACGTTGCAGGTGCCGGGTACGGACGGAACCTATTATGTAAAAAACAATGGCTTTACACTCGAAAACTATGAAGAAGGCGAAGATCCGGAAGTGTTCGATGAAGCCATTAACCGGGTAGGCACTGTAGCGAAAAACTATCAGACAGATGCTGTTTTGTACCGGGATGAAAACAATGAACTGCCAGGTGCAAAGCCCGAGCTGACAGAAGTGCAGTCGGATGCCATTCAGGTCAATCAGCCAATGAAGTTTGACAGCTTTGCCATTTACCAGACGAGCTTTCGCCAGGACGAAATGAAAGCGATGCATTTTGCGCTGACGAATAAAGCGACGGGTGAAGAATACGGGGAGATTACCGTTGACTTATTCGACCAGCAGAAATCCTATGAACTGGGCAATGGCTACAAGGTAGAGCTGCTTGGCTATTACCCGGATTTTGATGGCTTTACCGAAGCCGGCGAACCGACGTCAAAGTCACCGCTTCCGAACAATCCGGCGTTTCTGTTTAATATGGTGACACCGGAAACACCGGAGGGTGAAGTCAGCTTTGCTCAAATTCGAAACACGATGGAGCCGCTCGGTGAGACCGTTTATAAAATGGCGTTTAAAAGCCTGGACACCCGCGACGTATCCGCTTTGACGATACGGAAAGATTTGACGCTTCCGATTTTGGCGATCGGCGGGATTATTTTTATGATTGGTGTCGTTCAAGGGTCGTATTGGAATCATCGCCGTCTGTGGATTCGTGAAAAAAATGGACAGGTGTATGTAGCCGGTCATACGAATAAAAACTGGCACGGGTTAAAAAGAGAAATTCACGCCGTGTTAAAGGAAACGTCTATTCCGGAGCCGGAAGACAGACAAAAGGAGTAAGGGAGGCATATCGTTTATGTCGAATTTAGCAGGTGTAAGCAGTACACTGCTGGAGGCATCGTTTTTTCTATACCTGGCTGCGACCATTCTTTTCGGCGGTTCAATCCGCCAAAAAGGGCTGCGTGACGGGGAAGGGCTGAACCGGTGGGGCAAGCTTGGCATTATAGTGACCGTTATTGGGTTTGCGGCTCAGCTCGGCTACTTTTTTACCCGCTGGGCAGCTGCCGGTCATGCGCCGGTCAGTAACTTATTTGAATTCACGACGTTTTTCGGTATGATGATTGTCGGTGCGTTCATTTTAATTTTCTTTATTTACAAAACGGCTGTGCTTGGCTTGTTCGCTCTTCCAATCGCCATTATCATCATTGCGTATGCGAGCATGTTTCCAAGCGAAATCAGTCCGCTTATTCCGGCGCTTCAAAGCCACTGGCTGGCTATTCACGTGACCACTGCCGCGGCGGGCCAGGGGATTCTGGGGATCAGCTTTATTGCGGGATTGATTTATTTAGTGAAAAACATTGATCAGTCGGTCAGTACGAAAAAAACAAAATGGCTCGAAGCGGTGATGTTTTTTATCGTGTCGGTCATTGCATTTATCCTCATCACAACAGGCTTTGCGGCAGCGGATTACAAAGCGGAATTTGATTATGTCAATAAAGAAGGAGCCGCTGCGAATTTGGAGTTTACCGTTCCGGCGCTTGTTGGACCGAATGAAGGATCACTTTTAACGGAAGGCAAGATGGAGCCGCTTGCGGAAATGCCGGCGTTTATCAATGCGAAAAAGTTAAACACGGTGCTCTGGTCATTAATCGGCGGGGTTGTCTTATATGTATTGATCCGGTTAGTGACGAGAAAACGAGTGGCGGCCCTGCTGCAGCCGCTCGTTCAAAAAATCAGCTCGGATTTACTGGATGAAATTGGCTATCGCGCCGTATTGATCGGTTTTCCGGTCTTTACGCTCGGTGCACTTATTTTTGCTATGATTTGGGCACAGATTGCCTGGACCCGCTTTTGGGGCTGGGACCCGAAAGAAGTGTGGGCGCTTATTACCTTTTTGTTTTACGTTGCGTTTTTGCACTTGCGTTTGTCAAAAGGGTGGCATGGCGAAAAATCAGCCTGGCTGGCGGTTGTCGGCTTCGGCATTATTATGTTTAATTTAGTGGCCGTAAACCTGGTTATTGCCGGTTTGCATTCCTATGCATAAGAAATTTGATTCCTCGTCTTTGGCGGGGGATCTTTTTTGTACTATAATAGGAGATATTGTGCGTATTGGGAGGGAATGTTTTTGGAAAAAGAATTACGGATTTTAGTGGTGGATGACGAAGAACGGATTCGCCGGCTTTTGCGGATGTACCTTGAACGGGAGCATTACATCATTGATGAGGCAGCAGACGGGGAGGAAGCGCTCGAAAAAGCGCTCGCGAATGAATATGACTGCATTTTGCTCGATTTAATGATGCCTGGAAAAGATGGCATTGAAGTGTGCCGGGAATTGCGGGAAACAAAAGCAACACCCGTTATTATGCTGACAGCAAAAGGAGAAGAAGCAAACCGTGTGCAAGGCTTTGAAGTAGGCACAGACGATTATATTGTCAAGCCATTCAGTCCTCGTGAGGTTGTGCTGCGTGTGAAAGCGCTATTGCGCCGGTCATCTCCTACAACCTATTTACATACTGACACGAAATCCAAGGATTTAATTGTGTACAATCATTTAACGATTGATAACGATGCCCACCGAGTGACGGCTGACGGTGTAGAAGTGAACTTAACGCCGAAGGAATATGAGCTTCTGTACTTTCTTGCCAAAGCGCCTGATAAAGTGTTTGACCGTGAGCATCTGCTGAAGGAAGTATGGCACTATGAATTTTTTGGTGACTTGCGAACCGTTGATACGCATGTGAAGCGTTTACGGGAAAAGCTGAACAAAGTATCGGAAGAAGCAGCCAAAATGATTGTCACCGTCTGGGGTGTCGGGTATAAATTTGAGGTTGGAAATGGATGAAAATATGGAAAAGTGTTGTCGGGAAGCTATGGATTACGATCCTGCTTCTCGTTTCATTTGTGCTGGCTTTTTTAACCATTCTCTTACTGGAGTTTTTTGAAAACTACCACATTACGCAAGTGGAGCAGCAGCTGGAAAACACAGCGGAAAAAATAGCTGCCGTTATCGAAGACCACGAAAATGAACAAACGGGGCTGAATGTCGCCTGGGAATTAGTGGATGATCCAGCTCATATTTTAATCGCTGAAAATGACCAGGTGTTTCACTATTCCCCCTTTGAAAGTGATACAGCCAAAATCAGCAAAGAAACCATCACCGCTGATCCTGCCCTGTCCGCGGTGTTTGACAACCAGCGCAAAGTGGAAGCGGAAATAAATGTCGGTGGTGAAGGGGATGCGGACAGCCGGTTTGAGAATTCATTTATTGTCGGCGTGCCCGTTCAATTAAATGATGGTGAAAATGGGGCTGTGTTTATTTATCAGTCACTTGAAGTGATCAAAGAAACAACAGAGCAAACGACCAAGCTCATTTTGGTTGCTGCCGGAATTGCAATTATTTTAACAACTGTTTTTGCGTTCTTTTTGTCCACGCGGGTGACGGCGCCGCTCCGGACGATGCGGGTGGCGGCAACGGAACTGTCTCAAGGAAACTTTGACACAAAGGTGCCGATTTTAACGACGGATGAAATTGGCGCTCTTGCCACCTCCTTTAACCGCATGGCGTATCAGCTGAAAGGGAATATTCATGCACTGAATCAGGAAAAGGAACAGCTGTCGAGCATTTTAAGCTCCATGGCGGATGGTGTGATTACGCTGGATCAGGACGGGCATGTTCTCATTACCAATCCGCCGGCGAAGCAATTTTTGCATGATTGGAATTTCGAGAAAAAAGCAGAGGGCGGATCAGAAGAAACACCGGATTTATTGCAATCTCTGTTTATAGAAGCGGTGAAAACCGAAACGGAGCAGGAAGGCGAAATTACCCTGCAGGGCAGGTCATATGTGATGATTGTCAGCCCGCTGTACAATGCCGATTCAGTCAGAGGAGCGGTAACCGTTGTCCGTGATATGACCGAGGAGCGCCGTCTTGATAAGCTGCGCGAGGATTTTATCGCTAACGTTTCGCATGAGCTTAGAACGCCCATTTCAATGATGCAAGGGTACAGCGAAGCCATTGTGGATGATATCGCTGCATCAGAAGAGGAAAAGCGGGAAATCGCACAGATCATTCACGAAGAATCACTGCGGATGGGGCGTCTTGTCAATGAGCTGCTCGACCTCGCCCGGATGCAGGCCGGCCATATTACATTGAATAAAGAACAAACGGCTCTGGAGCCTTTTTTGCAGCGTGTGACGAATAAATTTGGAGGACTGGCCAAGGAAAAAAATATTTTTCTGTCTGCGCAAATGGATGATGCTGAAACAATGGTGTATGTGGATGAAGACCGTCTTGAGCAAGTGCTGACCAATTTAATTGACAACGCGCTGCGCCATACGCCCGAGAGTGGCAGCGTGTCGGTTATTCATGAAGCAAAGGAAGAGGTTCATCTTATTCAAGTGAAAGACTCCGGATCGGGCATTCCCGAAGAAGATTTGCCGTTTGTCTTTGAACGTTTTTATAAAGCGGACAAAGCGCGGACGCGGGGCCGGGCAGGAACGGGTCTTGGCTTATCGATTGCCAAAAATATTGTCCAGGCACACGGGGGAACCATTAAAGTGCAAAGCCGTCTCGGTCATGGCACTGTCTTTTTCTTTACAATCCCGAAACAGACATCTTGACAAGATTCTTTCGTCTTTGAGATAATAAAGCTCAAATTAAATCATTTCATCTTCGGGGCGTGGTGAAATTCCCGACCGGCGGTAATAGGATACAGTCCTTGAGCCCGCGAGCCGATAAGGCAGGATCTGGTGCGATTCCAGAGCCGACAGTATAGTCTGGATGGGAGAAGATGAAGGTATGCCTGTGGCCGAAAAACGAACGATTTTCGGACGCTTCTTTATGCATGACTTTTCTCCCCTCGAGCAAGTTGCTTGAGGGGATTTGTTTTGTTGGCGGGGCTGCCTTCCTTCTAATGAGATGGATGAAAAAGAAGGAGAATGACGAATGAAGAAACAAAATGTACGTGCGTTAACGACAGTAGGACTGCTGTCGACTATTTCCTATTTGCTGATGCTGCTCAATTTTCCGATCCCGCCGTTTCCAGGGTTTCTGATGATTGACTTCAGCGATGTTCCGGCGTTGGTTGCGGCCATTGCGCTCGGTCCGATTGCAGGCATAACAGTTGAATTTTTGAAAAATGTGATTAACTTTATTATGATGGGCAGCCCAACCGGCGTTCCTGTCGGCCATGTAGCCAATTTTGCGGCAGGGGTCACCTTTATTTTGCCTGTTTATTACGTATATAAACGCTTTGAATCAAAAAAGGCAATGCCGCTGGCGATCGCAGCAGGTGTTGTTTCGATGTCCGTCATCATGAGTGTGCTGAACTATTTTGTCATCTTGCCTGCTTACACGATGTTTCTCGGATCTCCGGCGATGAGCGGATCAGAGATGAGACAAATGATTGTCGCTGGTATTCTGCCATTCAACCTGGTCAAGGGCGCAATTGTCGGCATCGTCTTTTATATGATCTTCGTTCGCCTGCACAGCTGGACAAAAAAACTTTCAACTGTGTAAAAGCAAAAAGCCGGTCTCAGAGGAGGCCGGCTTTTCATCATGTTGAAAAACAAACGGGTCAAGAGAAACCCGATGTTTTTTCTAAATTGTTTCCTTTTTTCTTAGCAAAGAATAGGCTGTTTTTCTAAAAAAGAACATTCAGGGGCTCCGGGCTGCCGGCTCCGCTTTCCGGTGGGGCGAACGCTGAACCAGCCCAAAAAGCACGGCTGTTTCAGCCTGTCCGCTCGTCCCACTGGAGTCTGCGCCGGCCTCCCTCCGCCCGTAGGGGTTCTAGAGGAACGTAGTGAATGACTGACAGCTATTCTTGAAAATGTTTAACGTCAATAAGGAACCCCTCTTTTCCTACATGGTGAAAAGCAGAGGATCCTCATCTCTTTTTTTCAATCAGAACGATTTCCATTTTTTGTTTTACACTCTGCTTTTCTTCCCCACCAGGGCGGCTGGCGCAGGACGAAGACTCGGGAGGGATCAAGCGGGTTAGGTGAGATCCACTTTTGGAGCGTAGCGACAAAAGTTAGCTCACCGCCCGCCCCTCCGAACGCGTAGTCCTGCAGAAGCCGCCCTGACTGTGTTCGCACAAGCATAGTAGCGTTGAAAAAGAGAAGTACTCACCGGCTTTTCATGTTCTTTTTCAATAATATGAAAAGCCGGTCTCTGTTGAGGCCGGCTTTTGTTTTATTCGAATTTTAAAGCATCGCCGTTGAACGGCTCGTCTGCAATTTTAATGGAATCGGTCGGACAGCCTTCAAATGCGTCCTGCATGTCTTCTTCAAGAACGTCTGGAACAGCAGCAGTTCCTTCGTTTTCATCAAGAATAACGAATGCAATGCCTTCATCGTCGTAGTCGTAAATGTCTGGTGCAGCAGCGCCGCAGGCACCACAAGCAATACATGTGTCTTTATCGACAATCGTATATTTCGCCAAGATGTAAACCTCCTATAAAAATCAGTCAGTAAGCGTATGAGAAAACACTTCTATTGTCCATTTTAAGTCCGATTAAGTTGCTTTTCAATAAAAAACTTCCGCTTCTTTTATGTAAACCCTTTCATTTGGGCGTGAATAAAAATCCAAGACAGGAACGCATGTTCATGTTACACTAGGAGCATAAAGACGAGGAGGGGTAGCTGTGCGATGTCTGGATGCGGTCATACTGCTTATGCTGAAGGAAGTTGAAGGAGAACGTACGGCTTCCTCGGTTTATCATCTGTTAAAGGGCAAGAAGTCCGCACAAACGATACAGGATGCTCATTTATACGAACTGCAAAAGTGGTTTCAAACAGCTCCTTTTCTTCAAATGCATTCCTTTGAGCAGGCTGTTCAGCACCTATTGGATTCAGGGCATCTGCATGGCACTCTTCAGCGGCTGTTTTTAACAGAAAAAGGACTAAAGGCGATGGAAAACAAGCTGAACGAAACAACAGTGTTTCCTTTTTTATCAGGATGGACCCTTTCCGGAACGGCGCCGGTGTTTTTCAATCGCATTCAGCTCCTGGTTCAAGTCGTTTCACACATCGCTTATTCGGATCGTTCGTATTATCCGGTTACCCGCGATGAGCACGTGCAGGAATGGATGAAGGGTTTTTTAAAGAAGAGTTCTATTGACAAAACAATGCTTTCAGCGCAGCTGCAGAAGGAATTGATATTTGTTCTGGAACGTCAGCCGGAGAATCCAGACTGCATATTGCTCCGATTTTCCGGCCGCGGCCAAACAGCTCTTACAGCTGAACAAGCCGCAGAATGGCTTTTAATAGAGCCAACTGAATATTGGTACCGGTTTTTACACAGTCTTCATGCGATTATTCAGCTTCTGTTGACGACGGAAGAAGAAATGCCGCTATTAAAGCATATTTTGTCAGATATTACGGTAACCGTTCCATTAACCGCATCTGCCCGTAAAACAGCTGAATACTTACAAAATAATTTGACGATTGATCAGATTGTATCGGTACGGCACTTAAAGCGGTCGACTGTTGAGGACCACATCGTCGAATTGGCCTTGAACGATCCTCACTTTTCAATCCGGCCGTTTATTACAGAGGAGAAAGAACAAGCGGTGCTGCAGGCAGGCGCAAGCAAATCAACCCGTCAGCTAAAACCGTTAAAGGATCAGCTTCCTGATCATACATACTTTGAAATTCGCCTTGTACTGGCTAAAGAAAGCAGGCGGTCTGAATGACAATAGAAGATGTTCTGAAACAAAAATTCGGCTATGATTCATTTCGCCCGGGCCAGCAGGAAACCATTCATTCGCTCCTGAAAGGACGGGACACGCTGAGCATGATGCCTACAGGTACAGGCAAATCGCTTTGTTATCAGCTGCCGGCTTATTTAATGGACGGGGTGACCGTGATCGTGTCCCCGCTCCTTTCGTTAATGCAGGATCAAGTGGATCAGCTGAAAGCAGGAGGGGAAAAACGGGTCATTGCCCTCAATTCATTTTTACAATATGAAGAAAAAACACGTGCCCTTCTGCATCTTCAGCACTATAAATTCATTTTTCTTTCACCTGAAATGCTTCAGGTTCAGCCCATTATTCAAGCTATTCAACGTTTAACTATTTCTTTGTTTGTTGTGGATGAAGCGCACTGCATTTCACAATGGGGGTATGATTTTCGTCCTGATTATGGCCTACTTGGAGACGTTCGGCGTAAATTAAATGAGCCTCTTACCCTGGCATTGACAGCAACAGCGGATGAAAAAGTGCGTGAAGACATTAAGCGTCAGCTTTGCTTGACTGATCCAAAGGAATTAGTTTTTTCCGTGAACCGGCCGAATATTTCAATGAAGGCTGAACGAATGGAGGACCCGCTCCAAAAGCAAAAAAAACTGGTGGAGCTTGTCCGCTTTTTTAAAAAACCCGGAATTGTTTATTTTTCAGGCAGAAAAGCAGCGGAGGAAGCTGTTATGCTGTTAAAGCTGAATGGTGTTAAAAAAGCGGCTTTTTATCACGGCGGCATGGAAGCAGGAGACCGTCTGCTCATTCAGCACCAGTTTTTAAATGGAGAACTTGACGTAGTGTGTGCGACAAGCGCCTTTGGAATGGGCATTAACAAAGAAGATGTCCGCTTCGTCATTCATTATCATATGCCCTCGCAAATGGAGGCGTATTTACAAGAAATTGGCCGTGCCGGTCGGGACGGACATCCGTCCATCGCCGTTATTTTTTATGTGCATGGCGATGAAAGGCTTCACGAGTTTATCGCTCAATCAGAGCTGCCGAGCTGTGATCAAATTAAGCAGGCAGCAACGCAGCACCAGTCGCTTGATCAGGTTGAACCGCCGCTTACAGATATTCAAAAGCGATTTCTCGAACACTACACAAAGCAGGCCGTGCTTGAGGGAAAACGGGCGGAGTCGTATATTCTCCAGGTTCGAGAGCATCTATTGGCCAAAAAAGCAGAAAAAAGAAGTCAAATGAAAGAGTGGATCGATTCGGATGAGTGTCGCCGTGCCGGATATATGCGCTTTTTTAACGAAGAGCCGTCCGGCCAGCAGCAATGCTGCGACCGGTGTGGGATAGACCTGGCCGTTTATAAAGAAAACGATCAGGGAAATAAACCAGTGAAAAACCTGGACTGGCGCGGACGATTGAATAATCTGCTCCCGGGACTTTAATCCATTACACAATAAAACAAATTCGAGTATAATAAAAAGTAAATGGGCAATCAATGTTCAATTAAAGGCTGTTCCGACAATTGAGAAGGAAGAAAGCTGTCTAATTAAGATGAGCGTGGGAGGAATGACCATGAAAGACCCTTATCGCGAATTGGCCGAAAAGCATAAACAGCCGCTTGAAAAAGTGACAAAGCCTGAGGTCGAAGAGGGAGAGTCTCTGCAGCGTCCGGTTCATAAAAAAGCGGATAAACAAACACATTACCCGTTAATCACGGCGTTGCTTGTTTTTTTTATCGCATCGCCCTTTATCGCTGTATATGCATTTAAGGAAGAAAAGCCGGTGGTCAACCAAATTGTAAATGAGCAGCCCGATCAAGCACAGGAAGAATCTGCTCAGTAAAATATTGAACGAAAAAGAGGAATGAGCCATTTTGATAGTTAAGCAACTAATGATGGCTGCGTCACCTTTCGCCGCAGCAGGAATATATATGTGGAAAGAAGCTTTTCGCAATCATGTAAAAGAAACCGTATTGGCCGATCGACGATTTCCTGAAAAAGCGCCGCTTGCGCTTTTTTTTATTTCCGACATTCATTGCCGGCTTGTTCATCCATCGATCATTCGGCATGTGAAGGGCCGTGCGGATCTAGTTGTAATCGGGGGGGACCTGTATGAAGGCGGCGTTAACATCAAGCGGATTCATGAGAACATCGAACGTTTGTCGCAAATTGGTCCCATCTTTTTCGTGCCAGGCAATAACGATTATGAGATTGCGTTTGAAAAAATTGCCCCCATCTTTTCAAAATGGAATGTCACGATGCTGAAAAATCAGTCTGTTGCGTTGTCTGACGATGTGTTTTTGCTGGGGACAGACGATTTAAGCAAAGGCAAAAGTGATAAGGCGACTCTTTTTGACGGTGTGCCTTCTCATGCATTCAAAATCATCTGCAGCCATAACCCGGCTTTTATTCGGGTGCTGAACCAGGGAGATCGTGTAGCACTCCTGTTAAGCGGCCACACCCACGGAGGGCAAATACGCCTTGGCCGGTGGGGTATGTATGAAAAAGGCCGGTGGCGGACGGTAAAAGGCATTCATACGCTTGTATCAAATGGTTATGGAACAACAGGTGTCCCGCTGCGTCTCGGTGCGCGTGCAGAAACACACCTTATTACGATTTGCCGTCCGGAAGAGAAGATCGAAATTTTACGTAGGTGAATCGGACTTGTATAATAACTGTACAACGTCCCGTGAAAGGAAAGAGCTTTATGAATGAAGGGAAATACAATATTAAAGCGGTATCGACAATGACTGGAATTCAGCCAGGTACGCTCCGTGCCTGGGAACGAAGGTATGAAATATTAGAGCCTGTTCGAAATGAGGCGGGACACCGGCTTTATACGGATGAACATATTCGGAAATTGAAATGGCTGTCAGATAAGGTGCAGCAGGGATTCACGATCAGCCAGGCAGCGTCCTTGCTCGATCAGCATGAAGAAACGCCTCCTTATTTGCCGAACAGTGAAGCCAGTCAGCACGAGGCTTTGTCAGAAGAATTGCTGCAGGCGCTGCTTCGTTTTGACGAAGTAAAAGCACAGGAGCTCATCAATAAAGCCTTTTCCCTTTATACGATCGATAATGTCACGATTAATATATTGGCAGCACTGCTCGTTAAAATTGGCACGTTATGGGAGGATGGAGAGATTACAACGGCGCACGAGCACTTTGCGACGTCCATTTTGCGGTCACGGATTGGCATGGTGATGCATTCCTTTCCGCACAATGGAGTTCTCCCGAAAGTGATTGCGGTATGCGGTCCAGACGAATGGCATGAGCTCGGCTTATTGATCTTCACGCTGTTTGTCAGACGGCTCGGATATGAAGTCGTTTATTTAGGTGCGAGCTTGAAGGAAGGCGATATCTTCACTGTAACGGATACAGTGAAGCCGAAGTTTTTATTTCTATCCTGTACGTTAAAACGCAACCTTGAGCCTACGATCCAATTGGCAGATGAGTTAAAGGCCAAGTATCCAGCCATGGAAATTGGGATTGGCGGATCAGCGATGAATGGCCCTATTTCAGAAAAAGGGAAGTCATATGTCGTGGGCAATACGCAAGACGAATGGAAAGAGTGGATGAGCAGCCGGCTTTAAGCGGCATGATTGAAATGTCCGTTCTTTTTTTCTACAATAGAGCGTGCAGAGAAAAGGAACGGGAGCGGATGAAATGAAAACGGAAGAATGCATTATTGTCGGCGGTGGACCGTGTGGACTGGCTGCGGCCATCGCCATGAAAAAAATCGGAAAAAATCCGCTGGTTGTTGAAAAAGGGAATATTGTGAACGCCATATACGGCTACCCTACCCATCAGACGTTTTTCAGCTCCAGCGAAAAGCTGGCCATTGGCGATGTTCCTTTTATTATTGAAGAGCGCAAGCCTCACCGGAATCAGGCGCTTGTTTATTACCGGGAAGTGGTGAAGCTGAAAGAGCTTCGAATCAACCGGTTTGAGCAGGTAGAACGGGTTGAAAAGCAGGAAAGTGGATTGTTTCACGTTCACACGTCAAAGGACGCGTACGAAACGCCCTATGTCGTCATCGCGACGGGCTATTACGACCATCCGAATTATATGAACATACCGGGTGAAGAAATGGATCACGTCTTTCATTATTTTAAAGAAGCGCATCCGTTTTTTGATACGGATGTGGTGGTCATTGGCGGGAAAAATTCCTCCGTTGATGCAGCGCTTGAGCTTCATAAAGCCGGTGCGAGAGTAACGGTCATGTACCGGGGCAGCGACTATTCGCCGAGCGTCAAGCCGTGGATTTTGCCCGAGTTTGAAGCGCTGGTCCGCAGCGGGGAAGTGAAGATGATTTTCGAGGCAAACGTGAAAGCCATTGAAAAAGGCGCTGTCGCATATGAAGTGAATGGCGTGGAGCAAACGATAAAAAACGATTTTGTTTTCGCCATGACAGGCTATCATCCCGATCACGCTTTTTTAAGAAAGATGGGGGTTGGCATTGACGCAGAAACAGGCCGGCCGATTTACGATGAACACACGAAAGAAACGAATGTAGAGAATATTTTCATCGCTGGAGTTATTGCAGCCGGCAACAATGCAAATGAAATCTTTATTGAGAACGGACGCTTTCATGGCGAAGAAATAGCCGCTGCGATTGAAACGAAAGAAAAAGGGCTTGAGCCAGAAGTGTTTGAATAGAAAAAGCGCCGAACGATCACGCGAACTCTCGCAGTCGTTCGGCGCTTTTTAATCTTCAAAATGTGAAGCGTTTCTTTGGTTGGTGTATCTAAGCTCTCTTAGTTAAAAAAATAGGGCAGGTTTTGGTTGTGGCCGCCTGATAGAGCGGCGAGAAGCTTTAAGCGGGCTTTTTGGCCAGTTAGTCCACCGGCAAACAAAGCTCCTGCTTTTTTCAAGGACGCGCCACCGCCATCGTACTCATAAACCGGCTGGACGATTCCGCTGCCGCATCTGGATGTGATAACGACCGGCACCCCTTTTTGAATCAAATCGATCAGCGCTTCTGCTGCCAGCGGGGGAATATTTCCTTGTCCCATTGCCTCGATAATAATGCCGTCGCAGCCTGAGAGCTGGTTGATAAGACTGCCGTCCATTCCCGCATACACTTTTAAGATTGGAATGTGAACATCTTTTGCATGCTTAAGATGGATTGGTCTTTGTTGCGTCGGCGTATGAAAAAAGTGCGGACCTGATTTCAGCACAGTGCCGACAGGGCCAGCATCACGGCTTTGAAAGGAATCAAGGCTGCCGGTATTGGTTTTTGTTACATATTGCGCGCTGTGAATCGCTTCGTTCATGACAACGAGAACGCCCTGATCGGCTGCTTCGCTGCTTGCTGCCGTTTTAACAGCGGCGATGAAGTTGGCAAGTCCGTCTGCACTTACTTCGTTGCTAGACCGCATCGCGCCCGTTAGCACAACCGGAATCGCTTTTTCTAATGTGAGCTGAAGGAAATAAGCGGTTTCCTCCATTGTGTCGGTTCCATGCGTGATCACGACCCCGTCCGCTTTAGTGGCTTCTATTTCTTTTTTCAGCATCATCATGTGCTGGATGGTTACGTGGGGCGAAGGAATTTGGAAAAGCTCTTTTACTGTGTATTGGGCATCTACGCCAGGGATGTCGATCACTTCCGCAATCGGGTTGCTTCCATCAGTGGAAACGCCGCCGGTTTCGAGATTTTCTTTCATCGAAATGGTTCCGCCCGTGTGAAGAAGCAATAGGTGTTTTTTTGACATTATGTGCACTCCTTATTTTCATTCTGCAAGTCTCATGATACGATGGAAAAAACAGAAAGAAAAGAGGGAACGTGTATGATCCCGATTCTTTCAGCAGGAATGGCACCGGGCCTTGCGCTGCTGGTCTTTTTTTATTTGCGTGACCGTTACGAAACGGAGCCGGTCGCATCCGTGGCCAAGGCGTTCATATATGGAATCATCGTTACCTTCCCTGTTATGTTCTTGCAATATGTGCTGAATGAAGAGCAGCTGATGAGGAGTGGATTCATTCAGGCTTTTTTCGGAACGGCGATGCCCGAAGAGTTTATGAAATGGTTTGTGCTGTATTTTTTAATTTACACGCATACGCATTTTGATGAACCATATGATGGCATCGTGTACGCCACAAGTGTGTCCCTCGGATTTGCGACGGCGGAGAATGTACTTTACCTCGCGGCGCACGGTGTGGAATATGCGTTTATGCGGGCTCTTTTGCCTGTATCCAGCCATGCGCTGTTTGGTGCGATCATGGGTTATTATTTAAGCCGGGCAAAGTTTGGTGACCCATCCCTTGAGAAAAGGATGCTGATGCTCGCTTTTTTCATTTCTTTTCTGCTCCACGGCTCCTTTGATTACATTTTATTTATAGAGAGAACCTGGGTTTATTATATGATTCCATTTATGCTGTTTCTCTGGTGGTTTGCATTAAGGAAAGTGAAAAAAGCACATATGCTGACGGATGCGTATCATGAGCATCGTCTGAAAATGTAAAAAAGCCGCTCCAAGGAGTTGGCTTTTTTTTGTATAAAAAAAGAGGTCGATGACAAACTATCTGTATATTTCAATAGGATGGTGAGCGACATTGATGAAGTGGAAAAAGCAGATCGCTGTTTTATTAACGATTACCTTTCTGCTTGCGGCGAAGCAGGCAGGTGCCTTTTCAGAGCAGGTCGTCCAGCGAGGGGCAGAAGGAGATGACGTGATTGAGCTTCAATCACGGCTTCAATATACAGGATATTACCGCGATCCGATTGATGGCGTGTTCGGCTGGTCGACCTACTGGGCGTTGCGGAATTTTCAAGAGTCGTTCGGGCTCCCGGTCGACGGTCTGGCAGGAGGCGCAACAAAGCGAAAGCTGGAACAAGCCTCGAAATACGATGAAGCCCATGTGAAAAGTCAGATACGAAAAGGCAAAGCATTTACGTATTACGGCGGAGCGGAAACATCTGCTCAATCGGTCAACACGCCAGAAGGATTTTCGCAAAATGATATTCAACTGATGGCGAATGCCGTTTACGGGGAAGCGCGCGGAGAACCATACGAAGGGCAGGTGGCGGTTGCGGCTGTTATTTTAAACCGTGTGGCCAGTGAAACCTTCCCGAACACCGCTTCTGGCGTTATTTTTGAACCGGGTGCATTCACTGCTGTAGCAGATGGCCAAATTTGGCTGACGCCGAATGAAACAGCAAAAAAAGCGGTGCTGGATGCCGTGAATGGCTGGGACCCGACAGGAGAGGCGTTGTATTATTTTAATCCGGATACCGCCACGAGCAAGTGGATTTGGTCACGGCCGCAAATCAAGAAAATCGGCCAGCATATTTTTTGTGAATAGGAGGAGAAAAGAATGCGGAGGTTTATAACAGCAGCGATGGCGGTTTTGCTGGTGGTGACAGCCATTTGGGGGTTAACGCAGTATCGTCAAAAACAAGTGCTGATGATGGAAGCGGAAAGCGGCTATCAGCAAGCATTTCACGAGCTTGTGTATCAGGTGGATGTCATTCATGACCGAACGGGTGAAGCGCTGGCGATGAACTCAAAAGCCAATTTAACGCCTGCGTTGACGGACGTCTGGCGCTTAACGTCCGAAGCCCACAATGCGATCAGCCGTCTTCCGCTCGGGTTTATGCCTTTCTCTAAAACAGAGGAGTTTTTAGGCGCCAGTGGCGATTTTACGTATAAAACGGCTGTGAGAGATCTAGACACAGAGCCGCTCTCTGAAAAAGAATACGAACAGCTTGAATCTCTGTACAAGCAGGCAGCGGATATCCAAAAGGACTTGCGGTCGGTTCAAATGTCTGTACTGGATCAAAACCTGCGCTGGACTGATGTCGCACAGGCAGCTGCAAGCGGTGACGAGCCAAAAGACAATACCGTGATTGATGGATTTAATCAAATTGAGAAAAAAGCATCTGAATTTTCAGAAGCGGACATTTTCCAGGCATCACAGGTGGAAAAGTCGGTATCCGACGACGCTTTGAAAAAATTAAAGGGCCCGGTGATCACAAAAAAAGAAGCAGCTGAAAGAGCAAAAGAGTATTTCCAGATTGACGCTGAAGTGACAAGTGTGGAAAGCAGCTTAAAAGGGGCTTCGATTCCTTTTTACAACGTGGCCGTTGTCGGTCAAAACGGAGAAGAAGCAAGCATGGATATTACAAAAAAGGGCGGGTATCCACTCACCTTTACTGTCAACCGTACTCCTGGAAAAGGGCGGATCAGCTTGTTTGACGCATCTGAAAAAGCGTCGGCGTTTTTAAAAAAGCACGGCTTCGAGGACATGGTCGTGACGAACAGCGCACAGTATGACCATACAGGTGTCTTTACCTTTACGAAAAAAGTGAAAGACACGCTTGTTTATCCAGAGTCGGTCACAGTGAAAACAGCACTCGATACAGGAGGCATCACAGGGCTCGAAGCACAAAACTACTGGAAAAATAAAAAAGACCGTGACATTCCTGAGCCGGGCTTAACGGAAGCGGAAGCGAAAAAAGAACTGCACCCGAAGCTGACGGTGATGGAATCAACGAAAGCGATTGTGACGAACGATGAAATGAAAGATGTTTTGTGCTATGAATTTTTAGCGGAAAACGGAACGGCTTCCTATAGAATTTTTATCAATGCGGACAGCGGGAAGGAAGAGCGAATTGATAAATTGACGGAAGCAGAAGCGTCATACGGCTGAGAATGACATATTGCATTCAATGCGCGAATCCTTTATAATTTTTTCCAGTGAACGCTTTAGGTCAAAAGGCGTATTAATGGAAATAAAGAGAGTGATAACGATGCTTGAAGCAGGGATTCCCATTTCGATGGAGCCATATGATAGTGTGGACAAAAAAGAAGAATACCGATGTAAAATTGTTGATGTGGAGGAAGGAAAGGTATACATTGACTATCCTGTCAGCACAGAAACCAATAAAACCGTTTTCCTGCTGGACGGCATGCAGCTGGCTGTGAACTTTATTGATCCAACCGCTGCTTCCGCTGTTTATTTGTTTCAAACGGAAGTTATCGGCAGGGTGAAAAAGAAAATACCGATGCTCGTTTTGCACGATCCGGGGATCGATAACTATGTCCGGGTGCAGCGCCGGAAATTCGTTCGGGTTCCTACCGCTATCGATATTGCGGTAGAGGTAAACGGTGTACCGGCTTTTTCTTCAGTCACAGAAGATATTAGTGCAGGAGGGGCGGCTGTTGTTATTCCGGGTGCGGTCCAAATAGAACCCGATACGGAAGTGACGCTTTACGGTGTGATTCCATCTCAGCACGGAGAGCCGCGCTACATTGAAACGAAAGCAGATCTTGTTCGCATTCGCGAAGATGAAAAAAGCGGCCGGCGGGTCGGTTCCTTTCAATTCAAAGAGCTGCTTTACGCGGATCAGCAAATGCTCATGCGGTTTTGTTTTGAGCGGCAGTTGCAGCTGCGCAAAAAAGGACTGCAATAATGAAGAGCCCTTTTGGGTTCTTTTTTTTGTGGCGAAGTTATTCTGTGATAAAATAAGGAAGACTTTTTGGATGAGGTGACGACATGGACAGACAATTGCAAATTGCGATAGACGGACCCGCTGCGGCAGGAAAAAGCACAGCGGCAAAAATCGTCGCAGCACGGCTTTCGTATATTTATATTGATACAGGCGCAATGTACCGCGCAATTACGTATAAAGCCCTTGAACAAAACATAGATGTAGAGGACGGGAAAAAACTCGGCGAACTGCTTCACGGCACCACGATCACGCTTGAACAAGCCGAAAACGGTCAAATGGTTTTGCTCGACGGCCTGGATGTGACCGAAGCGATCCGGACAGACGTTGTGACAAATAATGTATCCGCCGTTGCGCGCCACAGTGAAATACGCCGCGACATGACCGCACGGCAGCAGCAGCTGGCGGCAAAGGGCGGTGTTGTGATGGATGGACGCGACATTGGCACGAGTGTTCTCCCAAAAGCAGACGTGAAAATTTTTCTGCTGGCCGGGGTAGAAGAACGGGCGAAGCGCCGTCATGCCGAAAATCTGAAAAAAGGGTTTTCGTCAGATTTGGAGAATTTAAAAAGAGAGATTGCCGCACGTGACAAAATGGATATGGAGAGAGTCGAATCTCCGCTTCAAAAAGCAGAGGGCGCCATTGAAATCGATACAACCTTTATGACGGTTGACCAGGTTGTTGACGCCATTTTATCAGCAGCCGGCGTGGAGGGATAAGGAGTGGTAACATTTTATACAGTTGCGAAAACAGTGGTCAAAACCATTTTAACCCCCACTTACCGGATTCAAGTCACGGGTCTTGAACATTTCCCGAAAGAGGGCGGTGTCCTGCTTTGCGCCAATCACATTGATAATCTCGATCCGCCTGTAGTTGGTATCACCGCCAACCGTCCTGTGAGGTTCATGGCAAAGGAAGAGCTGTTTAAAACGAAGTGGACAGGGAAATTAATGAAGGGGCTCAACGCTTTCCCGGTGAAGCGGGGCATGAGTGACCGGGAAGCGTTGCGAAATGGGCTGAAAATGCTGAAAGAAGGGCAGGTGCTCGGTCTTTTTCCAGAAGGAACCCGTTCAAAGGATGGGACGTTAGGCAAGGGTCTTGCAGGTGCCGGCTTTTTTGCCCTGCGGACGGATGCGGCTGTTGTTCCCTGTGCCGTTATCGGACCTTACAAAGTGGGCCGGAAGCTGCACGTAGTGTACGGACCCCCGATTGACATGACGCCGCTCCGTGAAAAAAAAGCATCGGCAGAAGAAGCAACAGAAGCGATTATGCAGGCAATTGGAAAGTTGATCGAAAACCATCGATCATGAGCTTCTGGCTTGACAAATTCGCTCATTTGTAAGAAGTTAGAACTAAGAATTTTAAAAATTGACGCAGTTTCGTATTGAGGAGGATTACATATGACAGAGGATATGAATCAGGCAGAAGTGAATAACTACTCCGTTGGCGATAAAGTCCGCGCTACGGTTGTGAAAGTCGAAGAAAAGCAGGTCCAGGTGGAAATTCCGGACAGCAAGAAAGACGGTATTATTCCCATCAGTGAACTGTCAAGCCTTCACGTAGAAAAAGCATCAGATGTTGTTGCAGAGGGCGATGAGCTCGAACTGCTTGTTACAAAAGAAGAAGATGATCTGTACGTGCTGTCGAAACGGAAAGCGGATGCTGAAACCGCTTGGGACGATATGCAGCAACGGTTTGAAGAAGGAACGATTTTTGAAGCGGAGATCAAAGAAGTTGTTAAAGGCGGCCTTGTGGTAGACCTTGGCATTCGCGGATTTATTCCAGCTTCACTTGTTGAAGATCACTTCGTTGAAGATTTTGAAGATTACAAGGGCCGTGTGATGAAGCTTAAAATTGTTGAGCTTGAACAAGATAAAAATCGTTTGATTTTGTCTCACCGCGCCGTATTAGATATTGAAAAAGCAGAAAACAAACAAAAAGTACTGGAAGATATTCAAGCAGGCGATGTAATTGAAGGGAAAGTTCAGCGCCTAACGGACTTTGGCGCCTTCGTTGATATCGGCGGTGTTGACGGTCTTGTGCATATTTCCCAGCTATCACACGATCATGTGGAAAAACCTTCTGACGTATTAACAGAAGGACAGGAAGTAAAAGTGAAAGTGCTGTCAATCGATCGTGACAGCGAACGCATTTCCTTATCTATTAAGGAGACACTTCCTGGACCGTGGGAAAACATTGCGGACCGCGCACCGATTGGATCAGAGCACGAAGGAACGGTCAAGCGCCTCGTTTCATATGGTGCTTTCGTCGAAGTGTTCCCGGGTGTAGAAGGTCTCGTGCATATTTCCCAGATTTCAAACCGACACATCGGTACACCGCATGAAGTGCTTGAAGAAGGACAGCAAGTGAAAGTAAAAGTTCTTGATGCAAACGAGCAAGAGCATCGTTTATCATTGAGCATGAAATCCTTTGAAGAATATGAGCCGGAAGAAACGGTAGATTCCTATGAAATGCCGGAAGAAAGCTCAGGATTCCAAATTGGTGATATTTTGGGTGACCAGCTAAAAGACTTAAAATAAGATGGTGATGACAATTTGAGCAGATCGGAACGGAAAATCGACCATATTCATTATGCGTTGTCGACAGGGCAAAGCCGGCGGACAGGACTGGATGAACTTCAGTTTGTCCACCGCAGCCTTCCGGGTTCCTCTGTAACGGATCTATCGCTATCAACCGAAATCGGCGGACTTCAGTGGAGTTCGCCGATTTTTGTGAATGCGATGACCGGCGGGGGCGGACAGGCAACGGCAGAAATTAATACACAGCTTGCCGAGGTCGCGGCAGCCTGCGACATCCCGATGGCCGTTGGCTCCCAAATGGCAGCGCTTCGCCATCCGGAGGAAAGTGCAACGTTTAAAGCAGCAAGAAAAGCAAATCCAAATGGCCTGATGCTGGCGAACATCGGATCTGAAGCAACAGTGGATGAAGCGAAAGCGGTTTGTGACATGATCGAAGCGGATTATTTGCAAATTCACCTGAATGTTATTCAGGAGCTTGCGATGCCGGAGGGAGACCGTGATTTCAAAGGCGCTCTTGAGCGAATCGCTGCGATTTGTGAGCAGGTGGGTGTACCGGTTATCGTCAAAGAAACGGGCTTTGGCATTGGATTTGAAACCGCTAAGCAGCTGAATGAACTGCCCCTTGCTGCCATTGACACGGCGGGTTTTGGCGGTACCAATTTTGCAGCCGTTGAAAACGAACGTTCAGAACGCCCGCTTTCGTTTTTTAATAGCTGGGGTATTCCGACAGCTGTTTCCATCGTTGAAACGTCCTCAGGTGCACCGGATCAAACCGTGATTGCATCGGGCGGTTTGCAAAACGCTGAAGATGTTGTGAAATCGCTCGTTCTTGGTGCTTCAGCAGCAGGCCTTTCAGGGTTTTTATTAAATATTTTGCTGACGGGCGGTCAGGAAGCACTTGTCGATCATATTCAGCAGATCAAAACGGATATGAAGATGATGATGTGTGCACTGGGCGCTAAATCGATAACCGATCTTCATCATTCTCCTCTCATTATAGGTGGCCAAACCGAACAATGGCTCCGCGTAAGAGGGTTAAAGCCGGAACGATTTGCGGTACGTGTGCCAGCCTCATTTGATTCGTAATAGAAATGTGCTAAAATAAGATGTTGATTGAACCCCTTCTCGTGGCAGAAGGGTTTTCTTTTGAACAAAAACGATTCACGTATAAATGAATGAACCATTGAAGGGAAAGATGAAATGATGAAACGGACTGTTGCCATCGTTGGAAGGCCGAATGTGGGCAAGTCAACGATTTTTAACCGGATTGCGGGAGAGCGTATTTCCATTGTAGAAGATGTTCCAGGTGTGACACGTGACCGGATTTACAGCTCAGGAGAATGGCTGACGCACGAATTTAATTTGATTGATACAGGCGGAATTGATTTAAGCGATGAACCCTTTTTGGACCAAATTCGCCAGCAGGCGGAAATAGCAATTGATGAAGCAGATGTCATTATTTTTATCGTGAATGGCCGCGAAGGTGTGACGTCGGCAGATGAAGAAGTAGCAAAGATTTTGTACCGCTCGAAAAAACCGATCGTTCTTGGGGTCAATAAAATTGATAATCCGGAAATGCGGACGGATATTTATGATTTTTATTCGCTCGGTTTTGGTGAAATTTATCCGATTTCAGGCTCGCACGGAATTGGGCTTGGCGATCTTCTGGATGAAGTGGTGTCTCATTTTCCGACCGGCGAAGACAAGCCATATGAAGATGATGTCATTAAATTTTCATTAATTGGACGGCCGAATGTAGGGAAATCCTCGTTAACAAACGCGCTGCTCGGAGAAGACCGTGTAATCGTAAGTGACATTGCCGGCACGACCCGTGATGCAGTGGATTCGCCGTACACGTACAATGGACAAAAATATGTCATTATTGATACAGCGGGTATGCGCAAGCGTGGTAAAGTATATGAAACAACTGAAAAATACAGTGTTCTTCGGGCGATGAGAGCGATCGAACGGTCCGACGTCGTATTGGTCATTTTAAATGCAGAGGAAGGCATTCGGGAGCAGGATAAGCATATTGCCGGCTACGCACATGAAGCGGGAAGAGCCGTTGTGATCGTCGTCAATAAATGGGATGCCGTTGAAAAAGACGAAAAAACGATGAGTGAATTCGAAGAAAACATCCGCAGCCACTTTCAATTTTTAGATTATGCACCGATTGTTTTCTTATCTGCTTTAACGAAAAAGCGGATTCACACGTTAATGCCTTATATTGACCGCGCGAGCGAAAGCCACTCTATGCGTGTGCAGTCAAGCGTATTGAATGATGTTATTACCGATGCGGTTGCGATGAACCCGGCACCTTCTGATAAAGGCAAGCGCCTGCGGGTGTATTATGCTACTCAAGTAGCAGTGAAGCCGCCGACATTTGTTGTATTCGTGAATGAGCCGGAACTCATGCACTTTTCGTATCTTCGCTTTCTTGAAAACCGCATTCGGGCTGCGTTTGAGTTTGAAGGAACGCCGATCCATATTATTGCGCGTGCAAGAAAATAAGCATGAAGGGTTGTGTGCCAAATGACTGAAAAAATTGCTGTGCTTGGAGCGGGAAGCTGGGGAACAGCTCTTGCTCTCGTTCTGGCTGACAACGGGCATGACGTATTTATTTGGGCCAAAAACAAAGACCGTGTCGGTGAAATTAATTCGCGTCATACAAACAGCCAGTATTTGCCGGATATCACGTTGCCGGCGCAATTGAAAGCGACTGCTTCTCTTGAGGAGGCACTTCAAGGTGTCGAGGCAGTGGTGATGGCGGTTCCGACAAAAGCGATTCGAGAGGTCTCCCGCGAGGTTGTGAAAATGGCATCCTCTCCGCTGACCGTCATCCACGTATCTAAAGGAATAGAGCCGGATTCACTGCTGCGCATTTCCGAAATGATTGAAGAGGAAATACCGGATGATCTTCTTCAAAGCGTGGTCGTCCTGTCAGGGCCTTCTCATGCTGAGGAAGTGAGTCTGCGTCATCCGACGACAGTTGCGGTCTCTTCAGCGTCGCCTGAAGCGGCAAAGAAAACACAGGATTTGTTTATGAACCAGCATTTCCGTGTGTACACCAATCCCGATTTAATCGGGGTGGAAATTGGCGGTGCGCTGAAAAACATCATCGCACTCGCTGCAGGGATTTCCGATGGTCTTGGCTATGGCGATAACGCAAAAGCGGCACTGATCACGAGAGGGCTCGCTGAAATTGCCCGTCTTGGAACGAAGATGGGGGCCAATCCGCTCACGTTTTCCGGTCTTGCGGGCATCGGTGATTTAATCGTGACCTGTACAAGTGTGCATTCAAGAAACTGGCGGGCTGGCAACATGCTTGGCCAGGGGAAAAAGCTTGAAGAAGTGCTCCAAAGCATGGGTATGGTTGTGGAAGGGGTTCGCACCACTAAAGCAGGCCAGCAGCTGTCACAGAAATACAACGTGCAAATGCCGATTACCAATGCGCTTTATCACATTTTATTTGAACAGCAGGACCCGAAAAAAGCCGTTGATGAGCTGATGGCACGGGTAAAGAAAACGGAGCTTGAGGATTTAATCGATATATTGGACACAAAGCAGGAGTAGCAGAAAGGACGAGGAAGAATGTCACCATCCATGCTGAAAATGTGGATCTCATTTGCCGGAATGGGGCTGATGATTCTCTCCATTTTCTCCATTTATTTAAGCCGCTATAAATTCAGCAATGGCGTTATTAAAGCGATCACAGCGTTGTTTGCCTACTTGTGCATGATTGTCGGCGGGCTGATTGTGGTGTATGTTGTATTAAGCGGCCCGACCCGCTAACGCAAAGAGGTGAACGAGATGAAAAGAAAAAATGGGTTGTTTTTTTCGATCATGCTGCTTTCGTTTCTGCTTAGCGGCTGTTTGTACCCGGAAGAAAATTTAAACCAAAACGAAGTGCCGTATGAAGATCAGCTTCAGTCTGTTCAATCTGCGGTTAATCAGTTTCAAACAGAAGAGGGCGGCATTTTGCCCATTAAAACAAAAGAAGACGACCCGGATATTTACGAAAAATATCCTGTTGACTTCAGTAAAATTTCACCGCGCTTCATGGCTGAACCACCCGGAAATGCGTATGAAAGCGGCGGCATTTACCAGTACGTTCTTATTGACGTTGAAACCAATCCGTCGGTTAAGCTGATTGATCTGCGGATCGCAGAGCAAATCCGCAGCATTCGTGTCCGCCTTCTTGCTCATGAATTTCCGCCCTTTAAGGATGCGCTGGCGGACAATGTGTATACGCTTGATTTCAAAGAGCTTGGCTATGAGGACGAGCCTTACATTACAAGTCCTTATTCAGGCAAACAGCTTCCGCTTGTGATGAGCGGCGACGGTACCATTTACATTGATTACGCAGCTGATTTGTACGCAGCCCTTCAGGAAACAGACCCTCCGCCAGCACCGGGAGAGGACATCCGCAGCCTGCTCACACAATCTTCCCCATTCGTGCCTGCCTACTCGCTTCCTTATACAGTAGATGAGCAGGGGGAGCCAATATTTATGAACAAGTAGAAGCCTGACTAACATCAGGCTTCTTTTTTTTGCATACATTGAAACTGGGCTCATACAATGTAAAGCAGGGCGGCGGACGGGCCGTTTAATACGGAAGGGGGCTGCTTATGGAAAAAACAGAATTAATGAAGGATATCGCTGAACGAACAGAAGGCGATATTTATTTGGGCGTAGTCGGTGCTGTCAGAACAGGGAAATCAACCTTCATCAAACGCTTTATGGAGCTGCTGGTTTTGCCGAATATGGACAGTGAATCAGAACGGCGGCGTGCGCAGGATGAGCTGCCGCAAAGCGCAGCCGGCCGGACGATTATGACGACAGAGCCGAAATTTGTCCCGAGCAGAGCGGCCGCCGTTCAAGCGGGCGGCGTTCTGGTGAACATTCGTCTCGTCGATTGCGTAGGATATGTGGTTCCGGAGGCGAAAGGGTACGAGGACGAACATGGTCCCAGAATGATTCAAACGCCTTGGCATGATGAGCCGATCCCGTTTGATGAGGCGGCAGATATTGGTACGCGAAAAGTGATTGAAGAGCATTCAACGATTGGCGTGGTTGTGACGACAGATGGCTCCTTCGGCGAGATGCGGAGATCGTCTTATGTCGAGGCCGAGGAGCGGGCTGTCAACGGTTTAAAAGAAGTTGGAAAGCCATTTATCTTAATTATTAACTCCGCTCGTCCGGACCACACCGAAACCATTCTGCTTCAGGAAGAATTAAGCGAGAAATACGACATTCCGGTGCTGGCAATGTCTGTGGAAGCGATGACGGAAGCAAACGTGCTGCACGTGTTGCAGGAGGCGCTATTTGAGTTTCCGGTTCATGAAGTTAATGTTCATCTCCCGTCATGGATTATGGCACTGGATGAATCTCACTGGCTTCGGGATCAGTATAACGAAATGGTAAAAGAAACCGTGAAGGACATTAAACGGCTGCGCGATGTAAATCGGGTTGTGGAACAGTTTGGCGGTGGTGAATATATTGAATCCGCCGTTTTAACGGGAATGGACATGGGACAGGGAATTGCGGAAATTAACGTTCACGCGCCAAATGGCCTTTATGAAACGATTGTCAATGAAATTATTGGCGAGCCGCTTCGTGGAAAAGAACATCTTCTCGAGATCATGCAGCATTACGCACGAATTAAAGAAGAATATGGGCAGGTAGAAGAAGCACTTAAGATGGTGAAGCAAACTGGCTATGGGGTGGCGGTGCCGTCCATGAGTGAAATGCGCCTGGAGGAGCCCCAAATCATCCGCCACGGCTCACGCTATGGTGTCCGGATGAAAGCGGTGGCGCCGTCTATTCACATGATTCAAGTCGATATTGAATCAGAATTCTCACCGATTATTGGAACCGAAAAGCAAAGCGAGGAGCTCGTGCATCACGTCATGAAGGATTTTGAAGAGGACCCGCTGTCGATTTGGGAAAGTGATATTTTCGGCCGGAATTTAAGCTCTATTGTGAAGGACGGTATACATTCGAAGGTGTCCTTAATGCCGGATCATGCAAGAAGCAAATTAAAAGATACGCTTGAGAAAATTATAAATGAAGGGTCAGGCGGCATGATCGCGATTCTTCTTTAATAGACAGCCGGACTTCCAATTTGGGAGTCTTTTTTCGTGGAAAGGGCGTAAAATAGCGATTTGGAATGGATTCTGCTTGATATGACCGAACACATGTGATAATCTTTTAACAGAATTACGGTAAAACATTGATATAACAATGTTTATCGGGTCTCATGCGGGAGGAGGTGAATGGCATGAACAAAACTGATTTGATTAATGAAGTTGCTGAAACAGCTGAACTTTCTAAGAAAGACGCGACTAAAGCGGTTGACGCTATTTTTGATGCCATCCAAGATACATTGGCAAAAGGCGACAAAGTACAACTAATCGGCTTCGGAAACTTTGAAGTACGCGAACGTTCTGCACGTAAAGGACGCAACCCGCAAACAGGCGAAGAAATCGAAATCGCAGCAAGCAAAGTACCGGCATTCAAACCGGGCAAAGCGTTGAAAGACGCAGTTAAATAAGTACATAGCCAAATTGGCTAAAGATGAGGCTGCCCCTAATCGGGCAGTCTCTTTTTGTGAACACTTCTTTTTGCCGGTTTGCAGGCGGTTATGCTAAGATGAAGTGCAGCACAAACATAAAAAAGTGTAGTATATATTAACAGGAGTGGTGAAGATGTCAGAAGTAGATCACGCCAAGATTCAGCAGGCAGTAAGGCTCATTTTAGAAGCAGTTGGGGAAAACCCGGACCGGGAAGGCTTAGTGGATACACCAAAGCGGGTGGCAAAAATGTACGAAGAAGCATTCTCAGGGCTTCACGTAGATCCAAAACACTATTTTGCAACCGTTTTTGAAGAACAATATGAAGAGCTTGTTTTAGTAAAGGATATTCCGTTTTATTCGATGTGTGAGCATCATCTTGTTCCTTTCTTCGGCCATGCACATGTCGCATATTTGCCAAAAGGGGGAAAAGTGACAGGTCTCAGCAAGCTGGCCCGGGCCGTGGAATCTGTTGCGCGCCGTCCTCAATTGCAGGAGCGGATCACTAGCGACGTCGCCAATGCGATTATGGAAATGCTTGAACCGCATGGCGCCATGGTTATTGTGGAAGCCGAGCATATGTGCATGGCGATGCGCGGAGTGAAAAAGCCTGGCGCAAAAACCGTCACAACCGCTGCGAGGGGCTTATATGAAAATGATGCCCAGCTTCGCACGGAATTGCTTTCGCTCATTCGTTCGTCATGATCGTGTGAGTATGCTATACTAAACATACGTAATCAAAGAACGGAAAACGATGAATAACCGATTCAAGAGTGAGGGGTTTTGGCAATGACGGAGTGGCAGGAGCAAAAAAGAGCTCTACTCGAAGAAATTAATCAGGCTTGCCGGCAGCCTTTTTTAGATAACGTGCTCGGACATCCGGCTGTGAATCCGCTGCGGGCATCTGCTTTAATGCTCGCTTTTGACGAAAATCAAAGGAGAACAGACGTGGCGCGAAAGCAAATGACCGCTGCTGTTCTTATTCAGATGGCTCTTGACACGCATGACTTGATCCCGCCTCTGACAGAAGAAATGACAAGGGAAAACCAGCTCATTGTGCTCGCAGGAGACTACTACAGCGGCATGTACTATCAAACGCTAGCAGAAGCTGGCTGCATTCACTGGGTTGGCGTGCTCGCAGAAGCCGTTAAAAAAGTAAATGAAACAAAAACGGCACTTCATAGCGGCCTTCTTCGTTCAGAGGAGTCGGTCTTTCAAGCTGTTCAAACTATTGAAAGTGATATTATCAGGTCTGTTTATACGGAAGTAAATGCGGATGAAGCCTGCTGGTCCGCTGTCTGTCTTTTACTTGAACTAGACCGGCTTCAGCGCGAAAAAAAGAAGCCCATTATCGTTGTGGATGCGCTTGAACGTGTTTGCGGCGAGAAGAAAAAGGCGATGGATGCCATTGACCGTCGACTTGAGAAATGCCAGTCAGATTTAAATAAATGGATGAAAAATGTGGAATCGTCCAGCGCAGCGGCCATTCAGGCGGAATGGGACCGAGTGAATAGCATGCCGCTTCGACTTGTGGGAGAAGGGTGACCAAATGCAGCAATCTAAAGAAGAGAAAGTGCACCATGTATTTGAGAAGATTTACGGCAATTACGACAAAATGAATTCCGTTATCAGCTTTCAGCAGCACAAGCGCTGGCGGAATGACACAATGAAGATCATGAACGTGCCAAAGGGTGCCAGTGCACTTGATGTGTGCTGCGGAACAGCAGACTGGACGATGGCTCTTGCTGAGGCTGTAGGGCCTGAAGGATCTGTGAAGGGTCTGGATTTCAGCCAGAACATGCTGGCTGTAGGAGAACAAAAAGTAGCAGCTGCCGGCATGGAGCAGGTCGAGCTTATTCATGGGAATGCGATGGAGCTTCCGTTTGAAGACAATACGTTTGACTATGTAACGATTGGCTTTGGCCTTCGCAATGTGCCGGACTATTTACAGGTTTTAAGCGAAATGAACCGTGTGCTAAAACCTGGCGGGATGGCTGTTTGTCTGGAAACAAGCCAGCCGCAGCTTCCTGTCTTTAAAGAAGGATACATGCTTTATTTCCGCTACGTGATGCCAGCGATTGGCCGCTTATTCGCCAAAAGCTATGAGGAGTATTCGTGGCTCCAGGAGTCCGCGCGTCATTTTCCGGATATGAAGGAGCTTGCCCGGATGTTTCAGCAGGCCGGCTTTGAAAATGTGCGGTTTAAAGCACATACAGGCGGGGTTGCGGCCACCCATTACGGGAACAAAACATATTAGACCAAAAGCCGGGTGAAGAAAATGAACATTAAACTGATTTACACACGCTTGAAAAGCGATATTGATATAATCGAAAAAGAACTGGAGCAAGCTGTCGGCTCCACCTCGCCTATTTTACAAGAAGCATCTGTTCACCTTTTGCAGGCGGGCGGCAAGCGAATCCGCCCGGTCATGCTTTTGCTGGGAGCGAAATTCGGAGATTACGATATTCACCGGGTGAAATACGCGGCCGCTTCACTGGAATTAATTCACATGGCTTCACTCGTCCACGATGATGTCATTGATGATGCGGTAATCCGCCGGGGGGAGCATACAGTAAAAGCAGAATGGGACAACCGGGTTGCGATGTACGCAGGAGATTACATATTTGCAGCAGCGCTTGAAAGTATGACGAAAATTGATGACGTGGAAGCCCACCGCATCTTATCTCGTACAATGACGGAGCTATGTATTGGCGAAATCATTCAGATCCAGGACAAGTATCGCTACGATCAGCATCTGCGTGATTATCTCCGCAGAATTAAGCGCAAGACGGCGATTTTGATTGCGGCCAGCTGTCAGCTTGGGGCGATTGCGGCTGGCGCTCCTGCTTCCGTTCACCAGAAATTGTACGATTTCGGCTATAACGTCGGTATGTCTTTTCAAATTACAGATGACATTCTTGATTTTACAGCCAGTGAAAAAGAATTGGGCAAGCCTGCTGGCGGTGACCTGCTTCAAGGAAATATTACACTGCCCGTTTTGTACGCGATGGAAAATGAAGCCATGCGTGAGCGAATCGGGACTGTTCATGCGCATTCAAGCCGTGAGGAGATCGATGCGATCATTGATCTGCTAAAGGACAGCGATGTGATTGAACGGTCTCATGTGATGAGCCGCCAATACCTTGACCGGGCACTGGCCATTTTAGATGAGCTGCCAGTGGGACGCCATCGTAATTCTCTTCGGGATATTGCCCTGTTTATTGGAAAAAGAAAATATTAATTTTTCCATGAAAGCGTTGTAAATTTCCAGTGGAAGTGGTACGATTCTTCATGTCCGCATGAAAGCGGTATACATAACACAGGAGTGGTGAACGATGGAGAAAACATACTTAATGGTAAAGCCAGATGGGGTACAGCGCGGACTGATTGGGGAGATTGTGTCCCGGTTTGAAAAAAAGGGATTTCGTCTTGTCGGTGCAAAGCTGATGCACGTCTCGCGCGAAACAGCCGAACAGCATTATGGTGAGCATAAAGAGCGTCCTTTTTTCGGGGAGCTGGTCGACTTTATTACGTCAGGTCCTGTTTTTGCAATGGTATGGGAAGGCGAAAACGTCATTTCAGTTGCGCGTCAAATGATGGGTTCTACAAACCCGAAGGATGCCGCACCTGCAACAATTCGCGGTGATTACGGTGTCATTGTCGGCAAAAACGTGATTCACGGATCGGATTCACCTGAAAGTGCAGAGCGGGAAATCAATATTTTCTTTAAACAAGAAGAGCTGACAGATTACACGAAGTCAGGTTCGGAATGGATATACTAATATAAAAGTGAGAGTTTTCGGCATTCCTTCGCCGGAAACTCTTTTTTTGTGCAAATAAGACTATTTCTTTGCTTTAAATACTCTATAATAAAGGAATGAAATAGGAACGATGGGAAAGGTGACATCATGGCAGATTATGAACAATTTGTAGGATCCATTAAGCGCAAAACCGGTATTGATTTAAGTCTATACAAAGAAGCGCAAATGAAAAGAAGGCTCACCTCTTTATATGAAAAAAAAGGTTATCCGTCCTTTCGGGCTTTTTTTGATGCGTTAAATGCAAACCAGGAAATGATGAATGAGTTTTTGGACAGGATGACGATTAATGTGTCTGAATTTTACCGCAATGGGAAACGGTGGGACGTTTTAGAGAAGAAAATTCTTCCCCGCCTCTTAAGTGAAAATAAGCGCTTAAAGGTGTGGAGTGCCGCTTGCTCTACTGGCGAAGAGCCTTATACGATCGCGATGGTGATGTCCACACACATGCCGCTTTCATCTGTTTCTGTTCAAGCGACGGACCTCGACACAAACGTCATTCAAAAAGCCAAGCTCGGCTTGTACCCTGAGCGGTCACTTGCAGAAGTGCCGGATGTGATGAAGAAAAAATACTTTCGTCAGGAAGGTTCGTATTACAAAGTATCGGATGAGGTGAAACGGACCGTCACGTTTAAAAAACAAAATTTATTATCAGACCGTTTTGACAGCGGCTATGATTTAATCGTGTGCCGGAATGTCATGATTTACTTTACAGAAGAAGCGAAGGATGAGCTGTACCGTAAGTTTAATGCGGCGCTCCGGCCTGGCGGCGTCTTGTTTGTCGGCAGCACGGAGCAAATATTTAATCCGGAACGGTACGGCTTTGTAGCAGAAGATACCTTTTTTTATAAAAAAGGGTGAAGCCGACTGAAACGAATTGTGATAAAATTCTCAAAAACAGTCGTTTCGGCTGTTCTAAATAATTTGAAGTATGATATAGTAGTACATAACCGCTTTAACGTACTGAAGGGAGCAGGAAAATGAGATATTTAACAGCAGGGGAATCACATGGACCACAATTAACGGCAATTATTGAAGGACTTCCAGCCGGAATGGAGCTTTTGGCGGAGGATGTGAATACAGACCTTTTGCGCCGTCAAAAAGGACACGGCCGCGGCCGCCGCATGCAGATCGAAAAAGATTTAGTTGCGATCAAGTCAGGTGTGCGCCACGGTCATACGCTCGGTTCGCCGGTTACATTAGTCGTTGAAAATGACGATTGGAAGCACTGGACAAAAATTATGGGCATCGAGCAGCTCGACAGCGAAGAAGCAGCCGAAGAAATCAAGCGCAAAATTACGCGCCCGCGCCCGGGACATGCTGACTTAAACGGCGGCATTAAATATGGACACCGGGACATGCGGAATGTGCTGGAGCGTTCATCGGCACGTGAAACAACCGTACGTGTAGCAGCAGGCGCCGCAGCTAAAAAATTGCTGAAGCTGCTCGGAGTGGAAATCGGCTCACACGTTATTGAAATTGGCGGCATCCGTGCTGAGAACCTTCAGTTTGAAACGATAAAAGAGCTTCAGGAGCGAAGTGAAGCTTCCTCTGTGCGCTGCCTTGATGAAGAAGCAGGCGCAAAGATGATTGAAGCGATCGATCAAGCAAAGAAAAACGGCGATTCGATCGGCGGTGTAGTAGAAGTCATTGCAGAAGGCATGCCGATTGGAATTGGCAGCTACGTGCATTATGACCGCAAGCTGGATGCAAAAGTAGCCGCGGCCATCGTCAGCATCAATGCCTTTAAAGGCGTTGAAATCGGCATCGGGTTTGAAGCGGCACGAAAGTTCGGCAGTGAAGTGCATGACGAAATCGCCTGGAACGAGGAAAAAGGCTTTTACCGGAAAACAAACCGTCTAGGCGGCTTTGAAGGCGGGATGACCAACGGCATGCCGGTTGTCGTCCGCGGCGTTATGAAGCCGATCCCGACGCTCTACAAGCCGCTTGAAAGTGTGGACATTGATACGAAGGAAACGTTCTCGGCAAGCATCGAGCGTTCAGACGCATGCGCAGTGCCAGCCGCAGCCGTTGTGGCAGAAGCAGCTGTTGCGTGGGAGCTGGCGAATGCGATTCTGGAGCAGTTTAATGGCGACCGGATGGACCATTTAATCCGCCAGGTCGAGGAACATAAATCGTACGCAAAGGAGTTTTAAGCCAATGAACTGCGTTACGGTTGAAACAGCAAATAAAACGTATCCCGTTCTGATCGGGGAAAATGCGGTGCAGGAAATAAGCACCGTTCTGGCACAAATGCCAAAGCAGCCGACACGTCTGTTTGTCATTGCCGATGAAGCCGTATACGCCCTTCACGGCGATGCATTAAAAAGGACGCTGCCGCCAAACATTCCTTCTGACTGGCATATGGTGCCGGCCGGTGAATCAGCCAAGTCCTTTCAAGTGTTTGAACAGTGCTTATCGGCCATGCTCGAAGCAGCGCTTGACCGCCATTCGCTCGTGATCGCCTTTGGCGGCGGAGCGTGCGGCGACCTGGCTGGCTTTTGTGCAGCAAGCTATATGCGCGGTATTCCTTTTATTCAAGTGCCGACAACGATTCTGGCTCATGACAGCGCGGTCGGAGGCAAAACGGCGATTAACCATCCGCTTGGCAAAAATATGATTGGTGCTTTTCACCAGCCGGAAGCGGTTCTTTACGATACGTCCTTTTTGCCGTCCCTTTCTCCAAAAGAAACGAGGAGCGGCTTTGCAGAAGTAATTAAGCATGCGTTTATTGCCGATGAAGCCATGCTGCAGGACATTTTGCAAAATGTTCAAGAAACAGCGGATATTAACGGAGCGTTTTTGGAAACGTGTCTTCAAAAAGGCATTGAAATCAAAGGAGCTATCGTCAAAGAAGATGAAAAAGAAACGGGTGTCCGTGCGTTTTTAAACTTTGGCCATACGTATGGACATGCTGTTGAAGCTCTTTCCGGCTACGGCAAAGTAGCACACGGGGAAGCCGTTGCGTGCGGCATGATCTTTGCCCTGTACGCATCCGAATACAAAAATGGTTTGACATATGATATTCCGTCTTTTGCCTCCTGGCTGAAAGGTGTCGGCTATCCGGTTGAAGCAGGGCTTCGCTTTTCGTTTGAAGAAGTCTACCAGGTGATGACCCGTGATAAAAAGGCGTATGGAGGAACAGTCCGGTTTGTGCTGCTCAATAGCATTGGCGAACCGTACGTGACGGATATGACAAAGGAAGAATTGCAAAAAATCGAAGAACATGTCCGAAAGGAGGCCGACCAATGGTAAGAGGCATTCGTGGAGCCATTACAGTACCGGCAAATGAAGGTACGCTGATGGTGGAAGCAACGGAACGGCTGATCGCTGAAATGATTAAGCAAAATAACATTGATCCAGAATCAGTATGCTCTGCTTTTATATCGGCAACAGATGATTTAGATTCCATGTTTCCAGCCAAAGCCCTTCGTGAACAGGCTGGCTGGGAATATGTGCCGGTTATGTGCATGCAGGAGCTGGCCATTAAAGGCGGTCTGGAGCGGTGCATTCGGATTATGATGCATGTGAACACAGACATACCTCAAAAGGATATTCAGCACATTTATTTAGAAGGGGCGGTCGTCCTACGCCCGGATTTGCAGAAATCGACGAATTGAGAGGAGCTTGCAGAAGATGAAGTGGAAAGAACAAATATTGACGTTAAAGGCGTATCAGCCGGGACGTACAACCGATCAAGTGAAAAAGGCGTACGGTCTGTCGGATGTTGTGAAGCTTGCCTCGAATGAAAATCCGTTTGGCTCTTCTGAAAAAGTGAAAGAGTGCATTCGGACCTATGCCGATTCCTTTGCGATTTACCCGGACGGTTACACAACCGGGCTGCGCACGGAGCTAGCACACTTTTTAAACGTGTCTGAAAAACAGCTTATTTTCGGAAACGGTTCAGATGAAATTATTATGATGATTTCCCGGGCGATGCTTGAACCCGGCAAAAACACAATCATGCCGACACCATCTTTCCCGCAATATCGCCACAATGCGATTGTAGAGGGCGCGGAAGTACGCGAGATTGAACTGGTGAATGGGGCCCATGATCTGGACAAGATGGCACAGTCCATTGATGAAAACACAGCCATTGTCTGGCTGTGCAGCCCGAACAATCCAACGGGTGTCTACATAACGGACGTGCAGCTGCGCGGCTTTCTTGACCGTGTTCCGGAAGGTGTATTTGTCGTTCTGGATGAAGCGTACTATGAATATGTCACAGCAGATGATTATTACAATGCCCTTGATATTATCAAGGAATACAGCAATGTTATTGTGCTGCGCACGTTTTCAAAAGTGTACGGGCTCGCGGCATTCCGCGTAGGCTACGGAATGGCCAATGAATCGCTTATTGCGCAGCTGGACCCGGTGCGGGAGCCGTTTAATGTGAACTCACTGGCGCAAAAAGCAGCGGGAGCCGCCATTGGTGACCAAGAATTTATTGACAATTGCCGAGCAGCTAACAAAGAAGGACTCGAGCAGTTTTATGCATTTTGTCAGGAAAACGGCCTTTCGTATTATCCGTCTGAAGCAAACTTCATTTTGATCGACTTTAACTGTGACAGCAATGAGCTGTTTGAATATTTAATGTCAAAAGGATATATCGTCCGCTCAGGCGCAGCACTCGGCATTCCGGGCACTGTTCGCGTAACGGTCGGTTCCACAGAACAAAATAACGGCGTTTTAAACGCGATGAAAAGCTTTTTGGCTGAAACTGTAAAAAGATAGAAGGTGCTTCGCCCATGAGAGGAAATGTATTTATTGCCGGTCTTGGCTTAATTGGCGGATCGCTGGCGAAAGCGATCAAAAAAGCCCATCCGCAGGCAACCATCATTGGATTTGACGTGCGTGAATCTGAACTTGGGCTTGCGGAAGCCTTAAATATCATTGATGAACGAGCCGTCTCGTTTGAAGAAGGCGCCTTAAAAGCGGATTTAATCATTTTGGCCGTTCCTGTGTTAAAAACAGAACAAATGATTGAGCTCCTGGCTGGCCTTGAATTAAAAACAGGGGTGCTGATTACAGATACCGGCAGCACGAAAACCCGTATTATGAACCGGGCCTCTCTTTTAAGTGAAAAAGGCATTGCTTTTATCGGCGGCCATCCGATGGCGGGATCACATAAAAGCGGAGTGGCGGCATCAAAGGAGCTTTTGTTTGAAAATGCTTTTTATTTGCTGACGCCTGGCAGTGCAGCGGAAGAAAAGCACACAGCCATCTTGAAAAAGTGGCTGGAAGGAACCCGTGCGAAAATATTGGAAGTGACAGCGGAAGAGCATGATGAAATGACAGGAGTGATCAGTCATTTTCCGCATATTATCGCCGCCTCGCTCGTTCATCAGGCTCAAAAGTATAATGATCAAAACCCGTTGATCGAACGGCTGGCTGCGGGTGGATTCCGGGACATTACCCGCATTGCGTCATCGAACCCGGAAATGTGGAAGGACATTTCTCTTCATAATAAGAAAACACTGGTCACGCTGTTATCCGATTGGCGGAATGAAATGAACGATGTCCTGTCCATTTTGGAAACGGAAGATGAAGAAGGACTGTACCGTTATTTTTCCGAAGCAAAAGCCTTCCGGGACGGGCTGCCGGCTGCATCCAAAGGGGCGATTCCTGCTTTTTACGAAATGTATGTAGATGTACCGGATTATCCGGGAGTCATTTCAGAGCTAACGGGCTATTTAGCAGATGAACGAATCAGCATTACGAACATTCGGATTGTCGAAACGAGAGACGACGTCTTTGGGGTTCTTGTCATCAGCTTTCAAAATGAAAAAGACCGTCTGCGGGCGAAGAGCTGCCTTGAACAAAAAACGACATACGATTTATTTTTAGCATAAGAGAGGGTTTTCCAAATGAAACTACAGTTTAATAAGCCGTCTCTTGGCGGAACCATTGAAGTGCCGGGGGACAAGTCGATTTCTCACCGATCTATTATGTTTGGTGCACTGGCGGAAGGAACGACAACAATCCGCCATTTTCTAAAAGGGGAAGACTGTTTAAGCACGATCGACTGCTTTCGCAAGCTCGGCGTGCAGATTGACGAAACAAAGGACGAAATCATTGTCCACGGTGCAGGATGGGATGGCTTAAAAGAGCCTTCTGCCATTTTGGATACAGGCAATTCAGGCACGACAACACGCCTAATGCTTGGCATATTAGCCGGACGCCCGTTTCATTCCGTTATGATCGGTGACGAGTCCATCGGCAAGCGCCCGATGGACCGCGTAACGGTTCCGCTTGCATCGATGGGAGCAGACATTGCCGGGCGTGACAACGGCCGCTTTACCCCTCTTTCGATTCGAGGCAAAAAGCTCAACACGGCCCAGTACAAGCTGCCTGTTGCCAGTGCACAGGTGAAATCGGCTGTTTTATTTGCGGCGCTTCAAGCAGACGGAGAATCAGTCATTATCGAGCCCGAAGCAACGCGTGATCATACAGAAAAGATGATTGAACAGTTTGGCGGCAGCATCCGCCGCGAAGGTGACCGGATTATCGTGCAGGGCGGACAATCGTTTAAAGGAACCGATGTCTATGTACCAGGCGATATTTCATCTGCTGCCTTTTTTATGGTGGCAGCGGCGATCACCCCGAACAGTGAGGTTGTGCTGGAAAATACAGGATTAAACGAAACGCGCACCGGTATTATTGATGTGTTTAAACAAATGGGCGCAGAGATGACGATTGAAAAAACGTCTGCTGAAGGCGAAGAGATCGGTACCATTACGGTGAAAACCTCGCAATTAAAAGGAACAGAAATCAGCGGAGCGATTATCCCGCGCTTAATTGATGAAATTCCCGTCATTGCGCTGCTTGCCACGCAGGCAGAAGGAGATACGATCATTCGGGATGCAGAAGAATTAAAGGTAAAAGAAACGAACCGGATCGACACGGTTGTGGACGAGCTGAAAAAGCTCGGCGCTGACATTGAAGCGACGGATGACGGCATGATCATCCGTGGAAAATCGTCTTTGCACGGCGGCTCGGTTTCCTCACATGGCGACCACCGAATTGGCATGGTAATGGCGATTGCCTCTCTTATTGCAGAAGGCGAACTCAGCATTCATGATCATGAAGCGATTGCCGTTTCCTACCCGGAATTTTTCGATCATTTGCACCAGCTTGTCAAATAAGAAACCTCCCTCCACACGGGGGGTTTTTTCTGTTTGTTCAAAGAAGGAAAATGGGTATTGAAGTAGAATACATGATGTACAAGCGAAAAAGTTGCCCGATTGACCATCTTTGATTAAAATAAGAACTCAAGAAAAGAAGACGGAGAAAGAAGAGGCGGTAAAACATGAACAATGCGGAAAAGATGATCGCACACCTGGAAAAGGGGGACATGGCATCGGCCCTCGCCCTATATGAAAAGGTGCTCGCCTCTAGTGATGCAGAAGAACAATTTATGCTGGGCGAGCAGTTGCTCCAGCTTGGCTTTTTAGATGAGGCACGCCAGCTTTTTGAACAGCTGCTGGCATCATTTCCAGGGGAAGGAGAATTATCGCTTCTGCTGGCCGAAACGCTCGTTGAACTGGACCGGGAAGAGGATGCGATGCTTATTTTGGACGAGGTTGACGATACAGATCCCTTTTATGCGCGGTCCCTTCTCGTTCTCGCAGACTTGTATCAAATGCAGGGGCTGTATGAAGTCAGTGAACAAAAGCTGCTCAAGGCACGGGACGTGGAGCCTGACGAACCGGTGATTAAGCTTGCCCTCGGTGAGCTTTATTTAGAGGAAGGTAAATTTTTAGAAGCCGTTCGCCAGTACAAAGAACTCGAAGAAGCAGGCATGCAGGATATTGCGGGTATTTCTATTCAAAAAAGGCTCGCTGAAGCATATAGTGCAGGAGGCGCCTTTGAAGAAAGTCTCGCTCACTTTGAACGGGCACTAGACGACAAAATGGATGTGGACACCCTTTTTATGTACGGGTTTACGGCTTTTCAAGCAGGCCAGTTTAAAACGGCTGCCATTAAATTAACCGAGGCGGCGGAGCTCGATCCGGATTACCATTCCATTTATCTGCATTTGGCGCGGGCATACGAAATGGAAGAAGAGCTGGATGCGGCTCTGGAAGCAGCGCGTTCCGGCATCGCCCGTGATGCCTATCAGAAAGAGCTTTATTTGATGGGTGGCAAGCTGGCGCTGAAAACGGGTCTTGAAGAAGAAGGAGAAGCACACTTGAGGCAGGCACTGGCGCTTGATCCGGAATACACGGAAGCCGCTCTTGCGCTAAATGCTCTTTTAATGAAAAAAGAAGACTATGCAGGCGTTCTGGAAATTGCGTCTCCATTCCGCGATTCAGGCAGTGCCGAGCCCCTTCTGCTTTGGGATGCAGCACGCGCGGCGGAGGGAGCAGAAGACTACGAGGAAGCCGCTCAACTGTATGAGTATCTGTATCCTGTTTTAAATGAAAACACGGAATTTTTAGCGGGCTACGGCTATTTTTTACTAGAGGAAGGCAACCGTACGCAAGCGTTATCACTGTTTGAAAAATTGCTTATTGAAGAGCCGCTCAATGAGGAATGGGCCGAGCTTGTTGAACGGCTGAAAATGGATGTATACTAAAAAGACAGAGGAGTGATGATGATGGCCGCCCCGGTTTCCGTTCATGAGAAAAAGGACTTTATCCGCTGGTTTTTAAATCATTATCAATTGAAGCGAAGAGAATCTGTCTGGATTTTAAATTATTTAATGAGCCATGATCAGCTGATGGAGCATGTGCATTTTGTGGACGACGCCCAGTATTGCCCGCGCGGCATGATCATGTCCTCCCATTGTGTGGACAGTGCCCCGTTTCGGTTTTTCAAAGACAATATTATGACAACGGACGCGGAAAAGTCATTCCACGATATTCGTTTAAATAAAGATGAGGATATTTTTATTGAGTTGAAATTCAAAGGGGCGCAGCAGTCCCATCAATACGCGGCCGTTCGCGTAGAAAATCCGTTCATGCCGAAGCGAACCCGGTTAACGGAAAAAGAAAAGGAACTGGCGGAGCAATTCTTGAAATGGAGTGTGTACGAATTTCAGCGGGATCGTTTGAATGAGAAAATTGACGCCGCACTCGATAGTGGGGACAAGGAGACATTTCTCCAGTTAACGGAACAGCTGAATGAATTGGTGCACCACCTGAAAACACCTGATCAATGATCGGGTGTTTTTCATTCTCGTGTTTGCAAGAAAAAGGATGAAAATGTATGATGAAACAGGGTGATGAAAAATGAATTGGAACGGAAAAGATGCTGCGCTGTTTCAGCAGCAAAAAGAATACATTGATACGGTGATCGTCCCGCTGGTGCAGACTGATTTCGGAACGGGCATGATGCAGTCTGCGGAGCAGTATGAATTTGTCCAGCTGATAACGGTGTTTTTAGAAAGGCAGTTTAAGGGACGCCTGCTTGTTGCGCCGCCTCATACGTATTTATCCCGGGCAGAGAACGCAGCGGGGGTTGTCAAGCTTTGGTCTGAACAGCTTCGGAAAGCCGGCTTTAAGCATGTGTTTTATTTCACATCGGACAGCAGATGGCGTGATCAGGATCAAGAAGTAAACGGATCGGTCATATGGGTTCCGTCTGTTCCGCTCGGCGATATGGATGATCGGGTGAAATATTCGATTATTGAAAACCAGTCAAAGCAAATTGTCAATATTATTGTAGAGAAATGGCAGGGGAATGCCGGATAATTCGGAAAATCGTCACATTCAAAAATTCGTTTTCATTCCGGATGTTATTGACCTGTCCACACGTATCGATTATCATAATAATGTCCTAGTTTATGTTTATGCTCATATACGGTCCATTGCGGACGAAGCTTATTGTATAGAGGGGGGAAAAGAATGAGTAAACAACCTGTATCACGACGCCAATTTTTAAACTACACGCTCACAGGTGTAGGCGGTTTCATGGCTGCGGGCATGCTGATGCCGATGGTTCGTTTTGCTGTTGATCCAGTGCTGAAAGGTGAAGCGGCCGGCGATTTCCATCCAACGCAGCAAAAAGTGGCTGATTTAACAGAAGTGCCAGTGCGCGTCGATTTCTCTTATGAGCAAACAGATGCCTGGTATACGTCTGAAGTAACGAATACAGCCTGGGTTTACAAAAATGAGAGTGGCGACGTTGTTGCCCTGTCACCGGTTTGTAAGCATTTGGGATGTACAGTAAGCTGGGAGGGCAATGACCACGCCAACCAATTTTTCTGTCCTTGTCATAACGGCTTGTATGAAAAGAACGGGAAAAATGTTCCAGGTACACCACCGCTTAAACCGCTTGATGTGTATCCAACTGCTGAAAAAGACGGCCTTCTGCAGCTTGGCAAGCCAGAGGCAAACAATATCGTGTAAAGGGGGCGTAACCACATGCTCAACAAAATTTATGACTGGGTGGATGAACGTCTTGATATTACGCCAATGTGGCGCGATATTGCAGACCATGAAGTGCCTGAGCACGTCAACCCGGCTCATCATTTTTCGGCATTCGTTTATTGTTTTGGCGGCTTGACGTTTTTCGTCACAGTCATCCAAATTCTGTCCGGAATGTTCCTGACAATGTACTATGTGCCGGATATTAAAAATGCATGGGAATCTGTTTATTATTTGCAAAATGAAGTAGCGTTTGGTGTAATCGTACGCGGAATGCATCACTGGGGTGCGAGCCTTGTTATTGTTATGATGTTTTTACATACGCTTCGTGTCTTCTTCCAGGGCGCATACAAAAAGCCTCGTGAATTAAACTGGGTTGTCGGCGTATTGATTTTCTTCGTTATGCTTGGCCTAGGTTTTACTGGCTACTTGCTTCCATGGGATATGAAAGCACTATTTGCAACAAAAGTAGGGATCGAGATTGCGGCATCAACTCCGCTGATCGGTCATGAATTAAAAGTATTGCTTGCCGGACATCCTGATATTGTTGGTGCGCAGACGCTGACCCGCTTCTTTGCGATTCATGTCTTCTTCCTGCCTGCAGCACTGCTTGGCTTAATGGGTGCTCACTTTATCATGATTCGGAAGCAGGGTATTTCCGGACCGTTGTAAGCCGGACATATCTGCTTAAGCTTTAACTGTCCAGCTCCAGGCGCCCGTATAATTAGCGCCTCGTGCTTTTAATGATGAAAAGGAGGGGAACGCAATGCATCGTGGAAAAGGGATGAAGTTCGTCGGCGATTCACGTATTCCGGCTGAACGAAAACCAAATATTCCAAAAGATTATTCGGAATATCCTGGCAAAACAGAAGCCTTCTGGCCAAATTTCCTGTTAAAGGAATGGATGGTCGGTTCGGTATTCCTTGTCGGCTACCTTTGCTTAACGATCGCTCATCCGTCGCCGCTTGAGCGTGTCGCAGATCCGACCGATACCGGCTACCTGCCATTGCCTGACTGGTATTTCTTATTCTTGTACCAATTGCTTAAATACACATACGCATCGGGTCCTTACAATGTGATCGGCGCGTTTATTATTCCAGGTCTTGCTTTCGGCGGATTGATGCTGGCACCGTTTATCGACCGCGGTCCGAAACGCCGCCCGCTTGAACGTCCGTTTGCGACAGGCTTTATGCTTTTAGCTCTTGCCGCAACCATTTTCCTCACATGGGAATCTGTTGTCGCAGTTGACTGGGAAGCAAAAGAAGCACAGGGGGCCATCGTTGAAGAAGCAGCGATTGACACCAGCTCTGATGGATTTAAAATTTATCAGGAAAATGGCTGTATTAACTGTCACGGTGACACACTGTCGGGCGGAGCAGCTGCACCATCTCTTGTCGGTACAGGACTGACACCGGAAGAAATCGCTGAAATCGCGAAAAATGGTGTAGGATCCATGCCTGCAGGGATGTACAAAGGGAATGACGAAGATCTTGTGAAATTGTCTGAGTTCATTTCTACACTCGAAGCAGAATAATCAAAAAGGACTGACCGACTTGTTCGGCAGTCCTTTTTTTCGATGGAGGCTGTTTATGCTTTATTTTCTTTTATCGAATCGTTCCTTTATGTGGGCGCTTTTCATCATCAATTTGTTGGGAACTATATATGGATATATATGGTATGGTCCGCAGCTTGAGCGGACGGAGCCCATCTTCCTGCCGTTTGTGCCCGACAGTCCGACCGCGAGCTTGTTTTTCACGGTTGCGCTGTTTGGCCTGTTAATCGGCAAACAGTGGGGTCTTGTTCAGGCGCTTGCTGTCATGACGCTGTTTAAATACGGCATATGGGCCGTCGTGATGAATATTTTAACATTAATCGTGACCGGAGATTTATCGTGGCTGGGGTGGATGCTCGTCGCCTCTCATTTTGGGATGGCGCTGCAAGGTCTCCTGTATGCCCCGTTTTTTCGGATGAAACCAATCCATTTGGTCATCGCCGCTCTTTGGACAGTGCACAATGAAATCATTGATTATGTCTTTATGCAGTACCCTGTCTATTCACAGCTTCACTTATATATACAAGAGATTGGCTACTTTACGTTTTGGCTCAGTATTCTGTCGATTTTCATTACGTGGTTTATGTGTGTCCGTCCCACTCGAACAATCTGGTGAAAATCGTCATCTTTTTTCCTTCGTCCCGCATATACTAATGAAGCGGATGGAGGGATTGCGATGGAAAAAGTCGTGGCGTTTTTATGGAGTTTCCTTCTCGTGTTTACGCCTTTTGCTGGTGCAGAAGAGTTGCAGCCAGAAAAAAAAGAACAATTTATTCACGTAACGGCAATAACCGGAGGCGTGATTGTTACCGCGCTTCTTTATACAGGAAGAAAAAAATATAAAGGAATCAAAAAAGAACGTGAACAAAAGCGTAATCTTTGACGCACAGGGGTATAAATCGTTACAATAGTGATAAGACAAAATACGACAATATTGATGGAGGTAGATGGAGTTACATGATCTGGATCGTTTATTTTGCCCTGTTGATTTTATTGCCGCTCTGGGCGCAATTTAAGGTGAAAAGCACGTATAAAAAATATTCTAAAGTACCGGTTTCAACAGGTATTACCGGCGCTGAAGCAGCTCGCCGCATATTAGATGATAATGGTCTTCAGCATGTGAAAGTCGTTGAATCACGCGGGTTTTTAAGTGATCATTACAACCCGATGACGAAAACCGTTAACCTTTCATCGAATAATTTCCACGGCCACTCCATTGCGGGCGCTGCCGTTGCGGCCCATGAAGTAGGCCATGCCATTCAAGACAAGGTTGGATACGCATTTTTACGTTTCCGCCACTCGCTTGTTCCGGTTGCCAACATTAGCTCAAACATGTCATGGGTATTCATTATGATCGGTATTTTTGCACAGGCAAGCAACATGCTCCTGCTCGGTATCGTACTCATGGCCGCAGGTGTCTTGTTCCAGGTTGTGACGCTTCCGGTGGAGTTTAACGCATCCAACCGCGCAATGGATCAAATTGTGGCTTCTGGTGTCATTCGCAATGATGAAGAACGCGAAGCCCGCAAAGTACTGAACGCGGCGGCAATGACGTATGTAGCTGCAGCAGCCGTTGCTGTACTGGAGCTTGTCCGTTTAGTTCTCATGTATACAGGCATGGCACAAAGCGACGACTAAAATTAAAATTTACAGAATCACAAAAGCCAAACGACCGAGTCGTTTGGCTTTTTACGTTTGAGGAATACTGTTATTGCTCAATCGGCTGCTTGTTTTCGTCTAATGTGAAACCTTCCCCAAATACGTCATGAACGACTGTCACTGACACAAACGCATGCGGGTCCACCGCATGAATTATGTTTTTCAACCGGACAATTTCGTTTTTTCCGACAACGCAGTACAGTACATCCCGCTCCTGTTTCGTGAAGGAGCCGTATCCTTTTAAAATGGTCACGCCGCGGTCCATTCGTTTATTGATCTCATCCGCGATTTCATCATGCGCCCCGGAAATAATCATTGCGCCCCGTGCCGCATAAGCCCCTTCCTGCATAAAATCAATCACACGTGCCGCTGTAAACACGGCAACAAGCGTATACATCGCTTCACGATAATCAATGTACGTTAAAATGGAAGCGACAATAACCCCGGCGTCGAATAGAAACATCGTTTTTCCCATGCTGATGTTTCGGTATTTATGAACGAGGCGTGCGATTATGTCGACACCACCGGTTGTCCCGCCGTACCGAAACGTGATGCCGAGCCCAACTCCGATAAACACACCGGCAAACAGTGCCGCTAAAAATAAATCATCGCGGAGCGGGATATGAAATTGCACTTTTTGAAACACCCAGAGAAAAAAAGAGACACTAAATGTTCCGATGAGTGTGTAATAAAATGAAACGCGCCCGAGCAGCTTCCAGCCAATAAAAAAGATGGGAATGTTCAGCAGCAAATTCGAATAGGACGGATCAATGCCAAACAAGCTGTAAAGAAGCAGCGTAATTCCGGTGAATCCTCCTTCAGCCAGGTTGTTTTGCATGTTAAAATGAACAAGTCCAAATGAAAAAATAGCTGAGCCGAGTAAAATAAAAAAGATGTTTTTGGCTTTTAATCCTTGCTTCATAAAAAAATCTCCTTTTTTAATATACAGATGAAAAGAAAAAATTGCGCCGCCCCTTTATAATATGTAACATATAGAAGAGAGAAAGTGGTGAAAAATATGGATAAATCAATGCGTGAGATGCAAAAAGAAGTGGATTCATACATAAGCCAGTTTAAAGAAGGCTATTTCAGTCCGCTGGCCATGATGGCACGCCTCACAGAAGAAATGGGAGAGCTTGCCCGGGAAGTGAATCATTACCATGGCGAAAAGCCGAAAAAAGCAACAGAAGAAGAAAAAACGATTGAAGAGGAGCTTGGAGATGTTCTGTTTGTCGCGATTTGTCTGGCGAATTCGCTCGACATTGACCTGCAGACCGCACATGACCGGGTCATGAATAAATTCCAGACGAGAGATAAGGACCGCTGGACGAAAATAGAGGAGGAAAACAAGTGACAACGAAAGTGATTATTGCGGGCCCGCGCGGACGCATGGGACTTGAAGCAGTGAAAATGGTCATGGATACACCTGAATTTGAATTGGTGGCAGCACTCGACCGGAAGCATGGCGGTGAAACGCTTGGTGACATCGGGTTCAGCGGCTCACAGGCACCGATTTACACCGATGCAGCCGAATGCTTTTCCGAGCATCAAGCCGATGTGCTGATCGATTTAACTACACCCGAATTTGGATACGTACATACGAAAACAGCACTTGAGCATGGCATCCGGCCCGTTGTAGGCACAACAGGCTTTACAGAGGACCAGCTTCTTGAATTAAAAGAATTGTCTGAAGAAAAGGAGCTAGGCTGCATCATCGCCCCGAACTTTGCGATCGGAGCAGTGTTAATGATGAAATTTTCACAAATGGCGGCTAAATATTTCAGTGATGTAGAAATCATTGAGCTTCATCATGACAAAAAGCTTGATGCACCGTCTGGAACGGCTGTAAAGACAGCTCAAATGATCAATGAGATCCGTGAGCCTAAAAAACAGGGTCATCCAGATGAACAAGAAACAATGCCGGGTGCTCGCGGAGCTGAAATGAACGGTATGCACATTCATAGTGTCCGGTTGCCTGGCTTAATCGCTCACCAGCAGGTATTATTCGGAGCAGACGGTGAAACGTTAACCATCCGCCACGACTCTTATAACCGGGCTTCGTTTATGTCCGGCGTGAAGGTTTGTGTAGAAACGGTGATGAAAACGAAAACGCTTGTTTACGGTTTAGAAAATATTTTAGATTAAAGGAGGATACCGATGAATATTGCACTGATTGCCCATGACAAGAAAAAGGACGATTTAATTGAATTTGTGGATCTTCATAAAGAGGTGTTCGGCACACATACGCTGTTTGCAACGGGTACTACTGGAACGCGCGTCATGGAACAAACGGGGCTGAATGTCCACCGGTTCCAATCCGGACCGCTCGGCGGCGATCAGGAAATTGGGGCGCGTATTGCGCGGGGCGAAATGGATTTTGTGTTCTTTTTCCGTGATCCGCTCACAGCACAGCCGCATGAACCGGACGTAACAGCGCTCGTTCGCCTGTGCGACGTGTATTCCGTGCCGCTGGCAACCAATTTAGGCACAGCGCGCGTCTTGATTGACGGCATTATTGAAGAACAGAGTCAATGATTGGCAGGGGGAGACAAATGGGATTAAATATTGGCATTACCTGTTACCCGACAGTGGGCGGGTCAGGGGTCGTAGCAACAGAACTCGGAAAGCTCCTCGCTGAAAAGGGGCATACCATTCACTTTATCACGTCTGCTGTTCCGTTTCGGCTGAACCGGATGTACCACAATATCTTTTTTCACCAGGTGGAAGTGAATCAGTACTCCGTTTTTCAGTATCCGCCTTATGACATCGCGCTGGCTAGCAAAATGGCCGATGTCATCAAGCGGGAGAAGTTGGATATTTTGCATGTTCACTATGCGATTCCGCATGCGGTCTGCGCTATTTTGGGCAAACAAATGGCGAAGTCGGACGTGAAAATTGTCACAACGCTGCACGGAACGGATATCACGGTGCTCGGGACAGATTCTGCCTTAACCTCCGCTATTAAATTCGGGATCGAGCAGTCCGACGCGGTGACGGCTGTCTCCAATTCCCTCGCGGAGCAAACGGTGGACATGATTGCACCGGACAAGCAAATTGAAACGGTTTACAACTTTATTGATGAGCGGGTGTACCGGCCGATTGATACAGCCGGTCATTTAAAAAATGAATACGGCATCGGGGAAGAGGAAAAAGTGGTGATCCACGTGTCCAACTTCCGTGCAGTGAAACGGGTGACCGACGTGGTAAAAGTATTTGCGCGGATTGCCGAGCAAATGCCAGCTAAATTGCTGCTCGTTGGAGACGGACCTGAAATGACGGTAGTATGCCGACTTGCCGAATCGCTCGGTCTGAAAGGACGGGTTCTGTTTTTAGGAAAGCAAAATAATTTAACGGAGCTTTACGCCATTAGTGATATGAAGCTGCTTCTGTCTGAAAAAGAAAGCTTCGGACTTGTGGCGCTTGAAGCAATGGCATGTGGCGTCCCATGCGTCGGCACGGACGCCGGTGGAATTCCCGAAGTGATTACCGATGGAGACAATGGTTTTGTCCGTCCGATTGGTGACGTAGATGCCATTAGTGAAGCAGCCATCCGTTTGCTGTCCGATCCTGATTTATACAAACAAATCAAACAGCGGGCAATGGATTCTGTCCATGAGCGGTTTCATTCCTCGGACATCGTCAGACAATATGAAGCGGTTTATGAAGGTCTGCTCAAGGAAGCAGCATTATGATCATCCCTTCTTTTTTTCAGCAGGCGCTGCCCGTTTTGAGTAAACTGGAGGATTCAGGTTATGAAGCCTATTTCGTCGGCGGAGCAGTTCGCGATCTTTTTTTGAGCCGCTCCATTCACGATGTGGATATTGCTACATCGGCCACCCCACTTGAAGTAAAGGCCATCTTTACGCATACAGTGGATGTCGGAATTGACCACGGCACAATCCTAGTTTTGCATAAAGGCACTGGATTTGAAGTGACGACATTTCGGACGGAATCAGCATACAGCGATTTTAGAAGACCGGATCACGTTGAATTTGTCCGGTCTCTTTATGACGATTTAAAACGTCGCGATTTTACGATGAACGCCATGGCGATGGACAAGGAAGGTCAATGGATTGATCCGTTTAATGGAAAAGAGGATATTCAAAACGGGCTTATTCGCACGGTCGGTCTCGCATCTGAGCGGTTTTCAGAGGATGCGCTCCGGATGCTGCGGGCAGCCCGCTTTGTCAGTCAGCTTTCTTTTCGGCTGGAAGAACAAACAAAGACGGCGATGCAGCAGCAGGCTCAGTTGCTGGAGCACATTGCCGTCGAGCGAAAGCTGGCGGAGCTGGATAAATTGCTGGAAGGCAGCAACAAGAAGCAAGCGCTGACGTCGTTAATTGAAACGGGACTGTACCGCTTTCTCCCGGGACTGGCGGATCGAAAAACAGCGCTTGAGCATTTCGCTTCTCTTCAGGTCGATACGTTAACAAAGGAACAGTGCTGGATTGTATTGTCCTGGTTGTGCGTAAAGGAAGAAGTAAAGCCGTTTCTAAAGGGCTGGCGTTTTCCGCAAAAACGGATTCAGCATGTGGAGCGAAGTGTGAAAACGATCGGCCAGCTGCAAGCAAGTGGTGCAGACGACTGGCTGTTTTTCCAGGCAGGACGGGAGGCAGCCGTTGATGCGACAGCTGCTGTTGCTTGTTTAGAAAATCGAGATCCAGATCTTGAACAAGCAGCTGACCGCTGGAACGCGCTTCCGATCAAACATCGTCAGGAGCTGGCGATTTCCGGGGGGGATCTGCTTCAATGGACAAATCGGTCCCGGGGTCCCTGGATCAAAGAAATCCTTCAGCAGGCGGAGCAAGCTGTTGTTCGTAAGGATGTTCTGAATACAAGGCATGACATAGAAAGGTGGCTGCGTGAATGCAATCTTCTGTAAAACATAAATTACTTGATGTATTTTCTAGAGCAGATGGTGACTTTGTTTCCGGCCAGGCGCTGGCGGATCATATCGGCTGTTCGCGGACCGCGGTTTGGAAACACATCGAATCGCTGCGTCAGGACGGCTTCGTCCTTGAAGCCGTCCGTAATAAAGGCTACCGGATTACCGCAAAGCCCGATAAAGTAAGTGAAAATGAATTGCTGATCGGCTTAACAACGAAACGGCTCGGCAAACAGATCGTCTTTAAAGAATCTGTTGAGTCCACACAGAAAGAAGCACACAAAATAGCGGAAGAAGCCGTAGAAGGAACACTCGTCATAGCCGAGGAGCAAAAAGCAGGCCGGGGGCGGCTGACACGGGTGTTTCATTCGCCAAAGCATACCGGCATTTGGATGAGCTTAATCTTAAAGCCGGATCTGCCTCTTTATAAAGCACCCCAATTCACGCTGATTGCGGCCGTTGCTGTCGCAGAAGCGATCCGTGATACGGCCGGCCTTACACCCGAAATTAAATGGCCGAATGATCTGCTGATAAACGGAAAAAAAATCACCGGTATTTTAACGGAGCTTCAAGCCGACTCAGACCGGATTCATTCCATTATCATCGGCATCGGGGTAAACGTTAACCAGCAATCGTTTCCTGAGGAACTATCAGGCATTGCCACATCCCTTGCGATTGAAAAAGGAGAAATGGTTCCGAGAGCCCAGCTCGTCCAAGCCATTTTAAAAAACCTTGAACGCTACTATGAAGAATATATGGAAAATGGATTTGCTGCGATAAAGGAAAAGTGGGAATCGTTGGCGGTTTCCATTGGCCGGCACATCACGGCGAGAACGGCAAACGGCTCCATTCGAGGCAAGGCGCTCGGCATAACAGATGAAGGCGTGTTAAAGCTCGAGGATGAGCAGGGTGCTATTCATTCGATTTACTCAGCGGATATTGAGATCGACCAGTAGTCAAATAAGAACCAGGCTGATATAATGAGCTTGAACAGGGCGGCATCATCCCCGAGCTGCACCGCGTTCAACAAGTTTAAACGCATTCACATAAGACAAACACTGCCTTGATCCGGATGGACAGGGACAGAGGGTCGAAACATTTAATCCGTCAACAACGGGTCCTTCTGCTTCTTTTTCGGGCATAAGGACCTTTTTTGCTGTTTCGTCTCCTCTAGTAAAAAGGAGGATACTGATATGAAACGAACTGCTGATTTTTTAAAGATGAAAAAAGAAAATGAAAAAATCGCCATGATAACGGCGTACGACTTTCCATCCGCCAAGCAAGCAGAAGCGGGCGGGACGGACGTAATATTAGTCGGGGATTCACTCGGGATGACCGTGCTTGGATTGGATTCGACGGTTCATGTGACAATCGATGACATGGTACATCACACAAAAGCGGTAAAACGGGGAGCGCGTGATACCTTTATCATCACAGACATGCCATTTATGACGTATCACGTAAACAAGGAACAAACCTTTCATGCGGCTCGGACACTGATCCAGGGCGGCGCGGATGCCATCAAGCTTGAGGGGGCAGGCGAAGTGGTTGATCGGGTAAAGGAATTAACCGAAGCCGGTGTGCCTGTATGTGCTCACCTCGGCCTGACACCGCAGTCCGTTGGCGTTCTGGGCGGTTATAAAGTGCAGGGGAAAACGGCAGAATCAGCGCAGCGTCTGCTGGCAGATGCAAGGGCGATGGAACAGGCCGGTGCCTTTATGCTCGTTCTTGAATGTGTGCCGCACCAGGTAGCCAGGACTGTATCAGCGGCACTGCAAATTCCGGTGATCGGGATTGGTGCGGGTGCTGAAGCAGACGGCCAGGTGCTTGTTTATCATGATATCATGAAATACGGCGTGGACCGTACAGCAAAGTTCGTGAAAAGCTATGCGGAGTTTGACCGCACCGGTGTTCAAGCCGTATCGAGTTATGTCGAGGACGTAAAAGCCGGTGAGTTCCCAGAAGAAGCCCACGCGTTCACAATGAGCGAGGACGAACTGGACCGCTTATACGGGGGCATTCCTTCATGAAAATCGTTCGCACCATTGACGCATTAAAAAAAGACGTGCACCAGATGAAATCCAGTCACGCAGCGATCGGGTTTGTCCCGACGATGGGCTTTTTGCATGAAGGGCATTTGACGCTGGCGCATCGAGCCAAAAAAGAAAATGACCAGGTGATCATGTCGATTTTCGTGAACCCGCTTCAATTTGGTCCCAATGAAGACTTTGAACGCTACCCACGCAACGAGGAACGGGATGCGCAGCTTGCCGAGGAAGCCGGCGTAGATGTTTTATTTTTGCCGTCTGTTGAAGAAATGTATCCAAGTGAACCGGCTGTCACGCTTACCGTTCAAAAAAGAACAAACGCGCTTTGCGGCCTGTCGCGGACCGGTCACTTCGACGGCGTGGCAACGGTGGTCATGAAGCTGTTTCATCTAACGGAGGCTGACCGGGCGTATTTCGGCAAAAAGGATGCCCAGCAGCTGGCGGTTATTCACGGGCTTGTGGAGTCGTTAAACGTGCCGATTGCCATTCAGGGAGTGGACACCGTGCGGGAAAGCGATGGCCTGGCAAAAAGTTCCCGCAATGTGTACTTGCTGCCGGACGAGCGTGAAAAAGCACCTGCACTGTACCAGTCGCTGCAGCAGACAAAACAGCTGATTGAAGGCGGCGAAACGCGCACCTCCTTTTTAAAGGAGCAGGCGGCCGATTTTTTAACGGCCAAGAGCGGTGCGAAATTGGAGTATGTGGATATTTTAACGTATCCGGAGCTGGAGCCGATTGAATTCGTCAGCGGCTCCGTTATTTTGGCGGCGGCCGTAAAATACAAAAACGCCCGGTTAATAGACAATATTATTTTAACCTGAAAGGAAGTGCGCTATGTTTCGTACAATGATGAATGGAAAGATTCACCGGGCCACGGTGACAGAAGCGAATTTAAACTACGTCGGCAGCATTACGATTGATGAAGACCTGCTGGACGCTGCCGGAATGCTGCCGAATGAAAAAGTGCAGATTGTGAACAACAATAACGGCGCCCGCCTGGAAACGTATATTATTCCAGGGGAACGGGGCAGCGGTGTCGTTTGCTTAAACGGAGCAGCCGCCCGGCTTGTGCAGCCCGGCGACACAGTCATTGTCATTTCGTATGTGCTGGTTGCCGAAGAAAAAGTAAAGGACCATAAACCGAAAGTGCTGATTATGGACAAAGAAAACCGAATCGCCAGCTTGCTTTACCAGGAACCTGCCGCAACGATCATGTAATGACTGATGCGTTTTTTAAGCTGATAAATAATGTATAGGTCAAGGAAATGAGCCCTTCTTTTTCTACTTTATGAAAAAGAAGGGCTTTTTACAGTGATAAAAAACAAATGTCTCCATGTTCCCAATCAAACCGATTCCTTTTTTGGGCTTTACGGTCTGTTTTTCCTCCCCACCAGGGCGGCTGGCGCAGGACGAAGACTCGGGAGGGATCAGCGGGTTAGGTGAGATCCACTTTTGGAGCGTAGCGACAAAAGTTAGCTCACCGCCCGCCCCTCCGAACGCGCAGTCCTGCAGAAGCCGCCCGGACCGTGTTCGCGCAAGTGCAGTGGCTTTTTCTTTGTTGTTCGATAAGGATCACTTGTTTTCTCAGGGGAAACTCTTTTTGCGCGGTTCAACGGATAAGAAGGTACGTTTTGCTTTTCTTGTGGTAAACTGAAAAGGAATAATTTAAAGGTGTGTTTGCCGTGATTAACGACGTACGTTTTACAGTGGCTGATTTTGAAACGACCGGTCACTCCTATGCAAGCGGCGGCCGCATTATGCAGGCGGCTTTTGTGAGGATTGAAGAGGCCGGGATTACCGACCAATACGATACTTATTTAAACCCAGATGCCCCGATTCCTCCTTTTATTCAGGAATTAACGGGCATTCAGGAAGAAACCGTTCGACAGGCGCCATTTTTCAAAGAAGAAGCAGGCCGTTTTGTGGACTGGCTGACCGATGCCGTTTTTGTGGCGCATAATGTTTCGTTCGACCTGACTTTTTTAAACAGCGAGCTGGTGGAAGCGGGAGAGGCTCCTTTCGACGGCCGGTTTATTGATACGGTTGAGCTTTCGAAGATCGTTCTGCCGGTTTCTGAAAGTTATAAGCTCGGCGATTTGTCCGAGCAGTTTGAATTGAATCATGGACAGAAGCACCGCGCGGACAGCGATGCCTATGCGACAGCGGAACTGTTTATTCATCTTGTTGAACGGATAGAGGAACTGCCGCTTGTCACCATTGAGCAGCTGCTGAAATTATCAACGGGCTTGAAAAGCGACATTCACTTTCTTTTGTCATGCATTGCAGCGCAAAAGAAAAAGCGGATTGAAATCATTCCGGAAAAGTGGACCGTTTACCGTGGACTGGCGCTCCGGACAAAACCGGTGCCGCAAAAACGGAAAGCGGACGAGGCCGTTTCGTTTCCAAAGGAAGCGGACGAAAAGTGGGCGCTTTTATCAAGCGTGCCGGGAATGGACCGGCGTCATGGCCAGATGCAGATGATGGAATCGGTGGAGCGGTTTTTTGAAGAAGGCCGGCATACAGTTATTGAAGCCGGAACAGGAACGGGCAAATCTCTTGCTTATCTGATCCCTTCCATTTACGAAAGCCGAAAATCCGGTCGTCCGGTAGTTGTTTCAACATATACCGTACTTCTTCAGCACCAGCTTCTCGACCGTGAAATTGCCAGGCTTCAAATGATGCTGCCGTTTGACGTGAAAGCAGCTGTGTTAAAAGGAAAGCGCCATTATTTAGATTTATCACGCTTTGTCCGGTCACTCCGGGAAAAAGAAAAAAATTACGACCGCGTTTTAACAAAAATGCAAATGCTCGTCTGGCTTCTTGAAACGAAAACCGGAGATGGCGATGAACTGAATTTATCGTCAGGCGGCGCGCTTTACTGGAAAGAAATATGCCAGGCGGATCAATATATGAACAAAGCAAAGCAGGCATGGAAAAAGCACGACTTTGCCTTGTATGCAAAAGAAATCGCTGCAAATGCGGATCTGATCGTCACCAATCATTCATTCCTCATTACCGAGATGAAGGCGGAAAAGCCACTTTTGCAGCCTGGAAGCTTTATTGTGATTGATGAAGCTCACCGGTTTGAAAAAGCGGCGAGGGAGCGTCTCGGTCAGGAGCTGTCCCTGGCCCATCTGAAGTTTCTCCTCGGGAAAATGGGTTCAGCGGATGACCGGCGACTGTTGTATCATTTAAACCGGATTGAATCAAAAAGGCTGGCGGCGAATTCGTTTTTAGACATTGCAGGTGTCCTGCAAAAAGCAATGACGGAGTCAGAAGAGTGGTTTGGTGCTGTTTCCGCTTTTTTTGAACAGCAGACAGCCCGCATGAATCAATCCAAGCGCCAGCTCGCCATAACAGAAGATAAACGGCAAACCGCAGGATGGCAGCAAATTGAATACGGAGCTGAGCGGCTGTATCATGCAATGGCAGCGGTCATTCAAGAAGCCGAAGCGAAGGTAAGACAGCTGGAGGAAGTCAGAAAGCAGCTGTCGGGACGGGACGAGCTTTTTGTAGATGATGCGCTTCTGTTCGTTGAGCGGTGCCGGGCCTGGAACGAGCAGCTTTTCACGATTGTGTTTCGTCCGGATGAGGAAGAAGTTGTCTGGGTCGAGGGAGACGTCAGATCTCTTTCAAATACGATCTCCATTCGGACGCAGCCGGTGCAGCCGGGTGTCTTGATCCGATCGTTCCTGTTAGAGCGATACCAGGTCCTGTTTACGTCTGCCACGCTGACAGTGGAGCATTCCTTTTCTTTTTTCGCGGCTGAAATGGGTCTCGGCACCGGAGATTACGATGCGTACGTGATCAAGTCGCCATTTGACTATCAGAACCAATGCCGGGTCGTTATTCCAAATGATGTACCCGATATTAAAGAAACGGATGCAGAAACGTATGCACAGGCCGTAGCGGATTACATTATTGCTGCAGCAGAAGCAGCAGATGGACGGATGCTGGTGCTGTTTACATCCTTTGATATTTTGAAAAAAACACACGATTTCATTCGTGAAACAGAGCTGCTGGCTGAATATGCCATTATTGCACAGGGGATTACAAATGGAAGTGTCGCGCGACTCGCTAAAAACTTCCGCCAGTATGATAAAGCCATTTTGCTTGGAACAGGTGCGCTGTGGGAAGGCATCGATATTCCGGGAGAGGATTTATCTGTCCTGTTTATCGTACGGCTGCCTTTTGCCCCTCCGGATGACCCGTTCGTTGCCGCGAAAAACCGGCAGCTGAAGGAGGCCGGGAAAAATCCGTTTTCTGCTTATTCATTGCCGCAGGCCATTATTCGCTTTCGCCAGGGCTTTGGCCGCTTGATTCGGACTCAAACCGATCGCGGCATCGTCGTGTTATTTGACCGCCGAGTCAGCACAAGCCGTTACGGAAAAGCCTTCCTTGAATCGATCCCCGATGTACCTGTAAAAGAAACCGATATAGGGGAAACGGTGGATCTGATCGAAAAGTGGCTGCCGCGCAAAAAATAGCTGTATCGATCGGTTTTGTTCCTGTTATAATTTGACCCAGGAGGGATGTTTATGGAGTCAAAAATTGAAGTGCTTTCAACGGTAACAGTCGAAAATAACGGTGATTTGTACAAGCTTGTTGACACGCTGAACCGGACGCTGAAGCGGGAAAACCTCATGTTCGGCCTCGCGCTTGATGCGGAGGATCAGTCAAAAGCAGTTTTTACAATTTATCGAACATAAAAGAACGTGGTGACTATGCGAACAACTTATAAAAAATGGGCTTTAATCATCGGCATTCCGGTGCTGATCATTGCGATTGCGGTTATAATCTTGTATAATAATGCACAAAAACCGTATGAAGAGGCGAAGGAGAGAGCGGCCAGGCAGCTGGAGGAAAAAGCGTCTCTTTCTCAAACAGATGATGTATATGTGTATCACAGCACAGAAACGGTTTATGCGGCGACCGGGCAGGATCAAAACGGGCAAAACGTAGCGGTCTGGCTTTCTGAGAAAGAAGGTTCCGAGCCTGTGGTCCGCCCGCTCGAAGAAGGTGTGACAGAAAAAGAAGCACGTGCGCTTTTCCGTGAGGAAGCAGGAGACGCAGCGCTTTTATCTGTGACACTTGGCATGGAACAAAAAACACCGGTCTGGCTGTTTTTATTTGAAAATGAGAACGGCCGCTTGAATTACTACTATTTGTCGTTTACGGACGGGACCTGGTGGAAAAAGGTTGAAAACATTTAATAATAGAATGGAGAATCGATTCATGGACGTACAATTAGCAGAACGCGTAAAAGCATTAACTCCTTCCACAACACTTGCCATCACGGCAAAAGCAAAAGAAATGAAAGCGCAGGGAATCGACGTGATCGGGCTTGGCGCGGGAGAGCCTGACTTTAATACACCGGAGCACATTATCGAAGCAGCGTATGAATCGCTGAAGGACGGACAAACAAAGTATACACCGGCTGGCGGCGTAGCAGAGCTGAAGGACGCCATTATCGGGAAATTCAAGCAGGACCAGGGAATTACATACAAGCCCAACGAAATTATCGTGACCACAGGCGCGAAGCACGCACTTTATAACTTATTCCAGGTCATCCTCAATGAGGGAGATGAAGTGATTATCCCAACACCGTATTGGGTGAGTTATCCGGAGCAGGTGAAGCTAGCGGATGGCGTTCCGGTTTATGTGGACGGTGCAGAATCAAACGATTTTAAAATTACGCCGGAGCAGCTGGAAGCGTCGATTACGGACCGGACAAAAGCCGTTATTATTAACTCGCCATCCAACCCGACAGGTATGCTGTATTCAGCTGAAGAGCTGCAGGCGCTTGGGGAAGTGGCGATTCGGCACAATATTTGGATTGTATCAGATGAAATTTATGAAAAATTGGTGTACGGCAGCAACAAGCACGTATCCATTGCCGAACTATCATCTGAATTAAAAGAGCAAACGATTATCATCAATGGCGTATCCAAATCTCACTCGATGACAGGCTGGCGCATTGGCTACGCAGCAGGAAATGCACAGGTCATTAAAGCAATGACGGACCTTGCAAGCCATTCAACGTCCAACCCGACGTCAACGGCCCAATACGGGGCGATTGCGGCGTACACAGGCACACAAGAGCCGGTAGAGGTCATGAAAAAAGCATTTGAAGAGCGCATGAACATTATTCATGCAAAATTATCTGCTATTCCAGGCGTAACGTGCTTGAAGCCGCAAGGTGCCTTTTATTTGTATCCGAATGTAACCGAAGCGGCAAACGCAACGGGCCACGACAGCGTGGATGCCTTTGTTACTGCGCTCCTAGAGGAAGCAAACGTAGCCGTCGTACCGGGCAGCGGTTTCGGCACGCCTCCGAATATTCGCTTATCGTATGCGACGTCGCTTGAACTGCTGGAAAAAGCGGTTGACCGCATCGCCGATTATGTGAAATCAAACCAAAAAGGGTAACAAGATGAAGAAAAGCAGTCCAATCGGGCGGCTTTTCTTTTTTTCATCCAGCTAGTATAATATGAAGCATTGCAAAAGGTCGAGGTGGGGAAAATGAAAGACAAAGAGATCATGATTCACTGGATGGAGCAAGGGTCTACAAGTGTACCGAATGTGCTGCTTGAAAACTATAAAAAGCTATCGTTAAATGAGCAGGAAATGATGCTGCTTCTTCATATTTATTCATACAGCCAGAAGGGAATTCTGTTTCCGAGTTTTGAAGAGCTGTCTAACCGGATGTCGATCACGGCGTCTGAGTGTGCAGGCTGCGTGAAAAAGCTGCTGCAAAAGCAGGTGGTGGAAATTGAACAGGGAAGCCAGACCGGCTATGAATCTTACTCGCTGGAGCCGTTATGGAACAAGCTTGTGGCTCTTTTTGAATCGGAAGCACGCGGTCAGTCTGTCCAGCAGGCGATGACAGAGGAAAAGGATTTATACAGCTTGTTTGAGGAAGAATTCGGGCGGCCGCTGTCCTCCATTGAATGTGAAACACTGGCGCTCTGGATTGACCAGGACGGCCATTCACCGTCAGTTATTAAAGCAGCGCTTCGTGAAGCTGTTTTATCGATGAAGCTGAACTTCCGCTACATTGACCGGATTTTATTTGAGTGGAAAAAACAAGGGATTAAAACGGTTGAACAGGCCCGGGAGCAGGGTAAAAAGTTCCGGAAGCCGGCCGCTATGGAACAAGTATCCCGCTCGGAGCAGGCAGTGCCTTTTTATAACTGGCTGGAGCAGTAAGGAGAACGAACATGCTGAACAAAACACAAATTCGGCGCTGTCTGGATACATTTGCGGAAATGTTTCCCGGAGCCCACTGCGAATTAAATCATAAAAACCCGTTTGAGCTTGTCATTGCGGTTGCGCTGTCTGCGCAGTGTACAGACGCACTCGTAAATAAAGTAACAAAAAACCTGTTTCAAAAATATAAGACGCCAGAGGATTACCTGGCAGTGCCGCTTGAAGAGCTGGAGCAGGACATCCGGTCGATCGGCTTGTACCGGAATAAAGCAAAAAACATTCAAAAGATGTCCCGGCTGCTGCTGGAAGAAATGGGCGGTATCGTTCCGGAAACCCAGGATGAGCTCGTGAAGCTTCCTGGCGTAGGCCGGAAAACAGCGAATGTCGTTGCATCCGTCGCCTTTGGTGTTCCGGCGATTGCGGTAGACACCCATGTGGAGCGGATTTCAAAGCGGCTCGGCTTTTGCCGCTGGAAGGACAGTGTGACAGAGGTAGAAAACACATTAATGCGCAAGATCCCGATGGAAGAATGGTCAGATACGCATCACCGGATGATTTTTTTCGGCCGCTATCATTGTAAAGCGCAGTCGCCAAACTGTCCGGAGTGCCCGCTTCTCGACATATGCCGTGAAGGAAAGAAACGAATGAAGCTTGGAGGGAAAAGAACATGACCGTGAACATACCAGAAGAGCTCCGGTACTTTTCACCTGATTCACAAGCGGAGCTTCCGGCGTCTTTATCCGAGTATCCGTATTTTCGTTATGAGTTGAACGGGGAAAAGCCGTGGGAGCAGGAAAAAAACGGTCTGCCGTTGCTTCAGGAAGCGTGGGAGCAGGCCGTAAAACAGCTGGAAGAAAAACAGCTGGCCAGAAGCAAGGACGTCAAAGAGGAAGTAGACACACTCCTGGCGCTGTTTTTTATGGCTCTTTTCTGGGCGAACAATCAGCCAGCGGCACCGGTGCTATGGATGGAAAAAGAGCCGGATTTAATGGTAAAGCCGATAAACTTTTTGGAACGGTTTACGTATATCGACAGCCGTCCGTACACGTATATGGCCTACCGGCAATTAATCGAGCTCATGACAGAACTGAAAAAAGCATCGGCCGTCCAGCTGCTTAAAAGCTCTCGCCGTACATGATCGAGAGAATGAAATACGAAAACCCCCTGATCATCGCGATCAGGGGGTTTGTTCGTTATTCGGCTGGTGCTTCTTCTGTTGGCTCAGTGTCCTGTGAGCCGTTGCTCTGGGTTGACCCATTGCCGTTTTCGATGTTGCCGGAAGAGTTCCCGGTGGCGTCATCATTGCCGCCATTATTACCTGAATTGCCGTTGGCCGGTTGTTCGGTTTGCGGTTCTTCGGGCTCGGGTGCCGGTTCAGGCTCTGGCTCTGGTTCCGGCTCTGGTTCCGGTTCTGGCTCAGCTGGCTCCGGTGTCGGTTCAGGTTCCGGCTCTGGTTCAGGCTCTTCCGGTTCCGCTGGTTCGCCGCCTGGAATCGTGACAGACGTTGAAGCGGAATCGATGCTCTCGCCATCTACTGTCGCTGTTACCGTGATCGAGTATGTTTCACCCGGCTGGCCACCGCCAAATACGGTAGAGAAGCCGCCAATCGACTGCGTTTCCTGTCCATTTGAGACGCTGAAGGTTGGACTGCCGTCACCGCTGTAGCCCCACGATACGGACATATTGCCGCTCGCATCGGCAGAAGCAGATAAGCCGGTAATGCTGCCGCTCGCTGTTTCTTCTTCGGGCTGTTCTTCCTCCTGCTCTTCTTCCTCATCTTCTTCCGGCTCTTCAACCGGCGTCGTTCGTTTCGGCTGTTCTCCGCGAATAAACAATTCGTAGGTTTTGTTGCTGTCCGAAACGCCGCTTCCCGCCACAACAGCTGGATTCGACCCTTTTACGATCGGAAGCTCAAGCACACTGTCCGGTTTTTCAAAATCAGGCGTATCCACACCTTCAGATACTTCCGTCATCAGCTGCTTAAAGAGTTCTTTTGCAATTTGCTGGCTTTCCTTTGATAAATATTCGGTCCGGCTTTCATAGCCGGTCCAGATAGCGGCTGTATAATTGGTCGTATAGCCGACAAACCATGCATCCGGCGACGCACTGGATGGGAAGTCATACTTTTGAAGTTCATCATCTGTATAATTGGTCGTGCCTGTTTTCCCTGCCATGTGAAGAGACGGGATATTGGCTGCCGTACCTGTTCCGTAATCCACTACACTTTTGAGCATGTCAGTAACCATATAGGCGGTGTAATCGCTCATTGCCGGTTCGGAGGTGATGTCATTTTCGACAACGGTTCCGTCGGCCAATGTCACTTTTGTGACTGTATGAGGCTCGTTATAAATGCCGCCGTTTCCGAATGCACTGTAAGCACCTGCCATTTGCAGCGGCGAAATGCCTTCATCGCCGTCCATAGCGCCAATGCCATACGATTCATATTCGTTTTCAAGGTTGATGCCCAGTTTGCCGGCGAATTCATACGCATCCTCAAATCCGACCTCCTGGAAGGTACGGACCGCTGCAGTATTTTTTGAACGGGCAAGTGCATCACGCATCGACATCATGCCTGCATACGAGCCGCCGGCGTTTCCAACAGAGCCGCCGCCGGAGTATTGCAGCGGGCTGTCTTCGATTTGCTCATACGTTGACCATTTCAAATATTCAATCGCCGGTCCATAATCAAGAATCGGCTTTATTGTAGAACCCGGCTGCCGTTTAATATCAGTTGCATAGTTTAAGCCGCGCTGCACTTCCTGGTTCCGGCCGCCGCCAAGCGCCCGGATGGCGCCGGTTTGCGTATCCGTCAACGCAATGCCCGCCTGGAACAAGTCACTTGGATAATTAACGTATTCATCGCTGTTCAGAAGCTGGTACATATATTCCTGCGCTTCTTTGTCGAGCGTTGTTTCAATCGTTAAACCGTCTGTATATGCGTTGTAGCCCATGGCTTCTACTTCCTCGATGACCAGGTCAACAAACGCATCGTATTCCGGATCTACTCCGGACTTGCTGACCGGTTCATCCAATAGAAAGTCTGTAATGTTCTGATCTTGCGCTTCTTCCATTTCAGCTGCGGAAATTTTATCGTGCTGGTTCATGAGAGACAGAACGACGTCTTTCCGTTTTTCTGCATTTTCAGGGTTTGTAAATGCATTATAGTTGTTCGGGCTTTGTGGCATGCCCGCAAGATACGCTGCTTCAGGCAAAGACAGCTCGCTTAATTCTTTGCCGAAATAATAATCGGCGGCTGCTTTCACTCCATTAATCGGTCCTGACATGTAAATTTTGTTCACATACATTTCAAAAATTTCTTCTTTTGAGTATTCCTGCTCCAGCTTGTAGGCAAGATATGCTTCCTGCGCTTTCCGCTTTAGCGTTTTATCCGATGACAGGAAGGAGAGCTTAACCACCTGCTGTGTGATCGTACTCGCACCTTGCGAGCCAAAGCCATCGGTCACGTTTTTCATAACCGCAGCACCGAGACGAATCGGATCAATCCCTTTATGTTCAAAGAAACGGCTGTCTTCCGTGGCGATAAACGCATCACGCACGAGCACAGGGATGTCATCGTACTCGACATATTCACGGCGCTCGGAGCCGATATTCGTCAGCAGGGAGCCGTCATCAGCGTTAATTTTGGATGAAATCGGATCTTTCAGCATCGCTTCATCAATTTCAGGTGTGTCTTTCACATAATAGGCAAAAAGGCCGGCTCCGCCGATTAGGACAAGCAATGCGACTAAAAATGCACCGAGAATAATCCGTTTGACAATCGACCGCTTTTTAGAAGCTGGCGCTTTTTTCGTTTTTGTTTTTTTCGGGGAGCGGGCTGGTTTTTTCTTTTGCTGGCTCCGCTTCTCGGTTCTTGATTTGTATTCATCAGACATGTGTCTTTTTTCCTCGCTTTCAAAAATTAAAAGTATACGTGATCCACCGCTTGCAAATAGGGAATGCGCGGTGAAAGCCCAAGCTTCAGTGACCTGCTCCGGTTTTCAATCTCCTCTTTTGTGATAGATTTACGGCCGCCATCAGTCATTCGAAGCCAAAAATCATATAAAGCCGCAAAGGGGAGAAGAAATAGTTCATCCGTTTTGGAAAAGCGGATAAGGACAAACGCAATGCCTCCGTGCTCTTCAACCTGTTTCATATGTGAAATTTGGTGGGCATGAAAATTTTTCAGCGGAAACGACGATGTATGATTCGTTTCCTTCGCTTCAAAATCAATATACTTTCCTTTATAAACCCCGTTATAATCTGTCGTAGAGGCCTGCCGGAAGTACGCTTCTTTAATAACAGCTGCGCTTCTTGCAGGGTAATCAACTCGAACGATTTGAACAGGCACGGGTTTTTTGTGAATGACAGCCAGGTTGCGGCTTAAATAATACGCGTTTGATTCGTTAATATCTTCTTCAAGCGTCATGCCACGGTTTGAAAATAATGAATTTTTTTTCAGTGGCTTTGTGCTGCCTGCCTGATCAGACTGCGCATATTTTTTTCCATTCGGATAGCGGATCGCCATCTTTTTCCCTCCTCTTGAATCCAATCAATATCATACCATATGAGCGAACAAATCGCCTGTTTGAAAAGACGTATTGCTTTGGGCCTTTTTTTTTAGGGGGTGGATTGCAGGATGGAGGTCCCTATATTAAAATAGAATGAAGATGATAAAGCAGGTGAGCCAATATGAGTAAAAAGCAAGAGGATCTTTCTGCTTTACAAGAAGAGATCCGTTTATTAAAAGAAGAACTGGCCGAATATAAACAGCTTGTCCAAGACGTGTCAGCACCTATTATTCCGTCTATCATTCCGGAAACGATTTTAGTTCCAATCACAGGCAAGCTGTCTCAGGAGCGGTTTGAAACGATCATTTCTGTCCTGCTGAATGCCTGCTATGAACAGTCTGTCGAAACCGTTATTATCGATTTCACCGCGATCTCCAAAAACGAAATCGATCAAATGGAGGTGATCGGGCAGTCGATCGACAATCTGGTCAATTCTTTAAACTTAATGGGAGCGGAAACGTTTTTCGTTGGCTTCACGCCAGGCTTTACGCAGACATTAATGACCAGCGGATTGCAGCTGCGAACCGATTTGAACACCTTTTTAACCTTTCGGAGTGCGCTCCAATATTTAATGAAGAAAAAAGGGATGACTTTCGCATAATTTGTCGTACCATTCCCTTCTTTGACTCTTCTTCACTAGTTTTGTCAGGTGGGAAGGAACTCTTCCCTTTCTGACGAATTCCTTTCTATACTACGGCAAAGGGGTGGAGTCGATGACGAAAGAAGAGTGGATGGAGCGGCTGGTCGAATTGGAGAAAGATACGTTAGAGCTTGAGCGCCGGTTGAAGATGAGTGTAGCAAATGAGCGAAGCCGCAAGATTGCCGGGTTTCGAATTCGAACAGAACACCTTCATAATCGTTTGTTGTTAGTGGAAGAGGGAGCCCGTTTTTTATGCGGGGATGCTGCTCATTCATTAAAGCCGGCAGCCGGTTCTATGTGAAAGAAGGGGTAACGAGTGGCTTTACGAGAAAGCACGATTGCATTGCATGAATTAATAGAAGAAGCAAAATCCATTTATGCTCACCATCGAGAGACAAAAGAAGCAGCGGACTTTTTCAACACGGTCAAGCCGTTTGCGGACAGGGTAGATGAAGCGGCGGATCAGTGGGAACGAGAGGCGCTTGCATTTTTACAAGAGCAGCCGCAAAAATATGTTCACACAGCTCAAATTGTCCAGGCAGCTGATAACGCTCGTCGTGTAGGAGCGCATGCTCATTTTTTTGATACAGGAAAAGCGAAGTTCATTCAGTCGGCCGATTCAGCGCTGTATGTACTGGAGTCGCTTCAAAAAGGAATGCACGCGTAAGGAGCGCCCGGGTGCGTTCTTTTTTTTGCTTTTAAAAAGATCGTTTGTTCGATAGAATAGATAAAAAGAGAAACCATTTGAAAATGAGGTGAGGAAGATGTGGAAAAAAACACTGGCAGATCTTATTGCAGAGCTGCGTGATGATGAAAATGTCATTCACTGGCATGAACTGGAGCCTGTGGAGGCGAAAACAAGGCCGCTGCCGGACACCATTGATGAAAAGCTTCGTCAAGCCCTGGAGACACGGCGAATTCGTGAATTATATACCCATCAGCATGCTGCCTTTGAAGCGGTCCAGAAGGGAGAGAATATCGTCGCCGTCACCCCGACCGCTTCTGGAAAAACACTTTGCTACAACCTGCCCGTTTTGGAGCAGATTGCAGAGGACTCCACAAGCCGTGCATTATATTTGTTTCCGACAAAAGCGCTGGCCCAGGACCAAAAAAGTGAGCTGAACGAAATCATTGAAGAAATGGGTGCGGATATTAAAAGTTTTACATATGACGGCGATACATCACCGGCCATTCGGCAAAAGGTGAGACAGGCCGGTCATATTGTGATGACAAATCCAGATATGCTGCATTCAGCCATTTTGCCCAATCATACGAAATGGGTCAGCTTATTTGAAAACCTGAAATACATCGTGATTGATGAGCTTCATACGTACCGGGGCGTTTTTGGCAGCCATGTCGCCAATGTGCTGAGACGGTTAAAAAGAATCTGTGCTTTTTACGGCAGCAGTCCTCAGTTTATTTGCACATCGGCCACCATCGCCAACCCGAAGGAACTGGCCGAAGCACTGACCGGCAGCCCGATGCGCTTGATTGATAACAACGGAGCACCGCGGGGCCGGAAGCATTTTGTGTTTTACAATCCACCGGTCGTTAACGAACCGCTTAACATTAGAAGGAGTGCGACGGTGGAAGTGAACCGGCTGGCGCGCGAGTTTTTGAAAAACCAGATTCAAACGATTATTTTTGCCCGAAGCAGGGTTCGGGTGGAAATTATTTTATCTCACATACAAGAGCTGGTGAAGGGAGACATCGGACCGAAAACGATTCGCGGCTACCGGGGCGGCTACTTGCCAAAGGAAAGAAGAGCCATTGAAAAAGGCCTCCGCGACGGTGATATTTTAGGTGTTGTCAGCACCAATGCCCTTGAACTCGGCGTGGACATCGGCCAGCTGCAGGTTTGTGTGATGACGGGCTATCCGGGCAGTGTCGCGAGCACATGGCAGCAGGCGGGCCGGGCAGGCAGACGGCACGGGGAAGCAGTCATTATCATGGTTGCGAGCTCTACACCAATTGATCAGTACGTTGTGCAAAACCCGGATTACTTTTTTGAACGAAACCCGGAATCAGCGCGCATTAATGCGGAAAACTTAATTATTTTAGTGGATCACCTGAAGTGTGCCGCTTATGAGATTCCGTTCAAAGAAGAAGAAGCGTTTGGCCCGATGGATGTCGGGGATGTGCTGGAATACTTGCGGGAGGAACGGGTTCTTCATTACAATGGGGGGAAATACCACTGGTCAAATGAATCCTTTCCGGCAACAAACATCAGTCTTCGTTCGGCCACGCAGGAAAATGTCGTCATTGTGGATCAGTCGGAGCGGGCCAACGTGAAAATCATCGGGGAGATGGACCGGCTCAGCGCCATGACACTGCTGCATGATGAAGCTATTTATTTGCATGAAGGTGTTCAGTTTCAAGTGGAAAAGCTGGACTGGGCACATAAAAAAGCATACGTCCGTCAGGTGGATGTGGAGTATTATACGGATGCGAATCTTGCGGTTGGGCTAAACGTGCTGGAAATCGACCGGACAAAAGAACAACCGGTCTCTGCCATTCATTATGGCGATGTCACGGTGAACATTTTGCCAACGATTTTTAAAAAAATAAAGATGACGACATTTGAAAACATTGGCTCGGGACCGATTACTCTTCCGGAAGAAGAAATTCATACGAGCGCTGTCTGGATGGAACTTGAAATGGAAGAACCGGAAAAATCGCTTGAGCATCTGTTGATGGGCGTGGCGAATGTGCTGCATCACGTTGTGCCGATTCATACGATGTGTGACAGAAGCGATATTCATGTGAGCTCGCAAATAAAAGCGGCTCATTCCGGGAAGCCGACGATCTTTTTATATGACCATTATCCGGGCGGGATCGGGCTTGCGGAGGATGTTTTTAAGCGTTTTAACGAAGTAAAGGAAGCGGCAAAAGACTTGATTCAAAAATGCCCGTGTGACAATGGCTGTCCGTCCTGTATCGGCATGGGCTTTGATGGGATGGACCTGAAACGGAAAAGCGTCGAGTTGCTTGACCAGTTTTAAGGAGTGGCGAAAATGAGTATGGCCAAAAAATTGCAGCGGCTGAAAAAGCATATTGTGCGCGAAGAGCCGCCAGCACTTAAAAAAGAAGAACCGCCAGAGGGCATTCGGTATTGGGATGTGTGGAAAGCGGAAGGAGCAGAAGTATTTGAATTGGACGACGAATACTGTCTGACACGCGAGACTCATTACGATATTGACACAGAGCATGGGAAGTATACGTTCAAAGATGCGCAAAAAATCATCCGTCAATGGTCTGATTTCAAAGGAAACCATCCGTTGTCCGCCAAAGGATTTCAGCCGTCTGATTTGTTTTTTTTCGATATCGAAACAACGGGTTTGAGTGGAACAGGCAGCGTCATCTTTCTGCTTGGAACCGCCAGAATTTGGGGAGATCAGGTAACGGTGAAGCAATATTTTTTGCCGTCTCCAGGCAACGAAACAGCACTTTACGCCAAATTTCTGCAGGAAACTGATTATTCTACACTTGTAACATATAATGGAAAATCATTTGACTGGCCCCAGGTGAAGTCACGTCATACCTTTGTTAGAGATAAAGTGCCGTCACTTCCATCCTTTGGCCATTTTGATTTATATCATGCATCCCACCGCTTGTTTAAACATACAATGGAATCGGTCAAGCTCGTAAACGTTGAAAAAGAACATCTCGGACTGGAGCGCGTGAACGATGTGCCGGGCCACCTGGCGCCGATCATTTACTTTGATTTTGTGGAACGGGGAGACCCGGAAGGTGTACTGCAGGTCATGAAGCATAATGAGCGGGATATTTTAAGCTTGATCACGCTGTATGCGCATATTAGCAGCCTTGTGCTGCGTCAAGGAGGAAATGCCGACGACCGGATTTCTTACGAGCTTGGCAAATGGTTTGAAGCAGCCGGCAATACAGCGGCCGCACTACAGTCATTTGAGCAATCCGCTCAAAGCGAGGAAAGGGCTGTGGCTTCAGGTGCTGCGTACCGGCTTGCGATGCAGCACAAAAGAAATCGTTCATATGAAGAGGCCGTTTCATTATTCTTGCGTGTCCGAACGTCCGGTATGGAGCAGTCTATTGATGCGGCAGTGGAGCTTGCAAAGGTATACGAGCACCAGTGGAAGGATTTGCCTAAAGCATTACAGGAAACGAGGTGGGCACTCGAGCAAGACGTAGAAAAAGAATCGCTGAAACACGCATTGCAGCACCGTTTGCAGCGGCTTGAAAAAAAGTTGTCGAAATAACGAGAAAAAAGTTGTCATACAGTTGTAACTTTTCTGCAAACCACGTAAAATAGTAACTGGTTATTTAAGTGAGAGACTAAAAATATGGGGTGAATGACAGGTTGTATCGTGCGATTTTATTTTTATTTTTCGTGTTTGTCGGCTTAACTGCATTCGTATTGACAAATTTAAAAGATAGTTTCTATGCTTTTTTGTAACAAAGAAAACCCTGTCAGAGCCTGCTTTCTAATTGACAAATAACCCTGTTTTTGAAACAATTAAGTGAAACAGACAGGATTCGATGAAGGTGGTGCAGGGCAATGTTATCGGATAAAATTAAATTAACCGGGAAAGATATTCTTGAAAAAGAATTTAAAACATCCATGCGTGGATACAATCCCGATGAAGTGGACCAATTTTTAGACCTTGTCATAAAAGACTATGATGTATTTCAGCAAGCCATTGAAGAACTGCAGCAGGAAAATTTGCGGCTGAAAAAGGAGAACAGTTCTATTTCATCCCGCAAGCCAGTACCGGAAGCGCCGATTCGCCAGCAGCAGCCGGCTCCGGGTTCGACTAATTTTGATATTTTAAAGAGACTGTCGAATTTGGAAAAGCATGTATTTGGTGATAGACTTCATAATGAATAACTTTTCATTGCGAAATGACTGAATTTCTTTTATAATAAGGAACGGAAAATGAATAGCGTTCGGGTAATCGCTGCGGGCATTATGTTCGCAGAGGAAAGTCCATGCTCGCACAGTGCTGAGATGCCTGTAGTGATCGCGCCTGGCGAAACCATAAGCCAGGGCAGCTTTTAGCTGACGGCAGGGAAAACACCTACGTCTTCGGATATGGTGTGAATACCTTGAAAGTGCCACAGTGACGTAGCTTTGCCGGAAACGGTGAAGGTGGAACGAGGTAAACCCCGTGAGTGAGCAACCCAAATTTTGGTAGGGGCACCTTCCGGACGGAACTGAACGGATGGAAGGGCAAAGTGTATGCTTTGCAGATAGATGATTGCCGCCGGAGTACGAGACCATACCCTGGTCGCTTGCAGTACGATGGAACAAAACATGGCTTACAGAACGTTATTCAGGGTATTCATTTAAACAAGTACAGCTCTCCTTTATAGGGGAGCTTTTGTTCTATTTGACGGGGGCTGGCCTCTTAATGAAAAAAGAGAAAACGAGCAATGTTATTATCGACCATATACGTGAAGGTGTGATGATCACAGACCATAAAGGCATCATTGAGTATGTGAATCCCGCTTTTCAAGTGGTCACAGGATACACGGAATCAGAAGCGATCGGAAAAACACCGAATATGCTTCAATCGGGCATTCATGACGAGCGCTTTTATACGCTCATGTGGTCAGAGGTTAAGAAGCGCGGAAAATGGAGCGGAGAAATTTGGAACCGGCGCAAGAACGGGGATCTGTATGCGGAATGGCTGACCATTCTCGCTGTAAGTGGTGACGAGGGACAAATTGAACAGTACATTGGTGTGTTTACCGATATATCGGATCAAAAAACAGCAGAGGAAGAACTGAAAAAGCTGGCTCATCACGACTCTTTAACTGGCGTCGCAAACCGCTATGCCTACCATAACCGGCTGGCTTCGATCATCGAAACATCCATCCGTTTTGATCAAAAACTGGCGGTCTTTTTTCTGGATTTAGACCGCTTTAAGCAAGTAAATGATACGTTTGGTCATTCAGCGGGTGATCAGCTGCTCGTTGAATTGTCAACCCGGCTGAAGCGGCTGCTTGGGAATAAGGATTTCATTGCCCGGCTGGGCGGAGACGAGTTTTCAATTGCCCTTACAAACATTCGTCATGCCCGCGAAGCATTCGGGCTGGCAGAAGCCATTATCCATTCTTTTTCGGTTCCTTTTCAGCTGGAAGGACAGGATATTTACATGTCGACGAGCATTGGCATCAGCTTTTTTCCAGAGGATGGCCTTGATGTGGACACGCTGATCAATAAAGCAGATAAAGCCATGTATTATTCAAAAGAAAAAAGCCGGAATCGTTTTTCGGTGTATCATGAAGACATGGATCGTGAAACAAAGGAAGTGCTGACAATTGAGATGGAGCTGCGAAAAGCCATTGAAAGACAGGAGCTGTCCATTCATTATCAGCCGAAAGTGGATGTAAAGCGAAATAAAGCTGCCGGAGCAGAAGCGCTGCTGCGCTGGAACAATCAGCACTTTGGCGAAGTCCCGCCAAGTGTTTTTATCCCCATTGCCGAAGAAACCGGTCTCATTATCCCGATTGGCGAATGGGTGCTCCACCAGGTATGCCGGGATTTAACGACGTTAGATCAATACGGTTTTGCCGATTTTTCAATTGCTGTGAACGTCTCTGCTGTTCAATTTTCACAGGACCGGTTTGTTGAGTCGTTTCGCTCCATTTTGTTTGAAGAAAATATGTCGGCCCGGCGCATTGAGCTGGAATTAACAGAAAGCACGGTCATGCCGGACGCCCGAATGGCCGTTCAGCGATTAACGCAGCTGAAAACGAGTGGCTTTAAGCTGTCCATTGACGATTTCGGCACGGGCTACTCGTCGTTTAGTTACTTAAAACGGTTTCCGATAGATTATTTGAAAATTGACCGCAGCTTTATCAAGATGATGGACCAATATGATGAGGACTCCTCCATCGTGGAAGCGATTATTACGATGGCGCACCGCCTGCGCTTAAAGGTTGTGGCGGAAGGCGTTGAAAACAAGCGGCAGCTTGAACTGCTGAAGAAAGAATCATGCGAAATCGTTCAGGGGTATTACTACTCCAAACCGGTACCTTTATCCGCGTTCATTGATTTTTTATTTATGGAATGGCCGGACGAGAGCAAATGAAAAGAGGATGGATATGTACACATTAATTGCAACCGCTGCGATGGGGCTTGAAGCCATCGTAGCGAAGGAAGTAAAAGACCTTGGGTACGAGCCGCGTACCGAAAACGGCAAGGTTTATTTTGAAGGAGACGCGACAGCCATCGCCCGCTGCAATATGTGGCTGCGGACCGCAGACCGCGTGAAGGTAGTAGTTGCTGAATTTTACGCAAAAACGTTCGATGAGCTTTTTGAAAAAACAAAAGCAGTCCGCTGGGAAGACTATTTACCGAAGGATGCATCATTCCCTGTTCAGGGAAAGTCCGTTAAATCCACGCTGTTCAGTGTGTCTGACTGTCAGGCGATCGTAAAAAAAGCGATCGTGGAGCGGTTAAAAGTGGCGTATCATGTTGAAACGTGGCTTGCAGAAACAGGCGCCCGTTTTCCGCTTGAAGTGGCCATTTTAAAGGATAAAGTCACGCTGACGATTGACGCCAGCGGAGCAGGTCTGCATAAGCGCGGCTACCGGACAGGACAAGGGGAGGCACCGCTGAAGGAAACGCTGGCTGCGGCGCTTGTGAAGCTGACAAACTGGTACCCAGATAAGCCGTTTGTTGACCCGTTTGCCGGCTCCGGTACCATTCCGATTGAAGCGGCCCTTATTGGCCAGAACATTGCGCCAGGCTTTAACCGTGAATTTGTTTCAGAACAATGGGACTGGGTGAGTGAGCGGATCTGGGAGGATGTGCGCACAGAAGCGGAGGACCAGGCCAATTACGATCAGCCGCTGGACATTCTGGGGCTGGATATTGATCCGAGAATGGAACAAATTGCTAAAGCCAATGCTTTTGAAGCTGGGCTTGGGGACCTTGTTCAATTCCAAACAGCGGATTCTACCGCTTTTCACACGGACAAGGAATACGGCGTCATTGTCGGCAACCCGCCATACGGAGAGCGGCTAAGCGACCGGCCGGGTGTGGAAAAGCTGTATGCCGATTTAGGACACGCATTCAAAAAATTGGATACATGGTCCATTTACATGCTGACGTCTCACGAAGGATTTGAAGACGTATACGGCCGTCCGGCCACGAAGAAAAGAAAGCTGTTCAACGGCTTTATCCGCTGTGATTACTATCAATACTGGGGAAAACGCCCGCCACGGGCATAGATCTGAACGAAAAAACGACCCGAAGCAATTGTGCTTCGGGTCGTTTTGCTGTAAAAAACAGAATTTGTCAATGAAACCAGGTGGTCATTTCTTTTTTGTAAAGCTAGTGTGCTTGTACGAACACACTTCGGGCGGCATCGAACAGGACTTCGCTTTCGGGGGGCGGGCGGTGAGCTAACTTTTGTCGCTTTGCTCAAAAAGTGGATCTCACCTGACCCGCTTGATCCCCTACCGAGTCTTCGTCCTGCGCCAGCCGCCCTGGTGGGAGGAAAAGCAGATTGTAAAATCAATAACGGAAAAATTTACTTGCGGGAGTTTAATTGAGAATCTACCACAATTTAAAGCCTTTTGAGCCGAGCGGTCCGCCATTTACTATATCCATGACCGGAATCGTGTACGCAATTAAAATAAGAGCCACGAGCACCGTCATCCAAATCTTCCAGTTTTCGAGGACCATCGGTGTTTTCTCTGCTTGCTCTGCTACTTCGGCAACCGGGAATTCTTCGTCGCCTTTTGGCGCAAACCAGGCAAGGTTCGCGAAGATAATCAAGACTAAAATAATGCCTAAAAACAAAATCGTGCCGCCGACCGCCTGTGCGATTTGATACGGAATCCATTCCATGGCCTGTGCGGCATCGCCGTAAGTGGAAAATGACGAGCGGCGCGGAGCTCCAAGCAAGCCGACCCAGTGCATCGCTCCGGACATGATCGTCATGCCGAATGCCCATGTAAAGGCCTGAACAATTGCCAGTGTGTTCATCTGCGGCGTTAAAACCCGTCCGGTCAAGTGCGGGATCAGCCAGTACGCAATGCCGAAGAACGTCAGCAGCACTGTCGTTGCCACTGTTAAATGAAAGTGACCGGTGACCCAAATGGTGTTGTGAACAACCTGATTCATTTGGTGAGAAGCGTTGATAATGCCTCCTGCACCGGCTGGAATAAAAGCGACCATGCCGATGAACGGAACGAGAAAACGTGCGTCACCCCACGGAAGCTTGCGGAACCAGCCGAACAGCCCTTTGCCGCCCAGTTCCCGGCCGCGCATTTCAAACATGGCAAACATGCTGAACGCCGTCATAAGAGATGGAATAATGACCATGAAGGTTAAGATGACCTGCAGGAATTTCCAAAAAGCGCTAATGCCGGGTTCTGTCAGCTGGTGATGAAAACCGACCGGAATCGAGAACAGCAAAAACAGCATAAAGGAAAGGCGGGCGAGTGAATCCGAAAAAATGCGGCCGCCAATAATTTTGGGCACGATCGCATACCAGGCCATATAAGCAGGCAGCAGCCAGAAATAAACGAGTGCATGGCCGAAGTACCAGAACAAAGTGCGTGTAATTAACACATCTACCCGTTCAATCAAGCCGAGCGACCATGGCAAAAGCTGAAGCAGCACTTCTGATGCGACGCCAATTGTCGCCACAAACCACATGACCGAGTTGACAACAGCCATAAAAGTCAAAAGCGGCGAAGGCTCCCCTTTATGCGCCTTGCGCCACTGGACATAGCGGGATACTTGCGCAAAGCCGACGAGCCAGCTGCCGACAACGACAAACGTCAGCCCGAGATAAAAAATCCAGTGCGCCTGAAGCGGTGCATAAAACGTATACAGCACAGTGGCTTCGTTTAATAAAATCATGACGGCTGCCATCGCCGTGCCAAGTGTCATCAGCCAAAAGCCAATCCAGGCACTTGTTCGCTGCTTCGCTGAAAAAGCGCCGGCCGTTCGGCTAACAGCTGCGTATTGGAAGCCCATAATAAAAAATGTTGTCAACACAAGGCCAAGCATCACGCCATGTACCGTCAATACCTGGTAATAGCCAATATTTCCGGGAAGCTCGTATTTTCCCGAGCGGACAAACACCTGTAAAAGCCCCATTAAGCCGCCGATGGCCAGTGCTAAAAAAGCTACATACATATGGGCCATAGCTACCCGGGCGTCCTGTTTGTTCACGCGAGAGATTAATTGATTATTCATTTGACTCGACCACCTTCAGCATCGATTTCATTGTGTGGTGGCCGGTGCCGCAATATTCGTTGCACAGCACAAGAAACTCACCTGTTTTGTCCAGCGTCGTGACGTATTCGCTAATATAGCCTGGTTCAAGCATCATGTTAATGTTCGTGCCGGCTACTTCAAAGCCGTGAACGACATCTTTTGTTGTCGCAATAATTTTCACTTTGGAGCCAACTGGAATTTCCGCCTCGACCGGCGCGTAATAAAAAGCGGATGCAACGACTACAAGCTCGTAGTCCCAATCCTGGCCGCTTACTTTTTTCAAGCCTGGCTCATCAAATGGAGCGGTTTTGTCCACTTGCTCATAATTAATGGTTTTCACAGAACTGGGCGGCTGGTGTCCCTGGTGGAACGCGCCTACGCCAATAACGACGAGAAACACAACGAGTGATCCGACGCCAAATGTCAGCCACCATTTCTCATAACGGTGTAAATGCATCCTAAATCCCCCTTCGCATTAAAAACGGTCTATAAAAATAGAAAACACCATGATCCATGTTGCGATAATAAAAATACCTAATCCAAAAACAGAATATAATGTGCCTTTTAATGAATCCTTTTCATTCTCTGATACAGGCTTGTGTTTTTCTGAAGCCATGCTTGCGCCTCCTTCCTAAAGCGGGTTTGTTAACACTATCTTAACCGTGCAAAAAAAATCATTCTGTGATGAAAGTCACAAATTGGACCGAAATTGTGAAGAAACGGTGAAAAAAGAAAGGGGATACATTAACGAACTTTCATTAAAAATAATTAATTATTGTTCGTGTTTTGTATTGATTTTTACGATCATTATGCTATTATAATGTTTATCAATTAAACATATTCACTCATATAATCGCGGGAATTGGCCTGCAAGTTTCTACCGGACCACCGTAAATGGTTCGACTATGAGTGAACAAGAGAGCTTTTTATTGGCTCGCCGCCTGAAGGCATTGTTCACTCTTTTTTTGAGGAATACGTTGCGCTTCAGGCTTTTTTTATGCCTGAAGACGAATCGGAGGAGGAATTCAGGATGAAACGTCTGCAGGAAAAAATGGAACAGGAAGGCCGAGTGCTGTCAGCGCACGTGCTGAAGGTAGATTCATTTTTAAATCACCAAATTGATCCGCAGCTAATGAAAGAAATCGGCGAAGCCTTTGCGGAACTTTTTCAAAAAGCCGGCATTACGAAAATTGTGACACTGGAGTCAAGTGGAATTGCGCCTTCTGTCATGACAGGACTTGTGCTGGGTGTACCAGTTTTATTCGCACGAAAGCGTCAGTCGCTGACGATGACCGACGACTTGTTAACGGCGGATGTTTACTCCTTTACAAAAGAAACAACGAACCGAATCGCGGTGTCCAATACCTTTTTAACAAAAGAGGATACGGTGTTAATCATTGACGACTTTCTGGCAAACGGACAGGCGGCCCTTGGGCTGATCGACATCGTCCAGCAGGCGGGCAGTGCAATTGCCGGCATTGGGATTGTAATTGAAAAATCGTTCCAAAACGGCCGGACGCTGCTGGAGGAAAAAGGAATGCGGGTTGAGTCACTTGCACGAATTGATTCTCTTCAGGATGGGCACATTCAGTTTAAAGAAGAGGTGGCGAAATGAACCATCAGCTAAAAACGGCATCGCTTGGCATTCAGCACGTTCTCGCGATGTACGCCGGCGCTGTGATCGTGCCGCTTATCGTCGGCGGCGCAGTAGGCATGACGCCTGAGCAGCTCACATACCTTGTGTCCATCGATATCTTTATGTGCGGAATTGCGACGTTATTACAAGTGTACCGCGGCAAAGCAATCGGAATCGGTCTGCCGGTCGTGCTCGGGTGCACGTTCACAGCGGTCAGCCCGATGATTGCGATTGGTGCAGCACACGGCATTACAGCCATTTACGGGGCCATTATCGCCTCCGGAATCTTTGTATTGCTGATCGCTCCGTTTTTCAGCAGGCTCGTTCGGTTTTTCCCGCCCGTTGTGACCGGGTCGGTTGTGACGATTATCGGGCTGACACTTATTCCAGTCGCGATGAACAATATGGGCGGCGGCCAGGGAAGCTCAGATTTTGGCTCCACTGAAAATGTCCTTCTTGCGTTTGCCACACTGGCGATCATTATTGTCATGTACCGTTTTTTGACTGGTTTCGCCCGGTCGATTGCTGTGCTGCTCGGTCTTTTAATTGGAACGGTACTGGCTTTTTTCATGGGAAAGGTCGATTTGGCTGCAGTAGCAGAGGCTTCCTGGTTCCATCTCGTGCAGCCGTTTTATTTTGGCATTCCTACGTTTGAATGGACAGGCATCCTGACGATGATTCTCGTCGCGATGGTCAGTCTGGTGGAGTCAACGGGAGTCTATTTCGCCGTTTCAGACATTTGTGAGGAAGAAGTGACAGAGAAGGATTTAGCGAAAGGGTACCGGGCAGAAGGGCTTGCGATCGTACTCGGCGGTATCTTTAATGCATTCCCTTACACCGCTTTTTCACAAAATGTCGGCTTAATGCAACTGTCAGGCGTGAAATCACGGAACGTTATTTTTTACACAGCCGGTTTTTTAATCGTGCTGGGACTCGTGCCGAAAATCGGCGCTTTTACCACCATTATTCCACCAAGTGTCCTCGGCGGTGCGATGATTGCCATGTTTGGAATGGTCGTTGCACAAGGCATGAAGATGCTGGGCCGTGTGGATATGAACGCACAGGAAAACCTGCTCATTATTGCCTGCTCGGTTGGATTAGGGCTTGGCGTGACCGTCGTTCCGGACCTGTTTGCCAGTCTTCCAGGCGGCGTTCAGATCTTAACAGGAAACGGCATTGTGGCGGGAAGCTTGACTGCGATCGTGTTGAATATCGTCTTTAATGAACTGGGACGGAAGAAGAAAGCCGTGTCTGCGGTTCACAAACAAGTTTCATGAAAAAAGAGATTGGGAAAAAAGGGTCTGAATTGAAGAAAAAGCCGAATGATCACTCGTATCGTTCGGCTTTCTTACGATCACTTCATGATCAGAAATTGTTTAGTGACTGCGCTTGCGCCAGCATAGTTTGGGCGGCTTCTGCAGGACTCCGCGTTCGGAGGGGCGGGCGGTGAGCTAACTTTTGTCGCTAAGCTCCAAAAGTGGATCTCACCTGCCCCGCTGATCCCTCCCGAGTCTCCGCCCTGCGCCAGCCGCCCTTAGTGGGAGGACAAGCAACTGGTAAACCAAAAAGAAGCGTGCTGAATGCGTAACAACAAACCTCATTCTATTATTCGTGTAAAAAAAAGAAAAGGCGGTTCTCCTACAGCTATTCGTAAATCAGTGAGAATAAGCCCTTTTTAAGCATTTTTTAACTTCATTGCTTCATTAGAACCACAACGGGCGGAGGGCGGCGGAGACTTCCATGTGACGAGCGGACAGGCTGAAACAGCCACGCACTTTGGGCTGGTTCAGCGTTCGCCACATAGAAAAGCGGAGCCGGCAGCCCGGAGCCCCTGTGTGTGCTTTTCCAAGAAAAAAGAAGAATAAAAGCTTTAAACTGCTAGAACATTCGGATTTAGGGGACCAATCACATTATTATGTCCCAGCCTCTTTTTAATTGTTTCTATTAATGGAAATTACACGTTTTCCGATCAAGACGCCTGCTTCATCGAAAGCGAGAAACGTTCCTTCATCAAAATAAACATAATCGTTAATATCCGTCATGTCCTTTTTCAAAGCGTAATAGTTTTGACCTCGATCAATCAATTCATAGTCAATATGACCATTTATGGAATGGAGACGGAGCACGACGCGTTTGACTTCTTCTTCACATGCTTTTTCGATCATCGTATTCATGTAAAAGGTAGAATTGGTCATTCGGAGAGTCGATTCGGTAAAAACCATTCCAGAGGGAGAACAGCCGAGAAACAATTCTCCACACGATACCTCATTTAAAATCGTTTGATAAGCGGTGCTGATATCACTGCTTTTTTCAACATGAAAGTAGCGTCCACCGGTTTCATCTGCGACTTTTTGTAAAAGATCCTCGTTTAATTGTGTCTCAGAGCCAAGTCCGATAGTGTAAAGGGTGATGCCTAGATCGCGTGCTTCCTTTACTCGAGCAAGCACCTGCTGCTCATTCGATTTGCCGTCAGTCACAAGAATGGCCACTTTTTTCGTCTTGTCATCAGTTGAGAATCCACTGAAGGCTTTTTCCATCCCAGCAGCTATGTTAGTGCCGCCAGACTGAAAAACACCGTAAAGCCGTGCGCTGACACTGGCCGCTGTAGCGCGATTGCTTAGCAGCATTCCACTCCCGTTAAAATGAGAAGCCAGGTTAACAGGTGCATTTAAAGTGGAAAGCAGCTGCTGAGATTTTGATACGCGCAGCCGCTCCGGATCGCTTTGCTTCATACTGCTCGATGAGTCGATAATAAACGCGACTTCTAATTGATCACGAGCACAGCCTGATCCTACGGAAAGACCCGGGTCATAAAGAACCGGAGTACTGTGACGAGCTGACTGAATGTCACGGTTCCAGGCGGAAAATCTTGAGTCAGATTGAACGAGCTCCGCATAGATGGTGTCTTCAACCGGTGAGGCGGTCGATAGTGATGTCACTTGAGCGGACGCTTGTCCATTTGAAAATGTCACATTGCTCGTTGACAAAAGTGCGCCTTTAGCTGAGTAAAAGCGGACACGCCCATTGTAATTGGTCATGGTCTGCCCGCCAGGCTGTACGATTTTCGCTGTCACCGTAGCTGCGGCATAACCGTTTGCCGCAATCGATGGGCTGCTGACAGATACTAGAAGCTCAGGCTTGGCCATATAGCTTAGATCAACGGTCACGGGCGTCCGGTAGCAGGCCATCTTATCGTTTTTGCTTTCATAAGAAGAGACTTGAAACGTAATCTTATCCGATTTTACAGCTGTTGACGCAGGAGCTGTCACTTTGACCGTCACATCCGGTCCGTCCGAAAGAACAGATGTGGAGGAGGCTGCAGCGGCAGACAAGAAGTCGCCTTCACCGTAGTCATCAAAATATTCTTCATTCGATACGGATGCACCGGCAGAAGAAAAAGCCTGAAACACCATTGATTCTTCATAGGGGATTGGCTTTCCGAAGCAGTCCTTTAACGTTAACGTAATAAACGTTGAATCAACTCCATTTGCTATTAGTGTCTCTTTTTCAATATCGACCGATTGCAGGCGGGAATCTTCAGATGGTGCAGATGGCGGCATGTCTGAGTCTTCCTCCGGTTTTGGAAACTCAACAGCTCCTTCTGGCATAAAATGAGCTGGGAGAGGAAAACGGGCATCATCTTTACCTGTTGCTGAATTTGAAAGGCCGATCATAGAGCACTGTCCGCGTTTGGCCAGCCTGTGAACAAACACGGCTGCTTCCGCCCTGGTTAAAGGTTGATCAACTGCGTAATCAGCGTAGTTTTTAATGCCGGTTGTCCCGCTCGATAATTGATTTACATACATATACTGTGCGGCATGGGTCTGGTTAAGATCGAAGCCGTCAAACGCTGCAACGATGCGCGCCACCTGACCGCGTGTAACCGGTTTTTCTCGCAAAAGGATATTGGTATAGCCGTTTAAAGGAAGGTTTTTGCTTTTAGCATAAGCATATTCCTGCGCGGCCCAGTGACGATCTGTATTTTTCGCTACAACACCTTTATCATTCAAACAATTATACCGGTTCAGCATCACTAGAAATTCGGCTTCAGTCAGCGTTCTTTTGGGCCCGAATGTGCCGTTTGCATAACCGGAAATAATTTTTTTATTATAAGCCCAATCAACGGATTCAAAGGCCCAGTGCGTTGATTTCATATCGGTAAAAGGAACAGCCGCCTTTCCTGTATTCGGCATCAATAAGCTTAGTACAAAAAAGAGAAGAAGAAGGTGCTTTCTATTCACAAAGTAGTTCATTCAAGTCATCCTTTTCAATTGTTGAAAAACAGCATATCATCGCGGTAATTTTGTTTTAAATCCTTTTCAAGGAAATGCAGAAAGCGGATCGTTAAAGCGGATGCCTCTGCTCTTGACATCGTCTTCGTCGGGTTGAATCGATTGTTCAAGTCCCCATAAACAAGTCCGAGCTCCGAGGCGACGTACACACTGTCCTTTGCCCATTTCGGAATGGAGGAGTCGTCGACATAACCGGTTTTATAGCCGGGGTCAGGAGCGCGTTGCTCCAGACCGAGAGCGCGAACTAAAATAGCGACTGCTTCGGCACGGGTCAGAGCGCCGTTTGGCTTAAATTCCGTTTCACTGTATCCTTTGGAAATCCCTTTTGCCATAGCGCTTTCAATGTACGCGTAATCTTTGTCACGCGGGTCCAAATCTGAAAAAATGGCTTTGGCAGGTGTTTTTTTCTTTTTTGTTTCTTCAAGCACGCGAATATCAGCGGCTTTCATGACACCGACAATAAAGGGATAACGGTTCATTTGCGTTCCAGGGGAGAAAAACGAACTCGAATCATCAAACACGCCTAATGCATAAAGCTGTTCAATATTTTCCTTTGACCAGTGCCCGTTTAAATCCCGGAATTTCGGCACAATCAGCCGTTCAATGAGCGGAACCATTTCCTGTCCGATATAAACCGATTTTTCGATACTGCTGCCGGGCTGCGTGTACGTATATTCTCCAATCATAGACTGCTCACTTATGCGTGCATAGCCACCTGTAAAACTGGATAAATCGGCGTCATGCGGCTCATACTGCAAAAACCTTGTTTTGCTGTCTGATACGGCACTTTTTACAAATGATGTACCGGCAGCTGATTGAATTTCATAATCAATCAGCTGTGTTTCGGTCGCGCCCCAAAAGTTTTCATAACCGACATTTCGACCGCTGAAATGAACAGTAACGAGATCCCCACTTGACTTTAATGTGTAAATTTTTCGACCGGCAATGTTGCCCGAATAATAATCAGACGCCGGACGGTTGTCAGCAATCGTTCCTTGCGAAAGCTGATAGTCATCAAGGGAAAACGTTTCATTGCCAATGGTTATCTTCTCATTGTAGCTTTTTACAGACGTTTGGGAAGTTGTTTGGCCTTTATCTGTTTTGACACTAATGTCCGTTACATAGGAAACATTTCGCGTTAGTTTATCCTTTGACTGAAGCGGATTTGTCAATGTATACCGGTACGTTTCTGTTCGCTGAGTAGCGGTTTCACGATCAGAAATCGATACTTTTCCACTGAATTTAACCGGTATTCCGGAAACAAAAACATATTCCTCGTACATGTATTCATTATGAACGCCGCCACTGTAATCGGGCGGTGCCGCCTGCACGGCCGGTATAGTAACCAGAGAAGCGGCGATTGTAATGAGAAGCAAAATGAATAGTAAAATTGATTTTTTCATCAAAAAATCCTTTCGGGAAAAATTAATTAACAAGAATGATCCGTCCTTTAATGACAGATTCATGCACTATGTATAAGCGGTCATGAATGTTCAGCTCATTCGCTGAGATTACGCTGCCATCTCGAATAAAAGTCGTCTGCTGAATGTCCATTTGTTGAAGGCGTCCTGTTTCTTCCCAGGAACCGTTTGTCCAATGGCTTACATTGCGCACAATGATCGTTTTTTGGTCAGTGGATAATGAGTCAAGTCGTCCGACTGAAATGAGGCTGGCTTTTAACGATGCTCCGTCAACGAGATGCAGGCTGGTAATATGACCATTTGCTACATAAAAGTAACCATATGACCCAATGTGCTCTCTGACTTCATCCTGCTGTGGAACAATGTCAATGTACCCAGTACCGCGATCTTCAACTGAAACTGTGTCGTTGCTAAAGGAAAGAGACACAGGCGCGGATGAAGTCCATCGATTTCCATTAAGCTGACTAGTGTTGGAAATCGTCAGTCGGTAGCCGTTAGAATACGAGATCTGTCCAAAATAAAGTGTATGATTGGCGAGATTCGGACTTTGGAAGCCATCATTGGTTACATGAATCACATTGGCGTATTCGCTTGTCTGAAGTCCGTCTGTAACGACAAAAGCAGTTCCTTTAAAGGGAAGGCTGTTAGAGTCGACAATCCGCCCGTTACGAATAAGGATTGTCCCATTGTGGTATGTAACTGAACCGGACTTCAGCAGGCTGAGCTTTTTTTGAGAAAGATTTGCAGAAGAAATGGGCTCGTAAAACGTTCGTTCTTTGTTACGTTTAATCACAATCCGCTCAACGACCTCTTTATTAAATTGTCGGACAGTGACAAAATAGGCTTCATTGTTTTGATAGTATCGAGCTTTATCAATGGCAATCGGCTGATTGCCAGCATAAATCGGGGTTTTGGCTGTGTATGTATAGCTTGTTTGGCGCGGCAGCTTGTCATCCCACTTCCAATCCGTAAAAGTCGATTCATTTTTAATCGTCAGCTTGCGGCGAATGGGGTCAATAGTTTGAATCGTTCCTTTCGCCAATCGCTCTATTTTCACTCCCTGTGTGTTGACGTCGATCGATTGTATGTAAGATGTGTTTGACGAGGCAAAGGTAAGCTTTACACGGTCTCCCTCATATAAAGTGCTTAAATCAACGAGAGCAGTGCCTTTGAAAACCTCCGTCCCTTCATTAAGATAAAACGTTTTCGTCTTGTTATCATCAAGTCGAATGGATAAAAACGCGCCATTTGGATCGATTCTATTAATCGTTCCATTGATAACCCTATCCTTTGTGTCAATCGCACCTGGCGACTGAAAAGATGAACCACTCATCGTTTTAACTCTTCTTAGATTGATTGTAGCTTGGATAGGCATGCCGGTTTTAAAGGCCTCAATGGTCACACCAACCGAGTTAATGGTCAATGCTGCAGAAGAATCGATAGTGAAAACAACGGTTTTGTTTTGCTCATTTCGTATTTTCACCCCTGTTAACCGTTTTTCAGTTGTGTCATTATCTAGTTGAACATACTCATAGACAGCTTCTTCAAACGTTCCTTTAACAAATGAAGCGGCATACGTTTCATAAGGGGAAATCCCCGCAATAATGAAAAAAAGCAAAAAAACACTTACGATCATTTTCCGATATATTCTCAACTATAATCCCTCCATATGTAAATGATGATGACAAATTAAGTAGTTCTTATGTATTATATCGTTTTGCTTTTGCATAATGTAAGGAAATTTAGATTATTTTTCAAAAAAAGTCATTAATATAATACGATTTAGTTATAATGACTTAGTAAAAAGTACTGACACCAGAAACGTTTTCTTGTAAAATAAAAAGAAACAGGCGGGGGTGCAATATGACGAACGTACAACAAGATCAAAACAGCCTAGTAAAAGAAGTATTAAATTGTGCAGTTGAAGCGATGAAAACGATTATTCCAGCTCAAATGGACCTGGGGAAGCCTTCCTTTTTAACAGGGTCCTTTGATCATCACGGCATTGGTGTCTTTATTGGCATGACCGGCGATCTTCCAGGCCGTATCATTTTGGATGGAGATGAATCGGCCTTTGCCAGCCTGGGCACGAAAATGTTCGGGATGCCTATTGAAGGTGAAATGGTCGAGTCGTTTGCTGGAGAAGTTGTCAATATGATTGCGGGGCATATGGGTGTGGCACTGGCAGCAAAAGGAATGACGATTGATATTACGCCGCCGACTATTATTGTTGGTGATTCGAAAATATCCGGATTTAAACAGGGAATTGAACTGCCGCTTTCGTTTGCTGAAGCAGGCAGCTATCGGTTAGTTCTGAGCATTGAACAAGGCGCTTAATTGTGCCTTTTTTTGTTGTATTCCTTTTTAAATGATGATAGGATGTAAGTGAGGATGAAAATTATTATCAATTAAGAAGGAAGGCGTTTTGCATGGTTTGGTTATTCGTTGGAGCAACAGTTGCGGTATACGGCGGCGTGATGAAATATGTGCTTGACCATACGTCAAATGGAAACAAAGCCCTTGCCTTAAAAAAATAAGACATAACAGGATGCAAGATGTGGAATGGATTCCGCTCTTGCATCCTTTTTTATTGAAGAGAAATCGTATACAATAGAGGAAAATGCATTGCACCAAAGGGGATGGCATAGATGGAAACGCAGACGATGGGCCGTACGCTGGATGTTATCCGTGCGCGTACAGCAGGACTTTACGAGCAATTTATACATAATGGTGACAAAGAACGAGCGGACAAAGCGGCGCTGTTTCTCCGCAAGCTTCATGAAAAAGAGTTTATCGTCGCTTTTTGCGGGCACTTTTCAGCCGGCAAATCCACGATGATCAATGAACTGACGGGTGAAGCGCTGCTGCCGGCAAGTCCGATTCCGACAAGTGCAAACGTTGTGAAGATTAAGCCGGCAAAGGAGGATTTTGCGAAAATCCATTATCATCACGGCCGCCCGCTTCTGTTTCAAGCTCCGTATGAGATGGATCATGTGAAAAGGTTTGCCAAAGATGGCGAGGAAGTATCCTCGATTGAAATTGGGCACGCAGGCTCAAGTCTTCCCGAAGGCGTGACCGTAATGGATACGCCGGGTGTCGATTCGACAGATGACGCGCACCGCATTTCTACGGAATCTGCTCTGCATTTGGCTGACATGGTTTTTTACGTTATGGATTACAACCATGTTCAATCTGAGCTGAATTTCGTGTACACAAAAGAGCTGCAGTCGCATGGCGTGAAGCTGTATTTGATTATTAATCAAGTGGATAAGCATAAGGAAGAAGAGTTATCGTTCGATGCCTTCCGCCAGTCAGTCAAGGAATCTTTCGCGATGTGGAATGTGGAACCAGAAGCCTTTTATTTCACAAGCCTTCGAAATCGCCAGCTTCCGTACAATGATTTTGACGAAGTAAAGCAGCTTATTCAAAATAGTATGGAAAAACGGGACATGTTATCTGAGCAGTCTGCCGAAACGATGATGAACCTGCTTGTGCATGAGCACATGACCTGGCTGGCTGCGCAGCAAAAAGAAACAATGGAGCCGCTTCAAGCGATAACAGCCGAAGCAGGCGCTCACTCTATTGAAGAAAAGGAAGCATCACTCCGGGCAGAATTGACGAAGCGAGATGCCGCATATTGGCTGAAAAAGTATGAAGAAAGCCGCGATGAAGCATTGAAAAACGCCCGGCTCATTCCTGCTTCAACGAGAGAGCTGGCCCGCAGCTTTTTAGAGTCGATACGCCCTGACTTCAAGGTGGGCATGTTGTTTGCTAAAAAGAAAACCGAGGAAGAACGGGAAGCTCGGTTGCAGGCGCTCGTCGCAGATTTAACGAAGCAAACTGAATCACAGCTGGAATGGCTGATTCGGCAGCTGAATGCCAGCTGGATGAAGGAAAGCGGCCTGGATGATCCATCTCTTGCTATGCAGGCAGAGGAAATGGCGATTATCGTCGACAGTGACATCGTTCAAAAAGCCGTCAAGCCGGGTGCAGGGATAACGGGTGATGCTCTGTTAAATTATTCAGAGGACGTGGCCTCACTCATTAAAAAACGTGCGCGTGTGGAGTCGGACCGCTGGAAGGAAAAAGCCTCGCTCGTTTTAGCTGATCAGTTTCAATCGGAGTTCGCTTTGATTAAAGCGGACTATGATGTTTGGGTGAAGCGGCTGGACGCGAAAAACGAGCTGAAAAAGCTGGAGCAGGTGCGCAAGGAGCGCGAGCAGGAGCTGCAATCGGTTTTGACGGAGGAGGACCCGTTATTGCCGCGTTCGATGGCTGCGCTTCAAGACAAATGGCAGGCTGAAGACGGCGAAGTGATGCTGTATGATGGTGTCGAGCAATGGACGGCTGCGGCGCGTGAGGAAGTGGAGGAATCAGCTGAGCCGGAGCTGACCGAAGCGAATGGCGATGTTGAAGCCGCGATTAAACGGCTGCGTTTAATGGCAGACCGCCTTCAGCATGTGCCCGGTTTTTCACGTTTTGTGGATGGAGCGGTGCAAAAGGCGTCTCGTCTTGAGAACCAGACGTATACCATCGCGTTATTCGGCGCTTTTTCAGCCGGGAAATCGTCCTTTGCCAATGCCCTTCTCGGGGAAAAAGTGCTGCCGGTCTCGCCGAACCCAACAACAGCGGCTGTGAACCGCATCCATCCGGTAACAGAAGAGCACAAGCACCGGACAGCAAATGTCCACTTGAAAACAGCAGACGTGCTGCTGGCGGATGTGAACGCCTCTCTTGGCTTGTTTCATCAGCAGGCGGCTTCGCTGGAAGATGCGTATAGCCGGATTCCTGACGTACTTGCGGCGAATAAAGGAGAGGGAAAAGAAAAAATCCACCTGTCTTTTTTGCGGGCTTTTCATGCGGGCTTTCGTGAATATGAAAAACACGAAACAACTGTTTTAACGGTTGATTTAAATGCCTTTAAGCAGTTCGTGGCGGATGAGGCGAAAAGCTGTTTTGTCGACTCGATTGATTTATATTATGATTGTGATTTCACTCGTCTTGGCATCACACTTGTGGACACACCGGGGGCCGATTCGATTAATGCTCGCCACACGGGCGTGGCGTTTGAATACATTAAAAATGCAGATGCCATCCTGTTTGTGACGTATTACAACCATGCTTTTTCCAAAGCGGACCGGGAGTTTTTAATTCAGCTGGGCCGTGTAAAGGATGCTTTTGAGCTTGATAAAATGTTTTTCATTATTAATGCGATTGATTTAGCTGCAGATGAACAAGAAGTACAGGACGTAAAAGACTACGTGCGGGAGCAGCTGCTTCAGTATGGCATTCGTTTCCCTCGGCTGCATGGCGTGTCCAGCATGCTGGCCGTTGAAGAAGCGATGGCCGGCGAATGGGATCATCCAGCCTCTGGAATGAAGCAGTTTAAAGAACCGTTCCGTTCGTTTTTGGCGAATGATCTGGCCCAAATGGCCGTTCAATCGGCAGATGCGGAAGCGGAAAGAGGACGCAGCCAGCTTCAAAAGCTGATCGCATCAGCAAAAGAAAGCATCGAACGCGGTGACGTGATGCGCGCAGAGCTTCTTCGCAAAAGAAGCGAAATGGACACGATTATTCAAGCGGAAGGCTCTGATATCGAAAGAAAACGAATCGGCCAGGAGATGGATGAGCTTGTTCATTACGTGAAACAGCGTGTGTTTTTCCGTTTTTCTGATTTCTTTAAAGAGTCCTTCAACCCGGCCACACTGAGCGGTCAAAGTGATTCCAAAACGGCACTGAGGAAATCGATGCAGGAATTGCTCGGCTCTCTTGGCTACGATTTGGCGCAGGAAATGCGGGCCACGTCCATCCGGGTCGAAAACCACGGCAGAAAGCTGCTCGAAGACAAGCAGCAGCGATTTGAACAAAAAGCGGCGATGATCGAACCGGAGCTGCTGCTGTCAAAGGCTGAAATGGGCAAAATCACAGTTCCTGATTTTGAATCCGCCTTTCAGGAGCTGTCAGCCGATTCGTTTTCAGGAGCGCTGTCGCTGTTTAAAAATGCTAAATCATTTTTCGAAAAAAATGAAAAGCAAGTCATGATGGAGCAGCTCCAAGAGCAGCTGGAGCCGCTTGCTGACGAGTATTTAACCGATCAGAAGGAGCGGCTGCTGACGGCGGCATATCGTTTTATTGAACAAGGAACCACTCATGTAAAGCAAGCTGCCCAATTGGATGTAAAAGAGCAGTTTGAGGCATGGCTTCTTGTTCTGGAGCAGCATGAGAATGTTGAGGAGTGGGAGCTGATTCTCCGTGACATATCTTGATTCACGCTTTCACGCATGTGCGACCTGCCGGCAATTTCAAGCGTTCAAAGGACCGGAAAAGATGATATACAGATGCCGCCGGCTCGGGTTCGAAACGAATCCGGGCTACCGGTTTGACTGCTGGGACCCGAAAGACCAGGTGAAGAAATTGATGGACAAGGAAAGAGAGGCACAACATGACAAATGACAAATTACTGCTCGTAGACGGAATGGCGCTTCTATTCCGCTCTTTTTTCCAGACGGCACCGAGCGGCCGGTTTATGATAAACGAACAAGGAGTGCCGACAAACGCAGTCCAGGGCATGATCCGTCACTTGTTTGCGGCAGCGGACGAAATCAAGCCCACTCACATAACGGTTTGCTGGGATATGGGCAAGGACACGTTCCGAACTGACATGTTCGATTCTTACAAAGCGCACCGACCGGCTCCTCCCATCGAGCTTATCCCTCAATTTGATCTGGCTCAGGAAGCTGTTTTAGCATTTGGCCTTCATGGAATCGGTGTGAAAAATTATGAAGCAGATGACTGTATTGGGACCATTTCCTCCAAAATGGCAGACGTCGAAACGTACATTTTAACAGGAGACCGCGATTTGCTGCAGCTGTTGAACGGGCACAATTATGTATGGCTGCTTCAATCCGGGTATGGCAACTGGAAATCGTACGATGCCGGTTTGTTTCGGGAAGAGTACGGCATCGAGCCGGCCCAATTCCATTACGTTAAAGCACTGATGGGCGACGCTGCCGACGGATATCCGGGCGTGAAGGGCATCGGTGAAAAAACAGCACTGAAGCTGATCCGCCAATTTGGCACAACAGAAGGAGTACTCCAAGGAGCTCATACATTAACCCCCTCTGTTCAAAAAAAGCTGAAGGAAGGCGAGGAGATGCTCCGGATGTCCGAAAAGCTGGCGCAAATTCATTGCGACGTTCCGCTTGAATGGAGTATGGAGCAGGCGATGTTTACGGGAACGGATGACCGGACGTTTTCATTCATTGAAGCGCACGGAATGAAGGGGCTATCCCGATTTGCCCGTCATGATGGCTATGCTGAAGTAGATCCTTTCGGGCTGGACTAGGTTTTTATCATCTTTGGCGAAAAGACTCCCTCTTCAAAGTGGGCTTCTTAGAGGGGAGATGAATCGTTGCTTTTCTTTCTTCTTTGCAAACGCGTGTTCTTTTAGATATAATGAGTGCAATAGGAAGAGAATGCAGAATGAAAACGAATGAGCTACAACCTGTTTGTATCCCCAAACATGGATCCCTTAGAGCCGTCACCAGCCGATCTCTTTCGATCGAACCATAAGAAGGTGGTGAGTCATCTGATTATTCATCGAGCCTATAAATTCCGTCTCTATCCAAACAAAGAACAAGAAATCCTCATCGCTAAAACCATCGGCTGTTCCCGCTTTGTGTTTAACCGGTTTTTAGCGCAATGGAATGACGCCTTTAAGAAAACAGGGAAAGGGTTGACATACGGCGCCTGTTCTTCTCAACTCCCTGCGTTAAAGCAAGAATATGAATGGCTTAAAGAAGTGGACAGCATTGCGATACAATCGTCTATAAAACACCTGGCGGATGCCTTTTCACGTTTTTTCAAGAAACAAAATCAGGCTCCACGATTCAAATCCAAGAAAAATCGGGTGCAATCGTATACAACCAAATGCACAAACAACAACATTGCCGTTGAAGGAAACCGGCTCAAACTGCCAAAACTTGGCCTCGTCCGCTTTGCCAAAAGCCGGGAAGTGGAAGGGCGTATTTTGTCTGCCACCGTTCGGCGTCATCCAACGGGAAAATACTTTGTCTCCATCATGGTGGAAACAGCTGTACAGCCGCTGCCAAAAACCGGTTCTTCGGTTGGAGTAGATGTCGGCCTCAAAGATTTCGCCATTTTGTCCGATGGCACCGTGTTTAAAAACCCGACATTTTTCCGTTCCCTTGAACAAAAACTGGCGAAAGAGCAGCGTATCCTCTCACGCCGCAAACAAGGGGCTATCCAGCGAAAACAGCCACTGTTTGAGGCGAAGAATTATCAAAAACAAAAGCGGAAAGTGGCACGTATTCATGAAAAAATCGCCAACGCACGCGCGGATTACTTGCATAAAATCTCTACCGATATTGTCAAAAACCACGACATCATTGGCATAGAAGATTTGCAGGTAGTGAACATGCTCAAAAACCGCAACCTTGCAAAAGCCATCAGCGAAGTGAGCTGGGCGCAGTTTCGAACGATGCTGGAGTACAAAGCAACCTGGTACGGAAAGCAAGTGGTGATTGTGTCCAAAACCTTCGCCTCTAGCCAGCTTTGCTCCAGTTGTGGCCACAAACATCAAGACGTGAAGAATCTCGCGCTGCGTGAATGGATTTGCCCACAGTGCGGCATCCATCATGACCGGGACCTTAACGCAGGACTGAATTTGAAACAAGAAGCAGAACGCCTCATCGCTTCTTCAACCGCTGGGACGGCGGGGTTAGCCTACTAAATAACGGGCGGTTACGCCGGTGATCGTAGGAATCCCCCACTTCAAGCGTCAGTTAAGTGGGGGTAGTTCAAGTCATAATAAGTAACATCGCATGGTGACAGGAAAATGAAAGAAGGTAGAAGGATGAAGGTATGGAGCTGGCTATTCATCTCGTTCATTGCTGGACTAACCGTTGCACTTGATTTGTGGATTATTCAAGGGAGGCATGTCCCCCTTATTTGGGCGTTGTTTATTATTCCCTGCCTGGTGTTTATTCATCTTTATCCAACATGGAAAGCAGCTGTATGTATCGGATTGTTTTTTTCTTCCATTAAATATGGCATTGAATTAACGATTGGGCACTGGTCCTCATCGGAAGCCATTTATTTAATTGGCGGTTCGATTATGAATGCGGCGATCTTTTACACGGCTGCTTTTTTTCGGGTGCGCTATGAGGTGGTCTTAGGTGAATTAAGGAAGCTCACCCATGTAGATGCACTGACCGGCTTGCATAATCGCCGCTTTTTTGAAGAACATATGATAAAATCAGTGGATGAAAACAAAAAGATCCCACCCCTTTTAATCTTACTCGACCTTGATCATTTTAAAAAAATAAACGATACGCATGGTCACGTTTGTGGCGATCTTGTTTTGAAAAAAGCAGGCGGGGTGATTCGCAGCAGTTTGCGGGCGTCCGACGTTGTTGTGCGTCTTGGCGGTGAAGAATTTGCGGTGGTGTGCTCCAACACGCAAATGGAGGAAGGCATCAGTGTGGCTGACCGGATCATTCAAAATGTAGAGAAGCTGAATGTAGTGTACAAGGAAAAGCAAGTAGCCGTCACGATCAGTGCCGGCATTGCAGTGTATGAAGGTGAAGACATACAAGGGTTTATCGATAAAGCGGACCGGGCTTTATATGAAGCAAAACGATCCGGCCGAAACCGTCTCGTTGTGTCTTAACGGTTGGCCCGGATCGCGTTTTTCGCTTCCTGATCGGCTTTGTTTTGCTTGGATGGAATCCACTTCACGAAAAAAAGCGGGAATTCGCTGCTTAGCGATAAAATGGTTTGCAGCAGCGGCTTATACGCTTGCTTGTGAATGTATTCCTTTTCAATGGCGGCAACAACCGTTTGCGAATCACTTCTAAGTGAAATTGTCTGGGCACCACGCTCCTTGCACAGCTCCAGCGCTTTGATCACCGCTGTGAATTCGGCTGCATGTGTGTCCATTTCTCCAAGTGGAATGGAAAAGCGCTCAGTTTGGCCGTCCCGGCGAATGACGATCCCTGCGCCCGCTTTTCCCGGATCGCCCGTCGAAGCGCCATCTGTATACACTTCAAACATATTGATTCCCCCTCATCTATACTTCATAAGTGTAAAGAAAGGAGGCGTTAAAATGCAAATGAAAATTCGTTATGTGTATGATTTTAAAGGAGTAAAGCTCGCCTTCACGTCAGACCTTGTTGACCGGGAGCTTGTCCTGAAAATAACCGAGGATCTCCTGAAAACCGGCCGGGTCCGGGATGTGGAGATCATCGATGAATTAAATCAAGAATGGACGTTGAAGGAATTTAAAAAGCTGAACGAGCAGATGGACGAGGAACCGGAAAAATTGACGGTGTTATTTGATGGCAGCTTTCATAAGGAATCAGGCCGTTCAGGGGTTGGAGCGGCTATTTATTATTCAAAGGGCGGCCGGCGGTACCGGCTGCGTGAAAATGCAGAGCTGTCGGAACTGGACTCGAGCAATGAAGCGGAATATGCCGCTCTTTATTTTGCCATGCAAAAGCTTGAAGAGCTTGGGGTGCAAAGTCAGCCGGTTACCATAACGGGAGATTCTTTAACGGTGCTTCATCAGCTCTCAGGAGAGTGGGCTTGCTTTGAAGAAAGCCATGCCCGTTTTTTAACAAAAATTGAAGAAAAACTGGATCGAATGAGAATCAAGCCACTTTACAAACCGGTCGATAGAAGGCACAATAAAGAAGCTGACCAGCTCGCCAGGCAAGCGCTTGAAGGCACAGCGATCTCCAGTCATACGGAGATTGGCACTTAATGGGAAAGGTGGATGCTGCGTTTTGAACCGAACAGAAGTTTTTCTTGAAGTGGAAGAGCTTTTAAACACGTACTGCAAAGACTGCCTCGTTAAAAGCACATTGCGCAAAGAAAAAGGCAAAATGGCTGCCCATAAATTTTGCATTACGGAATGCACAATCGGGGAAAAATTAAAACAGTACGGAGATAAGCTTTCTTAAGCCGGCGTCTGCCCGGCTTTTTCCTTGTTTGAAGGGGGCAGTTATAGTACACTTTTAATGATGAGAATGTCAGGGGGAATATCCTTATGCCGACACCGAGTATGGAGGATTACATAGAACAGATTTATTTGCTGATTGATACGAAAGGCTATGCTCGTGTATCGGACATTGCCGGTGCGCTGTCGGTTCACCCGTCTAGCGTAACGAAAATGGTCCAGAAGCTCGACAAGGACGAATACCTCGTCTACGAGCGGTACCGAGGGCTCATGCTAACAGCAAAAGGTCAAAAGATCGGCCAGCGTTTAGTTGAGCGCCACGATCTTTTAGAGCGGTTTCTGTCGGTGATTGGTGTGAAGGAAGAGCACATTTACGAGGATGTTGAAGGAATTGAACATCATTTAAGTTCCGATTCCATCAACCGGATCGCGGACTTGATCGAATACTTTGAAGAAGATGCCGAGCGTATGCAAGCGCTGAAAAAAGTAAATGAACGAAACAAAGAATGAATCCGTCCCGAAGCTCGGGCGGATTTTTTTCCAAAATGGAGGAGGAGTCATTAATTGAATATTTTAAAAATCGAACCGACACCAAGCCCGAATACAATGAAGGTGATTTTAGACGAAGAGCTCGCCGCCGGAAAAAGCACAAACTACAAGCCGGACAATGCTGAAGGAGCACCGGACGTCATACAGGCTCTTTTAAAAATCGACGGTGTAAAAGGTGTTTATCATGTGGCGGACTTTATCGCCCTTGAGCGGAACGGACGCTACGACTGGCAGGATATTTTGCCGAATGTACGCGCTGCTTTCGGAGAAACAGATGCGGAAGAAAAAAAAGCGAAGCCGCTGGAGCACTTTGGTGAAGTGGAGACATTTATTCAAGTTTATAAAGGAATACCGCTTCAGCTAAAGCTTGCTTCAGCAGAGGCGGAAAAAAGAGTGGCGCTGCCGGATTATTGCCAGGAGGCTTTTGCGGAGCTGACCGCAGCGGGCGACAATTATATTTTAGAACGCAAATGGCAGGAGTTCGGCATCCGCTACGGTGAGCTGGATGATCTGGCGCCGGAGCTTTTGGAGGAAGTGCTGGCGGCGTATCCGAAAGAGCGTATTGACCGCATCGTCGAAGCAGCAAAAGCAGGCGGGCCGCTCGTGCAGCATAAGGAGCACGGCGTCAAGCCAGAAAAATCCGCGTGGCTGGCCCAGACAGACTGGCGCACACGCTATCAGCAGCTTGAACAAATGCCTGATCCGGATGTCAGCGACATTCCATTGCTGGAAGCAGCCCTGCAGGATGAAAAAGCGGCGATTCGCCGGCTGGCTGTCGTATATGCCGGCATGATTGAAGACGAGCGAATTCTTCCGGTTTTGTTCAAAGCAATGGAGGATTCGGCAGTCACCGTGCGCCGCACAGCCGGCGACTGCATGAGTGACCTCGGCTTTCCGGAAGCGGCCGGCATGATGATCAAGGCGCTGCAGGACCGAAGCAAGATTGTCCGCTGGCGTGCGGCGATGTTTTTATATGAAATGGGAGATGAACAGTCTCTTCCAGCGTTGCGTGAAGCAGCGGATGATCCGGAGTTTGAAGTGAAAATGCAAGTGATGATGGCGATCGAACGCATTGAAGGCGGCGAGGAAGCAAAAGGGTCCGTCTGGAAACAAATGACGGAAGCCCGTAATCAATAAAGGAGGAATAATAAATGAATGCGTATGAAGAATATATGAAGCAAATGGTCGTGCCAATGCGCGCAGAATTAACGAATGCCGGCTTTGAAGAGCTGACAACTGAAGAAGAAGTGAATGACTTTATGGAAAAAGCGGAAGGAACGTCTTTAGTCGTGATTAATTCGGTTTGCGGCTGTGCGGCTGGCCTTGCCCGTCCGGCTGCTGTTCAAGCATCAATGAATGAGCATGCACCGGATCGTCTCGTAACGGTTTTTGCCGGACAGGACCGGGAAGCAACGGAGGCGATGCGTGCATGGATGCCGGAATTCGAGCCGTCATCTCCGTCAATGGCTTTATTAAAAGGAAACAAAGTGGTTCATTTTGTCCATCGCCACGAAATTGAAGGCCATGATTTAGGTGCCATTATCGCCAATTTAACAGCGGCCTTTGACGAGCATTGCCAGTGATTGTGACGACCTCTCAGCGGGCGGACCGGGCGGTGAAAGAAAAAGCTGCCTCGCTCGCTGAAGCGTTCATCGTTCCCTATGTGAATCGAAGCAAGCAGCCGGTGAACAAGCTGGCTGCTTTTTACCAGTGTCCGGTCCTGCTCGTCTCGAAGGAGCGAATTGAGCTGCACGACGGAACCGGCAATCCGTTCTTTTTTCATCCGGGCTCGGCGATGTTTCGTGTCAAGCGGCTGCTCTCGGGCGGTGAGGACGAGCTCGTGAAGGTATGCGGGCTGCAGGAGGGGATGTCGTTTTTAGACTGCACGATGGGACCGGCGTCAGACACCATTACTGCCTCTGCCGCTGTCGGTCCGTCCGGCAGCGTGCAGGCGATTGAAGCCAATCCGTTTATTGCCCGCATTGTGCAGGAAGGGCTTCACACATGGAGCGAGGGCCCTGCTGAACTCATCAGTGCCATGAAAAATGTAGCCGTAGCAGCCGCAGACTATCACGAGTATTTGTACACCGTGCCGGACCGCTCATTCGATGTTGTTTACTTTGATCCGATGTTTGAAGAAGCCGTGGACTCAAGCGGCATTGCCCCACTTCGTTCGTTTGCCTCGTACGCAGATATAACGATGGAGGCTGTTGAGCAGGCAAAACGGATTGCGCGGCAGCGGGTGGTGTTAAAGGATCATTTCCGGTCGGAACGCTTCAATCAGCTCGGTTTTGAGCAGCAAATCCGCAAAACATCCAAATTCCACTTTGGTGTGATTAACGTGTAAAGATAGCCAGTAAAATGGATTTACCGCCGGAAAACGAGCTGTTAACGCCGATAAATTCCATATTTCGCTGATAATGGGGTAGCTAACGCCGATATAAAAAGATACCGGCGTTAGCGCACCAGATATCAGCGGTTTTTTTCTTTTTCCGGCGATACAAACACATTGTATTTTCGTCTTTTCTTTTGGTATGATGCGTGTGGGTACTTGAATGAAAAGCAACTATAAGGAGGGAAAACGTGAGCAAAAGTGAACAGCAATATTTAGATTTATGCCGGGATGTGCTTCAAAACGGCAACCGGAAAGAAGACCGGACCGGCACGGGGACACTTTCTTTGTTCGGCCGCCAAATGCGCTTTGATTTGTCAGAAGGATTCCCGATGCTGACAACAAAGCGTGTGCCTTTTGGGCTGGTTGCATCCGAAATGCTCTGGTTTTTAAAAGGAGATACAAACATTCGCTACCTGCTTGAGCACAACAACAACATTTGGAATGAATGGGCGTTTAAGCGCTGGGTGGAAAGCGATGAGTATACAGGCCCGGATATGACCGATTTCGGCCGCCGGTCGCTCGTCGATGAAGCATTTGCCGAGCTGTATCATGAGCAAATGACCCTGTTCAAGCAGCGTGTGCTGGAGGATTCGGCATTTGCCGAAATGTACGGCGAGCTTGGGGATGTGTACGGCCGGCAGTGGCGCGCCTGGAAAACATCACTGGGCGAAACAATCGATCAAATTGGCGACGTCATTGAGATGATCAAAAAAACCCCGGACTCCCGGCGCTTAATTGTGTCCGCCTGGAACCCGGAGGATGTGCCCTCCATGGCGCTGCCGCCGTGCCATACGATGTTTCAATTTTATGTAGCGGACGGAAAACTTTCCTGTCAATTGTACCAGCGTTAAAAATGGGCGCCTTTACGGAGTGATCCGTAATGAAAAACTCTGCTAAACAGGGGACCCCTTTTCACGAGAAGGCAATCCTGTGCTAACTTTATTTTTATAATTATAAAGAATAATTAAATGCCGAACGACTATCCCGTGGTGGGAGTAGAATTCAAGCGATTGGAATTCGAAACGCAGAGGGTCTATGAAGATAGACCGTGATATAGTCTCATCTGCATAGTGATATGCAGCAGTTCATCATCGAACGGGTTAAGTGTAGCGAACTTAACTGAAGAAATTGTCAGGAGATATTTTTCTAGGAATTCCGTTTAACATTGCCGGATACTCGCTCCTCACGCATTTGATCGCCAACGAGTGCGGTCTTGAGCCGGGTGAATTTGTGCATACGATTGGCGACGCGCACATTTACACGAATCACATCGATCAAGTGAAGACTCAGCTTTCCCGCGCACCAAAAGTGTTGCCGGTACTCGAGGTTACAAAAGGCAAGCCGCTGTTTGAGATGGAATTAGAGGATATGAAGCTGTCCGGCTATGATCCGCATCCTGCGATCAAAGCGCCGGTGGCAGTATAGAAGCCGGCCTTTGAGCCGGTTTTTTGCGTGCCAAAAAGGTATTGCCCCAGCAAATATGGTAGGATAAAAGGAAACTGGGATTTGCCCGTTTAGCAAGCAGGAACAGAAAGGAAGAACACAATGATTTCATTTATTTGGGCACAGGATAAAAACGGCGTCATCGGGCTTGACAATGACATGCCCTGGCATTTGCCGGAGGATTTGCGCTATTTTAAAAAAACGACACTTGGCTATCCGATTGTGATGGGACGTAAAACGTTTGAATCATTTGGCAGCCGGCCGCTGCCGAAGCGGGAAAATGTCGTGTTAACGACGGATGCTGCCTTTGAGGTGAATGGAGTAACCGTTGTTCATTCAGTAGACGAGGTAGTAGAACGAGCGAAGCGGGAAGACTTGTTTGTGATCGGCGGAGCCAATGTGTTCAAGCAGTTTATGGACGAGGCTAACCGATTATATGTCACAAAAATTGAAGCGGAATTTGAAGGCGATACAGTGATTGATTTTATTCCGTGGGCCGATTTTAAGGAAACGTCCTGCACAAAAGGAGACCAAAACGAACAAAATCCGTACGATTACTCCTTTTACGTGTATGAACGGGTGACGTCATGATCCGATTGATTGTTTTTTTCGGCTATTTATTTGTCACGTTAATCAGATTAATTCCGAAAATGATCCGATTTAAAAAGTTCGATCCCGCACTTTCCGCAGCAGACCGGGATGCAGTCGTTCACCCAATCGTGAAAAAATGGAATCGTGGTGTGGTGAAAATGGCCGGTGCGAGCGTTCAGGTTACTGGAGAGCACCATGTACCGGCAGGCCCCGTCATGTTCGTCAGCAATCACGAAGGCGATTTCGATGTACCCGCATTGATCGGCTTTATTCAAAAGCCGTTCGGATTCGTCGCCAAAACAGAAATGAAAAAAATCCCCCTTCTCAGCACATGGATGAAGCATATTCATTGTTTGTTTATTAACCGGAATGACCGGCGGGATGCGGTGAAAATGCTGCGGGAAGGGGCATCAAATTTGCAAAAGGGACATTCGCTGTTTATTTTTCCAGAAGGAACGCGAAACAAAGGCGGAGAATTAAAGCCGTTTAAAACGGGCGCCTTCCGAATGGCGAAGGATGCCGCTGTTCCGATTGTTCCAGTAGCCATAAAAGGAACAGCCAATATTTTTGAACATAATTCAGGCAAAAAACTGACCCCGGCGCACGTCGAGGTCACGATTCTCCCACCTTTAATGCCCTCAGAATTCGAAAAAGAAGACTTGAAAAAAACCACAGCTGACGTGCAGGGGCGAATTCAAACGCAGCTGGCTAAAATGGAAAGAAGTCAGTGATGTGAAAAAATTCTTGCTTTTCTGTTATTATTCGACGATAATGAAAATTAATTTACTACATAGAAGCGGTTAAGCGAAAAAGAGGGGGCAGTTTTTGGATGAGTAAGTGGAAATGGATGATGACAACAGGCGCAGCAGCGATGATGCTCGCAGCGTGCGGTGGAGAAGAAGAAGCAGGAACGGATTCAGGCGGTTCGTCAGAAGGCGAAACGTATAAAATCGGTGTCACACAAATTGTTGAGCATCCGTCGCTTGATAATGCGTACGAAGGCTTTAAAAAAGGGCTGGAGGAAGCTGGCGTATCAGCGGAATTTGATGAGCAAATTGCACAGGGCGATCAAAACAACAACCAAACCATCGCTCAAAATTTCGTGGCAGATGGTGTTGATTTAATCTTCGCAAACTCGACACCAAGTGCAACAGCAGCTCTTAATGCGACAAAAGATATTCCGATTGTGTTCACATCTGTAACAGATCCAGTCGCAGCAGGGCTTGTGCAGGATACAGAAGCGCCGGGCGGCAACGTGACAGGCACAGTCGATCTTCATCCGGATGCGATTTCCAACACGGTGAAATTTATGGCAGAAGAGTTTGACGGCAAAAACGTCGGCGTCATTTACAATGCCGGAGAGCAAAATTCCGTAGCCCAGGCGGAGCAGGTGGAATCTATTTTAACCGAAAACGGGCTGGAAATGATGCCTGTAACGGTTTCTACTTCATCAGAAGTAAAGCAGGCGGCTGAAAGCTTAATCGGAAAAGCAGACATGTTCTACATTTTCACTGACAACACGGTCGTTTCTGCGCTTGAGTCGGTTATTCAAGTGGCGAATGATGAAGATATTCCGTTGTTTGTCGGTGAAAAGGATTCAGTTGCACGCGGCGGTTTTGCGGCATATGGGTTTGATTACGAAAACATCGGCATGGAAGCCGGCAAAATGGCGGCTCAGATTTTAAAGGGTGAAGCAGAAGCGGGCGAACTGCCAGTGCTGCCTCCGCAGGATTTGAAGCTGGTCATTAATGAAACAGCGGCAGCTGAAATGAATATTGAGATCAAAGATGAATGGAAACAGGATGCAGAAATGGTGAAATGAGTTGAAATGCGCGCCTTTACCGGGCGCTCTTTTCATGTTAATAGGAGGATTTTGTTATGTTGACAGCTTTGTTTGGCGCCGTTGAATCAGGCGTCATTTACGCAATCATGGCCCTTGGCGTCTACTTGTCATTCCGTGTGCTGGATTTTCCGGATTTAACGGTAGATGGCAGCTTTGTAACGGGTGGAGCGGTGGCTTCGATCATGATTGTAAATGGAAGTGATCCATTTGTGGCGACAATGGCCGCCCTGTTTGCTGGTTTTCTGGCTGGCTGCGTCACAGGGATTTTGCACACAAAAGGCGGAATCAACCCGCTTCTTTCCGGTATCTTAATGATGATTGCGCTTTATTCGATTAATTTACGCATTATGGGCAAGCCGAATGTGCCGCTTTTAGCAGAGGAAACGGTGATCACAAAAATCGAGTCATGGTTCGCATCGGATTGGAGCATTTTACTGTTTATGCTCGTTGTGACGCTGATCATAAAATTTGTGACCGATTTATTTTTGAAAACAGAGGTGGGCTTAAGTCTGCGTGCGGTCGGTGACAACGAAGGAATGGTACGCAGCTTCTCCGCCAACACGGGCTGGATGAAGGTGTTAGGGCTGGGATTGTCGAATGCGCTGGTGGCGTTTTCAGGAGCGCTTGTCGCGCAATACAATGGCTTTAACGATGTCGGTATGGGCATTGGCATGATCGTTATCGGTCTTGCTTCTGTTATTATCGGAGAAGCGGTCGTTGGCCATTCCAAAATTGCCCGCGCAACGCTCGCGGTTGTGGTGGGGGCTATTTTGTATCGGATCATTGTCACACTGGCTCTTCGAATTGAATTTTTGGACACAGGAGATATGAAACTCATTACAGCGATTATCGTGATTATCGCGCTTGTGCTGCCGAAGATCATTGACAGGCAAAAGGCAGCATCCCGCAAGAAAAAACGGCTTCAGCAGTTGGGAGGCAAAGCGAATGCTTGAGATGAGCGGCATTTTTAAAGTGTTTTATGAAGGAACACCAGACGAAAAAATTGCGTTAAACAAAGTTGATTTATCGATGCGCCCGGGTGATTTTGTCACGGTTATTGGTTCAAATGGTGCGGGGAAATCCACGCTGATGAACGTCATTTCCGGCAAATTAACACCGGACGTGGGATCTGTTTTCATCGATGGAACAAACATGACCGCACTTGCGGAGCATAAACGGGCCGCCAAAATCGGCCGCGTGTTTCAGGACCCGATGGCGGGAACAGCACCGACGATGACGATCGAAGAAAACCTGGCACTTGCCTACAACCGGACGAAAAAGCGCACGCTCGCTTTTGGTGTCACAAAAAAACGGCGGGACTTTTACCGGGAAAAGCTGGAGATGCTTCATCTTGGGCTCGAGGATCGAATGGGCGCCAAGGTAGGACTTCTGTCGGGCGGGGAGCGGCAGGCCCTTTCTCTGCTTATGGCGACCTTTACCGACCCGAAGATCCTGCTGCTGGATGAGCATACAGCTGCACTTGATCCATCCCGTGCCGAGCTGATTACAAACTTAACGAAAGAAATTGTGGAAAAGCTCGGCCTCACCACGCTGATGGTCACGCACAACATGCAGCAGGCACTTGATCTTGGCAACCGGCTGATCATGATGGACAAGGGGCAGATCATCTTTTCAGCCGATGAAGAAGAGAAAAAGAACTTAACCGTCGAAAAACTGCTGGCTGAATTCCAGAAAATTAAAGGCGGGGGCGGACTTAGCGACCGTTCCCTGCTGTCTTAAGAAAAAAGAAGACCGCGTGTCTTCTTTTTTTTGTGGCAAATGTGTTAATCATATAGGAAGAACGGTTAAAGAATAGTAAAATGAACTCAGATGCACGCTGATGGCAGGAAAGAAGGGATTTTTTATGAGCAAAATTAAAATTGTAACGGACTCCGCATTGGATATGACGGGTGAGGAATTAAAAGCAATGGGCATTACGATGGTGCCGCTGACGGTGTTAGTGGACGGGCAGACATATCTTGATGGCGTTGAAATTTCCGCAGAAGAATTTTTAGTAAAAATGGCGAATGCAAAGGACATGCCAAAAACGTCGCAGCCGCCAGTGGGCCGGTTTTTAGAGGTGTACGACGATCTGGGAGCCGATGGAAGCCAGATTGTCTCCATTCATATGACCGGTGGCATGAGCGGCACGTATGACTCTGCCAAGCAGGCAGCGGAAATGTCTTCTTCTGATGTAACGGTCATTGACTCGCGTTATATTTCCAAAGCGCTTTCGTACCAGGTGCTAGAAGCGGCACGGATGGCGGAAGCGGGTCATTCTGTAGAAGAAATAACTAAACGGCTGGACGAAGTGCGTGCGCAGTCCAAGCTGTATATTATGGTGGATACCCTTGAGAACTTAATCAAGGGCGGCCGCATCGGCAGAGCCCAAGGGTTTATTGGCTCGCTCTTGAATATAAAGCCGATTGCGAATCTTGACATTGGAGCGCTTTCTCCTGTCACAAAGGTACGGTCGCATGCGAAAGGCATTAAATTTTTTACGGAGCAGCTGGCAGAGGAATTAAAAGGAAAAGAGCTCGTTCGTTTTTCAATCGTGCATGCTGGAAATAACAGCGCGGCTTTTTCTGAGAAATTAAAAGAAGAAGTAACGAAATTAACTGGCTTTACAGACATTGATATTTGCGTCACCGCTCCGATCATTTCAGCACACGCCGGACCAGGGGCAGTTGGCATTATGTATCAAGCGAAATAAGTCGCTTTTATCAAAACAAAAAAAGAGTGTCCCGTTTAATATGGCGGGACACTCTTTTGATCTATAGATATCAATGAAGCGGCAGCGGACGAAGGGTCACCTTAATGGAAGAAGGCATCTTCAGTTCCATCTGCGCTTGTTTTAAATATCGGTACATGGCTTTTCCGCGGCCTGCATTTGCAGAGTGAATCGTAATTCGTTCTGCAAAGAGCTGATGCTCCACCATAAGCTGCACTAACACAAAGCCATTCTGTGTTTTACTGACAAGATCGTGATCAAGTGAAAGATGTCCGATCTTTTCCGTTGTCAATAAAGCAAAACATTCATCAATCGTTTCAACAAGTGTATGGTCAGGAGGACATTGACGGTAATCATCGAGAAATACGTTGATACTCATGTGTAACCAATCCTCTTTTTTACGACGTACTAACATTGTACCATACTTTGGCAAAAAATACGAATGAAAGACGAATATGTGTTAGGCCTCGGGCAGTGGAGTCGGTGTAGGTTCCGCATATCCTTCACTGTACGTTTCGTCAATGAGCGTCCGGATTTCGGCTGGTGATTTACTTTCTTCAGTCATAACGGCTGCAGTCGCAGCGATCTCCAGGCAAACACCGCAGCGGGTTCCGTGGTCATCCCACGTAATTTCTTCGCCGTTTTGCTCAGCAATAAAACAGTTTACATTGCTTTGATGCCCGGCTGACTCTCCGCACCCGCAGTAGCACGGCATTTGCTCGAGCACGCCGGCATGCTTTGCCGCGGCCAAATAAATGGCGCGCATATTATCGTCCTTGTCATCTAAAAAACCGGGTAGTGTCTCGGCGGAAGCTGTTACTTCCTGCAGGTCCCCGTTCGCAGCAGTATGTGAATGGTTTTCGTGCGATTCAGCCGATTCTTCATTCCCGCAAGCTGCCGCAAATGGAATCGTCATCGCCAGAACGAAAACAGATAAACGTTTTTTCAATGATTCAAGCCCCTTTCAAAATAGAAGAAACAAGTTAAAACTGATATAATCATACATTGAAAAGAGATGCCTTTCAACCGGAGGAGGCATTCCAGAAGATTTTAGCAAAGATGAGGTGAAAGCATTGAAGCGGTTGATCGCGGGCATTGGACTCGCCGTGATGCTTTCGGGATGTGCGGATGGGGCAGAGGAAGCTGTGGCGCCAATCGTTCCGCAAAATATAAACGTTGTTTCAATTGGCGATTCGCTTACACAAGGTGTCGGGGACAGCACGAATTCAGGCGGCTATGTGCCGTATTTGGAAGAGAAGCTGGAATCACTTGATGAAATAAACGAAGCATCGTTTGTCAATCACGGAAAACGGGGCAACCGGACAGACCAGCTGATCAAGCGGCTGGAGCAGGAAGGCATCCAGGAAGATATCCAACAAGCCGACATCGTCATCGTAACAATTGGCGGGAATGATGTTGTGAAGGTCGTTAAAGAGAACTGGTCGCATTTAACGGTTGAAACGTTTGAAGAGGAAGAAGACGCATATGCGGCTCGGATTCAAAGCGTGATCGGGGATATTCGGGCAATCAATGAAGAAGCAGGTGTCGTTTTGGTTGGCATTTACAATCCATTCGGCCGCATATTTGTGGATACGGATGACGATGAAACAATTGTGCGCACCTGGAATGAGCGGGCGGAGGAAGTCGCGCGTTCATTTGACCGGACTGTATTCGTCAACGTGGAAACCATTTTTGGTGAAGGCAGTGACGGACTTTTTTTCGAAGATCAGTTTCATCCGAATGACATCGGCTATGAGCAAATGGCCGGCCGTATTTTTGAATCAATGAACGAAGACGAGCTTGAACAGTTAACGAGTGGAAAAATTGTACGTTCAAATGAGGGATTAAATTGACGAAATGGAAAGTGGCCTTTTTTTTATTATTAGGCAGTGTGATCGCCGCGATCGGTCTTGTTTTTTTTCTTGTTCTGCTGCCATCTGATGCCGAAAAACCGGTGCTGGCAGAGGTGGAAGGAGAAACAGCTTTTCACGTGACGTCATCAAAAGCGGAGTTAAATCAGCTGGTGACGTATTATTTAGAAAAAGAAGCGGGCAATGCCCCGATTGATTACGATGTGTATATTGGGGAAGAAGTAGAATTATACGGCTCATTTCCGGTGTTCGGCACCGATATTGACTATTACATGACCTTTGTGCCGGAAGCGATGGAGGATGGAAACATCGTGCTGCGGCAGGAAGGACTGCGAGTCGGACTGCTGGACATTCCCGCATCGTACGTGTTGAAAACGGCGGACAGTGCCTATGCTTTTCCGGAATGGGTTCATGTTGTGCCGGAAGAACAGCGCATTTACGTGTCGCTTGGTGAGATGCGGCTCGACAACGGCATGCGTGTAAAGGCGGAATCGTTTAATTTAAAAGAAGATGATATTCGGTTTGCGGTGCTATTGCCGGAGGGAGCTACTCAATAGGAGGGAAACAGGATGGAAAAAGCGATTTTTGCAGGAGGCTGCTTTTGGTGCATGGTTAAGCCATTTCATGAGCAGCCGGGGATTGAATCGGTAATCAGCGGCTATACAGGCGGTACGACAGAAAATCCGACATATGAAGAGGTATGCAGCGGGGCAACCGGCCATATCGAAGCAGTGGAGATTACGTTTGATCCAGCCGTTTTCTCATACGAAAAATTAGTCGGTGTTTTTTGGATGCAAATTGATCCAACTGATGGAGACGGGCAATTTTTTGATCGGGGCCGTTCATACAAGCCGGCTATATTTTACACAACGGATGAGCAAAAGAGGCAGGCGGAGCAGTCGAAGCAGGAACTTGACGCAAGCGGCCGTTTTAAAAAGCCGATAGCGGTTGATATTTTGCCAGCAGAGCCTTTTTATCCTGCTGAAGAGTATCATCAGGACTATTACAAGAAAAATCCGGCGCATTACAATGCGTATCAAACCGGATCAGGGCGCGCCGCATTTATTCAATCACACTGGAGGGACAGTCAATGAATAAAGACAATTTGAAAGAAACACTTACCCCGATGCAATATAATGTGACGCAGCAAAACGGCACAGAGCCGCCGTTTCATAATGAATACTGGAATGAAGAAGCAGATGGCATTTATGTGGATGTGATTTCCGGTAAACCGCTGTTCTCATCAAGAGACAAATACGATGCCGGCTGTGGATGGCCAAGCTTCACAAAGCCGATTCAGGAAACAGAGGTGCTTGAAAAACGGGATATGTCACACGGCATGATCCGCACCGAAGTCCGCAGCAAAACAGCCGATTCCCACCTCGGTCACGTGTTTACGGACGGCCCGCGCGAAGCAGGCGGCCTTCGTTACTGCATAAACTCCGCTTCACTGCGCTTTATCCGGAAAGAGGATTTAGAGGCAGAAGGATATGGAGAGTACAAAGACCTTTGTTAAAAAGGTCTTTTCTCACTTTTGAAAATCAAACTCGTCAAGAGAAACCAAATGTTTTTTCAAGATTGCTTTCTTTTTCTTAGCAAAATAAAGGCTGTTGTCTTTTCTGGAAAAGAACATTCAAGGGCTCCGGGCTGCCGGCTCCGCTTTCCGGTGGGGCGAACGCTGAACCAGCCCAAAAAGCGCGGCTGTTTCAGCCTGTCCGCTCGTCCCACTGGAGTCTTCACCGTCATCCTCCGCCCATAGTGTTTCTAAAAGAACAGCGAGGATAACAGACGTTTATTCTTGAAAACGTATGATATTAAGAAGAGAGCCTACTTTTCCTACAGGGAGAAAATCAGAGAGTTCTCATCTCTTTCTTTCCACTTAGAACCATTTCTATATTTTGTTTTACGACCTGTTTTCCCTCCCCACCAGGGCGGCTGGCGCAGGACGAAGACTCGGGAGGGATCAGCGGGGCAGGTGAGATCCACTTTTGGAGCGAAGCGACAAAAGTTAGCTCACCGCCCGCCCCTCCGAACGCGAAGTCCTGCAGAAGCCGCCCGAACCGTGTTCGCGCAAGCACAGTGGCGCTGAAAAGAAGAAATTGTCACCTGCTTTTCATTGACACATCTGTTTTTTTAAACAATGAAAAGACCATTATTGAAGGTCTTTTTTTAAAAAAGGAGGGAATTTGAGTGCATAAGTCTTTTTATCATTACTTGATGAAATACCGGGAAGAGCCGCCGAGAGATGAGTTGGCGTCATTTGCGAATCACGCCTTTGGTGACCATTCGTTTCCAAAAACGGAGGATTCGTATGATGTGCTGAGCCGCTATTTGGAAATGGATGTTGATTATATGCCGTCCATGAGTGTATTTGACCAGGCGTGGGAAAATTACGAACTGGATGAATTGAATCGCTGAAACCTTTTGTTGTTCTTGTGCGTAAGCACGTGTATTAAAACGAATGGAGTGAGGTCAAGTGGCATTATTTAACAAAGCATTGGCGAGCATCGGGATCGGAAACGCAAAGGTGGACACAAAGCTTGAAAAAGCCCGTTACACAGCAGGAAATGTCATGCGCGGTGTGGTGGAAGTAAAAGGCGGCAACGTCGCACAGGAAGTGGCATCCATTTATGTCGCGGTGATGACAACCTATGAGCGTGAAACCGACGACCGGAAAGTGACAGATGAAGCCGTTGTCATCAAGGAAAAGCTGAATGAGCCGTTTACAATTGGTGCCGGCGAAACGCGGGAATTTCCGCTGCAAATGACGCTTCCGCATGAAACACCGATCACACAAGGAAAAACGCGGGTGTGGGTGGCAACGGGCCTTGATATTAAACAAGCGGTGGACCCATCTGATAAAGACTATATCGAAGTACAGCCCACCGTCATTGCAGAAGAAGTGCTGGATGCTGTGCGCGGCCTCGGCTTTCGCCTTCGCGAGGTGGAATGCCAGCATGCACGCTTAACGTCATATCCATTCGTACAGGAATTTGAATTTGTCCCGGTGACGGGTGCATACGCAGGAAAGCTTGATGAACTAGAAGTTACTTTTTTACAGCAGTCTGAAGAAGAAGCGAATATCCTGCTGCAGGTAGATAAGCGGGCGCGCGGCCTCAGTGGCTTTTTCTCAGAAGCAATGGGGACAGACGAAACAAATGTGCGCCTGCGGGTGAAGCGCAGCGAGCTGGCCGGACTTCGGTCGAAGCTGGATGAGACAATCCGCCGCTTTGCATGATACAATAAGTCTTTAAAAGGTTGAGTGCCGTCAAACGGCGGCTATATTGGAGGAATACGAAATGAGTGTACACATTGGTGCAAACAAGGGCGATATTGCTGAAACGGTTTTGCTTCCGGGCGATCCGCTTCGGGCGAAATACATTGCCGACACATTTTTAGACAATCCGGTCTGCTACAACGAAGTGCGGGGCATGCTGGGCTATACCGGCACATATAAAGGGAAGAAGGTTTCGGTTCAAGGCACAGGGATGGGCGTTCCCTCTATTTCGATTTATGTGAACGAATTAATGCAAAGCTATAATGTTCAAAACTTGATTCGTGTTGGCACATGCGGCGCCATCCAGAAAGATGTGAAGGTGCGGGACGTCATTTTGGCGATGACTTCTTCTACTGATTCCAGCATGAACCGCGTGACGTTCCCCGGCATTGATTATGCGCCAACAGCTAACTGGGACTTGCTGAAAGCGGCATATGACGCGGGAACGGAAAAAGGTCTGCAGCTGAAGGTTGGCAATGTGTTTACCGCCGATCAGTTTTACAATGACAACGCGGACCATGCCAAATGGGCGCAGTATGGCATTTTAGCCATTGAGATGGAAACGACGGCTCTTTACACACTGGCTGCAAAACACGGCCGCCGGGCGCTTTCAGTCTTGACGGTGAGCGATCATATTATTACCGGTGAAGAAACGACTTCTGAGGAGCGTCAAACGACTTTTAATGAAATGATTGAAGTGGCGTTGGAAGCGGCGATTCAAGCGTGAGAAAAGCAGCAGTTGTTTTAGCGGTGTCCATGCTTGCGGCCGGCTGTGCGCCCGCTGAAGAAAAACCGGTGAATGAACCGGAAACCGAACAATCCACGCCGTCTGAAAAGCCGGCTGTGGAAGAAGAAACGGGTCCAGTGCTGGACGCATCCTATTTCAATGAGTTGAAAGAGGTGGACGGTGTGCAGGTGATTCAAAACCCGGAAAACATGATGGTGCTCGTTAACAAGGAGTTTGCGCTGCCGTCTGATTACACGCCGCCTGACCTCGTCCGCCCGAATGTTCAATTTTCATTCGGAGATCAGGACATTGAGAAAAGCTACATGCGTAAAGAAGCCGCCGCTGCCCTTGAAACGTTGTTTAAAGGAGCAGAGGAGGACGGCTTGTTCTTATTTGCTGTTTCCGGCTACCGTTCCTACGACCGCCAGGAAGAAATTTTGGCCGCGGGGGCTGCAGCCAGCAGTGAAGAAGAAGCGCTGAAATCCATCGCACCGCCCGGCATGAGCGAGCATCAGTCGGGGCTCGCAATGGATATCTCATCCGAGAGCAACGGCTTTGAGCTGAATCAGTCGTTTGAAGCGACAGAAGAAGGCAAATGGCTGAAGGATCACGCCCATGAGTACGGCTTTATTTTACGTTATCCGAAAGGCATGGAAGACGTGACGCAGTACATTTATGAGCCGTGGCACTTTCGCTACATCGGCAAGGAAGCAGCGGCCATGATCCACGAAAAGGGCTGGACGCTTGAGGACTATTTTAACGAAATGAAACCGGCGGAATAATCTGCCGGTTTTTTTAAACGGGTTTTTGTTTTCAAAAACACTCGAAAACTGCTAAAATGAAAAGATCAGTGTAGATTGATGCAGAAAGCGGGGAACAGAATGGAAGAAGAAAAGCCGGAACAGGGCCATTACGTCAAAATAAAACGATTTCCGTTTATTATTTTGATGTTTGCGCTTGTGTTTATAACGGCGGCGGTCACAACAATTACGCTCGCTTTCGGAGACGAGAAAGCGGTCGAGGTTGGAGCGCCGGCCCGGTCAGAATTCAATAAATTATATGAAGCGTATGACAAAATTCTAGATACATATTATGAAGATGTGGATCAGGATAAGCTTGTGAACGGTGCGATCAATGGCATGATTGATTCACTGGAAGACCCGTATTCAGATTATATGAATGAAGAAGAAGCGTCTCAATTCCACGAAGATGTGTCGAGCTCTTTCCAAGGGATCGGCGCGGAAATTCAGGAGCAGGACGGCTACATCGTCATTGTTTCCCCGATTAAAGGGTCACCTGCTGAAGCAGCGGGCTTAAAGCCGAATGACATGATTGTATCGGTTGACGGCAAAAGTATCCAGGGAATGAGTGCTTCAGAGGCCGTGCTCTTGATTCGTGGTGAAAAAGGCACAGAGGTCACGCTCGAAGTACGCAAAGCAGGAACGGAAACGCCTCAGGAGATCACGATTGTCCGTGACGAAATTCCGATTGAAACGGTGTATGCAGAAATGGGCGAAGGCGGCATTGCGCACATTCAAGTCACCAGCTTTTCTGAGCATACAGCAGAAGAGCTGAAAACCGCTCTTGCGGAAATGGAGAAAGAAGGCATGAAGGGCATTGTCCTCGACCTTCGTCAAAACCCAGGCGGCTTATTGGATCAAGCGATTGAAATGGCCAACCTGTTCGTTCCGGAAGGCGAAAACATTTTGCAAATTGAATCCGATGGTGAAACGCAGGCGTATCCGGCAGAGGGCGGCGAAAAAATCGATCTGCCAACCGCTGTGCTGATCGACAGCGGCAGCGCCAGTGCGTCTGAGATTTTAGCGGCAGCGCTGAACGAATCCGCCGGCATTCCGTTAATTGGCGAGAAATCGTTCGGGAAAGGAACGGTTCAGTCCGCAGAGGATTTCAGTGACAGCTCGAATTTAAAGCTGACGACGGCGAAATGGCTGACACCAAACGGCACCTGGATTCATGAAAAAGGCATCACACCAGATGCAGAAGTGAAGCTTCCCGAGTATGCGAATTTAACGTATATTAATCCGGAATCAGAGCTAAAGCTTGAAACATTGTCGGATGAAGTGAAAACAGCGGAGCAAATGCTGACAGCACTTGGCTATGATCCAGGCAAGGTGGACGGCTATTTTGATGAAACAACCGAAAGTGCTGTAGAAGAATTCCAGGAAGCAGCCGAGATTGAAGCAACCGGTGTTCTGACCGGCGCCTCAACAACGAAGCTGATGGAAAACCTGCGGCTGAAGCTCGAAGAAAATGATACACAGCTGAAACGGGCGATCGAGTCCGTTCAAGCCAAGCTGAAATAACACCAAAACGGCACTCCCTTTTAAATGGAGTGCCGTTTTAGTGTGGAAAAACAATCCCAGGCTGGCATTTGGCGCAAATAAACGAGATAACGCGCAATTTTCGCATTTACGGCGCAAATCTGCACGTTACGGCGCAATTCCGCGTGAATTGCGCCGTATTTTCCATTATTGCGCCATAAAAAAACAAGCAGGCTAAAAGAAGCAAAAGTTTTTTGACTAGACAGACGATTCGTTTCGGCATACAATGAACGTTGTGTGAAGGAGTGATGAACATGAGTGACTGGGTGCCGTTGTATCAATTGCTCTGGAAAGGGCGCACAGTGGCTGATCCGGAGGAAGCGATGAAAAATGAACTGCTTGATAAGCTGAACCATCCGCGTCTTCGAAAAACACCAGAGGTCAAATTTGCCGAAGCGGCTCGCCGTGTTTGCGATGCCCCGTTCAGTGATACAGAGAAAATGAAGCTGATCACGGCTTACATACATACGTTGGAAAACATCAAACAAAAAGATTGATTTTATACCCCTGCACGTATAAAATAAAGAAGTGAATTAAAGGAGGAATGGAAAATGGCCGTTTTCATCATCACAGCTGTTTTAGTCACTGCTGTGCTGCTGATTGGATATAAACGATACTGGCCGGTGAATGTACAGCGCATTTCACCAGATGAAGCTGCCGGTCACCCTGTTATTGACGTACGGGACTGGCAGGAAGCAGGCCGCTTGCCGCTTGCAGGCGCTGAGCACATTCCATGCGGCTATATTCCACGCAACGCAGGGAAATTCGGCGGGCAGGAAGTGTATATCGCCGCTGCTTCTGCTATGGAACGGAACTTTTCCGTTCGGCTGCTGAAAAAATATAATATTCATGTAAAAGGTTTTATTTGCATGAATGAATCTGTTTAAGCCGGTGCGTATGCGCCGGCTTTTTAAAGTTGCTAGAAGTTCTGCATATCGTATACGATAAAAGCGTAGAATGGAGGGCGTTTCAATGGCGAAAACGGCACTGATTACAGGCGCTTCAAAAGGAATGGGGCGAAAAACAGCTGAATATTTAGCGGCAGCAGGCATCCATGTTGTCCTCAATTACCGTTCAGATCCTGAACAGGCAGAAGCGCTGGCAAGATACCTTGCAGAGCAGTACAATGTGGAAGCAACGGCTGTATTCGGCGATATTTCAAAAAAAGAGGATTGTGAGCAGCTGGCAGCCGCAGCAGGCGCGGTCGATATTTTAATTCATAATGCAGGACCCTACATACAAGAACGAAAACCGATGGCTGAATACGCCTGGGATGAATGGAACACACTCATAAGTGGCAATTTGACCGCTATCTTTTATTTGACCAAGCTGCTGCTGCCGGGCATGAAGGAGCGCGGCTTCGGGCGGGTGATCGCTTTTGGTTTTGACCGTGTGGAAACAGCGCCGGGGTGGGTGGACCGGTCCGCCTTTGCAGCAGCTAAAACCGGTGCAGCCTCCCTGATTAAAACGATTGCGCTAGAGGAAGCGGCCTATGGGATCACGGCGAATATGATTTGTCCGGGTGATATTGGCGGCACGTGGAAAGAAAAAGACATTGATGATGCGCTTGGCTGTGAAGCAAACCGTGTGCCGGTTGGACGACCGGGGACCGGCGGCGATATTGCACGAGTAGCCGCTTTTTTGGCATCAGAGGCGTCTTCGTTTATTACAGGAGCGATTATTCCGGTGACTGGCGGACAGGACGTGCTGGGCAAGCATTTCAGGCGGTAAATAGGTGCTTTACAAAGAACAGTTCGAGGCGTAAAATGAGGTCATTCTTAACGGAAAGCAGGCTCACTTCATGAAAAAAAGCCAGGCACGGATGATGAATAAAAAATCGATGGAGCCAGGCGTCATTTTGCTGGCTGTTTATTTAAGTGCGATCTTGTTCGGTACTCTCCTATTAAAACTGCCCGTTTCTGAAAATGCGCCGCTGTCCTGGGTGGATGCTCTTTTTACAGCGACCTCTGCTTTTACAGTGACCGGCCTCGCTGTAGTGGATACCGGCACTGAATTTACTCTTTTCGGCGAGCTGGTGATTCTGCTGCTGATTCAAATGGGCGGACTGGGCATTATGTCTTTTTCCGTTATCATCTTTATGCTTCTGGGCAAACGAATTGGTATGAAGCAGCGGATGATCGTCCAGCAGGCACTCGGCCAGCTTCACTACGGCGGCGTCATCAAGCTGGTGCGGAATCTTTTGCTTTTCTCGATTGCAATTGAATTGATTGTGGCCGCTTTTTTGGCAATCGATTGGGTGCCGCAATACGGATGGGGAAACGGAATTTACTATAGTATTTTCCATTCTGTTTCTGCTTTCAACAACGCCGGATTCGGGCTTTGGCCGGATAATATGATGGGGCATGCGGACAGCTGGATTATCACGATCGGCATTACGTCCCTCATCATATTAGGCGGCATCGGCTTTACCGTGCTGATCGACTTGTACGAAAACCGGTCGTTTCGCAAATGGTCACTTCACACTAAAATTATGGTAACCGCTACAATCGGCTTAAATGCGTTTGCTTTTCTAATGATTTTACTGCTGGAGCGGGGCAATATGGCGACATTGGGTGCGATGCCCTTTACGGATCAGCTGCAGGCGTCCTGGTTTCAGGCCGTCACGACGAGAACAGCCGGCTTTAACACGATTGATATGGGCGCCATTAATCCGCAAACGTCCTTTTTTATGATGATTCTCATGTTTATCGGAGCAGGAAGCGGGTCTACTGCTGGCGGCATTAAGCTGACAACGTTTATCGTGATGGCTGCGGCAATGGTAACGTACATACAAGGAAAAAAAGACATTCACCTGTTCCGCCGCACGATCAAGCCGGAATATGTGATGCGCGTCCTGTCTATTACGATGATTGCGGCATTTGTCGTCGTCACAGGCACCTTTTTAATTAACGTGGTGGAGGACATGGAATTCCTGCCGCTTATGTTTGAAGCGGTCTCCGCTTTTGCGACGGTTGGTCTTTCCATGAATTTGACACCGATGCTGGGCGATCCGTCAAAGCTGATTTTAATCGTGCTGATGATTACAGGTAAGGTTGGACCGCTGACCCTTGCCTACATGTTTGCCAGAAAGCATGAAGCACATTATAAATACCCGGCCGAGGATGTGCTGACCGGTTAATAAAAAGTGACTATTGGACTTGTTCAATAGTCACTTTTTTTGCATAATGAAAGAAACGGCTACGCGCGTTATTTTAAGGTGAAGGACCGGTGCTGAATATGATAATAAAGCGGATCATCTTTTCTTTGTTTACTCTTTTTCTTCTATTTCCCTTTAGTGCTTCCGCTTTTAATGGAGCACAAGAAGGTGAACCGCTCGGATCGTACTATGACGTTTTCCGCGATCCTTCCAGTACCTTGACGATTGAAGACATTCTTTCAGGACAGCATGATCAAGACTTTGTTCCGAGCACTGAATCGTATTTGTTTTTCTGGCATACAGACGATACGGTGTGGCTTCGGCTGGAGATGGATGCAATCGGAAGGGATCCGGAAGAAGCGTACTGGATTGAAGCAATTGACAAGCTCGAACGCATATACGCTTATCTCGTAAAGGCAGACGGAACGTTTACCGTTCAAAAACGAGGCTTTTCCCATGTGGAAGACCAGCCGGTTCCATTCCGGTCGTATTTGTTCGAGATAGATGATCCTGACGTCTCTACTGTTTATTTAAAAATCGATGCAAAGCAGCTGCCCATCACGCTTATTTCGTTTGGTTATACGATGGACGGGCTGTTGGATCATTTGATTGAGTACAAGTTTTATACAGGTGTTTTTTATGGGATTTTGGGTGGACTCATGCTATATAACTTATTTTTGCTTGTTTCTTTCCGCGAAAAAGCCTATTTGTACTACGTGCTGTATGTCTTAAGCTTTATGCTCTATCAGGCATGCATGAACTCACTTGACCTCGAGATAATGGGATCCTGGCTGCCGGTCTGGTTTTTTGAACGGTCGCTTATTATCACCTGTAATATGATGATGATTTTCATGATGCTGTTTGCAGCCGAGTTTTTAGAGCTGAAACGATATATTCCACGGCACTTTACGGTAATCCGGACTTTTTTGGCTATTACATTGCTGTCATCAGCCGCTGTACTGTTTGCGCAAAGTGTCACGATTTTCAGTGATTTTACAGTGCTGTTTGCGGTTGTTATTTTGTCGTTCCTCTGGTATTCGGGCCTTCTGATGCTGCTGAAGGGGCATAAAATGGCGCGTTTTTACATGATCGGCTGGACGTTTCTGTTAAGTGCCATTTTGCTTCAGGCCTTTGGGTTTTTAGGGCTTATTCCGCTGCATCCGGTTTTATTTGAACTGATCCCGGGCGTAGCAGCCTGCTTTGAAGCACTTTTTTTATCGCTGGCTCTCATTGACAAAATCAACCTGATCAAACGAAATCAGGAAAAGTGGCAGCAGCAGCAAAATGAAACACTGGAGGAAAAAGTGCAGGAACGGACGGAGCAGCTGGAACGGGCAAGAGACAAGATGCAGCAGCTTGCCAACACCGACGGCCTCACGAAAATTCCGAACCGGATCAAACTTGACCATGTACTGGAGGAAGCAGTGGCACAATCGGAACTGAGAGGCGAACCGATGGCCATTATTTTAATGGATATGGACCACTTCAAGTCGGTGAATGATCAATACGGCCATCAAGCGGGAGACCAGGTGTTAATCGAAACCGCCCGCATTTTATCGGACACCATCGCACCTACACAAACAGCAGGACGCTGGGGTGGAGAGGAATTTTTAATCGTCTGCCCGTATATGACCGAATCTGAGGCCATCACACTTGCTGAAAAGCTGCGCTATCACATTGAACAGTTTTCGTTTCCGCAGGCTGGCTATCAAACTGGAAGCTTCGGCGTAGCCTTTTATCAAGAAGGGGATACGGTTGACACCGTGATCGCCCGTTGTGATCAAGCATTATATGCCGCAAAGGCGAAAGGAAGAAACCGTGTTTGTGCCGAACCGGCGCCATAAATTGTTCATACCTGTTTCGTCTTTTGAACATCCGCATTCGTTATTTCAAGGCGGGCGGGTTATACTGAAGGAAACAGACGCACCTATTTAACCGAGTGCTGAAAATGAGGGATAGAAAATGGTGAACCTGCAAGATCCGGCGTTTATTCAATTTTGTGAAAAGAGCTCTCACTATGAAGTGGCGGAAAAAGTACTGGATGGGTCCGTAAGAGGGCTGGATAAAATGGCGCTGAATGCCATGCTGAAGCATAGAAGCAGCCTGCCTGAAACGGTGGAAAAGATACTGGTTGCTTACTTTTTTGCTTCAATGGGCCGCGTTGTCTACCATCGCCACGATTTGTCCATGCTTTATCAATACTGGGCGCGAAGAGAGATCCGGACAGTGGATCAAGCTCTTCGGATGGCGAAGGAAGACATTCAGCACGTTCTGTCTCAAGTGAAAAAGCCCGGTATGTGACGGCTCATTGTAAAGCAGTCAGGCAAGGTCCTTTTTGAAAGAAAGCGCAGGTTCCTTCTGGACCGCAAGCAGCACCATCATAAGGACAATACAGCCGGCTCCGGCCCATTGAAAAGCGCCAAACGGCTCAGACAGCCAGAGCACCGTCGAAAGAACAGCGGCCAGCGGTTCCACCGTGCCGAATAAACTGGCTTCTTTAGGGGATAAGCTTTGAAGGCTTTCAATGTAAAACCAGAAAGCGAGCATCGTGCCGAAGACGATGACAAAAAGCAGATACATTAAGGCTTCCGCAGGCAAATGGACCAAATCCATCGGGGAAGGGAACTGAACAGCACTCAAAGCAGCTCCTCCGATCACCATCGCCCAGCCGACGATCACTAACGAATCAAATTGTTTCAGCAGCGGAACCGCGTAAAGCGTGTAAAACGCAAGCGCCACACCCGATAAAATGCCCCAGACAATGGCACTGACGGGTACCGACAGCTCGGTCAGAGAGCCGTTGGTAAGCAGGAGAAAGCAGCCGGTTAAAGCGAGCAGTACCGTGATAAGATCGTTTCCGGATAAAACAGACTGCTTGCGTACAATCAAGTAAAGGATAATCATGACCGGTGCAAGATACTGAAGCAACGTGGCGACGGCTGCATTGCCCAGCTGGATCGAAGCCATATACGTATATTGAACCGCCAGCATGCCAAACAAACCGAAAATAAGCAGGGCCGCTGCGGTGTGTTTTTGCTTCCATACGCCCAGCAGCTGGGAGCGGTCTTTTTTCATAAACTGAACCGCTAGCAGCAAAATGCCGGCGATCAGCAGCCGTGCTGACACAAGCCAGTTAATATCCACATCATACTCTTGAAAAAGCTTTTGACTGACGGTTCCGCCTATTCCCCAGAACATAGCGCCCGTTATAACGAAAAATAATCCTCTCGATCGTTTCATCTTTTCAACTCCATCACAATATGTAAAAATAATAAGATAGTGTCATCGTACTAAAGGAATCAGCGCAATAATAGCTAAATTGAATCGAAAAATAGAAGAATATTGAGGGTGAGTGATGAAGCCGACTTATTTTACAGTTGACAGGACATTGAAGGAAGAAACCGTTCATCGGACGGTCGTGCTCCCGGTTGCCTGTTATGAAACCGAAATCTGCCACCATTTTAATGGCTTTATTCCGCTGCACTGGCATGAAGAAGTTCAATTTGTGTATGTGTTAAAAGGTGAAGCGGTGTTTCGAGTAAATGAGGAGGACGTACGGGTTGTGAAGGGAGACGGGCTATTCATTAACAGCGGTGCTATGCATATGGCAGAAGATCGTGAGAATTCGCAGTGCCGGTATCTTTGTTTAAACGTGTCTCCACACTTCCTTCTTCCTCAAGAATTGTATCCAGCTTATGTGGAGCCGTACATCAGGGCTGACAATTTGGCTCATGTACCTATTTATGAAGGAGACCAGTGGGGAAGTGAGGTGTTAAAATCCATGCTGCTCGTTCATCATCTTTTGACGGCAACCCCATCTTATTATGAAATAGACACGGCAGCACAGCTTGGTTTCATGTGGAAAACGATGATGGCGAACGGTCTTCCGCTCGAATATGAACAAGTGGACAACGGACGGAATGAGCGAATGAAGCAAATGCTAAATTGGATTCATGATCATTATGAGGAAAAAATCGGGCTCGAAGACATTGCGAAAGCAGGAAACCTCAGCCGTTCTGAATGCTGCCGGTCCTTCAGCCGGATGCTAAAAAAACCGCCGATGCGCTACGTGACCGACTACCGGCTTCAAAAAAGCCTGGCTCTTCTCCAAAAGCCGGATTCAACCGTGACCGAAGTGGCCTATCAGGTGGGCTTTAACAGCACCAGCTATTTTATCGGGACATTCCGTAAGGCGTTCGGCATCACACCGCTCGTTTATAAAAAGAAGTTGAAAAAAAAGGGAGATGAAAAAGCCGGGTGAGCATGCGAAATGCAGTCACCCGGCTGTTTTGAATTGATTTACGCCGCCAATTGGGCGGTTTTCCTCCTTTGGACAATGCGCAGTCGGACGGAGAGTGTGATGGCGCCGCACGTCAGTCCGGTAATTAAACCGACCCAGTAGCCATAAGGACCCATATCACTCCAGCGGGCAAGTGCCCAGCCGAGCGGAAGCCCGATCACCCAGTAGCTGATCATCGTCATAATAAACGTGACATTTACATCCTTATAGCCGCGAAGCGCTCCTTGCACCGGTGCCTGGACAGCGTCTGACAGCTGAAAAATCGCGGCGAAAATGAGGAAGCCCGCGGTCAGCTCGAGCACTTCAGGATCAGTCGAGTACAAGTAAGCAAAGGCATCACGGAATGTGAAGATGACGATGGTCCCGACGGAGGCAACGCCGACAGCCATCATAATGCCGATCCAGCTGTAGCGGCGCGCGTCGTGAAAACGGCCGGCTCCAGATTCAAAGCCGATCACAATGGTCAGCGCCATGGAAATGCTGAGCGGGATCATGTACGTAAGCGAAGCGAAGTTAATCGCCGCCTGGTGAGCTGCAATGACATTGGTGCTGTATTCGCTCATCAGCAGTGTGACAGCCGAAAAAATGCTTGTCTCAAAGAAAATGGACAAGCCGATTGGCAGGCCCAGCACAAAAATTTCCTTCCACTTCGCCACATTCGGGCGCGGCAGCCGGTGGAAAATCCGGTAGGTCGAGAATGGCTCATGGCGCAAAATAATCCATACGGTAATAAACAAAATCAGCCAGTACGTCAGCCCGGAAGCATAGCCAGCTCCAACACCGCCCAGCTCTGGGAAGCCGAATTTTCCGTAAATGAGAACATAATTAAATAAGCCATTTAACGGAAGTGTCATCAATGTAATGATCATCGATGTACGGGTCATGCCGAGCGCGTCAATAAACCCGCGCAGGATCGCTGTCATATATAAGGGCAGGATGCCGATCGATAAGCCAATCAAATACTCAAAAGCAATGCGCCGGACATTATCTTCTAAACTCATCAAGCCGAGCGCTTTTTCTAAAAAAAGAAAACCCATAATATACGTGACAATCGACATCAGCAGCGCTACATAAACACCTTGTATAACCGAAAACGACACCCCGTCCCTCTTTTTGCCGCCAATCAGATGGCCGACGATCGGGGTAATCGACAGCAGGATGCCGCTGAGCCCTGTATACACGGGAAACCAGAGCGATGATCCGACGGCGACACCAGCCAGGTCGTCCGCCCCGTAGCGGCCCGACATGATCGTATCGAGGAAGGTCATCGAAAACATAGCGAGCTGTGTCACTAAAATGGGAACTAAAATCAATAAAAACTGGCGTACCTTTGCACGCGTCGAGGCTGTTTCAATCAAACCAAACCCCTCCTTTACCGAAAAATAGTATAGCACAAAAATAACAAGTTGAGATTATAAGAATCACTGAGACTGTGATATAAAGGAAGTGGAGGTGTCTTGCATGTCAGCATGGCTTTGGCGAATTTTTTTAATCTGGTATTCAGTGGGCGTCGTTCTCGTTGCGTTTGATCTGGTACCGCCTGCGCTCGAATGGGCAAATGCCGTCTTTCTTTATTTGGCGGGACTGATCGGCGCTGTATATTTAGTCAAGCGTTTTGGGATGAGGAAAGGCATACTGCTATCTTTGTTTATTATCATCTGGTCGATTTCCGTCGAATCGTTCGGCGCAAAAACCGGCCTCATCTTCGGCGAGTATCATTACGAAAAAGATTTCGGCGTTCACCTGCTTGGTGTGCCGATTACCATTGGTTTTGCCTGGCTGATGGTCATTACAACGGGCCTTGCTCTGATCAGTCCACAGTCCAAACAGAAGTCTCCAGGTTATCCGTTGCTTGCGTCCTTATTAGCTGTGGCGATGGATCTTGTCATTGACCCGGTCGCGTTTCACTTAAAGCAATACTGGATCTGGGAAGAAGGCGGCTTGTTTATGGAGATCCCCACTCAAAACTTTATCGGCTGGTTTTTCACCGCGTTATCGATCCACCTCGTTTTATACCCGTTCATCGGCCGCGAAACGAATGCAGAGCCAATTCACGAAAAGCGGGCACAAATTCTGTACGGCTTGATGATTCTTATGTTTGCCATCACATCTTTCGTTGGGGGAATCGGTCTTGCTGCCGTACTGTCTATTTTACTCGCTGCTGTGACGCTTTCGGGGGCCCGTTATGTTTAATGGTCTGTTTAAGCGGTACATACAGTTCTTATTGAAAAAAGAATTTGCGAATGTGTACATACGATCATCCAAAACAGCAGAGGGACCGAAGCTGTATGTGCCCAACCATTCCTCCTGGTGGGATGCCCTCGTCATTTATTACGTGAATGCCGCTTTCCTGCGGGAAGATGCACGGGGCATGATGGCGGAGGAGGGGCTGAAACGGTTTCCCTTTTTCAAAAAAATCGGCGCGTTTCCTGTCGGCCAATCGCCGAAACAGCAACTGGCTGCCATCCAGACAGCTGCTCGTTTTCTTCAAGAAAACCGGAGTGTCTGGCTGTTTGCCCAGGGGGAAGAACGGTTTCATACGGTTCGTCCGCTTCAGTTTAAAACGGGCGCCGGCTTTTTAAAGGAACGGGTGCCGTCGGCTACGCTTTTGCCCGTCGCGATCACCTATGCGTTCCGTCATGAGCGGAAGCCGGATATCTTTGTTTGGATTGGGGAGCCCGTTCACGCAGAAGGCGACCGCAAAACCGTCACCCGAACACTCGAGGAAAAAGTGGAAGAAATGCTTGATGACGTGACTCACCAGCTCGAGCAAGAAACGACCGCAGGCTTTGAGCCGCTTCTGCAGGGCAAAAAAACAATTGACCAGCGGGTGGAAAGGAGACAGCCATGATCATTTACAGCGGGCTTCTCGCTTTGTTTTGTTTCATGACGATCGTCAATATCGCTTCCATGCCGAGGCTCAAGCGAAAAGAACAGATGTCAGGCCAAAAGCTGTCTGTGCTTATTCCGATGCGCAATGAGGAACGCAATGCGGCAGCCGTTATTCAATCGGTGCAATCGATTCACTGGCCGAATCTGGAATGCATCGTGCTAAACGATGGCTCCACCGACCGGACCGAAGAACGATTGATCGAAAGCATAGGAAGAGACCAGCGCTTTACGATCGTAAACGGGAAAGAGCTTCCGGAGGGCTGGGTTGGCAAGGTGCATGCGTGCCATCAGCTGGGGAAACGGGCAAGCGGTGATTATTTGCTGTTTCTTGACGCGGATGTTCGCGTGAAGCCGGTTGCCATCATTGAAGCGGTCACCCTGCTGCAAAAGCGAAGCGCCGGTCTCCTCTCAGGCTTTGCCCGCTTTCCGGCCAGGCCGGTTTTGGCAAAGCTGCTTGTCCCAATGCAACCATTTTTTGTGTTTTTTCACCTGCCTGTTTTGCTGGCCAACTGGACGAAATGGGCGGCGGCATCAGCGGCACATGGCGGATTTATGCTGTTTACCCGTGAAGCATACGAGGCAGCCGGCGGGCATCAGTCCGTCAAGGGGTCGCTCGTGGAAGATGTGCATATCATGCGTAATGTGAAAAAGGCTGGACATAAAGCGATGATCGCTAATATTGCCCCGTCCGTTACGTGCACGATGTATGAAACAAACGCAGAAACGTGGGAAGGGTTTTTAAAAAATACATTCAACGGATTGGGGCGGTCAAAAGGAGCTGCTGCTTTGTTGATCCTGTTTTATGCCGTTTTCTACGTCGCTCCTTTATTTCTTCTATTTGCTGGTTACTGGCTGCCTTACCTTCTCATCGTCTTACAAAAGCTTTTGGTCGACGCCGCTGCCCGCCAGTCGCTCTGGTATGCCCCCTTCATGCCACTGTCAGCCGCCGCGTTTATCGTTTTGCTTCTGAGTGCCATGACCCGTCCTGTTCACACGTGGAAAGGGAGGACGTATTCAAACAAAAAGCCGTAGCTTTCATGAAATCGTCATGAAATGTCAGAAATCCTCTTTTTTCCCTCTGTTGTCATTTGGTACAATAGCATCATAGACATGAATCGACACGGGGCAAAAGAGGAGGGACTGCATGTTTATTGATTTTTTTCTGAATTTCGCCATTATTATTACGCTCATCTCCCTTTTCCACCAGCATGTGGACCACTCCGTTGTAAACCGTCAGTCTTCTTTCTGGAAAAAAAGCGGCTATGGTCTTTTGATGGGCAGCTGGGGCGCTCTGCTTATGCAATTCACCATTGATTTGTACCACGGCTTAATCATGGATTTGCGGCATATTCCCCTCCTGTATGCGGCCTTATATGCGGGACCGGGTCCAGCAATCATCGCGGCTGTCGTCATCGCTTTCGCCAGATTGTCCATCGGCGGCGGTGCCGCTGCGGGCTATGCGATGGCGTTCCTTCTTTGTTCAACGATTGGCTTTATCGTCATCGCGTCAAAGATCCGTCATTTGTGGACAGCCGTTTTTTCGATGCTGCTTTTATCCAATATCGCCTTTTTATTTATTTCCTATCCACTTGCTGACGATCTTCAAACGTATGCCGTCGCTAATATGCTGTACTGGCTGTTTTCGTTTGCCGGCGGATTCTTAACCATCCACACGTCTCAATATTTGCGGAAAACCAAACTGCTTTTTAAAGAATATGAAGAAAAAGCGTATACCGATTCCTTAACGGGCTTGAACAATGTCAGGCGGTTCGATACCGCCATGAACAATGCGATTGAACGGATCTCGGCTGAACAGGGCACTCTGGCGCTGGCGATGATCGATATCGACTTTTTCAAAAAAATTAACGATACATACGGACACCCGACAGGAGATGAGATGCTGAGTCAGCTCGGCCAGCTGCTCCGGGATCAGCTGCCGCAAAAGATGATTGTCTCAAGAAATGGTGGAGAAGAGTTTTCCGTCATCATGGAAGGAGTTCATCCGAAAGAAGCGATAGACCGGGCAGAACAGATCCGCCTGGCGGTCGAACGGGCCACCTTTCAAACAGAGGATGGCCACGCAATCCAAATGACCATTTCGATCGGCGTTGCGATGTTTCCAGATATACCGGCTGAGGATGTATACCGAATGGCGGATGCGGCGCTGTACAACGCCAAGCGCAGCGGCAGGAACAAGGTTTGTCTGGCCAGCCCCGCATCAACCGGCCAGGTGATAAAAGGAAACGTGTAGGGTGGGATCCAGATGATTCGGGAATTATTTATAAATGTCACCATTTTAATATCGAGCTTGTTTTTTTATTTTCAAATCTTAAAAAAAGACGGGACAACGAGACGTTCTTCCATACGCCGCAAACTACTGCTAGGCACACTAACCGGTCTGCTCGGCCTCATTTTAATGGAATTCGGCTTTCTGCTTGATCAAGGGCTGCTTGTGGACTTCCGCCACATTCCGGTGATGCTGGCCGCGACGTATGCCGGCTGGCTGCCCGCTGTGATTGCCGCTGTTTTGATTGCGGGCTACAGGCTGACGATTGGGGCCGGCATGGCGGCATACACCGCCGTTTTGATGCTTGCGGTCACGACGGCCGGGTATTTGCTCATTGCCCGAAAAACGAGATGTGTGTACCGGACGATTTTGTATATGCTCCTGTTTCATAATGTACTTTCTTCCATCGTCACCTATACATTTTTCCTTGAAGGTGAGGCCTTCCTGCGTGTTATCGTTCCCTATTGGCTGCTGTCGTTCGGGACCGGCATTGCCGCTGTATATTTAACGGAATACATGCGCAAGATAAATGCCCTGTTTACAGAGTACGAGAAAAACGCGTTTATTGACCCGTTGACCGGTTTAAACAACGTGCGCCGGTTTGATGCAGCGATGAATGAAGTGCTGTCCAAAAAAGGGACAATGTCACTGTGTATTATCGATATTGATCACTTTAAACAGGTGAATGATACGTACGGTCATCCTGAAGGCGACGCGATTTTAAAACAGCTCGGGCAGCTGCTGAAGGAGCATGCGATGAGCGGCACTGTCTCCCGTAATGGTGGCGAAGAATTTACCATCATTTTGCCGGACTATACGAAAGCGTCAGCCGTGCAGCTGGCAGAAGGACTCCGCGCCCGGATTGAACAAACACCGTTTTACATTTTTGGAGGCAAAGAGACAATCGAGTTAACCGTTTCGATCGGCGTGGCAGCAGGGAGGAACAACCTGTACCGTGAAGCGGATCAGGCTCTTTATCAAGCAAAGCAAAACGGGCGAAACCGTGTGTGCGCGGCTCAAACGGTAAACGAATAAAAAGAAAGGATCCACTCCTTCCCTTATGTTACAATTAAAGGGAGGGAGTGTTTTTTTTTATGATGAACGGGCCGGCTTTTTTCCTGGCTGCCGCTTTATTGCTTGCGGTTTTGCTTATCCGCCGAAAAAGAAAACAACACGGCATCACTGGCTTTAAAAGCTTGCTGACACCGATCTGCTTTTGTTCGATCGGTCTGGTTGGTTTAATTGACGAATGGATGGATTTAATCGGTTTGTATGCCTGGCTAGTGCAGTTGACTCTGCTCGTCGCGGGTATTTATTTTTTGAAATACATTCCGAGTAAAAAATAATAACAGTTTAAAACAAGAGAGGTGACATATGTACGTCATCCTAGCCACCATTGCCACAGCGGCCGCTTTGTTTCTCCTTACGATGTTGTCATTTGAATTAGCGCTTTTGCTCGCGGTTTCACTCATTATCGGCTTCCTGTTCCAAATTCTCTATGTGCTCAACACAATCAGCTATACGATTCAGTTTAAAAAAGGAGAACCGGAAAAAGACAAAGTGAAACAAGCGTATAAACAGTATATGGAAGAAAAAAGAAGGAGGGACCAACGTGAAGAATAATCCTTTACTCGCGTTTCGTGTGTCTGTGCTCGTTTTAATCGGCATTCCATTTTGTTTTTTTATCTTATCAGCAGTGACTGGAAACTGGCTGTTTTTTCAATTTAGCATTGCTCCTTCCATCATCGCTGGACTGACCGGGCTGCTTCTTGCAAGAAAAGAGCTGAAAAAGAAAGACTGAAAAACGCACGACATCCATCATTTTTTCACCCACTGAATAGATCCTTTATCTTTTGACGATACGATTCGTTTTGAAGAAGCTCTCGTTCAAAGGTGTTTAAAGCGCGTAACAGCTTCGCCTGCTCCAGCACAGTGAGCCCGTCTGAGAAAAAAGCCAGCTCCATGCGCCCGCCGTCCTTTGCCGTGGCGTACATTGCTTCTGTCAGCACAAATGCAGTGGAGCCTCCTTTTTTTCCGGCATGGAGCAGCCATTGTTGGTTCGCGGGCTCCTTCATGATCTGTTCCAGCACAGGATCAAGGTAGGCATGCACCTCTTTAGAAAGAAAGGATTTGCTGTTTAGCTTGGCCATAACCGTTGCGTACTCTTCAACCGTTGATCGTGGCAGCCGGTCTGACCATAATTTTTGAAACGTCATATTCATCATACGATACATATGCTTTATTTCTTGATGGGAAGGTGGCCAGTGTTCATGAATATCGATCGAACACTGCCGGTATTCGGCCAGCTTCATCTGTTCAATCCTTTGAGCGGTTTGCTTTTTCGTCCATTCATTTTCAGTCATCAGTCGGGCAGGTACGAATAAAGTGCTGACGAGCGGATAAACCGGCTCGTGATCCGTCAAACCAAAAAGAGACAAAACGTCATTGACGTTGTTAATGCCGAGCAGCTGAAGCAAATATTCCGTATTGGCATTCGAGCTGTACGCAATCATGCCACTGGCCACTTCAGATAAAGGCACCGAGTCATTTCCGTACATCGCCTGAACATGACTGAGCCATGCTTCATGCGCACCGCCGTCTGTTTTGGGCACATAAAACGATCTCAATGCATCAAGTGAAACGGGCTGCTCGGGATCTATCCGTCCATCCGCCGCCTGCCGGGCATATTCGATCGCAACGATGATCTTTACGGTGCTGGCGAGAGGCATTCTGACAGAGGGATTGACCGAAGCGATTACTTCGCCATTATAGCGAATAAACAGTGCCGCCCGCTTGCTCGATTCATTGTCGCAGACAAACTGAACGAGATCCGCTGGTCCTGACTGACTGACTTCACGCTGAAAATGGACCTGAAACAAGACAAGAAAAAAGACAAGAATCGACACTCCTCCTGCTACCGACCACATGATCATACTCAACAAATTCCACTCCTTTCTAACCATTCATCAGCCTTTACGAATGGAAAAAGGAAAAAGTTTCATACTCTTCTGGAATCGGGAAGGGTTTTCAGCTCATAAAGAGAATACTAGATAAAGAAAAGTAGACGATAAGACAGGGAGATGAAAAAATGAACCGGTTGAATTTAATTACGCTTGGCGTGAAAGACATGGTCGAATCACTGCGGTTTTACCGGGAAGGGCTCGGCTTTGACGTTGTGGTCTATGGCGACGAAGCCAATCCGGACGTCATTTTTGTCAATAATGCCGGCACAAAAATTTCATTATTCCCACTCGACCGTTTAGTAAAAGACATTAATGACCAAGAGCCGCCATCCATCGGAACGGGCTTTGGCGGCATAACGCTTGCGTACAACGGGAAATCAAAGGAAGAAGTAGATGCCGTGTTTTCGCTGGCTCGAAAAGCAGGAGCCGCCATCGTGAAAGAGCCGAAAACTGTTTTTTGGGGTGGATACAGCGGCTATTTCCAGGACCCGAACGGCTATTTCTGGGAGGTAGCCTTCGGAGAAGATTGGATGTTTGACGAACAGGACATGCTCATTGTGCGCCAATAATCCCCTGAAGTGGCTGCATGTACAGTGGCAAAAGAGAAAGGCACAACAACAATAGATCCCCTCTCTTCAGCTTTTGAAGAGAGGGGTCTTTTTATGAACGTTTCCGTTTTTCGATTTCCTGCGTGACCACGAATGCCAAATCCTCATTCCCAAACAAAGAAAGCACGCCGAGCAGCGTGTCATCCGGCACGTCGCCTGCTTCCTCCTTCGGCACCGTAAGAGCGATACCGTCACTCAGTGCCTGGTTCTCCACTTGATCCGGATATGCTTTCTGGTATAGATCAACCGGATCAAGATCGTGATTCACACACCACTGCGCAAACACTAAAATCATCATGTTTTCTTCTTTTTGATAGCTTTGTATGATAAACTCTTCCATTTCCTTCGACATGTTCTTTCACACCTTTTTTATTCGTTATCGTTTCATTTTAAACGGAACAGCAGATGCTGTATAGTGACCAATTCCGATAGGTAATTTAGTAGCGCAAAAATGATGGCGCTTTCTGTCGATATTGGATGAAATTGTCCACGCAACGAACAAAAAGTCCTAGAAAAAATTATACTAATTTCATATATTTTCGGTTAAAATGAGTTATATGAGGGGTTAAAATTTGTTTATTTTTGGGAGGTATTTAGGATGAAAAACCTATCAATTCGCGGGAAGATGATGGCACTCATTGCATCAGCAGTTGTGTTTTTAGCCGCTATTGCAGGAACAGGTTTTTATTATACGAGTGAAATGGCAGCAAAATCTGATGATATGTATACTGAGGCATTGTTGCCAATTGAATATATCTCTCAAATTCGTACGGATAACCGGGCTCTTGATTCATTCGTGATGGAGCTTATGGTTACAACCGATCAAACACGAAATGAAGAGCTTTTAGTGAACATTGAAGAGCGAAAGGTGCAGATTTTGTCGAACCTGAAAAAGTTCGAAGCATCGTACAGTCAGAATCCTGAGACGACAGCGCTGTATGAAGAATTATCAAGAACATTGACAACTTATTTAACGGAACTTGAAGAGGTATTTGTTTTATCAGAAAATAATCAAAATGAAGAAGCGTACGAATTATACGTAAGCAATGTGGCACAAGAGCGTGAAGTGTTAGTTTCGACGGCAAGTGATTTAATGGATGGCACGACTAATTTTGCAAAGATGCTTAATGAAGGAAACCAAGAGGACAATCGCACGGCAAATATGATGCTGATACTTTTGCCGGTTCTTTCAATCATTCTATTCCTTGCATTGGCCAGCTGGATTTACATGATGATCCGCAAGCCGATTGAAACGGTTCGTAAAGCGATGGCGGAAGCGGGCAGCGGCAATTTACTGGTGACGAGCAGCTATGATTCAAAAGACGAGCTTGGCCAGCTGTCTCATTCGTTTAATGAAATGGTGGAGAACATTCGCAACGTCGTCGTTCGCGTTTCAGAAACGGCGACACAGGTGGCAGCGGCTTCTGAAGAGCTGAATGCGAATGCGGGTGAAACGACAACTGCAACGGAGCTTGTCGCGGGAACGATGGAAACTATAGCGGACGGGGCCAATGACCAGCTGAAGCACGTATCCGATGCTTCAACAACGGTTCACGAAATGTCAACAGGCGTACAGCAAATTGCCGGCAACGCGCAGGAAGTAAGCGGATTGGCAGGCGACTCGCTTGCTCTTGTTTCACAAGGAAGCGAAGCCGTATCCCGCATTCAGAACCAAATGGGCAGCATCAACGGACGTGTCGACGACTTGTCGGGTGTTATTCAGCAGCTTGGCACACGGTCGGATGAAATTGGCCAGATCATTGACTCCATTACCGCCATTGCCGCTCAAACGAACTTGTTAGCACTGAATGCAGCCATTGAAGCAGCTCGTGCCGGCGAACAGGGACGCGGATTTGCGGTTGTCGCGGATGAAGTCCGGAAGCTCGCGGAACAGTCCGCTGTATCGGCCAAGCAGATCGAAAGCTTAATCTCTGAAACACAAAGCGACACGACACGTGCGGTTCAATCGATGACCGAAGTATCGACGGAAGTGCAGGACGGCCTTCAGGTGACGGAAAGCGCAAGTGCGACGTTCGTTTCAATCGAACAGTCCATTCAGCACGTGACCTCACAGGTGGAAGAAGTATCTGCGGCCGTTCAGCAAATGGCCGCCGGCACCGAACAAATCGTCTCAGCCATGGATACCATTCAAAACATAACGGAAACCACAGCAGCCGGAACAGAAAACGCCTCCGCTGCGGCTGAAGAGCAAATGGCTTCGATGGAAGAAATTTCTTCATCTGCCCAATCGCTTTCTCACTTAGCGGATGAGCTGCGGAGCCTCGCTGCCCAATTCCGTGTATAACGATCAAAACCTTCTTTGTGGTAAAAGCAGAGAAGGTTTTTCCTGTAACAGAAAACCACATTGCCACTGTCGAAATGTGATAAAATAGTAGTGGAAATCAAACAAATCTTGGGGTGTGAACGATGCAAGGACTGGGGAAACCGTTCTATTCAGCAGAAGATTTAAACCGCATTATACGACAGGTGCCTGTCCCGATGTACATATCAAGCAATGACCAGGCTCATCTTCACCAGTTTATTGCCGTGAACGATGCACTGGTAGAGCACATTGGCTATTCTAGAGAAGAACTGAGCCAAATGATCACATTTGATCTTGTATGCGATTCTTTTTTTCGAAAGGTGACGTATGACCACCAGGAAACGCTTCGGAAGGGGTCGGCTGCGTTTGAATCGCTGCACCGGACAAAGAGTGGTCGCCGTGTGCCGGTGAATGTGTTTGTCCGGATCGTCGAGCTCGAGAATGGCGAGCAGGTAAGCGTTGTGCAGTTTTACGAAACGAGCCAGCAGCAGGAAACCGAACGGCTGCTTGAAAAGGTGCATCAGCAGCTTGAATCACTGTTTGAATTTAATCCGGACTTTACTTTTATGATGAATGAAAAAGGGCATTTTACGAATGTTAATCCGGCTGGTGTGAAACTGCTCGGCTATACAAAACGACAGCTTCAGCTTATGAACTATGCAGAGCTTATTATTGAAGAGGACATTGAACGAGCCAGAGACCATTTTCGCTCTATTTTCGATTTACAGGTGGCGGAGCTTGAATTGCGTATCCGCAACGGAACGGGCGATATCCGGCTTATGGATGTGACCGCTGTACCGATCTTGACGGACGGAACGGTGACAGGTGTTGTCGGAACAGCCCGTGATATTACGAAAGAAAAAGCTGTTGAAAGGGAGCTGATTGAAAGCAGGCAGCGGTATCATTCCTTGTTCGAGAACAATATTGATGCGGTGCTGACGTTTGACCTTCACGGCTGCTTTCAATACGTGAATCCGGCAACGGAGCAGTTGATGGGCTACATGGCTGAGGAACTGATTGGCAAGCCGTTTTTACCGCACATTGTTCCGGATCGGCAAGCTGAGACCTTCAACAATTATGAGCGCGTTATGAATGGAACTGCCGTACGATATGAAACCGCGATGCTGACGAAAAAGAACGAAGTCGTCGAACTGCACATTACCGTCATCCCGATTATTGTGGGTGGGGCCATTACGGGCATTCATTGCATCGGAAAAGACATTACAGAAATAAAGAACGTTGAACAAAAGCTGAATAACATGGCGTTTCATGATTACTTGACGAAGCTGCCGAATCAGCATTATTTCCAGCAGTTCATGCAGGAGCTTAGCGAAGCGGCCCAGCCGTCTCCACTTGCACTGCTGTTTCTCGACCTGGACCGGTTTAAATCAGTAAACGACGCGTTTGGCCACGATTTTGGCGACTTATTGCTTGTGGCTACGGCAAAGCGGCTGACAGAATCGCTCCCTTCATCGGCCCACATGTTCCGGTACGGCGGAGATGAATTGATTATTGTTCTTGAAGGGGCCGGCAAGGCAGAAGCGGATCAAACGGCCCGGCAGATTATTCACTTGTTCGAGGAGCCGTTTGTGCTGAATGAAATCGAGATTACGACCTCAACGAGCATCGGCATCAGCTTGTTCCCGCACGATGGCGAAAATCGTGATACGCTCATTAAAAAAGCGGATCATGCGATGTATATCGCAAAGCGGAGCGGCAAGCAGCAGTACCGCTTTTACGACTCAGCAGAAGGCGACATGCACGACCAGTATTTTAAAATGGAGCCGCTGCTGAAAAAAGCGATCCGCCGCCAGGAGCTGTCGATCGTTTACCAGCCGCAAGTTAACTTGAACACATGTGAGTTGCACGGCGTAGAAGCACTTCTTCGCTGGAACAGCGCCGAGATCGGCTTTGTGTCACCGGCTGAATTCATTCCGATTGCGGAAGAAAGCGGATTGATTGTGACGATCGGTGAATGGGTGATCCGCTCCGCCTGCCTGCAAATGAAAGAGTGGCAGCAGCAAGGAATGCGCCCGGTAAAAGTATCCGTCAACGTGTCGATTCGCCAATTTTACCATACCGAATTCGTGGACATGCTCCAAGCCATTATCGAGGAAACCGGGATCGATCCGCGCTTTCTTGAGCTTGAAATCACCGAATCGATTGCCTCAAGCGGCGACATCGTCATTGGCATCCTGCAGCAGCTGAAAGAGATCGGCGTCCATGTGTCGATCGACGACTTCGGTACAGGCTACAGCTCCCTGCGCTATTTAAGAGAGTTTCCCATCGACTGCTTGAAAATCGACCAGTCCTTCATGCGGGATTTAACAGAAGGAAAAAAAGGCGAGGACATCGTCTCCACCATCGTCACACTCGCTCACAACCTCGACTTGATCACAGTCGCGGAAGGAACGGAAACGAAGGAGCAGGTCCAAAGGCTAAAGGCGCTCGGCTGCGACGTGGCACAGGGCTACTACTTCAGCCGTCCGCTGCCGCCAGAGGAATGCCTGGAATGGATGAAGCAAATGGAAAAAGAGATGAGAACGGACGAAGGAAGCCAGAAATGATGACCATTCACCGGATCACCAAGGAAGATGCCTGGACACTCCGCCACACCGTCATGTGGCCGGACAAGCCATACGATTACATCAAGCTGACAGACGACGCAGCTGGGCTTCATTACGGCTTAATAGAAAACGGAGCACTTCAATCCGTCGTCTCCCTGTTCGTCAACGGAACAAGCGCCCAGTTCCGCAAATTCGCCACACGCACCGATCAGCAGGGCAAAGGCTACGGCACCGCTTTGCTGAAGCACGTTTTGCATGAAGCCGCAAACTATGGAGCTGAAATCATCTGGTGCAACGCACGGATAGATAAAGCGGACTTTTACGAGCGATTCGGCCTGCGCCGAACAGTGAAGGAGTTTGAAAAGGACGGCCAGCTGTATGTTGTCATGGAGAAGAAGGTGTGAAGACTGCGATGTGTGCAGTCTTTTTTTGCGTTTACTTTTCCTTTTTATTGTACTCTTTGCTGTCCCATGCCCAGGTGAAAAAAAGATGCACCGCAATGAAAAATAATGCTTTAAATGCATTGACCAGCGCATTCACCTGTCCTTCATTCAAATAATCAAAGATCATGAACCAAATGAAAAGCAGTATAAAAAGGAATATGTAAAGGCGCAGTTTTGATTTTTTAATAAACTTCAGTAAGAAGATGCCTCCTTAAGCGACAAGGTGTGTTTACCATATCATACAAATATTGGGGTGTGAAGAATTGTGATAGGTTATGAACGATAGGCAACGTCATATTTGATTTTTGATTGAAGAAATATCAACAAAATTCCACCATCATTTGGTAAAATAATGTATATAAAGTACAAAAGGGCGTGTTTAGGTGGAAAAGGAAGAATTCATGCAAAGAATATCAAACTTAAATGTTTGGAGAAATAATGGTGTAAGGGCTCCCCATAAACCACTGGTACTATTGTATGCATTGGGAAAATTACAGAATGAACAAGCACAGTTTTTTCGATTTGATGAAGTAGAGGAGACACTAGAAAAATTATTAATTGATTTTGGACCAAAAAGGAAAAGTAATCATCCTGAAGAGCCATTTATCCGACTTGAAACGAGTGGGATATGGAAAATCAATCAATTAATTTCTACTATTTCAAAACGCCTTTTGCGCGAAGGAAAAGTGGAAGCGGGCTTTACTGACGAAGTATTCAATCTCCTAATGACAAATCCTGATATAATTCAACAAGCAGCTTACAAGATTTTGAACCTCCATTTCCCAGATACTATTCATGAAGATATATTAGAAGCAGTAGGTCTTGACTTTTCAGCTTCAGGTTTTCAACGAAAGAAAAGAGATCCACAGTTTCGTGATAAAATTCTTCGTGCTTATGGGTACTCTTGTGCAGTGTGTGGATTCAATGTTAGGCTAGGCCATACATTAGTTGGAATCGAAGCAGCTCACATTAAGTGGCATCAAGCTGGTGGACCGGATATCGAAGAAAATGGAATTGCTTTATGCTCTCTACATCATAAATTATTTGATCGCGGAGTTTTCACATTAAATCCTGAGCGAATTCTTATTGTGTCAGAAGAAGCGCATGGAACAATCGGCTTTGAAGAATGGCTTTTAAAATTTCATAGTAAGCCGATCACAAAACCAATAAGTCATCAGTATGAACCTGATCAGTCTTTTTTGTTTTGGCACGTGAAAGAGGTGTTCAAAGGTCCTGAAAGGTACACTTATTAAAAGGGGAGAAGGTGGAAACTTGTTTTTAAAAAGCATTGAACTGCAGCGCGACCGTATTCCATCGTTTGACCGCTATCCATTCACCATCCCGTCGATCCAGCAGCTGGACCGGCTTGAGCTGCGCAGCAGTGTGACGTTTTTCGTCGGGGAAAATGGGTCTGGAAAATCAACGCTTCTGGAAGGGATTGCGGACAAGTGTGAATTCCCGGCGGCGGGTGGTGGACGAAATAATACGTATGATGTGCACGCATCGGAATCAGCGCTGGGGGATTATTTGCGCTTGTCGTGGATGCCCAAGGTGACGAATGGCTTTTTTCTGCGGGCGGAGTCGTTTTATCATTTTGCGTCTCATCTTGACCAGATCGCTGATGATGACTGTATGCCGGACATTTACGAGGCGTATGGTGGGCGTTCGCTTCATGAGCAGTCGCATGGGGAGTCTTTTTTGTCCTTGTTTGCGAACCGGTTTGGACAAAAGGGCTTGTATTTGCTGGATGAGCCTGAGGCGGCGCTTTCGCCTCAGCGGCAGCTTGCTTTTTTGCGGATCATGCATGACCTGGTGAAGAAGAAAGAAGCGCAGTTTATCATCGCTACACATTCGCCGATTTTGATGGGCTTTCCGGATGCTTCGATTGTGTCCTTTGATGATGAATCCTTGAAGGAAGTCGATTACGATGAAACGGATCATGTGCAGATTACCCGGTATTTCATGCAGCATCGGGAGGATTTTCTGCGGCGTATTTTAGAAGAATAAGAGGGAGAACCGTGAGTTAGGGGGAAAGTGCAGATGACGATGAACGAACATGAAGAACTCCTGGCGGGCGGGAACGTCTCGCATGTTTACCGCTCAGGAAAAACCGTGCGGCGGGAGCAAAAGCCGGAAAGCGCGATGATTCACAAGCTGCTGATCCATTTAGAACAAAAAGGATTTCCGCATGCGCCACGCTTTTTAGGAATGGATGAGCAGGGAAGAGAAGTATTGTCTTTTATCGAAGGAGAAGCCGGTCATTATCCATTAAAGGATTATATGTGGTCTGATGCCTCCCTAATTGATATAGCGAACATGCTGCGGCTGTATCATGAAGCGGTTCAAGATTTTCCGTTTATGAATGAGCTGAAGCCGATTGACCATACACCGGGAGAAGCGGAGGTCGTGTGCCACAACGACTTCGCTGTATATAACATTATTTTTAACGGACAGAAACCGGTCGGCATTATTGACTTTGATGTGGCGGGACCGGGTCCGAAAATGTGGGACGCCGCCTATACGCTGTATACGTGTCTGCCGCTGAGCCGCTTTTATTTGTCCGAGGCAGAGGAGACTGTTCATTATGACTCTTTATTGCATGCCGAGCGCGTAAAAAAGAGAATGGCTTTGTTTTTTGAAGCCTACGGTGAGGAAATGCCGCCGACCTTTTTTGACATCGTCCAGCTGCGCTTGGAGGGGCTGTGCCAGACGATCAAAAGAAAAGCGGGTGAAGGAGATCCGGCTTTTCAGAAAATGGTTGAGGAAGGTCATCTTTCTCATTATAAAGCGGATATTGAGTTTGTTCGAAAGCATCATCATGAATGGGTGTAGAGCTGAAGGAGGATGACCATATCGCCGGTATCTAGTCGTTATCGCTGATATAAAGAATTGATCGCTGATATGTTAAGGATATCAGCGATCGAGGGTTAAATATCGGCGTTGTTTTTATTTTATCGGCGGTGGACAGGTAGATATCAGCGGATTGAAATGAAGATGAAACAAACAGCTTTGACGCGAGCAGTCAGGATAATACAAAGAAAAAACAACCTGCCGACAAGCTGTCAGCAGGTTGTTTTGGTTAAGCGTCAGCTTGCGTATTCAGCTTTAGTTCAACCAGCACCACCTGGTAATTTTCCATTTCGGAAATCGTCCAGAGATGCGGTTCAAGAGGGATGGTGTCGCCCTCCTCCGGGACGTTATCACTTTGGACCTGCAGCCAGCCGCCAATTGTGTCGAGATCTTCGCTGTCAGGGAAGACGAGGCCAAACTGTTCCTCCAGATCCGCCAGCAGCACACGTCCGCTCATCACATATTCGGTTTCGCTTTTAGCGCGAATGTCCGGTACCTCGTCCATATCGTATTCATCGCGGATTTCACCGACGATTTCTTCCAATATGTCTTCCATTGAGACGAGGCCGGCGGTACCGCCGTATTCGTCCGTCACGATCGCCATATGCGTCCGGTTTTGCTGCATTTTCACGAGAACGGAACTAATCGGTGTCGCTTCATGAAAGCGTGGCATGTCATGAATAAATCGTTCCATCTCCCGATCATTCCCGGCGGCGATGTGCGTCAGCATTTCCTTCGTGTTGACAAAGCCGATGACCTGATCCTTATCGTGTCCGTCTGTTACGGGGTAGCGCGTGTAATCGTGCTCGTCTAAAACGGCAATCATGTCTTCAAAGGTAATGTCTTTCTCTAGTGTGACAATTTGAGTTCGCGGAATCATAATGTCTTTAATAATCCGGTTATCAAAGGCAAAGATGTTTTGAAGATACGCAAGCTCTGTTTGATTAATTTCACCGCTTTTGTAGCTTTGCTGCATAATCAGCTTCAGCTCTTCTTCAGAGTGCACCTCATCATGCCCGGCAGGCTCAACACCGAACAAGCGCAGGAACAGACGCGCTGCTCCATTCAATGTCCAAATAATTGGGGCGGTGATTTTCCCGAACCAGTAAAGCGGCGGTGCGAGAAGAAGGGTCATGCGTTCTGAAAATTGAATAGCCAGCGTTTTCGGGGCCAGTTCTCCGAGCACAACGTGTAAAAACGTTACGATGGACAACGCAATCGCGTATGAAAGAACAGTAGCGAGGGCATCCGGCACTTCAAAGCTTTCAAACACAGGATGAAGCAATTTTTCAACTGTCGGCTCTCCGAGTGCACCGAGCACAAGGGCCGTAATGGTAATGCCGAGCTGGCAGGCAGACAAGTAGTAATCCAAATCATTGGCTACTTTTTTTGCCAGAACGGCTTTTTTGTTTCCTTCTGAAATAAGCTGATCGATTCTGGACATACGCACTTTCAAGATCGCAAATTCGCCACCGACAAAAACCGCGGTTAATGCGATCATTAACGCTACTAAAAACAAGTTTAATATTATCATTCCGTCCAATTGTTTCCCCTATAGCGGGGACTCACCTCCGTAAAATGTCCGTACCGCATTTGAGATCGGCGGTTCCGGTTACTGCGTTTCCTCTGTTTCCAACCGTTCCCAAAGGATTTGCTTAATTTGGTAATGATCCATTTCTGTCACAGTCCACGTGCCGTTGTCGTCTGTCACGGTGTCGTTCACTTCCACACTGTCCATTTTATTGAATTGAATCCAGCCGCCGATCGTATCAACGTCGTCGCTGCCTTCAAACTCAAGCCCGAACCGTTCTTCTAATTCTTCTAATAAAACAAGTCCGTTTAATACGTATTGACGATCGCTTTTCTTCACGATATCGGCCACTTCATCCGCATCGAATTCATCGCGGATTTCGCCAACGAGCTCTTCTAAAATGTCTTCCATTGTAATGATGCCGGCTGTGCCGCCGTATTCATCAATGACGAGCGCCATATGAACACGGGCCGTCTGCATTTTCAACAGCGCTTCTTGAAGGCCGGTGACTTCATGGACAAGCGGCAGATCGCGGACAAAGTCTTCGAGTTTGCGCTCGCGTCCTGCGGCAATGTGCGTCAGCATTTTTTTTACATTCACGACACCGATAATCCGGTCCTTGTCGCCGTCTTCTGTTACCGGGTAGCGCGTGTAATTATGCTCAGCCAATATGCTGACAATGTCCGCATATTTCATTTCTTTATCCAGTGCGATAAAAGAGGTTCTCGGCACCATAATATCTTTAGCGGCCCGTTCGTCAAATGAAAAGACGTTTTCCATGTACGCAAGCTCTGACTGGTTGATTTCGCCGCCCTGGAAGCTTTGCGCCATAATAATGCGCAGCTCATCCTCGGAATACGATTCATCGTGTCCAGCCGGCTTAACGCCAAACGAACGAAGAAGAACGCGTGATGCGCCGTTCAACGCCCAAATAAACGGGTACATAATTTTGCCGAACCAGTATAAAAATGGGGCAAGCAGCAGCGTCATTTTCTCCGCAAACTGGATCGCTAATGTTTTCGGTGCCATTTCCCCAAGTACGACGTGGAGAAAGGTGACGAGAATAAACGCGATCGCATAAGACGAAGCAGATGCAGCGGCGTCCGATACTTCAAAATAATCAAAAATCGGGTACATGAGGCTTTCAACCGCCGGCTTGCCGAGTGCGCCGAGACCAAGAGCTGTGACGGTAATGCCCAGCTGGCAGGCGGACAAATAATAGTCGAGGTCGCTCGCTACTTTTTTAGCAAGAACCGCTTTTTTATTTCCTTCTGCAATGAGCTGGTCGATTCGTGACATGCGCAGCTTCACAACTGCGAATTCTGATCCGACGAAAAACGCCGTCAGCCCAAGCAAAAGAACAAGCATAAACAAATTTGTGATTGTGATAATATCCAATTATTTCCCTCTAGTGAGGGATTCACCTCCATATAGTGTTAAAACAATGTTAAAAGCTTCATGACATCTGTCAATCGTTTTTCCAATACGCCATGCACCCGCGCTTTTTCCTCGGGTGGCGCGTTTTTGAGTTTTTCCTCCAGTGAAGCGAGCTTTTTTTGTAAACAGTCGATTTCGTCCTGTACATCATACATGATGGGGTCGATTTCCTGATCTTCTGGTGTTCGAAGTGCCAGGCTGATTTCCTCAATCGACAAGCGTTGTTTTTTCAACAATTGAATACGTTCAAGTGTTTGGAGGACCGTCTCGGGATACAAACGGTAATTCGATGAAGACCGTTCAACAGGCAGCAGCCCGCACTGTGTGTAGTAATCAATCGTCCGTGAAGAGAGTCCGCTTAATTTCGCCACTTCGCCAATACGCAATAACGCCTTCCCAATAGACACACCTCCTTGAATGTTTATAGTACCTATAACATATCATATTTGCTTCAAACAATACAGTAGAACGTTATGGTTTGCTGATCTGGCTGTTGAACGGCTTCTGAGGGTAGTCAGCAGGGAGAGAGTCTTGTATGCTGAGTGAAAGATAAAATGATGAAAGGGGAACTGACGAGTGTTTCAATGGCTTCGACGAAAATGCTCGATGTGTAAACGATCCGGTCTGCCGCTCCGTTCTTTTCAAGGGCGTGACGGAAAAGCCGTAAAGCTGTGCCCGTCCTGTGCAGAATACGGAGAGCGCCGTGCGTTTGAGCGAAAATAATATGAAGGAGTGGACTGTATGAAAAGGAATAACCGCAATTGCCGGTCTGGAGAGAATCTGATCGAAGAAATGAATCAAACGGCTGTACCGCATGGAGGAGTGGCGGTGTGGCATCTTGGACAGGCGAGTGTCGCGCTTAAAACCCGGGACGTCATGTTCTATATTGACCCGTACTTATCGGACTCCTTAAATGAAGGCGGTGCCTGGCCGAGAAAATTTGATCCGCCGCTTCAGCCGGAGGGCGTCACAAATGCCGGGTATGTGCTGATCACGCATGACCATGGGGACCATCTCGATCCGGTTTCGCTGCGCGGCATTGAGAGCGCTTCACCAAACGCCCGGTTTATTTGTCCGGCGCCTGCTGTGGAACGTCTTCAATCGCTCGGCATTCCGGATCAGCGGATTATCGAGGCTCGGGCGGGGGAATGGGTTCATGATGCAGGCGTATCTGTTTTGCCTGTTGCCTGTCAGCACGAAGAATTTTCAGTAGATGAAAACGGGGACCATGCGTACCTTGGCTATATCGTGAAGACAGACGGTATTCTTTTTTATCACGCCGGAGACACGATTTTGCACAGTGAGCTCATTGAAGCGCTGCAGCCATTCTCTATCGACCTTGCGTTCCTGCCGATTAATGGAAGAGATTACAGCCGGGCGGAGAAAGGCATTGCTGGAAACATGGGCTTTCGGGAAGCTGCCGACCTGACAGAAGCCGTTCAAATGGATTTAGTCATCCCAATTCATTATGATCTTTTTCCATTTAACGCGGACAACCCGGCTTATTTTGTCGATTATCTTTATGCGCATTATCCGGGCCAATGCTTTAAGATGATGGTGCCGGGTGAGCGGATTCTGCATCTCGGTTCAGGTGTAAATAGCCGCTAGAGTGGGTATATAGGATGATAGATTCAATCGTTTGATCCTTTACACGAAGGTTTCTCAGCGTTTTAAGATCATGAGAAATGTTGGTGGGAGGTGATGAAATGAGAAGAATCCAAGGCATAAATCATTTACTTTCATACCTTGATTCGATCGACTTCCCACTAGCTTATGAGGAGATAGAGAACCTGATTGACCAAAAAAAGCTTCCTCACAAAAAACCTGCTAGTGGCATATTCGTATTCGATTTAGACTACATCGACTGGTGGGTCAATGAAAACCGAATGAAAGAATAACGATGGAAAGCCCTGCAGAAATGCAGGGCTTTACTCGTGCTATTAAAACAGGATAGGTCCATTTTGACTGATAAAATAAAGGAAGTGACTGATAAACAGACCGATCCGACCGGAAAAATCGTTTTATCGGTCAGATCGTATCGGTTACCGGTCACTTCCATCATTAATCTTTTGTTTTCATCAACCGCATCGAGTTTAGGACAACGATTAAAGTAGAGCCGACGTCAGCAATCACAGCCATCCACAGCGTCAGCCAGCCCGGGATAATCAGGAGGAGCGCCAGCAGCTTTAAGCCGAATGCAAAGGCAATGTTTTGCTTGATAATGAAAAGCGTTTTGCGGCTCAGGGCAATCGTATATGGAAGCTTTTCCAGGTCATCCGCCATAAGCGCGATATCGGCTGTTTCGAGCGCGGTATCTGTGCCGGCACCGCCCATGGCAATGCCGACCGACGCACTGGCAAGAGCGGGCGCGTCGTTAATGCCGTCTCCAATCATCGCCACCTTTTCATGCTGTGCCCGGAGTAATTTGATGGCGTCAAGCTTATCCTGCGGCATAAGCTCAGCCTGTACGTCGCTTAACCCAAGCTGAGAGCCGATCGCGTCCCCCGTGGCCCGGTTGTCGCCTGTCAGCATAACCGTTTTTTCGATGCCGAGCTTTTGCAGCTTTTGAATAATGGACAGGCTGCTTTTTCTCACCTGGTCGGCGACGGCGAAAAAGCCTTTGATGTCACCCTCTGTACCGACAAGCATCACGGTTTTTCCTTCCGCTTGAAGACGGGCCACCTGTTGCTTGATTTCTGGTGGAATCACCTGCATGTCTTCAAATAATGTTGGATTGCCGATAAAATAAAGCGTTTCATTCACGACCGCTTTTGCTCCTTTTCCCGTAAAGGAGTGAAAATCATCCGCCGCGTACGGGGTGACGTTTTCTTTTCCGGCTTTCCGGAGAATAGCAGAGGCTAAAGGATGCTGGGAAAACGTTTCAATGGCAGCTGAAATGGCTAAAAGCTCCCGTTCGTCCAGATCGGACAGCGCCACGATATCGGTCACTTCCGGTTTTCCTTCTGTCAGTGTGCCGGTTTTATCAAAGGCAATGACCTTTAAACGGCCGGTTTCCTCCAGATGAATCCCGCCTTTGATCAGCACGCCGTTTTTGGCGGCATTGCCGATCGCCGTAACAATGGCAACCGGTGTCGAGATCACGAGTGCACACGGGCAGCCAACAACTAAAACAGCCAGCCCGCGGTAAATCCACTCTGACCAGTCTCCGCTCATCAAAAGAGGAGGAAGGACCGCGACTAGCAGCGCAATAACCATAATCGCCGGTGTGTAAAATTTCGCGAATTTGTCGACAAACTACTGCGATGGAGCCCGCTCTGCCTGGGCTTCCTCAACTAAATGAATGATTTTTGCAATGGTTGTTTCTTCCGCAAGCTTCGTCACACGCACTTCCAGAAAGCCTTCTTCATTTAGCGAGCCAGCGAATACTTCGTCACCTGCTTCCTTCTGAACAGGGATGGATTCACCGGTAATCGCTGCTTGATTAATGGAAGACTGGCCGCGCAGCACATCACCGTCCATCGCCACTTTCTGGCCCGGCTTGATGAGCATAAGATCGCCGACTTGAATGTCTTCCACTGCCACTTCGAACTCCTGGCTCCCTCGCTTAATGATCGCAGTATTCGGGGCAATGTCCATAAGCGAACGAATCGACTGGCGTGCTTTGTCCATCGAATAGCCCTCAAGCGCCTCGCTTAAAGCAAAAAGAAAGACAACAACCGCTCCTTCTCCCCATTCGCCGATGATCACAGCGCCGATGATGGCAACAGTCATTAACGTTTTCATATCAAATTCAAGCTTCATCAAGTTTCTCAAGCCAACCTTGAACAGATCAAACCCGCCGATCAGGATCGATAAAGCAAAAATGAGAGTCGTGCTTACATGGTTTTCTCCCAGTGTAAAACTCGAGGTATAGCCGAAAATCAAAAAGAACAGGGAAGCGATGGTGTTTTTGTTTTCACGCTTTTGCCAAAAGGGGACTTTTTCTTCTGTGAACTTCTGCCGTTCCGGATATACTTTAATGCCGTCAAACGCGCCGGCTGCTTCCAGCTGTTCGACGGATGCTTCGCCCGTGACCGCCACTTTTGACGCACCGAAATTCAGATGCACATCTTCGACGGTTTGAATGCTTCTAATATTCTTTTCGAATTTTGCCGCACAATTGGCACAGGAAAGACCTTGCAGACGGTATACACTTTTTGATTCGCTCATCGTCCTCAATCCTCTCTGGAATGTTCAAGCGCAATACTGACCAGCTGATGAACATGGTGATCTTTGACGGAGTAGTACACCATTTTTCCTTCTTTCCGGTACTTGGCGAGGCCCATATTCCGGAGAAGACGCAAATGATGGGACGCTGTTGCCGTGGAGGAGCCAATGATTTGAGCAACATCACACACGCATAGTTCATCTTCGAGCGTTAACGCATAAATGATTTTCAGCCGAGTGGCATCTGACATCGCTTTAAACAGCAATTCAACTCCGTTGACTTCCTCAACTCGCGGCTGGACACGTGTCACAACCTCTTCATTAAAACAAGCTGTTTCACACGAATCGGATGTTTTTTTACGTTTTGTTTGCTCGGTCATGTGCATCCCCTTCATTCAAATATTTGTTTGATTGTATATATGTAGTGTATGACGGAGCCAGGAGGATGTCAATGGCAAAAGGAAGGGCTGGCGCAATAATTCAAATTACGGCGCAATAATTGCTAATAAGGCGCAATTCCGAATGAATTGCGCCTTATATGTCTATATTTGCGCCATAAAAAGGGGGGCATCCTTTTTGGGAGACGGCCATTTTTAGGTGATACGTTTTAAGTAGATGTTACCCAATGATAACTCATAAATAAAAGCCAGATCACGGCCGGAACAACTAAACTCCCGAAGGCAAGAGGGTAGGTGAGCGGTTTTTGAAAACGAGCAAGCAGTCGGTCCGTCAAGAAAAAGACCAGGGAAGCAGCGAGCCCGATCCAAAGCAAAATACTGCCGAAAAGCAAATGAAAGAAAAGAGACAAAATGAGCTCTGCCTTTGCCCGTGGGTTGGTAAAAGGCGATTATGAAAGAAAACAATGTAACGGCTAAAGCGCCGGTCGCAATTTTTCGTTTCAGCAAATGCTTTCCAGCTTGTAATTGAACCATTTTGTCACTCCCTTCTTTATGTTAAAGGCTGACCGGGAAGTTCTTTGGGAAAAATTCATCTGGCGGCACCGGCCGGCCCAGGAGATAGCCTTGAGCGGCATTGCAGCGGTAATCCCTTAAAATTTGAAGCTGCTCGGCGGTTTCCACTCCTTCTGCAACGACGTGAAGGCCGAGGTGGTGAGCCATGAGAATAATCGTCGTAGCGATTTTTTCCGCGCTTTCATTCACCGCAATATCGCGGACGAACGACTGGTCAATTTTCAGCGTATCAATGGGCAGCTTTTGCAGGTAGCTGAGGGAGCTGTACCCGGTACCGAAATCATCAATCGAAATGGACACACCAAGAGATTTTAAGCTGTGCAATACCGCAGCCACGTTGTCGGTGTCCATCGTCATGCTTTCTGTTATTTCACACGTGACATGGCTCGGATGAACGCCGGTTTCCTGCAAAATGGATTCAATCATGCCCGCCAAATTGTGCTGATAAAATTGCGAAATGGACAAATTCACCGATATCGATTGAATAGGCTGACCGAGCGTCTGCCATATGTTTAATTGCCGGCACGCTGTCCGGATCACCCATTCGCCAATCGGGATGATCAAGCCGGTTTCTTCTGCCAGCGGGATAAAGTCTGCGGGTGACACAAGGCCGAAATGCCGGCTGTTCCAGCGAATCAGTGCTTCCGCTCCCTGCAGTTGACCGGTGCACAAATTATGAACAGGCTGATAAACGAGAAACAGCTCGCCCCGGTCCAGCGCCGTCCGGAGTTCACTTTCCATTTTGAGCTTTTTTAATGACTGGCGGTCCAGCGTATTTGTGTAAAATTCATACGAATTTCGGCCTCTTTTTTTTGCTTCATACATGGCGATATCCGCTTTGCGAAACAGTTCTTCTTCCTGGAGGCCATCTCGTGGGTACAAGCTGATGCCGATGCTTGCTGTTATAAACAAATCGTTTTCGAACAGAGTAAACGGTGCGCGGAACTCGTCCAGTACTATTTTTGCCATGATATCCGCTTGCTGCTCATCAGCAGCCTTAAGCAAAATCGTAAATTCATCCCCGCCTTCACGAGAGAACAGAACCGTGTCGTCAAGGCGGGACTGAATGCGGCCGACAATCATCTTCAGCAGCTCATCCCCGCTTTTGTGGCCAAAAGAATCATTGATAAATTTAAAACGGTCCAGGTCAAGAAACAGCAGGGCGTGTGTTTCGTCAGGACTGTGTGCGATGGTCTCATCAAGTACGCGGCGGAACTGGCGCCGATTTGGCAGCCCGGTTAAATAATCGTGGTAAGCGAGCTGCTGAATTTGGTTTTTCGCTTTGTAATGCTGGATGGCCAGGCTTGCCAGGTCTGTCGCTTCCTGGATGATGCGCTTGTCCATACTCGTTGGCGCAGATACTTGATTGTAGTACATCGCGAATGTGCCGATGACATTCCGGTCATTGTCGAATACCGGCGTGGACCAGCAGGCTTTTAACCCGTGCTTTAAAGCAATGTCCCGATAGTTAGCCCACCTCAGGTCCTGCTTGATGTCAGTCGTCATCACCGGTTTTTTCAAAAAAGCTGCTGTGCCGCAGGAGCCCTGATTTTCACCGATTGCGGCGCCATTGATTGCTGTAATATATTCATTAGGCAGATGAGAGGCTGCTCCGTGATAAAGATGTTTCTTCTCCTCATCCAGCAGCAGGATGGAGCAGGGGTGTCCGGGTGAGAACCGTTCGATTGTATTGACAATTTGCTGCAGCACGTCCTGGATCGGCGCACCTTTCGCAATCATTTGCAAAACCGCGTTTTGTCCGTTCAGCAGGTCACTGTTGTATTGCTCTTCGGTGCGAACACGCGCAATGCCAATGGCTCCTTGAATCTTTTGATCGTGAAAAATGGGCACGGCCGTTACCGCTACATACACTACTTGCCGGTTTTTATGGCGAAGCGCCGTCCGGAAAGATTCTTTATGTCCGGTAAATACCCGCTGAAAATGCTGCACTGTTTGAGCGGCGTGCTGCTTGAGCAAAATGGCTGTGTAATCCATCGTAAAAAATTCTGTAGCAGAATAGCCTAAAAGACGGGTAGCCGCTTCGTTCATCAGCTGTATCCGGCCACTTGTATCCATGGCAAAAGAAATTTCGTCATCTTGTTCAAATAGCCACTGATACGCAGTGAGCAGGGATGAAGAGGTGAAAATAGGTTCCATGACATCTGCCCCTTTTTTGTCAAAGACGATTTAGTTCTATTTTACTCAAAATCTGTCGAATCCGCTACGGAAAATGACAAGCACCGGACAGAAATCAAAAAGGAATCGTATTTTAAACGAAAGGTTTCCATTATGAATAATATTCTTTATACTGTGAAATAAGAATATTCAAAAAAAGGAGCAGATGTCATGTCATTTAAGGAACAGCTATTTTCTGCACTGGATAACCGGTTTGAGGATGAACTTTTTTTATCGGATTTATTTCTGGATTTATACGGAAAGCTTGAAGCATTCGACAATGATTTAGAAAAGTATCATTCAGTCGGCCTGGACAGTGTATTTGAAGCGGCAGAAAATGCGGCTGTTCTACGGATCGAGGATCGGTTTCTCCGGTTTGACGTCGTATTTGATGAAACAGAACCGTTCATTCAAGTGACGAGCGGCAAAACAACGGATGAAGAAGTGGAAGTGGTTGATAATATTTACGCGGACAAGCTGTCTTATCCGGAAAGCCTGTATTGGGTGAAAGGGGAGCAGCAAGCCTTTGACCGTTATTTACAATCGGCCTTTGCGCGATTGCTTTAAAAAGAGGGAGACTTGCTTAATGGGCAAGTCTTTTTTTATGGTAAAAATAGTAAGTTATCACCTAATATGGTAAAGTAAAGGGAAAGAAAGGGAGGGATCGAATGAAGAAAACGGTTATCGCAGCAGGATTTTTAACGGTACTTGCGGCGTTTAGCGGACAAGCCTCCGCAGATGCATCAGCGTGTGCCTCATATGGAAGCTTGCAGAAAGGGGTTAATCCGTCTTTTCAGCAGGTAAATTGTCTCATTACGGCAGAAGCGCTTGAGCAGGAGATACCACCGGAAGTCGTGAAAGCCGTTGTTTCGCAGGAAAGCGGAGCATGGAAGCAGTTTGATTCAAACGGACAGGCCATTGTGTCAGCCGATGGCGGGATCGGCTTAATGCAGCTGACGAATCAAAGCGACTTTGACACAGACAAGCTGAAAACAGATATTCTCTATAACATTGAGTCCGGGGTCACCGTACTAGATAAGATGTATGATGCTCGTGTGCCGAAAATCGCCGGTGCAGATCGTGATGTCATTGAAAACTGGTATTTCCCGGTTATGGCGTATAATGGCATCAAGCCGGTGAACAGCCCGATTGTTCAATCCACGGGCTTGCCAAACCTTCTCGCTTACCAGGAGCAGGTTTTTGCGAAAATTGAACAAAACAGCTATTTAAATGACACGAAGCTGGCTGGATTTACATTTCAATCAAGCGATTTTCAGTACAATCCGAATTCATCAGAAAATATTGTGTTTACGAAAATGAGCTATACGGTCACAGAGCAGACGCATGATACAATATACACCATTCAAAAAGGGGATCGCGTTCAAACGACTGCCAGCCCCAATCTGCGCACGGCTCCAGGAGGCAGCTTGAGTGGTTCTTTAGCAAAAGGAACCGTTCTTGAAGTGACGGATTCCTGGCAGTTTGATCAAAACGCAGGTTCAAATGTCCAGTATGTCTGGATTCCGGTTAAAAGCGCAACGGGACAAGCCGGGTATGTATCGTCCGCCTATCTTGAAAAAACGGACAAGCCTTTACCGGTGAAAACCTTTACGGATGTGCCATCTTCCCACAATTTTTATCAGGACATTACGTCGCTTTCAAGTCAGGGAATTATTAACGGGTTTCCGGACGGAACATTCCGCCCGGGCGAATACGTTACCCGTGGCCAGGCAGCGATTATGATGGTCAAGGCGCTTGGGCTTCCGACAAACGGAACGAGTGAAATCGAGACGGTGATGAGACACGAAGTCATGAATGGCTTTACGGACGGCTCCTTTTATGCCGATCGCCCCGTAACGCGCGAACAAATGGCCATTATTTTGTCGAATGCATTTGCGTTAAACAAAACGGCATCGATCGCCTTTACCGATGTCTATCCTGAAATGCAGGCCTATGAATCGATCCGGCGGGTAATCGCAGCCCAAATCGCCTACGGCTACAATAACAACACATTTAGACCGAAGCAGCCAGTGACGCGGCAGGAATCCGCTGCTCTCATCAACCGGGCGCTTCAGAAGTAAAAAAAACGTTATTGGCAAAACCACTAGAATAAAAGCCGAACGATGCATCGTTCGGCTTTTGAAATTATCTTATTTAACTATGTGCAAAATTCAAATATTAGTCGTTTTAATAAAAGATCGTTAGGGAATTGAAAAAGAAAAAGGAGGGGGAAGTATGTGGCATGCCTTCATGTGGGGCGGGGTTTCGGGTTCTGCCGTATTGCTCGGAGCACTCGCTGCGTTGTTTTTGCCGATCCAAAAAAAAGTGATCGGCTACATAATGGCGTTTGGTACAGGCGTTTTAATCGGTGCGGCTACGTATGAGCTACTCGGTGAATCAGTAGAAAAAGGAGGATTTTTGGCGACAGGGACTGGTTTTCTAGCAGGAGCGCTCGTTTTCACCCTGCTGGATATCGCCATTTCTAAAAAGGGCGCGTCCAAACGGAAACGGTCTCATTCGCAATCGTCCGATCAAGGCTCTGGGATTGCGATTTTTATTGGAACGGTCATGGATGCGATCCCTGAATCGATTATGATTGGCGCAAGCCTTCTCGCCGGCCAGGGTGTCAGCTTGCTGCTCGTGATCGCGATTTTCATCAGCAATGTTCCTGAAGGCCTTTCCAGTACAACGGGTTTGATGAAGAGCGGCTATTCAAAAAAGAACATTTTCATTCTTTGGATCACTGTGTTGTTTATATCTGGATTCAGTGCCTGGGCGGGCTATTTTTTCCTTGGAGGTGCTTCTTTAGAGGTCATGGCGGCGATCGCTGCTTTTGCAGGGGGCGGAATCATCGCAATGGTCGGTTCGACAATGATGCCCGAAGCGTTTGAAGAAGGGGGGCCGATTGTTGGGTTTCTGGCAGCGCTTGGCTTGTTTGTGTCTCTTCTTTTAAATGAATTGTAAAAGGAAAGAAGCCGTTTCCTCCTGCTTGAAATCTGCTACACTAAAAGCAGAGAGGTGAACGAATATGATGGAAGTGGAAAGATGGATTGAAGGAATTATTGAGCAGGCAGGCTGGCTTGGGCCGGTTTTCTTTATATTGCTTCATTTGCTCCGGCCTTTTTTGTTTTTGCCGGTCGTTGTTATTTGTATTGCGGGAGGCTATTTATTCGGGTTTGTACAAGGGGCGATTTATTCGATCATTGGGCTGTCGTTAATGGGGGCGGTTTTTTATAAAATCGTCAATCGGTTTCCATTTGTTCGGGAGCGGATGATGAAAGTGAAGAGAAAGGTGGCGGGGGAGCGAAAAATGACGATCGGCCAGGTCATGATTCTTCGTGTGATGCCATTTGTCCACTTTCATTTGCTGTCTATCTATTTAATGGACATGACGAGATCCTATCGTGAGTACATGCAATATTCGATTTTAGGCGTGATCACGCCAGCGCTGCTGTACACTGCATTCGGAGAAGCGATGGAAAAAATGCCCTGGTATGTGTCCGTCACTTTTTTGTCTGTTTTGCTTGCTTTATATGCACTTCTGGGGCGCAGAAACAAAAATCGGCAACAAGAATCCAGTGAATCCTGTTAAACGGGGTTCATTATTTTCTTGTTTCATTATGTGCAAAATTCAAAATTAAATAAGTAAATAAAAAGTGATTACGGCGCAAATGTGCTTTCATTGCGCCGTCGATAGGATGATTGCGCCATAACAGCACAGAATTGGGCCGATGCCCGTCCTTATTTGTTTCGTTCTACGTGAAGTTCAATCAAATTCCCGTCTGGATCTGACACAAAAATCTGGGCAAATCCGCTGACACTGTTTGGCTTCTCCAACATCGGGATGTTCATTTTTTCTAGCCATTCTCGTGTTTGCTCATAGCTTTTGACCCGAAGAGCCAGATGTCCTTCACGGCTGGATAGAAAAGGATCGTGGCGGATTGTCTGGGACTCCGGTAAAACGAGCAGGTGAATCTGCTGACTGCCGGCCGCGTACCAGGCACCTTCAAAGTCGAACGGGGGACGCTTTAGTTCGGGAAGACAAAGGACTTCTCCATAAAAAACTTTCGCTTTTTCTAAATCGGTCACATTTAACCCCACATGGTGCAGCTGCTCATATTCAATCATCGGCTTCCATCCTTTTTGCCCCATTATAACATGTTTATCTTTTCATTAGAGGGGAATACTTTCCTTGTACATTAAAAATGGATGGAGATGGATATTGTGGCAAAGGATAAATTCGAACGAATTCATGAGGAAACACCACCGCAAACACAAAGCCAGCAGCCGGGAATCGAGTCTGAAATGACGCCTGAACCGATTTATGATGATCAGGATTACCAGGGGTCAGGCAAGCTGGCCGGCAAAACGGCGCTGGTCACAGGGGGCGATTCCGGAATTGGCCGTGCGGTCGCGATCGCTTTTGCGAAGGAAGGCGCCAATGTGGCGATTGCCTACTTGAATGAAGACGGCGATGCTGAGAAAACGGTCAAGCTGATTGAAGCATACGGTGTGAAAGCATTCAGCATCGCAACGGATGTAAGCGATGTGGAAAACTGCAAAAAGCTCGTTGATAAGGTCGTTTCTGAATTCGGCAGCTTAAATGTGCTGGTGAACAATGCCGGCAAACAGTTTCCGACAAAGGATTTCTTGTCGATTACGCCGGAACAGCTGCAGGAAACGTTCCAGACAAATATTTTCTCCATGTTCTATTTAAGCCAGGCAGCGCTTCCTCATATGCAAAAAGGGGATACCATCGTAAACACGTCGTCCGTGACAGCTTACCGCGGTGCGCCGGAGCTCATCGATTATTCATCGACAAAAGGAGCCATTACAACCTTTACCCGCTCCCTTGCTGCGAACCTGGCTGAAAAAGGCATTCGGGTGAATGCAGTGGCACCGGGTCCTATTTGGACGCCGCTTATCCCTGCGACTTTTGATGAGGAAAAAGTAGCGAAGCACGGAGCAGATACGCCGATGGGACGCCGCGGACAGCCTTCAGAAAATGCGCCTGCATTTGTGTACCTGGCTTCAAACGACTCCACGTACGTCACAGGCCAGACGATTCATGTAAACGGCGGCGATTTTATTACGTCGTAAAACCAAACAATGCGAAAGCGTTCGGCCCTGAGCTGAACGCTTTTTGTTTTTCTTCCATAATAAATTGAAAAGTCAAAAAAATAATTTACATTTTAATGAAAATAAGGCATGATAGAATGGTCATTTAGATAGCGCTTACAATTAGGGGGTGAAAAGAAAGCGTTCTTTCTTCTTTTTGTGTAAGAAAACATAACATGGGTATTGTTATTTTTTACATTTTCATTTATTCTAAAAAAGTAAATCACCTCAGAGACAGAAATGGAGAGATGTTGTTTGGAAGCCTTCGTGACATGGTTAAATTCAATTTTATGGAGTACGCCGGTTATTTATATTTTACTCGGTGTCGGTCTTGTTTTTTCGATCATGACCCGCTTATTGCAAGTGCGTCACATTAAAGAAATGGTTAGATTGATGTTTCAAGGAAAAAGTTCAGATGCAGGGGTTTCTTCGTTCCAGGCACTTGCCATCGCCTTGAGCGGACGAGTGGGAACCGGGAACATTGCTGGGGTTGCTTCAGCCATCTTTTACGGGGGACCTGGAGCGGTTTTCTGGATGTGGGCGATTGCGTTTATCGGCGCGTCCAGTGCGTTTATTGAATCGACGCTTGCACAGATTTACAAAACAAAGCAGGATGGTCAATATCGCGGTGGTCCTGCATACTATATTGAAAAAGGAATCGGCATTAAATGGTTTGCTATGCTGTTCGCTTTTGCAGCGCTGATTGCGATGGCTGTGCTTATGCCTGGCGTTCAGTCTAACTCCATTGCGGCAGGAATTAACAATGCATTTGGCATCAGCCCTGTTATGACTGGTATTGTTGTTGTTTTGCTTCTCGCATTTATTATTTTCGGCGGGGTTAAGCGGATTGCCCATGCAGCACAGGTGATTGTTCCGTTTATGGCACTCGGCTATATTCTGATTTCTTTGATTATTGTGTTAATGAACATTACAGAGCTTCCATCTGTTATTGCACTTATTTTCCGGAGCGCGTTCGGTGTGGATCAAGTATTTGGCGGTTTGCTGGGGATGGCCATTTCATGGGGCGTTAAGCGCGGGATTTATTCAAATGAAGCAGGACAGGGAACAGGTCCTCACCCGGCAGCTGCGGCCGAAGTCTCTCACCCGGCAAAGCAAGGTCTTGTTCAGGCGTTCTCTGTATACATTGATACGCTATTTGTCTGCTCAGCTACAGCATTTATGATTTTATTTACCGGCATGTATAATACAACGACAGGTCCGGATGAAGGACCATATGTAGTTGAAAATCTAGCAGGCGTTGAAGTGGGACCTGGCTTTACACAGGCAGCCATTGACAGTGTGCTTCCAGGCTTCGGTGCGGGTTTTGTCGCAGTTGCCTTGTTCTTCTTCGCTTTCACAACGATTATGGCTTACTACTATATCGCTGAAACGAATATTTCGTATTTAATGAGAGGGAAAACAAGCCCGCTCGCGATTAATGCGCTGCGCCTCGTTTTGCTGATTACAACGTTTTACGGTGCGACAAACGAATCGGCGCTTGCCTGGGCATTTGGGGATGCGGGACTTGGCATCATGGTCTGGCTGAACGTTATTGCAATCGTGATGCTCGCCAAACCGGCCCTTCTCGCGTTGAAAGATTACGAGACACAGAAAAAACAAGGGAAAGACCCGGTGTTTGACCCGAAAGCACTCGGCATTAAAAATGCGGATTTCTGGGAAAATGAATACAAAAAGTAACACAAAAAAGAAGCAGCCCATCAGCGGGCTTGCTTCTTTTTTTAAGCGTTCAGCTGCTTTTGGTTTTGGTTCACGCGCTTGAAGCGTCCTTTTCGCTCGTATTGGATAATGGTCAACAGCACAATGAGCTCAGAAACCGGAATGGTCAGCCAAACACCAGCGAGACCGAATAAAGAAGGCAGCACGGCCAGGAGCAGAAGCATAATGACAATTTGACGGGCCAGCGTGATCCAGACGGCCATGCGCACGCGTCCAATCGATTGATAATACGTCATCATAATGAAGTTAATGCCCATGAACAAATAGCCGATGAAAAACAGCCCGATGGCGTCAATGGCCAGAGCGGTTACCGATGGAGAAAAGTCGCCAAATACAGAAACGATCGGGCCCGCAGCTGCCTGGCCGATAATAAAAAACAAGAAACCGGCTCCAGCGGCAACAAAAAGAGCGAGTCGAAGCGTTTCTTTTTTCCGGATTTCATTCAATGCGCCATGATAATAGCTGATGAGTGGCTGAATGGCGGAGCCCATACCGAAAAACAGCATGAGCATGACGCTGTGCACATAATTTAAAATCGAAAATGCGGCAACACCGTCCGTGCCCGCCATTTTTTCCAGCAGAACATTATGGGAAACGGTAAAGACAGACATGCCAATTTCAGCGATAAAGCTTGGGAATCCGACGGCGATGATGATCCAGATCAGCTTTTTTTCAAACGCAAACCGGACGAGCTTTAAATTGCTGAACCGGCTGAAAAAATGCGCAGACAAAACCAAGATGGCCAGTCCGCATGAGATGACAGTCGCCAATGCCGCACCGGAAACGCCCCAGTTTAGCTTGAACAAAAACACATAATTCAAGATAATATTCGCCAGCGCCATTGTCACTAGAGCGGTCATGGCAAGGTTCGGCCCGCCGTCGTTTCGGACAAATACACTAAAAACACTTTCAATGGTGAAAACAAAACCAAATAACAGCATGACGGTCATATATTCCGATGCATACGGATACGTCTCTTTATTAGCGCCGAGTGCGTACACGAGCGGCTCGCGAAACGAATAAGCGGCCACGGCAATAAAAATCGTGATGGAAAAAACGAGCACAAGTGCCTGGGTAAAGATCGCACGCGCCTGTTTCGTTTCTGCCGCACCCATAGCAATTGAATAACGGGTGGCAGCGCCGATGCCGATCCAAAGAGAGATAGCAAAAAAGATCGTATAAACAGGCGATGCAATGCCTACACCCGCCAGCGCCTCTGCACCGAGACGGCTGCCGACCATAATGCCGTCAATCACCACATTCGCCGCCATGAGCATCATGCCAATCATGGAGGGGATTAAGTAACGGATAAACAGCCGGACGACAGACTGGCTGTTAAGTGAAACATTCATGCGGGAAAACACTCCTTTAAAATAAGAAAACTATTTTTGTTTTATTGGTTTTGTGAGGACAAAGAAAAACAGCATCAGCTTCCGCTAATACTACTCTCTTTTTACAAGTCCATATAAAATCAAGTTTACGATAGAATGAAAGGCTTCATCGACTGTAATTCGATTATCCTGGAAAAAGCGGCGGTCCAAAGTTGTGTTGGTGGCGCCTATAATAAGCTTCATAACAAGCTGAACATTCGTTTCGGCAATTAATCCTTCTTCAATGCCTTGCTCAATGAGCAGTCTCAAATCGTCCCATTGACTGAGCGCCGCATTCATTTTTTCCCACTGTTCTGGATATGTGCGCTTCATCTGGTCTAATATACGGGAGTCATAAAACTCGGTAAAAGTAGGCACGACTGTGATCGTTTGTTTTATTTTCTCAAGCAGATCGATTTCTGGATTTGTTAAAATGGCAGATGTCCGCTCGTCAAGAGACGTGAGCGTGGATTCAATAATGGCATCTAAAATGGCCACTTTAGATGGAAAGTGCTCGTACAGCGTTCTTTTGCTGATGCCAAGCCGCCTCGATAAGTCATCCATCGTGAATTTCATGCCTTTTTCAATAATTTCCTCAATAAAAGCATTCATAATGCGTTCTTTCATGGTATAATCTCCTTCGGGCAAAAAACTAGGAAAACAATAATAGTTTTATTCGTACTGATTCGGATTATAAGCCCTTTTAAAAAAAGAGTCAATTGCAGAATAAAATCATTTCCGTTTCCGAAACAATTTGCTAAAATAATCAAGCGTATACAAAAGGAGGATATTACATGACCGGTGATCAGCGAAAAAAGTTAATCATTTTAATGATTAACATGTTTATAGCCATTGGCAGCTTTGGGATTATCATTCCGATTTTGCCGGCTTATTTAGAGTCAATTAACCAGGGCGGAATGGCTGCCGGTTTAATGATTGCGATTTTTGCAGGAGCCCAGCTGGTGTTTTCACCGGTGGCAGGAAAATGGGCGGATGATTATGGCCGCCGGAAAATGATCATTTACGGCTTGTTCGGTCTGACCGTTTCAAGCTTTGTCTTTTATTTCTTTGATTCCATCTGGATGCTTTATGTGTCACGTGTAATTGGCGGCATTGGCGCCGCACTTCTCATTCCGGCGATTTTTGCTTATGTGGCGGATATTACGACGTTTGAGCAGCGGGCAAAAGGAAACAGTATGATCTCAGCGGCTATGTCGTTCGGGATTGTGGTTGGTCCTGGCATCGGCGGATTTCTAGCGGATTTCGGCTTGAAGACACCCTTTTTAGTGTCCGCCATTGTGTCCGTGTTTGCGGTTATTTTCTCCGTGGCCATGCTGAAGGAGCCGGACCGCCCTGTGCAGCCGGTGATGGCCGATCGTCCACCGGAAGAGTCGATGGTGAAGAAGCTGGCTCGTTCTGTGAAAATGCCGTATTTTATCCCACTCGTGATTACACTTGTGATGAGCTTTGGCTTAATGGCGTATGAGTCGGTGCTTGGCTTGTTCGTCGATAACGAATTCGGCGCTTCTCCACAGGACATTGCGTTTATGATTACCTCAACCGGAATCGTCAGCGTCATCGTGCAGCTGTTTATTGTGGACCGGATTGTGACGAAATACGGAGAAGGAAAAGTGTTGAACGTATTTATCGCGATAGCCGCTTTTGGCTTTTTCGTTTCACTGTTCGCTAAAAATTACTGGCTGTTTTTCGGCATTTCACTTCTTATTTTCTGTGCAACGTCGATTTTGCGTCCGGTGTTAAACACACTTGTGTCAAAAATGGCTGGAAATGAACAAGGGTTTGCGATGGGCATGAACAATATGTACATGTCGATCGGCAACGTGCTTGGCCCAACCTGTGCCGGGCTGCTGTACGATGTAAATATTTATTATCCATTCATGCTGGGGCTTGTGCTTCTGGCGCTGACGCTCGTCATTACGATTGTGTGGCAGCGGCGTGCCGTGAAACAAAACGTATTATCTTCTTAAATGCAGACTGCCGGTTTAATCGGCAGTCTGTTTTTATGGGTGACAATTGACACGAAAGGGTTATTGACAATGCGTCAATTGTCATGTAAAATCACTTCCATTGACTTTTTAAACTGTACAAAATAAAATTACAGTACGTTTTCAGGAAGGGGAACGCACGATTGAATAGTGATTTCACCATCGCGGTTCATGGTCTTGTTTTTTTGGCGTATTTGCCGGGACACCGGGCTTCAAGTGAAGCCATTGCCCATAATGTGGCAACCAATCCGGCCCGCATACGCAAAGTGATGAGTGCGCTCCGCAAAGAAGGTTACGTGAAAACGAAAGAAGGCACTCGCGGGGGATATATGCTCGGTATGATGCCCGACCAAATTGCCCTTGGCCATGTATATGACGCCATTTCAAAAGGCGCGCTGCAGCCAAACTGGCAGACGGGTGATCCGGAACATATTTGTCCAGTGGCTTCAAATACACAAGGTGTAATGGATTACATTTTTAAAGAAGCAGAAGGCGCCTACACAGCGTTTTTAAATCAATTTACGGTTGCTGATGTTTTGCAAAAAATTAAAGCAAACAAGTAACCAGTCCAAACAGGAAGTGAGAAAAATGGGGAAGAAAGCACAATTTCATGTCGGTGAATGGGTCCAAGGCGAAACGTGGGATAAACAGAGAATCTACGGATATGTCGTAAAAATAGAGAACCCGGAAGACATTACGAAAGTGTACATCGTGGATTCAGTGAATGAGGAGCTTGCAGGGCGCATGATTCGTGTTCTGACAAAGTCGTTGCAGTCCGTGCCGAAGCAGGAGCCGGCCGAAGCAGCGCTTGAGCAGCTGATTGACATGGCACTGCTGACGAAGGATGAAGAGTGGTTTGCGCAATTGTCTGCGCAGCTTGAAGAATTAAAGAAGCAATATTCATAAGGATATCTCTGTTGCGTAAAATCAATGGAGACGGACAAGGAGTCTGACAATGAAATCAACCTATTCAGCGTTATTTGAAAAATCGTCGCTTAAAAGCGGCGTTGAGCTCAAAAACCGTTTAATCATGGCGCCTATGACGAACTTTTCTTCCCATGAGGATGGAACGGTGACAGATGCAGAGGTTTCTTATTATGCCCGCCGTTCAGAAGGCGTGGCAGCCGTTATTACAGCTTGCACGTACGTTACACCGAATGGGAAAGGGTTCCCCGGCGAGTTTGCCGGAGACCGGGATGAAATGATTCCAAGCCTTTCACGTCTGGCATCCGCGATTCAGGAAAAAGGAGCAAAAGCCATTTTGCAAATTTTTCATGGTGGACGGATGGTGCCGCCGCACTTAGTCGATGGCGATGTGGTCAGTGCCAGCAGCGTGCCGGCCGAAGCGGAAGGAAGCCCGGTGCCGCGCGCGCTTTCTGCTGATGAAGTAGAGGAAATCATTCATGCTTTTGGTGAAACCACTCGCCGTGCGATTGAAGCAGGGTATGACGGCGTGGAAATTCATGGAGCGAATGGCTATTTGATTCAGCAATTTTTCTCCCCGCATTCCAATCGCCGGACCGACCAGTGGGGCGAGCGCCTGGCGTTTCCGATGGCTGTTGTGGATGCCGTGAAAAAAGCGGCGTCAAAAGCGGAGCGTCCATTTGCGGTCGGCTACCGGTTTTCTCCGGAAGAGCCGGAAACACCAGGCATTACGATGGCAGATACACTGTCGCTAATTGATGCACTCAAACAAAAAAACCTCGACTATTTGCACGTTTCATTAGGCGAGTTCTGGTCAGAGCCGCGCCGTGGAGTAGAGGACTCCCGCACACGTCTTGAAATCATTAAAGAGCGTGCAGGCGAGGATGTGCCTGTTATTGGTGTCGGCTCGATTTACACAGCAGACGACGCGATGAAAGCACTTGAAACAGGTGTTGATCTGTTGGCGATCGGCCGTGGGCTTATTATTGAGCCGGATTGGGTGCAAAAAGTAGAAAGCGGCCGCGAAGAAACCATCGCGGTGAAAATTGATCAAAGCGCGCAGGACAAGCTGGTTGTGCCGGACCCGCTCTGGAATGCGATTATTCAGACGCCAGGCTGGTTTCCGGGCGTTTAATTGGAGCTGTTCCTTTTACAGGGAACGGCTTTTTTTATGTGAAAGATGTGAAATATATCAGCGCTTTTGAACAAACTACCGTATAATGAGAAACGGTTAACACTCTATAACAAAAAGAAGGTCGTTCAGTTATGAATCAATTATTTAGTCAATTTTCGATCAGTGCAGAAATTCAACGGGCACTCACCGAACTATCGTATAAAAAGCCAACCGCCGTTCAGCAGGCGGTTATTCCAGATGCGCTGTTAAGGAAGGATTTAATTGTCAAGTCGCAAACAGGCAGCGGTAAAACGGCATCGTTCGCGATCCCGCTTGTGGAGCTGACAGACTGGGAGGAAAATAAGCCTCAAGCGCTTGTCCTGACTCCAACACGAGAACTGGCTGCTCAAGTCAAAGAAGATATCACCAACATTGGCCGCTTTAAACGGACGAAAGCGACCGCCATTTACGGGAAGTCGCCATTTGCCCGCCAAAAGCTGGAACTCAAGCAAAAAACACATATTGTCGTCGGTACGCCGGGGCGTGTTCTGGATCATATCGAAAAAGAAACGCTCGATGTACAGAAAATCCAGTATCTCGTCATTGATGAAGCGGACGAAATGTTAAACATGGGGTTTATTGAGCAAGTATCCGCCATTATCGAGCGTTTGCCTTCCGAGCGTGTGACGATGCTGTTTTCCGCCACATTCCCGGCGGATATCGTCCACCTGGCGGATACGTATATGAACGACCCGAAACGAATAGACGTCACGAAGGAAGCCGCGGCTCCTGCGATCACACATGAAGTGATTGCAGTGGCAGAGGAACAGAAAATGGATGTGACCCGGCAGGTGTTAACAGTTGAAAGTCCGGAAAGCGCCATTTTATTTTGCCGCACACAGGAACGGGTGGAAACATTATTCGACGCACTGGACGGAGCAGGTATTTCATCAGGCATGCTTCACGGCGGTATGGTGCAGGAAGACCGCTTTGACGTGATGAATAAGTTCAAGCGCGGCGATTTCCGTTATTTGTGCGCAACGGACGTGGCGGCGCGCGGCATTGATGTGGAAGACATTCCGCTCGTCATCCATTTTGACGTGCCGCTTGAAAAAGAAAGCTACGTTCACCGCACAGGACGGACAGGACGTGCCGGGCAATCCGGAAAAGCGATTGCGCTTATGTCTCCGTTTGAGAAAAAGTTCGTGAACGAGATTGAGGAATTTGTCGGCTTTGAACTCCAGCAGATCAATGCGCCGTCGCCATCAAAAGTAAAAGCAGCAAAAGCTTTATTTGACGCAAAAATGTCTGTCCGGCCGGAGCCGAAAAAAGATAAAGGCGAGCAGCTGAACAAAGACATTATGAAGCTGTACTTTAACGGCGGCAAAAAGAAAAAGCTGCGCGCTGTTGATTTTGTCGGCACAATCTCCAACCTGCCGGGCATTGAAGCAGCCGATATCGGCATTATCACCATTCAAGACAACGTCACGTACGTGGAAATTTTAAATGGAAAAGGTGCGGCCGTGCTGCGCGCGATGAAAACAACGACTGTAAAAGGCAAGCAGCTGAAAGTGCAAAAAGCGAGAAACTAATCTGCCTCTTGAGTTGGCTGGGTTGGCGCAATTACGTGGATTAAGGCGCAATTAAATGAAATACGGCGCAATTCGCAACGAATTGCGCCGTATTCGCCATAATTGCGCCGAACAAAAACAAAAGCCGAGCGATGTCCTATCGCTCGGCTTTCTGTATTCCTATACAATCACATACACCTGGTTTTCTTGAATAACTACATCAAACGTGTCCGTGCAGCCGGTATCCGGTGCTTCGACTGCGCCGGTGTCCAGGTTGATTTTCCGGTCGTGAAGCGGACAGAAAACGTGATGACCGCTGACCATGCCGGCAGCGAGCGGACCCTGTTTATGAGGGCAGGCATTCGTCACCGCCCGAAATGTGCCATCTGTCAGCCGGAACACCGCCAGTGTTCGGCCTCCGGCTGTGACTTCTTTTCCAAGCTGGACGGGAAATTCGTCAATAGAGCCTACCAATGCTTTTTCACTCATCTTACTGCACTCCTCCTGGCTGAAACAGCTGATTTTTTACTTCGTCATTTTCCACAATGGCCTTCCACGGCTCCTGGAAAGTGGAAAGCGTGATTTCCAGACGTGCGGCAAGCTCCGGCTGACGGGCAAAAACCTGCTCCTTCACAGATTCGAGCCCGACCCGTTCAATCCATGCCGATGTCCGTTCAAGATAGCGGGCGTTTTCACGGTACAGCTGTAAAAAAGCGAGAATGAGCTGTTCGGCTTCATCATCATTTCCAACGCGGCCGAGCAGTTCGCCTTGACGGAGATCAACACCACCATTGCCACCCACGTAAATGTCCCAGCCGCCTTCAAGTCCAACAAGTCCGACATCCTTAATTAGCGACTCGGCACAGTTGCGCGGACAAGCCGACACGCCGAGTTTTACTTTGTGCGGAGAGCTCATGCCTTCGAGCTTTTTCTCCATCCGGATGCCGAAGCCGACGGAATCTTGCGTGCCAAACCGGCAAAACCGTTCACCTACGCACGTTTTAACCGTTCGAAGCGTTTTGCCGTACGCGTAGCCCGATGGCATGTCAAGCTCCTTCCACACATGCGGCAAATCTTCTTTTTTCACACCGAACAAGTCGATCCGCTGGCCTCCGGTTACTTTTAGGAGCGGCACGTTGTACTTTTCCGCCACATCGGCAATTTTGCGCAGCTGCTGGACATCTGTCACACCGCCGTACATGCGAGGCACAACCGAGAAGGTGCCATCTTTATTAATATTGGCATGAAGGCGCTCATTTACGAAGCGAGACGCTGGCTCATCTTCATGCTCAAGCGGATGAATCATGCCGAGGTAATAGTTTAGCGCCGGGCGGCATTTCGAGCAGCCTTCTTCGTTTTTCCAGCCGAGCACGTTCATGACTTCCTTCGTGGTTTGAAGGCCTTTTTCTCTTATCTCCGTCGCAACCTGCTCATGACTCAAATCGGTACAGTTGCACAGTGTATCCGCGGTTTTTACTTGAAAGTCTTCACCGAGCGTATGCTCAAGAAGCGCTTCAATCATCGGTTTGCAGCCGCCGCAGGAACGGCAGGCATTCGTCGTTTCTTTGACGCCATCAAGTGTGACCGCGTTTTCCTCAACAATTGCTTGAACAATCCGGCCCTTTGTCACGCCGTTGCAGCCGCAGACAATTTCATCGGCCGCCATCGTGACGACAGGATGCTCACCTGGCGTACTGTTTTCTGCCGGCAGAATTTCCACCTTGCTCAAAGAGGAAATATCGGTGCGTTTTCTCATCAAATCAAGGAGGCGGGGGGCATCCGATGTGTCGCCGAATAGAACGGCACCGCGAACCCGGTTTTCTTCAATGACGACTTTTTTATACACCCGGTCGAATTCATCGTGCACACGGATGGATTTGGTTTCTTCTGTTTCATGGAAATCGCCGGCAGAAAACACATCCACACCGGAAACCTTCAGCTGGGTGAATACGACCGAGCCAGTGTAAGGAGTTACTTCACTCCGGCTGCCCGACACAAGACGCTTGGCGAGTGTTTTTCCTTGTTCGTAAAGGGGGGCCACAAGACCATAGGCGACACCCCGGTGCTCCGCGCATTCGCCGACAGCATAAATATCCGGCAAACTCGTTTCCATGTAGTCATTGACGATGATCGCCCGATTTGTTTGAAGGCCGATTTCCTGCGCCAGCTTGATGTTCGGGCGAATACCGACAGCCATCACCACAAGGTCCGCTGCGAGCTCTGATCCATCCTTGAATGTCAGGCCGGTTACATGACCATCACCATTTAACTGGATTGTTTGCTTATTCATTAGAAAGGTCATGCCCTGCGCTTCCAGTTCTTCTTTTAACATGGCCGACGCTTGTGCATCCAGCTGCGCCTCCATCAGCGAGTCGAGAACGTGCACAACATAGACGTCCATGTTCAAATTCAGCAGTCCTCGAGCCGCTTCCAGCCCGAGGAGCCCGCCGCCAATGACAACCGCCCGTTTTTTCTTCTTCGCATACGTCATCATCGTTTCACAGTCTTGAATGTTGCGGAAGCCGATGACGCCTTGCTGATCAGCGCCGGGAAGTGGCAGAATAAACGGGTTTGAGCCGGTTGCGATGATCAGATGGTCATAAGGAACCGTTTTTCCAGACACACTTGTGACCGTTTTGCCAGTCGAATCAATAGCGGCGACCGCATCACCAGTGTGGAGGTGGATGCCGTTCGTTTCATACCAGCTGCGGCGATTCAATACAATTTCGTCCATCTGCGTGTTGCCTTGAAGCACTTTGGACAGCATAATCCGGTTGTAATTCACATGAGGTTCATCCCCAAATACCGTGATATCGAACCGTTCGGGCTCGATGGCGATGATTTCCTCCAGGCAGCGTATGCCGGCCATGCCATTTCCGATTAAGACTAATTTTTCCTTCATGAAAAGTCCCTCCCTTTGTTACTGTTACGATAAAGAGTACAGGAAAAAGAAAGGTATTAATGTGAAAAAAATCACAATAAACGAAAGGAAATATGACAAATTCATGGACAAAAAAAAGCCCGGCAGCTTTTCAGTGCCGGACGTACCCGTTAAGAATCTATTTTTTTAGCTCCTTTAATCAGCAGCCACTGAAGAGGCAGGCGTCCCCATAAAGCCCATACCGGCAATTTTTTATCGCCGAGCGGAATGTTTTTCACCGCCATGTATACATTGGCCGGGAAAACAGCTGTTAAAAAGCCAGGGAGCGTTTTTGTCACAAACGTCGTGCCCCGGTTTAACAGGAGCAGTACACCGTACACGATCTCAATGACGCCGGAGATGGCGACAATCGCTTTTTTAAAGGGAAGAACAGCGGGAACAATCGCTTCAAACCCTTTTGAACGCTTGAAATGAGCGATGCCCGCAAATAAAAAACCGACACCATATAACAATCTAAGCACTGTTTTCAACAAAGACACATCCTTTCAGGGTCCCTTTTACCCTATTAAAGGTAGGAGAATGTGTCAACTCGTAGCGGTCGGCGCAATAAATTGGATGAGGGCGCAATTCCAAAAGATACGGCGCAATTCGCTCGGAATTGCGCCGTATTCGGCTTAATTGCGCCGAAGCCATAAAAGACTGATTTAAACTGAAAATTTCCGGACGACCTGCTGTAATTCTTCGGCCATCTGGGAAAGTGATTTCGCTGCGATATTTACTTCTTCAAGGGAAGCGAGCTGCTGTTCTGTTGCTGCTGCGACCTGTTCGGAAGACGCTGCGTTATCTTTTGCAATAGCTGAAACGGAATCCAGCGCCGCAGAGAGCTTGTCGACGCTTGCACTTACTTGCTCGGCGATGGAAGAAACGTCCTGCATTTGCGGAGCAATTTGCTGCATGCCGTTTAAGATGCCGTTGAACTTGTCAGAGGTGTCATCCGACAAGGAGATCCCCACCTGGACACTTTGTGACGCCTGACCCATCAAGCTGACGGACTGCTGCGTGTCTTTTTGAATGGCTTCAATTAAGCCGGCAATCTGACTGGCTGAGGATTGAGACTGCTCGGCGAGCTTCCGCACTTCACTGGCGACGACGGAAAAGCCTTTGCCATGCTCACCGGCACGTGCTGCTTCAATGGCCGCATTCAGAGCAAGAAGATTTGTCTGGTTGGCAATGGCGCTGATCACATCAATAATCGAGTTGATTTCCGCGGACCGGCTGTTTAACGATTGAATCATCGCGTCTGACGACTGAACGTGCGCTTGGATCTCATTCATTTGATTGACCGTTTTCCGAACGGCTTCTTCACCTTCTGATGCGAATAAAACCGTTTCGTCAGCTGTTTTAGATACGTGCTCAATCCGTTCTACAATCGTGCCGGCCCCTGTCTGCAGCTGCTCCATATCATACAGAACAGAAGAAAGCGCGCTCGTCTGCTGGTCAGCACCCGAGGCGACTGTTTGAATGGAATCCGCGACGTGGCCGGTGGCTGCAGTCGTCTCATCAGAAGAGGCCGTTAGTTCTTCGGAAGCTGCGGCTACTTGCTCGGTGTTTTGATCCACCTGTACAATGAGCTCTCGCAAGTTATGTGCCATTTGTCCGAAAGCGCGGCTGAGGTCACCAATTTCATCCCGTCGATTCGATTCAATCGGCTGCGTTAAATCGCCATTGCTCAAAACGTCCGCACTTTTCTTTAACGAAAGAAGCGGGCGGGTAATCGACCGGATGATTAGCCACATTAAGGCGATTCCTGCGAGAAGCGACAAGAGAACGGTCGTGATCGTTTTCATTAAAATCGGCTGAGTGGCATCGGTCATTTCCTGCGTATACATTGTGCCGCCAATCTTCCAGCCGGTTGTCTCATTTGTCGAGAACGCCATGATTTTGCTGTCCTGTTCAAACGTATAATCAAATGTACCGGAATCTGTACTGTACATGGAATCATATAAAGGGTCTTCAGCAGGCTGTCCAAATTCACCTGTCGGATGCACGATAAACTTCCGCTCGCTGTCAAGAAGAATCGCATAGCCTTCCTGACCGATTTTAATCATCGAAGCCATATCTGTGAATGTTTCCATCTTTACGTTAATGCCAATGACACCATTTTGATCGGCTGTTTGTTGGGCGACGGTAACAACGTTTGAACCGGATGACGAAATATAAGGCTCTGTAATGATTGTTTCACCACCGGAATCAATCGCTTCCTGATACCAGGGACGGTCGCGCGGGTCATAGTCGGGTGCAAGCTCCTGACGCGGTTCCTGAATCATTACGCCGTCCTGTGTGCCGACGTAAATGCTGATGACTTCCGGATGAAGCTTTGCGTACTGGTCAAGCCGTCTTCTCAGGTCGGGGCTTTCTTCGCCTTCCACGCTGCTGGCTGTTACCAGACTGGCATATATGTCAGCGTCATGTATTTTGGCGTTCATTTTATCTGTAATTAAGCGGTCAAGTGTATGGATGCTTTCGTTTGCTGAAGAAAGCAGCTGCTTTTCCATCTCTGTTTGAGCGCTTTGATACGTTAAGTAGCCGATCAGTCCGGATGGAATGAGCAGGATGGCTAAAAAAGACAGAATTAATTTTTTGCGAATGGTCCATTTCATGAGGTCGTTACTCCTTTTGTCGTAGTTCTTTCTATTGTACATGGAAAATATATATAATAAATGCTTTTTTTAATAACAAAATTATATTCTTCCAATAAATTTAAAAAATCGAGCCAGCATCAGGCTCGATTTTTCACAAAGGACTTATCTTACTTTTTGGTAAAAGGTATGATCATAGGAATCAAAGTACACATCCGCTTCGATATCCGGGTTTTGAAAAGCGACCGTTTTCATGCCGGCTTCGCGCGCGGGAATCAGGTCAAGAGAGCGGTCGCCAACGGCCCAATCGAGGTTGTACTTTTCGTGCAGGTATTTGTAGGCGCCTGCATCCGGCTTGCGCGGAAATCCGTCATCCTCCGGGCTGATGATTTCATCGAAATAGTCGATCAGTCCGAATTTCGTCAGTAGCTCAATCGTGGACGCTTTTTTGCGGTGGGTGACAATGACATTCACATTGGCAGCAGCGAGTACGTCCTTCACGCCGTCAAACGGAAAGCAGCTGACCTCTGCTTCTTTATGATCAAGCTCGGCGAACATCGGACGGAAGTCGTCTGAAATGCCGTAGTGGGCAAAAGCAAGCTTTGAATTTTTCTTCAGCCAGCGAAGAGCTTCTTCCCGGTCAACCGGCTTGCCGTGCGCTGCTTCGTGAACAGCCGCAAAGCTGTTTACAATAGCCGGGTACGTGTCAAAAATCGTTCCATCTAAATCCCAAAGTATATTCATGTGTCTAGTGCTCCTTTATCCTCATAAAATTGATAGCTTCCTTTTCCATTCTGCTTTACATGATACATGGCGGTGTCTGCTTTTTTCAATAGGTGATCAGGTGATTGGCCGTCTTTTGGATAAACGGAAATGCCGATGCTCGGTGTAAAGGAAAGGGCTTGTCCTGCTACAGTGTGCGGCTCCCTGATGGAATGAAGAAGTCTTTTGGCGATTTCTTCCACTTCCGTGAGTGAGGAGAAGCCACTGATCAATAAAGCAAACTCATCGCCGCCCTGTCTGGATGCCATATCACCAGAACGGATCGACGATGAAAGCCGATTGCCCACCGAAATGAGCAGTTCGTCTCCTGCCTGGTGGCCGAGTGTATCGTTTATTTGTTTAAATCCGTCCAAATCCATATAAAGCACCGCAAAGGGCTGGTGATTTTCCTGGATCAGTTTCATCATTTTTTTCTCAAACGCCAGACGGTTCGGCAAATTCGTCAGCGCGTCATGATAAGCCATATGCTTGATTTGCTTTTGCTTGCTTTTTTGTTCTGTTATGTCCTTGCCGATGCCGTAAATCCCGATTACCTGCCCATCCACAATAATCGGAATGCTGGTGATGTGGATAATCCGCCGCTGTCCTTTGCTTTCAAGGCTAATTTCGAACTCGCACGCCTCGCCCTTTAGCAGAGAAGGGGTGTGAACCACCACTTGTTTTTTATCTTTTGCTGAAAGGAAGGTCGTACTTGCCATCCCGATCGCATCCGACGTATGCTCGAAGCCAAGCAAATCCGCAGCGGCCTGATTCATCGATTGAAAGCGGCCTGTTACATCCACCGAGTACGCCGCCTCAGGGTAATGATCGAACAGCGAACGGTACCGCTGTTCGTTGATGGATAAATCGGCTGTGCGTTCTAAAAGCTGGTCGTATAATGTTTGATTTTCATAAATGGTCCACGCCTGGCGGATCATAAGCAGGATAATGGAAATGGTTGCGCCGACCGTCAGCGCGTTAAAGCTCGCGTAAAACAGCATAAAGATAAACAGGATGGTGACGCCTGCATACGGAATGAGCAGACGAAACACCCGAATCCTTTTTTGTGCTGGCGCAGATACTGCCGGCGCGTCCCCGTAAAGGCGGCCTGCCAATGCAATGAGCAAAGCGGATAACACGTACAATGGATCGGTTATATTTCCGGATTCATACCCGTTATTTAAAATAAGAGATAAATAAATGGAGTTTGCAGTAATTTGAGCCAAAAGCCCGAGCAGAATCAGCAGCATTTCTTTTTTGGCGTTTGACCGGTTCAAACCGAAAAACAGCGTACAGCCAGCTAAAAGCAAGCCTAAATCCGTTACCGGGTAGCTCAGGGTAACAAGCAGGTCCACAGGTGCTGCATCGACATCTGCCAGGATGGCCCCGATAATAAAATGCCAGCTGAAGCTGACCGCAATGGTCATCGTGATCAGCATATCAAACACCATCCGGACAGTGCGGGCGGTTTTGTATTCCTGTTTGAATTTATGAAGGAAAGCGGCAATGTAAAAAAGCGCATGGGCCAGGAAAAAGAAATCTAAAAACCCGAAAATCGGAACGTCCATCTGCCAGATCGTTTCGTATAAAAGCCACAGCCACTCCGCAGCAAAATAAAATGACAATCCGCTTAAAATAAGCTTCCAGAAAATGGGCTGATTGACAGAAGGGGACAGAACGGTTTTTACGATCCAGTACAGCGCTACAGCCAAACCGAGCAGCGTCAGCACATTCCCTCCGAGCGTTTTCAGCCAATCATTGTTTTGAAAAACAAACAGCCAGCCGTAATAGAGGCCTCCAAAACCTGCAAGAAATAAAAGATACCGCTTTTCCATCGGCATAAGGGGCTCCTCCTAACGGAATGATCTATTTCGTATTTTAGCATAAAAAGAACCGCTCCAAGGAACGATTTTCACCTCATTATATGGATTCAGTTACATCGTTTAACGTTATAGCAGAGTGTGAAACTTCACTTGAAGCCTTATCAATTTCTTGAATGCCCGTCATAAACTGCTCCATTTTTTCATCAATCAAGACGTTTTGCTGTTTTGTTCTGCTGATCAAAGAAATCAGCTGTGAAAAGCCCTCGCCGGTTTTATCCATTTCTACAATGCCGTTATCAACAAGGCTGTTGACGTTTTCGACCATTCCGCTCATCAGGTTGATCAGCTCATTCGTTTTCATAATGTGAACAGAAATATTCGCTGTTGACTGCTTTGTCTGGTCAGAAAGCTTGCGAATTTCTTCAGCGACAACCGCAAATCCTTTCCCGTGCTCGCCTGCTCTGGCGGCTTCGATGGATGCATTTAAGGCAAGCAAATTCGTTTGACCGGCAATATTGCTGACAATCGCGATAACCTCGACGATCCGCTGGGATATTTCGGTCAGCTCTGTGGAATACTGCTGAATGTGAAAAACAGATGACTGAATATCGGACAGCTTAGCACTTTGCTCCTTCAGCTGCTTTTGACCTTCAATGGAATGCAGCTCAGACTGGTCGGCCTGCAGTTTTCCTTCACTCGTAATCTGACTGATAGTGTGAGACTGCTGAACCAGCTCCTTGACAGAGGCACTTGTTTCTTCTGATACAGCGGCAAGTTCCTGTGAAATCGCGTAAACCCGCTGGCTGAGCTCTTGTTTTCGTTCAGCTTCTTCGGCTCGAATCGTATTGTTGCGCTCTTCATACGCCTCCAGCACAATTTGCTGTTCCACGTTTAACAATTTGGTGATCGCTTGAATGGCTGAAACCTTTTCTTCGTTTGACCACGGCTGCACAACAATTAATTCCGTCATGGAATTAAGCAGATTTTGAAAAGCGGACATGTACCATTTCGTTTCAAGCCCGACACGTACGTGCACGTGGGCGATCCGGTACCGTTTTTCGATGAATTCATCGTTAACCCGGCCGTCGAACAGTTCGCCGATATGGCGGTGAAGCGTTTTCTTCAGCCGTTCAACGGAGCTGTGTGATTCTATAATATGAAGCAGTCCCGGCTGCTTAGTAATGCTTGCATAAAAAACATCGACTATTTGATCGAGGTTGGGCGCCATCACGGGTTTCATCGCATGAACGATAGCTAAATCTCCGGCTGTAAGCCCGATCATGGAAATTTGTCTGGCCAATTCAGAATGGGGGGCCACCGTTAATTCTGTCCGGGTCCGGTCTTCGGGGCGGACGAGAGGAACCACTTGTTGAGATGAACGATTAAACAGCTTCAAAAGAACCACTCCTTTACCTGTAAAGGTATGTTAATGGGTATAGTGTACTGCTTTTATCGACAAAAACCTACATTATTTTAATATAAGATAAAAACAGAAAGAACAGGCGTCATGAAAGAGAACAAAGCAAGAATTTTTTCCACATGAAGCAGCAGATAGGAGACATGGAATCAATTTGTCGGAAAATAATTATTATTTCGTGTAAACGGTTAACGAGAGAAGGAATGCTTGCTATTTTGCCCGGAACACGTTATTCCTATATATAGAGATAAATTGTTCGACCACGAGGAGGAAAATATGTCTAAAGTAATTGCAATAAACGCAGGGAGTTCATCATTAAAATTTCAGCTGTTTGAAATGCCGGAGGAAACGGTTCTGACGAAAGGTCTTGTCGAGCGGATTGGCCTGACAGACGGCGTATTTACTATTACAAAGCCGGACGGCACAAATGACACAGAAGTAACGGACATTCCCGACCACGCCGTTGCGGTTCAAATGCTGCTTTCAAAGCTTGTTTCGAACGGAATCGTCGCTTCACTGGATGAAATTGATGGAATCGGCCACCGCGTCGTGCACGGTGGAGAAAAATTCAATGACTCCGCGATGATTGACGAAGCAACATTATCTCAAATTGAAGAGTTGTCAGAGCTGGCGCCGCTTCATAACCCGGCGAACGTCACAGGCATTAAAGCATTCCAGGCAGTGCTGCCAAATGTACCGGCTGTTGCGGTATTTGACACAGCCTTCCACCAGACGATGCCGGAAAAATCATTTTTATACAGCCTTCCGTACGAGTACTATAAAGAATACGGCATCCGTAAATACGGCTTCCATGGCACATCGCATAAATATGTGTCCGAGCGTGCGGCAGCCCTTCTCGGACGTCCGATTGAGCATTTACGCTTGATTTCCTGCCACCTCGGAAACGGCGCCAGCATTGCCGCTATCGAAGGCGGAAAATCGATCGATACATCAATGGGCTTCACGCCGCTTGCCGGTGTAGCCATGGGGACACGTTCCGGTAATATTGACCCGGCTTTAATGCCATTTATTATGGAGAAAACGGGTCATACAGCGGACGAAGTACTCGACACTTTAAACAAAAAAAGCGGTATGCTGGGTGTATCCGGTGTGTCAAGTGACCTTCGAGACCTGTCCAAAGCAGCCGAAGAAGGCAACGAGCGTGCGATTACAGCCCTTGAAGTATTCGCAAGCCGCATTCACAAATACATCGGCTCCTATGCCGCTCGTATGTCCGGCGTAGACGCGATCATCTTTACAGCCGGTATCGGCGAAAACGACATCGCTTCTCGTGCCCGTATTATGAACGGCCTTGAATTCATGGGCGTTTACTGGGACCCGGCATTGAACAACGTGCGCGGTGAAGAGCAGTTCATCAGCTACCCGCACTCACCGGTAAAAGTCATCGTCATCCCGACAAACGAAGAAGTGATGATCGCCCGTGACGTTTCTCGTTTAGCAGGCGTATAAAGCTTTCTAGCTATGTTTGTGGATGATTGATGATGGTTACAATGTTAGATAACAGGTGAATACGTTCATTCGTGACCATAACCACAAATGACCCCTAATCCTTCTTTTTGTACTGAATCAAGTACAGAAAGGGGGATTTTTTGTTGCCTAAAAAGACAAAAATTCAACACAAGTTAACTGTAGAGAAAGCCAGAGACATAATTATTCGTATCAAAAAAATGGAAGGCTTATCGAAACACACAATCACCAATTACAATAAACTGTTTAATGATTTTGAACGCTGTTTTGCCAAAAACAAATACATGGAAAATTTAACCATCGAAGATGCACGAAGATTCATTGAGTGGCAGTTACATGAAAAGCAACAATTTAAAAATGTTAGATGGAATAGAGAAAAGAAAATCGGTGTCAATGTAACGTCGGCTAACTCTTATTTACGATTAGCAAAGGCTGCATTTTCGTGTTTGATTGATGAGGGGCACCTTGAAAAGAATCCATTTTCAACATTGAAGAACATTAAACAGCAACAGAAACACGTAGACATATTAACTGATCAGGAAATAACTAAAATACTGAATTCCCTTGATAAAAGTTGGTATGCAGACTTTCGGGCATATTGCTTAATTCATGTACTTCTTGATTCATTCGGGCGTATCGGGGAGGTATTAGCGCTTAAGAGGCATGATATTGATTTTGAGCATGGTTCTATCACTTTTAATAAAACAAAAAATAGTGTATATAGAATTGTTCCAGTCACAAAGAAGACTTTAAATTTACTGGAGAAATTGATGGATGAAACTGAAGAGTTTGAATCGGATTTCATCTTCTTAACTAATGCAGGAAATCCACTAGGAGCAGATGCAGCCAGAAAGCATTTACATGAGATTACTGCAAGAGCAGGAATTGATAAGCGTGTTCATCCTCATATTTTTCGGCACAGTGCTAGTTGTCACTTTATCAAAGCGTGAGGGTCAATACGGGTGCTTCAGAAGATACTGGGGCATGCAGATATCCAAACAACTCTCATATATTCGCATGTACTGGATGACACGATTAAAGATCAACATGAAAACTTTAGTCCAATCAAACATTTAAATGAGAAAAAGGTTAAAAAAACTCGAACCTCATTAACAAAAAAGAAATGAACACAAAAAAGGGCAGGTGCGCTAACACCTTACCCCAGTCGCATACTCAATATATGCTTAGTCGATAAGTAAATCATACACCAATTTTCAAAAAATATCAATGTGTATGTTTATTTGAGTATGCCTTCAAATAATACTATTGGAGGTATATTATCATGCAATCAGGACATATCAGCAATTTTAAACACCTATCACAGTTTTCCTCTCTCAAAGAGTTCAATAATAACATCGAAGCTTTTTTGGCTGTTCATAAAAATGATTTCACACGCAGCGAATTATACTGCTTTAAGGCTCTTACACGCTTTGCAGTGAAAGTTAAGGGAATAAGCAATATTTCAATCAACAAGTTGCTCAAAGCCATCTCAGAGCAATTTAAAAGCGTCTCAGAGTCCACCTTTCATCGAATGAAGAGAAAATCAATCAGGTTGGGCATTTTAGCTGTTCATTCTACTAAACGATCGAATGGATCACAGTCATCAAATATATGGGTGTTTAATAAATGGCTAAATGTTAAAAATGACATCCCCCAAGTGAACACTGATAAAGTTTCAATGGCGATAAATCAAGGGTTGGATGAAAATGGTTTTGACATCCCATTTAAAGCTAGTAAGCCATCTAAAACTAATAATCAATTAAATAATACGTATCATACGGAGTCGTTAAATTTCTACGGTCAATTTAAAAATTTTCTTCACTCGACCATTGGTGACAATCAAAAGTTAATCAGTAAGTTATATGGCGTTTATTTGGGACAGACAAGGCTTCTGTTTAAGCATGAGGTATTTGATAAGCAAACCCTTGAAAACGTTGGATATGATGCCTTAAAGACTGCTGTAATGGCAACTAAGAGCCGGAAAATTAAGAATCTTGCCGGTTTCTTTAATGGTGTCCTTGACCGTAAACTTACACGACTTACACATGAAGAAGCTGAACGAGGTATGGAAGAAGAGGCTTCGTTGGAGAGAGAAAGTAAAAAAAGCAATGCCGGAAGGGACATTGCTTTACCATATGGATGTTATCAAATAAATTAGTGCTTTTCATCAATTTCAACATCTTTAATCTTTAAAGTATTGATCACATTTTCTTTGAATTGTTTTTCAATCTCTAATTTATTATCAATTATATATCTTGAAACAGTTTTCATGAAAATCGGAGAGAGGAAGTTATATTCATTTTGAATTTTGAATTGTTCTTCTTTTGTCAAACTTTCAAGATTTACACTATCAGAAATTTTAGTGGAAAAATTGCATGATAGTTCGGTTACACCTAAGTTGATATTAACCGTTAACTCTTTAATGTCACTTTTATCTAAAGCAACGAATGCCTTAAGCAGTTTTTCAGGAATACCTAAAACTGAAGCAATTCTCTCTAACATATCAATTGATGGTTTTCTTTTTCCGGTTTCCAGTTGTGAGATCGTTCCTTGAGTTACGCCGATTCTTTCTGCTAACTCCGTAGCTGTAAGTTTGGCTTCTTTTCTGTACTTTTTTATTACTTCACCAATATTGTACATGTTAACATCCCTTTTCGATTAATATTATTAATAATATTATAGAACGAATGGGTGAGTTTAGTCAAAATAATAATTTTTATTAATTTTATTAAAATAAATGGTTGAGTAAATTAATATTAGGTGGTAGTATGGATTTAGGAATTAGAAATACAAATGAAAAGGGGTGTATCGATTGAGTACTGGGATTTAGATGTATTAATGGAAGATGATCATATCAAACAAACTGTGTTAGAGGAATTTGGATTTGGTCACGCAAAAAAGAAAAAGGTAGTTGAATGGGGTAAAAATCAAATTCCCAATGAACTACACGGCAGCAAGAAAAGTGGCTTTAGCACATTCAAATTCAAACTTTATCGAATTTGCTTCACGCGACTCGGAAATAATGATCGCTGAAGAACGTACAAAATTATTAGATAATGTAATGAAGAAATTGTGAGAGTGAAAAGTTGGGGCAATTCTATAATTATAAGAAAGAGGAAAAATGATGACAGATTGGATCGATGATGAAGCTGGGTTATATCCATTAGTAATATCTGATGAGTTAGTAGAGGCATATAGTAGTTTGAAAAAATCTGAGGACTTAGCAAAAAATAGTTGACTGTAAAACTTTGTTTGCACAACATATTGTTTTTTTACAAACGAAAAATAAGACTCGATATCTAGATCAGTCTAAAAGAGGAGAATATTAAAATGACATCATTAGTAATCACAGATCAAGAAATCGTATTTGAATTAAAATTTGCGGGTGTCCCTATGAATAGCACAATAGAGGAGTACCTTATACCAGAACATGAATTCCAACTTGAGTCTGAATATTTTTCACTGAAAAATCGGAACCTTGAGCAAGTTTGCGCTCAAATTATAAATTTTGATTTGATTACAGATGTAAATGAAAGTCTAGTCCATCTTTCACTCATTTGTCTCACAACTCTATCTGAAGAAGAAACATTGGAAAGTTTCATTGAAAAATTTAAGAGTGAAAAGCTAATGGATAGGTATCAACTACTACTAGGTAAACACGGAAAAGCACTTCTCTTATCACAAGTAGACCAAGAAATGCTCGATCCGCAATATGCTGAGTAATTCAATATTCTAATAACATCGGATAGCCGTCCGATTTCATAATTAACCTGTGAGATTATTTTATACCATAAACCTTGTTGTGTCAACGGAAAGGAGGTGATTATTAAGAGTTACATTTAATTTTCACACACATTTTTAAGTTAATTCGTCAGTCGCCGGACAAATACAAAATAATTGGAGGAATTAGAATGAATAGCACTACTAACCAAAACGAAATCGTACTACATCCAACTGAGGAGCAACGCCAAGCCCACTATGCAGAATGTCGAGCTAAAGGGTGGACGGTTGTAGAGGATAAGGATTCCATTGAAGCGAAAATGTTTGATAAAGATGTTGAGATAGAGGGGCTTTATCAACTGATTGATGATTATGTCACATCCACAGGACAGCAAAAGGAGTTCAGCGATTACCTGATTCAACAACATGAGGAGGATTTACAGCGTGACTGGCGCTATAAAAAGTGGGCGTTAGATTTAGAGGGGATTAACTCCGATTACGAAGATGAAGGGATTGATAAAACTGACCTGTTACGAGGATGGATTGATGAGTTAATTGGAGACACAACACACTGCCAAGCCATCCCTTTAACAAATGGAAAGGAAATTAAAATCGTTTGGGCCGGCAAGTCAGATCATGACGAGCATATCTTTAAGGTTAATGTTGGTTGTGGTCTTAATAACCCTGAAACCACTTATCCGGAGCTTTTAGATCAACTTAGCTGCTTTGATATTGATTACGTAAAAATGGCTGAGAATGATAATGAACCTGATTATTGATACGTGGCTGAAAGTGTTTAAAATGCAATCAGCTTTATAAATACATAAATTAATGGGATGGCGAAAAGATCGCTGACCCATTCTATAAGGAGGTAAAGAAGGTGAGTTTAAATTATACAAATGACAAAGCGAGATTAGTTAGCGAACTAAATGGAATGGTTAGCACTTTGTGTCCTGATGTGGATTTGCAGAAGATGGCTGTAAGGTTAGAGGAAGTAGTCAGTAATTATCAAACAAACCGTAAGTCTAATGATAACTTAGCTGATGATTTGCACGACAATATTGAAATTTTCATCTCTTCCAAGAGACTTGAAGGATATAGCGACCTAACTTTATACGATTATCAAACAGAACTAAGTTTATTTGCCGATCAAATGAAAAAATCAACAGTTCAAATCTCTACTCCTGACATTCGAAATTATTTATCGAAAATCAAACAAGAAAAAGAAGTAATGGCATCAACACTAGGAAAGAAACTTTATGTCTTAAAGAGCTTTTTCAGTTTCTTGGTGCAAGAAGAAATACTGCTACGTGATCCGACTAAAAAGATCAAAGCACCAAAGTTACCAAAGCGTTTACCGAAAGCACTAAGTGTCGAAGAGCTGGAAATGGTAAGAGAATCATGTAAAACATTACGCCAAAAAGCATTGATCGAAGTCATGTATTCGACGGGAGCAAGATTAAGCGAAGTCTCGAATATGAGAATAAAGGATTTAAACAAACCTAACATGACTATCACTGTCATTGGCAAAGGTGATAAGGAAAGAGTGACATTTTTATCATACAAGTCTCTTTTTCATCTGAACAAATATTTGAAAAGCCGGGCAGATGATTGTGATTACTTGTTTGCGACACAAAATAAGCCAATTAGACAAATGAAAAATTGCAGCATCCAGCGTGAGGTCGACAAAATCGAAAAGTTATCGGGGTTAACTAAAAAATTAACTCCTCATGTATTTAGACACACACTAGCAAGCACGATGGTAAATAACGGAGCTGATTTAGTGGATATTCAACAAATTTTAGGTCACTCTAACCCATCCACAAGCCTTGTATACATCAATGTCAGTGAAGAGAGAAAGCAGTCAGCGCACAAAAGGTTCCACGTCCAATAAAATTGACATTTCAATGGGGGAGGAAAAATGAATGAGAAAGTGGGTCAGTGAAATTGTAACTGTTGATGAAGTTCAGTCATGGGATGAAGGGGACATTATAACTGACTTTCCGCATGTCACATTTTAACAATTGAAAATTAATGAAGGAAAGTACATTCCCTTCCGCGAATGAACTAGTAATCTATCATTTGAGAAAGGGTGTTTCCTCGTGCAACCAAATACGATTAAACCAATCCACGTCGGCGTCCTGCCCTTTAGCTTCGCTATGGCAAGAATGGCGAACATCCAAGAAGCGATTGACCGTGCGGTGACATGGCGTGAGGACAATACCAAAGTATCCCCCGGCTTTCTGATTGAAACACTGACTGCCGCCATCATGGCTACCCATGGACATATGCCCCTCTCCCACATGGAGGACTACTGGAAGGTCCAGGACTGGGAGCTATTGTTTCGCGGCACAAACATCACACCCGCAAAGCTTAACGATGATGCGTATGGACGCGCTTTGGATAAACTGGCTGATGTCGATTTAGAACAGCTATGCATGGATATTTCCTATCAGCTTCTGACCCAGCAGGGCTGCACAATCCAGGCCATTCACGCGGATACCACGTCCAAATCCGTTCAAGGCGTGTACGATGGACAGGATGACGATGCTTTTGACATTACATATGGCCACAGTAAAGATCACCGGCCGGACCTGAAACAAATCAAAATCGGGCTGGGTGTTCAGCAGAACGGGCTTCCGCTCTTCGGCCATGTCTTTTCCGGCAACGTATCCGACCAGAAATGGAGCATCGAAGCCGTCCAATCCATGAAGGCTTTTTTCGAAGAAAAAGGCCGGACAGCACCATTTATTCTCGACAGCAGCCTGGTGACCAAGGAGAACTTGGCTACAATGGAGAAAGAAAGCATTCTGTTTCTTTCCAGATTGCCTGATACGTTCAGCCTGACCAAATCAGCCAAAGAACAAGCCGTTCAAAAAGAAGAATGGAGACCATTTAAAAGTCCATCTGGCAAAGAATATCACCTGTACGAAACAGTCGGTATTCCTTGTGAAAAGCAACGTACATCTTATCTACTCCTTGTCGTCTGGTCCAAGGAACTGGCCGCTAAGAAAGAACAAACACTGGGGAAGAAATGGGCCAAGATTCAAGAAAAACTGGCAAAAGAACTGGCGAAAAAAGAAAAAGTGCCCTTCAGCTGTGAAGCCGATGCGCAAACGGCCATGCAGGAAAGCATCCGGTCCATTCAAGAAAAAGGCTTCTCTGTGCACGGAAAGATTGTGTCGGCCACTACGAAGCAGCATCCCGGGCGCGGGCGCCCGAAAAAAGAAGAGAGCCCTGAAGAAAGAACCATTTATACACTTTCCTTCAGCGGCCTGGCTGTCCATCCCGCTTTCGCCGAACGCGAGCTGCATATGGCTTCCTGCTTTGTGCTGATCTCCAGCCCGGAACTGGACATGTGTGCAGAAGACCGCCTACTTTTATATAAGAAGCAAAGTCGTGTGGAAACCCGTTTCCGGCTATTAAAAGATCCGATCCTGTTTCACAATGTCTATTTGAAAAGCAGCCGCCGGGTAAAGGCATTGGGGTACATTTTTTATCTGGTTCTCCTGCTTCTGTCTTACTTGGAATACCAAGTTCGCCGCTCGCTTGAACAACAGGACAGCGACTGGATCACCCCGGATAAAAAGAAAACCAGAACACCTTCTGTCAAAACCATTATAAAGACAATGGAAGGGCTATTGACCATGGCAATCGGCAGCGAGCGCTGTATCGCAGAACCGCCCCTGCCACAAATGCATCACGTCATAGAATGGGCAGGCTTCAGCACAGCGATCCTTGTCAGCCCAATTATGGAAATGAAGCAGCACATCCAGCCATAAATTTTTTAAAAAAAGCAGCGAAGCAGCTGGTTACCGTCCGATTACATTTCCGAGTAAGCCGATTTGAACATACTTATTAATCCCTCTGCAGAACCACAAAATGACAAAATATCAGTTTTTTTTAGTTTTGATTGAAAAAAAACGAAAAATATTATTTACTGTTTTTTGACATGCGGAAAGTCAGGTAAAAGCTCATTCCGCATTATTAAAAAAACCTTGGCTTTAGACAGGGTTTGTCATTAAGAAATACCAGATAAAATTTGGTTTTATTAGTTAGGTTAATGGCTGTGTAAGCAGTTTGGCCGGTCATAAGTACTGTTGCACTCTTTACTTCTTCTAAATCTGTGATGTGATTAGCCGCCTCTTCTCCAATATCGGGAGTGGCTGTGTCTGATTGATCTTGTTCATCGTAAGTAACATTCTGAGCTAGATTATCTTGCTGAGTATTATCACGATTATTCATACAAGCGACGAGGAGAAACGTGGTCATAAACGCTGCCACATAGATGAAAAATTTCGGCATGAAAATTCTTCCCTGACTAGGTTAACAAAGAGTATATTCTCCAATAATCATCTTTGTATTCAGTGTTATGGATTAGAGAAACAGCTATAATAGCTGCTGGAAGTGAAAGGGGTAACAGTTATTGTTCCCTGGTTGGCTGAGGATATGCCAAAAAGTCTAACAGAAAGCAGTTTTCATCCCAAATGTAACATAATAGTGGTGTTGACAATCCAATTTCTTGGATGCAGATTCTTGCTTTAAAGCAGATCAGTATGATATAATCAAAATTTATTGGAAATTTCGAAGCGGAATGAGGAAACGATAATTGAGTATCCTAACAGCAACAGATTTAAGTCATGATTTTGGTGACCGCATTATTTTTCAAAACGTATCTTTTCGTTTGTTAAAAGGGGAACATATTGGATTAGTCGGCGCTAATGGCGAAGGCAAGTCGACGTTTATGAATATTATTACAGGACAAATTCAGCCGGATGATGGAAAAGTAGAATGGTCCAAAAATCAGCGGGTCGGTTATCTTGACCAGCACGCCGTTTTAGAAAAAGGAAAAACGATTCGTGATGTGCTGAAAACGGCTTTTCAATACTTATTTGATATAGAAACAGCCATTAATGCCATTTACGGCCAAATGGCCGATGTAAGTCCGGAAAAAATGGAAAAAATGCTCGATGAAGTCGGGGCCCTTCAAGATACATTGACAACCAATGATTTTTACACGATTGATGCAAAAGTAGAAGAAGTAGCCAGAGGGCTCGGCTTAGACGGGATAGGGCTTGAAAAGGATGTGTATGATTTAAGCGGAGGGCAGCGGACGAAAGTTCTTCTTGCTAAGCTTCTTCTTGAAAAACCGGATATTTTACTCCTCGATGAGCCAACCAACTATTTGGATGAAGTGCATATTGAATGGTTAAAACGCTATTTGCTGAACTATGAGAATGCATTTCTTCTGATCTCTCATGATATTCCTTTTTTAAATAGCGTTGTAAACATTATTTATCATTTGGAAAACAAAGAATTAACCCGCTATGTTGGAGACTACTATAACTTTTTAAAAGTATATGAAGCAAAAAAACTGCAAGTAGAAGCAGCCGCTAAAAAGCAGCAGCAGGAAATCGCTAATTTAAAAGATTTTGTGGCTAGAAACAAAGCACGTGCTTCAACAAGCAGCCTGGCGATGTCCCGGCAAAAAAAGCTGGATAAAATGGATATTATTGAAGTATCAGGAGATCGGCCAAAGCCTGATTTCCGTTTTAAAGAAGCCAGAACATCCGGGAAGCTGATTTTCCAAACGGAAAAATTAGTGATCGGCTACGATAATCCTCTTTCCAAGACGCTGGACCTTTCGATGGAACGCGGCCAAAAAATTGCTTTGGTTGGAGCAAACGGAATCGGAAAAACCACTTTGTTAAAAAGCATTCTCGGTGAAATCAACCCTCTTTCCGGAAGCGTAGAGCGGGGAGACTACCAGTATATCGGTTATTTTGAGCAAGAAGTAAAAAAAGAAAACCAAAACACGTGCATTGAAGAAGTGCTGAATGAATTTCCGAGTTTAACACAAGGCGAAGTTCGGGCGGCATTAGCAAGGTGCGGACTAACGAGAAAACACATTGAAAGTAAAATATCCGTACTGAGCGGCGGCGAAAAAGCAAAAGTGCGGCTTTGTAAACTGATGAACCGGGAAAGCAATGTTCTCGTTTTTGATGAACCGACCAACCATTTGGATGTTGATGCAAAAAATGAATTAAAGCGGGCGCTTAAAGAGTACAAAGGAAGCATCCTCTTGATTTCCCATGAGCCTGAGTTTTATCAGGAGATTGCGACGGACATTTGGAATGTGGAATCTTGGACAACGAAACAAGTGCAAAATACGTAACAGCCGAAATAGCAGCACAGCTTACTTTATGACAAAAGGCCAGATCAGCTTCTATGCTGAGCTGGTCTTTTTTAAGCCAACCCCTTGCTCCGCCCTCCGCAAATCTCATTTATTCAGACATACAGCGTCTAAATTGTTTCTTGAACGTGGAGGCTCAATGAGGGTACTCCAGAAGATTCTGGGACATCGTGACATTCAAACGACAATGATTTATTCTCATGTATTTGACTTGACTATAAAGAATCAGCATGAACAGTTTTCGCCCATTAAGCATTTAGATGAAAAGCAGGGTTACAAAACAAGAACAAATAAAAAAGGCAGGCTAAAAAGGCAGTGAGGAAATAAGGGAGATAAACCGCTCCGTTTCACCTGCTCAATCATGACAACCTTCATAGTGATGATCTGAACACACTTTTGATCACACTATGAAAGAGCGGCATGAAAAATTCAGTGCCAGATCTTTTTTGATTTATTTTTTATGTTGACATACTCCTTGCTGAAAGTTACAGTAGTATTAATCTAAATAACCGAGAGATTTTTATTCTCACTTCTGATTGAATAAACGCTTTAGCGTGCTGTTAATTATTTCTATATTGACTGTATGAAAAAGTAACCTATACATCATAAGAAGAAAAGAAATAAGATAAATCGGTATATTTCTTAACTAGGAAACTAGCTGGGGAATATACCGATTTTTTTGTTAAGGAGGAATGGTCATGAACAAATCTAAAGGATCTATTGAAGCAGAAATAAGCAAAGCGTTAACTCAATGGGAAAAAGATTTCCTTGGACGTGGTTCCGTGTCCGTAAAAGCAGATATATTGCGTGATATGATTATTGTCACGTTACGCGGGATTCTAACGCCTGCTGAATATGTCCTTTGTGAAACAAAAGAGGGCATGCTGTCCATCAAAAGGATGCGGTCTAATTTGATTGAATCAGGAATGAATGGCTTAAAAGAAATCATCTTTACCATAACGGGTGAAAAAGTGAAAAGCTTTCACACAGATATAAGCACGCAGAGCGGGGAACGGGTGATGGTGTTTAAATTAGATAGAGATATCGAAAAAGATTTTGAATAAAAAGACAATAGATGAAAAAGGGAGATCTTCAAAAGCCATACGGTCAGTTGAAGATAAACCGGCAGTTTTCAGAATGAATGGCGGGTGAGTGCCAGTTATTCTGAAATTGCCGGTTTTTTTGTGGAAAATGAAGGATATCAGGAGGAAGGATTATGTCAGAAATCATTTTACAAAATTTGTTGTCGCCGGTTGTGTTATTTTTTGTGTTAGGAATTGTGGCCGCTTTAGTGAAATCAGATTTAAAATTTCCAAGCGCCTTAAGCGAAGCGCTGAGTATTTACCTTTTAATCGCCATTGGGATAAAAGGCGGGATTGAGCTGTCTCATTATTCAATTGAATCCGTTATGCAGCCAATCATGGGTGCACTCTTTTTAGGAATTGTCATTCCGTTTATCACCATTTTTATTACGCGTCTTATGAAAATGGACCTTCAAAATTCGATTGGCTTAGCGGCCACGTACGGGTCTGTCAGCATTGTCACCTATGGAGCGGCCATCTCCTTCATCGAAAAAAACGGTGTATCCTACGAGGGATTTATGAATGCTCTCGTCGTTATTATGGAAAGCCCCGCAATCTTAGTTTCATTACTATTATTAAAGATCATCGAGAATAAAAAAGATCAATCAGCTCTTTCGATGCGAAGCGTAGGGTTTGTCTATAAGCCAGCAAGCCTCATTGATAAAGAAGTGCTAAGAGAAAGCTTGTTTGGAAAAAGTATCTTGCTGCTGCTGGGCAGTTTATTCATCGGTTTGATTCTTGGAGAACGTGCTGTGCCAATGGTGAAACCGCTGTTTATGGATTTATATAGCAGCGTGCTGATTTTGTTCTTACTGAGTATGGGAATCACGACAGGCCAGCGGTTGCCGGAAGTAAGGAAGCACGGTTTCAAATTGCTTCTTTTTGGATTAATCACGCCTGTTTTATTTGGAAGTTTAGGCGTGGTAACGGGGCACCTGGCAGGACTGTCTTTGGGCGGTATGACATTAATGGGTGTCTTAGCCGGAAGTGCCTCCTATATTGCGGCTCCGGCAGCATTAAAAGCATCTGTACCGGAGGCGAATCCGTCTGTTTACTTGGGGCTGGCTCTTGGAGTGACATTCCCATTCAACCTTATTGTCGGCATACCTGTTTATTATGAAATGGCTCAATTGATTCAATAGGAGGGGTTTTTATGCAGAAAACAAACGAGAAAAAGGCTTTAGTTCTAACAGGGTTAAGTGTAAAATCACATCCGTTATTACCTGTCATAACAAATAAAAAAGCGGAACAATTAATCATCACAACAAGTTTTGGAACGATCATTTCACAGCCCTATGGTTGTACAATTAGAGACATTATTTTGGCCGTTTACTCCGAAGATATAGAAGAAATTTATATTATCGGAGAGAAGGATAGCAAAGAACATGCAATTAATGGAGAGGAGATTCTTTCTAAAATCCGGAAAGCAGGTATTGCAAAAGAAACGATCGAAACAATTGAATATATTGATGCGGCCGGCAGTAATCTATCAAGCTGGCTATCTGGAAAACAAGATGTGAATAAAATGATAACGGAAAATATCGATTTGATTAAAAGTCACCCATTAATTCCAAAAACGTTGTCTATTTATGGTTTTATTGCCAATGCGGAAACAGGTGAATTTGAGGCTGTTGCAGGAAGCTAAGGTAAAAAGAAATAACTGAAACAGATATGACATATTGACGGGTTAACAAGAAAAGCGAAATAAATGGCTGCTGATATAAAGGAGTTTGATTTATTTTTCGTCTATTTCCTGATTTAAGGAAACGTCACAGCACATTGGGGGGGAGAGTTCAGTGTGCATAATCAGCAAATGACTTTACCGATAAACGAAGAAGTCATGATTGTGCGTGACGTTTCTCGCTTGGCTGATGTGTAAAAATATCATCCTCCCGTTTGGTTGTTCTGAACCTTTTCGCACAATCAAACGGGTTTTTTCTTTTTAGCCAAAGTCCAGCATTTTCTCCGTATAAAATCTCCTTTCTCATTCAAACTAAAAGGAACAAAGTAAAGGAGGAAAGGAGCTGAATGATTGTGAAGAAAAACACCTTATTGACACTGCTGTCGTTGTCCTGTATGAGTGTGCTCATTTCCGGCTGCGCGTCCGGAGATACACCGTCTGCCCAGGCGGATTATGAGGAAACGAAGAAGATGGTCACCGATATATTGAAAACCGATGACGGCAAAAAGGCGCTGGAGGAAGCGATAAAGGACCCGGAAATCAAGCAGGCGATTGTGATGGATGAACAGGCTGTCACCGAAACGATTCAAACGGCGCTGACATCTGAGAAGGGAAAGGAATTTTGGAAAAAGGCATTTGAAGACCCGAAATTTGCGGAAAGCTATGCAAAAAGTATGCAAAAAGAGCACGAAAAGCTGTTAAAAAGCTTAATGGAGGATCCGGATTATCAAGCGCTGCTCATAGATGTGCTGAAGGACCCAAAAATGCAAAAAACGCTGCAGGAAGCGATGAAAAGCCAGGAGTTCCGAAAACATTTGCAAAAGGTAGTGGATGAAACATTATCAAGTCCTTTATATAAAGCCAAAATGGAGGAAACCCTTTTAAAAGCGGCGGAAGAAGCGGGCAAACAGGAGGAAGAAAAGAGTGGAGGAGGCGGTGAAAGCTAACCGCCTTTTTTATTTTTGTGTGCATGTCACGCGTACATTTAAACGTCAAAAGATTTTCTATTGTCTGCTCGGCATCCGAAGATAAAAATGATTGTCATCTATTTTTGAGGTTATTTAGTTAGAATGTTCTAATTATTACAACATATTTAAATAATCGAATCAGTATTGTAATATACCTCGAAACTATTTAAAATACTATTTATTAGATGGACAGGTGTCTTTTTCAGGTGGAATACGACAAAGACATTTTTATTTTGAGGTAATGGGGGATGTATCATGAAAAATATACTGCTGAAAATTGACCGGGTGAGTTTGGTCAAGCAGATTCTGATCGGGCTTGTAATCGGCGTTCTGCTGGCTGTTACAATTCCGGATATAGCGGCACCGCTTTCGATTTTAGGAACGCTGTTTGTTGGTGCCCTAAAGGCTGTAGCGCCTGTTCTTGTATTTGTACTGGTGCTGTCGGCGATTGTGTCACATAAAAGCGGTCAGAAAACGAATATGAAAACGATCGTGGTGCTTTATTTGCTCGGGACGTTTTTAGCCGGTTTAATAGCCGTCGTGATGAGCTTTGTTTTTCCTGTCAGTTTATCGCTCACAGACAGTGCGGAAGGCGTTGCGCCGCCAAGCGGTGTAACAGAAGTATTAAAAACGCTGCTGCTGAATGTCGTCGATAATCCATTTAATGCACTTGTGAACGCGAATTATATCGGCATTTTAGCGTGGGCGATTGTGCTTGGCCTGGCGCTGAAGGGAGCGGCTGATACGACAAAAACACTTGTTTCGAACTTGTCTGACGCTGTGTCAAAAATGGTCGCCTGGGTGATCAAACTGGCGCCGCTTGGCATCATGGGACTGGTCATTGAATCAATTACAACAAACGGCCTTGAATCCCTGCTCGGATACGGACAGCTGCTGGCGCTTCTTCTTGGCTGTATGGCGCTCGTAGCGCTCGTCGTTAATCCGCTGATTGTATACGTAATGATCCGTCAAAATCCTTACCCGCTCGTGTTTAAATGCTTAAGAGAAAGCGGCTTAACGGCGTTTTTCACACGGAGCTCAGCGGCTAATATTCCGGTGAATATGAAGCTGTGCGAAAACCTGGGGCTGGATAAGGACAGCTATTCGGTGTCCATTCCTTTAGGGGCAACGATCAACATGGCCGGTGCGGCGGTTACGATCTCCGTGTTGACGCTTGCGGCCGTTCATACGCTCGGTATTGAAGTGGATGTATGGACTGCGATCATTTTGAGTGTCCTGTCAGCGGTTGCCGCTTGCGGTGCATCCGGGGTGGCAGGCGGCTCATTGCTGCTCATTCCGCTTGCAGCGAGCTTGTTCGGCATCCCGAATGAAATTGCGATGCAGGTAGTCGGCGTCGGCTTTATTATCGGCGTACTGCAGGACTCATGTGAAACGGCGCTAAATTCCTCAACCGATGCTTTGTTCACGGCAGCTGCGGAGTTTAAAGAATGGCGCAAAGAGGGCAAGGTCATTAAGATTCATAAAGCAGGATAAAAAAGGAAAGCCCCGCCAGTGCAAAGCTGGCGGGGCTTTTTTTAGCTTGCGATTAAAGCGCCGTGTACAGACTGAATCACTTTTTGCACCGCTTTTTCTCCAGCAAGCTCCCATTTATTTTTGTTTTCAATTTTATCATCCGGATCGACCGGGTCCTGGAATTGATTAAGCCCAGATGCCGTGAGCAGCGAATGCTCATCTGCTTCAAGCCCGATGTTGATCACGTGCTTGATCACAAAGGGTGATTGAAATTGGATCATAGCATCGTACTGATCGAGCTCTCCTTTCATCACCTGGAAGGGAAGCCGTATATAAATCGTGACGCCTTCTTGCTTCCATAATATGGCGTCAAAGCAGCCCTTGTCATAGTCCCAATTTCCACCAAGGTCATAGCCAAGCGATGTAAAAGTGTCTCGTACATGACCGTAACAAGCACTTTTTCCTTCGAGTTCGGTTTGTAATCGCAGCAATGTCTTCTCCTCCTTTCAAAGCTGTTCCTATCATTAACGGAAATCAGGGGAGACATACATACAACACATTCAATAGAAAAAGGAGTATAATGACCGGAAGAAGCTAATCATTTAACAGAAAAGGGGATTCGATGACAAACAACCAACCATCTACTGAAGCAGGCTGGCATTTTGACAACAGCTACGCACGCCTGCCGGACCTTTTTTTCACAGAAATGCAGCCGAATCCTGTCGATTCTCCACGGATTATTGCCTTAAACGAAAAACTGGCTGATGAGCTCGGATTGGAAAAACAAGCACTGAAAGGGGAGGAGGGAGCGGCCGTACTTTCGTTCAGTGCCCGTCTTGCTGGCACTTTTCCGCTTGCTCAGGCATATGCCGGCCATCAATTCGGCCATTTGGCGATGCTTGGCGACGGCCGTGCTGTTTTGCTGGGAGAACATGTGACCTCAGACGGGAAACGAGTGGACATCGGGCTAAAGGGTTCTGGACGGACACCGTATTCCCGTGGCGGTGACGGCCGGGCAGCGCTGGGACCGATGCTTCGTGAGTACATCATCAGTGAAGCGATGCATGCACTGGGGATTCCGACCTCCCGCAGCCTCGCTGTAGTGGCAACCGGAGAAGACGTATATCGGGAAACGGCGTTGCCAGGAGCGGTGTTAACAAGAACGGCGGCCAGTCACTTGCGCGTGGGCACGTTTCAATACGCAATCGGGGCGGGTGGTGTGGAATCCGTTCAAGCACTGGCGGATTATGCGATTAATCGCCACTTTCCTCATCTTAAAGCCGAGGAGAAACCCTATTTGTCCTTCCTGCGCGAAGTTATGCGCAACCAGGCTGCTTTGGTCGCCAAATGGCAGCTGGTCGGTTTTATTCACGGTGTCATGAACACAGATAATATGACGATCAGCGGTGAAACAATTGATTACGGCCCGTGTGCTTTTATGGACACGTATGATCCGGGGGCGGTATTCAGCTCAATTGATGCCCAGGGCCGTTACCGGTATGAAAACCAGCCCGTCATGGCCAGCTGGAACCTTGCCCGGTTTGCGGAAACGCTTCTGCCGCTCATACATGACGATCAAGAAAAATCAGTGCCGTTGGCGCAAGCTGTGTTATCCGAATTTGGTCCGCTTTATGAAGAAACCTGGCAGCGCGGCATGCGGGCGAAGCTGGGTCTTGCCGGAGAAGAAAAAGGCGACGAAGAGCTTCTTCAAGAGTTGCTAGAGTTGATGAAGGAGCATAAAGCGGACTACACGAATACATTCCGGGCTCTTACGATCGGGGAGCTGAAAGAACTGGCGCTTTTTTCCGTGTCTGCTTTTCAAAAGTGGCATGAGCGCTGGCTGGTAAGAAGGGTCAAAAACCAGTCAGTAGAAGCATCCACTGCATTAATGAAACAAACAAATCCATCGGTTATTCCGCGAAATCACCGAGTGGAGGAAGCGCTGGAGGCGGCAGTGGAGCGGGGGGATATGCAAGTGATGGAGCAACTTCTGGCTGTGCTTGCTGACCCGTTTGCTTATTCACCGGAACAGGAAGCATACACGTCTTTGCCGCCGAAAACGCTCAAGCCGTACCGGACATTTTGTGGAACGTGATTTTCATTAAAACAAAAAAAGCAAACCTGTTTACAACAGCAGGCTTGCTTTTTTGATCGTTATTTTCCATCTACGATTTCCTTAAAAATGTCATACGACCGTTTTTGTTTTTCCTGATCGTACATATATGATACGGCCATGATTTCGTCAACATTGTATGCTTCCTGGAAGCGGATCAGCTGTTCCTTGACGGTTTGCTTGCTTCCCATCAGTGTCACGCTTGTCATAGAGGACGACATCATTTTTTCTCCCTCACTCCATAGTTCATCCATATTTTCAACTGGCGGGCTGAGCGGTGTTTGTGAGCCGCGCACGACATTCAAGAAAAATTGCTGCATCGTTGTCGATTCAAATTGCGCTTCCTCATCCGTTTCTGCCGCGATGACGTTTAAGCAGACGATCATGTAAGGAGCATCTAAATATTGTGACGGCTTAAAGTGATTCCGGTAAATGGTGATCGCTTCGCTCATCAGCCGCGGTGCAAAATGCGAGGCGAACACGTAAGGCAGGCCAAGCTCCGCTGCTAAATACGCTGAGTCTGTTGAAGAGCCGAGTATATAAATGGGAATATTCGTGTCAACGCCTGGATAAGCTTTGACCGCGCCTTGCTGCTCTTTCGGTCCGAAATACGTCAGCAGCGTGTTCACGTCATCCGGGAATGTGTACACTGTATCATGCTGCGAACGTCTGAGAGCGCCAGCCGTTTTCATATCAGTGCCCGGCGCGCGGCCAAGGCCGAGGTCAAGACGGTCCGGGTAGATGGTCGCCATTGTGCCGAACTGTTCGGCGACAACGAGCGGAGAATGGTTCGGCAGCATAATTCCGCCAGACCCGACACGGATCCGTTCAGTATGCTCCAATGTATGCTTGATTAAGATCGATGTCGCCGAGCTGACGAGCGTAGATGTGTTATGGTGCTCGGCGATCCAGTAGCGGCTGTAGCCCATTTTTTCTGTTGCCTGCGCCAGGTCGATCATTGCCTCGATGGCTTCGGACGGCGTCTGCCCTTTGCGAATAGGGGCTAAATTCAAAACGGAAACGGGAATCTTTATATTGGTCATTCAGATTATCCTTTCTTGGTGAAATATCCTCTTTATCGTACCAGTATAACCAGCGGAAACAAACTTAAATGCCTGACAGCAGTAAAGTGTTCAACAGAAACCAGCATAATTGCCAGCGAAGTGCATAAAATGGATGATTAGAAACTCATTTTTAAGAGAAAGGCAGGGGAATTCATTGAAAGAAGATGTGGAATTCATACGGGACATTATGATTGACAAGCTGGAAGAATTAAATGATCTCGTAGAATCAGGAGGAAAGCTGAGCCCGAAGGTGGAAATGGCGTTTGTGATGGGTATTCAAAGTCTCCTCAATCAATCGATTCAAAAAGGAATGAAGGAAGCACGCCAGAATCAGACCAGCGGAAAAAAATCAGAATACGAGAATTTATCTTCGATTGCCAACAAATAATGAATGCTTATACGGGTCAAAAAAAGAAAAGCCGAACGACTGCGTTCGGCTTTTTCCGCTGTTCAAGCCCTTAAACCAGGGATTCAGCTTATTGTTTTACATCAAAACGATCGGCGTTCATCACCTTCACCCAGGCAGCGGCGAAGTCACGCACAAATTTTTCTTTGTTGTCATCCTGAGCATACACCTCTGAAAGTGCACGGAGAATGGAATTGGAACCGAAAACGAGGTCGAAACGAGAAGCTGTCCGCACCACTTCACCTGTTTTCCGGCTGCGGCCTTCATATTGGTTGAAGCCGGCTGGCTTCCACTCGATGCCCATATCCAGCAGGTTGACGAAGAAATCATTTGTCAACTGGCCAACACGTTCAGTGAAAACGCCTTGTTTTGTTCCGCTGTGGTTAGCTCCAAGGACGCGCATGCCGCCGATTAAAACGGTCATCTCAGGCGCTGTTAATCCAAGCAGCTGGGCTTTATCAACGAGCATTTCTTCCGGGCTGGTTGAGTATTCCGCTTTTTGGTAGTTGCGGAAGCCGTCTGAGACCGGCTCCAATACATTAAAGCTTTCAGCGTCTGTTTGTTCTGCCGTTGCGTCGCCGCGACCAGGTGTAAACGGAACAGTCACATCAAAGCCGGCGTCTTTCGCTGCTTTTTCAACTGCCGCACTTCCGCCAAGGACAATCAAATCCGCCAGGCTGACGTGCTTCTCGAGCTGACCTTGAATGCGCTCATATACATCAAGCACGTTCGCCAGTTCCGCTGGTTCGTTTGCTTCCCAGTTCTTTTGAGGTGCCAGGCGGATGCGTGCTCCATTGGCGCCGCCGCGCATATCTGAGCCACGGTATGTGCTCGCAGAAGCCCAGGCGGTTTTCACCAGCTGACTCACTGTGAGGCCGGAGCTTAGAATTTTTTCTTTCAAATCTGCCACTTCGTCATCAGATAACGTGTAATCAACTGCCGGAACAGGGTCTTGCCACACAAGCTCTCCCTGCGGCACTTCAGGTCCCAAATAGCGAACTTTTGGCCCCATATCACGGTGTAGAAGCTTAAACCACGCGCGCGCGAAGGCATCCGCAAACTCGTCCGGATTTTCGAAGTAGCGGCGGGAAATTTTTTCGTATGCCGGATCTGCACGCAAAGCCATATCTGCCGTTGTCATCATCGTTTTTACTTTGATGGAAGCATCTTCAGCGTCTGGCGCCATATGATCCTCTGGAAGATCAACAGCCTGCCATTGATAAGCTCCAGCCGGGCTTTTTGTCAGCTCCCACTCGTAGCCTAATAGTTGCTCAAAAAAGCCGTTATCCCATTTGGTTGGGTTCGCCGTCCATGCACCGTCGACACCGCTTGAAATCGTATCGCGGCCGTGACCTTTGCCGTGCTTGCTCAGCCAGCCGAGCCCCTGCGTTTCGATATCGGCTGCTTCCGGGTCGTCACCGACAAGAGAAGGATCTCCTGCTCCGTGCGCTTTACCGAATGTGTGGCCGCCGGCAATTAATGCGACGGTTTCTTCATCATTCATTCCCATACGGGCAAATGTTTCCCGAATGTCTCTCGCACTTCCCAGTGGATCTGGCTTGCCGTTCGGGCCTTCCGGATTCACATAGATAAGCCCCATCTGAACCGCTGCAAGAGGGTTTTCAAGCTCACGGTCACCTGAATACCGGTTGTCCGCCAGCCATTCCTTTTCATTTCCCCAATAGACGTCTTCTTCCGGATGCCAGATGTCCTCGCGTCCTGCACCGAAGCCGAACGTTTTCAGCCCCATTGATTCAAGCGCCACGTTACCTGTTAAAACAAGCAAATCGGCCCATGAAATTTTGTTTCCGTATTTCTGCTTGATGGGCCAAAGCAGCCGGCGGGCTTTATCCAGGTTGACGTTGTCCGGCCAGCTGTTCAGCGGAGCAAAACGCTGGGAACCGAACGCACCGCCACCACGGCCGTCAATCGTCCGGTATGTGCCGGCGGCGTGCCACGACATTCGAATGAAGAAAGGACCATAATGTCCATAATCTGCCGGCCACCAGTCCTGGCTGTCGGTCATTAGATGATGAAGGTCCTGTTTTAAGGCATTGTAATCAAGCTTCGAGAATTCTTCTTTATAGCTGAAGTCTTCGCCAAACGGATTGGACTTCCGGTCGTGCTGGCGCAAGATGCCGAGGTTCAGCATATTTGGCCACCAGTCTTTATTCGTCGTACCGCCGGGCTGCTTGGACGTTGTGATCGCGCTGTCTTTATGCCCGCTGCCTGCGCCTGTAACAGGACACTGGCCTTCACCGGCAGCAGTATGGCTTTTTTGTTCGTGATTGTTGTTGGATTCCATTTTAAAAATCTCCTCCTATAATGAGTGATCTCGTTTCGAAATGGTTCGTGTGCGAATGGTTATGCCCACTTATATGGTAATAATCATTCTCAGTTTATAATTATACTAAACTATGATCAAAATGAGAAGTGAGAAAGTCAGAAAAATGAAAAAAAGAAAAAGATCAGCTCATTACCGCTTCCGCAAAGCCGTACCGTGCAGTTCGCGGTACCTGGTAGGAGTGATGCCTTCCTGTTTTAGAAACAGTTTATTAAAATAGCTCGTACTCGAATAACCCGCTTTTTCAGCAATGTCCTGCACCTTCATTTCCTCGTGATCAAGCAGCCATTGCTTGCATTGCTGCAGGCGGCATAATGTGATAAACGCCATCGGGGTCATCTGGACGGCTTGTTTAAACAAACGACAAAAATAATAGGAGCTGACGCCGGCTTTTTCGGCCCAATAGTCAAGTTCGAATGGTTCGCAGGACTGCTGCTGCATGAGTGGCAGAAGCGATTGGATCCGGTTATCCTGATCTGTCGGTTTTTCGGTGCTCCACGGCTCTGCCTGAATCATAAAGGCAGTTAAAAAAGCATACGTCAGTGTAGACAGCTGCTGCTGCTGCAAATAATGGTGGGCTTCTGCTTCTTGAAGCAGCTGTTCATGTGTATGAAGCAACGGTGACAAATCCTGAATATGCCAGAGTGACAAGCGGTGAAAGCCTCGGCTCGATAAAAGGGTGTTTAAGCCCTCTCCGTAAAAATGCACCCACAAAACACTCCACGGCTCTTCCTTGCTGCTGTAATACATTTGTTCCTGCATCGGAAAGTACAAAAACGCATCTCCTCGGCTTAACCGGTGCTTGTCTCCTTGAAGCTCAACAAATCCATGGCCGTCTATAACAATGTGGATGCTGAATGTACTCCACGTACCGGCTTTTCGGTCTACATAATGATCTCGTTCTTTTTCGTACAAACCGACAGACTCCGGCAGAATGAGGCAGCGGAATTGATGGAACATTGGCAGTAAGTGTTGTTTGCGCATGACAGAACCCCTATCGCAATTTTGTTATAGAAAAGGAACAATAAGCTTCTATATACTGGTGAAACTCTTTTTTATATAATTACAATATCATACTAAGAGTTGAAAAGGAGAGAGAATATGTCAATCATTCGATGGGGCGTGCTGGGCTGTGCAGGCATTGCGAAAAGAGCTGTGATCCCTGGCATCCAGCAATCTGAAACAGGAGAAGTGAAAGCGATTGCAAGCAGAGGGATTGAAAAAGCAACGAAAACGGCTGCTGAGATGAATATTGAAAAAGCGTATGGAAGCTACGAGGAGCTGCTGGCTGACCCGGAAATTGATGCCGTTTACATCCCGCTGCCAAACCATTTACACAAGGAATGGACGATCCGTGCGGCAGAAGCGGGCAAGCATGTTTTGTGCGAAAAGCCGGCTGCCTTAAATGCGGAGGAAACAGCCGAAATGAATGAAGCGTGCCGTCAAGCAGGTGTCGTGTTTGCGGAGGCGTTTATGTACCGCTATCACCCCCGCTACGAAATGATGAAGCAGGTAATCCAGTCAGGAGAAATTGGCGAAGTAAGAAGCCTGCATGGCACCTTTACGTTTAATAATGCAAAGGATACAGGCAATGTACGGTATCGAAAGGACTGGGGCGGCGGTTCTTTATATGATGTAGGGGTGTACCCGATCAGTGCTGCACGCTTGCTGCTTGGAGAAGAGCCGGCTGCTGCGACGGTTCAAGCTCTTTTTTCACCGGATCATGACGACGTAGACATGATGGCGTCCGGTGTGCTGGAATTCTCGAACGGCGTAGCACTTACGTTTCAATGCGGCATGTGGGCATTTTTTGAAAATGAGCTGAGAATTATTGGAACTACAGGACGGATCGACGTTCCATCCGCATTCGTGACAAATGAAAATGAACAGGACCATTTCTTTGTGACAACGGAAAACGGGCGGAAGGAAGTGGAAGTGCCGCTGTTGAATCAATATGCACTGCAGGCAGATGTGATCGGACGATCGATTCGAACAGGAGATCCACTCCCGTTTAACGGTGAGGATGCCGAATTGAACATGCGGGTGCTCGACGCGTGCCTGGCTTCTGCACGGAACAAACAACGAATTGAATTGGAGGAAGCATAATGAAAACCATTGCGATCAAAGGGTTATCAAAGCCCGTTTCTGCGCTTATTCAAGGCTCTGATTATTTTAAGCCGGCAGTATACGATAAGGTGTGCGACGTACTCGACCGCTTTATGAGCATTGGCGGCAATACGATTGACACCGCGCACAACTATTGCGGTGGAGAAAGCGAAGTCGCGATTGGCCAGTGGCTAAAGGAACGGAATAACCGTGAATCAGTTGTGATCTTAACGAAAGGAGCCCATCCGAAGGGCGACGGTCCGCGGGTCAATCCGTACGATATTCAAGAGGATTTATTGACGAGCCTGGAGCGTCTTGGGACCGATTACATCGACTTGTATGCGCTGCATCGTGACGATACGAATGTACCGGTCAAGGTGATCATTGAGGCATTAAATGAGCATATAGCAGCTGGACGAATAAAAGCGATCGGCGTTTCAAACTGGGGAACGGACCGCATTCAAGAAGCGAATGAGTACGCAGCAGCAACCGGCTTAACCGGCTTTACCTTCAGCAGTCCGAATTTAAGCCTGGCAAAGCCGAACGAACCGTTTTGGCCGGGGTGCGTCTCCGTAGACGAGACGGATGCGGCCTGGTACGAAGCCAATCAAATGCCTGTTCTCTCCTGGTCCTCACAGGCGCGTGGCTTTTTCACCGGCCGGTTTACACCGGAAGACCGGAGCAACGAGGACCTTGTCCGTGTTTTTTACAGCGACGCGAATTGGCAGCGATATGCCCGTGCTGAACAGCTGGCCAAGGAAAAAGGCGTGAGCCAAATACAGGTTGCACTGGCGTACGTGCTGAACCAGGCATATCCAACGAGCGCGATCATCGGGGCTCAGAACGAACAAGAGCTCATGTCCTGCCGGGACGGGGCAGAGATTGTTTTGACTGCGGAGGAAAGAAACTGGCTGGAATGCGGCAAGCAGCTGGCAAGCCGTTAACCGACTTAGATAAGCACGAACGCGCAATTTCCTGGGTTTATGGCGCATTTCCCAGGAATACGGCGCAAATCCTGCTTAATTGCGCCGTATTCACCATAATTGCGCCATAAAATGAGCCTGAAAAAAGAAGGCTGCTCAATAAAAAAACGGACCCGTCAAAAGGGTCCGTTTATTATATTACAAAAATGTCCGCTGCACTTTATGCCAGAAGGAATTGTTTTTCAGCTTCACGGTTTTAATGATTTTCCCGGACATTTCCACTTCGATGTTTCGCGTGTTTTGTACGCTTAACGCTTCGTTGTCGAGCCCGATTATCGGGTAGTCATTGCCGTCCTGAACGATGCTCAACGTCAGCTTGCGGGTGTCGCCGAGTATAAATGAGGAGCCGAGCGTACGAAACTGGTTGTTGTTCAAAGAAGCAATTTCGCTGACCTGCATGCAGGGAATGCGCGGATCAACGACGGCACCGTTCAGCGACCGGTTGTAAGCGGTGCTGCCAGTCGGCGTGGAAACGACAATGCCATCGCCCCGGAACGTTTCAAAATGAAGGTCATCAATATGAACATCAATAACGAACGTTTTAATAATTGACGAACGAACAGACAATTCATTCAAGCACTGGAAATGAGTATGACCGTCTAGATGAACGTCAATAACCGGATAGCGGCGAACCTCGACGCCGGCCGTTTGAATCGCTTCACTCATGGCTGCCGTATCGTGAATATGGAAGTCGCAATACAAGCTTGCTTCCACTTCATCCGTCACCCCGACATACAAACAGTCGTCGCGAAAGCCTGATTTGCGGACCGCCTGCAAAAACGCACCGTCACCGCCGACTGCCACAATAATATTGGCATCTGCCGAGCGGTCGACAATGGTAAAGCCCTGCTCTTTCGCAATGGTCATTAACTGGTTAATATCATTTAATTTAGCTGGATCTTTTTTGTAGGAAAAAAACATATTTCTTCTCGTTTCCATTGGCACAAAAACTCCTTTATCGTACAAGATACATCCATTCTAATGTATAATAGCGGCAATAGTAAAGGAGGACGCCATGTGAAAAAAGCAATTGTCATAGGTGCAGGGCTCGGCGGTCTTTCGGCTGCGATCACGATGCAGTCAAAGGGAGTGGACGTAACGGTTTTTGACGAAAATCCGCATGCGGGCGGGAAAATGATGAGCGTGGATAGTGAGGGGTTTCATTTTGATTTTGGTCCGAATACGATGACCATGCCGCACGTGTTTCAGCAGGTGATCAAGCAAGCAGGCGAAAACCCGGATGAATATTTTACGTTCCAAAAACTGACACGTCACACGCGCAATGTATTTGCGGACGGCAGCGAGCTCTGGCAAACAGCGGATGAGAAAAGCATGATCCGCGAGCTTGACCGGTTCGGCCCTCATACATATGATCGATATACGGAAGAAGTCCGCAGGCTGTACACGTTAGCTGAGAGCCACTTTTTTCACCGGACGTTCCGCTCCTGGAAGGATTACTTGTCGCCGTCCTTGGCCGGGGCTATGGCACAGGTCCGCCCGCTTGAGTCGATGGATCATTTTCACCGCCGATTTTTCAGCGACGAGCGGGTGCTGCAGGTGTTTAACCGGTATGCAACCTACATCGGCTCATCGCCATTCAAGGCGCCGGCGACCTTTTCATTAATCGGCCATTTAGAAATGAATGACGGCGTGTATTATGTAAAAGGCGGCAATGTGAAAATTGCCCATGCGTTTCAATCTGTTTTTGAGAAAAAAGGCGGGTCCCTGCAGTTAAATACGCGTGTGAAGCGGCTGATCGTCCGGAATCAAAAAGCGGTAGGCGTGGAGCTGCAGTCAGGGGAAACGGTCGAGGCGGACTTTGTTGTCATTAACGGTGACTTTGTGACAGCGACCCGCAGCTTAATCGATGAAGGGGACCGGCCAACGTATCAGAATCGAAAGCTCGACCGCTTTCACCCGTCTATTTCGGCATTTGTCATGATGATCGGGAAAAGGGAACGGATAATGGACCTGCCGCATCACCAGGTCATGTTTACGAGCGACTATGAAGGAGAATTCCGCCAGATCTTTCAGGAAAATCGAATGCCGGAGGACCCGACGATTTACATCAGCCACAGCGCAGCCACCGATCCAGCTGTAACGAGTGGGAGCAATCTGTTTGTTCTTGTGAACGCACCGGCAGCAGAAGTGAATCCTGAGCGATACAAAGAACAAATTTATGAGCGTCTTCTTCAAAAAGGGGTTAATATCGGAGCTCCTGACTTTGAAAAAGTGATTGCGCCACAGGACATTGCCCGGCAGTTTTCAGCGTATAAAGGCGCACTTTATGGCATTTCATCCCACAATCTGAAGGATTCTTTTTTAAGGCCGAGAAATGGCCATCCCGATCTAAGCAATGTGTATTATGCGGGCGGGACAACCCATCCCGGCGGCGGAAGCCCGATGGTTGTTCTGAGTGGATTGAATGTTCCTTTTTCAGGAGAATAAATGGAAAAGAGCTGCCTTCCGATACGGAAGGCAGCTCTTTTCAATGGGTTTTTGGTCATAAAGATGAACGGATTGTTCGCTTCTTCATTTGAAGGTAAGGTTATGCACGCGAGGGATTCTCCGGAATGGGTGTTACGCTTCCATTGCCTGTTCGTTTTCCTGGTCTTTGCGCATTAAGTAAAGCGTGAAGAGGTCTTTCGGCACTTCATATAGATCAAACACAGCTTCATTTTGATTTAATTTGGCATATACATCCGGGCGGGTTTCATTGGCCGGGACTGCATAAGGCAGTTTTTCTGCAGCTTTACGCGAGCGGATGTTCACCTTGCGAATCGACATATAAATCGACTCGATGCCCATTTCGTAAAATAGTTCTTTAAAAAATTCTTCCTTAGCCGGTGCGTTGTAGCCTTTGCCGTGGTAAGGCTTGCCAAGCCATGTGCCGAGAAAACCGGCGCCGTTTTCAATGTCATACAGGTTGATTGTGCCGATCGGGCTGCCCCATTCGTCAAGGATCGTCCGTGAAATTAATTCGCCGCGCTCTTCGGATTCGATGTTTTGCTTCGTCACGAAAACAAACTCCTCATAAGACTGGGCTTTGTGGCGCACAAAAGGGAAGACTTCCGGGTGCGTCATTAACTCAAACAAAGCATGACTTTCATGAACATCGCGCTTCTTCAACATGGTAATTCCCTCCTTTAATCACTTGAGGGCATAGCGGTTCATCAGTGTCCCGATTCACCCTCGAAATTTTTTATCAATCAAACGAGACCGTCACAACAGCAGCCTGTCCATAAAAAAATTCCGGGATGGGAATCGAACCCATTAGAACCGATTGAAGAAACCGGTGGCGCACCATTTGCCTTCCCACTACAACTTGCATTCACATGTCGTTATTTTCATAATATAAGATTTTTACCCGTTTGCAAATAGTTTTTAAACGCAAAACAAAAATATTTTCGACATTTTTTTAGCGCTTATTTTAAGACAGTTGAAATGGTGATTTTGTTGGGCTTTTGTTTTGTTTAGTATATGCAAAATGGGCAGACAGAGTGTCTCTGTTCACAGAATGGTTTCAAATAAAAATCCCTTGCTTGACAACGGATTTGAAGTAGCGTCATAATAAGAGCAACATTCGAATAAACCTTTCCGGGGCAGGGTGAAACTCCCGACCGGCGGTGATGAGCGATTCGCTCTTAGTCCGTGACCCGCATACGTGCGGTGGATCTGGTGCAATTCCGGAGCCGACAGTTACAGTCTGGATGGGAGGAAAGGACAATCCGCGTTTTCTGAAAATTTTTTCACGTCGAAAACGTTTATTTCTTGATGATTAAAAGCCCCGTATTGACAATCAATGCGAGGCTTTTTTGTATGAAATTGCTTTTTTGAAAAAGGGGGTTCCCTTCTATGAATGAAGACTATTATATGAATCTGGCACTTTCTCTTGCGGAAAGTGCTGCGTACCAGACAACACCTAATCCGCCGGTGGGCGCTGTTGTTGTAAAAAATGGCCGTATTCTCGGCATGGGTGCTCACTTAAAAGCGGGCGAAGAACATGCAGAGGTTCATGCGCTGCGTCAAGCGGGAAGCGAGGCGGAGGGTGCAGACATGTATGTCACACTTGAGCCGTGTGCCCATTTCGGCAAAACACCGCCCTGTGCAGATTTAATTGTTGAAAAAGGACTGCGCCGCGTGTTTGTGGCGGCAATCGACCCGAACCCGCTTGTTGGAGGAAAGGGAATTGAAAAGCTCCGAGCGGCTGGCATCGAAGTGAAAACAGGAATTTGTGAAAAAAAAGCAATGGAGCTGTTAACACCCTTTTTCCATTTTATTCAAAAAAACCGTCCGTATGTGACAATCAAAACAGCTGTGACTGCTGACGGCAAAACGGCAGCCCACACCGGACACAGCCGCTGGATTACAAGCGATGCTGCCAGAGAAGATGTGCATTTGCTCAGAAGCCGGCACGATGCGATCTTGACCGGCATTGGCACCGTGCTGCTCGATAACCCGCTCTTAACCTCCCGACTGCCCCAGGGAGGAAAACACCCGATTCGAATTGTGCTGGATACTCATTTAAGGGTGCCGGTTGATTACAACATTATTCAAAACAAAGAAGCCAAAACGATTATTTTTTGCGCTTCCGATGCGCAAACAAAAAAACAGCGCGCTCTCGAAGAAGAAGGCGTAACGGTGATCAGAATTCCTTATATGTCCATTGATGCCGTTCTCGACGAATTGGGGAAAATGAACATTATGACGCTTTTAGTGGAAGCAGGAGCCGAGATGAATGCATCCTTTTTGGATATCGGGGCATTTAACCGGCTTGTCATGTATATGGCGCCGAAGCTGATCGGCGGAAAATCAGCTCCGTCCTCGTTTGGCGGGCTTGGCGGTTCTTCTATGGACGAAGCGCTTGATCTTACGTTTGTTTCCATCGATACGATTGGACCGGATGTAAAAATTGTCATGGAAAAAAGGTGATGGAATGTTCACAGGAATAATAGAAGAAATCGGCAAAGTGGAACGAATCGTGCGAGGCGGAAAATCCCTTCAGCTGACTATCAGCGCGAACAAGGTGCTCGAGGATGTGCAAGCGGGCGACAGTATATCTGTTAACGGCGTGTGCTTGACGGCAACAGCCTATACAAACACCCATTTCACAGCAGATGTGATGCCGGAAACATTTAAAACAACGGCGCTTGCAGCCCTGTCACCCGGTACCCGTGTGAACCTGGAGCGGGCGATGGCGGCGAACGGCCGGTTTGGCGGCCATTTCGTATCAGGACACGTGGACGGAGTCGGTCATATCGTGTCAAAGAAGCAGGAGGAAAATGCTCTTTACGTGACTATTTCCTATCCGGAAGGGCTCGGCCGTTATTTTTTATACAAAGGTTCGATCGCTCTTGATGGTACTTCGCTGACGCTTTTCGGGGTGACAGAGGATGACGTGACGGTTTCTCTCATTCCGCATACACGCGATGAAACGGTTCTGGCGTCAAAGGGCATCGGAGACCCGGTCAATATCGAATGTGATATGCTCGCGAAATATGTAGGCAATATGCTGGGGAAAAAAGAAGCGCCGAAGCGCAGCGGTGGCGTCACAATGGATATATTAAAAGAAAACGGCTATTTGTAAGGAGGACTCGAGATGTTTTCAACGATTGAAGAAGCCATCGATGATTTAAAGCAGGGGAAAGTCATTATCGTTGTTGATGATGAAGACCGCGAAAACGAAGGGGACCTGGTCGGCATTGCCGAGCTTGCGGACGGGGCGATGATCAATTTCATGGCGAAGGAAGGCCGAGGTCTTATTTGTGTGCCGATTGAAGAGCAGATTGCACACCGCCTTCAGTTTCACTCGATGGTGGAGCATAATACAGACAGCCATGGCACCGCATTTACTGTCAGTGTGGATCATAAGAACACCACCACAGGAATCAGTGCATTTGAGCGTGCTGATACGATCCGGGCAATGGTTGATGATACGTCTGGCTCCGCCGACTTTAAACGGCCGGGTCACATCTTTCCGCTGATTGCGAAAACAGGCGGCGTATTGCGCAGAACAGGTCATACAGAAGCGGCAGTTGACCTCGCAAAGCTCGCTGGACATAAGCCGGCCGGCGTCATTTGTGAGGTAATGAATGATGACGGCACAATGGCCCGGCTGCCTGAGCTTGATGTGATGGCGAAAAAATTTAAGTTAAAAATGGTGACGATCGAACAGCTTGTTGCGTATCGCCGCAAGCAGGAAACGTTAATCCGGCGCGAGGCCGATATTCAGCTCCCGACCGACTTTGGCCAGTTCCGGGCCGTTGGCTACGAGGAAGATTTAACAGGGAAAGACCATGTGGCGCTTGTCAAAGGAGACATTTCCGGTGATGAACCGGTTCTCGTCCGTGTTCATTCAGAATGCCTGACGGGTGACATTTTTGGCTCGCATCGATGTGACTGCGGCCCGCAGCTTCATGCGGCGCTCGGACAGATTGAAGAAGAAGGCCGTGGCGTATTGCTTTACATGCGCCAGGAAGGCCGCGGCATCGGTCTTATTAATAAACTAAAAGCGTACGAGCTGCAGGAGCAGGGCTACGACACCGTTGAAGCAAATTTAAAATTGGGCTTTAAGGATGATCTTCGTGATTACGGCATTGGCGCCCAGATTTTGCGCGATCTCGGCATTACGAAAATGAGGCTTTTAACAAACAACCCGCGGAAAATTGCCGGATTAAACGGATACGGACTCGATATTGTCGAACGTGTTCCGATTGAAATGCCGGCAAACGCCGACAACCGCAGCTACTTAAAAACGAAGATTTCAAAGCTTGGCCACCTACTACATGTAAAAGAGGAGAATGAATAATGGGAAAAACATTTGAAGGACATTTAATTGGAACAGGATTAAAAGTAGGCATCGTTGCAGGGCGCTTTAATGAATTTATTACAGGTAAGCTCGTATCCGGAGCGGAAGATGGTTTTATCCGCCACGGCATTGATGCGAATAACATCGATATTGCCTGGGTGCCGGGTGCGTTCGAGCTGCCAATCGTGGCCAAAAAGATGGCGGACAGCGGCAATTATGACGCTGTGATTACGCTCGGTGCGGTTATCCGCGGCGCTACAGCGCACTTTGACTACGTGTGCAACGAAGCAGCAAAAGGAATCGCGCAAGCCGGTATGCAGTCGGGTGTTCCGGTCATTTTTGGCTTGCTGACGACAGATACGATTGAGCAGGCGATTGAACGTGCCGGCACAAAAGCAGGCAACAAAGGCTGGGAATCCGCTGTTTCGGCGATTGAAATGGCGAACTTGCTCCGTTCATTTGATTCGTGATATAATCTGACACGTGGCTAGTCGTCTGACCTTTAAAAAGGCGATATAGCGGGTAGGGAGAGGGCGCTTCACAGTAAGCAGGTTTTTAATATGAATGGAGGAATTTTTAAGCTTCGCGAACATGGAACCACCTTTGCGAAGGAATTGTCTGCGGGGGTGGCCGGCTTTTTAACGGTCATCTACATCATTGCCGTAAACGGACTCATCTTGTCAGAAGCGGGTATGCCGTTTGAAGCAGCCGCTGCTGCCACGATCGTTTCGGCTGCTGTCGGATGTTTGATTATGGCACTTTGGGCGAATGCACCGATTATTATTGTGCCGGGCATGGGCATTAATGCTATGTTCACGTATACCTTTGTAAACGAAATGGGCATGACGTGGCAGCAGGCGCTCGGTGTAACCGTAGTTGCCGGTCTGTTGTTTTTAGTGGTCACGTTAACGCCGCTCGCCGGAAAGCTGAATGATATTGTGCCGGCTTCGTTAAAAGAAGCGATCACGATTGGACTCGGTTTGTTTCTTGTCGTGATCGGCGTTCAAAAAGCGGGCTTTACGCTGACAGCGCTTGTCACACTTCTGTTTGCCGCTTTCTTATTTTGGCGAAAGGTGCCGGGTGCATTTATCTGGGTGATTGCCGGCGGAACGGGCATTGCCTGGCTCTTCGGCACATTGCCGGGGGGATCAGCCGGAGTTGGCTTATCAAGCTATGCCTCTGTTTTCGGCGCATGGTCTGTTGAAGGGGTATCTCCGCTCGTGTTTATTCCAGCGGTGTTTTCTTTGACGATGGTGCTGCTGTTTGAAAACATCGGTCTTGTAAACGGCCATTTGAATCTGGCAGAGCAGCCGCATAAATTCAAGCGTACGATTCAAGCAAACGCTGCGGCGGTCATGGCAAGCGGCCTTGCCGGCTCCAGCGCAAATGTATCGGCTGTTGAAAGTGCGGCGCCGATCGCTTCCGGTGGACGGACAGGACTCGTTCCGCTTGTGGCCGGTCTCCTGTTTCCGGTCGCTTTTATCGCGGCGCCTTATTTAAATATGGTGCCGGGCTCTGCTATTGCACCAATCCTGATCATGATCGGCATGCTTATGACGATGAATATTCGCCAGCTGTCGTTTGCTGACTGGACAGAGGCAGTGCCTGCTCTTGCGATTATCGTAATTATTCCACTCACATCAAGCATCGCAGACGGCATCGCGGCCGGCTTTATTTTGTATCCGCTGTTGAAAATGACCCGGGGACGATTTCGTGAAGTACCTGTTTCCATGTACATTATCGCGCTGCTATTCCTTATGAATACAATGATTCACTGACCACCCGCACCGGCGGGTGGTTTTTTTCTTGCAGCGATTTGAAAGTCGCCGTGCCGCAGGTAAATCTGCTATACTGAAAAAAACAAATTTGCAGTGAAAGAGGGATTGAGGTTTGGAGATTCAATTTATTAAAGGCCATGGATCAGGCAATGATTTTATTTTAATTGACGAGTGGGCACACGGCTATACGTTTTCAGAGGACAATCGCCGTGAGCTCGCTTTAGCTTTATGCAACCGTGAAACAGGTATTGGGGCAGACGGGATTGTTTTCGTAATGGAAAGCCGTCATGCAGATGCCAAAATGCGCATTTTCAACAGTGACGGGTCCGAAGCGTCGATGTGTGGAAATGGTCTTCGCCTGCACGGACGTTACGTATTAGACAAGCTTGGGAAAAATGAGATTATCGTCGAAACGAATAAAGCCGATCTTTCTGTGAAAAAGGACGGCGAAATGTATGACGGGGTGCCGGCGTACCGTGTGGAAATTTCTCCGGTTTTGTTTGATCTTGCCGACCTGCCGATGACAATCGGCAAAAATCGTTTGTTTAATGAAGTCGTGCCGGAACTGTCGGAGCTCATTCCTTTTTCGGCGGTGGCTGTTCCGAATCCGCATTTAATTGCAGTTGGCAGCCGTGAGCTGATCGCGTCGAATGAACAAAAGCGCATTGCGGAATTGTTAAACGGAGAAAACAATATTACACCAGATGGCGTGAATGTCAGCTTTGTTCATCCTATTGAAAAAGGCGTTCTTTATGTTCGAACGTTCGAACGGGGAGTCGGGTTTACAAACGCCTGTGGAACGGCGATGTCCGCCTCCACCTTAACGACCTGCCAGCTCGGCTTAAACGATTTTGAGACACCGGTTGACGTGTTCAATAACGGCGGTAAGGTCCGCTGCGAAGTTCATCAGCATGAAGCAGGCCGGTACTCCATCGACTTGATCGGGAACGGCACCTACCTGTTCGAAGGCACGATCAAGCTGGATTTGTCCGAGCCAGGCAAGTTTACGGTTCATGACCAGCGCGTGTTCGACGAGCAGGCTGCTTACGATAAGCTGCGTGAAGAAGTGGAATCTTACCTTGCCGCTCACGTGTTTTAATCTAGGAGTTCTTCCTGGATTTTTTTTGCTCAAGCAGGGTACATAAAAGGAAAGAAACGAAAGGAAGAATGTGATTGAACAGAAAAAACTGGCGTGCTTACACGTATTATGGCTTGCTTATCACATTTCTTATTTTTTTTACATGGGGATTTTTTGAAGTAGTAGATGCCCTGCAGGAAAACGAAGTAGCCGCGTTTGACGCAGCGATCATTCAGGAGGTGCAGTCATGGGTAAATGAGGGACGCACCGCTCGGATGGTGTTTATAACAGATCTTGCCTCTGTCACGTTTTTAACAGCGGCGACTATTCTCATTGGCGCGTATCTGGTCATCCGGAAGCGCTACGGATGGGCGGTTTTTTTCGTTCTAGTGAACGGACTTGGAGGTGCATTTAACGGGTTTTTAAAAGAACTGTTTAAGCGCCAGCGCCCGGACATCCTGCCGCTGATTGAACAAGGCGGCTACAGCTTTCCAAGCGGCCACTCGATGGGGTCTTTTATTTTTTACGGAGCACTTTCCTTTATGCTTTTTCGTCTATTAAAAGGAAAGTGGAAAAAAACGATCGCCGCTATTTGCGCAGGCACGATGATTCTCTTAGTCGGTCTCACCCGAATTTACCTCGGCGTCCATTACCCGAGTGACGTGCTGGCCGGCTTTTCCATCGGCGCAGCCTGGCTCTTTTTTTGCATCATGCTGTTTCACTTCGGTGAATATCGAATCAACCGGCGGCTTTCTCGTTAGAAGAAAGCCGTTTTTTTGTTTGATTGAGCCGATTTTTCGGCTGAATAAACCGGGAAATCGGCTCGTGTATCTACGAAGGTCCTGGATGTATCCGTTTTCAATGTTGGCACAGTAGTTGCATTATACTAAATGAACGACTAAATCCAAGGGGGAATGACAAAATGAAAGCAGCAGTTGTGAATGAATTTAATCAGCAATTGGAAGTAAAGGATGTACCGAAGCCAACGGCCGGGCGTGGGGAAGTGCTGGTGAAAATAGAAGCATGTGGTGTTTGTCATACGGATTTGCATGCTGCACACGGTGACTGGCCTGTAAAACCGAAGCTGCCGCTCATTCCAGGGCATGAAGGGGTGGGCATTATCGAGGAAATCGGTGAAGGCGTTACGTCACTTAAGCAAGGGGACCGGGTGGGGGTTCCGTGGTTATTTTCTGCTTGCGGCGAATGCGAATACTGCCTGCAGGGTCAGGAAACGCTTTGTCCGCATCAGGAAAATGGCGGGTATTCAGTTGACGGAGGTTATGCTGAATACTGCGTGGCACCGGCTGATTATGTGGCGAAAATTCCGGACGGACTGGATCCGGTGGAAGTGGCACCTATTTTATGCGCTGGTGTGACAACGTATAAAGCGCTGAAAGTCTCAGGGGCAAAGCCGGGAGACTGGGTTGCCATTTACGGCATCGGCGGTCTTGGGCATATTGCTCTTCAGTATGCGAAAGCAATGGGCTTTAATGTCGTTGCTGTTGACATTGCCGATGAAAAACTGGAGCTGGCGAAAAGTCTTGGCGCAGATGAAACGGTCAATGGAATGAATGAAGACCCTGCCGAAGCGATCCATGAAAAGATAGGAGGCGTGCAGGCAGCAATCAGTGTAGCGGTGACGAAAAAAGCTTTTGAGCAGGCGTATCGTTCTGTGAAGCGGGGTGGCACGCTGGTGGTCGTTGGGCTTCCGAATGATGAGCTGCCGATTCCGATTTTTAATACAGTGCTCAACGGTGTATCCGTGAAAGGATCAATTGTCGGTACACGCCTCGATATGAAGGAAGCTCTTGATTTTGCGGCGCGCGGCAAAGTAAAAGCACAGGTTGAAACAGCACCATTAGACAGCATCAATGAAGTATTCGATAAAATGGAAAAAGGAAAAATTAATGGACGGATTGTGCTGACACTGTAAGACAAATGAGTTGACATTCAGTTCGGAAGACGTTATTTTGGAAATGTAAGCGTTTTAAATTAGCTGATTTCCAACATCTAAAGGGGGAAAGGGTCTATGATTTACGCAAATCCAGGGCAAGAGGGGTCAAAGGTTACATTCAAGAAAAAATACGATAATTATATTAATGGAAAATGGACCGCACCATTAGGCGGCCAATATTTTGAAAATGTTACACCGGTGACAGGCGAGGTATTTTGTGAGGTTGCCCGTTCACAGGCGGAAGATATTGAGCTGGCGCTTGATGCGGCCCACGCAGCCAAAGACGCGTGGGGAAAAACATCGGTTGCGGAACGCGCCAATATTTTAAATAAAATTGCAGACCGGCTGGAAGAAAACCTGGAATTGCTGGCTGTTGCAGAAACGTGGGACAACGGAAAAGCGGTTCGGGAAACACTCAATGCCGACTTGCCGCTTGCCATTGACCATTTCCGTTATTTTGCCGGTGCGATCCGGGCGCAGGAAGGTTCGCTTTCACAAATTGATGATGACACGGTCGCTTACCATTTCCACGAGCCGCTCGGTGTTGTCGGCCAGATCATTCCGTGGAATTTCCCGATCTTAATGGGTGTATGGAAGCTTGCCCCGGCACTTGCGGCTGGAAACTGTGTGGTGCTAAAGCCGGCAGAGCAGACACCAGCCTCGATTTTGGTTTTAATGGAACTGATTGAAGATCTGCTGCCGCCTGGTGTCGTCAACATCGTCAATGGCTTCGGTCTTGAAGCAGGAAAGCCGCTTGCGTCCAATAAGCGTATCGCCAAAATCGCCTTTACCGGCGAAACAACGACCGGCCGTTTGATTATGCAATACGCTTCGCAGAACTTGATTCCAGTAACACTGGAGCTCGGAGGCAAATCGCCGAATATTTTCTTTGACGATATTATGGAAGAAGACGATGCGTTTTTAAACAAAGCGGTTGAAGGATTTGTCATGTTTGCGCTGAATCAAGGGGAAGTTTGTACATGCCCATCACGCGCACTCATTCATGAAAACATTTACGATAAATTTATGGAGCGTGTTATTGAGCGAGTGAACGCCATTAAAACCGGCAACCCGCTGGATACCGATTCCATGATGGGTGCCCAGGCGTCCAACGAACAAATGGAAAAAATTCTGTCTTATCTTGATATCGGAAAGCAGGAAGGCGCAGAATGCCTGGCTGGTGGAGAGAAAAATACAGTCGAGGGCTTTGAGAATGGCTATTACATAAAGCCGACCGTTTTCAAGGGCCATAACAAAATGCGGATTTTCCAGGAAGAGATTTTCGGTCCGGTTGTATCGGTTACAACGTTTAAGGATGAAGCGGAAGCGCTGGAAATCGCCAATGATACACTTTACGGATTGGGTGCCGGCGTCTGGTCACGCCATCAAAACCGCGCATACCGGTTCGGGCGTAATATTCAAGCGGGGCGTGTGTGGACAAACTGCTATCATCAGTATCCGGCACATGCAGCGTTCGGCGGCTACAAAATGTCCGGCATCGGCCGCGAAAATCATCTCATGATGCTGAACCACTACCAGCAGACGAAAAACCTGCTCGTCAGCTATTCAGAGGATGCACTAGGATTCTTTTAACCAATCGGAAGGCGCTGCCGCACATTGTGGCAGCGCTCGTTTCATAAGGAGGAGAGAGGGATGGTGGAGCGAGTGACTGCAACTCAAGCCGCACTCGATTTAATCGAAAGCCTGAAGGAAAAGCACGGTCCGCTTATGTTTCATCAGTCGGGCGGCTGCTGTGACGGCAGTGCACCAATGTGCTACCCGGATGGGGAGTTTTTTACAGGGGATTCAGACAAGCTGCTCGGTGAAATCGGGGGCGCGAACTTTTACATTAGCGATGCCCAATACGAATACTGGAAGCACACGCAGCTGATCATCGACGTAGTCGATGGGCGAGGCGGCATGTTCTCTTTAGAAGGACCAGAAGGAAAGCGATTTTTAACCAGGTCGCGTGTCTTTACAGAGAAAGAACGGCAGGAACTTGAATTGTCTTCGTAAAAAAAGCTTCCTTCAGATGGAAGCTTTTTTACGTTTCATTTAAATAGTAACGAATTTTGCGCTTGGATATGCCAAGCTTTTGAGCAGCTTGTTCCCGGTTGCCGGCTGTTTCCTTTAGCGTCTTGTGAATAAACGCTTCGGCAGTCCGCTTTTCCATTCGCTTCATTGTTTGCACCAGCTCATCCAAGTGAATGGCTTCATCGTTCGTATATGAATCCAGTATGTAGGAAGAAAAAAGGCGCCAGTCCGATTCAAACGTACGGGTCTGAGGTGAAGCCTTTTTCAGCGGTGCGGCGGTCCGGTTCATTTTCTCCGGCAGCATGTGAGGTGTAATGACGGGTTCATCTGCGTACAAAACGAACAATCGCTGCAGCGTGTTGACAAGCTCACGTATATTGCCCGGCCAGTGATACGTTTTCAGTACATTCATCGCATCAGGTGAAAAGGGTAACGACATTCCATTTTTCCGGCTGTACAGATCAATAAAATGGGTGATGTCCTGCTGGCGTTCACGAAGCGGCGGGATCACTAGCTTAACAACATCAAGACGGTACAGCAGATCGGACCGAAACGTTCCTTCTGAAACCGCTTTTTCTAAGCTCGCGTGGCTTGCCGCAATAATCCGTGCGCCTGTTTGCCGGGGTGCAGGGTCGCCAATTTTAAAATACTCACCTGTTTCAAGTACACGCAGCAGCTTCACCTGTGTTGCGTGAGAGGCTTCTGCGATTTCATCCAGAAATAATGTGCCGTCCGTTGCGACTTCAAAAAAGCCTGCACGGTTTTCTGCCGCGCCTGTAAAGGAGCCTTTTGCATGACCGAACAATTCACTTTCGAGCAATGATTCGGAAATAGCCCCGCAGTTTAGCCCGATAAACGGCCCTTTGGATCGGTTGCCAGCTTGATGGAGAAAACGTGCGAGCACTTCTTTTCCTGTGCCTGTTTCGCCTTCTATTAAAATCGTTATATTTTTATCAGCGAGTTTAAAAGCGAGACGGTATAATTCGTGCACAGCCGAGCTTGTTCCGAGAAAGACCCCGGATCTTTGTGCTTCCTCCCTGTATGCGTCAAGCTGGTCATTCGTCGTCAGCTGGTCCACTAGCGCTTCAATCGCCATAATATCTTCAAATGGCTTTTCAAGAAAATCCTCTGCCCCAAGCTGAATAGCTTCTATCGCCATTTTCACCGTGCTGTAGCCCGTCATCACAACGGTTTTGCAGAAGGGTGCTTCCTTCTTCAGCTTTTTTAACAGCTCAAGGCCATTTCGGTCCGGCAGACGAACATCTAAAAAAGCGGCATCAAACCGGTCAAGCTGAGTGAGTGCATCAAACGCCTGCCCGCTTTCTGCATACGTGACATTGATTTTTTTCGCTTGAAAAAGCCGGGTTAAAAAACGGCCAATTTCTTGTTCATCGTCGACAATTAAAATATTCGTCATGTCATTCCGTCCTTTCCAAAACGGGAAGTGCCAGCGTAAAGGTACTTCCTTTTTGAGGCTGACTTTTCACAGTTAACGTGCCGCCGTGAGATTCCGCAATACCGATGCTCACCGATAACCCGAGACCTGTCCCATTGTGAGCTGATTTGGTCGTGAAAAAAGGGTGAAAGATTTCGTCTAGTTTGTCAGCATCAATCCCGCAACCGTTGTCCTGCACATGCAAATAAACGAAGTGTTGATCCGCTTCTGTTTTCACCCAGACACGTTTTTCTCCTTGCATTTCTGAACAGGCATCCTTTGCATTGATAAATAAATTAACGGCAATCTGGCTCAGCTGCTGGAGGTTTCCATTCACAAGAGGCAGCTGCTCGTTCAATTCGATCAAAAGCTGGATACGCTGCTTTTCCATCTGGCGCCCGGTCAGACGAAGCGCTTCGTAAATTGCGTCATTGAGCGAGCACGGATGGAAGGAGGAAGGCTCTTGCCGGGAAAACGCAAGCAGGCTCCGAATGATCGTCCGGCACCGCTTGCCGCACTCCTCAATGTCTTCAAGCAGCGGCTTTGTTTCGTTTGTTGCAAGCCGCAGCAAAAGCTGAGCATTGCCAAGAATGGCTGTAAGTGGGTTGTTCAGCTCGTGCGCTACGCCGGCAGCCATTTCGCCAATCGCAGCCAGCTGGCCGGAATGGATAATTTGTGCCTGCATAAATTGTTTTTCCGTAATATTTTTTAAATACACAATCATCCCTTTAAGCTCTCCATCCTCAAGCATCGGATAATAAGCGCATTCATACACTTTATTTTGAATCGATACTTCTTCAAAACAAGGCAGTTCGGTTTGCACCGCCTCGTGAAAACGATCCGGCTTTAAAAACGTGCAAATGGTTTGTTCAAACGGCCAGCTTTGGGCCGCACTGTCGTTTCTCGTTAAGATTGTTCCATCCAAATCAGTGACCAGAATAGAATCCGGTACAGCACGAAAGGTCGATGCCCATCTGGATTCACTGAGCAGCACTTCGTGGTAAAGACGGGCGTTTTCAATACAAACCGCAAATTGTCCGGATAAATGATCAAAAAAAGACCGGTCTTCCTCAGAAAAAGAAAATATTTCACGTGTAGCAAGACCAAGCACACCGGTGATCATGCCACGGCTGCTCAATGGGAATAACCAGACAGACTGAAAACCAAGCGCTTGAAACGCTTCCGATTCAAAAAAATCATCGCCTTTTTGAACGGAATGCAGAAGATCCTGTCCGCTTGAGAAAACACGCGCATAAAGCGAGTTTTCTGATGAAAGAACGGTGCCTTTTCGCAAAAAGGATGCTTTTTCTGGATACACATCGGCCATTTTCAATGCGCCATCTTCCCACATCGCCAGGCTGAGACGGTCTATTTTGTATACCGACTGCAGCGTTTCCTGTGTTTGCTTCAGCATATCCTGAATCGACATATTGACATTAAAGCTGTGCATAATCGTATTCATGATTTCCAGCTGTCTGTTTTTCTTTTGCAGCTCGCCGATCGTTTTCTTCAGCTCTGTGTAATAATTCAGCTTTGACGATTGAACACCGGTCAGCAAGTGAATCATTTCGGGCCGGTTCATGCCAGAGCCCTCGTTAACAGAGCTGCGACTTCCGCTGCTGAAATATCGCGCGGATTCGTAATCATGCATGCATCGGTCAGCGCGATTTCACTGATCTCCGGTATGGCAGAAGCGTGAAAGCCCATTTCAGCAAGCGTTAAGGGGGCACCGATATCCACGGCGAGCTTTTTCACCGATTGAATCGCCTTTTCTCCGGCTTCACGGTCAGATAAGCGGGTGACGTTTTCACCCATCAGCAATGCCACTTCGCGGAATTTCTCGGGGCAGGCAATTAAGTTGAATTCCATGACGTGCGGCAGCAAAACTGCATTAATATCGCCGTGTAAAAAAGGGAAGCGGCCGCCGATCGTATGGCTCATAGCGTGTGCAGCGCCTAAAATGGCATTCGAAAACGCAAGACCGGCTTGAAGACTAGCCATCGCCATTTTTTCCTTTGCTTCTTTGTTGTATTTAGACGCAACCGAAGGCCGAAGAAACCGTGCGGCAAGGGCGAGTGCGTTTTTCGCCTGCACATCCGTCATCGGCGTCGCGGCAATACTAACAAAGGACTCAATCGCATGGGTAATAACGTCCAGTCCTGTTGTGGCGGTGAGCCGGGCGCTTTTCGTTGCAAGCACATCCGGATCAATAACGGCAATATCCGGTACGAGCGATTTTGAGACAATGGTCATTTTTTTTTGCCGGACACTGTCGACGATCACCGAAAACTGGGAAACCTCCGATCCCGATCCGGCGGTTGTCGGAACCATGACAAGAGGAGGGAGAGGAGATAAAATGCGGTCAACCCCTTCGTAATCCCGAATATGCCCGCCGTTTGCCACAAGAGCGGCGGCCGCTTTTCCACTATCGATGGCACTTCCGCCGCCAACTGCTATAATTGCATCACAGCCGCTTTCCTTATAGGTCTCCGCACAAGCAGCCGCTTCAACGTCTGTCGGATTGACCGATACTTCATGAAATAAAGTAGCGGCAAGACCTGCTTTCCGGCAGCTTTCCAATACAGGATCTGTCCATCCGGCATCCATGACACCACGATCGGTGACGACCAGTACGTGACGGGCGCCGAGCCTCTTGCAGCATTCCCCGGCTTGATAAATGGAGCCGCTTCCAAAAATCACTTCCGGCATCACAAACTTATACATGTTTCCCACCATCCCATCGTTCGATTGTTTGGTTCATTATACCATTTCTGCGTATAATGAAGGAAAAGAAAGCGGGGGAACTGCCATGTGCTTAATTGCGATCGCTTTTCAAGTATGTGCCGACAAGCCACTCATTGTGGCAGCAAACCGGGACGAATTTTACGCGCGTCCTACGCAGGCCTCTCATTGGTGGAAGGATACGCCGATTTTAGCCGGACGGGACGAGGAAAAGGGCGGGACGTGGATGGGTATTACGAGGAACGGCCGGTTTTGTGCACTGACAAATTACCGGGACCCCCATGAACGATCAGAAGGAAAAGAATCACGCGGTCATATTGTCCGCTCCTTTTTAGAAAGTGATCTGACTGCGGAGGCGTTTTTAAAGGAATTGGACAGGGAAAAGAACAGGTATGCCGGGTTCAATCTCGTTGCAGGAACGAAAGATGAATTATACGCGTATGGCAGTCGGTCAAATGAGCAGGCATTTTTACTTCCGCCAGGCATTCATGCGGTCAGTAACGCCTTTATGAATACGCCGTGGCCGAAAACAAGAAAAATAAAAGAAAAGATAGCCGCTGCTTTACACAGCAGAGAGCAGCTGTTTAACATGCTTCACGACCAAACAATTGCCCCCGACCACGAGCTGCCTGAAACCGGGGTGTCAATCGAATGGGAACGATTACTGTCGCCCATCTTTATTCAAAGTGAAGCATATGGCACACGGACGTCCACAATAGTGGAATTAACCAAAAACAATCAAGCAACGTGGATTGAAAAAACGGTCCAACCAGGAAAATCCAAACAAGAAAAAGCTTTTTCGTTTGATTTTAACTAAAAACAGTATGTGCAAAATTCAAAAACAGAAAGGAAAAAACCATGTATATAACACCTTCTCATCAGCCGCATCAAAATGCGGGGTTAATTGATTCCTTTTTTCAAGACAGTCCGCCATTATCAGCCGCTGTTGCGGAAACAAATCAGCTTTTTTTTGCTTCAGCTGCCAACTGGAAGCCTGGAAATCATCAACTAGGCTGGCTGGATAAGATCAAATCGCTCTGGACAAAGCAGGAAGAACCAATCAAGCTCCACTATACGATCGTTGAAGAAGGAGAGGTGTACCCGGACTGGAAGCCGGAATTGGACCGGGAATACGAAAATCTGCAAAAAAAAGCCGCCCAAATCGTGCACGTCAATCCTGGAGATGATCTGCAAAGGGCGCTTAGTGGCGGAGGGAAAACGGTTTGTTTGGCTGAGGGAACGTACCTGGTCAATGAACTGCATGTACCGTCTGATACGATTGTGAAAGGAGCCGGTGCGGGGAAAACGATTCTGAAATTAGTGGACACCGCCCCTAAAAGAAGCTTTGTGCTGACCAACGAAAATCATGTAAAGGGCAACCACCATATATTAATAGAAGGAATCACCTTCGATTGGACACTGGAGCGGCTCCGGCCGGACGAAAAGTCATCCAGCGGCAATAACCGGTCGAGCTGTCTAACGTTTGCCCATGTGACATACGGGTGGGTGAAAAATTGTGACGCGGTCAACCCGGGTCTTCACTGCTATGATGTATCTTCCACGTTATACGATTATTCCGGTGACGGACACCGGGCACGCGGCGGCAGCCGGTATGTTTGGATTGACGGCTGCACGGGCTCCGGATTTGGCGATGATGGCATTACAACGCACCACAGTGACTACATTTTTATCTCGAATTGCTTTATGCTTGATCCGTCCGGGCGCAGTCATAAAACCGGATTTTCGAACTCCAACGGCTTTGAAGTGGATGACGGTTCTCGTTCCGTCTGGCTGGTGAATAACGCTTCCGCCCGCTGCTTTGGCGGTGTGGAAGTAAAGGCGCATGCAACGAGCTCAGCAGCAGCCAATGTCCACATTATTGGCCATTTGTCTGAAAATGATAACCGGTCGTTTAATTTCCGCCATATTGGCCACCATGCAGCAGATGATCCGGATTCGAAAACAGCCCGGTTTCTCACAGCGACGCGAATTGTCTCTGTTCATCCGATCTACACGGACCTTTATGCATCGTCAAAGCCCCGCGCTTTAACTGTTTCGGCTTATCAGCATGTCGTCATTAACGGGCTCCGGGCAATCGGGGACCCGTCGTACAACTACAAAGAGCTGCCGATAGCAGGTATTCAGTACAAAGCAAAGCATGTTCATCTTCAAGATGTGTCCATGCGGGACTTTGCGACGGCAGGGGCTTCGCTAAAAGTATTTGGGGGTGCCAACAAGCCCGATTTTGTTACAATGAAAAACACCCATTTCGCCAACTGCGGAAAAAAGCCGCTTTTTATCGCGAAGGATATAGCGAATGCCTCGTCAGAAAATGGAACAACCGCTTGAAAGAAGCGGTTGTTTTCTTTATTATCTTTGGCGATAAGACGCACTCCTCAAAGTGCTTTTCTTATGGGGCGATGAATCGCTACTTTTTCGCTTTATAAACGCATGTTCTTTTTGCTATAATGAGTGTAATAGAAAGAGATCCCAGAATGAAAAAGAATGAGGTCCTCTCAGCCTTTTTGTCTCCCGAAAAGTGAGTCTGCCAGCGCTACTGTTAGCTGATTTGTTGCGACCATAAAAAAGGGGGTGAGTCACTTGATCCGTCATCGAGCGTTTAAATACCGTCTCTATCCAAACAAAGATCAAGAAATCCTCATCGCTAAAACCATCGGCTGTTCCCGCTTTGTGTTTAACCGGTTTTTAGCGCAATGGAATGACGTCTTCAAGAAAACAGGGAAAGGCTTGACATACGGCGCCTGTTCTTCACAGCTTCCTGCGTTAAAACAAGAATATGAATGGCTCAAAGAAGTGGACAGCGTTGCGATTCAATCGTCTGTCAAACACCTGGCGGATGCCTTTTCACGTTTTTTCAAAAAACAAAATCAGGCTCCCCGATTCAAACCCAAGAAAAATCGGGTCCAGTCGTACACAACCAAATACACAAACAACAACATTGCCGTTGAAGGGAACCGGCTCAAACTGCCAAAGCTCGGTTTTGTCCGCCACCGTAAGGCGCAACCCAACTGGAAAATATTTTGTGTCGATTCTCACGGAAACAGACGTCAAGCCGCTGCCGAAAACCGGTTCTTCGGTTGGGGTAGATGTCGGACTCAAAGATTTCGCCATTTTGTCCGACGGTACGGTATATAAGAACCCACGTTTCTTTCGTTCGCTTGAAAAGAAATTAGCGAATGAGCAGCGCATTCTCGCACGCCGAAAACAAGGGGCGATCCAGCGGAAAAAGCCCCTGCTAGAAGCGAAGAACTATCAAAAACAAAAGCGGAAAGTGGCCCGTATTCATGAAAAAATCGCCAACACCCGCGTGGATTACTTGCATAAAATCTCTACTAATATTGTCAAAAACCACGACATCATTGGGATGGAGGATTTGCAGGTAGTGAACATGCTCAAAAACCGTAACCTTGCGAAAGCCATCAGCGAAGTAAGCTGGGCTCAGTTTCGAACGATGCTGGAGTACAAAGCAGCCTGGTACGGAAAGCAAGTCGTGGTTGTCTCCAAAACCTTCGCCTCAAGCCAGCTTTGTTCCAGCTGTGGCCACAAGCATAAAGACGTAAAGAATCTCGCGCTGCGTGAATGGACCTGCCCACAATGCGGCATCCATCATGACCGGGATCTTAACGCAGGACTGAATTTGAAACAAGAAGCAGAACGCCTCATCGCTTCTTCAACCGCTGGGACGGCGGGGGTAGCCTACTAACGAACGGGCGGTTACGCCGGTGATCGTAGGAATCCCCACTTCAAGCGTCAGCTAAATGTGGGTAGTTCAATATAGGAATTGTGTGAATATTTTCGCGAAAAAATGATTTGATTTCCTTTTGCGAAAATATAAGGTTGTATTCCACACAAAAGATCGATATAATGTCTACTATACAAAAACAAATGTACATCAGAAAAATACATAGTTGAGGTGACGTTTAGGATGAAGGACAATGTAAAAGTAGGATTACTCGGTCTCGGGACAGTTGGAACAGGCGTTGTGAAAATGATCCAGGATCATCAGGAACAGCTTGCACACCGCGTTGGCTGCTCGGTTGACGTAACAAAGGTACTCGTTAAAAACGTAGACAAAAAACGCGACGTGGAGCTTCCGAAAGAAGCCCTCACGCTTGACCCGTACGAGGTCATTAACGATCCGAACGTGGATGTAATTGTTGAAGTAATGGGCGGCATTGATGAAACGAAAAAATTGCTGCTTGCGGCTCTTCATCAGAAAAAACATGTCGTGACGGCCAATAAAGATCTGGTTGCTCTTTACGGTTCAGAGCTGTTAAAAGCAGCAAGCGAAAACGGCTGCGATTTTTATTATGAAGCGAGTGTTGCCGGCGGGATTCCGATTATCCGGGGCCTGGCAGATGGCCTTGCCTCTGATAAAATCAAAACGATGATGGGGATTGTAAACGGGACAACGAATTTTATCCTCACAAAAATGAATAAAGAAGGCATGTCCTACGACGTGGCATTGAAAGAAGCCCAGGACCTCGGCTTTGCTGAAGCAGATCCGACTTCTGACGTGGAAGGTCTGGATGCTGCGCGCAAAATGGCGATTCTTGCCCGTCTTGCTTTTTCAATGGACATTGAGCTTGAGGATGTGGAAGTAAGCGGCATTTCCAAAGTGTCCGACAGCGATTTAAAGCACGGTCAAACGCTAGGCTATACAATGAAGCTGATTGGGTATGCGGATCAGCAAAACGGCGGCGCTGAAGTAAGCGTGCAGCCAACCTTTCTATCGAACAATCACCCGCTTGCTGCGGTTAATGATGAATACAATGCGGTTTATGTATACGGCGAAGCAGTCGGTGAAACGATGTTTTACGGACCGGGTGCCGGCGGTCTGCCAACGGCAACATCGATCGTGAGTGATTTAGTAGCAGTCATTACAAATATGCGTCTCGGCGTAAATGGCAAAAGCATTTCGGCGCCGCAATTTGAAAAACAATTAAAAACATCAGAAGAAAAATTTGCAAAATACTTTATCCGTCTGCACGTGCGCGATGAAGTCGGCGCGTTCTCTGAACTAACGAAGCTGTTTTCATCAAACGGCATCAGCTTTGAAAAGATTCTTCAGCTGCCGCTTGACGAAGAGGGCGTTGCTGAAATTGTCATCGTGACACATAAAGCATCAGCAGAAAACTATACACAAATGCAAAACCAAATTAAAGATCTGGCGGTCGTTCGGTCCATCGAAAGTTTCTACCGCGTTGAAGGAGAAGGAGCATAATTATGGCTAAATGGGAAGGTTTATTACATCAATACAAAGAATTTTTACCGGTGAACGAAAACACACCGGCCCTTTCATTAATGGAAGGAAATACACCGCTTATTCCGCTTGTGAATATTTCGAAAAAACTGGGTGTGAATATTCACGTGAAAGTAGAAGGCGCCAACCCAACGGGCTCATTTAAAGACCGCGGTATGGTGATGGCTGTTGCCAAAGCAAAAGAAGAAGGCAGCAATACGGTCATTTGTGCTTCAACAGGAAATACGTCCGCGGCAGCAGCTGCTTATGCATCACGTGCAGGAATGAAAACAATCGTTGTGATTCCAGATGGAAAAATCGCACTCGGCAAGCTGGCCCAGGCGATGATGTACGGAGCGGAAATCGTTGCGATTGAAGGAAACTTTGATGAGGCGCTGACAATGGTGCGTAACATTAGTGAAAAATCACCGATTACACTTGTGAACTCGGTGAATCCGTACCGCATTGAAGGCCAGAAAACAGCGGCATTTGAAGTGTGCGACCAGCTTGGCCAGGCACCGGATGTGCTGGCAATTCCAGTCGGAAATGCCGGCAACATTACGGCGTACTGGAAAGGCTTTAAGGAATACAATGAGAAATTCGGTACAGGTCTTCCGCGCATGCACGGCTTTGAAGCAGAAGGTGCGGCAGCGATCGTACAGGGTGCGCCAATTGCTGACCCTGAAACAGTTGCTACAGCGATCCGGATCGGAAATCCAGCCAGCTGGTCATTCGCAGAAGCAGCGCGTGATGAGTCCGGCGGAAAAATTGATTTTGTGACAGATGCGGAAATCTTGGAAGCATATGAAATGATGACACGAGAAGAAGGCATCTTCGCAGAGCCAGCATCAAATGCATCAATCGCTGGAATCATTAAGCACGTGAAGTCAGGCGAAATCGAGCAGGGTGCGAACATTGTCGCCGTTTTGACAGGCAATGGCTTGAAGGACCCGCAAACAGCGATCGCGCAAATCGAGAAAAAACCAACTGTACTGCCAAACAGTGAAGAAGCAGTATTTGACTTTATTCGTGGAGTGGTTGAGGCATGATGTCGTCCGGCTCCTTAAAAGTGCCGGCATCAACGGCCAATTTAGGGCCAGGATTTGACTCGATCGGCCTTGCCTTCAGCTTGTATTTAATGGTAGACGTCAAGCGTTCAGACGAGTGGTCTTTTGCCCACAAGTCTGAGCTGCTGAACGGCTTGCCAAAAGACGATCAGCATTTAATTGCCATCGTCGCGAAAAAAACCGCTCAGCTGCGAGGTGTAGACATGCCGCCAGTGGCTGCAGTGCTCGAAAGCGATATTCCGCTTGCGCGAGGCCTCGGCAGCAGTGCGGCGGCTATTGCAGCCGGTATTGAAATAGCGAATCAGTTCGCGGATCTTCAATTAACCGATCAAGAAAAATTAAACATTGGCGATCAGTTTGAAGGGCATCCGGATAACATCGGTGCGTCTCTTTTTGGCGGGATGGTGTGCGGTGTGTCACTCGGTGAAACGGCAGAGCTTTTATCATTGCCGGCACCGGATGTAGACTTGATTGCGATTGTGCCTCCTTATGAATTAAAAACAGAGGATGCGCGCAATGCGCTGCCGGATTCATTCAGCCGCGGGGATGCCGTATTGGCCAGTGCCGTGTCTAATATGCTCGTTGCCGCATTTATGCAGCACGATTATGAAACAGCCGGGCGTATGATGGAGCGAGATGTGTTCCATGAACCGTACCGCGCTGCTTTGATTAAAGAATTTGGCCCGGCACGTCAAAAAGCACGTGAGCTTGGTGCATATGCCACCGTGATCAGCGGGGCCGGCCCGACAGTTTTGACGCTTGCTCCACGCGGTCATGGCGAAAAGATTGCCGCTGCGTTTAAGAACCAGTTTGCTGACTGTGACGTTTTGCAGCTAGACGTTGAATCAAACGGTCCGGTGTGGCAGTAGCAATCGATTTGAAGAAAAGCACAGAAGCGGCTCGTTCGCTTTTGTGCTTTTTTTGAGTGCGGCTGTTTGATCGCTTGTATATTCTCTGTTTGCTGATAAAAAGCCCGATCGCCGATATATTGTTTTACCGTCGATAAATCAATTTTTTCGGCGGTAGCGTCGCAATATCGGCGTTCGCTGAAGCAATGGTGAGAAAAGATTTGACATTCGGGCTAATTTCGTTATAATTGAAATTGAGATTCATTCTCATTACCCCCTCTTATGAGATTGAATTACATCCGACAGTTTTGCTGACGGCAAAGCTATATTGAAAAGACGGTCTGTGAGCCGTCTTTTTTTCTTGCAAAAAAAGCGATTTTCCTCTACTTTAGAAAGAATGAAGGGGGCTATTCAGTTGAAAATGAGAGTATCAGCCGTGCAGTATCATTTGCACACGATCCAATCTTTTGATGAATTCGCGAAACAATGCGAGCATTATATAAAAACAGCGATGGAATTTGAAGCAGAATTTATTTTGTTTCCAGAGTTTTTCACTACACAGCTGCTGTCCATCGGGGACGAGAAAACAGGAGAAGCGCTGCAGATTACGGATTTGCCCATGTTCACAGAGCGATATGAGCGATTATTTTCAAATTTCGCCAAAGAATTTGACGTTCACATTATCGGCGGGACCCATGTGACGGAATGGAAGGGCGGTATTCAAAACACAGCGTATTTGTTTTATCCGGACGGTTCTTACCAGATGCAGTCCAAGCTGCATATTACGCCAGCTGAAGTAGAGGGCTGGAATATGCAGCAGGGCGAAACTTTCCGCATTTTTGAAACAGAAAAAGGCACCATTGCCATTTTAACGTGCTACGATATTGAGTTTCCAGAAGTTGTTCGTATGGCGAAAGCGAAAGGGGCAGACGTTGTATTTTGCCCATCTTGTACAGATGATCGCCACGGCTTTCACCGCGTTCGCTACACGAGCCATGCACGGGCCGTCGAAAACCAGATTTACGTCGTCGGCGCTGCCACAGTCGGTTCGTTGCCTACAGTCGATTTAATGCGTTCCAATGTAGGACAAGCTGTGGTCATTTCGCCAAATGACATTCCCTTTCCGCCCGGCGGCATCGTCGCAGAAGGGATCATGAACGATGACATGATCATTACCGCTGATCTGGACTTAACGCTGCTTTACGAAGTGCGCAACAAAGGATCAGTGACAACGTGGCGGGACCGCCGCACGGACTTGTATCCGGACTGGTGGGAGCATGAATGAGCTATCGCCAGGAGTATTTCGCGTTTCAGGATAAACAGCCGGTCAAAGCTGTTGTTCGCAGATACATGGAAAAAGACTTTGACCGTTTAATTGCGGTGCAAAAGGAATGTTTTCCACCACCGTTTCCAGAGGAGCTATGGTGGAATAAGGAGCAGCTTCAAAACCATGTCCGCTTGTTTCCTGAAGGCGCGCTTTGTGTGGAAATAAACGGCGAAATCGCTGGATCCATGACCGCTTTAATAGTCGATTATCAACCTGGAGACACACATTCCTGGGAGCAGATCACCGACAATGGCTACATTCGACATCACACACCCGCCGGGAATACACTATACGTTGTTGATATTAGCGTGAGACCGTCTTACCGGAAGCTCGGCATTGCCAAGAAAATGATGCAGGCGATGTATGAAACGGTTATTCAGCTGAACCTTGACCGGCTTTTAGGCGGAGGGCGCATGCCCGGCTATCACGTGTATGCGGCGGACATGACTCCAGAGGACTATTTGGAACAGGTTGCTGCGGGCCAGCTGGTTGACCCTGTTGTCACCTTTCTCATGCGGGTGGGCCGCTTGCCAGTCGGGGTACTCCACGATTATTTACAGGACGAAGAGTCGGGAAATTGCGCTGCTTTAATGGAGTGGAAAAATCCATTTAAAAATAGTTGAAATTTCGAATTGTATGTATTATGATAATAATCAGTTAAATAAACTTGCGTTGAAGAAGAAAAGTAGCAATGTGAAATGCTGAAGAGAGCCGGCGGTTGGTGCGAGCCGGTGCAGGAAACAATGTGAATGGGCTTCTGAGCTCCGGACTGAACGATTAGTAGGCTCCGGCGTACGTCTTACGTTAAGAAGACAGGCAGATGATTCTGCCGTTAAAGTGGGCTGCGAAATGTGCAGCCAATAAAGGTGGTACCACGGCTCCCCGTCCTTTGAGTGATGAGGGGGCTTTTTTGTATATAAAAATACGTTGATCGGAAAAAGTAGAGCAGTGATGCGCGTCAAAGAGAGCCGGGATGGTGGAAACCGGTACGAGGCAGCAGCTTGAATGGGTCCGTGAGTGGCAGCTTGAACGAAAAGTAGAGCGCCCGGCAGCCGGCCGTTAACCGGTTTTAAGGGGAAGCATTTGCTTCAACGTGAGGTGGCACCGCGGGAAACCGTCCTCCATAGATGATGATCATCTATGGAGTTTTTTTATGCGCTGAAAGGGGAACTGACAATGAACTTACAACAAAATCTTGCTTACACATTGAAAGAAATAGAAGGTGATATGCTGACGCCGATTTCCATTTATCATTTGCTGAGCGGCTCGAAGAAAATGCTGTTTGAATCATCAGCCAAGCACGAGGAAAGCGGGCGCTACTCTTTTATCGCCATCGATCCGATTGCCGAATTTAAGGCGGATGCATCAGGCTATACGCTGGTGAAAAAAGACGGCGAAACGGAATCCGGGACCAGCAAATTTATGGACAAGCTAAAGGAAATGATGCCGGCTTACGGCCAGGCGGATTATCCGTTTCCGTTTTTCGGCGGCGCGGCCGGTTATATCGGCTATGACACGGTCTTTTTTGAAGAAAAAATCGGCGAGCCATTGACCGATGAGCTGCAAATGCCGGATGTGCATATGATGTTTTACGACACGTTTGTTGTATACGATCACCTGACACAGCGCGTAACGATCGCAGCCGTTGATTTGTTCGGCGACCGGTCAAAAGCGGAGATGGAAGAAGCGATTCAATGCGTCGACAGAGACATTCATGCCGACAAAAAACCATATGCCGGCACGGACACGAGCAGTCTCGCGTTCGGCTCAAAGCTAGAACGAAAGGTTTTTTGTGAAATGGTGGAGAAAGCAAAGGAGCATATCGTCAGCGGCGACATTTTTCAGGTGGTGCTATCCCAGCGGCTGACCTCTCCTTTTAAAGGCGATCCGTTCACGCTGTACCGTCGCCTGCGTACATCAAACCCGTCGCCTTACATGTTTTATATTGATTTTGATGGCTATACAGTGCTCGGGACGTCACCGGAAAGCCTGGTGAAAGTAAGCGGCCGGACGGTCACGACCAACCCGATTGCCGGAACGCGCCCGCGCGGCAAAACAGCGGAAGAAGACGCAGCTTTATCAGAGGAGCTGCTGGCGGATGAAAAAGAAATCGCCGAGCACCGTATGCTCGTTGATCTTGGCCGCAATGATGTCGGGAAAATTTCCGAAATCGGATCCGTCACACTCGATAAATACATGACGATTGAAAAATACAAGCACGTGATGCATATCGTATCGGAAGTATCGGGAGAACTGAAGGAAGACTTTCATCCGCTTGATGCATTGACTGCCTGCCTGCCGGCTGGAACAGTTTCCGGTGCACCGAAAATTCGGGCGATGCAGATTATTAATGACCTGGAGCCGGTCAAGCGCGGCGTTTATTCCGGCGCAGTTGGCTATTTATCGGCAACCGGCAGCATGGATTTTGCGCTGGCGATCCGCACGATGGTCATTAAAGACGGAAAAGCGCACGTACAGGCCGGCGCCGGCATTGTGTACGATTCTGTGCCGGAAACGGAATACGAAGAAACGATGCATAAAGCAAAAGCATTACTGGAGGTGCAAAAATGATTTTACTTATCGATAATTACGATTCATTCACATACAATCTGTACCAGCAAATCAGCCGCATTGGCAAAAACGTCCGTGTTGTGCGAAACGATGAAATCACGATTGACGAGATTGAAGCGCTCGAGCCGGAAGCCATCGTTATTTCTCCGGGACCGGGGACACCGGAGGAAGCGGGGATTTCCATTGAAGTCGTTCATGCGTTTTACCACCGCATCCCGATTTTAGGGATTTGCCTCGGCCACCAGGCCATCGCCGCTGCATTCGGCACGAACATTATTGGCGCAAAAACGATCAAGCATGGCAAGCTGTCGATGGTGCGCCACAAAGGAAAAGGCCTGTTCTCGGCCGTTCAGGGGCCTGTTCCCGTTATGCGCTATCACTCGCTTGTGGCCGACCGCGATACGCTTAGTCCGAAGCTTGAAATAATAGCAGAATCTGCTGATGACAACGAAATTATGGCGATCCGTCACAAGGAATATCCGGTCTTCGGCCTGCAATTTCATCCGGAATCAATCGGCACACAGATCGGCGACGAGCTGGTCGCTGAATTTTTCCGTTCGTACCGGAAAGAAAAAAACATGAAGAACTACTTAATCAAACTGTCAGAAGGCCATTCGCTTTCATTTGATGAAATGACCGATGCCGTCGAAGAAATCCTGCAGGAGGACATTTCCGACAGCGAAATTGCCGCATTTTTAATGGCGTTAAAGGCCAAAGGAGAAACAGTGGATGAAATTGCAGCGCTTGTACATGTGCTGCGCCAAAATGCCGTATCCACCCAGACGGTTTGGAAAAACGTGATGGACAACTGCGGCACGGGCGGTGATGGTTCGCAAAGCTTTAATATCTCCACAACCTCCGCCTTCGTGTTAGCCGGTGCCGGTGTTAAGGTTGCCAAGCACGGAAACCGCAGTGTTTCCAGCAAAACCGGCAGCGCCGACGTGCTGGAGCACCTGGGTGTATCACTCGACTTTGTCGGGAACGAAACCGATAAATTAATTGACGAAAACGGGATCACCTTCCTGTTTGCGCCTCACGTTCATCCGAAAATGAAGCGGATTATGAAGGTTCGCCGTGACTTGAAAATCCCGACGATCTTTAATTTAATCGGCCCGCTGACCAATCCGGTTCAGCTCGACACGCAGCTGCTCGGTATTTATCGCCGTGATATGCTGGAAATGATGGCGGACGTGTTAAACCGTCTTGGCCGGAAACGAGCGGTTGTCGTGAACGGAGCAGGATATATGGACGAGGCGTCTCTTGCAGGAGAAAATCATCTTGTCGTTCTCGAAAACGGTGAGGTGCAAAAAATGATCATTACACCGGAGTCGGTCGGGCTGCCTGCTTATTCACTGGACGAGATCAAAGGCGGCGAAGCGATTGAAAACGCAGAAATTCTAAAGCGTATTTTAGAAGGAGAAGAAAAAGGGGCCTGCCGCGACACAGTCCTGCTGAATGCAGGCATCGGCTTGTTCGCAAATGGCAAAGCCAAAACAGTGAAAGAGGGCGTGGACATGGCGAAGGAAAGCATTGATTCCGGCGCGGCTCTTTCCAAGCTGAACTACCTTGTAGACTACTCAAAATCCAGAAAGAAAGAAGTGGTGCTCGGATGACAACCATTTTAGACAATATCATCGATAAGAAAAAAGAAGAAGTCGCCATGCTGAAAACATCCGGCTTGTCCTACACAACAAATCGGAAGCCGGTGTCGTTTTACGACCGGGTGGCTGCATCCAAAACGATGTCGCTTATCGCCGAAGTAAAGCGGGCGTCTCCTTCTAAAGGAGATATTAACCTGGGCGTTAATCCAGTAGAGCAGGCTTCAATTTACGCAGATAATGGCGCGGATGCTGTGTCTGTCCTGACAGATACCCCCTTTTTCAAAGGAACGATGGACGACTTAAAAGCAGTTAAATCAAGCATCGATATTCCCGTGCTGAACAAAGATTTCATTATCGACCCTATTCAAATTGACCGGGCATATGCTTCCGGCGGCGATATGATTTTGCTCATCGCAGCAGCACTGGATGATGAGGCGATGAAGCGTTTGTACCATCACGCGAAAGAAAAAAACCTGGATGTCCTTGTTGAAGTGCACGATGAGGCGGAAATGGAACGTGCACTCAAGCTTGAAGCCCAATTGATCGGTATCAACAACCGCAATTTAAAAACATTTGACATTGATTTAGCGGTGAGTGAGCGGCTGCTTCGCTCGTACGGCAAGGAACCGGCCTTTTTCGTATCAGAAAGCGGCATTCAGTCAGCGGAGGACGCGATTCGCATGAAGGAAGCAGGAGCGCGCGTCCTGCTCGTCGGTGAGACATTAATGAAAGCAGGAAACGTGGCAGAAGCCGTTCGTTCTCTGAAAGTGGATTTATAAATGAATGTGAAAATTTGCGGCATTATGTCATTTGAAGCAGCAAGCTGGGCGCGGGAAGCCGGGGCGGATCTAATTGGATTTGTGTTCGCCGAAAGCAGCCGGAGGATCCCTGCCGAGTTTGCGCGGCAGCTTGCGGAAGCAGTCGGTCCACAGGTGAAAAAAGTCGGGGTTTTTGTGAATGAAACAGAGGAAACAATCCGGTCCATCACAGCAGAGGTCGGACTGGATTACATTCAGCTGCATGGCGACGAAACAGCCGAATTTGCGCAAAATATGCCGGTGCCGGTCATTAAGGCGTTTTCTGTTAAGGAGGGCTTGTCTTTCAAGGAGATGTTCTCGTTTCCTGCTGACTTTATTTTAATTGACAGCCCGCCTGCAAAGTACCGGGGCGGCAGCGGCCGTGCATTTGACTGGTCGATCCTCGAGCATCCCGATGTTGACAAAAGCCGCTTAATTTTGGCAGGCGGCCTGCATCCTGATAATATAGAGGAAGCCGTTCAATCTGTCCGGCCGTATGCGGTCGATATATCAAGCGGTGTGGAAACAGATGGACGAAAAGATGAACTGAAAATTTTTCAATTTGTACAGCGTGCGAAAGGGGCAAATAAAGCATGAGCAATCAATACAATCAGCCGGATGAAAAAGGGCATTATGGCCAATATGGCGGCCGCTACGTACCAGAGTCGTTAATGCGGGCGGTAAAAGAATTAGAAGAAGCTTATCAATCCGCGATGAAGGATGATGCGTTTCTCGCTGAATTAAATCATTATTTAACCGATTACGTCGGCCGGGAAAACCCGCTTTATTTTGCCGAAAACTTAACAAAAGCGGCAGGCGGAGCGAAGATTTACTTGAAGCGTGAGGATTTAAATCATACAGGCGCCCATAAAATCAACAACACAATTGGACAAGCACTATTAGCTGTGCGAATGGGCAAGAAAAAAGTGGTCGCAGAAACGGGTGCGGGTCAGCACGGTGTTGCGACCGCAACGGTTTGTGCACTTCTTAACTTGGACTGCGTCATTTTTATGGGCGAAGAAGACATTCGCCGGCAGGAACTGAATGTTTTTCGAATGGAGCTTCTTGGCGCCCGCGTGGAAAGTGTTTCTCAAGGCAGCGGCACATTAAAGGACGCGGTGAATGAAGCGCTTCGCTACTGGGTGACAAACGTAGAGGACACTCATTACATTATGGGCTCCGTGCTCGGGCCGCATCCATTCCCGCAAATTGTCCGTGACTTCCAGGCGGTGATCGGATTGGAAACGAAAAAACAGCTGCAGGAAAAAGAAGGACGTCTTCCAGATGCGGTGATTGCCTGCATCGGTGGCGGCAGTAACGCGATGGGCATGTTTTATCCGTTTATTGAAGATGCCGATGTGAAAATGTACGGCGTGGAAGCATCCGGCAGCGGAGTGGACACAGACAAGCATGCGGCTTCAATGACAATGGGCAGCGTCGGCGTCCTTCACGGGTCAAAAATGTATTTACTGCAGGATGAGGCCGGCCAGATTCAAGAAGCACATTCGATCTCAGCGGGGCTTGATTACCCGGGCGTGGGACCGGAGCATAGCTTTTTAAAGGATTCCGGACGGGTCATCTACGAACACATTACCGATGAAGAAGCACTTGAAGGCTTTAAAGCATTAACAAAAACAGAAGGCATCATTCCCGCACTTGAAAGCTCGCATGCGATCGCTTATGCCATGAAGCTTGCGCCGAAAATGAAGAAGGACGAGATTATTGCCATCTGCTTATCCGGCCGTGGCGACAAAGACGTCGCGCAAATTAAAGAACGGTTTGAAAGAGAGGGCAAACAAGCATGACGAAATTCAAAATGGCTGAAGCCTTTCAACGAGTAAATGACCAGAGCAAAAAAGCGTTCACGGCGTATATTATGGCGGGCGATGGGGGTCTTCACACGCTAAAAGACACCATTCTCCTTTTGGAACAATCGGGTGTCACCGTTATTGAACTCGGCATTCCGTTTTCAGATCCTGTTGCGGACGGACCGGTCATTCAGGAAGCCGGTCAACGGGCGCTAAAGGAAAAAGTGACCTTAACCGAGATTTTACATGAGCTGGCTTCGTTTAAAGAGGAGATACAGGTGCCGATTGTCATCATGACGTACGCAAACCCTGTGTTTAAAATCGGTGCCGGCCGGTTTGCCGATTTATGTGATACAGCCGGTGTGTCCGGAGTTATTATTCCAGATGTTCCGATGGAGGAAGAAGCAGAATTTAAAGAGCCTCTTGCCAATCATAACATTGCAATGATTCGCTTTGTAACGCTGACGAGCTCAAGCGAACGGATTGCCGAAACGGTAAAAGATGCAGAAGGCTTTATTTACGCCGTAACGGTTAATGGGATTACCGGAGCGCGCGCCGGATTTGCCGGCGACTTAAATGCCCACCTGTCCCGCATTGCAGAACAAAGCCCAGTTCCGGTTTTAGCCGGATTTGGTGTTTCTTCAAAAGAGCAGGCAGAAACACTCGGTGCAGCCTGCGGCGGCGTCATCGTCGGCAGCAAAATCGTCCAGCTGCTGCACGAAGGAAAAGGCAGCGAAATTAAACAGCTCATTCCATAAAAAGTACCCCCCTCTGAATCACAGAGGGGGGTCATTCTGTTGAAATCTGACGATAATAAAGCAATCGCCGGTAAAATGAACCTACCGCTGATATCCATCTGCCGATCGCTGATATCTTCAACATATCGGCGATCCACCTTTTATATCAGCGATAACGAGCAAATACCAGCGATCCGTCCTTTATATCAGCGATAACGTACACAGATCTTCAATCCGACCGTCAGCGCATTCCACAGCTGTTTTTTTAAAAATTCCTTTGCCGCAGTCTCGCGTTAGGTAATCTTCAGCCAGCACCGTTCATCACGCCACTCCACCTCTACGGACAAACCAAATGCCTCAGACAAATGTTCACTGGTCAGCACGTGTTCCTTGCGGCCGTCCGCCAGCATCTTTCCATCCTTCAGCAGGGCGACGTGTGTGATCGCCGGAAAAATCTCCTCAATATGATGAGTCACGTATAGAAGAGACGTGTTGTGGGCTTTCGATTGACGTTCAAGTGAGGCCAATAGTTCCTCGCGCGCCCGTACATCAAGACCCGAACAAGGCTCATCTAAAATCATTGCATCCGGCTCCGCCATAAACGCTCTTGCAATCAGGACACGCCGCTGCTCGCCCTGTGACATGAAACGATACGGCTTGTCCGCTAAATACGTCAGGCGAAAAGAAGCCAAAAGCTCATCTGCTTTTTTCCAATCCTCCGCTTTTGTCTGCTCATAAATGCCGATGGAATTAAACCGTCCGCTAACGACGATTTCCCGGGCGGTTTCCATATTCAGCGTGTCCAAAAAGCGGTTTAACGTATTGCCGACAAAGCCGAGGCGTTTTTTCACATGCTCCCAGTTGTAACGGCCATACTGGTGGCCAAACACACGGATTGTGCCGCTTGTTGGAAATTCATAGCCGCCCATCATATTGAGCATCGTTGATTTTCCTGAGCCGTTTAACCCGATCACCGCCCAATGCTCTCCAGGTTGAACCGTCCAGTTTACATGATCCAAAATGACGTTATGGTCTCGAATAAACCGCACGTTTTCATATGAAATAAGCTCATTCACATCTCATCACTCCCTTCCTCATTTTAACAGAAAAAGATTTTTCGAAAATACTGTTTGGGGTATTTGACGAGCGAAAAAATGTGTGCTATTGTATTCACATACAGTAAATACCCTTTGAGGTATATGAGGAGCGAATGTATGTCTAAAAAAATTGTCATTGTTGGTGGAGTAGCTGGAGGAGCAACAGCAGCGGCCCGAATCAGCCGTCTTGATAAACAGGCTCATGTTGTTGTATTTGAACGCGGCGACCATGTATCGTATGCGAACTGCGGACTGCCTTACTATATTGGAGGCGTCATTAAAGAGCGAGATGCCTTGTTTGTTCAAACAAAAGAAAAATTAACCGCTCGCTACGGTTTTGATATTCGGGCGTTAACGGAAGTGACGGCGATCAACCGTGACCAAAAAACCGTTTCTGCTAAAAACCTCGCTACGGGCGAAACATATGAAGAAAGGTATGATGTGCTTGTTTTATCACCAGGCGCAAAACCAGTCGTTCCGCCGATCCCGGGTATTAACGAAGCAGCAAACGCCTTTACGCTTCGCAACGTGCCAGATACAGATAAAATTCATGATTTTATCGAGAAAAAGAAGCCGCAAAACGCCGTCATTATCGGCGGTGGATTTATCGGTGTTGAAATGGCCGAAAGCCTGCGTGAACGTCATCTAAACGTGACGCTCATCGAAAAACAGGAGCAGGTCATGGCGCCGCTTGATCCGGAGCTTGCCGCACTTGTTCACGATCAGCTTCGCCTGAATGACGTAAACCTTGTCCTCGGCAAGGGCGTATCCGCTTTTGAACAGGAAGGCACTGTTCTCACATTGGAGGACGGCACAAAGCTGCAAAGCGACCTGACTATTTTGGCGATTGGCGTTCGGCCGGAAAATGAATTGGCGAAAGCAGCCGGACTGGATATTGGTGAAACGGGTGGAATCGTCGTGAATCAATTTTTACAAACAAAAGATGAAGCCATCTATGCAATTGGCGACGCCATTGAAGTGATGGACCGGGTCAGCGGCCGTTCCGTGCATATTCCGCTTGCATGGCCAGCGAATCGTCAAGGCCGTATTGTAGCAGATAACATCTTTGGCAAGAAAACGCCTTACAAGGGCACGATGGGCACAGGCATTGCCAAAGTATTTGATGTGGCGGCAGCTGCGACAGGCAACAATGAAAAAACATTAAAAAAGTACGGCATTAAATATGCAGCCGTTCACATTCACCCTTCTTCAAATGCTGGCTATTATCCTGGCGGCATGCCGCTTGCCATGAAGCTGACATTTGACCCGGAAAACGGCACCATTTTCGGCGCTCAGGCGGTCGGAGCAAAGGGAGCGGACAAACGCATTGATGTGATTGCGACAGCGATTGCGGGCGGCTTAACCGTTCATGACCTGCAGGATTTGGAGCTTGCTTATGCTCCGCCATTTTCATCGGCGAAGGATCCTGTCAATATGCTTGGCTATGCAGCAGCAAATATCGTCGATGGGGAAGTGCAGCCTGTCTATGCACAGGAGGTGGACCGCATCGTTCAAAACGGCGGTTTGCTCATTGATGTGCGCGATCCGATGGAACGGGATGCCGGCTTTATTGAAGGCAGCGTCAACATCCCGTTAAATGATTTAAAAGACCGCTTAGCAGAAGTGCCGAAGGACAAACCCGTTTATGTATCCTGTCAGGTTGGCATGCGCGGCTATTTAGCTTCCACACTGCTTCGTCAGGAAGGGTACGATGTCCACAATGTCAGCGGCGGATATAAAACATATGCCGCAATGAAGCGGGACGAAAAAGCAAAATCCGATCAAGTGAAAATCACGGCAGAGCCGGTAAAAGAATCGACAGGAGGCCAGAAGATGGCAGTAAATATTGAGGGACCGATTACAGCAACAGAGGTGCTTGACTGCGCCGGCCTGCAATGTCCGGGACCTATTGCGCAAGTGTTCAAGAAAATGGGCGATTTAACGGATGGAGATGTGCTTGAAGTAAAAGTAACAGATCCAGGCTTTATTCCAGACGCAAAAGCATGGTGCGACAAAACAGGCAATACGTACTTGAAGCACGAGAAAATGAATGGAATGACACACGTTTACCTGCAAAAGGGAAGTGAGCAGCCAATTGCTGCGGGAAGCAATGAACCGGCAGGGACAAAAGGTGCGACGATGATCGTGTTTGACCAGGATCTTGATAAAGCGATCGCTTCGTTCATTATTGCAACAGGCGCAGCTGCAATGGGCAAGCCGGTAACGATGTTTTTCACCTTCTGGGGACTGAACGTTCTTCGCAAGGATGACATCCACGTTGGAGACAAAGACTTTATGGACAAAATGTTCGGCAAGATGATGCCAAAAGGCACGAAAAAGCTGCCTATTTCCAACATGAACATGGGTGGAATGGGCGCGAAAATGATCCGTCAGGTCATGGAAAACAAAAATGTTGATTCCCTTGAAACATTAATGAAAAATGCAATGGGAATGGGTGTTAACATTGTTGCCTGCGCAATGAGCATGGACGTGATGGGCATTCGGGAAGAAGAGCTGATCGAGGGAGTGGAAATTGGCGGCGTTGCTTCCTATCTTGGTAAAGCAGAAGATTCCAATATTAACCTGTTTATTTAAGAGGATAAATCGCAAAAAGGCATTTCACAAGTAAAATGAAATGCCTTTTTGGCATGAATATAATGCCGGACTTGAAACCGTTTTAGCATAACGTTTCACTAATATGAGGGGGTTCTCCCATAACACATTTTTATCGTAAAAACCGCATAACGGCGCCTATTGGAGCGTTTTCAAGAAATCTGAAAATTTATTCGGCAAATTTGCAAAAAAGCATTGGTTTTTGAGAAGAACAGTAGTAAGATTGAACTTGAAAAAGGCGCCATCCAGTTGACTGGAATGTGAAAGGTGAAACCTTCCTTTTTTGTTTAAAAAAGCATTCGGAGTGGTAAAATGATTCTGAAAGCGTTTTTAGATTTTTGTACATATTTTGTAAACAGCGAACGTATACACGAAATTAAATGGGCAACAGGTGGAGGTTTTTCAGAATGAACATGCAAACTGGCCAGGGAAACCCGTGGAAAGACTTTTCGGGACCGAACCTTGGGTATGTAATGGAAGTGTACGAACAGTACTTGGCAGACCCGGAGGCGGTTGACCAGGAGCTGCGGCAATTATTCGACGAATGGGGCCCGCCGGAATCATTGAGCGGGCATAAGACTCAACAGTCGGCATCAGCAGGAGACCTGGATAAGCTGTTCCGTGCAGTAAAGCTTGCGGACAGCATCCGGATTTATGGGCATCTGGCTGCTGATATTGATCCGCTTGATGACAGCAAAAAAGACTCACGCCGAATCGACCTTGACACGTATGAGCTAACCGAAGCAGATCTTCGCCTCATCCCGGTGGAATATATTTGCCCGGGTGCTCCTTCTCACGTAAAGGACGGCTATGACGCCATCATGCACTTGAAAAAAGTGTACACAGACAAGGTAGCCTTCGAATTCGCGCAGGTGCACGATTTAGAGGAGAAGCAATGGCTGCGTCAGCAAATTGAATCAACGGATTACTACCCGACATTTTCAGACAGCGACAAGAAAAAGCTGCTGAAAAGACTGACACAGGTAGAAGGCTTTGAAAAATTCATCCACAAAACATTTGTCGGTCAAAAGCGTTTTTCGATTGAAGGACTGGATGCAATGGTCCCTCTTTTGGATGAGCTTGTCCATCATTCCGCAGTAAAGGGCTCTCAAACGATTAACATCGGAATGGCGCACCGCGGACGCTTAAACGTGCTTGCTCATATTCTTGGCAAGCCATACGAAATGATATTCGCAGAATTTGCCCATGCGCCAAACAAAAAAACATTGCCGCTTGGCTCGATGAAGATGAATTATTACGGCTGGACAGGCGACGTAAAATATCACCTTGGCGCCGACCGGAGCTACAAGGAAGAAGATACGCAGACAGCGCGCATTACGTTGGCGAACAACCCGAGTCACCTTGAAGTCGTCAGCCCGATCGTTGCCGGCTACACACGCGCAGCGCAGGAAGACCGCACAAGCAAAGGCAAGCCGGAGCTTGATGTGTCAAAAGCAATGTCAATTATCATTCACGGGGATGCAGCGTTCCCGGGTCAGGGCATTGTTGGAGAAACGTTTAATATGAGCCAGATCAACGGTTATAAAACGGGCGGCTCTATTCATATTATTTCCAACAACATGATCGGCTTCACGACGGAAAGCTATGATTCGCGCTCGACTCGTTATGCATCAGACGTGGCAAAAGGATTTGAAGTGCCGATCGTTCACGTAAATGCAGATGATCCTGAGGCGTGTGTAGCGGCGGCTTTCATGGCTGTTAACTACCGGACACGCTTCGGCAAGGATTTCGTGATTGACTTAATCGGCTACCGCCGTTTTGGCCACAATGAAATGGACGAGCCGATGACAACCAATCCAAACATGTACAACATCATTCATAAGCATAAAACGGTTCGTGAGCTTTATGCAGAGAAGCTTGCTGACCGAGGCGTGATCGATGCAAGCTTTGCGGATGAAGTGTACAAGGAAAATGAGCAGAAGCTGAAAGAACTGTTTGAGACGGTTCCGAAAAAAGATGAAAACCCCGATATTGTGATGAACCCGCCTGAAGTGGTGGAGCAGGATCTGCCATGCAACAAAACAGGTGTCAGTGAAGAAGACTTAAAGGTGATTAACCAGGAGCTTCTGCAATGGCCGGACGGATTCCAGCCATTTAAAAAGCTGGAGCGGATTTTAAAGCGCCGTGAGCAGCTGTTTGTAGAAGACGGCCAGATTGACTGGGGCCACGCAGAAACGCTTGCTTTTGCTTCAATCTTAAAAGAAGGCACGCCGATCAGACTGACGGGCCAGGATTCACAGCGCGGAACATTTGCCCACCGCAATCTCGTTTTGCACGATGAGCGCGACGGCAAAGAATACAATCCGCTGCACGGGTTGAGCGACGTTTCAGCATCCTTTGACGTGATCAATTCCCCGTTAACGGAAACAGCTGTTGTCGGGTTTGAATACGGCTATAACGTATTCTCTCCTGAAACGCTCGTTCTATGGGAAGCGCAATTTGGTGATTTCGCCAATATGGCACAGGTGATGTTTGACCAGTTTGTTTCTTCCGGCCGCGCAAAATGGGGTCAGAAATCAGGTCTTGTCCTGCTCTTGCCGCACGGCTATGAAGGCCAGGGGCCAGAGCATTCCAGTGGACGGATGGAGCGGTTCTTGCAGTCAGCAGCGGAAAACAACTGGACTGTCGCGAACTTGTCTTCAACGTCGCAGTATTTCCATATCTTGCGCCGGCAGGCCTCCATTCTGAAAAAAGAAGAAGTCCGCCCGCTTGTTATTATGACGCCAAAAAGCCTGCTTCGTCATCCGTTAGCTGCATCAAAGGCGTCGGAGTTCTCAGACGGGAACTTCAACATCATCGTTGAAGAGCCTAGAACAGGCAGCAAGCCGAAGCAAGTGGAACGTCTCGTGCTTTGCAGCGGAAAAGTGTCGATTGATCTTGCCGAGCAAATTGAAAAATCAGAAGACAACCTTGACTGGCTGCACGTTCTTCGTGTTGAGGAGCTGTATCCGTTCCCGAAAGAAGAAATTACAGCAATTCTTGAGCGCTTCCCGAACGTAACTGAAGTGATCTGGCTCCAGGAAGAGCCGCAGAATATGGGTGCCTGGACGTATATGGACCCTAGACTTCGCGACACTGTTCCGGAAAAAGCGACGGTCCGCTACGTTGGCCGCCGCCGCCGGTCAAGTCCTTCTGAGGGGGACGCGATCGTGCACAAAAAAGAACAGGCGCGTATTTTGCGCACCGTCTTGACGAAAGAAAAGTAAAAAAGCTTGCACCGCCGACCCCGGTGGTGCCGGCTTGTACATAAAAAAAGATACCGGAAAACAATGAGGAGGATTTTACAGTGGCTGAAATTAGAGTTCCTGAACTGGCAGAATCAATTACAGAAGGCACGATTGCACAATGGCTGAAGCAGCCAGGTGACTACGTTGAAAAAGGCGAATACATCGTCGAGCTTGAAACAGACAAAGTCAATGTAGAAGTGATTTCAGAAGAAGCAGGAACGATTACAGAACTGCAGGCGGCTGAAGGTGATACGGTTGAAGTGGGTCAAGTAATTGCCGTCGTTGAAGCAGGTGGCTCTCCATCAGCATCCGCTGAATCAAAAGAAGAACCTGCCGCGCAGGCAGCGCCTAAAGCAGAGGAAAAAGAAGTACAGCCAGAACCAGCTCAGAAACAAGAAGAAGCCGCTGGCCGCACGGTAGCATCTCCAGCTGCACGCAAGCTGGCTCGTGAAAAAGGAATCGATTTACAGGAAATCAAAGCAGCAGATCCACTTGGACGTGTTCGCGTACAAGATGTGGAATCGCATCAAAACAAGCCGGCAGCACCTAAGGCACCTGCTCAAAAGGCGGCACCGCAAAAAGCAGCTGCGCCAAAGGCACAGGATAACGGCAAGCCGGTTGAACGCGAGCGCATGAGCCGCCGTCGTCAAACGATTGCAAAACGCCTTGTGGAAGTCCAGCAGACGGCTGCCATGCTAACGACATTTAACGAAATTGACATGACAAACATTATGGATCTGCGCAAGCGCAAAAAAGACAAGTTCTTTGACGATCATGACGTGCGCCTTGGTTTTATGTCATTTTTCACAAAAGCGGTTGTCGCCGGACTGAAAAAATATCCATATGTAAACGCAGAAATTGATGGCGATGAAGTCGTCTTGAAGAAGTTTTATGACATCGGCGTGGCCGTTTCAACGGATGACGGTTTAGTCGTTCCTGTTGTTCGTGACTGTGACCGGAAAAACTTCTCTGAAATCGAAGGCTCCATTATGGAAATGGCGCTTAAAGCACGGGATAATAAGCTGGCGCTTGGCGATTTGCAAGGTGGCTCGTTTACGATTACAAACGGCGGCGTTTTCGGCTCGCTTTTATCTACTCCGATCTTAAATGGATCACAAGTCGGCATCCTCGGCATGCATACGATTCAAAAACGTCCTGTCGCGATCGGCGACAACGTGGAAATCCGTCCAATGATGTACGTGGCCCTTTCATATGACCACCGCATTATTGACGGAAAAGAAGCAGTCGGCTTCTTGAAAATGGTGAAGGAACTAATCGAAAACCCAGAAGATCTTCTTTTGGAAGGATGAACAAAACAACCCCCTGCAGAAAGCTGCAGGGGGTTGCGTTTTACTCTTTTTCAACTTTCGGGGAAAGACCTCGTTTTTGAACCTCTGTTTTTAATGTTTCAATTTCGGACTTATTTTGATCACTTTTCAAAGCATCTCGATAAGCCGCCACCAGCATCTCGTCACTCATAATTTTCACTTTATGACCTCCTTTGATTTGGTGTTCAAATAAAGAGAAATTCTCTTTATTTTCTGCTAATTATACTAGCAATCTGGTAAAAGGCAAATGATAATAGAAAAACCGATAAAAATGCTATAATATTCCCAAAATCTATTGTCGTTTTTAAAAATATTTACATAAAATCATGTAAAAGGGGGCATTATGTTGTATATTTATAAAGGAGAAGAGATCAAAAAAATCGACCGTCAAGCGGAGTCGCTTGGCATGGATAGCTTTACATTAATGGAAGCAGCAGGCTCTGGCCTTTTCCGGCAGCTCACCGATGATTTTGAAACAAGCAAGCAATGCTTTCTTATTTTAGCAGGCAAAGGCAACAACGGCGGTGACGGGATTGTCCTGGCGAGATATTTAAAAACGGCAGGAGCTTCATGCACGCTTTGCTTCCCAGCGGGCTTGCCGAAAACAGAGCCAGCCAGGCGTCATTTGGATTACTATGAAGCTTTGGGCTATTCATACGAAACGGAACCCTTTAATCTGACGGCAACGGTCATGATCGATGCTCTTTTAGGTGCCGGGACATCACTGCCTTTATCTACTGAGATGAAGAACCTCTGCGTCTGGCTCAACAGCCAAAAAGCCGAGCGAGTGTCGATTGATGTGCCAACCGGTGCTTCCACGGATACAGGCAACTGCGATTCATCCGTTATTCACGCACATAAAACATACATAGTACACGGATATAAGCCGTCGCGTTTTTTGTATCCCGCTGCAAGCTGTTATGGGGAGCCATCCCTCATTGAGATCGGGCTTCCTCAGACAGCCCGGTGGACTATTTCGACGGTTTCGGCCACGTCTCCTTCTGTTCAATTTAAAGGAAGCAATGCCCATAAAGGCACATTTGGCCACGGACTTTTGATTGCTGGAACGAAGTCGATGCCCGGCAGTGCCGCCCTTGCAGCGCTCGGCTGCGTTTCAAGCGGTGCCGGAAAGCTGACGGTTCAAACAGCAGAAGAAGCGGTCTCTGTTATTGCTTCTCATGTGCCGGAAGCGATGTATGATTTTCATACAGGTGTAGAGGACGCTCATTCCTTTTCGGCTATAGCCGCTGGTTGCGGGCGTCCGGCTGATGACGCGATGGAAGATATTGTTCAGCAGCTGCTGCAGCAGGAAAAGCCTGTTATTTTGGATGCCGGAGCTCTGGCACCGAGAAGCTACAAGGCAGCAAAATGCTCTGTCATTGTGACACCCCATCCCGGCGAATTCGCCAGAATGACCGGGAAGCAGACAAAGGACATTCAGCTTAATCGAATCCAGGAAGCTTCTCAATATGCTGTGGAGCAGGGGGTCACGGTCGTCTTAAAAGGCGAGTACACGGTGATCGCTTTTTCAGATGGAAGCGGGGTCGTCAATACAACAGGCAACGAAGGCTTGTCAAAAGGCGGCAGCGGTGATACATTAACAGGTATTCTTCTTGCTCTGCTTATGCGTCATTCGTCTTTAGAGGAGGCGGTTAAAGATGCCGTTTATTTACACGGCTTGTGTGCTGATATATGGAAAAGAAACCGTCCGGCACAAGCGTTGCGTCCCTTTAATCTACATGACTGGATCCCGGCTGCGATCAGTGAACAAAAAGAAAGAGGAGATTAAAAGATGATTCATTTAAAATGGAACGAAACAGATACCGTCAAACAAGTGACATGCGTGCATACAAACGCGGAAAAATACATGGTTGAAAACGTCCTGACAAAAGGACAAACGTACGACGTGAAAAATGAAACAGAAGAGTTTTATTTTGTCGTTGATAACAAAGGCCGTGTATCAGGTTTTTACAAAGACTATTTTCAAGAGCAGTAAACAATAAGAAGGCTTGGTACAGGGGGCGAAAGAGATGTTTGATGAACGAATGGCATTGAAAATTCGGCTGGATCAGCTGGCAGATTCTGAAATTCGAGTCATGCAGGAATTTAAAAAAGAACGGGACGCCATTTTCGAGCGGCTCCAGCAAATAGACAACGAAGAACAGAATCATATGGAAGTAGCTGCAATTACGACGGTCGGAGCAGCACCTCCCAAGGTTCGCCGGGGCCGCCGAAGTGAAGGCCTGACGGAGCTGCGCGATACAACAATTCGTATTTTAAAAGAGCAAAACACACCGATTCGAGGAGTAGAGCTAAAGCGGTTTATTGAAGAGCAGTCTGGGAAAAAAATTGCCAACATGACGACTTTTATGAACAGCCTGGAACGAGAAAATGCGCACGTCCGCAAGCTCGGACGCGGTCTTTATATTTACGAATACGACATGTGAAGAGCAGGCGATTCAGCCTGCTTTTTTGCGTTATAAGTGGATTCAGGTGTATGATATTAAACAGGCAAAACGCGAGTAGAAAGGAAGAGTTTTTTGAACATCTCAACATTACCACAACCAATCCACGCGATTATTGAACAGCGCAAGCAGCAATTTCAGTACGCAGCGCCCGAAGCATTTCAAGCGTATATCGCCCAAAACGACGATTTGGTAAACGATGCCGCGGTTGCGGTCGCACTTGGAAAAAACATATTGCTGAAAGGGCCTACGGGCTCCGGCAAAACAAAATTAGCCGAATCGCTTGCGGCTCAGTTCGGCCAGCCGGTTCACAGCATCAACTGCTCCGTTGATCTCGATGCAGAAGCGATGCTCGGCTTTAAAACGATTGTGGAAAAGGATGAACAAACACAAATTGAGTTTGTGGAAGGACCCGTCATTCAGGCCATGAAAAACGGCCATCTTTTATACATTGATGAAATCAACATGGCGAAGCCGGAAACGCTGCCGATTTTAAACGGAGTCCTGGACTACCGGCGTCAAATTACCAATCCGTTTACGGGAGAGGTCGTCACCGCCAAGCCATCCTTCACAGTAATGGCCGCCGTTAATGAAGGATATGCTGGGACAGCTCCGATGAACGAAGCGCTTAAAAACCGGTTTATTGTGTTTGATATTCCTTATATTTCAGGCGGCGTTTTATTTGATGTACTGAAGCAGCAGTCCATCCTGCAAAATGATTCACTTTTAAGGCAGTTTGTTTCTCTTTCAGGCGATTTGACATCACTGGTGGAAAGCGGCCGGCTCCCGGAAGAAGCTTCCTCCATTCGGGCATTGCTTGATGCCTGCGACCTTGCGCTGTACATTCCGCCTGTTCGGGCCATCGAAAGTGCGATCGCGGGGAAGCTTGATGACGAACGGGAAAAAGCAGCGGTACGCAATATAGCAGAAACGTGGTTTGCGTAACGTGGAACGGTTTATTCAGTTTAATGATGAAACCGTCAATTCCGCTCTTTGGATGGAGCTGTCTGATTTGGCGGCTGCTTTAGCGCAAAATGGGGAGGTAAAGGTCGAGTTTGGCCCGCTTTCGTATTGGCAAAAAGACCCGGCTGTGCTGTACGTCAGTCACTTTTGGCATCATCGGACGAAAATGGAAGAAACGGCTGGCATGAAAACAGACATTTATTTACGGGCGATCGGCACAGCGAACTGGACAAATGAAGAAACGGTCCAGTTCTTTACAAGCAAGTACAAGGATTCGTTTAGCCGACAGCTTTTAGCTGCTGCTGAGGATATACGGCTCGAGACTCTTTGTACGGAGCTGCGGCCGGGCACTGCAGAAGCCTTCAAGCAGCGAAAAAAAATGCTGCGCCGCTTTCATCAGGAGCAGCTGAATGTAAACAAATCAAAAGGGTTTTTTCTTGATGCTGTTTTTAATGCGTTATTTGTTTTATGGCAGGCGGACGCCCCTTTCGAGTGGTCGGATATTTACCCGCCTGTTGATTCCGCGCGCCCTTTTATAGACCGGACGGCAAGGTCCTTATTTGACGCCCGATCGACAGCTGATGTCGTCAGAATCGTCAGGGACATTGCGGACGTGCTAGAAGAGCTGGACTTGCGTAAAATGGTGAACACATACAGCCACCTGCCGGATTACCGGGTGCAGGAAGAAGAAAATGCGGTAGACCCGGGCAGACGGCAGGACCCGCTTGCTAATAATGATGAACAGGAAGAAGGGGAGAATGAGCAATTTGATGAACAATTCTCTACCTGGCACCGTGAATCAGAGGAAACGCGCGGTACGTTTATGCAGTTCGATTTAGATCAAGGCACAAAAACACCGATGATGGGCAACACAGCGAGAGAAGGAGAAGAAGGGGATGCGGCTCTTGCGTCCGTACAGGGCCAGTCTAAAAAAACCTCGCGTGAGCAGTACAACCGCCTGTTGGCAGAACGGCGCGATGCGGAAATGGCAGCGGATGAAACGCGATATGGAAAAGAAAACATCGGTGCAGTGGCGATTGACGAAAAAGCCCGTGACGCGACAGAGGAAGAAAAAGAAGCGTATCGTCTTTTCAAAAATGAAACGGAGCCGGCTGTTCAAACCTTAAAAAGAATCATTGAGAAATCGATTGAAAAAAAACGAAACAGCCCGCAGGACAATTTGCTGACGGGTCGTCTCGGACGCAAGCTGACCCGTTACTTTACGGATGAAAACCCGCGCCTTTTTTATAAAAAACAAGCAGCCTCCACGGAAATTGACGCGGCTTTTTATTTATTAATTGATAGTTCCGCTTCAATGTATGATAAAATGGACGACGTGAAAAAAAGTGCCGTGCTGTTTCATGAAACGCTTGCGTCTTTACGGGTCGCGCATGAAATCAAAGGGTTCTGGGAGGATACAGCGTCTCTCTCCAAGGAAGTGAAGCCGAATCACTTCTTAACGGTCGTCCCTTTTGACACATCGTCGCAATCCGGATCAGGCTATTCTATTATGCAGCTGCGTCCGGAAGAGGACAACCGCGACGGTTTTGCCATTCGTAAGGCAGTAGAAGCATTAGAGCGGCGCAGTGAACAGCGAAAATTCCTGCTCGTCTTTTCTGATGGGGAGCCTTCTGCTGCAGATTACGAAAAAAATGGCGTGCTCGATACCCACGAAGCGGTGCTTCTCGCGCGGAAAAAGGGGTTGACGGTATTCAATCTTTTTATTGGTGATGAAGCACTGAACGAAGCGCGCCAGGAAACGATGAAAACCATTTACGGACACGGTGCGATCATGGTGCCGGACGTGGGGGACCTTCCGCACGTGCTGACGCCCATGTTAAAAAAATTACTGTTTGACAGCATTTAGAAAGGACGTTTCATCTTGAAAAAAACCGATATTATTCTCATCGGGCTTATGTTATTTGCGTTATTTTTCGGTGCGGGAAACCTGATTTTCCCGCCATTTCTCGGCATGCAGGCAGGGGAATCTTTTTTACCGGCCATTGCCGGCTTTATTATCACCGGAGTGAGCCTGCCTTTTTTAGCGGTCCTTTCCATTGCGATTTCCGCTGATGGCATCACTTCTATTGGAAGCCGCGTTCACCCGATGTTCGGCCTGGGTTTTGCTGTGCTCATTTACCTGGCTATCGGTCCGTTCTTCGGTATTCCGCGGGGGGCTAGTGTTGCGTATGAAATGGGTGTCCAGCCATTTTTAACAAGCTCCTCCTCCGGGATGCTGCTCCTGTTTACAGTTGTGTTTTTCGTGGGGGTCTTTTTGCTCAGCTTAAATCCGTCCAAAATCGTGGATACAATCGGGCAATTTTTGACACCTATTTTATTAATTGCTATTTTAGCGCTTTGTCTGGCCGCTTTTTATCAATTTGATTCACCGGCACAGGCACCTGCTGAAAAATACGAAACAGCCGCTTTTACAGCTGGCTTTATTGAAGGTTATTTAACGATGGATACGATTGCGGCGCTGGCGTTTGGGATCGTCGTCGTGACATCGCTGCGAAATAAAGGCGTTCACGATCAAAAACAAATCGTTCGCTACACAGCGATGACCGGTTTAATCGCGGCCTTAGGGCTGGCGTTTGTTTACGGCTCTATCGGCTGGATCGGGGTTCATATGCAGGGAGCGGACCAGTTCGATAATGGAGCAGCCATCCTGACAACCGCCTCGTCACTGCTGTTCGGCACATTCGGAAAGCTGCTTTTAGGCATGATTGTGGCACTGGCCTGCTTGACGACCTGTATCGGCTTAACATCCGCCTGCGCGCAATACTTTCATGAAAAATGGCCGCGCGTTTCGTACAAGCAGTATGTGGCGGTGTTTACGGTCATCAGCTTTGTCATTGCCAATCTGGGTCTTACATCGATTATCACCTTTTCCGTTCCGGTGCTAGTGATGCTTTATCCTTTTGCCATTGTTCTGATTATTTTGTCACTGCTGCATCCGTTGATCGGTGATTCACGCACGATGTACATCGGTGCGATGCTGTTCACTGCGGTGTACAGCTTGTATGACGGTGCCGTTGCGTTTGGTTTGCCGGTCGATGGGGTGGGTGCTGTGATCGGCTGGGTGCCGTTTTTCAATAGCGGGCTCGGCTGGATTGTTCCGGCAGCAGCAGGAGCTGCAATCGGGAAGTGGGCAGGGAAATAAAGAAGGAATCGCTAGCAAGGTGTTTCGATGTAATATCTGCATAAAAAAAGCCGAATCCACATGGGTTCGGCTTCTTTTGGGTAGAGCGTTTTATTATTGCTTCAAGCGCAGCAGCCGCTGCTTTAAATCGTCTTCCATGACGATTAGTTCATCTTCTGCCGCTTTCCGTTTCGTGCGGCCGTCCTGCTGGATGCGAATCGTTTCTTCAAGCGTCGTAATTAAGTTTTCCTGCGTTTTCTTCAGCGTCTCAATATCCACAAGACCGCGTTCGTTTTCACGCGCTGTTTCAATAGAGTTGACCTTCAGCATTTCTGAGTTTTTCAGCAGCAGGTCGTTGGTCGTTTTCGATACTTCTTTTTGAGCCTGGACTGCTTTTTGCTGACGAACGAGTGTCAGGGCAATTGCAATCTGGTTTTTCCAAAGCGGTACAGCGGTTAAAATCGAAGACTGAATTTTTTCAGCGAGCGCCTGGTTTGTGTTTTGAATCAGCCGAATTTGCGGAGCGCTTTGAATGGTAATCTGCCGGCTTAATTTCAAGTCATGCAGTCTTTTTTCCAGTCGGTCCGCAAAGGCAATCATATCGTTCACGTCTTGAAAATCCATCTGATCCCCCGTACGCTCCGCTTTCTGGCGCAGCTCCGGTATGGTTTTCGTTTCAATTTCCTCCAGCTTTAATTCCCCGGCGGCAATATAAATGTTTAACGCCTGAAAATACTCTTTATTTTTTTCATATAATTGCTCCAGCATACGGATGTCCTCGACAAGGCCGCGCTTGGAATGCTCAAGCTTCACCCCGATGCGGTCAATTTGAGCACCGACCTTTTGGTAGCGGGTCATGACCTCCTGAACAGAATCAGACACTTTGCCAAACATACGTGAAAAGACATTGCGCTTTTCATCACGCAGTTCATCCGGATCAACATTCTTTAAGCTTTTCATTAAATCGTTTAAAATATCGCCGATCGGTCCAATGTCTTTGCGCTGGACGTGATCGAGCATATGGTGAGAGAAATCGGACAGCTTCGTTTGGGCGGCCGTTCCGAATGAAAACACCGCCTGCTGGTTGCCTGCATCAATTTGAGCGGCCAGCTGTTCGGCTTTTTGCTTGTGCTCCGGTGACAGAACATCCACCAGTCTTTTTGTTTGCTGAGTGGGCGTGGCTGCACTTTGCGTCTGTGGCAGCTCACCGAAAGGGTCTGCCAGCAAATCATCTAATAGGAAATCATCGGTTTTTCCGTCCGTAACGGGTGCCTGTTGTCGTTGTAATTCGTTGTTCATCTTTTTGTTCTCCCTCCTGTACAGGTTCAGCTTCGATTCTTTTTTGCGTCCGGTTTGTTTGCTGACGTGCGACATCAAGCTCAATCGTTAAATGTTCAATATCGCGGGCCAGTACTTGACGCAGATCAGATTCCAATGTTTTGGACAGATCTCCGAGCGTTTCCTTTGTTTCAATAAGTGATTGTTTTGTTGCGGGATCTTTCACTTTATTGCGGGAAAGAATCGCAGATTTTTCTGCAAGCTCTACGACTGAATCCAGATGTGAATAGAAAAAAGGCTCGATTTCATAAAAACGCTTCGGCTCTTTTTTGACGATGGAATAAATTCTTTTCACTAGACTGTTCAGCTCAATCATTTGTTTGAGCGAGCGGAGGCTGCGCACCTTTAAAAAAAGATTCTGCAGCCGGGACAGCTTGATCTTCGCTTCCTTCAGCTGATCAAGTATATAGTAATATTCTTTTCGGTTTAAGGCATGTTTTTTCTGAATCCGGCGATTGCTGACATTCGTGTAAAGCATAAAGACAGCCGCAAACGCCACGACTGACGCACCATAGACGAAAATGCCATCAACCATCGTTGAGGCAAGAAGCGCTGCACCGAATGCTGCTGCGACTCGGCGAAGCGTATAAAAAGCATATCGCATCGTTCATCCACTCCATTTTATCATTTTGCTCTCCATTATGAGCGTATTATGTTCTTTTATACGGACAAGCGTATCAAAAAGTTTCACTTCTTTCCATTTATCCGATCAAAGAAAGGACTGACAGTTGTCAGTCCCTCGTAATTCATTATTTTGCCGGCTCCTCAGCTGGAGGATGGTTTTGATAATACTTGCGGCCAAGCCACGACTGGAAAATTAAAATGATTCCGCTGACTGTCCAGTAAATTGGCAAAGCGGCCGGTGCATTGAATGAGAAAATCAAAATCATCACCGGAGATAAGAGGCCAATGAATTTCATTTGCTGCTGCTGTTCAGCAGGCATCGTCTGCATGGATACTTTAAATTGAATGTAATAAATAATGCCGGCAATGATCGCCATGGCAATATCCGGCTGACCAAGCTCAAACCATAAAAACTGGTGGGTTTGAATGTCTTCCGAAATGGTGATGGCATAATAAAGGCCTGTCCAAACCGGTATTTGCAGCAGCATTGGCAAACAGCCCATCGCCATCGGATTGATATCATGATCCTTGTACAGACTCATCATTTCCATTTGAATCTTCCGCTGCTCTTCCGGGTTTTTCGTTGCTTTTAACCGTGCTTGAATGTCCGTCATCTGCGGCTTCACGACATCCATTTTCTGACGCATCAGTGCCTGCTTTTTCATCGAGTTCAGCATCAGCGGCATCAAGATAAGCCGGACGCCAATTGTAATGCCGATGATCGCCAGGCCATAGCTGCCAAGCAGTTCACCGAGCCAGTGAATTAGCTCAACAAACGGATTTACTAAATAATCGTGAAAAAAATGACCTTCTGTTTGGGCGCTCTGGCAGCCGGACAATATAACGGCAGAGATAAGCGTGACACCCAATAAAATATGTTTTTTCAATAGCTGTTCCTCCTGCGCCTGCTAGCAGGCTAGTTCCTTTAGTCAAAAAAAGTATACTCCTTTTTCTTTATGAAAACAATGAATGGACAAAAGGAGTAATGTTAACTTTATTTAATTTTATGTTGACAAAATAATTAGAAATCCTTTAATCTGGAAAAAAGGAGAGATGATCAATGACAACATGGACGCAGCTCGCTCAACAAGTAGTAAACGGATATCAGCTGTCAGAAGAGGAAGCGCTTCAGCTTTTAAACTGCCCGGAAGAGGAATTGCTGCAGCTTCTGGACGGTGCTTATCACATTCGCAGGCATTACTTTGGCCGAAAAGTAAAGCTGAACATGATTATCAATACGAAATCCGGTCTTTGTCCGGAAGACTGCGGCTATTGCTCACAGTCCTCTAAATCGACCGCACCGATTGAGAAATACCGGATGATGAACCGTGAGCAGATTGTGGCCGGTGCCGAAAAAGCACATTCACTCGGGGCCGGGACGTATTGCATTGTCGCAAGCGGCAGAGGACCTTCTTCAAAAGAGCTCGAAACGGTTAAAGGGGCGGTAAAAGAAATTAAAGAAAAGTACCCGATGCGCATTTGTGCGTGCCTTGGCATTTTAAAGCCGGAGCAGGCAGAACAGCTGAATGAAGCGGGGGTCGACCGCTACAATCATAATATTAATACGTCTGAAGCCCATCACGGTGACATTACGACCACCCATACATATAAAGACCGGACCGAAACCGTTGGCCGTGTAAAAGAAAGCGGCATGTCGCCCTGTTCAGGAGTCATTATCGGCATGGGCGAAACAAAGGAAGATATCGTGAACATGGCACTCAGCCTTCGGGCCCTGAACGCTGACTCGATTCCCGTTAATTTTTTACATGCCATTCCTGGAACGAAGCTTGAGAACGAAAAGCCCTTGACCCCATCCTTTTGTTTAAAGGTGCTTGCGCTGTTCCGGTTTATCAATCCATCAAAGGAAATTCGCATTTCCGGCGGCCGGGAAGTCAACTTGCGTTCTGTACAGCCGCTGGGTCTGTACGCCGCCAACTCCATCTTTCTCGGAAACTATTTAACGACAGCCGGCCAGGAAACAACAGCCGACCACAAAATGATTGAAGATATGGGCTTTACCATTGAATACGCACATGAGCAGGAACCTGTTTGTTAATTTCGGTCTAACGCCGATAAATTGAAAATACCGCTGATATCCTCTTGTCTATCGCTGATATCGTCACTATATCGGCGATAGACCGCCCTTTATCAGCGATAATGAAAATATATCGGCGCTAAACACACTTTCTGGTGCGAATATGGATGTGCTCAAAAACTGAATGAAGCAGTCATGGAGATTGCTTCATTCAGTTTTTTGTGTTTATTAGTTAAGTTATATCCCCCCCTTTTCTTTATTCCAGTATGCTAAAATTGAGAGGGAAAGAGGTGATACAATGAAGGGGAAAAGAGAGCTGTACCGGTACAAAACCGTGATCAAAAAACATCATGTGGAAGCGTTTAAACAAGCAGCTTTTTGGATGGAGGAAGGGGAAGAAGTCCCTCCGACATATATGGCAGCACTCGACTTTCAAAGCGGCATGACGTTTCAAACGTTAACGGAACAGCTGGAATTCGATCCTGCCTGCGTGCTGCACGGAAGCCAGTCCTATGAATACATAAAGCCTGTCGCAGTCGGTGATGAAATTGAAGCAATCGTGATCGTCACCGGAATCAGTCCAAAACGAAACCTGACATTTGCAAAAATCGAGACCACTTACATAAAAAACGGCGAATCCGCCATCCGATCAAAATCTGTTCTGATCGAGCGGAAAGGAGACTCCCATGTTTGATGAAAGAGAATGGACCATTACAGAAAAGGATGTTCACTCATATGCGCTTGCATCAGGCGACCACAATCCCATCCATACAAATGCAGAAGCCGCAAAAAAAGCCGGTCTTCCCGGCTGCATTGTTCACGGTATGCTTGTGATGGCTTTGGGCGCCCGGGCAGTCCGTGAATGGCAGCCAGACCCGATCCGATCCCTTGATGCCCGCTTTCAAGCAATGACGTATCCGAATGAGCTGTTGCGTATAAAAGGAAGCTGGACAAACGGAGAGGAAGGCATCGGAATCGTCCAAATTGAGAATAAAAAAGGAGACATCAAAATGAAAGGGACCTTTTCAGTGAAAAGGAATGCTTTATGAAAAGGGCCGTTTTATTCATTGGACAGATTGCCTTTTTGATCGTTCTTTATCAGCTTTCTGTCTTGATTACAGCCACGCTGAACATTCCGATACCGGCTAGTGTGTTTGGCATGCTGGCACTGCTTCTGCTGCTTTCAACGGGGGTGGTGCCTGATCGTTTCATTGCGCTCGGGGCGACCTTTTTAAACAAGCACTTAGCGTTCTTTTTCATTCCAATTGCAGTCGGCTTGATGGCATATGGCGACTTGATCCGCTCAGATGGTCTTTCTTTATTTTTGATGATTGCCGGCAGCTCGATCATTGGCTTGCTGGTTACCTCCGGATTGTCCGCCATTCTGTCAGCTAAAGGGAGGGAAAAGCAGTGACTGTCTTTTTTATTTTGTTAACGATTGTCGTATATGCCGGCGCGCGCTTTGTTGCGATGCGGTTTCCATCTCCTTTTACAACGCCGGTTTTCACATCCACAGCGGCAGTGATTGTCATTTTGCTTTTGATGAATGTTTCTTACGAAGAGTATACGCCGGCGAAAGACATCATGACCTTTTTGCTCGGGCCTGCGACGGTGGCACTTGCCCTGCCGCTTTACCATAACCGGGTTGTTCTGATGGAACGGCTCGTACCGACAGCTGCCGGCTTGATTGTCGGCACGATCTCAACGATTGTCTCCTCCGTCTGGCTGTCAGCTGCTCTCGGTTTGTCAGAAACCATTCAAGCGACCTCTTCTGTTAAAGCTGTGACCACTCCTGTTGCGATTGAAGCCGCAGTGATCATTGGCGGCGATCCTGCTCTCGCGGCGGCTTTTGTCATGACAGCCGGTATTTTCGGAGCCGTTTGCGGCCCTCTGCTTCTTACGATGGCCGGCATTCAAGATCCGTTTTCACGAGGTCTTGGCATTGGCACGGTTTCTCACGGAATCGGGACGAGCCAGGCGGTGCTCGAAGGACCTGTGCAGGGAGCGGTGTCGAGTGCCGCAATGGGATTTGCTTCTATTATCACGGCACTTGTACTGCCGTGGCTTTATCCACTGCTTTAAATAAATGAGAAAAGTCCCTTTTTGTTAGAAAATCACATTCAGGGGCTCCGGGCTGCCGGTTCCGCCTTCCTGCGCCGTTGTGGTTCTATGGTGTATCGTCATTAAAACGCGGAGGACTTGCGCTGCGCAAAAATTCAGCAAGAAACAGCCGATCTTCCTTATGTTAAGAAGAATCGGCTATTTATAATTTCACATTCACAAGTTGCTTAAATCTTATTACTTTTTAATCGATTGATAATAAATTCTTTTCACCAATCACACATCTGAACTCTTCATTGATAACGCTTTAAAAAAGGACAAAAAGTTGTGACAAATTCGGAGTGGACTTTACGGCAGGAGGGCGTATAATAAGAGTATAAATTAATTGTGAATTATTTCACAAACTAAAAACATGAATGGTGAGTGAAGGACATGAACAAAGAAGCGTACGAAGAAATTAATCAATGGGCAATGAAAAAAACCGCGATCTTAAAGCACAATCCACTTCAATACATTGTAAAAGCGATGCTCGCAAGCTTTTTCATCGGTTTCGCCATCATGCTTTCTTTTAAGCTGGCCGAGCCCTTTTACGATGCTTCTTCTCCGGCAACAGGGTTGATGCTGGGCGCTTTCTTTGGGATTGCTCTCGTTCTGATTATCTATGGAAGTGCCGAGTTGTTCACAGGCAATACAATGTATTTTACCATGAGCACAATGAGCGGGAAAACAACATGGAAGGATGCGCTGGCTGTTCTTAGCGCCTGCTACAGCGGGAACCTGCTGGGCGCTGTGTTCTTCGGCTTGTTTATCGGTGCAGCCGGCATTTACAACGACCCGGCCACCTCTCAATACTTGATGGACGTCGTCTCACATAAAATGCATTACCCGGCGTCTGAATTATTTTTCAAAGCCATTCTTTGTAACTGGATCGTCTGCCTGGCTGTCTGGATTCCTATGCAGATGAAGGGGGACATGGCTAAGATTGTAACTATGCTTTTATTCGTGATGACATTCGTTGTCGCTGGCTTTGAGCATAGTGTCGCGAACATGGTGCTGTTCAGCCTGGCGCTGGCGGTTCCTCATCCAGAAGCGATTTCTGTTGCCAGTGCGGTGCATAACCTGATTCCTGTGACCGTGGGGAACATGATCGGCGGCAGCGTCTTTGTCGGCATGGTGTACATGTATTTGGCAAAGCCGGCTGTAGCATCTGAGCCTGCAGAAGCGAAAGAACGCATTTCACTAAAACTATTGCAAATGAGCAAAAGCCGTCGCTAATGGACGGCTTTTTTTAACCAATCAAAATCCGCTCTTTCGGATAGTGGTAGGAATCTTTTATTTCTTTTCCACGAATCAGGAATAGGAGGGAGAACAAGCCGACACGTCCGATAAACATGAGCATAATCAAGATCATTTTCGCCGGTGTGCCAATAACACCGGTAATGCCGAGGGATGATCCGGTTGTTCCGAATGCCGAGGACGCTTCATAAATGATCGGCAGAAGCGCGACCTCAGGCTCCAGATAAGAAAGCAGCATAATCGACATGCACCAAATAAACGAGCCCGTCGCCACCACGACAAAGGAGCGGTGAATATCAATCGGGTCCACTTCTCGGTGAAACACTTTGATCGTATTTTTGCCTCGTGCAAACGTAAAGATGCTCAAGGCAGCAATCGCGACGGTCGTTGTCCGCAGGCCGCCGCCGACGCTCGAAGGAGACGCGCCGATGAACATGAGCATGGACAGCAGCAGCAGCGAAGGCGTAGAAAAATCATTTAAGTCCATCGTTGTTAAGCCGCCGCTTCTTGCTGCTACGGATTGAAAGGCTGTGTAAAAAATGGATTCATGCCACGATTTATCAGCTAAAAAGTTCTTATGCTCAAATAGAAGCAAACCGGCAATGCCTGACAGGGCCAGAAAAAAGTACATAAAAACAGCTAATTTGGTAAACAAGCTGAACGTAAACTTTCGCGTGCCACGGTACGACAGGAAATCCTTTACTTCAATTAAAACAGGAAAGCCAATAGCACCCAAAATGATCAGCACCATATGAACTGCCTGCACAAAATAATCATTCGCATAAGGCAGAAGAGACGCTCCAGTAATATCAAAGCCGCCATTCGTTGTGGCACTAACGGAGGCAAACAGTCCGTGCAGAAACGCTTCTGCGGCCGTTGGATAAAACGGCATAAAGTAAACCCCTAATACAAGTGCCCCTACCGCTTCAATAGCTAATATGAGCAAAAAGATTTCCCGCATAAGCTTCACGAGGCCGCTTAAATCCGTCCGGTTTTGATCGGCCATAATCAGCTGCCGTTCCCGCATGCCGATTCGTTTGCCGAAAAGCAGCCAGACCATGGAGCTGAACGTCATAATCCCAACGCCGCCAACCTGCAAAATAAGCAAAATAAAAAAGTAGCCGGTGGTGCTAAAGGTATCAACGGTGCTGACAGGTGTTAAACCCGTCACACTTAACGCGCTGACCGCGACAAAAACAGCATCAATAAACGCAATGTCCACTCCCGGCTTATGTGCAATCGGGAGCAGCAGCAAAAAGCTTGAAAACACAGCACCCGTCAAATAAAGCAGCACAATCACTTGAAAGGGAGAAAGACGGATCGTTCGTTTTAACTTCATTTTCGCTCGTTTCGCCATCTAACACGTCACCTCATTCATGGCATCACCCTTTGCAGCTGGACAGCTGCCTTTTTCAGCACATCTGCCGGCTGGACAAGAGCGATCCGCACATACCCTCGGCCGCCGGAACCAAATGCACTGCCCGGCACCATGACGACGCCGGCCTCGTCTATCGCTCTATACACAAAGGCACGGTCATCCCCGCCCGCTGGAATCCTCGCCCACAAGAACATGCCGCCGTCCGGGCGCTCTACATGCCAGCCGATTTCTTGAAGACCTGCTGTTAGTGCTTCAGCCCGAGAAAGAAATTCTGCCCGAAGCCGGTCCGTTATTTCCTCTGCGTGATCCAGCGCCAGCACCGCTGCTTTTTGAACCGGATGAAAAACGCCATAATCAAGGTTTGACTTTAATTGCTTTAAAATGCGGATCATCTGCTTGTTCCCGGCCATGTAGGCAATTCGGGCTCCGGCCAGACTAAAGCTCTTTGACAGCGAATTAATTTCAATGCCGACATCCTTTGCCCCTGGAACGGATAAAAAGCTGAAGGGGCGGTCGCCTGTAAAATAAAATTCTGAATACGCGGCATCATGCACCACGAGAATATTGTTCTTTTTCGCAAAAGCAATGACCTGCTCGAAAAAAGCTCGATCCGGCAAGGCTGGAACGGGATTTCCCGGTAAATTTAACAACAGAAGCTTTGCTTTTTGAGCGGTTTTTTCAGGTATTCGAAATAAATCCGGCAAAAACTGATTTTCCGGTATGATCGGCATATAATGGGGAACTGCGCCAGCAAGTGTAAGCCCTGCTTCGTATGCGACATAAGCGGGATTTGTCATCAACACAAGATCCCCCGGATTACAAAATGCAAGCGGCAGGTGAACAAGCCCTTCCTGTGAGCCCATCGTTTGCACAATGTCAGTTTTCGGATTCAACTCTACTCCCGACCGCCTTTTATAATAATTGGCAACCGCCCGGTGAAAATGGTCTGTGCCTCCCAGCGTATAGCCGTACTGAGAAGTGTCCATGCTTTCGGCAGACAGCTTTTCGGCTATTCGTTTGTCTGGCGGAAGATCCGGACTGCCCAGGCTCAAATCAATTAATTCGATGCCGGCTTGCGCTTTTTGAGCAGCATATTCTTTTAAATCGCTGAAAATAGACGGCTGAAACGCGTTCATTTTCAATGAAGGTTCAATCTTCAAAACAAGCACCTCGTTGTGTCTAAATATGTATGTACGCGCACTATTTTACCACACCGGCTCGGAAAAGTATGCGGGCACTTTGTTAACTAAAAATAAAATAGGTTGACAATAGAATGCAGCTCGATTTACAATAAAAAAAACCAAGTAGCTGGAGGAATACATACATGAAAACCATTCACTGGATGCACGCCGCAATGTTTGCGGCCATTATGGCGGTTCTCGGCTTTTTGCCGCCGATCCCGCTTTCGTTTACACCCGTACCAATTTCGTTTCAAACGATCGGCGTCATGCTGGCAGGAGGCATTCTGGGTGCTCGTCTTGGCGCGCTCAGCCAGATCATTTTTCTGCTTACCGTTGCGGCAGGCGCTCCAATTCTTGCAGGCGGCCGGGGTGGTCTGGCCGTTTTTGCAGGACCAAGTGCAGGCTTTCTTATTTCTTGGATTGCCGGCGCCTTCATCATCGGGCTGCTCACCCAAAAAGCAGCAAAATTAACAGTCCGCCGTACATTTGCCGCTAATCTGATCGGCGGTGTGGCCGTGCTGTATGCGATCGGAATCCCGGTTCAATCCTTTGTAACGGGTGTCGGTCTGGCCGAAGTCGCCGTAGCGAGCATGGCTTTTATACCTGGTGACCTTTTAAAAGCTGCTGCGGCAGGCGTGCTTGTTCCGAGACTCCGCGCTGCGCTTCAATCGGTTCCATCTTTTCGCAGAGCGGCATAAAATTTGATATGATACAGTGGGGGGATCAGGGATGAACATGACAACCACACAATCACTCCGGGCACAGACGTGTCCGGATTCTGTTTGTTTAAAAACTGCTTCACGGACATTTTCAATAGAACAATGGGAAGATATGACGAAACGAGCTTCCGCCTGGCTTTTGAATCAAGGAGAAATTGGCAGTACCGTGGCCGTTAACGGACAAAACCGATGGGAAACCCTGCTGCTTTTTTGGGCAGCTGCGCGGTCAGGCTTCGTGTTTATGCCGCTTGATCCAAGAATGACAGAAGCCGAGCGCAGTGAGCGGCTGCAGCTTGCAAAGCCCGCCTTATATATGAATGAAGATGATTTGAATGAGCTTGAGCATCAACTGGATCAAACGGCGCCTTCATCTTATTCCCATCCGGCGCAAAACGCGTTGTTTTATTCAGGCTTCACTTCCGGGTCAAGTGGCAAGCCGAAACAGTTCGCCAGGAATCAGTCTTCCTGGCTGAAAAGCTTTGAAGCTGGGCTGGCTGATTTTCCGTTTAGCGGAACGGAAACAGCTGTGATTGCCGGACCGATCCATCACTCTCTGTTTTTATACGGTGCCGCTTTTGCTCTGTATACAGGCCAGCCCATTTTATTAACAGAAAAATTTCTGCCGGACCGCCTTTCGGTTTTGCTCAACGAGACGGAACCGTTTGTTTTTTATGCGGTACCAACGATGCTAGAAGCCATGCAAGCTGTAAATGGAAAAGGCATTGTTTTTTTATCGGGCGCAGGCTGGTCAGCCGAACGGAAAAAACAGTGGTCGTCTGCGCATGACCAAATCCGTTTATTTGAGTTTTACGGCGCATCCGAGCTCAGCTTTGTTTCCTATATGAATCCGGAAGACGTTCAAATCCGGCCGTCTTCTTCCGGAAAGCCGAGCACAGGTGTTACGGTTGAAATCCGTTCCGGCGGCGCGGCTTGTGCACCCTTTGAAATCGGAACAGTGTATGTGAACAGTCCGATGCTTTTCAGCGGCTATATGGAGGAAGGCCGGTGCAGGATCGACCTCGCGGAGGATGGATTTTACACAGTGGGGGACGCCGGCTATGTCGATGAGGAAGGCTATCTATACATCGTGGGCCGTGAACAGTTTATGATGATTTCCGGCGGCGTAAACATTTATCCGGAAGAGGTGGAGCGCATCGTGATCCAGTGCCCGGATGTGGAAGCAGCTGCGGTGACATCTATTCCCGATGACCGGCTCGGGGAGCGGCTCGTTTGTTTGTATACGGGAAAAGCAGACCAAAAAACGGTACGCCGTTTTGTGAAAGCTCGTTTATCAGTTGAAAAGACCCCGAGGCGATTTATTCAAACAGACGCCCTTCCGCTTACCTCAAACGGAAAGGTTGCGCGGGCCGAACTGAAAAGGATAGCAGAGGAGTGGAGCCAATGACCGTATACATTACCGATGCGCGCCGGACACCCGTTGGCGTTAAAGGCGGCATTTTTTCAACCGTTGGTGCAGCAGAACTCGCTGCCCCCGTCCTCGCGGAGCTGCATGCTGCTGCTTCTTTTGAAGTGGATGAAGTGATTCTTGGTAACGTTACAGGACCAGGTGGAAATATTGCCCGGCTGTCTGCGTTGCTGGCGGGGCTGCCTGTCACGGTTCCAGGTCTGACCATTGACCGGCAATGCTCTTCAGGACTTGAAGCGATCAGGCTCGGCGCAGCGCTCATTCAGTCCGCCCAGGCAGAAACGGTGCTGGCCGGCGGCTGTGAAAGCTCCAGTACCTCGCCCCGCCCTGAAAAAGCCGTTTTCTCGCCGGCGTCGATAGGTGATCCCGAAATGGGCCTGGCGGCTGAACATCTGGCAGAAAAGAAAGGCATCTCAAGAATGAAGCAGGATGATTACACACTGTTAAGCTACAGCCGGTACGAACAATCCGTTTTGTGCGGCCGGTTTCAGCAGGAGATGGTGTCAGTGGACGGATTGACACAGGATGAAGCCGCGATAAAGCAGCGCCCGATCGCAAAAATGGTTCCGCGTGCAAAAGCTGTTTTTAAGCAGGGGGGAACCGTTACCGCGCTTAATTCGTCGGCTTTTAATGATGCGGCCTGCGCTGTGACGATGACGAATCGAAAGCAGGAGGGACTGGCTGTCGTGGCATCTGCTGTGGCAGGTGCAGATCCGAATCTGCCGGCTGCATCTCCTGTCCCGGCGATCGAAAAGCTGCTCCAGCAAACAGGCCTGGCTGTACGAGACATTGACGTGTGGGAAATCAACGAAGCGTTTGCGGTGAAAATCGTTCACATATCCAATGCGTTGTCCATTCCATTGAATAAAATCAACCCGGACGGCGGCGGCATCGCACTCGGTCATCCGTACGGTGCATCCGGTGCTATGCTCGTTTTGCGATTGCTGTACGGAATGCGCGAACGGAGGGAGACGTACGGCATTGCCGCGGTCGGAAGTGCAGGAGGAATAGGTGTTGCGATGCTATTTAAACGGGTGTAAGCCCGTTTTTCCTTCTACACGGGAGGGTATAGAAAAAGAAAAAGCAGTCAGGGGGAGAGTCACATGAAAAAGAAGCTCGATAAATGGGGGAAATGGCGGTTGTTCGCCATTCTTTTTTTGTCTTTATACGTCATTATTATGCTGTACAACGTGTACAGGCCGCTTCCGGAGCATATCGCTTATGAAAGCAAGGAATACACAGTGAACGAAGACGCGGTTGATTTTTATTACAACCTATCTGGAGAGAAAAACGGTGAAAAGTTTTTCCATGAAGAAATTTTCACCCGGACGCTTTCTATTATTGAAGAAGCGGAACAATTTATCGTTCTCGATTATTTCCTTTTTAACTCCTATCATGAAAAAGATAAGGAATACCCGGCAAATGTGGAGGCGATCACCAACGCCCTGCTTCAAAAAAAGAAAGAACATCCTGATATGCCGATCCTTTTCGTAACAGACGAAGTAAACTCTTCTTACCGTTCTCATACCGTTCCGGAATTCGAACAGCTGAAGCAGGCAGGTGTAGAGGTCATTGAAACAGATTTGGACGATTTTCGGGACCCGACCCCAATTTACAGCGGATTTTACCGGATGCTGTTCACATGGTGGGGCGACAGCCAGAATGGGTGGCTGCCAAATGCCTTAACTGAAACGGCACCGGATATGACCGTTCGTTCTTATTTAACACTGTTTAACGTAAAAGCCAATCACCGGAAAACCATTACGACGGAACAAACGACACTCATCAGTTCTGCCAATCCGCACGATGCGAGCTATTATTTTGCCAACGTCGCGTTTGAGGTGAAGCAGGCGCTCGTCAATGATATGCTCCTCAGCGAAAAAGCAGCCGCAGACACACGGAGAAACGTTCCTTTTCCAGATCCAATCGAACCGCACGTGAATAATGGAAACGTCCACGTCCAGCTCGTGACAGAAGGGAAAATTCAAGAAGCAGTCCGGAATGAAATCGCAGCGGCGGAAAAAGGCGATGAAATTTGGATGGCGATGTTTTATTTAGCGGACCGAACGGTAGTGGAAGGGCTGACAGATGCAGCCAACCGCGGAGTGGATGTAAAACTGATTTTGGACACGAATAAAAATTCATTTGGCCGAAAAAAAACCGGTCTTCCCAACATTCCAATGGCCTCTGAGCTAAAAGAAGATACGAATAACCAGGTGGAAATCCGCTGGTTTGCTCAAGCGCCTGAACAATTTCATCCGAAAATGCTGTACGTCAAGCACCAGGACGAAACGGTGATCATCAGCGGCTCAGCCAACCATACGTCACGAAATTTAAATAACTACAATCCGGAAACAGACGTGAAAATCAGAGCTGCCAATGACAGCGAGATTATCAAAGAGGTAGATGCCTATTTCCATATGCTGTGGGAAAATAAAGGCGCCATTTACACCGATGATTATGAAAAGCACGACGACGATATGTCCATCGGAAAACGGATTATTTATGCATTTCAAAAGCTTCTTCACTTCACAACTTTTTAAAAGCATAGTGTGCAAAATTCAGAATTGACATTCTTTTCAAACGCTACTACACTAAAAAGAAAAGGATGTGATCCTATGCCTAGAGGTGAAGGGAAGTTTCTAATCAAGCAGCGCGCCTTTTTAAAGCTTTATATGATCCGGTTTGTCGAAGAGCATAAAATGTACGGCATGCAGGCAATGGACGAACTAAAGGCCACGTTTAAGCCGTTTGGCTATGAACCAAACCATTCTGAAATTTACCGGTCGCTTCATGAATTAATTGATGATGGCATTCTTGTGCGTCATAAAAAAATTCAAGAAGGGGCCAAATACAAGGAAATCGTGATTTACCAGTTCGCCGATTACGAAAAAGCGAAACTGTATAAAAAACAAGTGAAAACCGATCTGGACCGCAGCATGTCGCTGCTGCGGAAAGCATTAGAAGACGTGTATTAACGAGCTTGAGACAGAAGGTTCAAAATAGAAGAAAAAGCCGAACGATCACATTCGTTTGGCTTTTTTTTGAGCTCTTTATGATGATGAAACAATTAGTGAATGCGCTTATGCCAACACAGTTTGGGCGGCTTCTGCAGGACTTCGCGTTCGGAGGGGCGGGCGGTGAGATCCCTCCCGAGTCTTCGTCCTGCGCCAGCCGCCCTGGTGGAGAGGAAAAGCAATTGGTAAACCTAAAAGAAGCGTTCTGAATGCGTAACAACAAACCTCACTCTATTGCTAGATTGTTCGAATTCAATCGTCAATCTCATTGTTAATGTCTAGACTGGTTTTTATGAACACAATTCATTTTAAAGATACAACGTTTTTATTTTTCTTTTTATATACCTTTTCGCTTAAATTAATTAAATTATTCAATAATAAAGCGTTTTCAAAAAGAGAAAAGGAGTGTGTTACTTATGACAATGCTCGCAATCCTTGGTTTTTCAATGGTAGCAGTATTCATGTATTTAATTATGAGCGGAAAGCTTTCCGCATTGATTGCGTTAATGATCGTACCGGCTGTTTTTGCGGTGATCGCCGGGTTCGGTTCAGATATTGGCGAGATGGCGCTGACAGGGATTACCGAGCTTGCGCCAACCGGTGTTATGCTCATGTTTGCCATTCTTTACTTCGGCATCATGATCGACGCTGGTTTGTTTGATCCGGTCGTTGGCAAAATTTTAAAAGCGGTAAAGGGCGATCCGATGAAAATCGTCGTCGGGACCGCTGTTCTGGCCATGATCGTTTCACTGGATGGAGACGGTACAACAACATATATGATCACCATATCTGCAATGCTGCCGCTTTACCAGCGTTTGAAAATGAATCCGCTTATCTTGCCAGCCGTCGCTCTTATGGCCGTTGGGGTAACAAACCTGACTCCGTGGGGCGGTCCAACAGCCCGTGCAGCCAGCGCATTGAATCTGGATATGCAGGAATTGTTCAATCCTTTAATCCCTGTGATGATTGCGGGAGCAGTATGGGTCATTCTCTCTGCCTACTGGATGGGGAAGCAGGAACGAAAACGTCTCGGTGTTTTATCGATGGATGAATTACATGCGCCAGCTGAAGGAAAAAGCTACTTAACCTTTTTCGGTGCAGCCGCTGTATCAGAGGAAGAAGCCAAGTGGAAGCGCCCGAAGCTGATTTGGGTAAACTTCGCTTTGACCATTGGCTTAATGGCTATGCTCATTCTAGGGGTTATGCCGCTGCCGATCTTGTTTATGCTCGCTTTTGCGATTGCCATTACCATTAACTATCCGAACGTGATGCATCAAAAAGACCGGATTGCCGCTCATGCAGGAAATGTCCTGGCTGTGGTCTCGCTTGTGTTTGCTGCCGGTATTTTCACCGGCATCTTATCGGGTACGGAAATGGTCGACGCCATGGCGAACAGCCTGGTTGCCATTATTCCGGATTCAATGGGGCCGCATCTGCCGGTCATCACAGCACTTACGAGTATGCCGTTTACCTTCTTTATGTCCAATGACGCGTATTACTTCGGTGTACTGCCCATTATTGCGGAAGCGGCCTCCACTTATGGCATCAGCGCAGTGGAGCTCGGGCGTGCATCGCTTTTAGGCCAGCCGGTTCACTTGCTCAGCCCGCTCGTTGCGTCCACGTACTTGCTTGTCGGGATGGCCAAGGTTGATTTTGGCCAGTATCAGCGCTTTACGATTTTATGGACAGTTGGAACGTCGATCGTCATGACGATCGCAGCGATCCTGCTTGGCGTTATCTCCTTTTAAGGCTTCATTCCCGGATTTTTTTGATCCGGGAATTTTGCTTTTCTTCTCGCCGGATTTCTCGTACAATTTGGTAAAAAGCTAAAGTAGGAGCATTCATGAATAAAAAAACGATGACATTGCGGACCAAAATCTTTACCCTCGTTTTTATTTTGCTTTTCCTGATCATTGCTGGCATGTCCATTGTTTTTTACACAATCCAGGTGCGGGAAACGTCTGAACAGGTGCATCAGCTTTCCCTTCAAACCGCTCAGACGCTTTCCTTTATGCCGGAAACGATTGATTTTTTAAATGGAGATGCATCAGTCGAGTCACTTCTGCCGACGATGAATAACATTCAAGAGCGGACAGATGCTCAGTCTATTACCATCGCCGGACGAAATGGAGCTGTGCTGACGACGCACGAATCCGGAGCGGCTCTTCAAGAATCGGACAGCCGCTCCCTTATTTACGGCGGAACGTATACCGTGGAAGAAAAAGGAACGGATGGGCAGGCGATCATAGGGAAAGCGCCCATTATGTATATGGCTGCTCCCTACACGGAAGTGATCGGCACAGTATCTGTGGAATTTTCAAAAAAGTCCATTTCAGCGCAAACAGCTGCCCAGACCGGCGATATCCTGCTTGCGGCTGCTTTTGCGCTGGCTGCGGGTGTTATCGGCGGGCTTTGGCTGACGAAAAGCATTCTCGCCGATACCCTCGGGTTTGAACCTGTGAAGATTGCGGCGATGTACAGCAAAACGATCGAAGAGATGCGTCTTTATGCGGACGAATTGCGTGCGCAGACACACGAATTCATGAATAAGCTGTATGTGCTGTCCGGCCTCCTGCAGCTTGGCCGGCATGAAGCGGCGCTTGACTTTATCCAAAAAGAAGCAGACAGTGTGACAATGCAACACCATATCGTCTTTAAGCAAATTCAGGATGATTTAATTCAAGCAGTGCTGCTCGGAAAAACAGCCAAAGCATCTGAGCGGAAATTATCCTTTTCCATTGAACAGGAAAGCACCTTGTCGAAAATGCCTGATCATGTAGACGGACATGCGCTGCTGACCGTGATCAGCAATTTGATCGACAATGCGTTCGAAGCCGTCAAGCACGTAGAGCAGCCCCGCGTTTCTTTTTTAATGACCGACGCCAGTCCAACCCTTATAATTGAAGTAACGGATAATGGCCCGGGCATTCCGAAAGAAACCATTCAGACTCTTTTTGAAAAAGGCTGGTCCACGAAAGGAACAGGAAGAGGATATGGCTTATTTAATGTTAAAGAAGCAGTGGAATCATTTGGCGGGATGATCGACGTGCAGCCGAATGAACCAGCAGGAACCATCTTCACCATTTACATACCGAAACAGACCGATAAAGGAGCGAGATTTGTATGATCCATGTAGCCATTGCCGAGGATGATTTTCGTATTGCAAGTATTCAGGAAGGGTTTTTAGAGCAATTAACCGGCGTTACGCTGGTCGGCAAAGCGCTGAATGCGTCTGAAACGCTGGCTTTGCTTGAAAAACAAAAGGTGGATCTGCTGCTGCTCGATATTTATATGCCGGATATGCTCGGAACGGAGCTGCTGCCTATTTTAAAAAGCCGATTCCCAGCAACAGACGTCATTATGATTACAGCCGCTTCTGAAACGGATATGCTTCAGCAGGCTGTCCGTTACGGCGTCTTTCACTATCTGGTGAAACCGGTATCACTCGAAAAATTCACCTCGGTTCTCGAACAATACAAAAAGAAAAAACAGCTTTTATCCACCACTAGTCATGTGACACAGGAAATAGTAGATGCCTATTTTTCCGGAACGGCTTCTGAACGCACGCAAGCAACTGCACCGCTTCCAACCGGCATAGACGGTGTAACGCTCGCTCGTGTCTCTGAATTGTTGAAAACGATTGATTCGGGTGTGTCCATTGAGGAAATGGGCATAAAAATGGGTGCTTCCCGGACGACGGCACGCCGGTATCTCGAATACTTAGTGACAACCGGTGTCTGCCGCGTGGAACATGAATATGGAATTGTCGGCCGCCCTGAGCGCCGCTATTACACAATTACAGGATGAAAAAAGCGCTACTGTGGATGATCGTATTGCTGCTCGCAGCTGGCTGTTCCCCTGATCCGCCTCTCGCCGATCAGGAAGTCACCATTATTGTCCCCGGTGCTCCAGACGGCGGCTGGGATGCGCTCGCGATGTCGATTAAAAGGGTAATGGAAAAAGAAGAGCTGACCGACAAGGAAATACGGATTGTGTATAAGGAAGGAGACGGCGGAGAAAACGGGTGGAGCCGCTTGAATGAATCAGGGTCCGGCACAATTGCCATCAATTCGAGCCTGCTGCTCACAAATGAACTGCTCGGGCACAGCACTCTTCACTTCAGCGACTTCACGCCGCTTGCCACGATGGCCAGTGAATGGCAAACGGTGATCGTTCCAGAGGACTCACCGATCCAGTCCATCACTGACCTGATGCACATCCTGCGGCAAAATCCGGAACAGCATCCTGTCGGCATTGAACCGCAATTTGGGAATGACGATCAAATCGCTTTTGCAGAGGCCGCACGGGCACAGAATCTGTCTGCCGCCTCACTTCGCTTTTTCCGCTATTCAAACGCGGATGCACTGCTGCAGGCGCTTCAGTCAGGAGAGGTGGCGGCGGCCTCGCTTTCTTCCTCCCAGTCGGAAGCCTTTGCGGCAAATGAAGCTGTCCGGATCATCGCCATCTCTTCTCCCGAGCGGCTCGGCCACCTGCCGAACGTCCCAACCTGGAAAGAGCAGGGGATTGACGTTGTGTTCCCGCACTGGCGAGGTGTCATGGGACCCGGTGATATGAGTGAGAGGGAGAAAAAGCAGTGGCAGGAGCTGCTGACAGCTGTCCAGTCCTCGCCTTACTGGAAAGAAGAACTACAAGAAAACCACTGGACAGCTTTTTATCGAAACAGCCAGGATACCGAGGCGCTTTTGGAAGCTGATTTTAAAAAATACCGGTATATGATGGAGCAAAAATAAAGCGGTCACGCACTGGGCGAGACCGCTTTTTCAAGCATCTGGAAGCAAGCCCAGCACAGCGAAGAAATGAAATACGCTGCCGGCCAACACAAACAGATGCCAGATCATATGATGGTAAGGAAAGCCGCGCCAGACATAAAAGATTGCGCCTGCTGTGTACAAAATGCCTCCTGTAACGAGGAAGGAAAGAGGCAGCGGTGACAAAAAGGCGGTGAGCGGTCCCCAGGCAAAGACGATCAGCCAGCCCATCACAACGTATAGAAGCGTCGACACCCCGACAAAGCGCTTGACGAAAAAGCATTTAAATATCATTCCGGCAATGGCCATTCCCCACACAAGCCCAAATAATGTCCAGCCGAGGGTTCCTTTAACCGCGATAAATAAAAAAGGAGTATACGTCCCGGCAATAAAAAAATAAATCGAGGCATGGTCAAAGATTTCAAACAAATCTTTTGCTTTGCCATGCGGAAAGCTGTGCACAAGCGTAGAAGAAAGGTAAAGCAGAACCATTGTGATCCCGAACACCATAAAACCGGCCAGATGCCAGCCCGTCCCGTGCAGCGCAGAAAACACAATAAGCAGCACAAGCGCTGCAATGCTCAGCAATGCCCCGATGCCATGCGTAATGGAGTTCGCAATTTCTTCACCTTTTGAAAACACGTGTGTTCTTGACTCTTTTTTCATTCAAAACGATCCTTTCGTTCAAATCCATCTTTCCCGTATTGTAGCATATTCTGATCCAATTATTCTCGTTCTATCCCTTAAAACAGGTTAAGGAGAGGGGGTGAAAAGGGTATACTGTGAAAGACAACCAATGAAAGGGGTTTATTCAATTGGAACCAATTAAACACGAAGAAGGTATTTTTTACATGGAAAAGGATGGACGCCGGATGGCTGAAATTACATATGCTCCGGCCGGTGACGGAAAAATTAACGCCAATCATACGTATGTCGATCACGATTTACGGGGCGGCGGCATCGCCCAGGCACTTCTTGATGCACTGGCGGATTACGCAAGAGAACAAAACGTTCAAATCATTCCAACCTGCTCATACGTCGTCGCTAAATTTTCAAAAAGCAGCAAATATAATGATGTGAATGCCCTGGCAAAATGAAGTACGTGATTATTGGCGGGGATGCGGCCGGGATGAGCGCAGCTATGCAGATCGTTCATAACGATCCGCAGTCTGAGATTACGGTGCTGGAAAAAGGAACAATATATTCGTATGGCCAGTGCGGTCTTCCTTACGTTGTCGGCGGTTTGATCGAGTCGACCAATGACGTGATTGCCCGAACGGTGGAATCGTTCCGGTCAAAATACGGGATTGATGCCCGTACGCTGCACGAGGCGACGGCCGTCGATTCTTCATCACGGACGGTGTCAGGGACTAATCACGAGACAGGACAACCCTTTACTGTTTCATATGACCGGCTGTTAATCGCGACAGGCGCCTCTCCTGTTTTGCCCACCTGGAAGGGCGCAGCCAGCCAAATGGTGCATGTGCTGAAAACCATTCCGGATACAAACCGGCTCATCGCTGATTTGGAGCAGGAACACGTAAAAGAGGTTGTGATTATCGGGGCAGGCTATATTGGCCTTGAAACCGCCGAAAACATTCACCGGCTGGGCAAGCGCATTCGCATCATTCAGCGTGGCAGCCATATTGCTTCCATGTTTGATGCAGACCTGTCGGAACGCCTCCATCAGGAAGCGGAGCGGCACGGGGTTCTTCTTACATTAAACGAAGAAGTGGAAGCGATCGGGAAAGGGCGCATTACGACCAATCAAAACAGCTACCCCGCTGATTTAATCGTTGCCTCGGTCGGCGTCCGCCCGAACACAGCTTTTTTAAAGAAAACCGGGATGAATATGCTTCAAAACGGGGCGATTCTTGTCAATGACCGGTTAGAAACGTCCATACCGGGCATTTACGCTGCCGGTGACTGCGCCTCACATTTTCACCTTGTGAAGCAAAAGCCGGATTACATTCCACTAGGCACTACAGCCAATAAACAAGGGCGCATTGCCGGGTTGAACATGGCCGGAAAAAGCCGTTCCTTTAAAGGCGTCACGGGTACGTCGGTGATGAAATTTTTCAACTTGATCGCGGCCTCCACCGGCTTAACGGAACAGCAGGCCCGGGAGGAAAACATTTCGTTTAAAACGTCCACGATTCAGGCGAAGGATAAAGCCGGCTATTATCCTGATGCAGCACCACTGCACGTGAAGATTTTATACGCTCCTGAAAGCCGCCGCTTGCTCGGCGGCCAGGCCATCGGTGAAAATGGCGCAGAAAAACGAATTGATGTGCTCGCAGCCGCACTCTTTAATCAAATGACGGTTGATGAACTAGAAGACCTGGATTTAAGTTATTCTCCGCCTGTAAACGGAGTGTGGGACCCTATTCAGCAAGCGGCACGGCGAGCTACATAAACAAGGGGACTTGATCGTATGTATACACATATTCTGTTAGCAGCTGACGGTTCGGATCACTCATTCCGCGCCGCACAGCATGCCGCTGCACTTGCCGGCGGACAGATCACCGTTTTGTTTGTACCGACCGCTGATCAGGCGAAGGGCAGTCTGCTTCAAAAAGAGCGTCTTGCCACCATCCAGCGGGAACGCAAAGAAAAGCTTTCGCGTCACGATGCGCTGTTTCAAGCGCAGAATATTTCCTATAAGGTGATCGTCAAAGAGGGAGATCCTGGACCGGTGATTGTCAAATATGCGAATGAGCATCATGTAGATCTCGTCATCCTCGGAAGCCGGGGCTTGAACAACCTGCAGGAATTTGTTCTGGGCAGCGTCAGCCATAAAGTCATGAAACGGGCTCACTGTCCGGTGATGATTGTCAAATGAGCAAAACAAAAGCGCCCTTCCATGTGAAGAGCGCTTTTGCTGTTACATTCAATTTACGAAGCATACATTTCTTTTACTTTTTTCTGAAGCTCAGCATCATCTAAATACTCATCATACGTGACCGATTTATCAACAACACCATTTGGCGTAATATCGATAATGCGGTTAGCGGTCGACTGCACGAACTGATGGTCATGAGAAGCAAAAATCATCGTGCCCTTAAAGTTAATCAATCCATTATTCAATGCCGTGATCGATTCCAGATCCAAGTGATTGGTTGGTTCGTCCAACAGCAGCACGTTTGAACCGGACAGCATCATTTTCGACAGCATGCAGCGCACTTTCTCGCCCCCGGACAGAACACTCGCTTTTTTCAACGCTTCTTCACCCGAGAACAGCATACGGCCCAGGAAGCCGCGCAGGAAGCTTTCACTTTCGTCCGCTGGTGAAAACTGGCGAAGCCATTCCACAAGGGTGATGTCCGATCCGTCAAAATACTCAGAGTTGTCTTTCGGGAAATACGCCTGGGTTGTCGTTACGCCCCATTTGTACGAGCCTTCATCCGGTTCCATTTCACCGGCTAAAATTTTAAACAGTGCTGTTTTTGCGGCTTCGTTTGTGCCAACAAGCGCAATTTTGTCGTCCTTGTTCATAATAAAGCTGACGTTATCCAGCACTTTTACACCATCAATCGTTTTCGACAACCCATCCACACGCAAAATATCATTCCCAATTTCACGTTCAGGCGTAAACTGAACATACGGATACCGGCGTGAAGACGGTTTAATATCGTCAAGAGAAATTTTATCCAATGATTTTTTACGGGACGTTGCTTGCTTTGATTTCGACGCATTGGCGCTGAAGCGAGCAATAAACGCTTGAAGCTCTTTGATTTTCTCTTCTTTTTTCTTATTGGCATCTGACTGAAGCTTTTGCGCCAGCTGACTTGATTCATACCAGAAATCATAGTTCCCTGCATAAATTTGAATTTTGCCGAAGTCAAGGTCCGCTGTGTGCGTGCAGACTTTATTTAAAAAGTGACGGTCATGGGAAACGACAATGACTGTGTTCTCAAAGTTAATTAAAAACTCTTCCAGCCAGCGGATCGCTTCAATGTCAAGGTGGTTGGTCGGCTCATCCAGCAATAGAACATCCGGCTTGCCGAACAATGCCTGGGCAAGAAGCACCTTTACTTTATCCGAACCGTCAAGATCAGCCATAAGCTTATCATGCAGCGCATCGGTGATGCCAAGGCCTGACAGCAAAATGGCCGCTTCTGATTCTGCTTCCCATCCGTTCATTTCCGCGAATTCACCTTCAAGCTCGGCCGCGCGCATGCCGTCTTCATCTGTGAAATCTGCTTTCATGTAGATCGCATCTTTTTCCTTCATCACTTCGTAAAGACGGGCATGGCCCATAATCACCGTTTCCATGACGCTGAACTCTTCATATTCAAAGTGATTCTGCTTTAAAACAGCGAGACGGGCATCCTTCGGCATCGACACGTGGCCCGTTTGCGGCTCCAAGTCGCCCGCCAAAATTTTAACAAACGTCGATTTTCCGGCACCGTTTGCGCCAATGAGTCCGTAGCAATTGCCCGGCGTAAATTTTAAATTAATATCTTCAAACAATTTCTTGTCGCCAAAACGCAGGCTGACATCTTGTACTGTAATCAAATGTGTTTTCCTCCCAAAATGAATTCATCGCATTTGATTATACCATTCCCGGGCTAAAAAAAGAACAGACAGACAATTGAAAGCGAAACCAACTGTTTTTTTAATTCCGAGTGAGTAAATAGGATTGACTTTGCGGTATTTTCTGATAAACTGAATTCATTCATAAAGAATACCGATAAGAGAGGTGGGCATTAATGATTACGTTTGAATCGTGGAACGAGCTTCAAGATCAGGTTCCTGATTTTCCAGCGGATTCAGAAACAAAAGGGGCACTCGAAACATTGCAATGGGCATATGACACATATGGAGAGAAATTAGTGTATGCCTGCAGTTTCGGAATCGAGGGAATTGTCTTAATCGATTTGATTTCAAAAGTAAAGCCGGATGCAGAGATTGTCTTTCTTGACACGCATTATCACTTTAAAGAAACATATGAAACGATTGAGAAAGTAAAAGCGCGCTACCCGGAGCTGAACATTCGGATGCAGCAGCCGGAAATGACGATTGAGGAGCAGGCAGCCGAGTTTGGCGCCGACCTGTTTGCGTCCAACCCGAATAAGTGCTGTGAGATCCGCAAAATCATTCCGCTTCAAAAAGCGCTGGCACCGTCAACCGCCTGGATTTCCGGGCTGCGCCGTGAGCAATCCGAATCGCGGGCGAACACCAATTATTTAAATCTCGACAAGCGCTTTGAAAAAATCAAAGTGTGCCCGCTTATCCACTGGACGTGGAAGGAAGTATGGCGCTACGTAACGAAGCATGAGCTCGACTACAATGTGCTGCATGATCAGGGTTACCCGAGCATCGGCTGTGCACCTTGCACAAAGCCTGCTTTTTCGATGGACGATATCCGGGCCGGACGCTGGAGCGGTTCAGGCAAAACCGAATGCGGACTTCATACAACGAATCCTTAATTTTTTTTCAACTGTAATACCAAGTATATAGATGTGATTTTAATACTATCGGAGGTAATTGACTATGACAAACATTGCTGCCCATGGAGGCCAACTCATTAACCAGTACAACCCGGAGCTAGACTATTCTTCTTTCACAAAAGAAGTGGAGCTGGATGCCACAGCGCTCAGCGACCTTGAATTAATTGCAACGGGTGCCTTCAGCCCGCTAACTGGCTTTTTAACGGAAGCAGATTATCATAGCGTTGTGAAAAACATGCGTCTGGCGGACGGAACGGTTTGGAGCATTCCGATCACATTGCCGGTTCATGACGCATCTGGCTATGAAAAAGGCGAAACGGTTTTATTAAAGCAAAACGGGACGGTTTACGGCGTTCTAACAATTGAAGACATCTATGAGCCGGATCAGCAGCTTGAAGCACAAAATGTCTACAAAACAACGGAAGATGCTCATCCAGGCGTAAAGAAAGTATACAGCCGCGGACCGGTTTACCTTGGCGGACCGATCACACTTGTAAAACGCATTGAACGCGAGCAGTTTGCTGAATTTTATTTTGATCCGTCTGAAACACGCCGTATTTTTAATGAAAACGGCTGGAACAAAATCGTCGGCTTCCAAACGCGGAATCCGGTTCACCGTGCGCACGAATACATTCAAAAATCAGCGCTTGAAATTGTCGATGCACTTCTGTTAAATCCGCTTGTCGGTGAAACGAAATCAGATGATATCCCGGCTGATATCCGCATGGAAAGCTACCAGGTGCTGCTCCGTGACTATTACCCGGCAGACCGTGTGAAATTAGCGGTATTCCCGGCAGCGATGCGCTACGCTGGACCACGCGAGGCGATTTTCCACGCACTTGTCCGCAAAAACTACGGCTGCACGCATTTTATCGTCGGACGCGATCATGCGGGTGTAGGCGATTATTATGGCACATACGAGGCACAGGAGATCTTCTCCAACTTCACAGCAGAGGAAATTGGCATCACGCTTTTATTCTTTGAACACAGCTTTTTCTGCAAAAAATGCGGAAACATGGCGTCATCGAAAACATGCCCGCATACAAAAGAAGATCATGTGATTTTATCCGGTACAAAGGTGCGTGAAATGCTGCGTGCAGGCGACATTCCACCGGCAGAATTCAGCCGCAAGGAAGTTGTAGAAGTCTTGATCCGCGGCATGAAAGAAACGGCGAACGCCTGAGGGGGAGAATCCAAATGACAAACAATAACATCGTCTGGCATGACCAGTCGTTAACAAAAGAAGAACGACGCAAGAAAAACGGACACCATAGCGCGGTTTTATGGTTCACCGGGTTGTCGGGTTCCGGCAAGTCAACGGTCGCCAACGCAGCGGCACGGCGCTTGTTCGATCAAAACGTGAGCACATATGTATTAGATGGCGATAACGTTCGCCACGGCTTAAATAAAGATCTCGGCTTTTCCGATGAAGCGCGCAAGGAAAACATCCGTCGCATCGGAGAAGTGGCAAAGCTGTTTGTTGACGGCGGCCAGCTTGTGTTCACCGCGTTTATCTCACCGTTCCGCGAAGACCGCGACACCGTTCGTGCACTGCTTAATGCAGATGAATTTATCGAAGTGTTTGTAGAATGCCCGATCGAGAAATGCGAAGAGCGCGACCCGAAAGGCTTATATAAAAAAGCACGTGCAGGGGAAATTCCAGAATTCACTGGCATCTCGTCTCCGTATGAAGCACCTGAGACTCCTGAGCTTGTCGTGAATACAGATACGTACTCCGTAGACGAATGCGTGGACCAGATTGTTGAGTATTTAAAGCAAAAGAATATGCTGTAACCCTTTATTGCGCGGCATCACCCCATTTTGCCTGTGCTACAATAAGAAAAAAGAGAAAATGGAGGTGGCACGATGGGCAAAATATGGCTTGTCGGTGCAGGTCCGGGCGACCCGGATTTAATTACGGTAAAGGGGTTAAAAGCCATTCAAAAAGCGGACGTCATTTTATATGACCGGTTGATCAGCATGGAGCTTCTCGAGCATGCGAAGGAAGGAACGGAGCTGATTTTCTGCGGAAAGCTGCCAGACCGGCATTTTGTACAGCAGGAAAACATTAATGAGCTTCTGGTTGACCACGCCAGGCAGGGCAAACAGGTAGTGCGCTTAAAAGGCGGCGATCCGTTTGTCTTCGGCCGAGGCGGTGAGGAAGCAGCGGCGGCCGTACAAAACGGCATTGAATTCGAAGTGGTCCCCGGCATTACGTCCGGCATTGCGGCGCCCGCTTATGCGGGCATTCCGGTAACGCACCGAGATCTTGGCGCTTCATTCGCCATCGTGACGGGACACCGGAAGGAAGGCGCCGATGAAGAGCTGAAGTGGGCGTCTCTCGCAAAAGGCATTGACACCATTGCCGTTTACATGGGTGTGAAGAACCTGCCGCACATTCAAGAAAAGCTTATTCAGTACGGCAAGCCCAAAACCACACCGGCTGCCTTGATTCACTGGGGAACGACCAATAAGCAGCAAACCGTTACCGGGACGCTTGAAACCATTTATGATGTAGCGCAGTCAGCCGGCATCACCAATCCAAGTATGATCGTCATTGGAGAAGTGGTCCGGATGCGGGATGAGTTAACCTGGTTCAAGGAGATCCCGGTGGAGGTGAAGAAACAGTGAGAGCTGTTTTATACATCTGTCACGGGACTCGTTTAAAAGCGGGTGCTAAACAAGCCGCTGATTTTATTGCACGCACGATGCCGCTTGTGAAAGTGGATATTCAAGAGATCTGCTACCTGGAGCTGTCAGAGCCGTCGATCGAAGAAGGCGTACGTGCATGTGTAGAGCGCGGCGCAACAGAGATTATCGCAGTGCCATTTTTGCTGCTGACAGCAGGTCATGCAAAGGTTGACATTCCACAGGACCTCGCCAGGGCGGTCGCTCCTTATCCAGCTCTAACGGTCCGGTATGGCCGGCCACTCGGCGTTCACCCGCAAATGATCGATGTGTTAATGGACCGGATGAATCGCGCGGCGGATGCACAGCCCGATGCGACGGTGCTGCTTGTTGGACGCGGCAGCTCCGATCCGCTGACCAAGCAGGACTTTGCGGAGATCCTGTCGTTGTTTAAGCAAAAAACGGGTCTCGAGGACGTGCACGTTAGCTACATGGCCGCATGTGATCCGCCGTTTGAAGAAGAATTAAGGCGGCTCGCTGCCTTGCGCCCGAAGCAGCTTTTTATTCTCCCTTACATTTTATTCAGCGGTGTGCTCATGAAAACAATGGGCCGGGCGATAAAAGACCTTGATACAGGCGGCGATGTTCATTTATGCGCCCAGATCGGCTATGACGAAACCGTCAGTGCTATTCTCGCTGACCGGGTCCGTGAAGCAGCTGAATCGGAGGTTTTTCATGTTTCCGATCATGGTTGATGCAGCGGACCAAAAAATCGCGATCGTCGGCGGCGGGCCGATTGCGCTTCATAAAGTGGAGAATTTAAACCGGTTCGGCATCGTGCCGGACGTGATTGCACCCGACATTCATCCTGCTATTTGGGCACTTGCTGAACGAGGGCTGGCTGTTGTCCATCAAAAGCCGGTGGAATGGGCGGACCTAGCAGATGCCTTTATTATCATGCTGGTTACGGACAATCCTGACGTCAACCGAACCATGGCGGAACGAGCACGTGCCCAGCAGAAAATCGTCGTGCATGCAGAGCAAACCGATCTTGGCAATGCACAGATTCCCGCCGTTCTAAAGCGCGGCCGGCTGTTGATCAGCGTGTCGACGAGCGGGGCCAGCCCATCGCTCTCAACGCACATACGCAACCGCCTTGAGGAAGAATTCGATGAACGCTATGAAGAGTATGTCGACTTTTTATTTGAAGCAAGACAGTATATAAAAAAGCACGTACAAGAGCGGCCAGAGCGAAGGCACTGGCTGAAGAAAGCGGTGGAAGCCCGCTACCTAGATTATCCAGACGAGCGGGAGCACTATATGGCGGACCTTTATTCTCGCTATCCCGCTTTGTAGACAACAGGAGGAACCGATATGGAACGTTTTTTAATTCTGGCGCTCGTCGGGCTCGCTGCCCAGCTTGTTGACGGGTCGCTCGGAATGGGCTACGGCCTCACATCGACGACATTGCTGTTGACAGCAGGGATCGCGCCCGCCATTGCGTCCGCTTCTGTCCATATGGCAGAAGTCGTTACAACCGCAGCTTCTGGCATCAGCCACCGGCAGTTTGGCAATGTTGACAAGGCGATGCTCAGAAAACTGATTGTCCCCGGCGCGATTGGTGCCTTTGCCGGAGCAACGTTTTTAAGCAATTTAACAGGAGATTTCGTACGCCTTTACATTTCCGGGTTCCTGCTTTGTCTTGGCCTGTTTATTCTTGGACGCTTTCTCTTTTTAAAGGATGCACGCAAGCAAAAGCCAAAACCACCGACCAATCGTTTTTTTATTCCTTTAGGCTTTATTGGCGGTTTTTTTGACGCAAGCGGCGGAGGGGGCTGGGGTCCTATTGCGACACCTGCTTTGCTTTCTCAAAAAGGCATGCAGCCGCGCATCGTCATTGGCACAGTTGCAGCCAGTGAATTTGCTGTCGCAACAGCAGCCACGATCGGCTTTTTCATTTCCCTCGGTCCGGATAAAATCAATTGGACGTGGGCGGGCGCCATCATGCTCGGCGGTGTGATCGCCGCGCCATTCGCGGCCTGGATCGTCAAAAGTCTGCCAACCCGCGTATTAGCCGTGATCGTCAGCGGTATGCTCATCATGACCAATCTGAACGCGGTACTTGGCTACACAAGCATCACAAGCAGCGTCAAAACAGCTATTTTTATCGCACTCGTTATTATATGGATCCCGCTGACAGGCTACATGATCCGTAAAGAAAAACGAATAGCCGAAAAAGAAAAGCAGCAGCTGCATTCAGTGGAAAAAACGTCTTAACCAAAAAAAGTCCGGGCGAATCGCCGTTCGGACTTTTTGGTGTATCATTATGGGCGTGCTTTCTACTAACAACTGTCAAACCACGCCCATAATAGATTGTTTCGAATTTCTTTTGTCGCGAATGCTGCAAAATCGGGTATACTAAAAGGAACGAGGAGGAGATTGTATATGAAAATCCAGTTTGATGCCTTGCAATCATCCATTGAATCCAAACGCCCAGCCGTAAATAAGAAGTTGTACCAGACAAAAACCGGCGGTGCGGCCTTCAGACGCTCGAGAATTCGTTCATCCGGCGAGTCAGAAGCCTTAACTGCTCTAGTATTAGCCAAAAAACGGCGTGCGTTACAGGAAGGGACCTTTATCATTAAAAGCGCAGGGAAGATCTATTTTGACGCCTATTGACCGGCTCAACAGAGAGCTATTATCCCTTATGCAGCTTCCTATTCGCGAGCGCATGTTTGAATTTGCCGGACTGATCACCGAATATATGGCTACCCAGCACATTAAGCCTGTGGTTGTCGGGGGACTAGCCGTTGAACTGTATACACTAAACCACTATACAACACATGATATTGATTTCATTTCCAGCGGATGGGAGAAATTCGATCAGCTGCTGACGAAGGAGCTTGGCTTTAGCCGAACAGCGCGTGAATGGTACCATGAAGACCTGGAAATCGCGATTGAAATCCCAGCGAGTCATTTAGAAGGAAACGAAGAAAAAGTCGTGGAAATCGAATTAAAAAGCGGCCGCAGCATTTTTGTCATTTCTGTAGAAGATATCATTATTCACCGGCTCGAATCTGTCCTCGTATCCAACGTTTTATTTCCTGAAGACCATGAGGATTATCAGTGGGCGTACCGAATGTTTTTGCTTCATCGGGATGATTTAATCGATCACGCGTATTTACGAGCTGAAGCTGTTAAATCCGGTACAGACAAATGGATCGAAAACTGGCAGCTGGCGGAACAATAAAATTTTCTTTTTTCTCAATATAACAAGTATACTTGGTTAATGAGAAAAAAGATATTCAACTTTCTATAATAAATATTATGTTAACTTCAAAAAAATAAACTTGCTTTTCGGGCTTTTTTACGCCCTTCCATCGTGCTTATTATATAATTAGTACCTTTTCTACGCTTTTAAAGCATGTAGAAACGATCGGAGGCTTTAACACCTTATGCTGACTTTTCTTCTTTCCATCTTGTTCTTCTCGTCAAATGTTCAAGCGCTGTCATGGGCTTATCCGTTTGTCGTCTGGGATGGCAGCGTGTATGAAGTGAAACAAAATGAGCCGCTCGATGATCAAAATATAGGGAAAGAAATCGGTGCAGTTGAAACGAAGCCGGATAATATGACCGGTGATCATTACGGCAACGCCTCTAACTTTTATGAAATCGGCACGCCATATGCTGAAATACAAGGCGTCTCTCCTACCGCTGCAATTGCGGTAAAAGATATGGATGTGTGGGTCAGGGCGGTATATGTTCACAAAGCACCGTTTCATCCAATGAACCTTGTTACCAACCCGCTGTTTTGGGGCAGCCTCGTTTTTCTTGCAGGAATCACCTTTCTTATTCTTCAGAGACATCATTTTTCCAAGAAAAATTGATGGAATTGATATTTCAGAATATCTTTAATTGGATAAAATGAGAAAAATTACGGGTTTTTATAATTCAATTATTTTTTTCAGAATAGTAATTTCGAGACTGACGAGAACTATTATCACGGTCATCATTTTCAAATACCACTTCAGAAAAATGCTGAATTTTGATTCTACCAACCAATCGCTTTTTGTTCGGAACAATGGTAAACTACCTTCAGCAGCGACATAAAGCGGACGGGCGGTTGGCACTCCCTTTAGAAAGAGGGTGTTATAATAATGGTAACGTATGAAGCAATGAACATGCTCTTTCAATTTGGCATGTTTCTCGCGGCAATAGTAACGACTGTGGTTGCGATAATGGCTCTTTACACCAATAAAAAAAGTAACCACCCTCCGCTTACCAGCAAGTATGCAGGGTGGTTACTTTTTTAGGTAAACATTCTTCAACTGGCCAACCACTCTTTAGGCGGTATGTCAGCTGCAGCGACCGGGTGTCTCACCACCCGGTCTTTTTTTGTATATAAACAGTGTACCACATTTTCATTTTTTTATGCATCCTAATGATTTTAGATCTATTAATGACCTTTCCATTTGAACAATGTATACTATTAAAAAAACAAACAAATTTGATGGTGACATATGAATATATATCATAAACTCGAAGAAGCTCTAGCTGAGTGTGATCGTTTAAAAAAGGAAAATGACTATTTAAAAAAGCTTGTGTCACAGTTAACAAAGACATCTGCCGAGTCTGCAAATGAAGAACTGAAAATTTTGACAAGTCAATCCCGACCAGAAGAAAAAATCCAATTGTTCAAAAGTTTATTTCAAGGCAGAGATGATGTCTATGCTTTACGTTGGGAAGCCAGAAACGGGAGGTCTGGCTACGTCCCTGCTTGTGAACATGAATGGAAAGCTCCCATATGTAAAAAACCTGAAATTAAATGTTCTGAATGCAAGCACCGCTCTCTTTTACCCTTAACGGACCAAATCATTTTTCAACATCTCAGCGGAGCTTGTACTGTAGGGCTGTATCCTCTTCAAATAGATGAAACATGCTCTTTTTTAGCTGTTGATTTTGATAAAAAAGACTGGATGCAAGATGTGAGAGCCTTTACAGAAACGTGCAAGCAGATGGGTATTCCGTACAGCATAGAGCGCTCTCGTTCAGGAAAAGGCGCGCATGTATGGATCTTTTATTCAGAAAGCATCCCTGCTTCTTTAGCAAGAAAGCTGGGAGTGGTCATTTTAGCAAAGACACTGGAAAAACGTCATGAGGTTGGGTTAGATTCGTATGATCGCATGTTTCCTAACCAGGATACTCTTCCAAAAGGCGGGTTTGGAAACCTTATTGCTCTACCGTTGCAAAAACAGGCTCGTTTAAAGGGAAACAGTGTATTTGTTGATGAAAATTTCACACCTTATAAAGATCAGTGGATGTATTTGTCTTCCGTGAAGAAGTTAACGAAACTGGAAGTGTTACGCCTCATTGAAGAAAAAAGGACCGAAAATCAGTTGGATGGGCCTTTGCCAAAAAGAATAGAAGTGTCACTTAAAAATGGTATACACATAAAAAAAGAACAGGTCCCCTCTTCTCTTATTACAAAGATGATGGAGCTGGCCGTGTTTCATAATCCGGCATTTTACAAAGCACAAAAAAATCGTCTCTCTACACACCAAATACCAAGAGTAATAAACTGTTCTCAAATTATCGCAGACGAGTTAATTTTGCCAAGGGGATGCCTAGAACAGCTTCAAGCCTTATTAAAAAGACTAGGTATTGAAATCGATATTAGTGATCAGCTGTTTGCTGGTGATGAAATCGATTGTTCTTTTGATGGTACTCTGTTGCCACAACAAGAAGAAGCATTACAAGCTCTACTCGAAAAGGAAAATGGTATTTTGTGTGCCGCCACAGGATTTGGGAAAACAGTCACAGCAGCAGCTCTCATTGGAGCAAGGAAAACAAACACACTCATCATTGTTCATCGAAAGCAATTAATGGACCAGTGGGCTGGGCAGCTTTCTTCTTTTTTAGGTGTCGATGTTGGAAAAATTGGTAGTGGAAATAATTCTGTCACAGGTGTTATCGATATCGCAACCGTTCAAAGTTTAAATTATCGTGGTGAAATTAAATCATTGATTACTCAATATGGACAGGTCATTATTGACGAATGCCATCATATTCCCGCCATTAGCTTTGAAAAAGTTTTACAGTATTTGCGCGCTAAGCACATTTATGGACTAACAGCCACACCTTCTCGGAAAGATGGCCTGCATCCGATTTTATTTATGCAATGCGGTCCGATTCGTTACAAGACAAACCTGAAAAAGCAGGCACAAATCCGGCCTTTTGGGCACAAGCTCCTCGTGAGACAAACTGATTTCTTGACTTCAAGCACCAATATGGCATTAATCTATGGTGAGTTGACTATAAATGAAGAACGAAACAATCTTCTTTTCGATGATGTTTTGAAAGCGCTTGATAGCGGGAGAACACCCCTTATACTGACTGAACGGGTGCAGCACGTCGAGATTCTTGCAAAACGATTTAGGAACTTTGCGAAAAATATTATAGTACTGGCGGGAAATCTGAAGAAAAAAGAAGTACAAAAAGCGATGGAACATCTTGCTCACCTTCCCTCTTCTGAAGAACGCCTTGTTATTGCAACAGGTAAGTTTATCGGTGAAGGATTTGATGACCCTCGTCTAGATACACTTTTCTTAGCCATGCCGATTTCGTGGAAAGGAACTCTTCAGCAGTATGTCGGCCGCATTCATAGAGTCTATAATGGCAAACAAGAAGTACAGGTCTATGATTATGTAGACAAAAAAGTACCGATCTTAAAAACCATGTATGAGAAACGCTTAAAAGGATATACTTCAATGGGCTATTCTGTAGAAGATGAAGCAGCAAGTGTCGCCGAGTCAAAACAAATGAAATTGTTTTAATGGGCATGCATTACTCGTTTTACAACAGAAAAAATAACCACCCTCCGCTAACGACCAAGTAAGCAGGGTGGTTATTTTGCAACACCTAGATTTTGCTTTACTGGCCAACCGCTCTTTTAGCGGTATGTCAGCTGTACCAACCGGGTGTCTCACCACCCGGTTTTTTTGTATATAAACAGTGTACCACATTTCGATTTATTGCGAAGAATCCCAGTTATGCGTATAGTTTTCCTCACAAAATTTCTCCAGCTTTTCGAATTGTTCAAGATACATCATGCGGGCGGCCCAGCCAAACAGGCGCGCGTTCATCCGGTAAAACCAGTTGGACGGGATCATGGTGACTTCAATCATCAGCCGCGTATACCCGCCTTCGCGGCTTAGCTGATAGCTTGTGGTGGATGTCCCTTCTTTCGTTTCGGCGGATACATCCACGCGGTACGGCGGTTCATACACGGTCAAAACAGCATCCACCGTGAACTTCTTTTTTTCAATAAGCTGGACCGATTTAAACCGAGAGCCTGCTTTTGGATTCAATTGATCTTCCGGGCTTTCATATACATTTTCCACTAAGTGATCATTCCACTGCAAAATCATTTCATCGTCATTGACGCATTTGAATACATATTCGGTTGGCGCATCGACGAGAAAATCATATTGGGCAATAAGTAGCTCTTTCACTTGTGTTTGTTCCAACTTTCTTTTCATTTAGACTCCACTATTGATCCGGTTAGTTACGCAAAATAACATAAACCAAATAGGCAATATACATAGCGGCAAGAACCGCTCCTTCCCCTTTGCCGACTTTCGAATGGGTTCTGGAAAACACGAGCAGCAGGATCGTTAACACAATCATGATCACCACATCTGTAAATACTTTGCTGTTGACGGCAAGTGGTGAAATAACGGACGATGTACCGAGAACGAATAAAATGTTAAAGATGTTGCTTCCGACAATGTTGCCGAGTGCAATTTCACTTTGTTTTTTCAAAGCAGCTGTAATGGATGTGACCAGCTCGGGAAGCGACGTTCCGATTGCGACGATGGTTAAGCCGACGAGTGTTTCACTCATGCCAAGCGCGTATGCGATTTCGGTACTATTGCTGACAACGAGATCGCCTCCAAAGATAATGGCGGCCAGCCCCAGCAGCGTGAACAGCGTGTTTTTCCCCCATGTTGTATTTACCGGCTGCTCTGCTTCTCCGCCATTGTTCCGGCTTTTCCGGGCGATTTCAAACACGTAATACATGAACACAGCGAAAAACAATAAAAAGATCAGTCCGTCGCTGCGTGTAATCAGGTTGCTGCTGAATCCTTGCAGAGCCATATCGCTCATCAGAACGAGCAGCGCCGCACTCGCAAGCAGCGTAAACGGGATTTCCTTCCGGATTGTTTCACTTTCCACCTTGAGCGGATTCAGCATGGCGGTGATGCCGACAACGAGTGTAATGTTAAAGATATTGCTTCCGATCACATTTCCAAGTGCCACATCTGCACTGCCCTCAAGCGCCGCGATGATACTGACGGTCGCTTCAGGAGAGCTCGTTCCAAAGGCGACGATCGTCAAGCCGACTAAAATCGGCGGTACACGAAGCAAGCCGGCAATATTGGATGCTCCTTCGACAAACCAATCCGCTCCTTTGATTAATAAAGCAAACCCGACAATTAATAATATGTACGCCATTCTTACCCCTCTTTCCCATTCTATATAGTCAAAAAAAAGAACACTTCCACTTGATTTTAGTGAAAGTGTTCCAATAAAGAAAGCTTTTTGTCTGCTTATTACTTATTTTTTAATGCCTTTACCAGCTCTTCGCCCATTAATTCTGAAGAAAAGGGATCTCGGCTCGTCACAATCTGATCGTCTGCCCAGACCGCATGTGCTTTTTTCTCAAGACTCCCTTTGTCGTACCGGGCTGTTTTCGTTAATTCATCCTCCAGGCTGAATGGCAGAATATCAAGCAGTCCCTCTGGCTCAATTTCATTCGGATAGCCTGTGACCGTTTTTCCTTCGATAATGCTTTTTCCGTCCGGACGAGTAGCCCAGATGAGCGGTGCGGGGCCGTGACATTCCGCTGCGACGATGCTTCCCTGGTCATACATGTCATTAATAAGTGAATGCAGATGGCTGTCTTTCGCAAGGTCGTACATTGCTCCGTGGCCGCCGACAATCAGCAGCGCATCGTATTCGCGAGCATGTACATCCGCTAATTTGACCGTGCTGTCCGCGCGTCCGGATTCGTACATTGCTTTGTATTTTCCATCCGGATCATAATCGCTTTGCAGGCTGACCTGGTCAAGCACCGGCTTGCCGCCAAGCGGTGAAGCAAGGTCTACTGTATGGCCCGCTCCTTCTAAACGCTCAAGAGGTGCAAACAGCTCTTCTGCCCACCAGCCGGTTTCGTAGTTATTTTGCTCGTCTTTATGTCCACTTGATAAAACAGCAATCACTTTTGCCATCGTTACCACTCCTCTTTTTCAATCTCTTTCTTTAAACTACCCCGTTTTTCGGCTCTTAATCACGAGGACATGTTTGCTGAAAACTGTCCAGCCGCAATTTTCCTTTTCCGGAAGGATCCATGCAAACTGTTGAATTTTTTGTGACACTGCCCATTAACCAATTGTTTTTTCCTATTAATAGGCTTAGCATAGGGGAAGGCGAAAAGATCGTTGCAATTCTTGTTTACCTACCTTAAACTGTTCAATTGTGAATATATTAACAATCTTTTCGCTTTCTACTAGGCTATTACATAAGAAAGGGGTACAGCATGAAAAAGAAATGGCTGTTATTGTCAGCAGTTATCACTATTGCCACGGTGCTTGCAGGATGTGAGAATCCACTCATGGTGCTCGATCCAAAGGGACCACAAGCAAAGACACTGTCTGACACCATTATTTTGTCCATCCTTGTGATGGCAGGCATTTTATTGGTCGTTTACGTGTTGTATGCGTTTATGCTCATTAAATACCGCGCGTCAAAAATGGGAAAGGATTACGAGCCTCCGCACGTAGAAGGCAGTACGAAGCTTGAAATTATTTGGACGGCAATTCCGCTTATTATTGTTGTGTTTTTATCCGTCATTACGGTGCAAAGTACAAGCAAAGTGGAAAGCACACCTGTCGGCTACGAGGATCAAGAGCCGCTAGTGATCTATGCTGCATCCTCCAACTGGAAATGGCACTTCAGCTATCCGGAAGAAGGAGTAGAAACAGTAAACTATGTGAATCTTCCTGTTGACCGGCCGGTTGAGTTCCGCTTATATTCATACGGTCCGATCACCAGCTTCTGGATTCCGCAGCTCGCCGGACAAAAGTACGCCATGAGTGCGCACGTCACTTTTATCAAGACCAAATATTTATAAATGGCTTAAACATAAAGTCCCTTGTATATTAGCTATGTATAATATAATCTTCTGCTGCTCCGTAATTAAACTTTTCTTTTATTTCACAAATAACGACCACAAATTTAAATTTTCTTATAAATCTCCCCATATGCCATTTTTAATTGCTCGCGCAATTCCTTGTTTTCCTTTTCTATCTTCTTAATTTTTCGCTGTAACGATGCAATAATCGCGTCCTTGTTGTTTTGGTCCATCTTATATTTAAGCATTTCTGGATGAGAGACATTAGCTTGCTGGTCACGCAATGTTTCAATGCGCTCACGAATGTCGGAATGATTGTAAAGGGTAGCTTTCGCCACACCCGCGAGACTTGCAACACTGTTAAAGTTTATCTTTCCCTTCGCTCTTACGAGCTTTTGGATGGCTTCATCCACTTTCCGCTGAGTTTGGGCTTTTCTGGACGAATGGATCGATTTCATATGATCAGTGCGGTTATAGCGAGCCATTTTGAACACCTAGCTTTCTGTTTACCCGTTCTAGCCGGCCAAAGATAATATTGCCCTCTTTTATCGTCTTTAGTATATTTTCATACCGGTTTAGATTTTTTTTGTTCTTCTCAGCGATCTCATGCCTTCCCACTTGTTTCAGGGAATCGATCATCTTAAGCGTTGTCTTTACTAATAACTCATATTTTTGGGTATCCAAGTCAGAAAACCCTATCGCCAAATCCTTACATGGACTTCCTCCATTGCACGTTAGGCAAGGGGGTTCTTCAGAATAAGGACAGTTTCCGTTCAATCGTGCGTGACAAGATCCGTAAGGATTGTCTATGGCATTTAATTTATGGTCCTGCCATAACGTTGTTAAAATATCCGATGGAATATCTTCATTTGCCTTTACTTCCTGTACTTCACCGTTGAGATCGAAACTGAATACTCCTTGCTTCATCGCCTCCTCAAATGCTTTGCGTTTTGTATTGTCGAGCAGCTTAGCGTACCGCAAAGTCATTTCTGGAGAAGCGTGCGCTAAAAGTTCCTGCACCGTTACGAGGTCAACTCCGCTATTTAACATTTTAACGGCATAGGTGTGACGAAACTGATGGGTCTTGAAGTGAAACAGATTTCCGTTTTCATCCGTGATATTTTTTGCTATTGCCAGCTCATTCAGTTTGACCCGGATCCATTCCGGGGTGTAAGGCTTTCCTTTTCTCGCTCCGCTATAACGGACAAAAATATACTTATCAGGGTTATTGTCATCATTGCTCAGAACTTTGGAATCGTTAATATTTGCTGCGATAATACTGGCTAAATCGTCATCGATTGGAACACGGTGGCCAATAACGAACGTTTTTTCAATGTCCGTCTCTATATAATATTTTCCGTTCAATTTGATTAAGCAATCCTGGGTGAGGCCTAAAACATCTGAAATTCTCATTCCCGTTTTAAATGCTACCCATACGACAGGTTGTGCCTCTTTAGGAAGGTCTTGAATATAGGTAAACAGCTGTTCAAGCACGGTATCAGGAATATAGTTTATTTGGTCGTGGGATTTCTTTTTTCGTTTCGGCCGGTCTTCAGGGAAAAGCAGGAAGCTTGGATGAGCTTCTGGGCCTTCGGTACTTTCATATCGGTAAAGATGCTCCAAGAATTTCCCGACACAATGTAGGTTCGTCGCAATATGGCTCTCAAAATGCTTGATTTTTTTGTTGTTCATGGAATAATGCCTGATCCAGCCTATATAGTTTTCAACGTGACGGCGTTTTAGGGAATTAAGGTTTTTCCAGGAAGGTTCTTCAGACAAAAGATAATTAATAAAGAGTGCAACATGTTTAATAAAATCAGTGGCTGCTGTAAAGGAATGCTGATTAAGCAGCCACTGTTTCACATAATGTTTCACTAGTTCCCTGAAAGGAGATGCCTTGATGCCAGAAAAATCAAGATAATAGGCAGCGGCACTTTTGTTGTAGTTCACCCCATATTGAGCATGTAAAATCCTTATATCCCAGCGGTCTTTTTCCCATTCTGGCCGGAAATCTGTTAATAGAAAGAGGTTTTTATGTACTAATCGGAAAAATGCAGCTATTGGTGACTGGCATACGTACTCCTTGTAGAAATAAGAACCCATCTTTTTTGTTTTATAGCCTTTTTTTGATAGCCAGGCTACCCAATCACGTTCTGTTCTTTCAACATCCACGTCAAGTAACGAGTGGACGGTGCCTAACTGCTCATTCAAAAATGCAGTCAATTTTGACAGGTGGGATGCACCAATTCCAAAAATCGTTGAGAGAGACCATTGGTCTCTAAATAACCGATGGTACCAGACGTATTTAATTTCCAAATTCACATTGGGATTTTTAATTTCAAATTTTAAGTTCTTGCGAGTTTGGTGGCGGGGAGGATTCCCGCTGAAATTCTCGATTTTTAGCAGGTCATCCATGTTCCACACATTGTTTTGTAAGAAGTACGGGTCCATAATGGTCTTGGTTATGATCGTTCCGTCTTTTTTATCAATGTGTTTTTCTGTATAAGTAGACAATTCCTTTTGTAACTGTTTGTGAAAGCCCAGCCTTTCTTTTTGCTGTCTATTTTCCATTCTTGATCTACCTCTTTCCTTTCTTGGTGACTTCATCGAACGCTACCTGAGCTTTTTCCCAGTTTTCACGGATTTCTTCATCGGAAAGATGAAGGTAGAAATTCATCGTTGTTTGTATTTGGGCATGCCCTAGCCTTTCCTGCACCTGTTTTATGTCTTTTGTCTGCTTGTAATACATAGTGGCATGCGTATGGCGCAATAGGTGGGGATGAACATGTATGCCGGTTTTCTTTTTTAGGCGTTTAAACAATGCTGATACGTCTTGGTAATTCATCGGTTCTCCAGTATTAAGCCCACGAAGTTTAACGAATAAAAAATTGGTGTCTATATGCAGATCATCTAAAACCTCATACAGGTAGTCATCATACAGATCTAGGAGCCTCTGTGATATGTAAATCTCCCGTTCTCCCGTTTTAAGCTTTGCCCCGTTTTTTAATTCCCCCCGGTCCACCAAACGAATTCGATGCCCATGTTTATGATCTAGTTTAAAGTCTTCAATGAAAAGGGAAAGTGCCTCACCAATTCGGAGTCCTGTTTCAAAGAGAAGGTGAATAAGCAGCCTGTCACGTGTGTTGGTTGTGGCTTCTAATAACATTTGAATTTTATCTTTCGATAAAATTTGCAAGACTCTTTTTGGTGCCTTTACTTTTAAAATGTGGTGGTGAGATGATTCTTTATTGGCTACATGATAGAGAAAACTCTTATATTTTGTTTTTCCTCCTGTGAATACCTGTTTATTGATCAGGTTGACCACATTTGTTTCAATTGCCTCAGTCCTGTACAAATAGTCATAAAAGTTTGTGACTGCCGTAACCGTAAGGTTAATTGTTGCTGCCGTCTTCGAGGCTTTTACAGGCTGCATGGATGCGATAGTTGCACTTTCAAAGGGATTTTGCAGCCATGATACAAAATGCACCAAATCTTCTAGTCTAATATTCTTGTAATCTCTTTTCATGTCCAATAGGTAAGTGAAATAGTGCTTCAATGCATAACAGTATGTCTTCTGTGTATTGTAGCTTTTGCCTGTGCTGTCGAGATATTTTAAGTATTTCATCACGGGGAGAACTGGAGAGCCATCCCCATTTACTAATATGTATCTCTTTTGGAAATTATCTAAAATAACCTCTTGTACTTTCAACAATCTACACCTCTATTCCCATCCAGGTTAACAATTATATTTTACATAATAAACATAGTTTTTCATATCAACATAACAAGTTTACTTTATTTAAAAAGGAGGGTTAAAGCGATTATATTGGACATTTTGTTCTCTAATTATTGTAGTTTGGTTAATAACAAAAATCAACCTGGCAGCAGATGTTCCGGGCTCTTATATGGGACGTAACTCGAACTTTAACGGTCAGGGTTATGCGCAAATGGAATTTGAAGCACAGGCGATGACGGCTGCTGATTTTGATGAATGGGTAAACGATGTGAAAACAACAGCGCCTGAACTAACGGAAGCTGAATTCGACGAGCTGCTTGAAACGGATTTTGTCGGCCGTGAATCGTTCTCGTCCACACATCTTGAATTCAGCCCAGCACCAGAAGGCGAGCACCATGGTGCACCAGCTTCAGACGAGGAAGACATGGAAACCGCTCCTTCTTCTGATACCGACCATTTCCATCACCAGGAGGCAGAAGAATGATGAAAGGAGAAACACAGCATGGATACTCATCATGAACAGCAGTTTTTAATTTTAAATGAACCGATGATTCTCGCTGCAATGATCAGCATTGTTGTCGGCGGACTGTCCATCTTCATCGGGCTAACCTATTTTAAAAAGTGGGGATACCTCTGGCGTGAATGGATTACGACCGTTGACCATAAAAAAATCGGTGTGATGTATATTCTCGTGGCGCTCATTATGCTTTTCCGTGGAGGCGTCGATGCCTTGCTTATGCGTGGCCAGACCGCTATGCCGGAAAACGGGCTGTTAGATGCCCAGCATTACAATGAAATCTTCACCACTCACGGCGTCATCATGATCCTGTTTATGGCGATGCCGTTTATTATCGGGTTAATGAACGTTGTGACACCGCTGCAAATCGGTGCGCGTGACGTGGCGTTCCCGCGCTTGAACTCCGTCAGCTTCTGGCTGTTTGCGGCTGGAGCGGGACTGTTTAACATCTCGTTCATTATCGGCGGCTCGCCGGATGCCGGCTGGTCCGCGTACTTCCCGCTTGCAAGCCTTGAATTCAGCCCGACGGTTGGAAACAACTATTACGCGCTGTCGCTTCAGATTGCAGGTCTTGGTACGTTAATGACGGGGATTAACTTCGTCGTGACGATTTTGAAAATGCGTGCCCCTGGCATGACATTAATGAAGATGCCGATGTTTACGTGGTCGGTTTTGATTACAAACGTCATTATCGTTTTTGCGTTCCCTGTTCTGACAGTGGCGCTGGCCTTGATGACGATGGACCGCCAGTTTGGCACGAAATTCTTTGCGATGCAGGACGGCGGAATGGACATGCTCTGGGCCAACCTGTTCTGGGTTTGGGGACATCCTGAAGTATATATCGTCATTCTTCCGGCATTCGGGATTTACAGTGAGATTATTTCCACGTTTGCACGGAAAAACCTGTACGGCTACAAATCAATGGTTATTAGTATGGTCGCGATCTCCCTGCTTTCTTTCGTCGTATGGGCGCACCATTTCTACACAATGGGCCACGGCGTCATGGTCAACAGCGTCTTCTCGATTACAACGATGCTCATTGCCGTTCCGACCGGGGTCAAAATATTCAACTGGCTTCTCACCTTGCATAAAGGGAAGATTTCCTTTACGACGCCGATGCTGTATTCACTGGCATTTATCCCGATTTTCACCATCGGTGGTGTAACAGGCGTTATGCTTGCCATGGCCAGTGCGGATTACCAGTACCACAACACCATGTTCCTGGTCGCGCATTTTCACTATGTCTTAATTCCAGGTACCGTATTCGCCGTTATTGCCGGCTTCCATTTCTGGTTCCCGAAAGTATTCGGCTTCCGCTTAAATGAAAAGCTTGGAAAACTCGGATTCTGGTTTATTACAATCAGCTTTAATGTTGCGTTTTTCCCGCTGTTCATTCTTGGCTTAAACGGAATGACACGCCGCATGTACACGTACTCTGAAAGCACTGGCTACGGCCCATTGAACATGCTTTCGTTTATCGGAGCAGTTGGCCTCGGGATCGGCTTTATCATCCTCGTGTACAACTTGTACTGGAGCATTCGCTACAGTCCGCGCGATGAATCAGGCGATCCATGGGATGCACGTTCACTGGAATGGGCGACACACAGCCCGGTACCGGTGTACAACTTTGCGAAAGTGCCGAAAATCAATGAACTGGACGCGTTCTGGTTTGCGAAGAAAAACAATGAATCACTGAATGATGAACCATATGAAAAAATCCATATGCCATCCAACAGCGGCATGCCGTTCCTCATGAGCGGTGCGTTTTTCGCGGCAGGCTTCTGTGCCGTGTTCAGCTGGTGGATTCCAGCGATTGTGTTCACGCTGCTGATCTTTGTCTTTATGGGCCTTCGGTCATTCGAGCAGGACCACGGCTATTACATCTCTGTTGAAGAGGTTGAACGGACAGAACGCGAACTTGGAGGTGACAAAGAATGAAAGTAGATGAAACATTGCCGTTAGAATACAGTACAGAGGAAAATCAGCTGAAAATTCTCGGCTTTTGGATCTTTTTAGGCGCTGAGATCGCGCTGTTCTCGACGCTGTTTGCCGTTTACTTTACACTTGAAAACCGCTTCGGGACCGGCCCGAGCGCACAGGAAATCTTCCACATGCCGCCTGTTATGATTGAAACGATTTTGCTTCTGACGAGCAGCTTTACGATTGGGCTTGGCATTCACGCAATGCGCCTCGGCTTGAAAAAAGCGATGATGGCATTCTTTGTCATTACGCTTGTGCTCGGTCTTGGCTTCCTCGGGGTAGAGATTTATGAATTTGTGACGTATGTAAACGAAGGCGCAACAATTCAAACAAGCGCGTTTTTATCGAGCTTAATGACGCTGCTCGGCACGCACGGACTGCATGTCACGTTCGGCTTGTTCTGGGGAACAGCGATCTTGCTTCAAGTGAGAAAACGGGGCCTGACGCCTGAAACAGCTAACAAATCGTTTATCTTCTCTCTTTACTGGCATTTCCTAGACGTTGTCTGGATCTTTATTTTCAGCTTCGTTTACTTGAAAGGACTGATGGTACTATGATGAAGCAACTGTTTCCGAAACAGCACGTCATGGGCTTTATCTTCTCCCTGGCCCTGTCTGTCGTGGCACTGGCGGTCATCACGTTCGATATGTCCTATAAGATGGGCATGGGCATTCTTCTTGTCACAGCACTTGCTCAGGCAAGCGTTCAGCTTCTTCTGTTCATGCACATTGGTGAATCAGAGGATCGCAGAACGCTGTATACGAATATCGGCTATGCCTTGTTTGTCGGCGTTGTCACGATCCTCGGTACATTGTTCACCATGATTTGGGGCTATCAAATACGATAAACAAGCAAAACCGGAGCAGAAAGCCTGCTCCGGTTTTTTGCGTTAAGAGGTCGGTCGTTTGCCGAGGTTTTCGATAAGGACAAACATTAAGCCAATGCCAAATACCCACATTGAGCTGACCAGGATCGTTGCACCGACGATAGACATCATAAACCCATCATTGTAACCGGTTGCAAATAAACTGATCAGAAAAATGCCTGCTCCAATGATGACACCCGCACCTGAAAAATATTTAATGAATACTAACACTTTCTTTTGTTCTGCAGTCATATTGGCCACTCCTTTGTTGTTTGTTTATATCTTTATTTTACCCCTATTCACAAATTTGTCAAACTTATTTCATAATCCCGACAATATTTATTCATAATTTGATCACAAAATAAAGCAGGAGGATGTGAAATCCCCCTGCTTTATAGCTTTTCTGCCTGGCGGCGAAGCGGTTCCTTCCAGCTCTCAGCAAGTTCCTCCAATTGAAGCAGCTTCATTCTGTCTTCTTCCGTCCGGGCTGAATCATTCATGATCCGGTTTGCTTCTTGAACAGTGACCCGTGCGCTGTGGGTTGTTGACGGAATGATTTCCATCCCTCTTGCAGCCTTTCCCTCCTGCAAAACACGGAAATAAAAACCCGTGTATCCCGATTGTTTGACGAAAAGGGGCATTTTAGGTTCTTCGTACAAAGCCGCAAGCTTAAAGCATGGCTGTCTTGGCTGGCTCACCTGTACAACAGCTTCGCCTAGTTGAAACGTATCGCCGATATGCACGCTTGATTCAAGAAGCCCTTCTGACGTAATATTTTCTCCAAAAGCGGCTGCCTGAAACGGTCGGTTCAGTTTTCCTGCCAGTAGGAAAAATGCTCCTGCGCGTACACACATACTGCTTTATCCACGCCGCCATGATGAACAAGATCCGCTTGCCCATCTCCATTAAAGCCGGTTTTCGTTAAAAACACCGCATGAGTCGCAGAGGCTTTTAAAATCCCTGATTGAATGGTTTTTCTATTGTATGGAAGGTCTTTCGGTTTTCCGATATTTAACGATACGATCTGCACGTTGCTCACTCCTTAAAAGTAATCCGGGATCGGTTCCTGCATAATCTGCTCACGCTGCTGCAGATGCGCTTTAACCATACAAATCCCTTGCGGATAGCGCTGGTATTCGTCCGGCAGTGCTGTGAAGCCAAAGCGTTCATAATACGGCGTTCCAATTTCACTGTACAGCATGAACGCGGCTTCCTTGTGCATTTGCAGGCATTCTGTCAGCAGCTGTGTGCCGACGCCTCGGCCACGCGCAGCAGGAGCGACGACAATGGACCCGAGGCCATATAAGTGCGGACGATGCTTCAGCAGCATAAGAGACGCAGCCACTTCCCCATCGTCCGCCACAAGAACAAAGCGTGTACCATATGCTTCTTCCTTTTGGTTGTCTTCTATGTATTGTGCAAGCGTCCGGTTTTTCGGCCACTCACGGTGACCCCATTCATACAGCAGCGGCCGTTCTTCCGGCCATGCCTCTCTAAGCATCATCTGAATCATCCTCACTTTTCCCCTATCGTACAAAAAAACCGCCCCTGTGTGCAAGGGACGGTTCCATTTTTTATTGAGTGACAGCCTGAGGCGCGGATGCATACGACTGCAAAATCATCTGCATATCCGCTACCGGCAGCTGCGGCACTTGATAGTAGCGGTGCTTGTTTTGATAAATCGAGGTTTCATACGCCATTTCAATACAGTTCGGGATGGAATCAGCTATCACGCGGCGAACAACGGGATTTGTCGTTTCCAGCGCGGCAGAGGTCTTTGCCGTCGCAATGGATTTCGCTGCGCCGAGCATAAAGCCTGAGATGACTTCATCGTTGATTTCAGACGCCTGCTGCATTGGCTTCGATGGCGCTTTTGGTTCAATGCCAAATGTAAACGTATTGTTTTGCTTCATCATATAGCTTTTTGTCGGAACAGCCGGATCCTGGCCGGACTGAAAGCAGTCAACCGTTGTGTTATACTCCTGAAGCATAAATGCATGCTGTCGGTCCAATATATCCAGCAGCTCCGGGTCCTGGATATGATCGCGGACAAGCGTCATTTTGTTTAACGCTCCAAGTGTTGTCGAAAGGACTTCATGAACATCGAATAACTCATGTGCCCCGTGGTTGAATTGTGGTGAAGTCACCGTCATCGCCTCCTGAATAAAATGTGTTGCCCTTTTAGTGTGCGGCAGGAAAGCAATTTTATTCATTCTCTTATGAGACGCTCTGACGGCTGACCGAAACGCGGTTGCGGCCTCCTTGCTTTGCTTCATATAAAGCTTCATCCGCCATTTCAATAAGGTCTGATGGGGATAAAGAGGTGTCCGGCACAAACGCTGCCGCTCCGGCACTGATCGTCACGATGCGGTTTGAAAGAGAGGCGATATGCGGCAAAGAGGCACTTTCCACTTTGTGACGAATGCGTTCTGCTGCTGCGTTTGCTTCCTCTGCTGTTGTATTAGGCATAATGACAACAAATTCCTCTCCGCCGTATCGTGCCGGAATAAAGGGCGATCCGGCGTTTTCGGCCAGAATCGAAGCGATGGTTTTTAAACAGCGGTCTCCCTCAACATGGCCATATGTATCGTTGTACAGCTTGAAATGATCCACATCCATGAGCATTACCGCCAGTGATTGCTGTGTGTCCGCCGCTTCTTCCCAGGCTTCTTTCATAAACTTGTCGAACATTCTCCGGTTATACAGCTTCGTCAGCCCATCAAAAGAGGAAAGAGCCGTCAGCTTCCGGTTCGACATAAAGGAATAAATAAGTGCTCCAACTGCCGTAAGAGCCGCTGCTCCACTGAAAATAATCATATTTTTTGCTCTTGCACCTGCTCTATTGCTTGCTTCCCATGCGTCATTAATAATTTTATTGTTATCCTGGTCGATTTTAAGATCGGTTTCCCGGAAGGAGTCCATCGTTGATTTTCCGTCATTGATTTGCTCCCTTGCCTGTTCCATTTGTCCGGACTTGACAAGGTTTATTTGCCGTTCAAAATAAACCCGCATGTTGTTGATTTTCGGCAATGCTTCTTCTTCGATAATGTCTTTCATAATCGGATGCTGCTCCTCATACCGATCTATAATAGCCAAATTTTCAAGAAGAGCCGCTTTTCCGTCATAGTAAGGATCTAAATAGCGGCTCTCCTCCGTAATAATAAAGCCTCGTACCGCTGTATCCTGGTTTACGAGCTGCGTCAACAGATCATTTGCCGCATTTGAGACAGGAACGGCATCCTCTACAATCCGGTCGCTCGCATCTTCCATCTCTAAAAATGCCGTATAGCTCCAAATACTGGAGATGATCAACAGCGCAATAATCACAATTAGGATCAAGTTTAATCGAAACGTATTCATCATCTTGTCACCATTCTACATAAAGGATATTTTTTTCATCATACTATGCCACGCTCAGGAAAACTATAGGATTCGCATAGAAAAAAGCCGGATGAGCACATTGCATCCGGCCTCGTTATTATTTCGGTTTGTTGTTCCACGTAGGAGTACGGTCATCCTCAATAATACCGAGGGTGACGTCACTGATCTCCGGCTCTTCCAACAGACGGTTTTTCACCCGGAATTTGCTGTCGTCCGCGTCTGCCAGCGTCATGCCCTGACGAAGCTCGATGATGCCGTCAACGTGATACGTGCGGCCTTCCTGCAAAATCCGCAGAGAATGAATATCCACAGCATCGGGATCATCCAAAATGGCTTGTGCAACCTTTGTTTCCACTTCCACAGGAGCCGCAACACCAATCAGCCCGACCATGTTATCGTAGCCGACACGGAACGCAACAAACACCATCAGCAGGCCGATGAGAATGGTAATCGCGCCATCAGCTGCTAACACACCTATTTGAGCAAGGCTAATGCCAATAAAGGCAAGAACGGCACCGGACGTAGCGACAAGATCCTCGTAAAAAACAAGACGTGTAGCCGGCGAAGCTTTGCCAACATTTTTAAACGCCTGGGAGATGATGTTTCCGTTTTTCTCTACGCGTGCTTCATGCAGAATTTCCTTCATTGCTTTATAAAGAATAAATCCGTCGATAATAAAAGCGGCCAGGAGAACGGCGGCATTTAATAAAAAGTCCGTTGATTCTTCAGGATACTGAAGCAGCTTCCACCCTTTTAAAAATCGTTTCGTAGGCCATGATGGAGACAACGATCACAGCAATCATACAAAAAATATTGACGAGCCGTCCGAAGCCGCTCGGGAATCGTTTTGACGGCTTCATTTCAGCGAGTGAGCTGCCAAAATAAACGAATCCCTGATTAATCGCATCCGCAAGGGAATGCATCGCAGAGGCGAACATCGTGCCGCTGCCGCTAAAGGCGGCTGCGAAAAACTTCAGAATGGCCAGCACCGTATTGCCAAGCGCGGCAATGCCGGAGGACGTATTTCCTTTTTTTAATAATTCAATCATGCCACTGGCGGCCCCCTCTATGTAAAGATACGGTTCTATACCCCTTTGCGATTCTTTTCACACACAAAAAAGAGGCAATTATGAAAAGATTGCCTCTTTTTTGTTCTTTTTATGCAGCCGGACGTCCCGAAATATCTTCTTCAAGCGGAATATTGTCTTTTTTCGCCCGAATCGCCCGCTTGTAAAACAGCCCGATAATGACAGCTGTCACAACGGCAGCAATATAGTAAGACGTTTCAAGCGGCAGCCGGAACCCGATTTGGGCATTCAAAATATAGGTTGTTGTCGCCATCGTCATGAAAACAGCCGGGATCATCGCCACAAAATAGTGTTTGCCGGCAATGAATAAGTAAACAGCAGCGACCCAAAGAGCAATCACGGCCGTCGACTGGTTTGCCCATGAAAAATACCGCCACAGCAGGTTAAAATCAATTTTCGTTAAGGCAAAGGAAATAACAAACAGCGGCAGAGCAATCCAAAGGCGGCTCGACAGCTTCGCCTGTCCAATGTTCAAGTAATCCGCAATAATCATCCGCGCACTCCGGAAAGCTGTATCACCGGATGTGATAGGCAATACGATAACGCCTAAAATCGCAAGCGTTCCGCCAATCGCCCCTAATGACAGGATAGACGCTTCGCTGACCACTGCTGCCGGTCCGCCATTTGCAAGCAGCTCATTTAAGCCGACGGGTCCCTGGAACAAGCTCATCGCAGCCGCAGCCCAGATCATCGCAATCATGCCTTCTGCAATCATCATGCCGTAAAAAATTCTCCGGCCTTGTTTTTCATTTTGCGTTGTCCGTGAAATAATCGGCGTCTGAGTGGCATGAAACCCGGACAGCGCCCCGCAGGAAATCGTTAAAAACAATAATGGGAAAATAGGCAGGTTATCCGGATGCATATTGGATAGTGTCAACTCTGGAATCGGTGCGCCCGTCACAACGAGCGACACGCCGACACCAACAGCACTAATAATTAGCAGGGCGCCGAAAATCGGATAAAACCGCCCGATAATTTTGTCGATCGGCAGAAGGGTCGCTAAAATATAATACGCGAAAATGAAACCGACGATCAAGCTGATCCCCATCCAGCCATCCATTAAGTTAAACAATAGGTCGGCTGGCGATGTGACAAAAACGGTGCCCACGAGGACAAGCAGCAAAATCGCAAAGGCATTGACCACATGTTTCATCGCTTTGCCCAAAAACTTACCCGCAAGCTCCGGCAAATGAGCGCCTCTATTGCGGATGGAAATCATGCCTGTCAGGTAATCGTGAACCGCTCCGGCAAAAATACAGCCGACGACGATCCAAATGAACGCGACAGGTCCGTACAGAGCTCCCATAATGGGCCCGAAGATCGGCCCGACACCTGCGATATTTAACAGCTGGATTAATGAATTTTTCTTTTCGTTCATCGGCAGATAGTCCACACCGTCCTGGTGGGTAAAAGCGGGTGTTGACCGTTCTTCTTTTACACCAAACATCCGCTCGATGAATTTTCCATACGTAAAATAACCAACAACGAGCAAAACAAGTGCCCCAATAAATGTAACCATATGATATTTCCTCCCCTTCACATTTGTAATCGCTTACAAATAGTATAATGGGTTCCGTCATGAAAAGACGGAAAACGGATTCACATGTTGAAACGAGAGGATATCGTGTCTAAATAAAGTGATAACATGCTACAGCTCAAGCTGCTGCCGAAGCTCTTTTACGTAATTACGGCTGACCGGAAGCACTTCTTTCCGGCCCTTTAATTCCAGCTGATAAGCGCCGTTGAACCAGGGCGTTAGTTTATTAATATAATCCAAATGCACGAGAAAGCTTTTGTGAATGCGGAAAAACGGAAACTCACTAAACCGGGCTTCTAGCTCCTTCATCGGTGTTTTCACTTCATATTCATGCTCCATCGTCACAATTTTACTTGTTTTTTCTTCACGGGTTACGTACAAAATATCGTTCGGGTCCAGGTAAAAAATGTCTCCTTCGTGCTCGACAGCCAGTTTGCCGGAATGCTTGATGGCGGCTTCAGGAAACGATTTCAAGGCTTTTTCAAGCCTTGAAACGGTCACAGCAATGTCCCCCTCCTCAAATGGCTTTAACAGATAGTGAACCGCTTCATACCGGAATGCTTCAGCAGCAAACTCCGGATACGCTGTGGCAAAGACAATATCCGGCACTTTCTTAAGCTGCTGGAGCGCCCGGGCGGCTTCAAGGCCATTCATGCCGGGCATCTCAATATCCAAAAAGACCACATCCGGCTGCAGTTGGGTGCATTTGACAACCGCCTGCTCGCCTGAATCGGCTTCTCCTGCAATTTGAATGGCCGGATGCTCCTTCAATAAATGAATGAGCTCCTTCCGGCTGTATGGCTCGTCATCGACAACCAGTGTCCGAATAGGCTTTATCATACGTGATCACCTACTTTAATTGGAATGTTAAATGAAACGAGGAGACCACCCTTTTGACTGGATGAAAACGTCAGACCCGCTTCTTCACCTACTAGCATCTTCAAACGGCGGTTCACATTAACTAAGGCAATCCCGCTGCCTTTTTGGGAGGAAACCGCTTTTTGACCGAGCTCTTTTTGCCTGGATGCCTCTACGCCCGGGCCATCATCTGAAATCGAAACGGCTACACCCCCGTTTTGCGGATGGATCCGGATATGTACTTCATGGTCCCCGACCCCCTGCATGCTGTACTTTACCGCATTTTCAACAATGGGCTGCAGGGTAAGCGGAGGAACAGGGGCATGCAGAACCGATTCATTAATCTCATAATGCACAGACAGTCTGTTTTCAAATCGTGTCTGCTCAATGGATAAGTACGCTCGTACATGATCCAGCTCTTCTGAAAGACTCGTCCATTCGGCTGTGGTGGCAGACAGGTTTTTTCGTAAAAAGCGGGCCAGATCGATGAGCAGTCTTCGGGCTTGATCCGGCTCAATCCGAGTGAGTGACACAATCGTGTTTAACGAATTAAACAAAAAATGAGGGCTGATTTGTGCTTGGAGTGCTTTGACTTCTGCTTCCTTTGCCAGCGTATACGTACGTTCCACCTCAGCATTTTGAAGCTGATTCCCAATTAACGAACTGATGCCAAGCACGGATTCAACCGCTAATTCGGATATTTTTTGCCCCGCGCGGAAATAAAACAGCAGCGTTCCAACCTGTTTTTCGCCCTGATGGATTGGCGCTGCTAAAATCGTGTCTGAGCCAATCGACGTTTCTATGTACGGGCTTCTCTGGACAGACAAATGAGGCTGAGCCGTTCCTGTTCCTTTAAAAGCAAGCACTTCATTTTGCTGATTAATGGAGACCGCGTTAGCATGAACTTCCTTCAGCACAATCTCACAAATGACAGAGGCGGACACAGCATCAAGTCCATTGCGCAAATGCGGAATCGTTCTGCTTGCCATTCGCAATGTTTTCTGGGCCTGCAGCGCAGCCGCTTTTTCTTCTTCTTTCACTACGCTTTTAATGATCAGCAAAAAGAGCGCTGCACCAAGTCCGTTCGCGATAATCATCGGCAAACCAATTTGCTGGACTAAAAACAGAGCGCGGTCGAATGGCTTCGCCAGCAGCAGGATCATGCCCATTTGCACACATTCACTCAGCGCTCCAGCGGCAAAAGCCGTTTTGAGCGTGATCTCTTTTTTGGATTGATAAAAACAAGCTGCGATCAAGCCGGCCATAACCGAAGCCGCTCCACAGGCAAAATCGGTAAAGCCGCCCAGCGTGTAACGGTGGGCACCCGCCAGAAAGCCTGTGGCAAGCCCTACTTTCCAGCCGCCAAACAAGCCAGCCATCACGACCCCAATGACCCGCGAATTGGCAATGGCTTCTTCATTTGCCAGATCAAACGCCCACACGTTGTACGTTCCGGACGCGGAATGAAACGCAACGCCTGAATACGTGCCAATGATGCCAAAGAAGCTGAAAAACAAAATCGCTTTGAAACGCTGGTCGTTGTTTAAATGATCACGGTAAATCATATCCCGGAAAAAGGACAGTCTTGTCAGCACAAATGCAATCATGACGAGGATGCCGAGGCGTTCAAGCATTGTCAGCAGCAGTTCTACCATATCGATCACCTCCACCGTTCTATTATACCGCTTCCTTAATTTTCACGATTAAATTATTTTTGCGAACTCTCCTGTCATGATATGATAGGCAAATAGAATTGAAATTGCCGAGGAAAGAAGCGTGAATGTTTATATGAGTACGACCAGCATACGACAAAGCAATACCCAGTTTCGCGATTTTGAAGAAGCGGCCGTCCGTGTTCTTCAATTAATGGCTGAATTCATTGATTTAAACACGCTATTTGTTGCTCGCAATGATGGAAAGACCAACCGGATGGTGAAAGTATACAACAAAGAAGAAACGCTGGTCACGGAAGGAGAAGAGCTTCCTTTTTATGAAAGCTATTGCAGCTTAAGTGTCGAGCATGGAGATCGTATTCTGATTATTCCTGACTTAAATGCTCATGACGGAACAAAAGACATGAATGTCACCAGTAATCTTGGCGGCGGGACCTTTATTGCCATTCCCATTAATTACGAGGATGGGGAAAACTATGGCACCATTTGTGGTCTCGATACAAAAAAACAAACGTTTACCGACGAACAAATCAACCTGTTTGAAACGATGTCTTCTCTGTTGACGTACGTGCTTGAACTCGATTATACGCATCAGCAGCTGTATCAATCTGCTGCACCTGTTGTGCCGATCACAAGCGGACTGGCGATTCTGCCAATCGTCGGTGACATTGACGGGCGACGGGCAGAAAGCATTATCGAAACCGCTTTATTTAAAAGCCAGGAGCTGGCACTGGATTACTTAATCATTGATTTATCCGGCATCATGTACGTTAACGAAACCGTTATTGCTTCCCTATTGAAAATTGCGACGATCTTAAAGCTTATTGGGGTGGCGCCGATTTTAACCGGTTTCCGGCCTGACTTGGCAATGAAAGCCGTTCAGATGAACGCAGAAATTAAGGATATATTGATTGTGACGAATTTAGAACAGGCTTTAAATCATATTGGCTTTGAATTAAAACAATAAACAGGACTGCCCTTTTCGGCAGTCCTGTTTATTGTAAGCGGATACACAAATCGTTTTATTCGGACCGGAGTTAATCAGCTGTTAATTCACCAGCAGTTATAAAAAGGAATAAGGAGCATCATCCTGCTGATTCATCTCATGCTCATTCATGACGTGATTTGCACGGCCGATATAATAGACACCCTGCTCAAGCTTCGATGCGTCGCAAATCAAATGAACGAGCGTTTCTTTCTTTGTCCAGGCAATTAAATCATTCGCTAGAATCGGTTTTTGGCAGGCGCTGCAGCACCAGTTAATTGTTCGGTTCATTGTTTTTCACTCACCTTTTTTCTTTTATCATACCGCGCTAAAAAAGAGAAGGCTGTCAAACGGTACCTGAATTTTTTGACAGGTTTTGTCGAAACAAAAAGAGGCTCCCTGTTTGAAGCCTTCTTCTATTTATTCTGCTTTTTCAGCGAGGTACTCCCACCGCTCCAGCATGTAATCAAGCTTTTCTTTTAAGGCTTCTTCTTCTGCCATCAGGCTATTTAGCTTTTCGAAGTCACTGCCGGCGGTGCCCATTTCAGCTGCAATATCCTTTATACGCTGTTCTGCCGCTTCCATATCCTCTTCAATTGTTTCCCATTCACGTGTTTCGGCATAGGACATTTTCTTTTTCCGTTCAGGACGAGGTGGTGCTGCAGGCGATTTCGGCTTCTCCTCAATCGGAGCCGGTTCTGGCGCTTCTTCCAGAAAATCAGAATAGCTGCCGTAATAAAAATCAAGCACACCGCTGCCTTTAAACACAAGCAGCTGATGGCACGCTTTATCAAGAAAGAACCGGTCATGGGACACGGTGACAATCACACCAGGGAAAGACTCTAAATACTCTTCTAAAATGGTGAGGGTTTGCGTATCCAGATCGTTGGTCGGCTCATCAAGCAGCAAAACGTTCGGCGCGGCCATTAAAATATTCAATAAATACAATCGGCGTTTTTCGCCGCCGGACAGCTTTCGGATCAAGGTGCCGTGCGCATGGGCCGGAAATAAAAACTTCTCCAGCATTTGCGCAGCGGTAATGAAGCTGCCGTCTTTTAATTGAATGGATTCGGCCGTTTCCCGGATGTATTCAATCATTCGCTTGCTTTCGTCCATATCTTCGTTTTCCTGCGTGTAGTAGCCGATTTTCACCGTCTGTCCGAGATCCAGCTCTCCGCTGTCCACCTGCTCCCGTCCCGCTAAAATATGTAAAAGGGTCGATTTCCCGCTGCCGTTTCGGCCGACGATGCCAATCCGGTCGCCCCGCTTAAACAGGAAGGAGAAATCATTCAGGATCACCTGGCCGCTGAAGGACTTGTTAATCTGCTTTAATTCCAGTACCTTTTTGCCAAGCCGCGCCCCGCCCAGGTCCATTTCAAGCGATGTTTTTTCTGTTTTGTTTTTCACATCTGCATCCAGTGTTTCGAATCGCTGAATCCGGGCTTTTTGTTTTGTCGTCCGGGCTTTGGCGCCTTTTCGCATCCAGGCCAGCTCTTTTTTAAACAAGCTTTCCTTTTTGCTTTGCTCAAGCGATTCATTTTCTTCCCGAATGGCCTTCGCCTCCAGAAAATCCGTGTAGCTTCCTTTGTATTCATACAGCTTCCCGCGTTCTAGCTCCCAGATCTTATCTGTCACTTCATCAAGGAAATACCGGTCATGTGTCACGAATAACACGGCTCGTTTCGTTTTTTTTAAATAGTCCTGAAGCCACTTAATGCTGTCGTAATCCAGATGGTTCGTCGGCTCGTCTAAAATAAGCAAATCCGGTGTTTCGATCAATGTTTTCGCAAGGGCTGCCCGCTTTTTCTGCCCGCCGGACAGCTCCGACAGCTTGCGGGTGGGATCGGGCAGTCCGAGCTTAGTTAAGATCGTTTTGGCTTCGGCGCTTGTATCCCAGGCGTTTACGTCATCCATTCGCTGCTGCTGCTTCATGAGCGCCTGCTGCACCGCTTCGTCCGTCGGATTTTCCTGCAGGCGCAGCAGCGCATATTCATACTCTTTAATGGCTGTAAAGGTGGCGGACTGGCTCGCGTACATATAATCAAGAATGGACAGCGATTCATCAAAGTGCGGATTTTGCGACAAATACGAAATGGAGTAATCATTCGGATGATCCTTTTGCCCTTTGTCGTAATCGTCGATGCCGGCAATCACATTTAACAGCGTGGATTTCCCGGTGCCGTTAATACCGAGCACCCCAATTTTATCGCCTTCTGTGATTGAAAATGAAATATCATTAAAAAGTGTTTTTTCACCGATTGTTTTCGTTAAGCCTTCCATTGTCAAAACGTTCATGTTGGTCTCCTTTTTTCGCTGATCTTTTTTCATTTTACCATTTTACGCTGTATAATGGACGCGAGGTGGTTGAATTGGTCAAAACGATTTTGCTTTCCGGCTATAAAAGCCACGAGCTTGGCATTTGGGATCAAAAAAATCCAGGAATCGCGGTTATTAAATATGCCCTTGAGCAGCGCTTTCGCACCTTGATTGACGAAGGGCTCGAATGGGTCATTATCGGCGGTCAGCCTGGCATTGAGCTATGGGGAGCGGAGGTTGTTTTTTCACTAAAAAAAGAGTTTCCAGACATTAAGGTTGGTGTGCTCACGCCTTTTTTGGAACAGGAGAAGAATTGGAAGGAAGAGCGCCAGGATTATTACAAAAGCGTGATCGGCCAGGCTGATTTTGTTGATGCAGTCTCAAAAAAGCCGTATATCGCCCCGTGGCAATTCAAAGCCCGTGATGAATTTTCATTGGACAACACTGATGCGCTGCTTCTTGTGTATGACGAGGATCAGGAAGGGTCGCCTAAATTTTTAAAAGCGGCGGCGGAACAGCGGGTGGAAAAAGGGGATTATTTTATTTTATCCATCTCGATGCATGATCTTCAAGTCGCTGCTGAGGAACTCGACGAAAAAGAGCGGCCGGACTTTTTGTGAAGTCCGGCTACTTGAACGAACCTACTCTTTTATCATATAATGTAGATATTGAAAACGCTTACTTAAACTGAAGGGGGCTCCGAAGATGATTGAACACAAAAACCTGTCTCTTCACATGTCAAAGGAGCAGTTAAAAAGCATTGTTCACGAGCTAGCCCAGCAGCACTACTTGATCTTTTGGGGATTCGACCGGGGAACGATGATTTTAAATGTGTATCATGCCGCAGCCAATAATCAATTTGCCTTCCGCCGTCACCGTGACTCGATGGAGCTGATTTACGCCAAAATTGTCGATGAAGATGTGCTCATTCGTTTAAATAAAGCCATTCAATTCACTACCCGAACCGAGCAGCACGAAAAAAACAAACAAGCCCGTTCCAGGGAAGTCCGCTACCAGGAGCTCGATTATTATTTAAGTGAGCTTCACGATTATATCCAGCAGGGAAATGCGGACAAAATTGCGGAAACAAAAGCTATTTTATCCTCCCTCACCTCGGACGCATCATGAAAGAAACGGTCTGCTTGGCAGACCGTTTCTTTCATGATTGATAGTCAACAGAGAGTAAGGATGCGGCCTGCTCCGCTTTTTGTCTCGCCTCCTCCACCTCGTCAGCTATTGTCAACACAACAGCCATCCGGCGGCCGACTTTTGTTTCCGGCTTTCCGAAAACGCGCACCTGCGTATCCGGCAGTGCAAGCGCCTCGCCCACTCCATTTACCGCGTAGTCTGTTTTTTCTTCCCAAGCCTTGACGGTCCGGCTGGCGCCAGGAGAAAGCAGGCGGATCGCCGGGATCGGATAGCCTAAAACGGCCCGGATGTGGATAGCAAATTCCGATACATCTTGCGTCACCATCGTCACCATGCCTGTATCATGCGGACGCGGAGACACTTCACTGAAGTAAATGCCGTCTGCCGTAATAAACAGTTCAACACCAAACAGACCATAGCCGCCGAGCGCATCGGTTATTTTTTTCGCGATCTCTTCCGCTTCAGCAATGTGTGTTTCTGACATCACATGAGGCTGCCACGATTCAATATAGTCCCCATCCTGCTGAATGTGGCCGATCGGCGCACAGAAAGCCGTCCCCGAAACAGAACGTACGGTTAAAAGGGTAATTTCTGATTCAAATGCAATAAATTCTTCCACAATGACGCGTGTTTTTTTCGCACGGCCGCCTTCCATCGCTGCTGTCCAGCATGCTTCAATATCCCTTTCTGACCGGCAGACACTCTGGCCTTTTCCAGATGAGCTCATAATCGGTTTAATGACACACGGCGTGCCGATTTTCCCAACGGCTTCCTTTAATTCTTCTAATGTATTGGCAAACTCGTATTTGGCCGTCGGCAGCCCCAGTGTCTCACTGGCCAAGCGCCGAATGCCTTCCCGGTCCATCGTCAAATTAGCTGCTTTGGCCGTCGGAACAACGGTAAATCCATCCTGCTCAAGCTCCATTAACGTTTCTGTTGCAATGGCTTCGATTTCCGGAATAATATAATCGGGTTTTTCCTGCTCAATAAGGGCTCGCAGCGCTGCCCCGTCGAGCATATTGATCACGTGAGATGCGTGAGCCACCTGCATTGCCGGCGCATTCTCGTACCGATCCACTGCGATCGTTTTCACACCAAGCCGCTGCGCTTCGAGAACCACTTCCTTGCCAAGCTCACCTGAGCCAAGCATCATAATCGTTTTTGATTGGAATCCAGTCATGTACACATTCTCCTTATTATCCGTTATTTCCTATCTTTTTTGCTTACTCTTACAATTCGATCCCATTATATCACGAAAAGGACGAACATAAAATCAAAATCCGATATGATTATTCGCCACTTGTTAGGAGGCGGGAAAAAGCGGGAAAAGAACTGGAAACGATCACATCTGAGGTGATGAAAAATGGCAAAGAAGAAAAAAACGTGTTCCATTTGTCAGCGGAAGGATGTCCTTCTTTCCTTACCGAACGGATTTATTTGCGAAGAGTGTGCTGCGCAGTCGGCCGAAGCGGTGCTGGATCAGTGGCAGCAGCAGCTGCAAAAGCAATTTGACGTGTACGTTTCTTCCTGCAGTAAAAGCAAAACAGCGGACGAACCGGAGCCAATTCACCAGGCACGGGTAAATGGACGCAAGCTTCGGTCTCTTCTGGAATTTTTAAACGTACCTAAAAAGCATCCGCTTTTAAAAACAATCAAAAAGATTCATTCGCTGCTCAACCCGATCCGGGAAGCCGATGTTTTTTTAAACGCCTTTTCCAGACGGAAACAGACCGTTTTTCAAGAAGTGTCAGACTACGTGGAGCAGGACCGTTACAAGCACAAGAAAAAACTCCAAAAGCAGCTTCCTGACTTGGTAGAAAAGCTGAAGATGGTTGAGTGGCCATCTTTTATGCAAAACGAGCTTCCTTCCTATGCTCTTCGTATTCGGCAGCGCGCTCGAGTCCAGTCGTTTGAGCAGGATTTCCGTGAGCGAGTGGCACATTATCATCAGACGGCTGACGCACACGGGAAACAGGCTGACATTTCAATTGAAGCGCTCCATAAAGTGAGAATCCGCTCGAAAGCGCTTCGCTATATGTACGGAGATCTTGCCGAGCGGACGAGCCGTGATTTTTCCGAAGAAGAAGCGTATTTCAAAGCGATTCAAAGCCAGTTCGGCGACATCAACGATCTTCAGGACGGCTTGAAAAAGCTAAAGCAATATAAGAAGAAAATCAACACGCCTCGAAACGAAACCAAAAAAGCAGTGAAGAAATTGAAGAAACGCCTTGCAGAAAAAGTGGAAAAGGTCAGCCTGAAGAGCGAAGAGACAAAACAACCGAATCAATCCGCGTGAACTGTCATTTATATAAGCTGAAAAAAAGAACTCTGGTGCAGATCGTGGCAGGAGTGACCGGTATCCGTCATCTTCTGACCGATAAAAAGCCTTTTCCGGTCAGATCAGCGTGTTTATCAGCCACTCCTTTTATTTTATCGGTCAAAATGGATGGGTCCCTTGCTGTTCATTGACAAAATTTTTTTACAGCGTGAAAAACCGAACGACATGAGCGTCGTTCGGTTTTGACTGTGCAAACACTATGGTCTCCATCTGTTTTATCTTATTCGTTAAGCAATCCTTTTTCTGTTAAAAAAGCGCGGGCGGTTTCTTCAGCGGACTGATTATTGACATTCACCTCGTAGTTCATCGCCCGCATTTCATCGTCGGTAATATGACCGGCAAGCTTATTCAAGGAATCAACGAGCTCCGGATATTCCTCGGCTGTTTCATTTGTAAGGAGCGGTGCACCCTGGTAAGGCGGGAAGAGATTCTGGTCGTCCTCTAGCACCGTTAACTCATATACTTGAAGTTCACTGTCTGTAGAATACGCATCGATCAAATTGATTTCTCCGTTTTGCAGCGCTTGATAACGCAGCTTCGGCTCCATCGTCACAACGGACGGAAAATCAATGCCGTACAGCTCTTGAATGCCAAGGTAACCATCCTCACGGTCGGAAAACTCCAGCGTAAAGCCTGCTCTTATCTCGCTTTCAATCTGCTTCACATCAGTAATGGTCTGAATATTGTTTTGTTTCGCCAGTGCCGATGGAATCGCCAGTGCATACGTGTTGTTGTATTGCATCGGCTCAAGCAGCGTCATGTCGAACTGCTCATTCATGCCGTCTCTTGCCTGTTCGTATACTTTCACAGCATCTGTGCTTTCGGCCGTTTCTTTTAAAAATTCGGAAATAGCGGTGCCGGTGAATTCCGGATAGACGTCAATGCTGCCCGAATCAAGTGCGTTAAAAACGAACGACGTTTTACCAAGCCCCGGCTTTAATTCAACCGTAAGATCGGTATCCTGTTCAATAAGAAGTTTATACATATTAATTAAAATTTCAGGCTCGGCCCCGAGCTTAGCCCCAATGACAATTTCCTTGTCCTGCCGGCTAATAAGCGGCACAACGATCACAAGCAGCGCAATCGCCAGCAGGGCTCCGATCATGATGCCTGCTTTTTTAAAGGACATCCGTTCAAAACGGCGCAGCAAAACATCGAACACAATCGCCAGCAGCGCAGCAGGAATCGCGCCTAAAATGATCAGCGCTGTATTGTTCCGGTCGATGCCAAGCAGGATGATATCTCCCAGTCCGCCGGCACCGATGAGGGCTGCCAGTGTCGCCGTTCCGACAATGAGCACCATCGCTGTCCGGATCCCTGCCATAATGACAGGCATCGCCAGCGGCAGCTCCACCTTCATCAATCGGCGTTTCTGATTCATGCCCATCCCTCTGGCTGCTTCCAGTAAAGAAGGATCAACTTCTTTAATCCCGGTATATGTATTGCGCAAAATGGGCAAAAGGGCGTACACAACGAGGGCAATAATCGCCGGTATTTTGCCGATGCCAAACAGCGGGATGAGGAGGCCGAGAAGGGCAAGAGAAGGAATCGTCTGCATGACCGCTGATATCCCTATAATCCCCTCGGCTGCTTTTTGTTTTCTTGTTAAGTAAATGCCAAGCGGAATGGCAATTAATACCGCAAAAAAGAGGGCAATAAATGAGAGTTGAATGTGCTCCAGTAAAGCAGCGAGCAGCTCTTCCTTTCGATCGGAAAAAACACGGGTCATCTGGTTCATGCCGTCACCTCCCCGGCAAGAAACTGAATCATCGTTTGTCGTGTGACAATGCCGATCGGTTTGCCGTTTTCATATACGGTTAACGCTTCTGTTTGCGCCAGCAGCTGCATCGCCTGTGCAACGGTTGCATCTCCCCCTATGCGGCCGCCCGCTGATTCGTTGGCTGGGTACGCTCGAACGACCTCTTTCACCCGCGTGTGTTCTTTTTCCTGATGAACACCGATAAAGCTTTCCACAAAGGCATTTGCCGGATGCTGAAGAATATCTTCTGGCGTCCCGGTTTGCACAATCCGGCCGTCCTTCATTAAGCATAAACGGTCCCCGAGCTTCACCGCTTCTTTCATATCATGAGTGACAAACACAATTGTTTTTTGAATCTGGCGCTGCAGGCTCAGCAGGTCATCCTGTAATTTTTCGCGGCTGATCGGGTCCAGTGCGCTAAACGGCTCATCCATTAAGATAATGTCAGGATCAGCAGCGAGAGCCCGTATCACGCCGATTCGCTGCTGCTGGCCGCCGGAAAGCTCTGATGGCTTCCGGCTGCGGTAAATTGAAGGCTCAAGGCCAACCATGTCGAGCAATTCATCCACACGATGATTAATTTTCTCCGCACTCCATCCGCGCATTTCCGGCACGACCGCGATGTTTTCCGCAATGGTCATGTGAGGAAAAAGCGCGATTTGCTGCAGCACGTAGCCAATATTCCAGCGCAGTTCATGAATATCGAATTCACTGATTTTTTTGCCGTCAATTCGCACAGTGCCGCCTGAGATCGGTATGAGCCGGTTAATCATTTTTAGTGTGGTCGTTTTCCCGCAGCCACTCGGCCCGATCAGCACAAAAAACTCACCTTTGTCAATGGTCAAGTTCAATTCTTGTACCGCATGTGTTCCGTCGGGATATTTTTTCTCCACTTGTTCAAATTGGATCATGTCATCACACTCCATTCTTCTCCTTCATACCCATAATGCTTCTCTCCTATGCAGATTGTCGGTGTTTTTACGAAAAAAAGATGACAGGAAAAAGCCGAATGACTGTTTGTGGAGTCATCCGGCATTTTTCGTTATTGGTTTTTGCGCATCCGTTTTATTTCATCTGCTACAAATTGGACTTTCGTTCCGACAATGACCTGAATGCTGTTGGGACCGACAATATTGATGCCAGGAACACCGGTTGATTTGATTTTCGCTTGATCAACAGCGTCCATATCCTTCACTTCCATTCTCAGGCGTGTCACGCAATTGTCGACAGACGTGACATTTTGATCGCCGCCCAGCCCATCATAAATAATCGCGGCCATTTGTTCAAATTCATTGCCGGAAGGAGCGGCACTCACATTGCTATTGAGCGTTTCCTCTTCTCTTCCCGGTGTTTTCAAATCAAACTTTACGATTAAAAAGCGGAATAACACATATTGAACTACCCCCACTTACTCGCTAACGCTCCTTGAAGTGGGGGATTCCTACGATCACAAGCGTAACCGCCCGTTGTTTAGTAGGCTAGCCCCGCCGTCCCAGCGGTTGAAGAAGCGATGAGGCGTTCTGCTTCTTGTTTCAAATTCAGTCCTGCGTTAAGATCCCGGTCATGATGGATGCCGCACTGTGGGCAGGTCCATTCACGCAGCGCGAGATTCTTTACGTCTTTATGTTGATGGCCACAGCTGGAACAAAGCTGGCTTGAGGCGAAGGTTTTGGACACAACTACCACCTGCTTTCCGTACCAGGCTGCTTTGTACTCCAGCATCGTTCGAAACTGCGCCCAGCTCACTTCGCTGATGGCTTTCGCGAGGCGGCGGTTTTTGAGCATGTTCACTACCTGCAAATCTTCAATGCCGATGATGTCGTGGTTTTTGACAAGATCGTTTGAAATTTTATGCAAGTAATCCGCACGTGCGTTGGCGATTTTTTCATGAATGCGCGCCACTTTTCGCTTTTGTTTCTGGTAGTTCTTCGCTTCTAGCAGGGGCTGCTTCCGCTGGATCGCCCCTTGTTTGCGGCGTGCGAGAATGCGCTGCTCTTTCGCTAGTTTTTGTTCAAGGGAACGGAAAAATTTCGGGTTTTTAAACACGGTGCCGTCGGACAAAATGGCGAAATCTTTGAGGCCGACATCTACTCCGACCGAAGAACCAGTTTTCGGCAGCGGCTGTACAGCTGTTTCCGTGAGAATCGACACGAAATATTTTCCAGTTGGGTTGCGTCTTACGGTAGCGGATAAAATACGCCCTTCCACTTCACGACTTTTGGCGAATCGAACAAAACCGAGCTTTGGCAGTTTGAGCCGGTTTCCTTCAACGGCGATGTTGTTGTTTGTGCATTTGGTTGTGTACGACTGTACCGGGTTTTTCTTGGATTTGAATCGTGGAGCCTGATTTTGTTTCTTGAAAAAGCGTGAAAAGGCATCCGCTAAGTGTTTGACAGACGATTGAATCGCAATGCTGTCCACTTCTTTGAGCCATTCATATTCTTGTTTTAACGCAGGAAGCTGCGAAGAACAGGTGCCGTACGTCAAGCCTTTCCCTGTTTCCTTGAAGGACTCATTCCATAGCGCTAAAAAGCGGTTAAACACAAAACGGGAACAGCCGATGGTTTTAGCGATGAGGATTTCTTGTTCTTTGTTTGGATAGAGACGGAATTTATAGGCTCGATGAATAATCAAATCACTCACCACCTTCTTATCATTCGATGGAAAGAGATCGGCTGGTGACGGCTCTAATGAATCCACATTTGCGGATACGAACAGGCTGCAGCTGCCTCATTCGTTTTCATTCTGCATTCTCTTCCTGTTGCACTCAGTATAGCAAACAGAACGTGTGTTTGTAAAGTCAAAAGCAGCGATTCATCTCCCCCCCCTAAGAAAACCACTTTGAGGAGGGAGTCTTCTCGCCAAAGATGATAAAAGACCGGAAATCACAAGCATGGCAATGGTCGTAATAATCGACACAAGTCGTTTTCCGCTGAAGAACGCAAGAGCGTCATGCAGCTGGACGTGACTAAAGCGGTTATACATAATGGATGCGACAATCCCGGATAAAATACCGATAAACTGATTTCCGATTTTCTCAAAGGCGGCGTTCACGTTTTCCGGGTCGGTCCCTTGCAGCATGGCAACGGAATCTGTTGACAACAGTGTCGTCACGACAAGATAAGCAACAAGCCCGCTGAGCGCCGCCGATCCGTCTCGATCCTTTGACATGCCGAGCGCCACCCCGACCGCAAATAAAATCGCCATGTTGTCAATAATAGACGAACCCGCTTTAATTAAAAAGGCGGCCGCGGCATTATCTACTCCCCAGCCAACAGGATCAATCCAGTAGCCAATCCCCATTAAAATCGCGGCGGCCGGCAAGACCGCTACCGGCAGCATCAAGGAGCGGCCAATGTTTTGCAAATACTTCATCATCCAAATCATTCCTCCCGTATTTGTTTCACTAAAAAGAGAACGCTTTCACTACCTGCACTTTATCACGATCAAAGTATAGTTGTCTATACCAATTTAATGATAATTCAAAATAAAAACCCGTAAATTGTTTAAATCCACACTTTAATTGGTATAGACAACTAGTTTTTTATCCGATACACTAAGGGTAATCAAAAAAAGAACAGGACGTGTTGGAATGAACAATTACACCGTGTGCGGCGGCACTGTTTATGCAGAAGAGAAGATTTTTGCACCCGGATTCGTCCGCATTGTGGATGGGCAGATTGCGGCTGTCGGACCACTTGAACAAAAACCGGATGAACCGTCCTCATTAGACATTCGCGTGCCGGAGCACACACACATTCTTCCTGGCGCCGTTGATCTCCATATTCACGGAGCGGATGGAGCCGATGTAATGGATGGGACGGGTTCATCTTTAAACAAAATGGCGGCTTTTCTGCCATCTGAAGGCACCACCTCCTTTTTGGCAACGACGATGACACAGGAGCAGGAAGCGATCGAGCAGGCATTACATTGTATTGCTTCTTTTGACCAGACGGATCGTACGGCGGAGCTGGCTGGCATTCATTTAGAAGGACCATTTATTTCGAAAAAGCATCCCGGTGCCCAGCCGGCAGATGCGATTCTGGCACCGGATTGCTCTTTATTTGACGAGTGGCACCGTTTATCCGGCCGGCGTATCCGGCTGGTCACGCTGGCGCCAGAGGAATCAAATGGACTGGCGCTCCTCTCGCATCTTGTTCAATCGGACATTACCGCTTCCGCCGGTCATACTGATGCCACCTTTGATCAGCTGACGCAAGCGGCAGAAGCTGGATTGACGCACGTGACCCACTTATTTAACGGCATGCGCGGGATGCATCACCGCGAGCCGGGAACTGCGGGCGCAGCTCTTTTAACGAAAGAGCTTTATACTGAAATGATCGTCGACGGCATTCACATACACCCTCAGATGGTCCGGATCGCTTTTGAACAAAAAACAGCCCATCGTATTGTGCTCATAACGGATTCCATGCGCGCAAAAGGGCTTCCAGACGGAGAATACGATCTCGGCGGGCAGGCAGTCCGTGTAACGAATGGAAAAGCGGTTCTTCCGGACGGTACGCTGGCCGGCAGCACGCTGGCCATGCAAAAAGCAATGCAAAATATGCGTGCGTGGACAGGGTGCAGCATTCAGGATCTGGTGAAGATGACGGCTGAAAATCCCGCCCGTCAAGCGCGCCTTTTTGACCAGAAAGGCAGCATCACAGTCGGCAAAGACGCAGACATTGTGATCTATAACGACCAGCTGGAGCTTCAAAAAACCATTTGCCGTGGAAAAATCGCATATGAAAAAGGAGAATCGTAAATGAACATAGTTCGCGCTTCCAATTATGAAGACATGAGCAAAAAAGCAGCGGAATACGTGCTGCGCAAGCTATCGGAAAAACCCGATGCCGTTCTCGGCCTGGCCACTGGCTCTACGCCGGCCGGATTGTATGAACAACTGATCATTGAGCACCAAAAGCGAAATGTATCTTACCGGCAGATCCGGACCATTAATTTGGACGAATACATTGGACTGCCCGCAGACGACGAAAACAGCTATCATTCCTTTATGAATACGCAGCTGTTCCGCCACATCGACATTCCGCTCGCGAATACACACCTTCCAAACGGAGAGGCAGCGGATTTACCAGCTGAATGCAGTCGGTATGAAGCCTTGATCGATCACCTCGGCATCGACCTGCAGCTTCTCGGCATCGGGGAAAACGGGCATATCGGCTTTAATGAGCCTGGCACTTCATTCGGGCAAACGACTCATATGACCACACTCGCTGAGTCCACACGCCAGGCGAACGCCCGCTTTTTCCCTTCAATCGAGGCCGTTCCCCAGCAAGCCATTACGATGGGCATTGCCTCGATCATGAAAAGCCGCGAGATTTTACTGATGGCGTCCGGCCGGCGGAAAGCGGCTGCCATCGAGCGGCTGATGTCCGGTGAAACAGGAGAGGATTTCCCTGCTTCTGTGCTGCACCGCCACCCGCATGTTACAATACTAGCAGATGAAGAAGCGCTTTCCACTGTTACGTGAAAGGAAGAAAGACGATGATTGATAAACAGTCCCCGATGCCGATTTATTTCCAGCTGGAGCGGTCGCTGCGCAGCCAAATCGAAAACAATACATTAAAACCCGGTGACCTTTTGCCGTCTGAACGGGAATATGCCGAACAACTGGACATTAGCCGAATGACCGTCCGGCAGGCGATTACCAACCTTGTCAACGAAGGACTTTTGACGAGACAAAAAGGGCGCGGCACGTTCGTGGCGGAACAAAAGCTTGAACAAAAGCTGTCCGGCTTAACCAGCTTCACTGAGGACATGAAGGTGCGCGGCATGAATCCAGCCAACACGCTGCTCTCCTTTGAACTTGTACCCGCCGAAACAAAAGTGGCTGAACGGCTTCACCTGAAGCAGCACACACCCGTCTATGAAATCAAGCGTATTCGTCTCGCGGATGACGTACCGATGGCGCTTGAGACGGTTTATATTTCTGCAAACCTGGTCAAGGGACTGACGGAAGCAATAACGGCCTCTTCTTTATACCGGTATATTGAAGAAGATCTTGGACTCCAAATCGGCCATGCTGTTCAGTCGATGGAAGCGGCTATCGTCAATGAACAGGAACGAGCCCACCTTTTAGTGCAAAAAGGCGCGCCAGTATTATTAATTGAGCGAAACACCTTTTTAAAAGACGGCACACCGCTTGAATACGTGAAGTCCTCCTACCGGGCCGACCGCTACAAATTCACGATTGACATTAACCGGTAAAGGAGGTGTCCGATGTTTTTACATTATGTGAATCAAACAGCCGATATGCTTGTGAAAACCGCTCAAGCACAAACAGAGATAACCGAAAAAGCCGCCCGCTTTTTAACGGACAGCATTGCGCAGGGCGGCGTCATCCACGTGTTTGGTTGCGGCCATTCCCATCTTTTAGCCGAGGAGCTATTTTACCGGGCTGGTGGACTCGCCTGTATCAATCCGGTTTTAATCGAGGACATCATGCTCCATAAAGGGGCTGTTCGCTCTTCTCTCTTGGAACGGCAAAACGGTTTCGCTCATTCCTTTATCGATAAAGTCGATATTCGAGCTGAAGATGTTATGATCGTCGTTTCAACATCCGGCATTAATCCGGTGCCGATTGACGTGCAGCTGCTCAGTAAAGAAAAAGGGGCTAAAACAATTGCCCTTACGTCTCTTTCCTATTCAGAAAAAGCAGTGTCCAGACATAAAGATGGCTTAAAGCTTTCGGACGTATCGGATCTTGTGATCGACAACGGTGCACCATACGGAGATGCCATCGTCAGCAGCCCGGGCATACCCGCGCCGTTTGCACCTGTTTCCACCGTCATGGGCGCCGCTTTGTTAAATGGAGTAATCGCTGCCGCCATTGAACGATTGAATCAAACCGGCTTCACGCCCCCTGTGTTTTTAAGCGGCAATCGTTCGGGTGCTGACGCGCATAACGAAAAGCTGATCAAGCAGTATGCGCAGCGCATTCCCTTGCTTCGCTTCGAAAGCTAGAATACCACACACAAAAGCCGGGAGACTGTGACGATGTCATAGTCTCCCGGCTTTTTATTTTTTTCTCACAGAAAACGATTGATAATCTCAAAGGCTGCCTGCTCCTTCATCTTCGCTTCTACCATGACATCCACCGAGGAAGTTGGAAGATGATCGATCAAATAGCGCCAGTCGTCTTCGAAAATAAACGTGTGGTGCGCGCGGTCGGTTTTACTCGTTTTCCCTGAGCTAATGTGCATTTTAGGTGGAATCCCTAAAGGAATCCACGTGTGAAACGCTTTTTCCATTGCCTCCGCAACCGTGCTCCCTTCCTCATGATGACACGCATGATGGTGAATATCAAAACAAGCGGCCGCTCCGGTCGTTTCGCAAATTTCCAGCACATCGTCGATCGTAAATAATTTATCGTCGTTTTCAATGCGCAAATAAGAACGCACGTCAGCCGGCAGCTTACCATACGCCGAAATAAACCGGCTTTTCGCTGCTTCCTTGTCTCCGTATACACCGCCCACATGCAGAATCATATCGGTTCCGCCCGTCAGTGTAAGCAGCTTCGCGTGATAACGTAAATCCAGAATCGCTTTTCGAACCACTTCTGCGTTCGGTGAATTAATAAGCGTATACTGACCGGGATGAACCGAAAGGCGGAGATTGTGCTGCTGCTGAAGCTGTTTGATTTTCTTCGTTACTTCCTGGACGTCCGCATCCTCCGCCCAGTCCCACGTCATAACCGGATGTGTCGCAAACGGAATTAAGTCGCTGCTCATTCGGTAGAAATAAAGATCATGCGCAATATTCCATTCGATCACACGCAGTGTTTCATTTAAATTATGAAGGGCGAGCTCTTTTACTTTTTCCATCCCTTCAAGCTCCACTGTTTTTAAGCGGCACGTTTTAAATTTTGACGGCATCGTCATATTAATGCAAGCATACCCAATTCTCATTTTTTTCTTCCTTTCAACGCATTGTTTTATTCTAGTTCCCTATCCAAAGGGTCATGAATCCTTTTCAATCAGTAAGAAAAATGATAGGATTAGAAGTAAAGATAACTCTATATTATCTTGACTATACATAATCTGATTACTGTAAATGAGGGATTTTCATGAATGTACCGGCTCTTTTGTCTTCTCACGACGCGTTTTTACAGCAGCTCCAGTCCCGTCAGCATTTGCTTGATGATACGCGAAACCTGTCGCTGGCGAATTGCACGGACGAAGAATTTTTAGAATATTTTTTCGCCATTGGCATCTTAAAGGAAAACAGAACCTTTTCACCTCATACATTAAAGGCGTACCGGAGCGATGCTAAAACACTTCTCGCTTATTTAGCCGAATACGGGCTTGATTTTCGGTCGATTGGATTTCCGGAAGTCAAAGCATTTAACCGCTTTATCACCGCGCAATACAAGCCAAAAAGTGCAGCGCGTAAATTAGAGTTTTTCCGGCGTTTTTTGGAGTTTGGCTTCAACACTCATTTTTACGCCACACGCCTGGCTGTCTGGATTCAAAAGCCGCTTATTCAAAAAGGACATGTGGCGGAGTCTGGAGAAAATCGGACCAGCCTGCGGGAATTATCCTCCTATGAAGCGAGGCAAATCATCGACTGCTTTGCCACGGTCGTTCAAGCCGATCGAAACCGGGCGCCGTTAGAAGCACGCAACCGCTTAATCGGGATGATGCTGCTTACGCTTGGCATTCGGTCCTCCGAGCTCATCCAGTTGAATTGGGGGAGTTTTCGCCGCAGCCGTCAGGGCGATGTGGTCGTGGATGTGCTCGGGAAAGGCGGCAAACAGCGAACGCTGCCGGTTTTAAAGGAAACCGAACAGTTTTTATTTCACTACCGGTCCCTTTGCGGCGAATCAAGTACGTTTCAGGCCGAATCAACTGAACCTCTTTTCTTCTCGATGTACAACAAGAAGGATGTAACGGCAAATAAAAAACGACTTTCTTATGCCGCTCTTTACAAGCTGGTAAAAGACGCCGTTCGGATTGCCGGAACAAGACCTGATGTCAGTCCTCACTGGTTTCGGCACACATTCGTAACAAATTTGCTTGAGCAGGACGTACCGCTGGCCGTTGTGAAAGATTTAGCCGGACATGCAGATATTTCCACAACCAACCTGTATTTAGAACGAATTCAAGAAGACAGAATGCATGACCACCTTAAAAATGTAAAATTTTAGTGGTGCTTGAGATTCGCTCTCTCGCGCATCGAGAAATCAGTTTACCGGTACTTACCGACCTCGATGCAAATAAAAAAAGCACTCATATCGAGTGCTTTTTTGATTTAAAATGAATCATTCCTTGCGCGCTTACGTTCAAATCAATTTCCAGCAGGTCAAATACAGAATGATCGGACGGAATACCTTTTCCATCCAAATAGGCCGCAACCTTTTCCATTAAAGCCTCTTTGAGCCCGTCCACCGTTTTATGTTTTCCAAGCTCCTCCATATAAACATCCAGCCAATACTGAACCATGGTAATTGCCTGTTCGGGCTGGTCGGTCATACCGAAATGGCCGAAGTACAATCGATCTGGACTGAATTTCATGATTCGGTCCATTGACTGCTTCATCGCATTTGGATCAAATTGATTCGGCGACGTGGTCGGCATGTAAAAAGGGATTCCACCATCTGTCAGCTGCGCATATTGAATGCCCGCTGTATCACCGGTAAATACACCGTTTGACTTATTATCATATATGGAAAAATGATGATTCGCATGGCCCGGTGTATGAAAAAACGTTAAAATCCGATTTCCAAGATCGAGCGTATCTCCATCATTCATTTGAATGATTCGATCTGCAGGTACAGGGATAATCGGGTCAAATAACGGATCAAATAAATCCCCATACACCATTTTTGCGCTTTCAATCAGTCGACTCGGGTTTTCCAAATGACGCACTCCTTTTGGATGAACGATCAGCTTGGCATTCGGACATGACTGTAAAAACAGGCCAGCTCCACCGGCATGATCCAAGTGAATATGCGTGACGATGACGTATTCGATTTCTTCCGGTTTTATTTCCAGCGCACGAAGCCCATCGAGTAAAAACGGAACAGATGGGCTGGCACTTGTTTCAATGATGGCTTTTTTGGCTTCATGGAAGACGTAGGAGCCCGTCCGTTTCGTAAATCCAGAGTCATGTAAATCAATTAGTGATAAATCAAACCCAAGCGATGCCACTTCCATGTATCCACCCCATTAAAAAGAACGGCTTTCTGAACAAAATGAAGTCAGAAAGCCTCTTTTTTCTTTTATTTTGAAACAGGGACTTCCGTAATCCAGCCGAACTCGTCTTTTTGCGCCCCTTTTTGAATGGACGTAATCGTGTCATAAATGCGTTTTGACAGCTCACCTGTTTTGCCGCCATTTAGGACCATTTTTTCATCGTTCCATAAAAACTCACCAATCGGCGAAATGATGGCCGCTGTGCCCGTGCCGAACGCTTCCTCAAGCTTCCCATTCCGGTAGGCTTCCGCTACTTCATCCATTGAAATGCGGCGTTCAGCTACCGGAATGTTCCAGTGCTTCAGCAGTTGAATAACAGAATCACGCGTGACGCCGTGCAAAATGCTGCCGTTCAGCTCAGGCGTAATCACTTCTCCATCAATTTTAAAGAACACGTTCATGCTGCCGACTTCTTCGATGTATTTACGCTCAACACCATCGAGCCAGAGCACCTGGGAATAATTCTTTTCAGAAGCGATTTCCTGGCCTTTTAAGCTCGCCGCATAGTTTCCGCCTGTTTTCGCTTCACCCGTGCCGCCTTTTACCGCACGAACAAAATCGTTTTCAACTAAAATCTTCACTGGCGCGATGCCTTCTTTATAATAAAGACCGACTGGCGACATGATGATCATAAAGGTGTAGTTTTTCGCAGGTGCAACGCCAAGGAACGGCTCCGTTGCAATGATGAACGGGCGAACGTATAGCGATGTGCCTTCTGCAGTGGGAATCCATTCACGGTCGATGTCAATGAGCTTTTTCAACCCTTCGATAGCATAATCTCCATCAATTTGCGGGATGCAAAGCCGTTCGTTTGACCGGTTCAAGCGCTCCATGTTTTTTTCCGGACGGAATAAAAAGACCCGGCCTTCTTTCGTCAAATACGCTTTCATCCCTTCGAATACCGTCTGTCCGTAATGGAACACCATAGCCGACGGATCAAGCGCGATAGGCTGATAAGGAACAATTCGGGCATCGTGCCAGCCCTGCCCTTCCGTATAGTCCATCATAAACATATGATCAGTAAAAATTCGGCCGAACCCCAAATTTGCCTGATCAGGCTTTTCTCTTTTCGTGCCAGCTAATTGTACGGTTAATTCTTGTGTCATCTTTCAGGACTCCTCATTTGTAAAAATTCGTCAGCAGCTGCTGATGTATGTACTTCTTCTATCATACAATTTTTTTGAATATTTTCACACTATAAAATCAATTTTTTTCATTCTCTTCATTTTTCTATTATAATAGAATGAATCAATTTTTTCACTGTCCGCCTGCTGCGGACCTTAAGACTTGGAGATGGTTTTGATGAATGTCGATGCGTTGAAGAACCTTTTTTCAAACCGGTCACCTGAGATTCTCGGCAGTGAGAATCTGGCCAAGTTCTCCATTCTCCTGCCGCTCGTTCAAAAAAAAGACGGGCTTCACGTTTTGTTCGAGGTCCGTTCCATGTCGATGCGCCGGCAGCCTGGAGAAATTTGTTTTCCCGGCGGCCGTATCGACCCCGAGGATGCAAGCCCCGAACAAGCCGCTGTCCGCGAAACACATGAAGAATTAGGGGTCCCTCTTGACCGTATTGCTCTTTTGTTTCCACTCGACTACATGCTTACTCCTTTCGGCACGATTATTTACAGCTATGCCGGTGTTGTGGATACGACCTCTCTTCACTTAAATGAAGCGGAGGTTGGGGAAGTGTTTACCGTGCCGCTTGATTTTCTGCTGAACACAAAACCCGATCTGCATTACATTCAGCTTCGTCCTGAGCCGGAGGAAGGGTTTCCGTATCATTTAATTGCAAGCGGCAAAGAGTATAACTGGCAGACGAAAATGATGGAAGAATATTTTTATTTTTACGAGAATCGAATTATCTGGGGACTGACCGCCAAGGTGTTAAAGCATTTTCTCGATATCGTTCGTTCTGCTCCTCCTACGCTTGACAAATAGTCAGAATTGACGATAATAGTAAGAAATAGAGCGAAGATGATGGGATCAGTAAACGGATCACTGCCGCATAAGAGAGGGAGCTCCAGGCTGAAAAGCTCCTGCGGATACAAACGTTGAACCTGCCCTGTGATACATTGCTTATGAAAACATAAGCCGGTTTTCTCCGTTATGGATCTTAAGTGGGCGCATTTTCGCGTCAAAAAAGGTGGTACCACGGAAAGCATACCCGTCCTTTATGGACGATTCGGTGTGCTTTTTTTATTGTAAAGGATGAGTTGACAGATGAAAAAACAACGAATTGTCGTGAAAATTGGCAGCAGTTCATTAACAGATGAGAGCGGAAACATTGTCGAAGAAAAAATTGCTGACCATACGTCGGCGATTGCTGCCATGAAGGAGCAGGGACATGATGTGATTGTCGTGTCATCCGGAGCAGTGGCAGCCGGCTTCCGGGCGCTTGGTTATCCGGTACGTCCAAAGGTAATGGCGGCCCGCCAGGCTTCTGCCGCCGTTGGACAAAGCCTTCTTATTCAGCGCTATATTTCACATTTAACGCCAAAGGGCATTACGGCCGCTCAAATGCTTTTGACAAAGGGTGACTTTTACTCAAAAGGACGGTTTCAAAACTTTTATACAGCGATGACAGAGCTTCTGAGCCGCGGAGCCGTTCCGATTATTAATGAAAATGACTCCATTTCCATTGAAGAGCTGACATATGGAGATAACGATATGCTCTCAGCTCTTGTGAGCGGGTTTTTGCAGGCAGACGGCCTGGTCATTTTAACCGATATAAACGGTTTATATGACAGCAACCCAAAAACGAATGCTGGTGCCAAGCGGTTTAATTTTGTACCGGAGATTTCACCTGAGCTTTTAGAAGCAGCAGGCGGCAGTGGATCATCCGTCGGCACAGGCGGAATGAAATCAAAGCTGCTCGCTGCTGATAAAGCACAGTCTCTTGGCGTCTCTGTCTTTATTGGCAATGGATCAGGCGAGCGCAAGCTTCTTGATATTATGGAAGGAAAAGGCGATGGCACGTACATTGGTTCACCGATGAACCCCCATATGCAGCGAAAAAAACAATGGCTCGCCCATCATGCCAAACCGTCCGGTGTTGTAAAGGTGGATGACGGAGCGGAAAAAGCCATCGTCAAAGGCGGAAAAAGCCTCCTGCCTGTCGGTATTCTTTCCATTGATGGCTTATTCGATGCGCTGGATGTGGTGGACGTATGCAATCAACACGGCCAGCTGCTCGGACGCGGACAGGTTTTTTATTCATCGGTTGATCTTCAAAAAGTAAAAGGGCTGCCCGGACCTGAAGCAAAAGCGTATTCGATCAATGAACGGGCAGAAGTGATTCACCGCGACAACTGGGTGGCATTAAAAAATGAAGCGAGGAGTGGAAAAAATGAATGAATTAATTCAAAAAGCATCCTTATTAAAGCAGTCTTCTTTTAACATGGCGATGAAAACGACCGATGAAAAAAACGAGGCGCTTTTGCTGATTGCCGACGCGCTTATAAAGCAGACACCGGCGATTTTAGCGGCGAATGAGCAGGACATGGAAGCGGGACGCCAGGCCGGGTTCGCGGATTCCTTGCTTGACCGGCTGCAGCTGACAGAAGACCGGATTACGGCCATTGCTGAAGCAGTTCGCCAGCTGACCAAGCTGGAAGATCCAATTGGCGAGGTTGTTGAATCATGGACAACCGAGCACGGACTTGAGATTGAAACCATTCGTGTACCTCTTGGCGTTGTCGGCATGGTGTATGAGGCTCGTCCCAATGTAACGGTAGACGCGGCCACGTTATGCTTAAAAGCAGGAAATGCCGTTTTGCTTCGCGGCAGTACGTCTGCCCTTCATTCAAATAAAGCCCTGACGGCTGTAATGAAGCAAGCGCTTGAACAGTCTCCGCTGCCATCAGATGCTCTTCAGCTGCTTGAAGATACGAGCCGTGAAACAGCAGCCAGAATGTTTAAACTGAACGATTATTTAGATGTGCTGATCCCACGCGGCGGCGCCGGCTTAATTCAAACCGTCATTGAGCAGTCAACCGTACCGGTTCTTGAAACCGGTGTGGGCAACTGTCATATTTTCATCGACGAATCTGCCGAAAAACAGATGGCCATCGACATTGCGTTAAATGCCAAAACGCACCGTCCGTCTGTCTGCAATGCAGCCGAAAGCGTATTGATCCACAAAAATTGGCCGCATCAGCAGGAGTTACTCGCTGCCCTGCACCAAGCCGGTGTGGAAGTACGCGGGGATGAAGGATTAGCGAGCCAGTATGATCACGTCATCGCCGCTACTGAAAAAGACTGGGGGCAGGAGTTTTTAGCAATGACATTGTCCGCAAAGCTTGTCGGCAGCACAGAAGAAGCTGTTTCCCACATCAACCGTTATGGCACAAAGCATTCTGAAGCCATCGTGACCGACAGCGACGCGAACGCCGAGTTGTTTTTCCGTGGAATTGATGCAGCCGTTTTATATCGCAACGCATCCACTCGCTTTACAGACGGCGAACAATTTGGCTACGGCGCAGAAATCGGCATTAGCACTCAAAAGCTTCATGCGCGCGGTCCAATGGGCCTTAAAGCGATCACAACGGTTAAATCCCTTGTACGGGGTTCTGGGCAAATTCGCCACTAAAAAAGCACCGGCATTTTTTTGCCGGTGCTTTTTTACATGAATGCTTTATCTATATAACCGCTTTCTTTTAAAATAAATCCGTCCTGTATAAGCGCTTCCCATAGAACACGGTCGAGTGCATAAGGAGATCGTCCTTGCAGCTCTTTTAACGACTGTTTATCAAAATGAAACGAATAAGAAAACCCGTCAATAATGAAGAATCCGGATACGTTTTCAGATTCATTTGCCCAATTGAACAGAAGCATCGTATCGCTTCCCCAGTCCGACAGCTGTTTTTCCATACAATTGATCACATGGAAAAAGAAGCTTTCCTGATCCATGACTCTAGCTAAGTATCCTCGCAGCATTCCCGATGTATTCATAACGTGCTTCCCCCTATAAACCCTTTTCATATAGGGCTTGTTCCCCAATTCAACATTTTTTAAACAAAAAAGCACACCCGCTTCGAGATGTGCTTTTAAACTTTATTTTACTTCATTAATGACGAGCTGTTCCCCATTTTCAACATAAACGAACGTAACACTGTCTCCTTCGTTCATCGCTTCAAACTTCGCCATCGTTTCACTGCCAGCCTCTACCTGATACGCATTTGGCACACCGTCCACTTCAATTTCGACGGTATGCGGATCTGCTTGTCCATTATACGTACCAGTTGCTTCCGTTCCTTCAACCGCTGGTTCCTCTGCAGGCTCCTGCTCTTCCTCGGTTGCATTCTCTACATTTTCCTGAACATCGGCCGCTTCTTCTTCAACCGTTTCTCCGATATCAGCTGCTTCTTCTTCAATGGAATCGGCTGCTTCGCCAAGGCTGTCCTGTGCATCCTGTGCGGCTTGCTCCGCTTCTTCCACTACATTTTCAGATGTATCTGATGCGCCAGCACCCGTATCTTCAACCGTTTCTTCTCCAACAGCAGGTTCGGTTTCCTCTGTTTCAGCCGGTACGGTAGTTTCTTCCACTGTTTCTTCTTCTGGTGCCGCATTTTCGGAATCAGCAGAACAGCCAGCGAGCACTCCTCCCGCAAGCAATGCAGCCCCCATGAAGCCTGTTACCTTTTTCATTATGTATGTCCTCCTTACATGTTGTTACCACACATCATACTTGTTTTTCCTTTTGAAGAAAAGCAATATGGCAAAAACACGTAATAAATGAATGAATTTCACTATTTCGAAGGTCCTGCCAGTCAAGGCGGATTCGGGCGGTATGTTTTAGAAAATGGAGCAAAAAGGGAGTCAATCGGTCTTTGATACCTGCACGGGGTCAATCGCATTTTCGTTTGCACCTTACTTATTCGTACCTTTATGCGGTCCGTTTTGCGAATCAAGACGGTTGCTTCTTTTTTGACCATTCAAACACCTCTTCCATGTTTTTAAGGAATGACCTTTCCTTTATTTATCATACGATATCATTATGAAGAATATGTGAATATTTTCTATAGAATTGTAAATACTGCTTTCTTTTTCATTTTGGCTAAAAAGCGGTATAATAGTATGTTGAAAGAAAAATGAGGTGTTAAAATGAAACAAAAAATCTCGCCTGAGTTTGATCCGTGGGAAAGCTACCTGGATATTGACCTGACAGGAGCTGCTCGGTTATCTAATATTGAATTGACGACGACTACTCTTTGCAATATGCGATGCGAGCATTGTGCGGTCGGCTACACACTGCAAACAAAGGACCCGGAGGCGCTTCCGCTGTCTTTGATCCTTAAAAGGCTGGATGAAATACCCGAGCTCCGTTCATTAAGCATTACCGGCGGGGAGCCAATGCTGTCAAAAAAGTCGGTTGAGCACTATGTAGAGCCGTTGCTTCGCTATGCTCACGAACGTGGCATTTATACTCAAATGAACTCCAATTTAACGATTGATGCCGGACGGTACGAAAAAATCGCTCCTTATTTGGATGTGCTGCACATCTCTCACAATTGGGGCACCGTGGATGATTTTGTGGAAGCTGGATTTGCCAATATGGAGCGAAAGCCCTCCTACAGCCAGCGGGAAACATTATTCACCCGTATGATCGAAAATAGCCGGATTTTGTCCGGTGCGGGAGTTATGGTATCAGCCGAAACGATGCTGAACAAGCGGACGCTTCCACATATGGCTCATATTCACCGTCAAATAACGGATGAAATGAACTGTGCCCGTCACGAATTGCATCCAATGTATCCGAGCGATTTTGCGAGTGCGCTTGAGTCTTTGTCATTGGATGAAACGCGTGATGCCATTCATCAGTTGCTTGACGTTCGCCGCGAGGACGTTTGGATGCTGTTCGGGACTCTCCCGTTTTTTGCCTGCAGCCCAGATGAACGGGACCGGGCACTTATTGAACGTCTTCAACAGGAACCGCTTGTCACCGTCCGAAATGATCCGGACGGACGGTCGAGACTGAACGTCAACATTTTCACCGGAGACATTATTGTAACGGATTTTGCGGATGCGCCTTCGCTTGGCAATATTCAAGAAAACGCATTGCAGCAAGCGTATCAGACCTGGTCCAGTTCTGCTTTATCGAAAGAAATTGATTGCCATTGTGCGTCAGTCCGCTGTCTCGGTCCTAATCTTCTCGTTAAAAAAGCGTATTATCCCGATGTCGATTTCACCCAAAGAACCGCTCATTCAGGCAAGGAGGTCTATCAATGAAACCGATCATTGCAAGCGGACCTTTTCGCACTTGGGTAAACCATGCTTACTGGAGCTGCGATGAAGAAAAGCATTAAATCTGACTTTGTTGCGGGCTGGATTAAGGAACAGATTGCAGCGGGCAAATGGGCGGTCGGCATGAAGATTCCGAGCCAGCGGGTGCTTGCAGAAGATTTATCCGTGAACCGCAGCACGGTTGTTGCTGCACTGGATCAATTAAAAGCAGAAGGCATCATTGAAGGAGTTATGGGGAAAGGCACCCTTGTAGCAAACAACACCTGGTCCCTTCTCGCTTCCCTGCCCTCTCCTGATCGTGATATGACTCCATCGGCACATGCCGGCATCATTGATTTAAGCAGGGGCGAGCTGGCCGAAGATGTGTTTCCAGAAAATTATTTAAATGATGTTCTCAGCCGCCTTTCCGGGAAAATCCAAACGCTCGGCTACGAGGAACGAGGCGGCTATGAGCCTCTTCGTGAAGCCGTTGCCGGGTACATGGCCAGGCAGGGGACGCCTGTATCGCCGTCTTCGATATTAATCGTTTCCGGTGCGATGCAGGGCTTTCAGCTGATTGCATCCGGCTTGCTTGAAGCGGGCTCTTCGATTTTGCTTGAGGAGCCGTCTTATTTGTATTCGATTCATACCTTTCAATCATTAGGCATGTCGTTAAAAGGGATTCAGATGGACGAGGAGGGGCTGCTTTTGTCTTCCTTGCAGTCTGCCTGGACTTCCGGTCAAAAGGGAGCCCTGTACACGATTCCCTCCTTTCACAACCCGACCGGCACGCTCATGAGCCTGGAGAGAAGAAAAGACATTCTTTCCTTTGGCAGCTCGCATAAGCTGCCGATTATAGAGGATGATATTTATCGGGATCTATGGCTTGATTCTCCGCCCCCTCCTTCTCTTAAATCGATGGATGCTGCGGGAAATGTTCTGTACATCAGCAGCTTGTCCAAAACATTAAGTCCGGGACTCCGGATTGGCTGGATTGCGGGCTCCGAGGCCGTCATCGAGCGGCTATCCAATGTGAAAATGCAGGCGGATTATGGAACGAGCTCTCTGTCACAAAGAGTCGCAGCTGAATGGCTCGGTGAAGGTCTTTATGAGCATCATCTTCAATTTGTCCGGAATGAGCTGCGAAAACGCAGGCTGGCGGCTTCTCATTCTCTGCAAAGATATTTATCAGACCTGGCGGAATGGACCATTCCAAAAGGCGGCTTTTTCATCTGGCTTCGCTTGAATCAGCCGATTTCGTTAAAAGAATTGTACACAGAATCATTAAATGAAGGTATTTTATTTCATCCGGGCAGTATTTATACAGAGGGGTCTTCCCGCGCCATTCGGCTTTCGTTTGGATACGCAAGCCCTGATCAGTTTGAAGAAGGCATTAAACGGATGAAAAAATGGATTATTGCCCTGTCTAAATAAAAAAGGAGGAACACAAACATGAACATTACAGACCACACATTAGAGAAAATGGACGATCCATTTGGCATTTTAGAAGGAGAACGGTACGAATACTATTTATTCGCGCAGGTGGATGAAGACGATGAGCTGTATTCGCCAGAAGGCATGTATATCCGCGTGCTGTACGTCGTAACTGAAACTGAACAAAAAATAGCTGGAATGTTTCTTCACAACCGCTCAGACGATAGCGTCCTTGATTTTGAGCTTGAGGACGATGAGCTCGACATGATTAAGGATTACTGCCAGAAACACTTGAAATAATAAAAACCCCCGCCGGCTTCGTTTCTGCTGACGGGGGTTCTATACGTCTTCTTCAACAGCTGGCTTCGTATCAATCATTCCCTTCAATATTAAATGGCTTTTCGAATGTACAATTCAATTTGTTCTTCAGTTAAGTTATGCATAAATCGGTAAAACGGAATTTGTTTCATTCCAAATGATTCACACATTTCATTATAATACTCATATGCTTCACGATACATTTCCATCTCAACCATCCCTTCTGTTATATAACAATTTATTTTTATTAAAATTAATATATAACAGATGATTCGAGTTGTCAATTATATTTTTTTAAAAAAAACAGAAATGAATCTGCTTTTTTTGTATAGTGTTGAAAAACAACTGGTCAAGAGAGAACGGATGTTTTTTCGGGATTGTTTCCTTTTTTCTTAGTAAAAAATAGGCTATTTTTCTAGAAAAGAACATGCTTGGAGCAAAGCGACAAAAGTTAGCTCACCGCCCGCCCCTCCGAACGCGAAGTCCTGCAGAAGCCGCCCGGACAGTGTTCGCGCAAGCGCATTAGCTTTGAAAAAGAAAAAATGTCACCTCTTTTCACTGCACATTCTTTTTTCAACAGCATGAAAAAAAAGCAGAAATGAATCTGCTTTTTTTACTGTCAATCTTTTAAGTTGTACGAACAAAAATTTCATCCTCATCTTCCGGATCAACAGCCTGGTCGACAAAGACCTTCGTTCGGATAAACCACTTATGTTTATCATCTGTGAAATGGCTGTCTTCGGGAAGTGTAACGGAAAAAGGCACATTAATTTCCTCGTCCGTTTTAATATTCCGCTGAAAATCAATGGTGACCTCTTCAATATGCTTGTCATGCCAGGAAAAGTCGCTGTCTTCTTTGACCTCTTCATATTGCATGTAAAGTAGCACCTGAATTTTCTCAATCGGCTCCTCTGCCTGCCCCCCTGTGACAAACACTTCTCCATGAATCGTTTCGCCGTGTTTAGTGCAGAATAAATATGCAGAACATTGCAAGGAATTTATACATAGTTTTGCAGCATGATTTGCTGGAAATAAAAAAAGGACTTGCTAGTCACCCAAGTCCCCTCTACTGTTAAAGTGCGAACTAATAACGGTTGGAGGTAAGAAAGGATGCTAGCAATGTCCGATATTCATTGTATCAAAAACTTACGGAATGAAAAAGGGATGTCGATCAATAAGATTGCAACCACACTTGGGATCGACTGGAGGTCAGCTAAGAAGTATGCCGATGGTGACCTTCCGGACACAACAATCATCAAGAAGAAAAACGGCATGATGTATAAAGAGAAATGGGGAACGATTATTTCTGACTGGCTGCTGGAGGATGGAAGAGAAAAGAAAAAACAGCGTCGGACAAATAAGCAGTTATTCCAAGAACTACAATCACATGGCTTCGATGGTTCTTACCGGACTGTGTGCAATTTCATTGCCGAGTGGCGGGCAACACATAGTGAAGAATTGCCGGACAAAGGAACAGAAAGGCTGTCACACCCGGAAGGGGAGGCCCAGCTCGATTTCGGGGTTATGGAGGCTGTTGAAGAAGGGCAACTGCGTGACATTCACTTGTTAATCTTGTCCTTTCCTGCCAGCAACACGGCTTTTTATGAGCCTCTTCCTTCGGAAAATCAAGAGTGCTTGTTGGAAGGCATGAAAAAGCTCTTTAGGAAAGCAGGTGGCGTGCCGAGAGCAATACGAATTGATAACATGACAACAGCCGTCAAAGCAACGAGAAGCAAAACAGAAGAAGCTGCTTTGACAGATGAATTCCTTCGGTTTCAGCTTCATTATGGATTTCATACGCAAGTATGCAATGTGGCTAAAGGAAATGAAAAAGGGCATGTCGAAGGGAAAGTTGGATATGTGCGCTATACCCTTTTCAGTGTGCCCCCTGTGATCGGAAGCCTAGAAGACTTATCAAAAATGCTTGATGAATTTTCCGCATCAGATCAGCAGCGTCTACATTATGAAAAAGAAGTAGACATCAAAACGCTTTGGAAACAAGAGGGCGCGACATTACTGGCTTTCCCTGAAAATGATTTTACAGCGAGAAAAGAAAAAATGGTCAAGCCGAATCCTTACAACGAAATAAAAATCGATAATGTCCTCGTTCATGTGCCGAAAGCAAAAAATCATGTTCAGTTGTTCTTGGTCCTAACCTGGAACGAATACAAAGTAGTCACACGCGACAGTGAAGTCATTTCCTCGGGCCTACGCCCCTATATGAACAAACGACGTGCACTTCCTTGGAAAGAAGTGTTACACGGGTGGATGGAGAAGCCACGAGTTGTCGAGTATTCAAGGTATCGAAGATATTTACCTGGCCGTCTCAATGATTATTTAACGATTAGTTCCCTGCCTGTTCGAAGAGAGCGCATTTCTTTCATACTCTCTTTGATTTCAACACATTCGATGCAAGAGATCAATGACCGCTTTTATGAGTTGGCCTCAGAGTATCAGCATTCGGAGAATGAAAAAGATCATCCGTATGATGTTAATTGGGGACAATATGATCAACTGACACGACAGGGGGACCTGTAAATGAATGAGCAGGATTTACGTACAATCTGTAAAAGCCTCCGGCTCGCCTATGTCGCAGATATTTTTAGTAGCATTGAGGTGGAAGCTGAAAAGCCCGAGCAGTATTTGAAACAAGTATTGCTTAAAGAACTGGAACTTCGCGAAACAGCCAGAATTGAACGCAACTTAAAAAAAGCACGTTTTCTTGAAGAAAAACATCTGGAAACCTACCAGTGGAACCATGCCATTCGGCTCCCTGAAACAACCAATCGCTCAGCACTTGAAGAATTAGAATTCATTAAAAATCGCCAGAACCTTGTGTTGGTTGGCGCACCTGGGACCGGTAAAACCCATTTGGCATCGGCATTAGGGCACCGCGCTTGCGAGAAAGGGTATGAGGTTCGCTTCTATCGTGTGGCCCATCTGGTTGAAGAGTTAGAAGCTGCCTATCGGAACGGCCGCATCACTGCTTACCGGAAAAAGTTTGAATCTGTGGACCTGTTAATTTTAGACGAAATGGGCTATGTTCCATTCAGCAAAGAAGGAGCAGAGATTTTATTCCAGCTCATTACCGATTTTTATGAGCAAAAGAGTTTAATCGTTACATCGAACCTGGAATTTAGTCAATGGAATCGGATTTTTTCAGACAGTCGATTAACAGCCGCACTGGTGGATCGCCTGATCCACCACGCTCATGTCATAAGCTACGTCGGTGAAAGTTACCGGCTGACGAATGCCCTGTCACGAACAAAATAATTGGAAATTTCAATCGGTGACTGACTATGTAAAAAACTTTGCATTTTTATGCATATTTTTCTTGCAAAACACACGCCGGGTGCTGCTGAACGTTTCTTGAGTTTTGTATCCACTTTTACGCTGTCAATACCAATACTTGAGAAAAAATCTTTCCACATAGACGACATCCTCCTTAAGTCTTTTTATTTTCATTGCCTGTTTTCTTATGTTTAATCTTCTTTTTTAAATAAAATTTCAATTTGAATTTTGCACATAGTGTAATTATAAATTAAAACTCCTTTTTCCAAATGGGATAAAAGAACTTAGTGCCTTTTTTATTCACTGGAAGCATTTTCATATCTGCCACTAAGTGGGAAACGTAGCTTAATACTAAAACAGCCAGCAAGCCTGGAACTGGATAAGCTCGTGCAATTTCAACAGCGACCAGGTAAAAAAACAGGATGCCGATAATGGAATGCGTCCACGTTCGATGAGAAACAAGTGAAGAAAATAAAATAAACAACCCTGCATACAGGACCCATGTTTCATTTATATACCAACCTGCATACATGACCAGAAGACCTGTTAAAAAAAGCATCATGCGCTGCTTAATAAACAGTCTCGGCAGCAGAAGAAGACCGAGGCTGATCATAAAGCCCGTCGCCTGCTTAAGGCCAAACAGCATAAAGTAGCTGTAAAGAGCAAGAAGCAACCCTGCCGCAGTGAAAAATAAAATAAGCCATTTTTTTTCGACGGTTATTTTGTTCGCAAGCTTGCCGTTTACATCTAAATCCGGAACCAATGCCGCAACCGCGCCCACGCAGGCAAACAAAGCGGTTTCAATCGGTGCAGACTGCAGCCAGACGGCGGTTCCAACGCCGGTTGCAGCACCGATAACCGCATGAGAGGAACCTTTCAACTTCCTTCACCCTTTCTTTACAAAAAAAACCGCCTTTTAGGAGGCAGCTTTTATCCTATTATTTATGATTCAATAACGTTTAACATCCAATCCTGCACGGCTTCAATGTGTTCAGCGGAAATTTCCATTTCACATAAAACGGTTCCTTTGCCAATGATCTTTAACACCGGAACAATCGCTGGCTTTTTAGGATTGTATGAATACACGACGGTATCAATGTGCTTAAGTGGAATTCGCGTATGGGTCACCATTCCCGTGCTTTTCAAGTACCCATCCTCAACCTTCACGCTGTTTTTTTTCCAGCAGTAGGAAGATTCTGTAATTTCAGCTTCTGCTTGTCCATCTGTAAATATTGTCATCATAGTTGATAACCCCTTTTTTGTTCGACGTACCTACTACAAAATAACAGCTTCTCTGTCATTTGTAAACAACGAAATCATTATAAGTTAACATAATATTTTTATCGTTCTCTTAAAAACCAAAAGAGGGTGGGACTTAACAATGTGATTGGCACTTGAATCCGAATGATCCAGCAGTTGAAAGCCTAGATTTTTCTTTTTTCTTGGAAAAGCACATACAGCCGAACGATACAATGATCGTCCGGCTTTCGCTTCTATCTAGAACCTTTTGTATTTTCTACAGTGCTTATTCGCCTGTTTTCGCAAATCGTTCAATCCGTTCACCGATTTCGTCACGAACACGCTGGAAAACCGACCACTTTTCTTCGTCTGTTCCTTGCGCTTTTGCCGGATCATCAAAGCCCCAATGCTCTCGACGGACAGCTGGCGGCGTCATCGGGCATTTATCTGCTGCATCTCCGCATAACGTCACAGCCAGCGCAGCGCTGTTTAAAATGGCCGGGTCAATCATATCCGATGTTTGTCCGGAAATATCGATACCTATTTCCTTCATTGCTTTAACCGCGTTTGGATTTAGGCCGTGTGCTTCAATGCCCGCGCTTTTTACGATCCACTCATCACCTAAATGTTTTTTCGCCCAGCCTTCCGCCATCTGGCTCCGGCATGAGTTTCCTGTGCATAAAAAATAAATGGTTTTTTTCGTCATTATGTCAAACTCCTTTTATGAGATAATAAGCAGCCATATATACAAGCCGAGCAATGTAATAAACAGCGTCGGAATGGTCAAAATAATGCCTGTTTTAAAATATGTCCCCCACGAAATGGTCACGCCTTTTAAGCGTAACACGTGGAGCCACAGGAGCGTAGCCAGTGAACCGATTGGTGTGATTTTCGGTCCTAAATCCGATCCAATGACGTTCGCATAAATAAGGGCTTCCCGAATGGTGCCCGTTGTATTTGTATCAGCAATGGCCAGCGCATCGATCATCACAGTCGGCATATTGTTCATGACCGAGGACAGGATCGCTGCGATAAAGCCCATGCCGATCGTCGCAGCAAATAAGCCTTGATCGGATACAGCTTGGATCACATCAGTTAAAACAGCTGTCAATCCGGCATTTCGCAGCCCATATACGACAACGTACATGCCAATCGAGAAAAACACAATCGCCCAAGGTGCGCCTTTGACGACCGCTTTCGTCCGTACAGCCGGGCTTTTACGCGCCATGGCCAAAAAGAACAGAGCAACTATACCGGCGATAATAGATACCGGAATGCCGAGTGGCTCGCTCGTAAAATAGCCGATCAAGAGAACCGCTAGAACATACCAGGACAAATAAAACATCTTCAAGTCCTTAATTGCTTCCGCAGGCTCCTTTAAAGCAGATACGCTGTAATTTTTCGGAATGCTCTTCCGGAAAAACAAGTACAGCACGAGGATGCTTGCGCCTAATGCGAAAAAGTTCGGGACAATCATACGTGAGGCATATTCGATAAACCCGATCCCGAAAAAGTCCGCTGAGACAATATTGACGAGGTTGCTGACAACGAGTGGCAGCGATGTTGTATCGGCGATAAAACCGCTCGCCATAATAAACGGAAAAATCATTTTTTCTTCAAACTTCAAATGACGAACCATTGCCAGTACAATCGGCGTTAAAATAAGAGCTGCCCCGTCATTTGCAAAAAGCGCCGCCACAACCGCCCCGAGCAAAATGACATACACAAACATTCTCACGCCATTTCCACCGGCTGCTCTGGCCATATGTAAGGCTGCCCATTCAAAAAAGCCAATTTCATCTAAAATAAGCGAAATTAAAATAAGGGCGACAAACGTCAGTGTCGCATTCCAAACAATTGAAGTCACGTCGATTACATCACCAAAATCAACGACTCCAACAAGCAGTGCAACGGCAGCCCCGGCGCAGGCCGACCAGCCAATCGACAACCCTCTCGGCTGCCAGATAACGAAAAAAAGTGTCACGAAAAAAATAAGTGCTGCTGCTACAACTGAAAACAATGGATGACCCCTCTCCTACTCACACGAAATGCGCAAGCCTTGCTTTTCTAAATTCGTTAACCGTTCGTTTTGATCCGGGAAGTGATTCAATACGTCTTCGACAAACGGCGCGTACTCATGATCCCGTCTGATGGAATAAAAGATCCACTGCCCGCGCCGTGTTTCCTGCACAAGCCCCGCATCCTTCAGCTTTCGTAAATGCTGGCTGATGGCTGGCTGGCTCGCCTCAAATATAGCCGTAAACTCACATACACAGCATTCATGTGACTGAAGCAGCTTCATCATCGTTAAACGGGTTTTATCACCGAGCAGCTTCAAGAGCAATGCTGATTTTTGAATATCCATTGCCGGTTTAGTCTCCAAACTTAATCCCTCCTGTTCGAAAATGATTATATAACGATATGATTATATACGCAACTCTAATTTCTGCTTGAGCTTTTCTTTCTTATATAATGAATGAATAAGATTTTTTTATTAATAAATAAACTTAATTGACTTTATAAAACAAAATTATATAATAAAATAAACTATTTAAATTAGGTGATAACGAATGGATTCATTGGATTACAAAATAATAAGTTCTTTGGTGGACAACGGCCGTTCCACCTGGTCTGAGCTGGCTTCGAACCTTCAAATGTCAGCTCCAGCTATCGCTGACCGGGTTCGAAGATTAGAAGAGCAAGGGATCATAAAAGGCTACTCCGCTTTGCTTGATTCTGAAACGCTCGGCTACGGCATGACCGCATTTATTTCCATCTCAATCGACCGCATGGAGCACCGCGCGCTGTTTTTAGCGAAAGTGGCCGAGCTGGCAGAAGTGCAGGAATGCCATCATGCCGCTGGAGAAGACGATTATCTCCTAAAGGTACGCTGCCGCGGAACAAAGGATTTAGACCGGATCATCAGTGAGGAATTAAGACAGCTGCCCGGCGTGTTTAAAACGCGAACGACCATCATACTCAGCACTGTTAAAGAAACGCACAACATTCCATTGACAGAGTCAGACTAATTTATTTTTTGAAGAAAGGAAGTCATCGCTATGGCTTTTACTCATTTACATGAATTAATAGCACTTGCTGAAAACCAGCATATATCGATTGGACAAGTGATGCTGAAGATCGAGCAGGAGCAGACAGGACGGTCCGAAGAAGAAATATTAGCTCAAATGGAAGCACAGTTCAAGGTAATGGAGGAAGCGGTGCGCAAAGGAACCGAGCAACCTATTATGTCCCGGAGCGGATTAACAGGCGGCGATGCGTTTCGGCTGAATGAATACATTAAAAACGGACAATCGTTTATCCATCCGGGCACCCTTCAGACGATGGCCTATGCTCTTTCTGTTTCAGAAGTGAATGCGGGAATGGGCCGAATTGTTGCGACACCGACAGCGGGCTCCGCCGGCATTCTTCCGAGCGTGCTCGTTTATGCATTGGAAAGCGGCCGCTACAGCCGCGATGCGATCATTTTATCGATGATGACCGCAGCAGCGCTTGGACTGGTCATCGCAAACTCCGCATCTATTTCCGGCGCCGCTGGAGGCTGCCAGGCTGAGATCGGCTCGGCTACGGCGATGGCGGCCGGCACCCTTGTGGAAATTGGCGGGGGCACACCTGAACAGGTCGGCCATGCCGTTGGACTTGCATTAAAAAATTCGCTGGGGCTTGTCTGTGATCCGGTTGGAGGCCTTGTGGAGATTCCTTGTATTATTCGGAATGGACTTCACTCGATGACGGCACTAGCAGCCGCTGACATGGCGCTTGCCGGTGTAAAAAGTGTCATCCCACCCGATGAAGTTGTCCGTGTGATGCATGAAGTAGGAACCGAAATGCCTGCTTCCCTCCGCGAAACAGGGATCGGCGGACTGGCGGGAACACCAACCGGAAAAGCGCTGCGGGAGCAGATTTTCAATAAAGGCAAGGGGTGAACGGCGATGAAGTACACGAGTGCTTTTGAAATTATTGGTCCGATTATGGTAGGCCCTTCAAGCTCTCACACAGCCGGTGCCGTTCGCATTGGCTCGATGGCGCGTCAGCTTTTAGGTGAACAGCCGATACAAGTGACATTTCAGCTGATAGGCTCGTTTGCGGAGACGTATCAGGGGCACGGAACAGACCTGGCGCTGCTTGCCGGCATACTGGGCATGACAACAGACAGTTCTGACGTTCCCAACGCGGATAAAGCAGCGATGGATCAAGGCGTTGCCTACACCTTCACAAAAGGCAGCGCCGGCACCCATCACCCGAATACGGTACTCATTCTGGCAGAGGGAGCCACTCGCTCTGTCAAGCTTTTAGCCAGTTCCCTCGGAGGGGGCAAAGCAGAGGTACAGGAGCTCGATGATTTTCCTGTCACCTTTACAGGAGAGAAACCAACGCTTATTTTTTCTCACACCGACGAAAAAGGCTTTTTAGCAGCGGTCTCCCGCATCCTCAACCAAAACGGGTACAACATTGCGCGCCTGGCTCTTGAACGGAAGAAAAAAGGCGGTTCCGCGATGACGATTTGTGAAGTCGATGAAATCGTTCGGCAAGAAGTCGTCCAGGAACTCAAACACACCATGCCCGGCTTACAAGAAATCCGCTTTGTTCAAACTGTTTAACCAATACAAAAAAAGTGCATCCTGGGCAGATGCACTTTTTTACCGTTAAATAACTTTCGCTTTTATAAACACACTTGGATTTTGCGCCTTGACAGACTTAACCAGCCGGCCCGGGTTTCGCAAAATAAAGAAATACGATACGTTTGAACGTGTGTAAACCGCAACCCGCTCTTTTTTCACGTACGGTCTGATAATATATTTTTGAAAAAAAGATGCATCTTCCTTTTTTTGATCCATCTCGAATACTTCTACAATGTCATTCATCGGGATGGCGGTTTCAGAGTCACCCGCTTTCACAACGAGCACGCCTTCTTCTACTTTATAGCTGGATAATACACGAACCCCTACGAACAAACCGACAACAACGGCAATCAATGCAGCTGCAATATAAAACATTCTCATCCTCCTGATCGTTCTTCATTCAACCTTCACTTATTTTACTCGTTTTAAAGAAAAAAACACCCGATTTTCGGTGTAAAATAAAACATTTTTGTGACAAGATGAGTTTTTTCTATTGACAGCGGTTGCAAAGTATGGGTTTTCAAAAAAGAAGCAAATGAAAACAGGTGAAGCGTCAGCTCCACCTGTTATGGTTTTAATCAGAATTAGTGTTTTTCAACGTTAGCAGCTTGTGGGCCACGTGGTCCTTCAACCACTTCAAATGTTACGCTTTGGCCTTCTTCAAGTGATTTGTAGCCTTCACCTTGAATAGCTGAGAAATGAACGAATACATCGTCCTGTCCTTCAACTTCGATGAAACCGAAGCCTTTTTCTGCATTAAACCATTTTACTTTACCTTCTAGCATGTTATGTCCTCCTCGCGCTAATGCGCAAATCATTTCTTGCTGTTTGCTGCTATTTCAAGATGAAGCACGTCGTGTGATTCCGATTGAAACGAGCGAACAACTGCTTTTACTATATCATCTTTTTTTTTGCGGTGCAACCGCAATCTTTCAATTTTTCTCCATTTGAAGCGTCCTTGCCAGGTGGACGAGATGCGCTGGAATATCCCATTTAATCGTGTGATCCGGGTAGATCCACATGCGGATAATATCCAGTTTATCCAGTCCCGTTTCAAGCTTTGAAACGACCCATTTCATCCGGTCAAGACCGGGATTCGCCATAATAAAAAAGCTTGGATTTTCCGCTTCGCCTTGTACACGAATCAGCTTTTCAATCTGGTCTCCTGCATTGCCGCGCAGTTGTGTATTATCATATACCATGCCTTCCTGCTGCCTTTTTCCGCGGGAGCCTTTGCACTTTATATACGCCGTCCACACTTCTTTTTCAGCGACAAGGTCGTGGCCTCCGGCTGCTGCTTCCAGCTGGACCGACCAGCCGTTTTGGATAAAGTATCGCTCGACCTCCTCCATTACATCTTCCTGTGTTAACACAAATTCATCTGGTATTTTCAACCGGTCAAGACTGATTGGCACACTGGTTCCCTCCCGTTCTTCTTTTTCTATACATTCCACTTCATCAGGCAATATCCCTGCCTATTTTAATACTTTACGGACAATATCGACTCGCTCTTTATAAGGAGGATACAAAAAATCAGCAGGAAGCGACGCCTGTTTTCGCATAATGCTTTTTTTATGAGAAAACAAATCGAAGCTTGCTTTTCCGTGATAGGCGTTCATTCCGGATGTGCCGACCCCGCCAAAGGGAAGGTGGGGACTGGAAACATGAACGAGTGTGTCGTTAATGCTCGCTCCTCCAAACGGAATGGACGAAATCACTTTTTCTTCAACGGACAGCTCTTTTGTAAAGACGTATAAAGCAAGCGGTGTTGGCTGCTTTTTCACTTTTTTAATCGCCTCATCCAGTTCATTATACGTTAAAACAGGCAAAATAGGCCCGAAGATTTCTTCTTCCATTAAGGCGTCATCCCATTCTGCCTCTACGATCGTCGGAGCGACAAACAAATCAGACCGATCCGTTTTGCCTCCATACAATATAGATCCTTTTGTCCGGTCTAGCATATCCTGTAGACGGTCAAACTGGCGCTCATTCACGATCCGCCCAAAGTCAGGGCTTTTTTGCGGCTCGCTCCCGTAAAAATCAAACGCAGCCAAAGTTAACTCCTTTATAAACAACTCTTTCACATTTTGATGAACGAGCACGTAATCAGGCGCAATGCACGTTTGTCCAGCATTTGTTAATTTACCCCAGGCAATTCGCCGGGCGGCTTGTTTAACGTCTGCGGCATAGTCGACAAACGCAGGACTTTTTCCACCGAGTTCAAGTGTCACTGGAATTAACTGCTTGGCCGCTTCTCCCATGACCACTTTTGCTGTCGGAGCGCTTCCTGTGAAGAAAATGTAATTAAATGGTGCGGCGAGCAAGTCACTGACTACTTCTTTTCCGCCTTCCTGGACACCGATAAAAGCAGGGTCAAAGGTTTGTTCAATCAGCTTTTTTACTAAAGAAGACGTTTGGGGAGTACTTTCGGACGGCTTGACAACAGCCGTATTGCCCGCTGCGATGGCGCCGATAAGCGGTTCGATCACAAGCTGAAATGGGTAGTTAAACGGACCGATAATAAGAACGCTTCCGTATGGCTCCGGAACAATAAAGCTTTGGGCCGGCTGCTGGTGAATCGGCGTCGGCACTTTTTCAGCCGCCGCCCAATCAGGCAAATGCCGTGTCATAAACCGGATGCTTTCATAAATAAAGCCGATCTCGGTTGTATACGCTTCAAATTTGCTTTTTCTTAAATCCTTATACAGCGCTTCAATGATTTGATCCTCAGCGCCTTTTATGGCTTGCTTTAATTTTGCTAGCTGCTCCATACGCCATTCAACGTTTCGTGTTTTTCCGGAATCAAAAAAGGCCTTTTGTGCATCCATCATATCCTTCACGTTCATTCGTATCAGCTCCACTCTCTTTCCTTCAGTTTAACAGCCCCTCTGTAGACCGTCAAAAATGTCCCCTTTAATTTCCACGTGAAATACGATATGATGGCAGACAGAGGTGACGTTCGTGAAAGGATTGTTTTGGACGGCCGGTGCCGGCATTCAGGCAGCGGCGATGTCAATTTTTTTATTCCCGCATGCGATTTCATCCGGTGGTGCGGCCGGCATCAGCATTATGATGAACCACTTGTTTCATACGCCTTACGCGGCATCTATCTGGGGCGTGAACGCCATCATGATTGTGCTGGCGGTTCGCTGGCTCGGCTTTAGAACAGCCGTCGGAACGCTGTATTGTGTCTCAATCGCTGCAGCAGTGATTCACTGGCTCACTCCCTACTTCGAGGAGCCTCCTGGTACGATCTGGACAGACCTTCCAGTCGGAGCAGCGCTGTTCGGCATCGGTCTTGGCCTTTTGTTTAAATATGGTGCGTCTTCAGGCGGAATGGATATCGCCGCGCTTATTTTGTCGAAGTGGCGCAATTGGCCGCCGGGGCGTTCGCTTTTCTACATTAATACCGCCATTTTAATTGCAACAGGGCTTGTTGTAGATGTGAAAACCATTTTATATGCCATCATCTGCCAATGGATCGCTTCTCAGGTGATTGACTTTGTGCAAACCGTTTCGTTCGATGCCATACGCAAAAAGCCGCTTCCAAAGCAGTAATGCTGGAAGCGGCTTTTCTTATTCGTTCATTGCTGTTTGAAGTGTTTGAATGTTTTCACGCATGATCGACATATAATCGGCATCCGCTTCTATATCCTCTTCCGTTAACGTGGCCAGGTTATGCAGGCGGAGGGCCTCAGCGCCAATTTCCTTTTGAACGACTTCTGCAATTTTCGGTGTAACGTTCTGTTCAAACAAAACGTATCGAATACCATGCTCCGTTGCTGTATCAGCCAATTCCTTTAATTCCTTTTGAGACGGCTCATCCGTTGGCGACAATCCGGCCACGCTTAGCTGCTCAATTCCATAGGATGATTCCCAGTAGCCGTATGCCGCATGAGAAACGAGAATCTCTTTTTGGGCAGCTTGTTCTGCCATCGTGTGAAATTCTTCATCCAGCGCTTCTAGCTCTGTTTGAAGACGCTCGAAATTCTCATTGTAAAGAGCTTCCTCTTCTGGATTAAGTGCTGTTAGCTCTTCTTTCACTGCTTCTGCCATTTGTGCGGCCAGCAGCGGATCAATCCAAATGTGCGGATCTACTCCTCCGTGATCATGTCCGCCTTCTTCTTCTTCGGCATGTGCTTCTTCAGAATGCTCGTCTTCCGTATGCACTTCTTCTTCAGCGCGCTCTTCTTCTTCGGCATGCTCACTTTCTCCATGTTCTTCCTCATGGTTGTGGGCATCTTCAATTGATACCTGTTCGCCGATATTCACCGATTTGACATCTTCTGCTGAAAGCGTCTCGGTCACTTTTTCCGCAAACGGCTCAAGTCCTAAACCGTTATACAAAAACAAGTCGGCTCCGGCCAGATCAAGCATCGTCTGTGAAGTCGGCTCATACGTATGCTCATCCGCACCAGCAGGCAGCATGCTTTCCACTTCCACCGTTTCTCCGCCAATTTGCTCGGCAAAATATTGAAGTGGATAAATGGTTGTGTAAACCGTTACCGTTTCATCACCTGATCCTGTTGTTTCATTTGCCGTTTCTGCTTCTTCATTGCCGCATGCCGCAAGTGCCAGTGACAGACTTGCCAATGCGATTGTCCATTTTTTCACGTTTTCGTCCCCCAAAATTGATTGTGTCTATTATAATATAGTAATCATTCCGATTTGTAAACAGTAATAGTTCCGATTTGAAAAAACGCCCGCCATACGGCGAACGTTTTCCGAATCCATAATGAATCGAACAGCTTACTTTGTTAAAATAATCGGCTCGTCTCTTGTGACAACAATCGTATGCTCAATCTGGGCAACACGGCTGCCATCCGGTGTTTTAAATGTCCACCCGTCGCCTGATTCCTTGATCATATCCGCTTTTTCAGACACAAACGGTTCAAAGGCAATGACCATTCCGTCCTTCAACAAGGCGTTATCCCACGGATCAAAATAGTTTAAAATATGATCCGGCGCTTCATGAAGCGACTTGCCCACGCCATGGCCGGTTAAATTTTTGATCACGGAAAAGCCGTGGCGGCGCGCTTCATTGGCAACCGCTTTGCCAATCTGGTTTTGCTTTGTTCCTGCTTTTATTTTTAAGAGACCGCGCTCAAATGCCTGCTCCGCTGCTTCACACAGCTTGGATAGAACCGGCTCCCCTTCTCCTACAACAAACGAAATGCCCGTATCGGCAAAGTACCCTCCGCATGAGCCGGAAACGTCGATATTGACAAGATCTCCTTCTTGAATCACACGGCTGCCTGGAATTCCATGTGCAACCTCGTCATTTACACTAATGCATGTATAGCCAGGAAAGTCATATTCCCCTTTTGGTCCCGATACCGCTCCGTGCTCTTCGAATAGCCGGCCGCCCAGCTCATCGATTTCTTTCGTTGTCACGCCCGGCTTCGTAAAGGCACGCATTTCATCCCGAATGACAGCAACAATTTTGCCTATTTTTTTTAACGCGGTTAACTCTTCATCTGTTTTTACGATCATAAAATCCATTCCTTCGCTTTAAATTTTCCATTATTCATTATAGCAGAATGTTAAGTTTATGTTGAAATTAAGTATTTTCCATGTTTGAGCGGGCTTCGGGGTGATAAACTAATAGTATATGCGGACAATGCTGTCCCGATTGAAGGAGTGATGTATATGACTAAATGTGTCATATTTGATTTTGACGGCACCATTTCAGATTCCATTCAAATATTTATCAAGGCCTACAATCTTCTTGCTGAAAAGGAAGGCTATAACCAGGTTGCCCTCGAGGACCTCGAAGACTTGAAGAAAATGAGCATCCCGGAACGATGCCGCCATTTAAACTTCCCCATGCGCAGCATTCCGTTTGCTGCTCCGAAGCTTTACCGTTTTGTGCGTGAATCCAAAGCCGACCTTCCGCTTTTCCCCGGCATTAAACAAATGCTGGACGAATTAAACAGCCGTGGCATTCAGGTAGCTATTATCTCTTCAAACGCTTCAGATATTATCGAGCATTGCCTGAAGTCAAACGGTGTCGATTATGTTCACGACATTCTATCGTCCAAGTACATTTTCAGCAAGGATAAAATGATTAAAAAGCTGCTGAAGCAATACAATTACGGTCCATCCGATGTGTTTTATGTTGGGGACGAGCAGCGCGACATTGATGCGTGCAACAAAACAGGCTTGCGTGCTGTCTGGGCGTCGTGGGGATATGACCATGAATCGCTTATCTCTGGTGAAACGACAAAAGCAGCCGTTCCAGACGATATCGTTGATTTTGCTCTGAAAGCATAAAAAAAAGCGCCCCGGCGCTTTTTTTTAATGGACAGAGCTTGCTACTTGATGTCTTTTGCCGCGTGCCCAGCGGATGCAAATGAAAAGCGTCACGCCGATAATCACCGCACCGAACACGTAAGGAAGCCCCATGTTAATATCAAACAGTGTTCCAGCAAGCGCCGGGCCAATCATGTTCCCAATGCTCATATACGCATTGTTCATCCCGGCCGCAAAGCCTTGTTCATTGCCAGCCATTTTCGAAATGGTTGTGTTAATGGACGGACGAAGCAAGGAAGCGGCTGTGAAAAAGACCGCTGAAATAGCGAGAACCGAAACGAAGCCGGTCGCAAACAAAATGCCGACCATCGAAATGGCTGCCACAACGAGCATCGTATTCATAATGCGCACTTCACCAAACCGCTCAAGCACCCGGTTTAGCACAAACGCCTGCACAATAACACCAACTAGTCCTCCCGTCACCATCAAAATGGATATATCTGATGGGCTGAAGCCGAATTTCTCATCGGTAAACAAGCTGATCGTCGACTGATAATTGGATAAACCGAACGACAGCGTAAACATCATCACGAGCAAAATAAAGTAAGGCTTTTTAATAGACAGCGTCAGCTGCTTCAGCAAGGACTCGCGCTGTTTCGTTGCAGACTGTACCGCTTCCTTCACTGGCTCCTTCAGGAAGAAGATCGACAGCAGCGCCGCCAATGCCGCAACGGTTCCGGCAATGATAAAAGGAGCACGCAGCCCGAATGCGGCCAGAAAACCGCCTGCTCCCGGTCCGACGACAAAGCCGAATGACATCGCTGCACCGAGTCGACCCATTCCCTTTGCCCGTGTTTCAACTGTCGTAATATCTGCCACAAATGCCATAATCGACGGGATTAAAAAAGCGCCGCCAATGCCGCCAATCAGCCGTGACACGTATAAAAGCGCCAGGTGATTTGAAAACGCGAATAAAAACTGGGCTGACGAAAACAAAATTAAGCCGAAGACAATCGACTTTTTCCGGCCGTACCGGTCTGATAAATCCCCTGCCAGCGGTGAAAATAAAAATTGAGCAAATGCAAATGTTGCGATCAAAAAGCCGAATGTTTTTCCACCGGCGCCAAAGTCATGAATAATAGTTGGCATAATCGGAATCACCAATCCGATGCCAGTCATTACGATAAACATATTAAGCATTAAGATAAGAAGCGGAAACTGTTGTATGTTTTTTCTTGTCATGTAAATCCTTCTTTCAATTTATAAGTGGAGCGTTTCAGGCATTTTCATTACAGCCTGCTTTAATTCCTCTATCAGCGGCTGAAGCGCCGATTGTGTCGCTAAATTGGCCATCATTCCGTGCAAAACCGCTTGTCTCGGTTTTACCTCCAGCAATTCTTTTTCTAAAATCACAATGGAATCCAAAATCATATCAGACGCCTGTTCTTCAGCAGCGGCTTCTTTTACTTTTTTGATGAGATGCAGCGGATGAACGGCCCGGTCCTGCTGTTGAGCGTTTTCTTCCGATAAGTAAGACTGAAAAAAGGGAGCAGGCCTGGAAGCCAGCATCCAGTTCGCCGCCGCATCCATCTGGCTGAACAAATAACGGGCCAGCTGATCGAAATCCTGACGGGCTTCTTTTTCTGTAATCTCCCTCAAATAAGAAATCATAAACCCTTTTAATGACGCGGTTAAGTCGGCCGCATACGGGGCGATCTGATCACCGTAAATGGCGATAATGCCTTTTTCCGTCCGCTGCATTAAATACTGATTTTCCTGCCGAACGAACGTGTTTAGAGAAGGATCTTCAAGCCCTCTAATTTCCTTTAGCTGCATCATAAAAAACTCTTGAAATGCGCAATAATGACGCGTGCGAATGGCGACTTCTTGAATAAAATCATCTTTTGGATTGTTTGCGCCCTCTGTTGCAGCCGCAATCTGGTCGTGCAGCATTTGATAATAGTACGTGAAGATGTCGGCCAGCAGCTCTTCCTTTGATTTAAAGTGTGTGTAAAGAGAGCCTTTTGAAATGCCGCACACTTCCGCAATTTGCTGCATCGATGTTTGATGAAAGCTCGTCTTGGAAAACAGCTTCATCGCCGCCAGCAATATTGTTCGTTTCTTTTCATTCATTTCAATACACCAACCAAACAGTTCTCATTTTGACTACAGAGTCAATACTAACATAAACAAAAACGAAACGCACGAAAAATGTTTCGTTAGGCGAAATATAAGAAGTAAAAAAAGCCGGCTCAATGGCCGGTCTTTCGTTTTTACAATTTGTTCGATTTCAACAAGTCACGGATTTCTGTCAGCAGCTCTTCTTCCTTCGTTAAGGATGGCGGTGCTTCTTCGACCTTTTTCTCACGGTTATACACTTTGTTGAACAGCTTAATAAATAAGAAAATAGAAAAAGCGATAATAACGAAATCAATCACCGTTTGAATAAAGTTTCCGTACATGAGCTTGGCTTCTCCGAATGTAAACGATAAGCCGCTGAAATCAACGCCGCCAACCAGCAACCCGATCAATGGCGTAATGATATCCGCCACTAATGAAGAAACAATCTTGCCAAATGCGGCGCCTAGAATGACCCCGACAGCTAAATCAATGACATTGCCGCGCATCGCAAACTCTTTAAATTCCTTTAACATGCTTTCACCTCTTTTCATTCGTTACTTTCACTATATCACTAATTAAACAGCCGAAAACATCCATTTTTGGATTGGATTACGATTTGTTGCGTCCTTTCATACGGCGGTGCCAGTTTTGCTCAGATTTAAACAAACGAATGAACAGCGTAATGAAAAACAAGGGAACGGCGCAAATAAACAAATACAACAACCCGACCACCCACTGCATGCTTTCGCCTCCTTTTTTCCATTATAATGAATTCTTTGAATAAATTAAAGTAATTTGAATTTTGCACATTGTGTTTTTGTTATAAATATCTTCATACGAATAGAATATGGACTAGATATTGATGAATTCTTACTTAAAAATACGAAGAACTGGTGACAAAAACGGTTTATATAGTAGACAGAGCCCAACGATTGTATACAATCGTTGGGCTCTTCTGAGAAATGTAAAGATGAACGAGCAACTTGATTGTTCAGATTCAACGGCTGCCCTCATTGTTAGGTCCTGGTCTCTTTTACTCTTCTCGATTTCGTTCCCAGCATTCTACTTCTCCGATTCCATCAATCGAATCGGAATAAAACACGGGCTCTTTGCCTTCTTTTCGCTGCTGACTATAATCAGCCAATACTTTCACAGCGATTTTCGACAGCATCGCAATGGCAATCAGGTTGATGAAGGCCATGATCGCCATAAACAAATCGGCCATGTTCCAGACGAGGCTGATTTTCGCGATTGATCCGAAGAAGACCATGCCCATCACCGCCAGGCGATAAACAAGCAAAGCCGGCTTGGATTCTTTAATGAATTCAATGTTTGTTTCCCCATAATAGTAGTTTCCTACGACCGAGCTGAACGCAAACATAAAAATAGCAACAGCGAGGAAAATAACCGCCCAATCCCCGATATGAACAGATAGCGCCGACTGCGTCAGGTTAATCGATTGTGCATCTGCACGCAGGTACTCACCGCTCAGCAGGATAATAAACGCTGTGGCTGAACAAATGACAATCGTATCAATAAACACACCGAGTGTTTGAATAAGCCCCTGCTTTACAGGATGGCTGACGGCTGCTGTAGCAGCTGCATTCGGCGCCGACCCCATTCCGGCTTCATTCGAGAACAGGCCGCGTTTAATTCCGTTCATTAACGCCGCTCCAAGCGCCCCGCCTGCTGCTTCCTGCAAGCCAAAAGCTGAATTCACGATCAGCATAAACATGGCTGGAATTTCCGTTATGTTCATCGCGAGCACGACAACCGCAAGAAGAACATATACAACCGCCATAACCGGAACGAGAATTTGAGTGACGTGTACGATTCTCTTTAATCCACCAAATACGATAAAGCCCGTTAAGATCGCCAATACAACCGCTGTTACGTAACGAGAAACACCAAAGCCTTCATTCATGGCGATGGCAATCGTATTCGACTGCACCGCGTTAAACACTAAGCCGAATGAAAGCGTAATGGCAACGGCAAACACAATGCCCATCCACCGCTTGTTCAATCCTTTTTCCATGTAATAAGCGGGTCCGCCACGGAATACGTCCCCGTCCTTTACTTTATACACTTGCGCAAGTGTACTTTCGACAAAAGACGAGCCCGCCCCGATGAGTGCAATAATCCACATCCAAAAAACAGCTCCCGGACCGCCAAGTGCGATTGCGGTCGCAACACCTGCAAGGTTCCCTGTTCCAATTCTTGATGCCGCACTAATGGTAAAAGCCTGAAAAGAGGAGATCCCCTTTTTGCCATCAGCAGAAATAGTTGATTTTTCGAAAATGACCCGAAACATTTCCGGGATCATTTTAAACTGAACGAAACCGGTCCTAAATGTAAAAAATAAGCCTAAAACAATGAGCATCGCAATCATAATGTAGGAATACATCCAGTTATTCAGCATTGAAATGAATCCGTCTAATGCAGCCATTTGTTCACTCTCCTTTTTCTATTTTGAATGTTGCCGCTTACAAGGCTCTTACCCTGTCAGAAAACAGCACAAAACCCAATTTATCATAAAAAAAGCTCCGCGTCATATAGAACGCGAAGCTTTTTTTCTTATTCACTCGCTTTTTCAGTGAGGAGTAGCCCTTGAACCGCTCCCTGCTCTTTTTCATCTACTACGAATGAGCCGTTGGAATACCGGTCCACTTTTTTCAACATCGTAATGTCCAGCTTAAGATCTGCGCCTTTTTTCATTCGAATGTAATAGTCACGGTCGTCCGCTGCTAGAGCAGCACCTGCTATTCGATGCGGATTCGCTTTTAATTCACGCAGCATGACAACCCCACGCTTTGCACGCGTCGTTTCTTCAAACTGGTCGAATGAACCGCGCTTGGCGGAACCACGGCTCGTTACAGCGATAAACTGCGCTTTTTCCCCTTGAGAGGAAGCAATAACCGCCACTGTATGGTCGCCGTCTTTTAAGCTGTTTCCCTTCACCCCGGCGGCACGCGGTCCGACAACGGGGACCTCCTCCTCTGGAAAACGAAGGCCGTAGCCGAAGTGAGTCACCATCAGGATTGTGCTGTTCCCTTCTGTTACAGCGGCGGATATCACTTCGTCGTCCCCTTTTACATTCATGGCCATTAATGGCCTTGAATATCGCTGCACGTTGAATTGCGCAAGCTCTGTCCGCTTGATCATCCCGCTTTTTGTGGCCAACAGAACGAACTGAGGCGCGGCAAAGTCCCGAACTGAAAAAGCAGCGACGATGGACTCTTCCTTGAAGCCGTTGACCACACCGGAAGCATGCTGTCCGGCATCCTTCCAGCGGATGTCCGGCAGCTCATGTACAGGCAAGTACAAGTAGCTTCCTTTGTTTGTGAACACAAGCAGAACATCGGTTGTATTCATTTCCTGCTTGAACAGCAAGCCGTCCGATTCCTTCATGGCAGGCAGGCCGCCGGAAGCTGAATACGATCTGAGCCCTGTCCGTTTAATGTAACCTTCACGCGTAACCGAAACGATAACATCCTCGCTCGGAATCATCGCCTTTTGGTCGATTTTTATTTCCTGTATTTCTGCTTCAATGACTGTCCGGCGTTCGGTGGCGTATGTTTTCTTCATGTCCTTCAGCTCACGCTTAATCACAGATTCGAGCTTTTTAGCACTGTCCAAAATAGCCTGCAGCTGCCCAATCAGCTTTTCAAGCTCCGCTGATTCTTTTTCAAGCGCTGTAATATCTGTGTTCGTCAGGCGGTAAAGCTGCAAAGTGACAATCGCTTCCGCCTGCGCCTCTGTAAATTGAAACTGCTCAATAAGCCGGTTTTTCGCATCTTGCTTGTCTTTCGAGGCGCGAATGCAGGCAATAACTTCATCGAGAATCGACAAGGCTTTCATCAGACCCGCAACAATATGATGGCGCGCTTTTGCCCGCTCCAGGTCATAAACAGACCGGTTTGTCACGACTTCCTTTCGATGCTCAATATACGCATCAAGCAAGCGGTGAAGCCCCATAAGAACAGGACGCTTATTATAAATGGCGACCATGTTAAAGTTATAGGCTACCTGCAAATCAGTCGCTTTATACAAGTAATTCAATAGAAGAGCAGCATCGGCATCCTTTTTCAAGTCAATAACGATCCGCAGCCCTGTGCGGTCCGTTTCATCCCGTACTTCTGCAATGCCATCGAGCTTGCGGTCGATCCGTAGCTCGTCCATTTTTTTCACAAGAGATGCTTTATTAATTTCGTATGGAATTTCTGTAATGACGATGCGCTGGCGGCCTCCACGCACGTCTTCAATATCCGCCTGGCCGCGGATCACAATTTTCCCTTTGCCGGTTTTATAGGCTTTTTCAATTCCGTCTACCCCTTGAATGATGCCGCCTGTTGGAAAATCAGGACCGGGCAGCACTGTCATTAATTCCTCGACCGTGCACTCCGGCTTTTCCATTCTCATAATCACGGCGTCAATCACTTCATCAAGACGGTGAGGCGGAATTTCCGTCGCATAACCAGCTGAAATACCTGTTGACCCATTCACGAGCAAGTTTGGAAACCTTGCTGGCAGGACAACAGGCTCATTTGTTGTTTCATCAAAGTTTGGAATAAAATCGACGGTTCTTTTTTCAATATCGGTTAACAGCTCTCCCGCAATCGCAGACAGCCTTGTTTCTGTGTAACGCATAGCGGCAGGCGGATCACCGTCCACTGAGCCATTGTTGCCGTGCATTTCAATAAGCGGCGTCCGCATTTTCCAATCCTGGCTTAAACGTACCATCGCATCATACACAGAGGAATCCCCGTGCGGATGATAGTTACCGATAACATTCCCGACCGTTTTCGCCGCTTTACGAAACGGTTTTTGATGTGTGTTTCCTTCTGTATGCATAGAAAATAAAATGCGGCGCTGAACCGGCTTGAGTCCATCTCGTGCGTCCGGAAGCGCTCGCTCTTGAATAATGTATTTACTGTATCGGCCGAATCGGTCGCCAATGACGTCCTCAAGCGGCAAATCCTGAATATGTTCTTTTACCACTGATTATTCCTCCCTGCTGCCAGCCAACTGCTCGTTCTCTAAAAGCGCCGCTTCTTCTTCAAGACCAAACGCCACATTGGATTCAATCCATTTTCGGCGCGGCTCAACCTTATCACCCATTAACACCGTCACGCGGCGTTCTGCACGAGCGGCATCGTCAATCGTAACACGAATCAGCGTTCTTGTTTCCGGGTTCATGGTCGTTTCCCATAACTGGTCTGCATTCATCTCTCCAAGACCTTTGTAGCGCTGAATAACCGAGCCTTTGCCCATTTTTTTCAACAATGCATCCAGCTCCCGCTCTGTCCAGACATACTCCGCTATTTCTTTTTTTCCTGTTCCTTTTGAGACTTTAAACAGGGGCGGCATCGCGATATATACTTTGCCACTGTCAATAAGCGGCTTCATGTAACGGTAAAAGAACGTCAATAGAAGAACTTGAATATGAGCGCCATCTGTATCCGCGTCTGTCATGATAATGACCTTGTCGTAATTGGCATCATCCACAGCAAAATCAGGCCCTACACCTGCGCCAATTGCATGAATAATCGTGTTGATTTCTTCGTTTTTAAAAATATCCGCAAGCTTCGCTTTTTCCGTATTGATGACCTTCCCCCGAAGCGGCAGCACTGCCTGAAACTTCCGGTCACGGCCTTGTTTCGCTGAGCCGCCGGCTGAGTCACCCTCCACCAGGTATAATTCATTCCGCTCCGGATTGCGCGACTGCGCAGGCGTCAGCTTGCCTGAAAGAATCGATTCGCCTTTTTTTCGTTTTTTGCCGTTCCGTGCGTCCTCCCGTGCTCTCCGTGCTGCTTCCCGTGCCTGGGCTGCTTTCACCGCTTTTTTGATCAGCAGCGCACTTACATCCGGATTCTCTTCCAGAAAATAAAGAAGCTTTTCGGAAATCACCTGATCGACAGCGGAACGAGCCTCGCCTGTTCCAAGCTTTCCCTTTGTCTGGCCTTCGAACTGAAGCAAATGCTCCGGCACACGAACTGAAACGATCGCGGTCAACCCTTCACGGATATCCGTTCCTTCTAAATTCTTATCTTTTTCTTTAATTATGCCGCTTTTCCGGGCATATTCATTGAATGTCCGCGTCATGGCTGCCCGTGCACCGGCTTCGTGTGTGCCGCCGTCTTTCGTCCGGACGTTGTTTACAAAGGACAGGACGTTTTCCGAAAAACCATCGTTAAACTGAAACGCAAACTCAGCTTCAATGTCATTTTGAATGCCTTCAAATGAAGCGACCGGATGAAGAGCGTCCTTTTCTTCATTTAAATATTTCACAAACTCTTCAATACCGTTTTCAAAAAAGTACTCTTCTTTTTGCTCGCGGTCTTTCCGCTTGTCTTCAAGCGTAATTTTCAGCCCTTTCAGCAAAAAAGCGGATTCCCGAAGCCTTTCGCTTAACGTATCAAATTGAAAAACAGTCGTTGAAAAAATCGTTTCATCCGGCTTGAAATGAATCTCGGTACCGGTTGTTTTGGCTTTGCCTTTTTTCTCAAGCGTCGTCACCGGCAGACCGCCTTTTTCAAAGCGCTGCTCATATTGAAAACCGTCGCGCCAAATGGTCACAGTTAACGATTCGGACAGCGCGTTCACGACCGAAGCCCCTACACCGTGCAAGCCGCCGCTTGTTTTATAGCCTCCCTGGCCAAATTTCCCGCCAGCATGAAGGACGGTTAAAATCACTTCCGTTGTCGGCTTTCCGGTCCGGTGCATTCCCGTCGGCATGCCACGCCCGAAGTCCCGAACACTAATTGAATTGTCCTCATGGATCACCACACGGATCTCGCTTCCGTGGCCGCCTAGTGCTTCATCAACTGAATTGTCAACGATTTCATACACTAAATGATGCAGCCCGCGGCCATCCGTTGATCCTATATACATTCCAGGGCGCTTTCGAACGGCTTCTAGACCCTCAAGCACCTGAATGGAGTCATCATTGTACTCTGGCTTTTTCACACTACCCGCCATGAACTTAGTCCCCTCTCTTTCCAACACCCGTACATAAAACGTATGTTCCTAACTATCATATCACAAAAAGCCCTTGCACTCCAATACGTTTACGAATTCCGCTTTAAAGCGTACGTTACTTTTCTAAAAGAATCAATCGAAATTATTTCCCTAAGGGTTTCATCCTCATGGTAAAATGAATGAGAACGTCATGCACAAGATTATACATTAAAAAAAGGGAGTATGAGAACTTGATTCCAGCATTTATTTTAATCATCGCCTATCTTCTAGGCTCAATCCCGTCCGGTCTCATTGCAGGAAAGGTGTTTTTCGGCATCGATATCCGCGAGCATGGCAGCGGCAATTTAGGCGCGACGAACTCGTTTCGCGTGCTTGGCAAAAAAGCAGGCGCTTTTGTCACAGCTGCCGATATTTTAAAAGGAACCGCCGCCGCTTTGATTCCCCTCCTGTTTTTGCCGGAGGTCCATGTCCATCAGCTTTTAGCCGGACTTTTTGCCGTTATCGGACATATGTTTCCTGTGTTCGCCAATTTCAGAGGCGGCAAAGCTGTCGCAACCTCTGCCGGTGTGCTGTTAGCCTATAGCCCGTGGTTTTTTCTCCTGCTGGCAGCGGTCTTCGTTTCGATGATTTTGCTGACGAAATATGTATCCCTTGCCTCTGTCACAGCCGCAGTCGTTGCGTTTACTTATGCGGTTATTCATACGATCTATACAAGTGACTATCCGTTTTTTGCTGTTGTGACCGCACTGGCCTTTTTTGTCATCTACCGCCATCGTGCAAACATTACCAGGCTGCGCAACGGAACCGAGCCTAAAATCGGCTCTGCCAAAAAATAGCGAAGCAGGCTTATCATGTCGATAAGCCTGCTTCTTTTTGAATGGAGCCGTTTTCATTAACAAACAAACAGACAGGTCCTTCTTCGCGAAAAAAGGTGTATTGTTTCTGTCCAAATTGCACCGTCACCTCCGGATAAACCTTTAAAAATTCCACCCGGCCTTCTTCATCAATGCAAAAAGTGGTTTTCACACCGCTTTCCGAACCCGCCTCTTTCACTTTGATCATCGTTTTTGCTTGAACGGATCCGCCTTTTACACAGCCCGACACTTCCACGTGACCTCCTGCTTTAATAGTCGAATTAAATATTCCCTGCCCCGTTATGTAAATATGCTTATTCGAAACAATCTGGCTGTTGACCGCGTATGGAATTGATACAAACAAGTCACCGTCTTCTTCCTCCGCCTGGTAAAAGGAATGAAGGAGCGCCGCCTGGTCAACCGCTTCCTTTAACAGCTCTTTTTGCATACCGAAAGATGATTTCATAATAAAAAGGCGGTATAGTTTATTTGCAAGGTCCGACCATTCTTTTCGAACAGACTGGCCTGTTTTAGACGTTTCATAAGCAAATCGCTTGATCGCTGCCGGCAGCTCCGGGCACGTTTTCTCCATTAATGTCTGGGCTGCTGCGTATTCGTCAACCGCCTGTCCGCGGTTTTTTAATTCTGACAGCAGCGAATCAAGCTTTTGCGAAAATTCAATAATCGACGGCAGACAGCCTGATAGATTGTCTGTTAAAGCTTTCGTGGATTCCACTACTTTTCCCGACGAAATGGTCGAGGAAAACACATTTTGTCCAACAGAAGCGGAACGACCCGCTATAATGATGGCCCCTGTTAACTGACCGAGAACATCAATGTCACCCGCCGCTTCGACCCGCATTGTGTTTTCGACACTGCCCTGCACTTCAATATCGCCCTGAAACCGGACATTCCCGGACGAAAGATCGACATTGCCTGGATGAATAAACCGCTTTGACACATCCAATACGTACTGATGGCCTCTTTTCTCCACTGAAAGCCGTCCTGAAAACGAAGCGAAGTATTGATTCCCTTTTTCATACACACCCGTTCCGCACTGGACGACTGCTTCTTTCACCGGCGCAACGGCGATGGCCTTTCCTGTTACAGTCCGGCCCTCGATTCCCGGCAAGGGGCTGTTTTTCCGGGCAATAAGTGTGCCTTCTTTAATCTCAGGAATCACTTGTATTTCTCTGTAATCGGCCGCGCCGCTCCAGTCTATTTTTGGCGGAATTAGCCCCGCTGTGTAGTCGACGAAAAACGTAAGAGAACCGTTTTTTCCGGGCTTCGGCTCCTGGCCTTTTGCAATTTGAATCGTTACGTCCTCTTGAGAACAAAGCCCCTCTTCGATCGCATTTTGATCTATGCCGAATATCACATTGATGTTTTCAAGCATTTGCTCTACGTCTGCGCCTGTTAGCGAACGACCACCCGGCTGATAGCTCATCTCAACACTCATGCAATCGGCGGAAAGGTCGATTATACAGTTTTCATTTTGTACTGCATTTTCCATCTGCTCCATCGCTTCCTCTGCTCCCTGTTATCGTATAATGAGGTGTCCCTCTTTATTTAGTAGCGCTCTAACCTTATATTCTCGGTGAAAAAAGGAATGGCGGCGACGCCCAATCGCGATGACCGTTCCTTCAAATGCTTCGTCTATTTCAATAACGCCCGTTTCATCCGTTTTAAGTACTGTCTTAACGCCTGTTTCGGAACCTACGGATTTCACTTGAATCCGCTGCTTCGCATAGATTTCTCCGCCTCTAATACAGCCATCTGCAGCTGTGATCGTATGACCTGACCTGACAAAACAATTATACAGTCCAGAGCCTGTTACTTCTACGCTTCCAGCGGAAAAAAGACGCGCTTTTAACGCGTAGGGCAGCTGCAAAATAACTTCTTCCTCTTCTTCAGCCTGATGGGCTTCGAGCAGCTGCTGCGCGGCTTTGATCGTTTCTCTCAAATAATCCACCACGTTTTTGGTTTGAGGCGGCAAGGTTAGAAACAATTTATACAAGCGCATCGCGAGCTTTTCCCACTCTTCATCAAGCAGCGTGTGATAACGTGCTGTTTTTTGAATAAACTGCTTGGTTTCCTCCATCATCGGGGCATTTTTTCTTCCGGCAACGAGTCGGAATACCGCCCACGTCTGCGAAACACTCAATTCTTTCACTTTTTTTTCATTCAGCAAAAAAACAAGTGACTTTTCAAGCTGCATTAAATACTCGGTTATTTCAAGCAAGTTTTGTGAAAACTCTTGGACCATCATGTTCATTTTCCCAGAAGAAATCGTCGAGGAAAAAACATTTCCTTTTAGTTGAATGGAGCGCCCAGCTTGAACCACTGCTCCCGAAACAGTTCCGCCTACGAGCGCGCTTCCTTTACACTCAACCTTCATCAGCTCTTCTACAGACCCTTGAACCACAAGGTCACCGTCAAAATACATATTTCCGCTTTTCAAATCCACATTCCCGTGATGCTCGTATTGTTTGAGCAAATGAATTTTCACTGTATGGCCACGCCTTTCTACATATGGCCTTCCTGCCATTAACGCAGTGATTTCATTTTCGCCTACCATTTCCACACCTTTGCCGATCCGAACGATTACTTTTTTCACAGGCTTTGGAAGAATCGGCTCGCCTTTAATCGTTTTCCCGGGTGTGCCGGGTAAAGGCGGGCTCGTTTTAGCAATAACCGTGCCTTCTTCAACTGAAGGAATAAAGCCTGACTCACGATAATCCACTTTTCCATCCGGCTGCTCCTTCAGCTGCGATTGAAAGGATCGATTTACCTCGACGAAAAATTCAATCGCGCCATCTACTCCTTCAACAGCCCGCTGCCCTTCTGCAACGGTAAAGGTACCCGGTTCAAGCGTTTGAACCGCTTTTTTTATGTCACTTTCCCGTATGCCGGCTGTTATCATTTTTTCGGTTAATGCTTCCCTCACAGCTTGTTCGGTCAGTGAATTATTCACTGTGGCTGTTTCCTTTATCTCCAGCTTTAAATGCCGCTGCGGGGACGTATCCAGCAGCTGCATGGTCACTTTTTTCTCTGGCTGTACGTACAGAGAAGCTGACATTCCATCTTCTGCTTCTGTCAGCCTCCACGTAAAGGGCCGAATCGTCTCATGCGGTTTAATGGCAATCGAGTCTTCTTTTTTCACTTGCTTTTTGCCGGTTAAAAGCACCCCATTCACGTAAATGGACGCCTTTGGGTGAGGCGCAATCCATGGTTTGTTCTGTTCTGTAGACGAAACGACTGCCTGACCGCTTTTGATCCAAATACAAGCTTCCGTTTCCTGAACAGGAGAATCGGTTTTAATCGGGGTGTTTGATTGGTTGGAGTCTGGAAGAGGGACTAGTTCTTTTTTCGTCACCTGGACAACGGCTTCCACCTTGCGAAGGCCCCAAAAACGGCTTCCTCCATTTTCAACAATGACAATGCTCACTTCATCAGGTTCTGCTTTCATGAGTGTCAGTGCCTTATGTATCGCTTCTTGAACAGTCTCGCCCTTCATTACAATGGTCTGCTCCATTCGAATTCCCCCCTTTCATAAAAAAGCCTTTACTTTGAGTCCGTACATTTTCCATGCTACACTTATGAAAAAGAATGGAGGACTAAACATGAATATAACTGTGACGACAGATGCGAAGAAATGGTTTAAAGAAGAAATGCAAGTGAAAAGCGGAGAAGCAGTCCGTTTTTATGTCCGTTATGGCGGATCAAGTCCTCTTCATGACGGCTTTTCACTCGGTGTGGCAAAAGACGAACCAGCAGAACCGGCTGTATCCATTGTTGAGGACGGCATTACGTTTTTTGTAGAAGAAAAAGATATCTGGTACTTTGATGGACATGATCTTCAAGTAAACTACAATGAGTCTTTGCAGGAACCACACTATGATTACATAAAATAAATTATTCTATTCAAGGCGGAATCGATCCAAATGGTGAAGGAGCTGCTCTTTTTTTAAAATAAAAAGCTGTTTTTCTCCCAGTAAATCAAAATGCGGCCGGGATGGATTGCGTAAATCAATCCATTCCGGCTTTAATCCGTATTGCGCTCCCCACTCTGCCAGCTTCTCCAAATCGATACAGCCTGCTTTTGTGACCGTACGGCATTGCGGAAACCGGTCATCCAGCCAATAATGAGTTAAAAACGCGATTTCACCCTGTTCCATTTCACGCTTCCACTTTTCCAGATCCTCCCGTTTCAGTCCAAACGCCATTACAGCGCCTGCTTTTCTTTTTCATACACCGCATGCCATTCCGGAAACTCCTTTTTAAACTTGACGAGCCGGAACGTTTCCTTGTCAACGACTGTATGAACGCTGGACCCAGTCACACAAACATCGCCTGCTTCATTCACAATTTCATAGGCGTACGTTGTCCGAATGCCGGTATGTGCTTGAATCCAGGTGCGGATGACCGCTATTTCCCCATAGCGGAAGGGACGCTTATACGACAGCTGAATATCTGTCACGGGCGACACAAACCCCGCTTTTTCCATATCTGCATAATGAAAGCCTAAATCTTTAATTAAGCCTGTCCGGCCAATTTCAAACCAGACGACGTACTGGCCGTGATACACAACCTGCATCGCATCTGTTTCGGCATAGCGGATCTCTACTTGCGTTTCGGAAATAAACAAAATCAAAACTCCTTTTACTTTATCCAATTTCTATTTCTATTTTACCATGTTTTCTTCGCACGTTTATGAATTTCGATTTTAAGGGTACAGTAAGTGGATGATTAAAAGGGGGAATACGCTTGATTACCTATTTAAAAAAAGAAAAAAACGATATGATCGAGCTTTTGGAGCTGCTGGTGAATACAGACAGCAACTCTTACGACAAGAAAGGCGTGGACAAAATCGGCGCCATCCTTCAAAGCAAATTTGAAGAGCTTGGAATGAATGTGTCGCTGCATCGAGAAAAAGAATACGGCAACCATTTAAGTATCACATCCGCTCACGCCAAACATCCGGAAATCTTAATTATTGCCCACATGGATACCGTGTTTCCCGATGGCGAATCGGAGAACCGCCCGTTTGAAATTATCGGCGATAAAATGTATGGTCCCGGTGTAAATGATGAAAAAGCAAGCCATGTACAGGTTTTCTATGCGATGAAAGCCTTAAAGGAAAGTGGCTCATCCGCTTTTCACAACGTGCAGATTTTATTTAACAGTGACGAAGAAATCGGTTCTCCTTCTTCCAAGTCCATTATTAAAGAAGCCGCTGAAGGGAAAAAATACAGCCTGGTCGTTGAATGCGGACGTCCGAACGAAGGAGTTGTCACGTCGCGCAAAGGAGTCGGGCGCTTTACGATGAGTGTGTCGGGGAAAAGTGCTCATGCAGGTGTAGAGCCGGAGATCGGCCGCAGTGCTATTGAAGAAATTGCCCATAAAATTATTAAGCTGCAGCAGCTGAATGATCATAAAAATGGCCTTTCCGTAAATGTGGGCTTAATCGAAGGCGGCACCTCTGCCAATACGGTTTCACCAGAAGCGAAAGCAGTCATTGATGTGCGTGTGAAAAGCAAGGAGCAGGCGGATGACGTCGTTAAGGATATTTATCATATTGCGGAAGAGGATGACGTCCATGGGACGGATACGGAAGTAAATGGACGCATCGCCCGCCCTCCTATGGAAGAAACCGAGGAATCCAAAGCGCTTTTAAAGGAAGTAAAAGAAACAGGAAAACAGGTGGGACTGGACATTCACGGGGAATCAACGGGTGGTGCCTCAGACGCCTCCTTTACAGCAGCGGAAGGTATTCCGACCATTGATGGCATGGGCCCTATCGGTGAATTTTCTCACAGTGAGACCGATGAGTATACGGTCATCGATTCACTTGTTGAGCGTACAGCCCTACTTGCCAAAACAATTGAACGGTTATCACATAAACAGACGGAGGAATAAACGATGACAATGGACGAAATTTGGAACAACCAACAGGATGATTCACACAGCCAGCGGGCACGCGGCTTTAAAGGCATGACAGCAAGTGCTACAGAGGAATCATCCAGCATCGGCAAGGAGATCTTAGCGCAGGGCGGAAATGCAATGGATGCGCTTGTCGCCATGCAATTTGGGCTGGCCGTGTCCGAACCTTTTAACACAGGTCTGGCTGCGAGTGGATTCATCCTTTATTACGATGCGAAAAAGAAGAAAACATTTGTAGTTAACGGTCATTCCATCGCACCTCAAAAAGCCCATAAAAACGTGTTTGTTGATGAACACCAAGATGTCATTCCTTTTTTAGAGCGTTCAACTCCAGGAACTGCCGTTGCGGTACCCGGCATTTTAAAAGGAATGGAAACAGCCTTGAATGAATTCGGCACGATGAAGTGGAAAGAAGTAATGGAGCCGGCCGTCAAGCTTTCCGAGCAAGGGGTTCGCGTGAATATCACATGGAATACAGGTCTTGAGCGCTTTAGTGACCGGCTGGGCGAGGAAGCAAAAAAATTCTTTTACCCGGATGGTGTTCCTCTAACAGAAGGCGAAGTCGTCGTAAATGAGAATTTGACAAAAACTCTCCAATTGCTGCAGGAAAAAGGCGCAGATGCTTTTTATAAAGGCGAAATTGCTGAGGAAATCATTAAAACGGTCCAGTCCTTTGACGGCTTTATGGTAAAAGAGGACCTGGCATCGTACGAAGCAACCGTTTCAGAAGCAATCAGCGGAACATATAAAGACTATACTGTAGCAGTTCCTGCTCCACCGAACGGCGGCGGCTTCTCCCTTCTTTACATGCTGAAGCTGCTGGAAAAAGCGGACATTGGCCAGTACGATCTTCACTCGTGGGAAAAGTATTATTTGTTTGCCGAAGTGATGCGGATCATGACAGCTGATAAGCTGGCTTACATGGGCGACCCGGCTTTTTATGATATTCCTTTGGACGGTCTATTAACCGAGCAATACATCGAAGAGCGGGCAAAACTGATTAATTTTGATTTTAGAAATGAAGACATTACAGAAGGAAACCCGTGGCAGTACGATGACAAGCAGCCACATCATAAAAACGCTGGCACGACGGATCCCGGTCCTGATACTACTCACTTTATTGCCATTGATATGTCGGGAAATATTGCAGCCTGTACCTCTTCGCTGGAGCATTTTTTCGGTTCAGGCATTATGGTACCCGGCTATGGTTTCTTATTAAACAATGATATGACGGATTTTGATCCGGATCCGGCTGGCATTAACTCTGTTGAACCCGGCAAATACCCGGTCAGCATGAAAACACCAACGATTGTGTTTAAAAACGGCGAACCGGTTTTAACACTCGGATCTCCCGGTGGCCCAACGATTCCACCGTCTGTTATGCAAACGATGATCCACATTTTGGAATACGGAATGGACGTAAAGGATGCGATTGAGGAACCGCGCATTTACAACGGAACCGGGCCGCTCATATGGCACGAGGAAGGCATTCCGGATGCAGCCAAGCAAAAGCTTGAAAGCATGAACTTTCAATTCGATTCTATCGCTCTTTCTATCGGCAATGTGCAAGCCATTTTACTGAATCCCGAAACAAACGAAAAAATGGGCGGCAGCGACTCCTCCCGCCCTGGCATTCCTGTTTCTGAAGAAGAAAATTAATACAAAAAGGACTCTTTCATGGCGAAAGAGTCCTTTTTTGATGCTGTTTAAAAAAAGAGTGTTCAATGAAAGCCCTGTGACTCCTTCTCTTTTTCAATGCTAATGTGCTTGCGCGAACACAGTCCGGGCGGCTTCTGCAGGACTTCGCGTTCCTGGGGGCGGGCGGTGAGCTAACTTTTGCCGCTGCCGCGTCAAAAGTGGATCTCACCTGACCCGCTATCCCCAAGGAGTCTTCGTCCTGCGCCAGCCGCCCTTAGTCAGGAGGAAGATCAGATTGTAACATCCAAAAAGGAATCGCTCTTAATGGAAACGACAAAGAAAAGCTTTTTGGTTTTTCACGATATTGAAAAAATAATGATTCAATCTGGATGGAACACGCATACCGAAATTGAAAGAGCATCTTCAAGGAACAACTGTCTTACAAACTTGCTGTTTTATCAGAACCGCTACGGGCGGAGGGCTGCCGGCGCAGACTTCCGCGAAACTGGCGGGCAGGTGAGATCCGGCTTTGGCGCGTCAGCGACAAAGACTAGCTCACCGCCTGCTTCGCAGAAAAGCGGAGCCGGCAGCCCGGAGCCCCTGAATGTTCTTTTCTAGAAAAATAGCCTATTCCTTGCCAAGAAAAATGGAATAATCTTAAAAAAACAGTTACGATTCTCTTAACACATCTGTTTTTCAACAATATGAAAAAAGACTCTTTCGTGGCGAAAGAGTCCTTTTTTGATGCTTATTTGTTGGCATTCACGTTTTGCAGTTTGCCGCGAAGGACCATTTGCAAAATACCGCCGTGACGGTAGTAGTCAACGTCTACTTCAGAATCAAAGCGAACGAGCGCCTGGAATTCTGTTTTCTTGCCTTCTTTATTTGTTGCAGTCACGTTTACGACTTCACGTGGCTTCACGCTGTCAGTAATCGCTACTTCAAACGTTTCTTCGCCCGTTAATCCAAGCGTCGAAGCGTTATCGCCCAGTTTAAACTGAAGCGGAAGAACACCCATCATCACAAGGTTTGAACGGTGAATACGCTCATAGCTTTCTGCAATAACAGTTTTGACGCCTAATAGGTTTGTGCCTTTTGCCGCCCAGTCACGCGATGAGCCCATTCCGTAATCTTTGCCCGCTAGAACGACAAGACCCGTACCCTGCTCCTGATACTTCATGCACGCATCATAAATCGGCATCACTTCGCCCGTTGGCCAGAATGTCGTAAATCCACCTTCTGTTCCCGGTGCGATTTGATTGCGGATACGAATGTTCGCAAACGTTCCGCGCATCATTACTTCATGGTTGCCGCGTCGTGAACCGTACGAGTTAAAGTCACGCGGCTCAACGCCTTTTTCACGAAGGTATTTGCCGGCCGGTGTATCTTTGCCGATCGCACCTGCTGGAGAAATGTGATCCGTCGTCACTGAATCCCCGAATTTACCCATTACACGAAGGCCAGACAGTGCCTGGATCGGTTCTGGATTCGTTGACAGGTTTTCAAAGAATGTCGGATTTGCAATGTACGTGGAATCTGCATCCCAGCTGTACAGCGCGTCGTTGCTCGTTTGAATTTGATTCCATTTTGCGTTGCTGTTAAATACCTGGTCATACTCTTTACGGAACAATTCAGGTGTTACGGTGCGTTTAACCGCTTCTTTCACTTCTTCTGTTTCCGGCCAGATGTCTTTAAAGAACACATCCTGTCCATCTTTTCCTTTGCCAATCGGCTCGTTTTGAAGGTCAATGTTTACATTGCCTGCTAGTGCATAAGCGACAACAAGCGGCGGTGAAGCCAAATAGTTGCCTTTTACAAGCGGGTGAATACGCCCTTCAAAGTTACGGTTTCCTGAAAGAACAGACGTGACAAGCAGATCAGAATCGATGATTGCTTTTTCAATTTCTTCTTTCATTGGACCGGAGTTTCCGATACATGTCGTACAGCCGTAGCCGACCACGTTAAAGCCGATTTTCTCCATGTACGGAAGAAGGCCGGAATCACGCAGGTAGCCTGTTACGACTTTTGAACCCGGTGCCAGTGAGGTTTTCACGTAAGCAGGCACTTCAAGGCCAAGTTCAACGGCTTTTTTCGCCACTAAGCCGGCTGCCAGAAGAACGTATGGATTAGATGTATTTGTACAAGACGTAATCGCCGCAATGCCGATTGCCCCTGTTTTCATTTCAGCTTTCGTTCCATCATCAAATGCAACCGTTGTTGTCCGGTCAAGCTCATCCGCAGTTAAGCCGAAGCCATGGTTGCCCTGAGGCGCGCTAACAGCTTCCTGGAATGATTTTTGCATTTGTGAAAGTGGAATTAAATCCTGCGGGCGTTTCGGGCCTGATAAGTTCGGCTCGATATCCGCCAGGTTTAATTCAACCACTTCTGTGTAAACCGGATCTTCGTTCGCCGGTGTGAAGAACATGCCATTTTCTTTTAAGTACTGCTCGACTACTTGAATATGAGCTTCATCACGGCCTGTTAAGCGCATGTAATCAAGCGCTTCAGCATCAACCGGGAAGAACCCGCATGTTGCGCCGTATTCAGGTGCCATGTTGGCAATTGTCGCGCGGTCTGCAAGCGGAAGTGACGCAACGCCTGCTCCGAAGAACTCGACGAATTTGCCTACAACGCCTTGCTGACGTAGAACTTGTGTGACTTTAAGCGCTAAATCCGTTGCTGTTGCTCCGTTTGGCAGTTCGCCCGTTAATTTAACACCCACTACTTCAGGAATTGGGAAGTAGGATGGCTGACCAAGCATGCCGGCTTCCGCTTCAATACCGCCAACGCCCCAGCCAAGAACACCGATTCCGTTAATCATCGTTGTATGCGAGTCTGTTCCAACTAATGTATCTGGATATGCGTTAAATTCTCCATTTTCTGTTTCAACTGCATGAACGACATTCGCTAAATACTCTAGGTTTACCTGGTGAACAATTCCCGTTGCCGGTGGTACAGCACGATAGTTGTCAAATGCTTTTTGAGCCCAGCTCAAGAACTCATAACGTTCTGCATTACGGTCGAACTCAAGCTCCATGTTGCGCTCAAGTGCTTCAGGCGTCCCGTATGCATCGACCTGCACGGAGTGGTCAATGACAAGATCAACCGGAATTTCCGGATTGATGACCTGTGGATCGCCACCGATATCGGCCATTGCTTTACGAAGAGAGGCCAGGTCAACGACAACCGGCACCCCTGTAAAGTCTTGCAAAATAACACGTGACGGCTTAAAAGGAACTTCCGCCTCTACGTTAGCGCCTTCGCCCCATTTTGCTAAATTTTCAACGTGATCCTTGTTAATAACATAGCCGTCGAACTGACGGAGTACAGATTCAAGCAAAACTTTAATCGAATATGGCAGGCGTGATACATTCGCCGTACCCGCTTCTTCAAGTGCCGCCAGACGGTAATAATTATAGCGCTTACCATTCAGGTCAAAACTTGCGCGAGCGTTAAAAACATCGTTAGTCGCCATTTCGGTTCCCCCTCTTAAGTTGAGTATGTAATGTGATAAATTGAAAAATTAGTTTTATTTAGTGTTCTAATTTTCCACACCTTTTATCTTATTACATTCCTCTATATAAGTAAATAACAAGAAATTTATCACTATTCATAAGAAAAACGAATCACTTAAAAAAGGATTTTTTGCTGCCGACGGCTAAGATATCACCCATCCACCCTTTTTTCTTCAAGAATACGTATAAGGCAAAGGTTGCTGAACCAATTACGATTCCCGAGAATAGATAGCCGTATTTCCATTCCAGCTCCGGCATGTGCTTGAAATTCATCCCCCAGATTGCGCCTAAAGCCATCACCGGTGTAAAAAGTGTGGTTATAACCGTCAATGTTTTCATAATTTCGTTTCCGCGGTGTGTGGAAACGACATTCTCAAGGTCGAGCAGCGCATCAATTTCTTCTTCGTATTCCCGAATGATCGATCGGGCCCGTTCAATTCGGCGCTTCGTCCGCTTGAATTGCTTCCCTTCCATTACATCATCGCCAAATGCTTCTTCGACAGCCATACGGATTTCCATCATCGGAATGATGAGGTTTTTCCATATAAGCAATTCGTGGTCCGTACGGGCTGTTTGATCCAGTATCTGGGTGTTATTCCGTTCTTTAATTTCCCACAGCAGGTCACGAAGCCGCTCTTCAAATTTATCAATTTCCATTAAAAAATGCGCCATGATTTCTCCAATTAATACGAGAAATCCTTCAATCGGCGTCTCTGAATGGTGCATTTTTTCCTTCATTGCTTTTACATTGGCGAAATCGAGCTTGGATAAATCCAGATTGGCCGTTACCAGTTCATTTCTCGTTAAATAAAAATGAAACACGTGCCGATTGTTTTTTTCCTCTGCATTTTGAAGATAAACGAGCGAGCCCCACATTACTTCTTCATTCGGCGTCCCAGTATACATTTCAAGGGAATTGGTTTTATTTGTTTTCACATCTTCTATCCATTTTTTACACGTATGGTGCTTTTTTGCGAGTTCTTTTGCCTGCTCATCGCTTTTTAGATCGAATTCTTTCCATATCCATTGGGAAGAGTGGAATGAATGTTCCAAAATGACCACTTCCTCTCTGCTATTCGTGTCTCAGCATATCATTGTTACCCTAAAGCGCCTTTTGTTAAACACAACGTTATTTATGAAAACGATGTTTTGAATTTTCTGCCTGCGGGTAAACTATTTTCAAGCACGAGCCCTCTGTGGCGACAATCGAAGGAGGATTTTTTCATGTATAATAACACGAGAAATAAAAAGCAAAAAAGCGGCGGACTTGGTTATCTTTTAGCAGGAGCCGGCGCAGCTGCATGGTGGCTTTCCAAAGAAGAAAACCGGACAAAATTTGATGGATGGATGTCCCAGGCGAAAAAAAAGCTGAACAGCGAATCCTCCCCATCCAACGAGAAATTCCCGGTTCATAAAGCCGGAAATCCTGATCCGGATGATATTGATGATAACAAAATGGTCGAAGAAGGCGCTCAGTTCGCTGTTGACTATTATAATAAGAAGGAACAGTGATTTGTAACACATATTTGATCTGTTAATAAATCCTTATTAAATCAAGGTTTCATAAATTAAGGTCAATTTCTGCTCTGTTTGCTTCAGTCATATCCCCCACTTGAGTGGGGGATATTTTTTTGGGAAAGATATTTAATGGAGGTGTTAAAAAGTGAGGGGCTTTCCGGAAATGTACACAATTGGAATTATCGGCGTAATTTTAGCTTTAGTTAGTATCTTGTATTACTTATTCATTCATGAAAGAACAAAAAAATAGCTTGTTCCATTGAAAAAGTATATATTTCTGAAGATCCTGAATTCACCACTCAAATGAAGGATTATGCGGATCGAGTGAGGGCTGGGGAACCTGTGGAAGGTATTTTTGATGAATTTAGCGATGTCATTCGGAAAGTATTTCCAAACTCTTGATGATATAAAAATGGTGAGTCCCCTTCTTAGATCGGGGCTTTTTCTTTTTTTCAGAACATCATGGAAATACAGCTCTTCTTCTAAAATGCCCCGAAAATGGTCCTCTGCATTAAGACAGATCCTTCCTTGTGCATATCCTATAAAAGGATTTCATTCTCTTTGAATAGAAGGAAGGAGATACAGATGAAGCAGCCTCAAAACAATGTTGAGCAAGGAAATTATTCGTCACCATCTGCTGAGTTAACGGCAGCCCGACTCGCTGTTATTGCTTCTGCTCTTACAACCTTTGCGGATGCTATTGCTACTCTTTCCGCTTTAATTGCACTGGATTCTATAACCGCTAGCGAACCACAGAATTCTTCCCGTTCAGATGACTTACAGCAGCAATTAATGGATATGCAGAGGCAGATTGATGATTTAACAAAAAACACGCTGTACACAATCGGGGATTAGGGGGGGGGGAGGTTTATGGCAAGATGGATTGATATCTCAACATCAAAGCGGCAACTAAAGCTTTTTGATGAAAGTACCTTAATCAAATCTTATCCTATTGCTGTCGGTAAAATGCTGACTCCTACACCTGCTGGCACCTACAGGATCATTAACAAACAAATTAATCCCGGAGGACCGTTTGGTGTATTGTGGATGGGATTATCAAAACCTCATTATGGAATCCACGGCACTAATGATCCCTCCTCAATCGGTCAGAATGTTTCTCATGGGTGCATTAGAATGTTTAACACTGATGTTTTAGATCTGTCTTCCTACGTACCCATTGGAACGAGGGTTGTCATTCATCCGTAATTTGTCTACTAACACGAGGCCCACTGAATAAAAGAATAAAATCATGGAATAATACTTACAAAAAAGGAGTCGTTATGGACTTTCCAACCATACATACAAACGTCTGGGACGCGGTCATAGCTGTTCCCTCTGTCCTTGTTCTGACCCAAATACTCAAAATGCTATTAAAACCACCAAAACCGCTTGTCTCATTTATTGCTCTAGTCATTGGGGTTCTTATTTCTGTTTATATCAGTCACAGAGGCCAATTAGTAGCTGGCTTATTAATGGGATGGTTTTATGGATACTAGGAAAATAGAAACGTGGTCTATTTACTATTTATAAAGGGGTAGATTTTTTGAAGAAGTCAATGAAGAAAAAAGTAGCTATATCCACGTTAGCCTTATCCGTATTTGGATCAGGGGTATACGCAGGAACTGTCGTAAAGACATACAAAACACCTCGTGGAGATTTTGCTACAGTAGAAAAAGAAGAAATACACAAAAATCGAATCTCTCTTGAAGTAGACGGAAAACAAGTAAAAAAACCAACTTGGTACGTAGATGGAACAACTTATGTTCCGTTACGCGATGCTGCCGAAATGTTGGGCGCAGAAGTTTTATATGACTCCAAAACAATGGGCGCAAAAATCACAAAAATGCCATTACATAATGAGCAACAAGTCATCAAAAAAAGTCAGCTTTCGTAAGCAACAACTATCACGACGAAAGATTTAACTTGCGCTTCGATTTAAACTCGTAACAAATGCGAGCCCTTGTGAGCCGAGAAAAACATTTAATTTAAAATCATTTGTACCGGCCGCAATGGTCACAAGATCGGTTTCAGTATACGATACATTTTCCCTGTTGTGTTGGTTCCAAAGCCATTTGCGGACCCATTTGCCATAGGTCTTCCAGAGCCCCCTTTATTATCAATGGAACCGAAATTCAACGTTTCATTTTGGAGCAAGGAAAAAAGCACCATGGTGGGTGCCTTCTGATCAATCTTTCCTGTCATCTCTTCTCTTTAAGCCAGCAAGTCCGAGTAAACCTAAAAGACCAAGCCAGCCCCATTCCATGTCGTCATCATCGTCATCCATATTGGCAGTATTATCATTCACGTTATTATTAGCCATCTCGGTGACGGAATGATTATCTTCATAAATACTTTCAGCGCTCACGCTCAAGTTGGATAGCATGACAGTAAGAGTTAAAACGGCAACTAAGGAAAACATTCTTTTCAACACAACATACACCTCCTTTGTAAGTTCATGTTCTAATTTGTCCAAAAGAAAAAAGTATTATTCCGATTATTTTAATGTAAAAAACAAAAAGACTGCAGGCAAACCCAAATGTCTTGAGTTTGTCTACAGTCTGGATCAGCCGGGAAGCAGGCGGATTTTTAGTTTTCCTGCTTTGAAAATTCATCTACATAATAAAGAATATCTGCTACATATTGATCACTTTTGTTATAAGCAAAAATAGCTCGTTCAACGTCGCCGTCTGCTGCCCCATTCTCGCTTAAATAATGGGCTGCGCTGTATATGGCATCTTCTATGTTGAATGGATCTGCTTTCCCGTCTCCATTACCGTCTACACCGTAGCCGCCATAATACTCAATGACAGCCGGGTCGGTTTTTTCATCATCCGGTATATTTCCTTCACCAAGCCCGCCGCAGGTCGGATGCTCCCAGCCAACGAACGTACACGGCATAAACTGCATCGGTCCCTCTGCGCCAACCGGTGAAATCATCGGGTCCATTGTGGAGAACTTTGTTTCCACTCTATGATGGGCAGCCAGCAATTCCCACTGGATGCCGTACTCCTCAGCGGCTGCTTTGTAAATCGGAATGAATTCATCCGGAATCGTCTTGGACTGCAGAAATTTTGGCGTTTGATCTGTCATTGAAAAAACGATTAATATAAATGCAGCCGCCGCTAGAAAAGGCAGCGCAAGACAGCCGTACGCCCGCTTTTTCAGCTTTCTTCTTTTTTTTCGCATGATGATGTGAACTCCTTTATCGCACGTGCTCTACCCATCATAGAAAAGACCGCCTTAAAGTTCAAGCAAAATAAATCCCCCGCCAAGAATTGACGGGGGGATTTTGTCGATTATGTGAGCGGGCGCCGGCCGTCTTTTTTCCGCATTTCTTTTCGTTCAAGTGAAAATGCTTTGTACAGCGACACCATCATTAAAATCATAATGATCGAGAATGGAAAAGCGGCAGCAATCGCTGCGTTCTGCAACGCCTGCAGTCCGCCGCTGTATAAAAGAACAACTGCAATCAGGGACTGGAAAATACCCCATGCTACTTTGACATTGTTCGGCGGTGTTAATGATCCATGCGTCGTCTGCATGCCAAGCACGAACGTAGCGGAGTCAGCTGACGTAATAAAGAACGTCGAGACAAGCAAGATCGCGACAACCGACAGGAGCTGTGACCATGGAAGCTCATTAAATACCGCAAACAGCACTTCTTCCGTTGCAAACTGCGTTAAATCAGCCGCACCTTCCATTTGAAGGTTCATCGCGGAAGCGCCAAACACAGCGAACCAGAAAAAGCTCACAACAGACGGCATTAACAAAACGCCGATTAAAAATTCTCTTACGGTCCGTCCACGTGATACCCGTGCGATAAAGACACCGACGAACGGCGCCCAGGAAATCCACCAGGCCCAGTAGAAAATCGTCCAGCCGTTAATCCAGCTGTTATGATCCGCATCCAGCGGCGCGACCTGAAAACTCATCCGGAAAATGTTCTGCAGGTAAGAGCCAATTGTATCAGTAAACATATTTAAGATAAACATCGTTGGCCCTAAAATGAGCATAAGCACTAAAAGAGCAATAGCCAGAACCATATTTGTGTTACTTAAAATTTTAATTCCTTTTCCAAGTCCGGATAAAGCAGACATAATAAACAAGACCGTCACGACTGCAATGATAACGAGTTGGACGGAAAATGAAACAGGTACCCCGAACAAATACGAAAGACCGCCATTAATTTGCGCTGCGCCAAAGCCCAATGTGGTAGCAACGCCGACAACTGTGGCGAAAACAGCGATAACATCAATGACTGTACCAAGCCATCCTTCTGCATACTTTCCGAGTACCGGCTTCAGCGTTCGGCTGATCAGGCCCGGCTCCCCTTTTCTAAATTGCGAGTAAGCAAGAGACAACGCGACAACCGCATAAATGGCCCATGCATGGAGACCCCAGTGGAAAAAGGAGTATCTCATTGATTCACGAAGTGCTGCATCGGTTCCTGGTTCAGACAATGGGCTTGAAATCGCATAATGGCTAAGCGGTTCTGCCGCTCCCCAGAAGACAAGACCAATTCCCATTCCGGCACTAAACAGCATCGCAAACCACGTTGCGGTGGAATACTCCGGTTTTTCTCCAGGCTGTCCGAGACGAATCTGGCCGATCGGACTAAATACAAGCACAAGACAAAAAAGGACAACGATTGACACTAAAATCAAGTAGTACCATCCAAACGCGGAGGTAATGAATCCTTGCACATTGGCCGTCATCGCACCAAATGAGTCAGGAGCGGCCGCACCAAATATGGTGGCAGCCAGGACTAATGCCGCAGTCCACCAAAAAACTGATGATATTTTCTTCATACATTTCCCCTTCCATATTATGCATATCATGCAAAATAAAAATAGTTATAATGTCTTATACCCATTTTAGACACCTTTAATACCGTAACAAAAGAAAAGAAGCCTATCAAGTAATAGGCTTCCCATCCGGCACATCCTCAGTCCCAAGCTGCTTCAATCCTTGCGTTTTGGAAGCGGATTCTGCCGCTTTCTCACGCAGTTTAAGCTCTTCACTTCTCATGTCCGATAAAAATTTTGTCAGTGCTGCTTCTTTTTTCCGTAAACGCTCACTTTCAAACTGCCAGTTGTTTTTATTCGTTCTTGCCGCTGCCAGCTCCTCGATTAAATCTGCCTCGTAATACGGATATTTATCCATCACTTCATCAGCCATTTTTTCAAATGACGTTTGCAGCTTTTTTTCCAGACTGTTTTTCTCATTTTGAAGATACACATTGGACAGCCAGGCACCCGCTATCCGAAAAACACCACTTTTCACTTTGTTAGACTCGATGGTTGTGGTAATTCGGGTTAGTTTTTCACGAATGCGTGTATTGGATACACTAATATCCCCAAGATACGGCCGGGCGGCATCCGTTTTTAACAGCACAATCAGCCGTTCACGCAAATTTTCATACACAGCCTGCGCTCTTGCCTGTGCACTGTCAGCTCCCGCACGCTCTTTCTGGACTTCCGCAATTTGTTCTTCTGTTTTTTGCTGATCCATTTTCAATTCATTAATTTGGCGCAAAAGAAGCAAATAAGCCGATTCTCTCGTTGACCATTCCGTTGAAAGAACGGATTCATCAGCGGTGGCTTCACTGCCGTCTTCCATATATAAAAGCAGCATCGCAGCAGAAAAGGACCAGCTTCCTGTCAGCAGCGTTTTAAGAGCCGCGTCGGCGGTAAAAAGGGCCTCTGGATGCAACACCCATAGCTCGTCCGGAAGCTGGTTCGGGACGTCCTCGTGGATAGGCGGCAGGATTTCTCCGTACATATGAAGGCCTGTCCGGATGCCCATTTCAAATAAAAGCGTCGCGGTGCCGAATTCCGCTGCCAGTTCGTCAAAGGAGGACTCACGCGGAGCCTTCAGATGCTCAAGGATCTGGACTTTTTTATACTCCGGAAGCTGCTCCCAATAGCGCTGGAGAGATTTTTGAAAAGGTTCTTTATCTGCATGTACTTTTTCATTTTTCAGAAATCGTTCCAGCAGCTGCACGTACTCATAATGAAGCATAAATTCCAATTTGCTCGTTACGTGAGATTTTTCAAATCGTCCAGACAGCGTTTTGTCTTTTTTAGCCGCTTTCTCAAACCACTTCCGTTCTATTTCTGCGCTTCTTGCCACTACCTTGCCTTTTTCATTCAGCCTGGCAGCCGGAAGCTTTAATAGCTTTGAAAGCGCTAAAAAAACATCAAGCTTTAACACTTGCTCCGGCATATCTATTCTTTTTTTCGCTTCCTCTGCAATTGCCTGGAAATAAGGTGCCGCTTCTTCTTTTGAAAACCGGCTTTTTGCTTTTAGCGCCAGCAATTCTTTTGATTGAATGGAATATAAGATTGAGTGAATAATGCGGAGCTTCATCTCTGGTGCGTTTGAGACGGCGCTTCCAACCGATCGTAAGTCTGTCATGTCTATCCGCTCCATTTATGTCTTTTTGTTGATTGTACACGAAAAAAGAAGGAATGGAAATGATAGACTCCTAATCTGACTAGTCGGTCTTTTGAAGGAAAAATTCATTTTTTTGTCAAAAACAGTTGCGAAAATGACTTTATTTTTTTAGAATAAAGATACAATTCTGAATTGAAAGCGATTACAGAATTGATTACGGCCTAGGGGAGGTCTCTATGGAACAGAAAGTGGAACGAGTCGAACGATCACAGCCGGTACACGATTATGAATCAATTGCTGCCAGTCCCGAGTTTAAATCGTTAGTCAGAAAGAAAAACAGATTTTTGCTGCCAGTCGTTATTTTTTTCTTATTGTTTTATTTTACATTGCCGCTTTTAACCTCCTTTTCGACAGTGCTAAACAAGCCGGTTATTGGTGATATCACGCTCGTATGGATTTTTGCACTGGCGCAATTTGTGATGACCTGGACCTTATGTATGCTGTATGTAAAAAAAGCCAATCAGTTTGATTCAGAAGCGGATCAAGTATTGACCAAACATCATAAGTCAGAAGGTGATCGTTTATGAGTGCTGTAGGTCTGTTGTTTTTCGTTGCTATCGTCGGATTAACTTTGTTTGTTACATATCTTGCTTCAAAACGAACCAACTCAGCGAGTGAATTTTACACAGCCGGCGGCGGTTTGACTGGCTGGCAGAACGGTATTGCGATTGCAGGTGACTACCTTTCTGCCGCGTCGTTTCTCGGTATTGCCGGCGCTATCGCGTTAAATGGCTTCGATGGCTTTTTCTACAGCATCGGCTATTTGGTCGCTTATCTGGTCGTGCTGTACATCGTCGCTGAACCGCTGCGTAATCTTGGAAAGTATACTCTTGCAGATATGATTACCGCCCGCTTTAATCAGCAGAAAATCCGCGGAGCAGCAGCGGTGAGCACGTTAACAATTGTTTTGTTTTATATGATTGCCCAGCTGGTTGGAGCAGGTGCTCTCATACAGCTTTTGCTTGGCATTGACTACTGGATTGCGGTCCTGCTCGTTGGCATCATGATGACCACCTACGTTCTATGGGGCGGCATGGCGGCAACCAGCTGGGTTCAGATCATTAAAGCCGTTCTTCTCATGATCGGAACGATTATTATCTCCTTCCTCGTTTTAATGAAATTTGATTTTAATATTTTAAAAATGTTTAGTGACGTGAAGACGGCGACACCTGCTGGAGATGCTTTTTTAAGCCCCGGCGTTAAATACACGAACGGCATTGATACGATGTCGATGATGATCGCGCTCGTCTTCGGGACAGCAGGCTTGCCGCACATCCTCATGCGTTTCTTTACGGTAAAGGATGCAAAAACAGCCCGTAGCTCGGTTGTGTATGCGACCTGGATCGTCGGTATCTTTTACATTTTAACGATTTTCCTCGGCTTTGGCGCAGCTGCCTTTGTCGGGTCAAGTGATATTATTGCCGCTAATGCAGCCGGCAACATGGCAGCACCGCTTCTTGCTCAGGCACTCGGCGGCGACCTGCTCATGTCATTCGTTTCAGCTGTTGCGTTTGCGACGATTTTAGCCGTTGTAGCAGGTCTTGTCCTATCCGGTGCGTCTGCCTTCGCGCATGATATTTACGGACAGATTATTAAAAAAGGAAATGTAACAGAAAAAGAGCAGATGAAAGCGGCCCGTTTTGCTTCTATCGGCGTTTCTCTTATTTCCATTATTTTGGCACTTGGAGCTCAATCCATGAACGTTGCTTTTCTCGTTTCCCTTGCATTTTGTATCGCGGCCAGTGCGAACTTGCCGGTCATTATCTACACGATTTACTGGAAGCGCTTTAACACAACCGGGGCTCTTGCAGCGATGCTGACAGGTCTTTTTACCGCCTTGATTCTCGTTGCCCTCAGCCCAAATATTTGGAGCCCGGAAGGTACCGCTATTTTAACAGGAACGGCATTATTCCCGCTGACAAATCCAGCCATCGTCTCAGTGCCAGCAGGATTTATCGCAGGATATGTTGGATCGGTCCTTTCTGCTAAAGCAGATGAACGCAAATATGCAGAGGTAGCCGTAAAAGCCAATACCGGGTTAAAATAAAAACAGGAGCAGACGGGACGGCCCGTCTGCTTTTTCACTTGACAATTGAGGAGGGTTTTCATTGCGTAACATGTTGATATCCGGTTTATGTATGATCCTTTTCACTACTATGCTTCCGTCATCCTCTGAAGCAGCCGATCCGTATGTTTCCGGGCTTTCGTACGTGAAGGACAGCCGTCAGGTCGTCGTAGTGGAAGGGGGAACGAAAACGACAAAAGCCTCTGTCCGTCTATATGAAAAAACGGGCAGCAAATGGCAGCTGAAACGAATTTCACCCGCAGTTACAGGAAGAAGCGGCCTGTCTTTCACAAAAAAAGAAGGCGATGGCGCGACACCTACCGGCTTGTATTCCATAGGGCGCATGTTTGGCTACGCGCCAAAGCCTGACGGTGTTCGGACAAGTTATACCGTGACGAATCGTTTTCACTACTGGGTAGATGATCCGGCGTCTGCTGATTATAACAAATGGATGTATGACCGGGGAAACCCATCGTTTAAATGGCAGTCGTTTGAACGATTGAATCATGAATTGTATAAATACGCGGTCGTCGTCCGGTACAACGAAAATCCGGTGGTCAAAGGAGCAGGAAGTGCCATTTTTCTTCACCGGTGGCGGACCGGATCAACACCAACAGCGGGCTGTATTGCCTTAAGCGAATCGCATCTCCTCGTTTTAATGAAATGGCTCGATCCCGCTAAAACACCTAAAATCGTCATCGGCACACCGGATTCGATCCGCGCCGATTTAGTAAAGTCCGCCAGACAGTAGCCTAGGATGAATAAAGAGAATGATCCATTTGGCGAATCAGCAAATCGATGTAAAGAATGGTTTTTTCATTCATATCCTTGCTGTTAAAGCCGGTCATTTCACTGATCCGCTTCAGCCGGTAGGCAAGCGTATTTGGATGAACATGCATAATGCGGGCGGCTTCATTCATGTTGCCGTCCTGTGCTAAGAAGGTATACAGCGTTTCAGTCATGTTCGCATTGTGCGATTGGTCATATCCCTGAAGTGCTTCAATAACAGGATTGCGCTTCCCCTGCCGAATGGTCCGAAGCTGCTCAATTGATTGGAAAATGCCTAATTTATCAAAGCGGTCAGGTAAACGGACTGTAGGGAAAAGCTGCTTCATCCGCAAAACCTGAAGTGCTTCCTGATAGCTATTTTGAACAAAAAGCGGATTTTCAACCGGCGTTCCGGCACCTCCGGACGGATGGACACTAAGACGTTCAGCAGATTTTTTGCAAAAGTCCTCCATGTACCGGCTGACCGCATCCAATTCATCGTCCTTTTGAGATCGGATCAGCATAACCAGCTGTTCTCCATCAACCGTTTTGGCAAGCGGTGAAATTTGCTGAAGCGTTTCAACTAAATAATCGATTTGGCGCTCCAGTACATGATTGATCGATTTCCCGAAGTCAAACACAACGACAAGCAAGCTGCCTGACAAGTTGATCCCGTATGTTTTATTCGACTGATCCACTTCACTTTTTGTCGTAAAATGACCCGTCAGCAGCTTCCAGAAAAACTCCTGATGGCTTTCTTCCGCAGCTCTTTTTCTTTTTTCATGCTGAAGCAGCTGGTTTTTCACTGCTTTGGCAGCTTCTTTTAAAATCTGTTTTTGTTCCTCGGAAAAATGGGCACCGGATTGCGCCCATATAAAGCCGATCACCTTGTCCTGTTTGCGCACAGAAATAGCGACGCGTTCTCCCAGCAGCACCTGTCCAATGGCTGGAATCACCACCGGCTCCTCTGTTTCAAAAAGAGTCGGGATGGCGCCACTTTTCCACAAGCTGTTAATAACATGCTCTGGCACTTTTCTTCTCATGATTGTCGCAATCCGGACCGGGTCGATTTCTCCCTCATGACGGCTGTAAGCAATAATTTGGTGGTGCGCATCTTCTATCGTAATAGGACAAGAGAGAGCTTCACTGATTTTATCCGCAAGCATTTCGATTGAATCATATTCATGGGCAAAATAATGTGTATATTCGTTTGACATATCGTTCCTCCGCTAAAATAAGCTCCTCTTATTATAAAGGCGGACCGGATAGATGTACAAACATTAAAAAGCGGACTCCATAATGGAATCCGCTTTTTTTCATTCAATAGCCATTTGGCTGAAGGAGCATCTTTTAGATAAGAGTTTGTGGCGTCAGGAGAGTGGAGTACTGTAAGTGGAGGGATTAATACTTTCTTGAACCGCATTTCGGGCAAATATACACGTCTTCCGCATCAAATATAGAGCCGCATTTTGTCTGCTCCAGAACAATCAAAGCGCTTCGGAGTTCCGCCCGCTGTCCTTCCCATCCGCATTCACATGTCACACGGTTTGCTGACCCGAATTTGTTCATCCCGTAGTTCATATCCATTCACCCCTTAACTGATTATTCAGAATATATTCTGTAAATATATTTTACTCAAGCAGCCATTTTTTTGCAATAATATTTTTATTAAAAAATTGTAAATTGCTGAGAAAGTAAAACAGGATGACACAAAGTGTCACCCTGTTTCATTCTATTGAAAAATTACTTTGTCAATCAAAACCCGGTGACCACTCCTCTTTTCAAAGCTAATGTGCTTGCGCGAACACAGTTCGGGCGGCTTCTGCAGGACTGCGCGTTCGGAGGGGCGGGCGGTGAAGCTCCAGTGGGACGAGCGGACAGGCTGAAACAGCCGCGCTTTTTGGGCTGGTTCAGCGTTCGCCCCACCGGAAAGCGGAGCCGGCAGCCTGGAGCCCTTGAATGTTCTTTTCTAGAAAAATAGCCTATTCCATGCTATGAAAGAAGGAAAAAATCTCGAAAAGCATGAAGATTCTCTTGACGCATTTGTATTCAACACAATAAAACAGGGTGCTGCTTCTCGGCACCCTGTTTTATTCTTTAAAATAATCGCTATTCAATTAATAATGTAACAGTCTTTATCCTTCCGACAACTGTTTCACATCTAAAACAATTTCGTCGAACGGCACTTCCATGTTGCCATCGTAGCTTTTTACAACGGTGCCTTCTTTATTAATTAAATAAAAGCTTGTTCCATGGATAAACTGGTCTGAATTCGGATCGGGTACAGCCAGTGCCTGAAAGCTTTCTTCGGCAAAGGTCTGAATGTCGTCAGGTGAGTAGCCCGTTAGGAGATTCCAATTGGATTCATCTGCTTCATAATGAGAGATGTATTCTTTTAACGCATCCGGCGTATCACGCTCAGGATCGACACTGAAGGAGACGATTTCGTAATTTTCGACTCCCTCTTCATTTAACAGATCCTGCACCTCACTCATGTTTCTTGTCATCGGCGGACAAACCGTCGTACAGTTGGTGAAAATAAAGTTCGCCAGCCATACCTTTCCTTCTAGATCAGACAAGCTTACTTTTTCTCCATCTTGATTTGTATGTTCAAACGCCTGCACTTCCACATCCATATTCCCTTGAAAATCACTATTGCTGCAGGCCGACAGCACCCAAACAGCCGCTGCTGCTAGTAAAAAAGAACGCAATGCTTTCAAAAAATCCCCCTCCAAGTGGCATAGTCTCTTTATATGGTAGAGGAAACGAGCGGATTTCTCAACGCACTTTGTCATTTTTGAATGAATTATTCATGAACAAATGATCAGCTTTCACCAGCAAAAACAAAAGCGGCTGTGCTTCCTTCCTCCGACTGGTGAATTTCAAGTCTGGCATCAATTCGCTCCTTCAGCTCTGGCACGTGAGAAATCACGCCGACGAGCCGTCCGTCCGCTTGAATATCCATCAGCGTTTCAATCGCCTGATCGAGCGACTCCGGATCAAGCGTGCCAAATCCTTCATCGACAAACATTGTTTCAAGCGATACACCACCTGCGTAATTTTGAACGACCTCTGCCAGGCCAAGCGCCAGAGCAAGTGCTGCTTTAAAGCTTTCACCCCCGGACAATGTTTTAACATGGCGGCTCGTCCCGGTATATTGATCGAAAACAAGCAAATCCAGACCGCTTTGCGCATTTCCTTTTGACCGTTCTGCAAGCCGTTCGAGTAAAAACCTGCCGTTCGTCATAGCAGCAAGCCGGATGTTGGCCGCTACTAAAATTTCTTCTAAAAAAGAAGCAAGCACGTACCGCTCAAACGTGATCTTCAGTTCGTTTTTCCCGTGTGTAATATCGTATAAATGACCGGCCATCCGGTAGGCCTCCTCCGCTTTTTTCATCTGGATGCTGATTTCCTCAACCTTGTTTCGAATCCGGATCGTTTCATTTATTTGCGATTGAAGCGCTGCCGCCTGATCGCCAAGGGCAGCCCACTCTTCATTTATGCCTTTAATCCTTTGATCCAGCTCTTCCACATCAACCCGGCTGCGCCCATGAAGTGCAGCTTGAAGCTCTTTTATCAAATGAGCGGCATCTCTCTTTTTTTGTTCGAAGGCTGTTACCTTTTCTTTTAAAAGAGGAAGCTGTTCCAGGTGCTGTTTAGCCGATTGGTATTCATCGATGGAGGCGAAGCCCCATTCCTGTATTCTTTGTTGAAACTGATCAGCAGCAGCTTTTTTTGATTGCCCCGCTGCCTCGAGCGCTTCCATTCGTTCCTGCCAGACAGATGCAGCTGACTGCAGAGCCGTGTGGGCAGCGTGCGCCTCCGATGCAGCCTGTTCATAGTTATGTTGAAGGAATTGCACCTCTTCTTTTGCCTGCTTCCACTGCGCCAAAAAGAAGGATGTGTCTCTCATCGATTCCGGAACGGCCCTTTCAAGCTGTTTCAGCACGCTGCTGGCTTCAAAGGATGCAGCCAATTCGATTTTTTCCCGCTGCTGGTTTTGCTCGATTTGCTGCATGAGTATTTCTTTTTTCCCCTTCAGATCCAGCAGCGTCTTTTCGGTTTTTTCTTTTAATTCGATCTCTTCGGCAGCACAGCTTTTTCGATCCTCCTGCTCCTTAAGCTCCGCCATAGCTTGATCCATTTGAAACCCTATCGGCAGCTTCATCAGCAGCTTGTCACCATTTTCGCGCGCGTGTGCAAGGGACGATTTGGCTTCTACCCACTTCTGCTCCACTTTTCGGCTTTCTAGGTTCAATGCGTTTACTCGGGATTCGGCTTCTTCAAGCATTTGGTCCGTCACATGGTCAGACGCAGATGCGGCGGGGTTTGGATGATGAGCCGACCCGCATACAGAACAGGGCTGCCCGTCTTGTAATTGGCCAGCCAGGATGGCCGCGTGCCCCCTTGACCAGTTTATTCTCCGTTTTTGTCCCAATTGACGGGCTTCTTCTGCTTCTTGTTCTTTTCGCTTGTACTGTTCCTTTATTTCTTCGGTGATTCGTTCATGAGTGAGGATGGTTTGCTGCACTGTTTGCCATTCCCGATAAAGGTCGATCAACCCTTTGCTTTTTTCAATGTGATGGGCGGCTTCCATGAACGTTTCTTTTGCTGTTTGCACAGACTGAAGCTGTTGGTTCGTTTGATGAAGCACTTCAGACAGCTTTTTTTCCTGACCGGCCAGCTCCTTGCCCCTTTTTTCGGCTTGATCCGCTTTCTCTTTTGTTCGTACTGCTTCCTCTCTGGCCGACTGGTAATCCAGAACAGAGGCTTTCATAGCTTCCAGCTGTTGAAGATATGCCGCTGCTTGATCTCGCACCGTCTGTTTTTCTTTTTCCTGCAGCAGCCGCTCGCTCGCTTGATTATTTCGCTGCTCAGCCGCTTTTTTTTGCTGGTCGGCTTCCTTGAACCGCTGCTCTGCTTTATTCGCTGCCTGGACAGCCTGCTGCTCAAGCAGGTCATAAGCCAGCAATTTTTCGGCCCTCTCTGCATCGTCCATTTGCTTCTGCCATTCCCTTACGATTGGCTCCTGCTTGAGAACACGATCCATTTCCTGCTTGGCGGCCTCCAGCCGGTCAAATTGTGCATGAATTGCAATGCCCCGTTCTTTTTCTGCTACAAGCTGATCCCGCTTTAGGGCCAGTTCGTTTCCTTTATTCTGGCACTCGCGCTGCTGGCTGTTCATCTCTGTCAAATCCGTTTCCATTTGACCAAAAACAGCTCGTTTATCAACATCCTCCTGCTCAAGCAAGTCTTTCATGCTGCTTGAAAACGCCGGCAGTCCTTTTAGCAGAAGTGATTGCTGCTCCAGCGCTTTGCCTGCTTCTTTTTTGAGCGCATCGGACTTTTCTTTGAGGACATCCTCCACCCGTTTGTAAAAGTGCGTTTGAAACAATTTTTGCAGCAGTTTTTCTTTTTCCTGGCTTCCGGCAGTTAACAGCTTTTGAAAGTCTCCTTGAGGAATCATTAAAATCTGGCGGAATTGATTGGCTTCCAGGCCGATCAATTCGTTCATCTTTTCATCTGTATCCCGCACATTCGAAGCTAAAAGCAGCTGGCTTCCATCTTCTTTCAGTTCGTATAATTCTGCTGATGCAGACATTGACGTCATGCCGTCGCCTCTTGCTTTCGGCTTTTGCTGCTGGGGGGCACGGCGGATGAAATAAGACTGGCCCTTCAGTTCAAACAAAAGCTCTACTTCCGTCGGCTGCTTCGGATCAGCAAACTGGCTTCTCATATCGGCTGCACTGCGGTTGTCACCACTCGGCTTTCCGTACATCGCAAAGCTGATCGCATCGAAAATAGTCGTTTTCCCGGCCCCTGTTTTCCCGGATATCACGAACATTTTCCGGTTTTCGAGCTTTGAAAAATCAATCTCCTGCTTTTTCGCATAAGGACCGAATGCGGTCATCGTCAGTTTAATGGGCTTCATTCGTCTTCCTCCTTTCTCGCTTCCTCAATGACTGAAATCATATAAGACCGTTTCTCGTCTGAAAATGGGAGACCCGTGATCGCTGTGTAAAACTCTTCGTACATCTCCATATCACTCCGCTTTTTTTTCGGTTCAGCCGGAGGCGTAAAGTGGGACGGAGCAGCTACCGACTTTTCAAGATGAAGAATATTTGGGAATGTATGCTTCAGCTTGGCCATTGGGTCTAAAATCGTTCCTTCATCCTTTAAGAGAATCTTGATGTAATCCTCAGAGGGATCGTGGTCCAGCAGTTCATCGAAAAAGCCCGTTAAGATGCGCATCTCTCTTTTCGGCTCAAGCGGTTCCCGGCGAACGGACGTCAATCCAGATGAATCCAGTTCTACTACTGCCACACTTTTCAGGTGATTCACTTCGGAAAAGGAATATTTCAACGGAGACCCTGCATATTGGACGGTTGAATGGTGTATAGCATTTGGGTTATGAAGATGACCGAGTGCTGTGTAATGAAAAGGCTCAAAAAGCTCCGCCCCCACGTTACCCGTTCCGCCAACTGATAAAATCCGTTCAGAATCACTCGTTTCTCCACCCGTCACAAAGGCGTGGCCGACAGCAACGTGCAGGTGATCCGGGTCCAGTCGCTCCGACAGACGGCCTGTTAACACCTTCATCGCATCGTGGTGGGTATGAACAGACGGATCATCATATAAATGGCGGACAACACCTGGCTCTGTGTAAGGCAGACAATGAAAAGAAACGCCTTCAACGGTCGGACAAAACATATCTTTTTCCAATTTCCCGGCCAGAAAAAGGCGGTTTTGCCGAAACCAGGTGGAGCCGAACGCCAGACGGTCTGCGCTGTCGTGATTACCTGAAATGGCGACAATGGGGATATTCATTTCAACATTGACCGTAAACAGCGTTTCATTTAAAAGGTTCACGGCGGTTGCCGGTGGAACAGAACGGTCGTACAGATCGCCCGCAATCACAAGCGCGTCCGGCTGTTCCTTCTCAATCAGGGTGATCAGCTTTTGTAAAATAAAGCGCTGGTCCTCGACCATAGAAGCGCCATTGACGACTTTGCCTAAATGCCAGTCTGCTGTATGGATGAATTTCATTTGATCAGCTCCCTTAAATACGTATGTATGTTCCGATCATAGCAGATGAAGGGACAATTGAAAAGAATCAACAGAATGAGACTTGTTTGATATAATAGAGGAACAGAAGAGTTCAGGAGGGTGCAGCATGCTTGAAGGCTGGTTTTCATATTTTATCGTTTTATGGACATTTGTTTTGGTTGGGCTTTTTGGAATTGGCGGATTTTTTATGTTCCGAAAGTTTTTAAAGAAAATGCCAAAGCAGGATGGGCGGTCCGATATGGACTGGGAAGAATATTACGTGGATAAAACACGCAAGCTATGGGGAAAAGAAGAAAAGCTGATGCTCGAGGAATTAGTCAGCCCGGTCCCGGAGTTGTTCCGCGATGTAGCCCGTCACAAAATCGCCGGAAAAATCGGCGAGCTTGCGCTGCAGGAAAAAGCACGGCGCATCTCCATCGACTTAATTATCCGAGGATACATTATGGCAACGCCAAAGCGGGACCATAAGTTTCTCCGGAAAAAATTAGATGACATGCACATCGATCACTCACCATATAGCCATTTATTTTAAAAAAACAGCCTTCGCTAAAAGGCTGTTTTTTCTGTCATGATGCCTGATTGAGCGGGCATTTTTCGTTTGAGCCGGTTGTACTTTTTGAACATCGCAATTCGCCATGGCAGGATCATTGCAAAAGCCAAAATGAAAAACATACCGCCCAGCTCTCCCACATCAATGGACGTGGAGAGGACCAGCTTCCCAACGATTCGAACAATTAACAAGGTCAGTAAAATAATTGGAAAAGCTTTTGAACGCTTTAAAAAAATGTCATTGCCGCGTATTTCAAAATCGGACGTTTTGATCAGCAAAATAGAAAAAACAAGCCCTACCGCTGTGGCTTCAAGAAATTCCATTCCGGTCACGCGAAACATGGGAAACAAAAACATAAGTGCACCCGTGCTCATGAAAAGCGGCGGCATAATAATTTTTTTAGCAGAAGCAGGTTTTTTAGCCGCCTTCATGCGGACAACCAGAGCGCCAATGCCCATAAAAACAGCTGCCACAGATGATGCCGCAACCATCCAATCCATATTGATCATTCCTTTAATGCAAATTAAAAACCGGTAAATCCTCCGAAAAGCGGAGTCAGGATCATAATAATCTTTGTCATCCAGTCAAAAAACAGGACAATTCCCATTACCATCATAACATAGCCCCCGATTTTTACAATCCTTGCACTGTGGGTGCGGATCCACTTCATTCGCCCGATGAAAAAGGACATGACAAAAAAAGGAATAGCGAAGCCGAGAATATACGCAACCATATAAAGCATCGCCGAATCTGGATTAGTACCGGCCATGGAAATCACCGCCAGCAATATAGGTCCCGTGCAAGGCGTCCAGCCAGCACCGAAAGCAAGCCCGATTAAAGCCGAGCCTGTATAGCCGACGGGACGGTTTTTAAAGGCAACCTTTTTCTCCGACATCATAAATTTCGGCTGCAAAATACCAGTCACGACCAGCCCGAAAAAAATCATGAAAATAGCACCCAGCTGCCGGATCAAGTCATCCCACTCTTTTAGAAATTCACCTATAAAGGACGTGCCGAATCCGAGCAGCACGAACACAAGCGAAAAGCCAACCAGGAAAAAAAGCGTATGCAGCATGCTTCGTTTTTGCAGCATCGCTTTATCATTTTTTATTTCATTTACACTCATTCCGGTTATATAAGATAAAAAGGCCGGATATAACGGCAGGCAGCACGGTGAGATAAAGCTTAAAAATCCCGCACCAAATGCTAAAAATACGTTTACATCGCTCATGAAGTCAACATCCTTTCCATTTACATTGTAACAGAAAGAACACTTCTTTCTTTTTGACATAAATGTGAAATTAAAAAAAGTTTAAAAAACGACAAATATTTTTGAAAATAAGTAAATGATTGGGTATACTAGATAGTGTAAAATGTTTAACTTTACCAAAGAAAGGGTTGTCCGCTGTGAATAAGGAAACACTTCTAGACGCCATTGAAGCGAAGCGGACAGAATTGCTCAATGTTGCTTTTAAAAACGGATTGACTTCCCCACTAGCGATTCAGCATAGCCAGGAGCTGGATCAGCTTTTAAATTTATATGATGAACTGCACATTCAAACGATAAAAAAAGCGCATGTTAAATAAAAAAACTGCCCGGATAGGCAGTTTTTTTTATTTCTTCTTATAGACACCAATTAAACCGTTTTCAATAAACATCTGGTCAAATTCTGCGATTACTTTATCTCCCGGCAGCAACTCGTTTCCAAAGACATTTTCATCTGTGAACAGGATGTCTCCAGACTGGCTGCTCGTTCCTTCTATGTTCATCTGACCATGTTCATACCAAACTTTATTAATTGAATATTCAATCTTTTCAGGCTTTACATATTCCGCTATATTAAATCCGCCGTCTTCCCAGTAAGTACGGACACGGTCGCCTACGGAAAGCTCGATTTCCACATCTGTTGGCTTAAAGCGAATCGTTTCGCCGTTGCTTGCCGTTGCGCGGTAATATCCTTTTTCGATGACCGGTGATTTAAACGTTACTATGTAATGCTTTAAGGAAATGCCTTCTTTTTCTAACATCTCATATGGCGTGCCCGTCAGCTCGTCTTCATAAGCAAATGCCGGGACATTTATACCGATCAACAGGAATGGAAGAATAAATAAAGACAGAAATTGTTTTTTCATTTTGCTTGTCCCTCCTTTTCTCTCATAGTTATATGTACCCCACATCCGGTAAAATATACTTAAAAATAAAAAAAAACCGAATTTCTTTTTTTTGAAAAACGGCTTTCTAGATTATGACCATTTTTTAAAAAGGCGGCAGCTTTTCTTTTTTTAGCGACTGATTTGCCAGCCATTCCATCAGCGTGACCTTCTTTCCGTCCACTTCCCTTGAAACGTCATTGTTGTAAACTGGAATCCAGGACCAGTGTCCATCATATTCATACGGTGTTCTATCTTCTTTTTTGTACAGCCCGGACAGATCAAGAACTTTTTCGAAAAGCGTCAGGTGAACATCGGCTGCTCCTGCTTTTATCAACCGGTTGTAGGTAGGCACTACATATTCGTTCACCGGTACCGTTTTGTCGGTTTCAGCCGCGATAAACCAGATTGGCAAGTCCTTTATTCGTTGAATGTCTTCATCGGAGACCAGCGCATCCTTTAACGCTTCACAGGTCGGAAATGCCGCCGCAAAATAAGCCGGATCATGCAGAATCAGCAGCATCGTCATATACCCGCCGTTTGAATCGCCACCAATTAGAATCCGGTCTGGATCAATATTCGGATGCTTGGCCACATAGTCTTGAATCAGCGTCATAAGTGCTTCTTTATATTTCGATGTCCCGTCGCCGAATCCAGTAAATCCGTCCATCCAGAACGTCGGCGTTTGCGGAGCCAGCACGTAAGCACCTTCGAAGTAAGATTGAATCTCCTCAGAGGCAAAATGAACGGCTTTGTTTCCAGCGATCGCAATGGTTGGATCGGTCCCACCCTCTCCCATGCCATGAAGCCAGATGATTAAGGGGTGTTTTTTCTTGTCCGGCACCGGCTTATAGTCAGCGTACGTTAATGTAATGCCCTCATAAGCTGCTTCTCCGGTTCCAAAATCGTCAACCAGCTTTCTTTCCCCACCTGAAAATACATCAGTCATTAATCCAGATACCTTTCCTGTCGGCGTGAGAATGTCTTTTTGCTGGGTGATCGTATACACACTTTCAATCCAGTCATTTAAAAAAGTGTCCATATGGAAGTTCATAGGGGAACCCAATGTCACCGTGGGGCCGATTTCCATTTCCAACACAGCATATCGGCCCCTCACAACATCAGGATTTCTTGCTTTGTCGGTGACATAAGCACTCGTCACACGGCGGTATCCTTCCTCTACAAAAGGATTGACCAGCCGTTTGTCGCTTCTTTGCACGTGAACTTGAAACGTATCCGCAGTGACAGAGCCGGCAGGCACGGGTTCACCTAAATCGACAATTACTTTCGTGATCGCAGGTCCCCAGTCTTTGATTTCCGTCACAGTCTCGTACGTTGTCAGCCGATTCTTTCCTGTTTGAGTTCCCTTCCTTGAACGGAACACACTGGCAGCACCCGCTGCTAGCATACTTAACAAAATAATTTTCGCTGTGTTTTTAAGGTTTCTTTTCATGACCAGGTTCCCCCTTTTCGATACCGCTTTCATTCATTGTAAATGATTATTGCGGTGAGATCCCTACTTCTGCTCAATTCGACGGCAGATATATTCATTGCGGGAACTCCTCGCTACCTCTTCCTGTCATCTTACAAACCATAGTACATAATTGCGGCGTCCCTCCGCTCTGTCCCCTTTTTTTTAGAAATTGACGCAACCTAATAATAAGAATAAAATAATTAAAAACAGTTCCATTTAGAACTGTTCAATACAGAATAATGGAGTGGTTTTATGCAGGATGAACATCAGAGGGTTACCCGATCGACCGAGGTGCTGTATTCATTTGCCGGCGTCCACAACAATATGATGCGCCTCATTCAGCGGTCTGCGGTCGAAAACGGCTTGTCGGTTCCGCAGTATTCTATTTTAATGGCGCTCCTCTCACGCAATGAAATGACCCAAAAAAAGGTCGGGGAGAAAACGTTTCTTCCGAAAAGCACATTAAGCCAGGCTGTTGACGGGTTGGTGCGGGAAGGGCTTTTAAGGCGGCAGCCAGTGGAAGGCAACCGTCGCGAAGTGCTTCTGTCACTCAGTGAAAAAGGAATGACTCGCATCCGAACGCTTCACTTGCAAGAAGGCGGCATCCACCAGGCCGTCCAAAGCGTTCTGGAGTCACTGACAGAGCAGCAAGTGAATGACCTGCTGCGGACCCATAAGCAAATCACCGACTTGCTTGAAAAAGGAGAAACAGAGGAGCAGAAGAAATGATTAAACTATTAAAAAACCTGTCGTTTTATAAATGGTCTGTCGCAGCCGTTGTTCTGCTTGTTTTTATTCAAACACTTGCCGACCTTTTTTTGCCCACTCTCATGGCGGATATTATTGATAATGGTGTCGTGACCGGTGATACCTCTTATATTTGGAAAATCGGCGCCGTGATGCTGGCGATCTCCGCATTTGGCGTAATCGCCTCGATCCTCGCCAGTTTTTATTCAGCAAAAGCCGCGATGGGCCTGGGACGAGATCTTCGGCGGAACGTTTTTAATCATGTGGGGACATTCACGCTGCAGGAGTTCGATGAAGTGGGAACGGCGTCGCTCATTACCCGGACGACAAATGACATTACACAAGTGCAGCAGGTGGTCATTATGATGCTGCGTATGCTGATCAGCGCTCCGATTATGCTTGCAGGCGGCGTGATCATGGCTGTGTCAAAGGACGCCCAGCTTTCGCTTGTGGTTGTGGCCGCCATGCCGTTTTTAATCGGCTCTATTTTGCTGATTTTGAAAAAAGGTATGCCTTTATTTCAAGCTGTTCAGCAGCGGCTTGACCGCTTGAACCTGGTGCTGCGCGAAAACCTCACCGGCATTCGTGTGATCCGGGCCTTTAACCGGGAAGCGGAAGAAAAAAAGCGGATGACAAAAGCAAACCGGGATTTAACCGATGTGTCAATTCAGGTCAATAAAGTAATGGCATTTATGATGCCGGTCATGATGCTCGTTATGAATTTAACCGTCGTTGCCATCATCTGGTTTGGAGGCCTTCGAATTGACAGTGGGGCGATGCAAATCGGTGACCTGATGGCGTTTATTCAATATGTCATGCAAATCATGTTTGCCCTGGTAATGGCTTCAATGATGTTTATTATGGTGCCCCGGGCAGCTGTCTCCGCCAGACGGATTAATGAAGTGCTCGGCATGCAGCCAACACTGCAGGACGACGGAACCGAAAAAGCGGATCGGGAACCGGGAACGCTCGAGTTTGAAAATGTGACATTCAGCTACCCGGGAGCCGAAAAACCTGCGCTGTCGGGCATCAGTTTTGCGGCTAAGACCGGTGAAATCACGGCCATCATCGGCGGAACCGGCGCTGGAAAATCCACGCTCGTCCATTTGATTCCGCGCTTTTATGATATAGCCAGTGGAACCATCCGGGTGAATGGCGTGGATATCCGCCACTTGCCGCAAGAAGAGCTTCGTTCAAAAATGGGCTTTGTGCCGCAAAAAACCACCCTGTTCTCCGGAACGATCACAGACAACATTCGTTTCGGCAAACAGGATGCCACACAGGAAGAAATCGAACACGCCGCCCGCATTGCGCAGGCAGAAGAATTTATTCTCCATCTGAAAAACGGCTACGAGTCAGAGGTGGAACAGGGCGGATCGAATTTATCCGGTGGACAAAAGCAGCGGCTGTCGATTGCCCGGGCCCTTATCCGAAAGCCGGATCTGTATATTTTTGACGACAGTTTTTCCGCACTGGACTTTAAAACAGATGCCAGGCTTCGGTCGGCGCTGAAAAAGGAAACAAAAGAAGCGACGATGCTGATTGTTGCCCAGCGGGTGAGAACAGTTGTGGATGCAGACCGGATTATCGTTTTAGAAGAAGGCCGCATTGCCGGCATCGGCACGCACGAGGAACTGCTCCGTACAAACGACGTCTATCGTGAAATCGTCTTATCTCAGCTGACAGAGGAGGAAATCGCATGAGCAGTCCTAAAAAACCTCAAGGCGGCGGACCGCACGGCTTTGGTCCCGGCGGAGGAAGCATGATGGTGCCAGGCCAAAAGCCGAAAGATTTTAAAGGCACGCTGCGTCGTCTTCTTCTTTATTTGAAACCGCGGCGCAGCAAGCTGATTGCGGTTTTCATCGCTGCCATCTTAAGCACAGTCTTTATGATTGTCGGACCAAAAATTATGGGAACGGCCATTACCGAGCTGTTTGAAGGCGCCTACGGAAAATTCCAGGGCGTTCCTGGAGCCGCCATCGATTTTGAAAAAATCGGCCAGATTCTACTGCTGCTCGGCGGCCTATATGTCTTCAGCAGCCTGTTCAGCTACATTCAGCAATATATTATGTCCTCTGTGGCGCAGGACACTGTGTATGACTTGCGGGAAGAAGTGAATAACAAGCTCGAAAAACTTCCGCTTCATTATTTTGACGGGCGCTCAAACGGTGAAACGCTCAGCCGGATGACCAATGACATTGACACCATCGGCAGTACACTGCAGCAAAGCTTAACGCAATTTATTACATCGATTGTCACTATCGTTGGTATTGTCATAATGATGCTGTCGATCAGCCCATTGCTCACAGCGATTGCGATCATCAGCCTGCCGGTCTCGATTTTCGCCATCCAGCCGATCTTAAAAAAATCGCAAACGTATTTTTCTGACCAGCAGCGCTCGCTCGGCCAGTTAAACGGCCACATTGAGGAAATGTATACAGGCCATCAAGTTGTCAAAGCCTTCGGATACGAAAAAAAGTCAGGCAAGCAATTTGATCTCGTCAATGACGAGTTATACGAAGCAGGACGAAAAGCACAATTCATTTCGGGCATCATCATGCCGCTGATGATGTTTATCGGCAATATGAGTTATGTATTAATCAGCGTTGTCGGCGGCATTCTCGTGACACAGCGCGCCATATCCATTGGGGACATTCAAGCTTTTATTACGTATTCGAAGCAGTTCACACAGCCGATCACCCAAACAGCGAATATCGCGAATGTGATTCAATCGACCATCGCAGCCGCCGAACGCGTTTTTGAGCTGCTGGATGAAAAAGAAGAAATAAAAGACGTCGTCACGTCACACTTGCCGAGGGCGAACGGGTCCGTTGTATTTGAACAGGTTGATTTTGGCTACGGGGGCGATTTGCTGATTGAAAACATGAACATCCGCGTTTCTCCCGGACAAACTGTGGCCATCGTTGGACCAACGGGTGCCGGGAAAACGACCTTGATCAATCTGCTGATGCGTTTTTATGAGCTGAATGGCGGCACGATTAAAATCGATGGGTTGGATACCCGGAAAATGTCACGCCATGATCTCCGGAAACAGTTCGGCATGGTGCTTCAGGACACCTGGCTCTTCAATGGCACGATCAAGGACAACATCGCCTACGGCAAAACCGGGGCGACCGAGGAAGAAATCGTTGAAGCCGCACGCACAGCGCAGGCGGATCACTTTATCCGGACACTGCCTGAAGGGTATGACACCATTTTAAACGAAGAAGCCTCAAACATTTCACAGGGGCAAAAGCAGCTCCTGACGATTGCGCGGGCGATTTTAGCCGATTCGCCGATCATGATTCTCGATGAAGCCACATCCAGCGTGGATACACGAACCGAAGTCTTTATCCAGCAAGCGATGAACCGCTTAATGGAAGGCCGCACGAGCTTTGTTATCGCCCACCGCCTGTCGACGATCAAGGATGCTGATTTGATTCTCGTTATGGACCAGGGCAAAGTGATCGAGCAGGGAACACATGCGGAACTGCTGGAACAACAAGGATTCTATGAAGAACTGTATAATAGCCAGTTTGCTGAAAAATCAGCAGGCTGACGACAAACAAAAAACAGTCTTCTTTTTTTCGAAGACTGTTTTTTAATTCTATAGACTACCTTTTTTATTCACTCATAAAACGGCCAAAATAATGGCACCATAACTAAACACACAATGAGCTGAATTATAATAAACGGAACACCGCACTTAATATAATCAACAAATCTGTAGTTCCCTGCTGAGTAAATCATTGTATTTGGCGGGGTGCCGATTGGTGAAGCATACGCCGCTGAAGCGCCCACACAAATGGCCATCAAAAGAGCGCGGGGATCTGCTCCCATGCTGTTGGCAATAACTAGACCGATGGGAGCCAGAAGTGTTGCAGCTGCCGTATTTGACATCACCGACGTCAAAATCGTTGTCAACAAAAACAGCAGGCCGGTGATTAAATAAGGCCCAGCATCCATTCCGACAGATCCAATAATGGTGTCAGCAATCATTTTCGCCGCTCCCGTTTCAGATAAAGCGGTTGCCATAGGCATCATGCCTGCTACTAAAATAATTGTTGACATATCGAGCGACTTATACGCTTGTTTTTCTGTCATCGTACGTGTAAGGACAATGAGCAAAGCGCCCATAATCGAAACGATGTGTAGCGGAACGCCAATTTGCTGCTCAAAAACCATAAACACGACAGTGGTTAGCAGAATAGCAACTGCAATGACCTGCTTCCTTGTATTTTTCGAGTGAACGGCCGACACTTCTGCTCCTGCCGCTGTTTCATTTTCCGCAAAGGTTTTCTTCTCTTGATTTTCTCTAGATGGAATCAGCTTGTAGCCAATTGTCATCATGTAAATAATTCCGATAATCGTCAACGGAACACCCACTTTGGCAAATTCGAAAAAACCAAAAGGCTGAATGCTTTCATTTTGCATCACGCCTTGCACAGCGAGGTTGCTGTTAGTGCCTACGAGAGTAATCATGCCGCCAAGTGCTGTTGCATAAGCAAGCGGCATTAGTAGCTTTGCGCGGGAATAGCCTGCACTGTCCGCAATCAAAATAACGATGGGCATCAATACCGCTGTTGTAGACGTGTTGGATAAAAACGCAGATAAGACAGCGCCGATTACCATAACAGCAAGTAGCAGCTGTTTTTCCGTCTTGGCAAATCGAGTAATCAATGTGCCAATCTTTTTCGCTACTCCTGTTTCAAATAAGGAAGCACCGATCACAAACATACCCGTTATCAGAATAACGATAGGATTTGTAAATCCTGAGAAAACGGTTTCTGCATCAATAATGCCCATTAAAAACAAAAGAAATGTGACAAGTAGCGCCGTGGCGGCAACGGGGATAATTTCCGTGACAAACAAAATGGCCGCTAAAAGCAAAATAAACAATGTAATAGTAGCTGCTGACATCACTCTACCTCCTCGTAAATTAAAAGAAAACGGATACAAAAATAAGAATGTAAATGGATTTACTTCGAAGCTTCCGGTTTTTACAATGAATAAAATTCTAGAAGGGCGCAATTAAGATGTCCCTTCTACAATACGTTAAGAGATTTGTTTGATAATGCGTTTATCTATTTGTTTGGTTAATTACCAAGGGAGACCATTTTTTCTCCACACGATCGACGAATTGTGTGCATAAGCCAATATAGCTTTTCGGATTCAGGTGGCTTCGTACTTCCTCTTCATCCATATGGATCATGATTTCCTTATGTTCTAAAGCTGTTTCAAGCAGCGGCCGTTTTTCCTCAAACGCTTTCATCGAAACGTCATAGATTATATCGTGAGCCACTTGTCTCCCAACATATTTTCCCAGTTTCAACATGAGATTTTCGGAAACAATAAGTCCTTGCAGAAGGTACAGATTTTTAGTCATGTTTTCTTGATGCACAATTAATCCTTCTAGGACACCTTGCAACTGCTGGATTCCACCGCTCGTCATCATACAGATTTGAGGTAGATAAGACCACTCTGTCAGCCAAAAGGTCATATCTCGCTCGTGTTCCTGCATCATGCCATCAAAACCGAGCGAAGCATTTCGTTGAACAATACGGGTTAAGCCGACCACGTATTCACAAACCATCGGGTTGCGCTTATGAGGCATGGTACTGCTGCCGACTTTTCCCATCGCAAAGCCTTCTTCGATTTCTCCTATCTCTGATCTTTGAAGGTTAATAATTTCATTAGCTATTTTTCCGATAGTTCCAGAGATCATAGCAATTATACTCGCAAACTCCGCAAAGCCATCACGCCCTACATGCCAGGTGATTGTCGGCTGCTCCAGCCCCAAAATGCGGCAGTACTTTTCCTGAACCTCTAAACCGCTTTCACTAATGGAAGCTAGAGTCCCCGCAGCGCCTGCAAACTGGCCCATTAAGTAACGTTTCTTTCCTTCTTCCAGTCTTTCAAGATGGCGGCCAATTTCATCAGCCCAAATCGCCATTTTGTAGCCCAATGTCACCGGCAGGGCATGCTGTCCGTGCGTTCTTCCGGGCATAATGGTTTCTTTATGCTTCACTGCTAAAGTAAGACACGTCTCTAAAAATGTCTTCAGTTGAGCTGAAACAATGTCTTGCGCCTCTTTAATTTGAAGGACAACAGCCGTATCCATAATATCCTGTGTCGTTGCTCCCCAATGCACATATCCCCCTGCATCCCCATCGCATATTTTTTCCAGAGACCGGATCAGCGTGATAAGCGGGTGGGAGGTGTCAACAATTCCTTTGCTGATTGTGGGCATATCCAGATTGTCAAACTTCGCTTTTTGGGCGATCTCCCTCGCTGCTTCTTCAGGGATTAAGCCTACTTCTGCTTCCGCAATTGCCAAAGCTGCCTCAGCGTCCAGCCATTTTTGCAGCAGTGATTCATCTGAAAACACTTTGTTCATTTCCTCTGATCCATAAATCCCTTTGTACAATTCTGAATCGATTACGAATGAAGCCATTTTATATTCCCTCCAATTTTAATTGGCATACACATAGGTGTAACCGCCTTCATATTTAAACAAACGTTTGTCTAATTAATCGTAATTCCCTCTACTTTATTACATCATAAATTTCCTTTAAAACCTGTAATTATGTTTAATAGTAGCATTCTCATTATAGACAAACGTTTGTCTTTTGATAATTTAAGAATAATCGCTTCTATAAATTTTGTCAAACCATTTTTTATTTCCATATATATGTAAAAATGTAGCGACTGAATAAAATTTGCTTTATAATAAACTAAAGGTTCTCCTGCATTACTGATTTTTAGACCTCATATTTTTAAAATTGCTTTTTTGTATAGGTAGGTGCATCCATCAATTGGCCACATTAAAAGAAGTTGCAAAACTCGCTAAAGTAGACTCATCGGTTGTTTCCAGAGTCGTAAATAACGATCCCGCGTTGAACATTAAACCAGAAACGAGAAAACGGATTCTTGATGCTGTCGAAGAACTGAAGTATCGACCAAACATGTCGGCTCGAAACCTAAAGAAAGGCCAGAGCAAAATGCTTGGCATGATTATTCCTGATTTCTCGAACCCTGTATACAGTCTCATAATTCACGGAGCAGAAGATCAAGCTGCCCAGGAAGGATTTAATTTGCTCGTTTACAGCCTAAAGCAGAAAGGGTTGGAGAAAAGCTACTCTCCTCTTTTAGACGGGCAGATTGAAGGGCTGCTTATAGCCAATTCGGAAATTGACAACAAAGAAATTTTAGAGCTCAAAAAAACAAAAAAACCTTTTATGCTCGTAAACCGCACTGTCGCTGGTGTGGATAATTATGTTGTGGCAAACGATTTATTAGGCGCGAAACTTGCGACTAAACACTTGATTAAACAAGGACACCATCGAATCGCGCACATATCAGGGCCCCTTTTCACGGCAACAGGTCTAAGCAGGTTTCAAGGCTACAGAGAAGGATTGCAGGAAGATAACATTGACTATATTCCTGTATATGTTCAAGAAAGCAAATATACAGTAGAGAATGGCTATGAATCCATGGAAATACTGCTGGACCTTCCTGACCCTCCCACAGCTGTTTTTGCTTCTAATATTATGATCTGCCTGGGAGCGATGAAAGCTATTCAAGATCGAGGGCTGACCATTCCGAAAGATATGTCGATCATAGGTGTTCATGATGTTTTTTTCACCTCTACCCTTCAGCCGCCTCTTACGACAGTGAAGATGCCTTTATACGAGATGGGCAGAGAAGCAGTAAAAAAGCTGATCGCCATTATTCAAGGCAAGGAAGGAGAAACTGGTCAGGGTGTAACAATTGACGGCGCTTCCTTGATTGTTCGGTCGAGTACAAGCCCGCCTCCATCAAAATAACGAGCGGGTTTTCCCGCTCGTTACGTTTATTCGTCGGTTTAAGCAGTCACTTTGCTTATTTCCTTCAGCGCCTGGCCGCTTTCACTTCGCCTCTTACATTGTCAAAGCACGCATTCACTGCCTTCACAGCTGCCGAAGTATCCGTTTTCGGGTAAAACTCAAAGCCCACTGACCCTTCGTATCCAATCTTCTCCAAATGTTCAACAAAATAAGGGAAGTTAATGACCCCTGTTCCGGGCTCGTGACGGCCTGGTGCATCGGCAATGTGAAGGTGGCCGATATAAGGCAGGTACTTTTCCGTCGTTTCGCAGATTTTCCCTTCGTTTAAATACATATGGTAGGCATCATATAATACTTTCACATTCGGCGAGCCAACCGCTGCCACTAAATCAACCGCAGTTTTTGTGGTGGTGAGGAAGTTTCCGCAATGATCTTTTTCAACATTCAGCGCTTCGAGCACGAATGTGATGCCCGCTTCTTTCGCCCACGGCGCAATTGTTTTTAATACATCCAGCATCGCACAAATACGGGTTTCATATGAATACTCAGCCGCCATTGGTTTTGCGAACTGCGGCCATTCCTCTAGTGCATCTGAATGAATGACGAGCACCGGACAGCCGACTTCTTTGGCCGCTGTGATGGATCGTTGAATGTAGTTTAAGTACTTTTCTTTATCGGCCGGATCACACATCGAATACGGACCGTCTCCAGACATTGCCGCAAGCTTTAATTCGTTTTCATCGAGCAGCTTTTTCAGCTGCGGAAGGTCTTTATCCTCCCATCCCCACATTTCTACAAAATCAAAGCCGTCTTGTTTCGCAGCGGCCAGACGTTCTTCAAACGGCAGCTCCGTATAAATGGATTCGATATGAATATCTCGTTTTAACATGGTGTAGCCTCCTCTGTATTTTTTTACATGCTGTTTTACGACTGCTTTTTAATACTCAATCCAGACCGCTCCTTTATCCGCAGATTCTACGCACTTTTCCACCCATTTGACCCCCTGAACGCCTGCGCGGATATCCGGAAACCAAAAATCTGTTTTTTCTCCTTTTTTTGACTGATTCATCGCAATAGCAAAGCGCCGGTAAAGGTTCGACCAGGCATCAAACAAGCCTTCCGGATGCCCGGCGCTGATCCGGTCTTCCACCAGTGCTTCCGGATACAAATAGGCAGCTCCGCGCTCCAACACACGGGCAGGCTCTCCTTCTATCTCGTACGCCAGCTGATTTGGCTGTTCATCCAACCATTCAATTGATGCTTTCGAGCCGATTATGCGAATCTTTTGCCCATGGAGAGAACCGCAATTTATCGCGGACGCCCAGAGCGTCGCCTGTGCCCCGCCCTTTAAATTCATCAAAATGAACGCATTATCCTCAAGCACCCGGTCCTCCACAAATGATTTGCGGCTGCACAAAAGCTGTTCAATCTCAAAATCCTGCAGAATTGCTTCCGCTAGAAAAAGAGGATGCGTGCCGACATCTGCAATCACACACGATGGACCTGCCAGTCGCGGATCCATACGCCATTTGACCGCTGGATTTTCTTTTTCGATGGCCGTATGATAAGCGCCATGCGCAAACTGCATATTGATCAAGCGGATTTCTCCGAGATCGCCGCGCGCAACCATCTGCCTTGCCTGTTCAATCATTTGATGGCCTGAATACCCATACATGACTCCAACGACCAGCCCCATCTCATCCGCAATCTTCGCCAGTTCCTCCGCTTCCTCCGTTTTAAAGCAAAGTGGCTTTTCACAAATAACATGAAGGCCGGCTTCAAGCGCCGCTTTTGTCATCTCGTAGTGAGTACTGTTTGGCGTCGCGATCGACACAGCTTCAATGCCATCCTCGCGCCTTGCTTCCTCCGCAAAAAGCGTTCGATAATCGGCGTAGCACCTGTCGGGATCGACGCCGATTGAAATGCCGAACTCTTTCCCTCTTCCAGGATCCAGATCAAATGCGCCGGCCAAAAGGGCGAATGAGTGATCTCGTACAGCTGAGGAGCGGTGAATGTACCCAATCTGGCTGCCTCTCCCTCCGCCGATCATGGCCCATCGAATCGGTGTTTCTACTGTTTTTTCTCCATTGATCATGTCGTTTCTCCCTTTCTTTTGTGAAGTTTCCCTAAAATCCGATGCTTTTTAAATAATCGAGGCTCTCTTTTACGTCCCTCAGGCTTGTTTCTGCATTTTTAGGATCGCGCTCCTGCTCAATGGTGATGTAGCCGCTGTAACGAAGCTCTTCTGTCAACAAGCGATAAATAGCCGAATAATCAATCATGCCGGTTCCAAGAGGACACATGGCCCCTTTGGCACAGCCATCAAAAAAAGATATGTGCTCATTCATCACTTTTCCATACACCGCTTCGTTTATATCTTTAAAGTGAATATAATCCAGCCGGTCTGCATATTTTCGAAGCCATTCAACCGGGTCCATTCCGGAATACTGAAGGTGGCCGGTATCCAGGCATAATCCCGCTGTTTCATACGGAATGTCCTGTGCCACCCGGTCAATTTCATCCGCAAACTCAATGTATCCTCCTGCATGAGGATGAATAACCGGCCGCACGCCCCATTTCGCAGCCACTTCACAAATGCTTCTTATGTGACTCATCATCTGATTCCACTCACTGGAACGTAACCGCGGAGCCCGGTCTGAATGCCCCGCCGCATAATCGCGTTCACGATGCCCCCAGTCCATAATTGTTAAATACGGTGCTCTTGCACGCTGTCCTTCTTCAAACGGGAGCGGCGGCAGCCTCGTGATGATAGAACAGATGTCTTCTGTCTGCTTTAGCACCTTTCCACTATTCTGTTCGTCGACAAGATCATCAAAAATTGTTCCGGCTACGATGGAAAGTCCGTTTTTCTCAAGCTCCGCACTCACCTGTTCAATATGAATGGGCATGTAGCCGTACGGACCGAGCTCAATTGCTTTGTATCCTGCTTCTCCCGCTTCCTGCAGGACTTTCTTCCAGGGCAGATTATCGGGATGCTGCGGATCATCGACGCCCCAGCTACAAGGCGCACCGGTAATATGAATTACCATTGGCTCTTTTCACTTCCCTTCAGTTGTTTACGCTTACATAAAAATCAATCAACCGGTTATGCATTTTATTTTATCTGTCTGCTGCGCTTTTGTATTTTCAATTCTTGCTTCAATTTAAGCAGTCTTCCCGTTAAAATAAGAGTAAACTAACACAGTATTGCGAATTCTTGCTTTTCCATCGACAATTTCGCTGCTATTTATTAACAAACCGATGTTTTAAAGGATGTGTATGAATGTTGAAAACCGGCAAAAACTCACCTGCTACATGCTGCATTGAAAAACAGCCCTATTTGATTTCCGCTCAGAAGGAAGACCGGCTGCAGACACGGCTGGCACGAATGATGCATATGCATGACGATCGAATTGAAATCCTTCAGCTGCGCAGCGGCCATGGCATTCATATTATTGACGGGCAAGAATACGAAACAAAACAAGGGGACATTCTTGTATACAATGCAGGGGTTCCACATGAAGAAATGGCAGATGCTAAAAACGGAATGGATATTTTAAGCTGTGCGATCGGCAACGTGTCCATAAAAGGGCTGGCTCCAAACGTACTGTTTACTCAAGCATATCGCCCGGTGATTCAAGACAGCCCGCTCTACCAGGATATTGGCTCGCTCATGTCAATGCTTTTCAGCCATTTCACAAGCCCTCATCCATCTAGAGAATTGGAGCACCACTTGCTTTGCTCTCTTCTTTTACTCGTAAGGAATGCTGCAATGGGCAGTGAGCGTGACGATGAACGAAAGCAAAAGGAAATCGGCGATCTTGTTCAACGCTTTATTGATGAGCATTATCAGGAAGAAATCAGCTTGCAGCATATCGCCCAGGCATTACATATGAGTCCGTATTATTTATCACACGCTTTTAAGCGCACAACCGGCTACACTCCCATGAATTACGTGACCCGCCGCAGAATCGGAGAAGCCCAGTCACGCCTCTTGTCGACAGATCATACCGTAACTGACATTGCGTATGCCGTCGGATACAGCAGCGCAAGCAATTTTCACAATGCCTTTAAAAAAATGATCGGTCTGTCTCCTCAAAAATATCGTGAATTTTGGCGGAAGCAGTTATAGTCTGAGTAACGAATTCTTACAAATTCAGTCAAAACACAAAAAACCACCCTTTTTCCGGTTGCGTTCACACGGAAAAAAGGTGGTTATAGTAGTCTGTATGATAAATTGACCCAAATCCTTTAACAACTAAAAGATGGATGAAATATTCCGTTTTTCACCGCACGTTTAATGCGGATGAACGTTGGAATTTTGTCATAAACGACCCATAAAACTTTGAATCAGCACCGATTTATTTATCCTGCTGTTTATTCATTTGAGCCATCATTTGATTAATCTTCTTCTGCGACGGTTTCATTCCCATCTGCATCATCATCATACGCAGCATTTGCTCGTTAATGGGCGGATTCTTTTTCAAGTAATCCATCATGTAACGGCGTGCGATGAAAAAACCAATGGCGACACCAGCTGCAAGTGCGATGACAGCCGTAAGCACATACCAAAACATAAACGTGTTCCTCCTTCAAGTTATCTAATCAAAGTGTACTAAACCATTCATGATTATACAATAAGAGCCAGCAACTTTTTGTGGATTATTGGCGAAAAAAAGTCCGGAACCGAGGCTCCGGACTTTTTTATTAGTTTTCTAGAAGCGCTTTTACGCGTGATACAACATTTTCAACAGTGAATCCGTATTCTTTCATCACTGTATCTCCAGGTGCAGAAGCGCCAAATTGGTCAATGGCCAAAATGTCACCTTCATCACCTGTGTACTGATGCCAGCCGAATGAAGAACCGACTTCGATACCGAGGCGCTTCTTCACTGATTTTGGAAGTACCGATTCTTTGTATGCTGCATCTTGCTTTTCAAAGCGGTCAAACGACGGAATGCTCACAACATTCGCATGAATGCCTTCTCCTTGAAGCACTTTTTGCGCTTCTACCGCAAGGCTTACTTCAGAGCCAGTTGCTAATAAAAGAACATCCGGTGTTTTTTCTGCTTTCACAACTGTGTAAGCACCTTTTTCAACACCCGTGTGCGCTTGCTCTTTTGAACCTGGAAGAACAGGCAGGTTTTGACGAGTCAGAACGAGTGCTGTCGGTTGTGACTTGCTAGTCAGCGCCAGTTTCCAGGCTGCAGCTGTTTCGTTACCGTCTGCAGGGCGAATCACAGACAGGTTCGGCATGCCGCGGAATGATGACAACTGTTCAACCGGCTCGTGTGTTGGGCCATCTTCGCCAACTGCGATGCTGTCATGTGTAAAGACATACGTGACAGGAAGACCCATCAATGCTGCCAAACGAATCGCTGGACGCAGGTAGTCAGAGAATACGAAGAATGTACCGCCGAACACTTGAAGACCGCCGTGAAGCGCCATACCGTTCATTGCTGCACCCATCGCAAATTCACGAACACCAAACCAAATGTTGCGTCCTTCATAGCTTCCTGGCATGAAGTCCGCTGTATCTTTAATGCTTGTTTTGTTCGAGCCAGCCAAATCCGCTGATCCGCCAAGGAAAGTCGGAACTGATTTAGCAATCGCATTTAACGCTTCACCTGACGTGTTGCGTGTTGCGTTTGACGTGCCTTCTTCATAAACAGGAAGAGCTGATTCCCATCCATCCGGCAATTCGCCATTGATCGCTTTTTCAAGCTGTGCTGCTAATTCGGGATGATTTTCTTTGTAGGCTGCAAACAATTTGTCCCACTCAGATTCTGCTTCAGCCCCGCGGTTAACAGCTGCTTCCTCAAAACGTGTGTAAACCTCATCCGGGACGTGGAAGTCTTGATCGAACGTCCACTTGTAATATTCTTTCGTCAGCTTCATTTCATCTTCACCAAGCGGTGCGCCATGTGAAGCGGATTTACCTGATTTGTTCGGTGAACCGTAGCCGATCACTGTTTTTACTTCAACAATCGTCGGTGCATCGTCATTTTGCTTTGCATTTTCAAGCGCAGCTAACACTTCATCAAGGTCATTTCCATCTTCTACGCGAATGTAGTTCCAGCCATATGCTTTGAAACGGCCTTCTACACTTTCAGAGAATGATTTATCAAGCTCACCATCCAAAGAAATGTCATTGGAATCATAAAGAACAACAAGGCGGCTTAATTTCAAGTGTGCTGCTAGAGACGCTGCTTCAGAAGCGACACCTTCCATTAAATCACCATCACCACAAAGTGCATATGTATGGTGCCCGATCACTTCATGACCATCTTTGTTGTATACAGAAGCAAGGTGGCGCTCAGCCATTGCCATGCCGACAGCCATTGCGATCCCTTGGCCTAATGGGCCAGTCGTCGCTTCCACACCGTCCGTATGCTTGTACTCAGGGTGTCCAGGCGTTTTGCTTCCCCACTGGCGGAAGTTTTTAATTTCATCAAGTGAAAGGTCGTAGCCGGCAAGATGCAGCAAGCTGTATAGGAGCATGGAACCGTGACCTGCAGAAAGTACGAATCGATCCCGGTTAAACCATTTTGGATTTTTCGGATTGTGATTCATTACTTTTGACCAAAGTGCATACGCCATTGGAGCAGCACCCATTGGCAAACCCGGGTGCCCGGAATTCGCTTTTTCAATTGCGTCGATGGATAGCGTGCGGATCGTTGTTACCGCCAGCTGATCTGTTTTGTCAAACATGAGATTCATCCTTTCAAAAGGGGATTTACCCCTCTATATTAAAGCTCTTTCACGGAATATACAACAAAAATACAGAACAATGTGAAAAAAGAGACAGCTTTTGCTGTCTCATGCACCGATTTAACCGAATTATATACTGAGATTGCTTTCATCCATCGAGTATCAGTTCATTTTTTTACGTTTTTGAATGTCCCGTACCTTTTTAGGCGTCACTTCATCCCCATTTGGATCGAATACGCGAACATGCTCAACCGTGTCTCGCATCGATGTACGGAATACAGATAAATATTCCTGACGAAGCTCTGTCTGCTCTTTTAATTCGTTATCAGATAAAGGCGACTGCTTTGCTTTTTTAGCCAGTTCATTTATCCGGGAGATTTTTTCAGGTGATAGCATTTTTCTGCTCCTTTCTCTTAAAGCCATTAAGGTCATCGTATCGAAAAAAGCCTGCTAAAACAAGAAAAAAGCTTATGATTGACGCGATTCTTCTTCCTTATATTCGACAAATCTTCGGTGGACCGTCGCGCGTGAAACAGGATAGCCGAAGCCTCTGAGTGTTGCAGCGATCTCTTCATATGTCAAACCGTTCTGGCGAAGCCGGACGATCTCCGCAATTGGCGCTTCTTTTTTAGTCCGTCCTCGTTCATTTCCTTTATTTTTCAAGTTCTTTTCAGGACTGAAGCCTTTTTCCACTGCGCGCTTCATCCCCCGCTTGATCTTCAGGTTATGGATTTTCCGCTGATATTCTTCGACCATGCTGACAATCTGCAGCACCATCGAATCCGATTCAGATAAATGAAGTTCCCCATCATCCGCCCGGCTTAAAACAGAAACGCCTTCTTTAAACAAGCAGTGGATAAGAGCGATCTTGGCATTTCCCCGCCCAATTCTCGTTTCATCCTGAATGAACACGGCGTCCACTGTTTCTTGCTTAATAAGATCCAGGACTTCAAAGATGCCCGGACGGTCAAGCTCATACCCGCTCACCCGCTCCTTTACGACGCGGATCACGTCGTAGCCTTTTTGAACAGAAAGAGCCAGGAGCTCCTCTTCCTGGCGTTCAAGTGATGTTTCCTGTGTTTCTTTTTCTGTGCTCACACGGCAATAGATAATCGCTTTTTTCATGTTTATTCTCCGTTTGCATCCGCCAGTTGAAGACCGCTGTCATATTCTGCAGCCGGTACCGGGATTGTCAGGTCTTCCCCAGGCACTATTTTCGTTGTAATCAAATCATTTTTGTCTTGAACCCACTGAATAAATTCAATCTGGTCCATTTTATGCAGATCCTTATAATCTTCTGCCAAACTCCACAGTGAATCGCCCGTTGCTACTTTAATTTGATGGTAAGCTGTTTGATCGGTGCCGCTAAAACTAAAATATAATGCCGCTGATGCCATCATCACCGTCAATAATAACATGAATGAATAGTTTTTTAATTTCTCCACTAAGAACACCCTTTCCTCGAATACTCGTTCGTGATATAATTCCATTGTAAGGCGAACGATTGTTTCAGTCAAGTATAAATTCGAACTTACGTTTGTTAATTTTTAGAACACATGTTATACTATACGTAAATATTAAGTAAGAGAGGTGTAGACAAAATGACCAAGTTATCAAAACGCCAGCAAGACATTCTGGATTTTATTAAAGATGAAGTCCGCCGAAAAGGGTATCCGCCTTCCGTACGTGAAATTGGTGAAGCGGTAGGCCTTGCATCAAGCTCAACGGTTCACGGCCATCTCGCCCGCCTTGAAGCGAAGAATTATATCCGCCGCGATCCTACGAAACCGCGTGCGATTGAGATTCTGGACACAGACAGCTCCGTGCCGAAGCAGCACCCGGTAAATGTACCGGTTGTAGGAAAAGTCACCGCAGGCATGCCCATAACGGCAATCGAAAATGTGGAAGAATACTTCCCACTTCCTGAACGTCTTGCTCCACCGGACGAGCATGTGTTTATGCTTGAAATTGTCGGTGAAAGCATGCGGGAAGCAGGCATCTTAAACGGTGATTATGTAGTTGTCAGACAGCAGCAAACGGCTAAAAATGGCGATATTGTGGTGGCGATGACAGAGGATGATGAAGCGACCGTTAAGCGGTTTTACAAGGAAGCGGATCACATCCGTCTTCAGCCTGAAAATTCATCCATGGAGCCGATTCTTCTGCCAAATGTAACGATTTTAGGCAAAGTGACTGGGGTTTACCGCCAGGTTGATTAAGCTTGTCTATCCTATGCCGTTTTGGTGAAGGACATGAAAAAATCCCCTGAAAATGTTCAGGGGATTTTTTATGTATTCATCATTGCGTTTACGCCAAAGCAGTAAACAATTAAAAACACCCCGCTCGAAGGCGGGGTGTTTCTCGAAATTTGCGGCGTCCAAGCCATGCTCCACAACATGCTCCCCGAAAGGAATGCTTGTCCGTCTTACGCAAATGAGCTCATCGCAAAGATAACTTTACTCCGTTTTCAGCTGAATGTCAACCCTCTTCTTTTCCCGTTCCATTCGATATGAAAATCGATCAGTCTCTTTTTTGCAATGTTCTGCTGTTTCTTTTAATCTTATAGTATTCTCGTTAAAGGAGCTGGACGAAATGAATAAAACCGTTTTAATTACAGGAGCCTCAAGCGGGCTCGGTTCAGAGTTCGCCAAAATATTTGCAGAGGCCGAGTATAACCTCGTTGTTGTTGCAAGGAGCAAGGACAAGCTCGAAATGCTTCAGGACCAGTTCCCTGATTCGGAAATAAAATTGATTGTGAAAGATTTAAGCAAGCCCGGGTCTGCCTCTGAGGTAGCAGAAGAAATTGACCAGGCGGGCATACAAATAGATGTGCTAATTAATAATGCCGGATTTGGGCTCCTTGGCTCCTTTTCAACACTTAGTCTGCAAGAACAATTAGAAATGATGCAATTAAATATGGTCACTCTGGCTGAGCTTACACATTTGTTTTTACCGGGAATGATCGAACGGAATTCAGGACGTATTTTAAATGTTGCCAGTACGGCCGCTTTTCAGCCCGGTCCAATGATGGCGGTTTATTTTGCGACAAAAGCCTTTGTTCTTTCGCTGTCAGAAGCGCTTGCTGAAGAATTAGCGGAGACCAATATTACGGTAACAGCTCTTTGTCCCGGACCGACAAAAACGAATTTCGGCGCTGTTTCAAGTATGGATGAAACAAAAATGTTTAGCCAGGCCATGTCCGCTGAGCAAGTGGCGAAACAAGGCGTTGACGGTCTTTTAAAAGGAAAGCGCGTTGTCATCACCGGAGGCAAAAACAAAGCAGGTGCTGTTGCCGCTAAGCTCCTCCCCCGCAGCACTGTCGCAAAAGTAGTCAAATCAGCCACAAAATAAGAAAAAAGCACATCTCAGCCTTTTAAAAGACTGAGATGTGCTTTTTCTCTTAATTGCCTGCCCCACGGTATTTCGTGACGCCCACATTCCACATGACAACAGCAAACGCAAAGAATGCAACGCCGATGACCGGCGTTAAAAAAGCGTACGTGTACCATTCAGTCCGCCCTAAAAAGTAAGCAGCCGGATACACACCGACAAAAGCAAAAGGCAAAACCCATGTCAGCAAAAAGCGAATAATATTGTTATAAATATTAACGGGGTACCGACCGTAATTGCCGATATTGTACATCATCGGCATAATGCTGGTCGGGCTGTCTGACCAAAAGCTGATGCTTGCAATCAACACAAAAATCGCCGCATACACAAGCGTACCGCCAAGCACGAGCAGGACAAATAGGAACGGGTCGTACCATGCCAGGCTTACATCGAGACGGCTGCCGGCGTATACCATCACCGCCATCCCGGTCACGACGCCAAACAGCGATTCAAGCTCCATCCGTTCAATAACGATTTGAAACAAGCTGTGAATCGGCCGTGTTAAAATGCGGTCCATCTCCCCTTTTACAATATACCGTTCGTTAAAATCCCATATGTTGAAAAAAGCGCCAAAGATCGCGAATGGAACGAGGAAAAATCCATAAATAAAAATGATTTCGTCTCGTGACCAGCCGCTGATTGCCGTCGTGTGGCCAAAGACAAGCAAAATAAAAAGAAAGTTCACCGCCTGCGATAACAAATCCGATCCGATCTCGACCATCATATCGGTTCGATACGTCAGCCGGGTTTTCATATATTGTGCTGCATATTGAAAGAATAGCTGTCCATATTTCATCTGTTATCCTCCCTGAACGACTAGTTGTTTTTTTGCAACCAGCCAAATGAGTTGAATAGGGATAATCAGGATAAGAACCCAAACCACCTGATAAAGCATCGCATTCATCGTTTCAGAATACGTGAAGCTTTCCGTAAAAATCATGCTCGGTACATAACTAATTCCCTGAAACGGAAGAAACCCCATTACCTGCTGCGCCCAGCCGGGAAAAAAGCTGATTGGCAGGAGCAGGCCTGAAAACAAGTCAATGACAACCCGCTTCGCCCGAATTAAGCCGGTATTATTATAGAAGAAAAACGTTAAAATACCTGTCAACAGGTTTATTTGCATATTGATCAAGAAGCTGAAGACGAGTGCCAGTCCAAACAGAAGCCAGGTCAAAGGGTTGGATGAAAAAGCAATAGGGAAAATCAATGCGACAATAATCATTCCCGGCGCGGAAAAAAATGAAAAACGAAAAATGCCTTCTCCGAGCCCCTGCATCGTTTTCATCAGTAAGTAGTTATACGGACGGATGAATTCAACCGCTACTTTCCCTTCTTTGATTTCCTGGGCAATTTCACGGTCAATATTATTAAAATAAAAAGCGCGCGCCATCCAGGCGATAGAGATATACGATGTCATTTGAATGGCTGTCATGCCTTCTATGGAGCTTTTATCGCCATATATCGCATTCCACAGAAAATAATACGCACCAATGTTGATGCTGTATATTAAGATGCCGCTGTAATAATTCGTCCGGTAAGCGAGCATCATTAAAAAACGGATTCGGATCATTTCAATATATTTACCCATTTGTCACGCCTTCTTCGTAAATATTACGGATGATGTCCTCAATTGATATTTCATGCACTTTTAAATCGGTAATTTTGTGCGCAGACACCACGCGGCCAATTACTTCAGAAATAACATGTTCATCATTCAGCACATTCGCCACCCAAACATTTTGCCGCTCGCCCGGCGACCATGCCGCATCCAATTCTGCAAGCAGCGGCTGAAGATTTTGCTTCGTCACCGCTGTGTCCGCAAACTGAAATTCGATTTGTTTACCTTCTCCCCAGTTGGACCGCAGGCTATCAAGCTGTCCATCGTAAATGATTTTCCCTTCATCGAGCATCACAACCCGTTCACATAACGCTTCAATATCACTTAAGTCATGGGTGGTTAAAAGCACCGTTGTGTTATATTTCGCGTTCATTTCCTTTAAAAACTCCCGTATTTTCAGCTTAACGAGTACATCCAGCCCGATCGTTGGCTCATCAAGGAAAAGGAGCGGAGGATTGTGCAAAAGGGCGGCTGCCAGCTCACAGCGCATCCGCTGGCCAAGAGACAGCTTGCGCACCGGTTTATCAAGAAGCGGCCCGATGTCAAGGGACTCAATGACATGATTCATATGCGTATTGTACACGTCGTCCGGCACGTTATATACTTTTTTAAGCAGACGGAAGGATTCCTGCACGGCAATATCCCACCAGAGCTGAGACCGCTGGCCAAACACAACACCGATTGAGCGGACGAACTGCTCCCGTTCTTTATGCGGGTCCATTCCGTTGACACGAACAATTCCCGATGTCGGTGTTAATATTCCCGTCAGCATTTTAATGCTTGTTGATTTTCCGGCCCCGTTTTCCCCAATATAGCCAACCATTTCCCCGGGCTTCACTGAAAAGGTAATGTCATTAACCGCCGGGACAATTTTATAATTACGCGTCAGCAAATCCCGAAAAGCGCCTTTCAACCCGGAACGGCTCGAGTGTGACTTAAACTCTTTGCGCAGTTCCTTTACTTCGATCATGTTTTCCATTTCTATTCCTTCTTTCTCTTTCAGCTCTTACTCAAATCCTTTTTTAATCATGTGCTCTCCAAATTTCCGTTTGATCGCTTCTACCGTCTGATAAAGAGGCTCTGATTTGTCAGCTTCTTCTTTAAAGGAAAATAAATCCATTTGCTTGGTGATCGTCCGCTTGTCCAGCGCATTTTGAGCTGTAATGCCGAGCAGTCTGACAGGACCACCGTTCCAATGCTTGAAAAACAGCTTCTCTGCCACCGCCAGAATGTCAGCTTTTTCTTCGATATCCCGTTCAAGTGTCTGGCTGCGTGTCACTGTTTTAAAATCATCATATCGAATCGTCACCTGAATCGTCCGCGACACGGCTCTTTTTTGTTTCATTCGCTCACTTACTGATTGAGCCAGTGCTTCAAGCTTTCCGTGGATAGCAGCGGGCTCCGTCATATTGTGCGCAAACGTAGTGGAATTTCCAATGCTTTTAAACGATGAATTGGCAGCTGGATCAACGGGGCGGTCATCAATCCCGTTGACTCTTTCCTTCATCCGGATTCCCCGAATGCCCATAATAGAGGATAGCCGCTGATCGGAGGCTTTCGCCAGATCACCCATCGTGAAAATGCCCGTCTCCTTCAGCTTCGAAGCTGTTTTATCGCCTATTCCATGTGCCTCTAACACTGGACGCGGCCATAAAACATTCTCCACATCTCTCTTACGCAGCACGGTTACCCCGAGTGGCTTTTCCATGTCGCTGGCCATTTTGGCTAAAAATTTATTCGGGGCAATGCCAATAGAAAGCGGAATATGAAACTGTTCAAGTACTTCTCGTTGAATCTGTCTGGCAATGTCAATCGGGGCTCCGAGCTCCTCACAGCCGCTAATGTCTAAATATGCCTCATCTATAGAGGCGTATTCCATTAAAGGAGAAAAACCGGCCACGTACGTGAAGATCCGTTTTGAATACTCTTTATACACACGGTGATTCGGCTTGATAACGACCGCTTCCGGCACGAGCTTCAGTGCCTCGCGAAGCGCCATCGTGGTATAGACACCGCGGTTCTTGCACAAGTAGTTTGCGGCGACGACAATGCCCTTTCGTTCTTCCGGGTTGCCCGCAATGATCACAGGTTTCTGTTTAAGGGAGGGGTTTTCCGCCTCCTCCACGCTTGCGTAAAATGCATTCGCATCGATGTGCAAAATCACCCGGCCGTTTTTCGGATAATAAGAGGACATGCTTCCACCTCCATTAAGACGCACAATCACCCCCAGGCACATGCCATGGGGGCTTGATCAGTCAAATTCATTATACACTTTTCCGAATTTCAATACATCGTAAATTGCTTTTCCGTCGCTCGGATTTTCTTCGCCGTAGTCAACAGGCAGTAGGGCGAAGAAAACAAGGTATACAGAAAAATACACAAATTGATAAAAAAACATGTGACCCGGTATCACTCCGGCATGAATCAAGCCATTGACAAGCAGTATGGACAGGATGTTAAAAATGGCTCCTCCGGCGTAAATGAGCGCGTGCTTCCAGCGCCGCTCACATCTTAATGTATCATACTGACAGGCAGAATCAATAAAATACAACTTGCGGATCTCAATGTTTTTCAGTTGTATAAGCTTGCTCCCGCGTCCTAATATTAACGACGTCTTACTCCCGAATATAGCAGCAAAAAAAGCATGTCCTGCAGTATGAATGAGCAATGTCAGCGGCAATGTAATGAAAAAAGCCCACATGAACGTTCCCATATCGCTTAAGTTAAACAAAGTAAAATCTCCTTTTTTATTCGATCTCATAAGGAGTTTACCTCTTTTTATTTACTTAAAACGCAAGTCATTTAAATGAAATAAATTTAATATATGTTTTCTGCTGAGAGAAGAAAGCGGCAGAGACATAACAATAAGATTGGCGCTTGAATCTGAACGCTCTCGTAGCTGAAGGGCTTGATGTAAATAACTAACGAATGGCTGTAGGAGAATCGCCTTTTCTTTTTTACACGAATAATAGAAATTGGATTGTGGTTACTCATTCAAAACGCTACCTTTAGGTTTTACAAGTTGCTTTTCCTCCCCACAAACATACTAACATTAGTAGCACAAGCCAAGGCCATGGCTTGTGCTACTATTTTTTATAGTAGAAGTGAAGGGAAGTCGACCAGCCGCTAGGACCATTACGAGTCCGCACCACAAACAGGCTCCCTTCACACCCTTATGTGAATCCGTTTAGTATGTTGGGTCCAAGAGATCGCGTATAAGAAAGTGGAATCGATAAGGCCGTGTGAAGGCTTCTATGATGGACTAAAAAAGAAGAAAAGGAGAAAAGGCGATGAAACATGTTATTGCGTTAGATGTGAGTAATGGGAAAAGCACGATGGTTATTTACGATCCCTATCGTCAGTGTGACTTTGAAGGGCAGTTAAACCATACTCGGGCCGAATTTGATCAGCTCCATACACGAATCGAAGAAATGACTAGACTCAATGGCCAGGCACCTGACATCGTATTCGAAGCAACAGGCGTCTATTCAAGACCTGTCGAAGCTTTTCTCAAAGATCGCGGCCATGCCTATTGCCGCATGAATCCGCTTGAAGCGAATTTACAAATGGCGAAGATGCGCCGGCATAAAACCGATACGAGTGATGCGCATGAACTGGCGAAGACGCATTTCAGAATGGAACGTGAATCCACGTATATACAGGAAGACTATTATGACCAGATGCGAGCACTGGCCCGGTATTACGACGAAGTGGACGACGAAATCACGTTACTGAAAAACCGGATGCATGCCCTTTTACAGATGAGCTTCCCTGAATTGGAAAAGCTGCTCACACCAGGCTCTGCTCTATTCTTGAACGTGGTGCAGCTGTATCCCCATCCTGACTATTTAATCGAACAGTCGAAAACAGTTATTAAAAATCGCTTGAGAGCGAATACGCGAAAAAAGATATCGAGTACAAGCGCGGAGAAAAAAGCAGCCATTCTATTAGTGGCAGCTGAAAAAAGCTACCCAGCGATTAAGTCGACAGACGTTCGATGCGATCAAGTACGCGATTACGCCGCTCGTCTGGCAGATTTACAGGAGAAAAAGGCGTCTCTTGTGAAAGAAATGGCAGAACGATCAAAAGAACGAACAGAGTATCACGTATTCCGTTCCATCCCGGGTATTGGAGAGACAACAGCGTGCCGGTTAATTGGAGAATTAGGGGACTTTCGTCGTTTTCAACATGCGAAACAATTGAACGCTTACACAGGAATTGATATCATGCGCTATCAGTCCGGAAATACGCAGTATAGGGATCGAATAAACAAGCGTGGGAACAAGCAATTACGGAAGATTTTATATTTTATGATATGCGCCATGCTTATGGCAAAAGGGAAGCCAAATCATTTTGTAGACTACTATTACAAATTAAAAAAACAACCTCAGAGGAAGCCTCATAAGGTTGCAATCATTGCCTGCATCAATAAGTTTCTGAAAGTGACACTTCACTTACTGACACATGGCATTCTTTACGATTACGAGTCCACACGACCGGCTCATCAATCGTAATACCTGTACCTTTACTATATCATAATGACCTTTCGAAAAAAATAAACATTCGTCAGGTCTTTTTGGCATGTGCCATTTTTCAGCGTGAGGGAGTAGCTTAAAAAACCTCCCGGCAACGTCATTCTTTTCTGAAAAGCTATTGACTAATCGTAAGAAGGGCGGCTGGCGCAGGACGAAGACTCGGGAGGGATCAGCGGGCCAGGTGAGATCCACTTTTGGAGCGTAGCGACAAAAGTTAGCTCACCGCCCGCCCCTCCGAACGCGTAGTCCTGCAGAAGCCGCCTTTACTGTGTTAGCGCAAGCTCAGTCACTAAATAAATGGTTACACCATCAAGAATAGCTCAAAAGAAAGCCGAACGATTGCATCGTTCGGCTTCCCTTCTATCCAAAACCTTTTGTCCCAAGCTCACTTGATTAAATCTCGATGTCCACCACAATGCTGTCAAGACGTCCCGATTCACGAATAAAAGCGGCGACAGCCTGATGCTCTGGATGCGGTCCGTACGCTTCGAGCGCTGCTTTATTTTCGAAGCGGGTCGTCAGCACTACCTGGTAGCCTTGATTTTTTTCAGAAAAATTAATTCCTGCCTGAATATCAATAACGCCTTCAAGATGTTTCTCAAGCGCTTTAAACCGCGCAACGACTTCTTCAAGCTGTTCAACCGTTGTCGATTCAGCAAATTTAACAAGTACGATGTGATCAATCATATCATGGCCTCTTTTCAATAGCAGTACTGTGATATGTTTAGTGTATCAAAGACCGAACATAAAGTCTATTTTTTCATTTGATATTAAATGAAGGCTGGATCAGCCAGGCTTTCTTTTCGACAGCTGGCGAAACCATTGTTCATCATCCGTTAAAATGGCAAGATCAATCATCGAATCCCAATCTTCCTTTGCCAGCGTCAGCCCGACAGCCATAATATTTTTGCTTTCCACAACCACAAGTTCCGGCTTGATCGGTGTGATCTTTTTATCAAAATACGATGAAACCTGCACGATGTACACTTCATTTCTTAATCTTGAAAAATCGCGGATAAACCCAATAATTCGTTCCTTTCCGTGCGCATGAATGATCCAGTCTCCAGGCTTGAGCATAAGCCTCCCTCCTTACGGCTGCTGCTATTTATAATAGATGCAGACCGACCTATAAATGCGCGTCTTTTTTCATCCGTTTTCTTTTCACGCAAAAAAACGCCCACACAGTTTACTTAGAAACTGCAGGACGCTTTCCACATTCATTCCCTATCCGGTTTATTTTTTTCTAAAAACTCAAATCCAGATACTGTGATTGAAAAATCATCTTCAATCGAGTAGCCTTTAATGTTTTTTTCTTCCTCTGACCGCTCTACTGTGATGCCGGTCGCCAGGTTGTTGGAATCGAGAAAGTGCAGTGCTTCTCCGAATGTTTGCAAAGGTTCATTTCCCTGTTCCGGTTTCTCGCCCTTTTTGATCGAGTTCAATAGATCCAGCGCTCTTTTTTCCACTTGCATGACTGGTCACTTCCTTTTTCAGTTTTCCGTTTTATTCTTTTCCCTTTTTTTCTTGTTATTAAGCTTTTTTTACTTTTATTATTTTGAATTTAGCACATAATGAATTAAGAATAAATAATTAAATTCTTTTTGTTTACACTAAAGCGCAAAAGGAGGGATGATCCATGAAAAGCCGAAAAAACCGCGATCAACTGATTTTCTTTTTGTATAGTGCAAGCATCCTTGCCGTCGCCCTGCTTCAATCTCATTTAACTCAAACAACGAGCTCAAACAATGGAAAAACGCGTTGATCGGCAGCAATATGCTCCGGATAAATAAAGTCGCCTTCACCTCGGGCGAATTGAATGCCAATTTGCTGAAAGCATTGATCAACAAATTCGGAACAGATGAATTCGTTTTGGTTTTTCCGCTGCCCGATGCCCAGCTGGATGCGTGTTAAAATCCGCATAATTTCAGCCTGGGCATACTGCTGGTTTAATGAATCAATTCCTTTTCCGAGCATGGGCGAAAGAAGGGCTTCATCGAAAGCAGAATCGATCAGCTTTTCATGCCTGGCAATATAAAGAGAGCCTTTGTATTTTTTTCCGCTATTATCATAGTTGGACACGTAATGAAGCAATGGAATAATTCGGACGCCCGCTTGTTCAACACTTTCAAAGACAAGCACCCTGCCGTTCCATTTAAATAAAAAAGCCACGTGGCTCATATCCGATTGGGAAGCTTTTTTGATGAATTCACTGATCAGGTAGGTGCCGCTGCAAAATAATAAATCCCCAGTTTGAATCACCTCAATTGCGCGCTCATAGTTGATTTGAACAATTTCTCGAAACTTCCGCGTCCCCACTTTGTCACACTCCTTTTGAAAAAAGATCCTTCTACACTATATGGCTTTTGGCCAAAGTCGTTATCAGCTGGAGCGGTTTTTGCCTTTTTGTCCAGGAGGAATCGAAACGCTCGAATACACTATAGTGCAGGAGGTGGTCGCAATGAGCGGCAATAAAAGTGGACACAACGGTGGAGATGGCTCCAGCCTGGCTCTTGTTGTTGTGTTATTTATTCTCTTAATTATCATCGGCACGTCGTTTCTTTAAGGTCTCATAAACACAAAAACCAGAGCCCGGTAGACTCTGGTTTTATCCACTTTAAAAAATTTTCTGCTGGCTCCGGTCGTCTTTGACGATTTCAACCGCTTCCCTGAACCGCTGAGAGTGTACAATTTCCCTTTCCCTTAAGAAACGGAGCGAATCGTTTAAATCCGGATCATCGGACATGTCAATAATCCATTGATAAGTGGCCCGAGCTTTTTCCTCTGCTGCAATATCTTCATATAAATCGGCAATCGGATCGCCTTTTGCCTGAATATAAGAAGCGGTAAACGGAACACCCGCTGCGTTGCTGTAAAACAGGGCGCTGTCATGACTGACATAGTGCTCGGCTAGTCCTGCTTCACGAAGCTGATCTGGCGTGGCGTCCTTTGTCAGCTTGTAAATCATCGTCGCAATCATTTCCAAATGCGAAAACTCTTCCGTCGCAATATCATTTAAAAGACCGATTACTTTTTCAGGAATCGTATAACGCTGATTCATGTACCGAAGAGCTGCTGCAAGCTCTCCATCGGCCCCTCCGTACTGCTCCATTAAATATTTAGCCAGGGTCGGGTTGCACGTGCTGACCTTTACCGGGTACTGCAGTTTCTTTTCATATGTCCACATACTCGTTCCACCTTTTCCGGTTTATTAGACCTGCCATGGCCAGGGAAATTCACTCCACGCCCAGTTCGTTTTTGATGGGTTGATACTGCCCTGCTGAAGGGGGCCAAATTGGGTCTCAAACGCTTTTTTTAACTGCATGCTATGCCGGGTAAACTGATTAAACTGCGCAATTGCCTGAGCGTCTGTCGGATGCGTATCTAAATAAAGCGTCAATTCCAGCACAACAAAGTCGGCTGCTTGAATCTCCTCAAGCTTTGTATAATACTCTTTCGGAAGAGTGTTATCCATGCCGGGGTTTGCCCCCCTTCCGGTATGGATTCTCATAATAGTCAGCAAACACTTTCCACAACGTTCCTTTTCTCAATGCCTCGGCCGGTGAAAATTGTGGAAGATCCGGCGGCTGCACACCTAAAAACAAATGAGGCGGCGTGCTGTAGAATTTTCGCCCAATCGGCGGACACGGATCAAATGGACTTCGCGGCGGAATGTACGTTCTTACAGATTGGAATGGCTGCTGGCTGTTCACTTTTTTCCCCCTATCTTTTTTTCAGCATTGTATATGTATATAGGCCTTTACATAAAATATGAACAGGAAGTGTTTTTCTTTTGCCTATAACCGGGTAGACGATAGGAAAAGGAGTGAAGGCATTTGAAAATTGACTATCAGCGTTTATACGAGGACTACTTAATTTCTACAGAAGAAAAAACAAGGCAGCTTGAATTGGATGAGTTCAAGGACGAAAAGGCTCATATGCTAAACTGGCTGCAAAAAGTTCGCGGGCTTTCTCCGGAACAGGCCGAAGCCGTGATCAGCCATTCGCCCATCAGCAAGCAGATAGAGCACGAACACAAAAAAGAATAACAATAAAAAAAAGACGAGATGGCAGGAATAATCTCGTCTTTTGCTCATATAGTATTGATAGAACCATATCCCGGTGGTATAGCCAAGCGGTAAGGCGCAGGTCTGCAAAACCTTTATCCTCGGTTCAATTCCGAGTACCACCTTTTTTTGAAGCAGTGAGCCGTTATGCGCGGCTCATTGCTTTTTTAATACACGGAGCTCGTTAAATGCCTGGTGCAGATTTGCTCTCACCTTTATCCCGTTTATGTTTAAGCCGAGCGTAATCATGGTCTGGGCTACTTCCGGACGAATTCCTGTAATGATCGGTTCTACACCGATTAGCGACAGAGCGTCCATCACTTTAAAAAGCTGGTCCGCTACCATCGTATCGACGATCTGTACGCCTGAGACATCAAAAATAAGATGCGTCAGCTTTAAATCCACCGACTGCTCCAGCGTTTTTTCCATGAGCAAGCGGGATCGCTCTGTGTCGATGTTCCCGATCAATGGAAGCACTCCAACGCCTTTTAGAAGCGGGACAACGGGAACAGATAATTCGAGAAACGCCGTTTTAGCGTTTTCGAGTGTTTTTTGATGTGCCTGTACATACGTTAAACTGAAATAATAAACGGCATGGTCCAGCAGCGGATCAAAAATAGAAATCAGCTTAAAAATAGAAGCTGCTGTCATCTTGCTTGCTGTGGCTTCTTCTTCAATGACGTTCCAGATCAAACGGCGGTAATAGCTTGTATCTTTTAATGCCTCATCAAGCGGGACACCGAGGTTAAAAAAGAACGCTGCTTTTTCCTTGCCCCAGTTCTCAACATCGTTTAAGATTCCGGCTTGATCCGCCCCATCCCGAATGCCTTGTCCAAGTAAAGCGACCAGCTCGATGCGGCTGTTTATAATCGTTGGTTCAATCGCTTTAAATTCCTTTTTTTCCCGCTCTGTCATGAATACGCCCGTCATTCTTTCCTCGTGAACGGACCGCGCAATTTCTTCTTTCTTTTTCAGTACGGCTTCCCCTAATACCATCAATTCTTCATTCATTTATCTCTTCCCCTTTTTACGTTTTACCGTTAACGTGCGGATTATCATCCCGTTCCTGAACGATTGTCGTGACGTCATCATGACCCGGCAGCACATATGTATCCTCCGGAAGAGTATAAAGCTTTTCCCGAATGCTGCGGATGAGCTGATGTTCCTGGCCTCCTGGTAAATCTGTGCGTCCCATCCCTTTTTTGAATAACGTATCTCCGACAATCACAAAACCGGACTCTTGAAAGAAGAAGCTGACACTTCCAGGAGAATGGCCAGGTGTTGGCAGGACGTCAAATGAAAAAGCACCAACTGTTACTCTTTCTTCGCCAGAAAAAAGATGATCTGCCTGCTGCACTACAACAGGCGCTGCCCCTTCATATTGAGCAGATCCGTTTTTGTGCGGGTTTGACAGCCACTTTTTTTCCTGCTCATGAAGATAGACAGGGATGCGGTATTTTTCTCTGCATGCTTCAACCGCTCCGATATGGTCAAAATGGGCATGTGTCAGCAAGATCGCCTGCGGCTGCAGCTTTTTTTTCCGAATAAACTGATGAATTTTCTTCGCTTCATCTCCCGGATCAATGATCAAACACGATCCTTGTTTATCGTACACGATATACGCATTTGCCTGGAGCAGCCCTACCGGCAGCCGAATCCAATCCAGCATAAGGCTCTCCCCTTTCTTATCTGCTCTTATTTCGTCATGTAATAGTATAGAGCATGAATGGACCGGCGAAAAGAAGAGATTTTCTTATTTCTTTAAAAAGAGGGTGGGGTATTAAAACGAGGGCAGCCATTGAAGCAAAATGGCTTGTTCTTTCTCGTTCATCTATTCAATCCCTCCTACCCCTAGCTTCTTCATGTCAGTTCTTTTTCAGCAGCCGCTCAACGACTGTTAAGGCAAGGGCCGCTGCTTCACCGAGAGGGCTTGATGGTCCTCTCGGCGCTTCGCCCAGAAACCATTCAAGCGGCTTGTCTCCGTTTATCCGGTTCAAATCAACAGAACCCTTAATGCCCCCGACATGGCCCTTGTCTGTATACTGCCAGAGATCGCACGGGAAAGCCGGCTGCTTCAAGCTGTAGCGCGGAATCCATTTAAAGTCTGCTCTCACCTTGTCTGCTTCAAACGCACCATGCGTGTGATGGCCGACGTACAGCCCTACCTTCCGCGCGCCCAGCCTTCGCAGTTCGTCAATAAACGCCTGTGTGCCAGCCCGCATATCGTTCATCGTTTTCACCTCTACATCGGCCACCCAAAATAACGCGTCCTTGTCGCCTCGCGCCCAGAAGTCACGTGCTTCCGTAAGGGCGTCATTAACAGAAACAAAACGGCAAAAAGCGTAATTTCCAAACGGCACAAGATTCCTTTTGCACCCGGCTGCGTTTGCGGCATACTGTCTGTCTACCACCCGGCTCCCATCTTGAACGCGCAAAATAGCCAGATCCACTTCTGTTCCAGCCGCTGACCAATTGATCTCACCTTGATGGTGAGAAACATCGATTATAACGCTCATTCTTATCCACTCCATCTTTCCTTTTTTTCCTCATTCATTTTGTTCCCGGCCGCTGTCGTTTTGAAACGACAGCCCTTTAATGAGCAGGACACCCCCGCCACTGAGCCCCTTCAAAAACAATTGACCCAGATTCAGCGTCCGCTTGACTTCTTAACAGCAGAGGTATGATTTCGATTTTTATACATAAAAATCATTAGAAGCGCTTTGTACTTGAAACTGCAGCCCTACATATTAAATAAGAGAGCCAGGTGCCGACGCATGAACAATCAATTCTCTATTTTAGATGGAAAAGCACTGCTTTTCCGGACAATGAAGGAAAAAGGACTGACCTTTAACGACGTATTTCAAAAAATCATTTTATTCATGGGACAGGACCCCGCTGGAAAATACCGGCTTATGCTCGGAACTGACTCACATGCTCACGGAGATGAAACGGTCTTTGCGACGGTGATTGTTCTTCACCGGAAAGGAAAAGGAGCCTGGGCCTGCCTGAGAAAAATACGTCACCCGAGACGATATGACAGCCTGCACGAAAAAATTTCCATGGAAACGTCTCTTACCGAAGAGATTGCTTCCTTGTTTACTGAAGCCCACAAAATGGACATGATCGATATCGTTCTTCCTCACTTATATAAAGGCTCTTCTTTTACGTTGGAGGGGCACATTGATATTGGATCTGAGCAGCATAACAAAACGAGAATTTTCATTCAGGAAATGGTCGCCCGTATGCAGTCTGTCGGCCTTGAGCCAAAAATTAAGCCAGAGTCCATTGCAGCTTACGGAGTAGCCAACCGGCATACGAAGTAATGTCCAGCAGCTCTTCTTCTGTTCTTTTCCTGCTTTTCACGTATAACAAAATCCATTTAAGCAAACATTAATTTCGTTGACAATTCAATCATTCGAACGGCTGAGAAGGAGGACAGAGCGCTTATGACATTACACAAAGAACTCAAGAAATTGAAAGCCTATCAAAGCGGCGAACGAAATGTTTTCACAATGTACTTGAACACAAACCCCGCCGATCCCGAACAGCTAAACGGTGCCTGGGAAATCCATTTAAAAAATGGCATAAAAGAGCTGGATAAAAAGCTGGACGACAGCAATGAGGAGCAGGAACAGAAAGACTTTAAAGTAATCAAACAAAAGATAATCAAGGAATTGGATGACCATAAAGAAGAATTGCATAAAGGCATCGTTCTGTTTGCTGCCGAGGAACCGCCATTGTGGTCGGTTCATTACGTGCAGGTGCCGGTTAAAAACAGCTTTCACTGGGAAAATCTTCCGCAGCTTGAACAGCTGGAGTACATGTACAAAGCATATCCGGAGGCCGGTATTATCATGCCAAGCTTCGGCGAGGTTCGAATACTCGATACGGCCATGGGAATGGTCAAGGAGGATTTTTCCTATAGCTTTGACCCCAACCTGGAAGAATGGGGCGAAAAGAAAAACATGGACCCCGGCGGCAAGCATGCGATCGGCAGCAGCAAGGTGGATTTTCTTGAATCTCGGTTGAAGGAGAATGTAAAGCGGTTTTTTAAAAGCATGGGAACGACCGTACAAAAGCTAAAAAAGGAAAAAGGCTGGGCTGAAATTCATGTAGCAGGAGAAACCGAGCTCGCCATCGCCTTTTCGGAAATCCTGCCGGAAAAACCGGCAAGCTGTGTGTATAAAAATTTAAATAACAGCAAGCCGGCTGACATTATTCATCAAGTATTTGAGAAATAAGCTGCTCCATTCCGGCTCCTAAATGGCTTGATTCATACGAATGACGGCTGGATGATCGATCATCCAGCCGTCAGAACACCTTTATGTTGAAGTTGGCTCGCCACTGCGGGCCTCCTCTTCTTTTACGAAGTTCAGTGCAGCATTCTCCTGATCATCATATACCCACACCTGGTTGCGCCCACTATTTTTCGCTTGATACAAGGCATGATCTGCTTTGTTTAACAGCTGAGTGAGTGTTTCGCCGGGCCCTTTTGCTGCTTCAGCGACACCGAGGCTTGCTGTAACAGCAAGGATATGTCCATCTACTTCCAGGGGATGCTGCTCTATCTGAACGCGCATCCGGTTGGCTGCTGCCCGTCCTTCTGCTGCAGAACATCCCTTCAGTGCCAGCACAAACTCTTCTCCGCCATACCTCGCAAACACGTCTCCTTCGTTTAATTGAGCCTGACACACCTTGGCGACATGCTGCAGCACGCGGTCTCCAATATGATGTCCATACGTATCATTAACCTTTTTAAAATAATCAATGTCCAGCAGCACAACGGTATAATCCTCTGATTCCTTTAGTGCTTTGGCAAAATCGTGCTCCGCCTGCTTGAAAAAAGCACGGCGGTTTTGAACCTGTGTAAGCTCATCGTAATACGCTTGATGCTCGAGCTGCACCTGCATCTCCTTCAGCTTCGTAATATCAGTGAAAATTAACAGCTGGCCATGAATTTGGTTGGCGTGCTGCAGCGGCGATGTCCGGATCTGATACGTGTGTTTTGTGTTTCCCGCCATGAGTGTCAGTTCCCGATTTTGTTCAGCAGCCTCGAAATGAAAAGGAAATGAATTTTCCGACAACGTAAACCATACCTTTTCAAAATCCATGCCGAACATCGATTTGCTTAACCGGGGAAACATTTCCTCGCAGCCTTGATTAAATTCAATGAGCCGTCGCGATTCATCAAGCACCATAACCCCATCATTAATACTATGAAAAATGGAATCCTTTGCCACAGGCAGGATCGTGAATAGACGGGATGAGCTGATTGACCACAAATAAAAAAGCGAGGACATCCATAACACCATCGGCACTGGATCAAATCCCGGCGGCGTCAAGCCAATTAAGTAAATAAACGCTGTGACGATCGGCACAATTTGGCCGCACATTAAGGAAAGCAGCTGCGGACGATAAACACGGGCCGTTTCTTTCCACTGAAACACCGGCAGTAACAAAGCGGCAAATAAGGACGCAAAGGTGAAAATACCATGAATAATATACCAGACGCCGATTTCCTGCCGGACAAAAGGTGCCCCTAATACCGGGTCTACTTCATACACACGGTAATGCAAATGGTGGAGATCATTTGTCGCCACCATGATCAGCGTAATAGATGGAATGAAAAGCAATGCTGCCACTTTTTTTCTTGATAACTGCACCCCTAAATACTGCATCACGAATAACAGGCCGTAAACAGCTGAAAATGGCATTCCAATATACTGAACGACCGTCCACATCTTGATTTCTTGAATTGTCGTCGCCATTAAGCCGAATGCCGCACCTATACAATAAATGGTAATACAAACAGCATGAAGAATGAAAAACCGCGCAATGTTTGTATAATGGTGACGTTTAAAAAACACGTACAAGCTTAAATACACATTTAAAACACCTGATACACAAACAAGTGAGATATAAGCAGTTAATTGAGCATTCACGGTTATAACCCTCATTAAAAAAGCATTTTTTCTAAATGTAGCATAAACGAGAATAAATGTGGATCATTTATTTCATCCATTAAGTTGAAGTGTTTTTGAACGTACACTGTAGGCTATGACTTCCTTTTTGGACTGCCTGACTACATCCACATGGGTCTGATAAGGGAACACGAAAATCGTTTGCTTCTTCCTACCGCGCGTCGTTTCAATTCTAATCGGCTCTCCACTGTTTTTACGATTTAAGAATAATGGTTCATTGCCCGGAAACACATAATATTTTTTCAGGACGGTTGATGAATTAAATTGCTCAATGAAGTTTCGCTTCTCCTGCCCCTCCATCTCTTTGCCAGCCTTAAAAACGGCCGTTGTGTCACCGTCCAATTTCCCATGCATTTCAAACCGGTCAATCAGCTTATTCACTGCACCTGTTGGAAGGCACGTCAGCAAAATTTTCACCGCCCCCAGCAAGATCGTCAATACTAAAGCGGTTCCTGTCATGTTGAATCCTCTCCTGTTTCCATTCAAATATAATCCTATTAATTTTACATGACCTATCTTAATCATTCAGAAGAAAAACACACCATCCAATTGACCAAAGATTTCACCATCCACTTCTCCTCATTTTTCATTTCGGCAAGTGTCGTGAAATGCTTCCGCAAAGCGGCGCACCCCTTCGCGAATCGCTTCTGGCTCTTGACGACCGTATGTAAAACGGACATACCCTTTATAAGAACCCATGATACTGCCCGGAACAAAGGCGACGCCCTTCTGGATCGCCCGGTCGAGCAACTGATATTCATCAACAGGGTTCGGCAAGGGAAACCATAAATGGATACCGCCCTGCGGCACTAAAAAAGAGATTTTCTCGCCAAACGATTTTTGAAGGCTTGACGTCATGGCGTGCTTTTGGTTTTCAAGCTGCACCCGGAGCCTCATCATATGGTCCTCAAACGTGGCCGATCCCAAAAACTCCTTCGCCAGCCACTGAGGAACGATGCTATGTCCAAAGTCAATTTGCTGCTTAGCGTCGGCTAATCGCTGCACAACCTGCGGGGGACCAATCATCCAGCCAACTCGAAGCCCGGAGGCAGCAATTTTAGATAATGAGCTTACATACAACACATTTCCGTTGCCGTCCATCGACTTTAATGTTGGATGAACCTTGCCATTATACGTCGTTAAGCTGTATGGATCATCTTCAATGATCGGAATGCCCAATTCATATGAAAGAGCTAAAATTTCTTTTCTTCGTTCGTGCGAGAGAACCGCCCCAGTCGGGTTTTGATGATCAGGGTTTAAAAAAAGCATTCGGAGCTTATTCTTTTGGTGAAATGCTCGAATATCATCCGGCTTTACCCCATGCTCATCCACCGGCAGCGAACAGACTTTAAAACCGGCGGACTGGAATATCGGAAGGGACAGACAATAAGAAGGATCTTCAACAGCGATCACATCCCCGGGCTTTAACAGGCACCGTATGATAAGATGCAGTGCCTGCTGAGCGCCGGATGTGACCAGTATTGAATCAGGATGAACATCAATTTGCTTTTCTTTTTTCATATGAGCGCAAATGACTTCTCTTAACTCCCTGTTTCCCTGTGGATGATCATACCCGAGGTGTTCATTAAACGGCGTTTTTCTTAATATTTGCTGGAATTCTTCATTCGGAAAAAGCGATGGAGCCAGCTCACCGCTGGCTAAATTAATAACAGTCGTTTTCTCTGCTTCTGACCGGATTCGCTGCACAAGTGGCCCATTCGGCATGAGCGATCCATCCTCCATATAGCGGCCCCAATTCGGCATGCGTTTATGGGCGACACCCCAAATGTCGGTACTGACCCGTGTGCCGCTTCCTTTCTTTCTCTCGACAATCCCGAGCGACTGAAGCTCCTCGTATGCTGAAATGACGGTGCTTCTGTTTACTTGCAGCAAAGCCGCCAGCGTCCGCTCAGAAGGCAATAAGCTGTCAGCAGGAAACTCACCCGATCCAATTCCGCCTTCAATATAATCAGCTATTTGCTTGTAAATGGCTTTTTTTGCTGTTCGGTCTGGTCTCCAGTCCATATCATCCACCCTTTGTAAATGTTGTTCCTTAATTATAATAAAAAAGGAAGTGGATGGTCTATTCTCTCGTCAATTGGATGGTTACGCCTGTTCCATCATTGTTTACTATGAATATTAAAAGCTAGGAGAAAGAAGGTTTACAATGAACACTGCGATTGGTCTTGTTTTATTCATTTTGGCTGCTTCGGTTGCCGGAACACTGTTTGTAATGCTGAAGGAGGATCAATCATATGCTGCCTCCACTAAACGAAACACCGTTAATTTGTCCCTTATTTATATTGTTTCCTTTTTGCTGATTGGCGCCGGCCTAGTCTGGATTATTGCCGCTTTTCTTTAAACAAGCGAAATGTCTTTTCATCATGCCCTGATTTCTATATGATTTTAAAGGAAGCAACGACTAAAGGAATAGAATTGAGGCGGACAAGGATGAACAAAAAAGACATAGCCCATATACGGAAGCAATTCAAGCCAGGAAACGATTTACTGAAGGTGTCGAATATTTTCAACGTGTATGTCATGAAGGAATCAAGCGACATTTATCACCAGCAAAGCCAGCCATTCGAACTGATTGATGAGGATCAGCAGGAATTGTTTATGAACAATTTTAAAAAGCTGCTTGCCGGCCAGCCCGATGAAAAGCTGTTTGAATTGAAGTTCCAGCACGGCGCGGAAAACAGCAGCCAGCTTATACTTCACCAGGGACTGCTCAGTGCAGACATGGACGCCTGGAAGGAACATATGCTTCAGATCGTTCAGAAGATACTGGACCTGCGCGAATTTGAGAAAGATACAGTCATTACGTTTATACGCGGCGAGTATATGAAGCCGCTGAAGCGTGGAGTGGCTCAAACAGACGAAAGCGAAAGTGAACGCGATACGGTATATGCCCATCCGTTTATTTTGTGCAGTCTGAACCATACACAGGAGCCGAAAAAAGAGCTGCTGTTTGATTTTGTTGAAAAAGAATTTAAATATCACTTTGCGGTAGATCCGGTCATTAACCTGAACGCGCCGATGTCCGGGTTTTTATTTCCTTGCTTTACCGACAATGCGGCAGATGTGAACCACATTCTTTACTCCTCCGGCAAGGCGAATGAGCCCGATCACGCCTTTATCGAGAACGTCTTAAACGGCGAAGAAGCGATGACGGCACAGGATGATAAAACCATCTTTGAAGAAATCATCCGTGACGTATCTGGTGATCAGATCAACCCGTCCTCCCTGGCGAATGTGTACAGCGAAATCAACCGGATCATTGAGGAAAACGAAGAAGAAGATCCGCCGAAGCTCGATTCAAAAGATGTCGGCCGCGTGCTGAAGATGAGCGGCTTTGAAGACATTCAGCCGGAAACCGTTGAAGCGGCATATCAGAAGCTGATTGATGACGACTCGTATGAATTGAAGGCAACGAGTATTTTGCCGAAGTATACGTCTAAATCGATTAAAATCAGTACAAAAGCGGCGAACATCTCCGTCAGCCCTCAGGATTTGAGCTACGTAAAGCAGGTCATTTTTAATGGCAAGCGGTATTTGATGATTGAAGTAGAAGAAGATGCGGTCATTGAAGGATTTACGATGAAGCCTGAAGTGCTGTTTGGACGCTCAGAATAAACGATTTACCATCGTGAAGAATTCAAAAAAGCCGAATCGTTCGGCTTTTTCTTCTATCCAGAACCTATTGTCCCAAGCTCTTACGCTCAAGATCCCCAAATTTCTTTTGACACGTCGACAATGTACTTCAGCTTCGCCCACTGCTGCTCTTCTGTCAGTTTATTTCCATGATGCGTAGAGGCAAAGCCGCATTGCGGGCTGATGCAGATTTGCTCAAGCGGCACGAACTGAGCTGCTTCCTGCACACGTGCTTTTATCGCTTCTTTATCTTCCAATTCACCTGTTTTAGACGTAAACACACCAAGTACCACCTGGGGACCGCCTGCCGGGATATGCTCAAGCGGCTTGAAATCGCCGGAGCGGTCATCATCATACTCCAGGAAAAAGCCATCTACCTTTTCTTTTGCAAAAAAGCTGGCAGCAATGCGGTCATACGGTCCTTCAAACGCCCAGGCTGACTGATAATTCCCGCGGCAAAGATGAGTCGTCACCGTTAAGTCATCCGGCTTGCCTTCAAGTGCACCATTGACCACGCGCAGTGCAAGATCAATCAACTCCTGCCTTTCCAGCTCACTTTTAGCAAACGGCAAATCCGTCGCACAAAGCCCGGCAATATACACATCGTCCAGCTGCAAGTAGCGGCAGCCTGCTTCGTAAAAAGCTTGAATCGCATCCCGGTACGCCTGAATAATATCGTCCGCAAACCGCTCCACATCCGGATAAATATCTTCATTGCGAATGCCTGCATTGAAAAACTGATTTGGACTCGGAATGGTGACCTTGGCCACAGCCCGGTCCCCGACAATGTCATAAAATTCCACAAAATCCTTTACGTGCGGGTGATCTGGATTAAACGATACCTTCCCGGTGACACGCACATTATACGCTTCCGTTTCAACCCCGTTGAACTGATAGCCGTGATCCGGTATGTATCCTTCCACTCCATTTAAATGCTCCATGAAATCCGTGTGCCAGAAGCGGCGGCGAAATTCTCCGTCCGTTACCGCTTGAAGCCCTGCTTCGATTTGCTTGTCAACTATACGCTTGATTTCGTCGGTTTCTACCGCGTGCAGCTGCTCTGCTGTAATGTTCCCTTCTGCAAACTGCTTTCTCGCTTTATGAATAGCCTCTGGGCGAAGCAGGCTTCCTACGTGATCCGCTCGAAATGGCGCTTTAATAGCTGTAATGGTCATGATCATTCCTCCGTTTTCTTTTCTGTAAAACGACTATACCACGAGAAAAGAGATATTCGATAACACATAGAATGAATGGATCGTTATAGTTTCAAGCTATAACGGATTCGGTTTGATTGGAGCCGGCAATTACATGACTTCTGCTTCATTCTGACGTATACTTTAACGATACAAACAATATAGGACGTGAAGACCGAGTGAAAAACATAACCGTTGAAAGTCTCGTTCAGCGCTTTAAGCTGACGGTGCTTGCTGGTGAAAACAAGCTGCAGAAAGTGATTGTTCAGCCGCGCGTGCATCGCCCCGGCCTTGAATTTGTCGGCCATTTTGATTTTTTCCCGACTGAACGTGTGCAAATTTTGGGACGTAAAGAAATTACCTATTTACATAAGTTAAGCCATGAAGAACGGAAGCTTCGCATCGGCAATATCGTCCACTATCATCCGCCCTGCTTTATCGTCACTGCAGGTGAAGAAGACTTAACCTATTTAATTCATCATTGCACAGAGCAGGGCATTCCGCTGCTCGCTACTCAAAAGCCAGAAGTGACATCCGAGTTTATCCCGAAGCTGGATGCTTTTTTGATCAAGGCGCTGGCTAACGAAACGTCTATACACGGTGTTTGTATGAATGTTTCCGGCATCGGCATTTTAATTCGGGGCAATTCTGGTGTAGGGAAAAGCGAAACAGCGCATACACTCATCCGCCGCGGGCACCGGCTCGTCGCCGATGATCTTGTTGTGCTGAAAAGGCTGAGCCATCAGACGATTCTCGGCACACACGATGGCAAGACGAAAGAGTTTCTTGCGCTCCGAAGCATTGGATTATTAAATGTCGTCCGTCTTTACGGCCGCAAAGCATTCCAGGATGAAACACGGATTGCTCTTGATATTCATTTGACCAAGTGGGAAAAGGATGCTCTTTACAATGACCTGGAGCAGGAATTAAGCGAAGTAGACTACCTCGGAGTGAACATTCCCTCTATTCAAATTCAGCTTCAGCCTGGGCGGGATGTAGCTGGCTTAATTGAAGCGGCCGCCAACAACTGGTATTTAAAGGAGCAGGGCTACAGTGCAGCCGAAGAGTTTATGAGCCGTATTGAAGCAGAGGCGGCGAAAGAGTAAAAACAATTTCCATATGAAACAGCCTCGGATCTCTTTGGTCCGAGGCTGTTCCTTTAATTGATAACGATGGCTGCTGCCTGGTGTACCTTTTCCGTCCCTGCTTTTAATGCTTTTTCGTAATACAGGCATTTATGCTCAATGACGTCCATCGTTTTTTTTAATTCTTCCATTTGCGCTTTCACTGTCGCTTTGCGCTCTAAAAACAAATCATACCGCTGCTGAAGAGACTCGTCTCCCTCACCGCACCAGTCAATAAACTGTTTAATTTCTTTGATTGGCATACCTGTTGCTTTCAAGCATTCAATGATTTTCAGCGCTTGGATATCCGATTCTTTAAACCGTCTCGTCCCATTCGCCGTACGCTCCACAAAAGGAAGCAGCCCTTCTTTGTCATAGTAGCGAAGCGTGTAAACCGTTACATTTATTTGTTTAGCTGCTTCACTGATCGAGTAGGTTTCCATCTTTCTCCCCGCTTTCAAATGCATTCTTCATATGAACGGGATTTTAACACGTGCCTGTCAGGCTGTCAAAACAATCAAAGTGATAATGCTTTCTGCTTGACCTAGAGTGAACTCTAGCCTTTACGATAGAACATGCAGGAGATTTTCATCCTACATACCATCGTTCTAACGAGGAGGAATTTTTTTATGGTAATGGTAAAAGCACGAGCAGTTGACGGGCCTGACAAGTCGTTTCGAGAAGCAGAAATCCAGCGGCGCGACCTTGATTCAACCGATGTACTCATTGAAATCAAATTTGCGGGCATTTGCCACTCAGATATTCATACAGCACGAGGCGAATGGGGCGAAATTCAGTATCCACTCGTTCCGGGTCATGAGATCGCAGGGATTGTCACCGATATCGGTTCAGGCGTAACAAAATATAAAGTCGGCGACCGGGTCGGTGTCGGCTGCATGGTTGATTCATGCGGAGAGTGTGAAAACTGCCAAAAAGGCGAGGAGCAGTACTGCTTAAAAGGAAATGTGCCAACTTATGCAGGCGTTGATAAATACGGAGAGCCGACACAGGGCGGCTATTCAACGCATATCGTTGTTACAGAAGGCTTTGTTGTCCGCATTCCGGATAGCATTGAACTTGATGCCGCAGCACCGCTTTTATGCGCAGGCATTACCACCTATTCACCTCTGAATCACTGGAACGCCGGACCGGGCAAGAAGGTCGCGGTTGTCGGACTCGGCGGTCTCGGTCATATGGGAGTGAAAATTGCGCATGCAATGGGCGCAGAGGTCACGGTTTTGTCGCAAACGCTTAATAAGAAAGAAGACGGACTTGCCTTTGGCGCTGCTCATTATTACGCGACACAGGATCCGAAAACGTTCGAAAAACTGGCAGGGACATTTGACTTGATCATCAATACCGTCAGCGCTCAAATCGACATTAACGGTTACTTGTCACTGCTGACACTCGACGGCGCACTCGTAAACGTCGGTGCACCGCCAGAGCCGATGCCTGTCCATGTTATGTCACTAATCGGACACCGCCGCACGTTCGCCGGCTCCATGATCGGCGGCATTCGTGAAACACAGGAAATGCTCGACTTCTGTGCAGAACATGGCATTGCGCCCAGCATCGAAGTGATTTCCGCTGATGATATCGATGATGCATACGAACGTGTTCTCGCGTCTGACGTTAAGTATCGCTTTGTGATTGATACGAGCACGATTTAACGAAAAGACGGGAACAAATCGTGATTAAACAGAAGATAAGCCGAACGATTATGCGAACAACGCATTCGTTCGGCTTTCTTTTTTTGACCTTCACGCGAAATCTGCTGTTTTTATTCAAGGGCAGCAACAAGGTCATCCATTAACTGCGCCACCGTTTGCTTTTTGGCGAGCCGTGGACTTTGTCCGGACCAGAGCGACATAAAATCCGGATTATTTTGGTCACTGCTCGCTTTCCGGATCGATTGCGTGAGTGTGTTTTGAACAGGAAAGTCAGGCACCCTAAGCTCTTGCTCCTTCATCTCTTCGGTGAATTTGTTTTGAATGCCTCTCGCCCACTTGCCGGAAAAAGCACGGGTCATAATGATGTCGTCTTCAGCCGCCTGCAACACCGCTTCTTTATGAACGTGATGCGCGCCGCTTTCCGCACAAGTGAGAAAAGCGGTCCCCATTTGAACGCCTTGCGCACCCAAGCAAAAAGACGCTTTAATGCCTCTGCTATCCATAATGCCGCCCGCTGCCACCACTGGGATCTGTACATGATCCGCCACCTGCGGGATTAAAGACAGTAAGCCGACGAAGCTTTCCTGGTGTCCAGCAAGAAAATTGCCTCGATGGCCGCCTGCTTCACTCCCTTGTACGACAACAAGGTCCATTCCCGCTTTTTCATTCTCAACAGCTTCTTTCACTGTTGTGGCAGTCCCTATTAACGTGATAGGGTGCTGTTTTAATTCATCAATCGTTTCTTTTGAAGGAAGGCCGAATGTAAACGAGCAGACTGGCACTTGTTCTTCAATGACGACCTTCACCTGCTCCTTAAAGCTTTCCAATAGCTGGCTGAATTCGGGAACAGTCAGACTCGTTTCAGGTGTTACAGACAACTGCGCTTGAATTGTGTGCAAGTGCTGATGAGCAGCTTGCACTTCATCTGCTGCAGCGTGAAATTCATTGGGCACAAACAAATTAATGCCAAAAGGCTTTGAAGTCAGCTGCTTCACGTTTTGAATCTGCGTTCTCGTTTGATCCGGTGTTAAATACCCTGCACCAAGCATGCCGAGTCCGCCCGCATTCGACACCGCTGCTACCAGTTCCGGCGTCGTCACCCCTCCTGCCATAGGAGCCTGTACAATCGGGTACGGAATGCCCAGCTGTTTTGCGGCTTCATTGCTTTTCATCACGTTCACCTCTTCAATTGATATCTATTTTCGTGTTAACTGTATGATATGCTCAGTTATAATCCATATTGTACCATCACTCGCAACTTCGTGAAACACTCTGACCTCCTTGTTTAAACCATCAGAACGAAAAAGCCCTTCATTTTTCCCGCTAAAATGAAGGGCTTTGACGCTGTTTATATTTGCTGTGTATTAATGGATACCGTTTCAAGAGAACGATTACGGATGACGTTTGAGTACCAGTGAGCACTGTCTTTCCAAATGCGCTCCTGTGTGTCGAAGTCCACGTAAATAATACCGAATCGTTTATCGTAGCCAAAGCTCCACTCGAAGTTATCAAGCAGCGACCATAAAAAGTATCCTTCAATGTTCATGCCTTCTTCGTTTAATTCAGCAACGGCTTTAAGGTGCTTTTCCACATACGCAATACGGCGTTGGTCATGAATGCTTCCCTCTTCAACTTGATCGTCAAAAGCGGCACCGTTTTCGGTAATGAAAATCGGCAAGGCTGTGTATTCATGGCGGAGGCGGCGGATCAGATCCTTGAATTCGTCCGGTGCAATGTCCCAGCCCATTCCCGTTTTGTCATAATCAGAATAGGCGCCTTTGGACATGAAATCATTGGCTGCACTGAACTCAACGAGACCGCGGCTGTAAAAGTTAATGCCGAAAAAGTCGCACGGCACCGAAATGATCTCCATATCTCCCGGATGAATAAAGTCAAAGGAATGAACGTATTTTGAAAATAAGTTCATCATATCGACCGGATATGTCCCTTTAAAAACAGGATCTAAAAACCAGCGATTCGAATACCCGTCTGAATTGTTCGCCGCGAGCCGGTCATTCGTTCCATCTGTTTTCGGATAAATGGGCGTCAAGTTCAGTGTAATGCCAATCGGCGTTGCCGAATGCAGCTCTTCCTTCAACAGCTGAACGGCCTTGCCGTGTGAAAGCAGAATATGGTGAATGGCTTTCACCGCTTCTTCTAAATTCGTATGCCCCGGCGCGTGCTGGCCTAAATGATAGCCTAGAAACCCGGCGCACCATGGCTCATTGTGGGTGATCCACGAATCCACCAGGCCGTCAAGCTCCGTAAAGCAAACCCGCGCAAAATCAGTAAACCATTCAACAGAAGAACGATTCACCCATCCGCCTTCTTCATGCGCCCACATCGGCAAATCCCAATGATACAGCGTGACAGCAGGCTTGATGCCTTCCCCGCGCAGCCGCTCGCTAAGTTTTTTGTAAAAAGCCATGCCTTCCGCGTTATAAACGCCTTTCTCCGGGAAAATTCTCGGCCATGCGATGGAAAACCGGTAGGAATCCACACCCAGCTTTTTAATATGCTGAATGTCTTCTTCAAATCGATGATAATGATCGCAGGCGACATTCCCGTTGTGGCGCTCAAACACCTTTCCGTCTGTTTCACAAAACACATCCCAGATCGAAGGTGTTCGTCCGCCTTCACGGTAAGCCCCTTCAATTTGATAGGAGGATGTAGCCGTTCCAAAAATAAAATGTTCGTTGAAATGCATCGTTTTTTCCTTCTTTCGTTTTTATTCTTTTACTGAACCGGCTGAAATGCTGTTGACGATGTATTTAGACAAGAAAAGAAACGCAATCATAATCGGTACAACCGAGATGGCGATGCCTAAATACAAAGAACCGAGGTTTTCAGCAACTTGTGATCCTTTCAAAAAGCCCATTAAAACAGGCAGCGTATACTTTTCAGGTGAGAAAAGAAGCACGAGCGGCATTAAGTAGTTGTTCCATGAGCCGATAAACGTGAAGATAGACATAGTCGCAATAGCCGGAAGCATGATCGGCACTGCCACAATGTGAAAGATTTTAAATTCACCGGCGCCATCAATTCGTGCCGCTTCAATCAAGCTTGGATGCAAGGTTGTTTGAATGTACTGGCGAAGGAAAAAGACAACAAATGGACTGGCTATGGAAGGTATGATCAGCGGGATAAAGGAATCCAAAATCCCGAGCGTTTTGCTCAGCTCATAAAATCCGATCAGCCCGAGCTGTCCCGGCACCATCATCATCACCAGCATAAAAATAAACAGCACGTTCTTTCCTTTAAACTCATAATAAGCAAAGCCGTAAGCCGTCATCGCTGAAAAATAACCGGACAGCACGGTGACCAGTACTGATACGATCAAGCTGTTTTTAAAGCCGGACCAAATGTTTACATAGTCTTTCAGGACCGCATAGTTTTCAGCCAGTGCCGCGCCCGGCATCAAAGAAAACCCTGCTAAAATCGCTTCATTTGACCGGGTTGCGTTAATGATCATCATAAAAAATGGAATAAAACAAACGACCGCCATGGCAATAAGCAGTGTATATATCATTCCTTTTACGAGGCGCCGCTTTTTTTTCCTTGCGTTTTCTTGCATGGCAAACGCGTTACCATTTTCCGTTCGGTTTGTAGAATGAAGTTTCATATTTTGTTCTTGTTTTCCGATCATCGTTTACACCTGCCCCGGTTTACGGCGTTCATTTTTAAACATGCCTTTAAAAACAATCGCAGAGAATAGAAGTGTGATCACAAACAATCCATATGCGACCGCAGCAGCATAGCCGTAATTGTTGTATTTAAATGCTTGATTGTACAAATAAAGCACCATCGTATTTAATGAACCATCCGGTGACCCCACACCGTCTGTCAGCAGCATCGGCAGATCGAACAGCTGGAGCCCGCCGATTAAAGAGGTGATCATAATGTAAAGCAATATCGGCTTCAACAGCGGCAAGGTGATGCTGATAAAGGTTTGCCAGCGATTGGCTCCATCAATTAAAGCGGCCTCATAATAATCCTTGGATATGCCTGAAACGCCAGCCATGACAACGATAAACGAATGGCCAAACCACATCCAGGTCAGGATCAGCGAAACAGACAGCTGGGCTGTCGTCGGCTCATTCAGCCAGTTGATCGGCTCAGAAATCAACCCAAGCTTCAGCAGCATCATGTTTAATGACCCATGCTGCCAGTCCAGCAAAATGCCGAACAGGAGCGCTACCGAGCTAATGGTAATTAAGTTAGGCAGAAAAAAAGCGGAGCGGAAAAACGAAAGGCCCTTCAGTTTGACGCGCATATCGGAGAAAATCATGGCCAGCAGGAGCGCCAGCCCGATTTGCAGCACAAAGTTGACTCCCCATATTTTCCACGTGTTCACAAATGCCTCTAAAAAGTACGAATCTGTTAGAAGCCGTGTGTAGTTCGCCAGACCGACCACTTCAGCGACGCCGCTGCCCGTGTAATTCGTAAAGCTATAATAAAAGGTCAGGGCTACGGGATAGATGCTGAAGATCAAAAAAATGATCCAAAAAGGAGCGATAAAAACGTAGCCGTACCGATCGAGCTTTTTCATTGTTGTTCTCCTCTCACACATATGTTGGGAATAAAGAAGCTGCTTGCTTGAAACAGCTTCTTTGTTTTCCTTATTTTACGGTTAAATCTGGATACGCATTTTGCACCTTTTTATAAAAATCTTCAATCGCTTCTTTTTTAGACATTTTACCATCCACATATTGCTGAACAGCCGTTCCATAAAGCGTATCCAGCTGCTGGTCATACTTTGTCACGATTCCTGGCTTAATTTGTTCCGCCTGCTCAAGGAAGAACTCGTAATTGTTCTGTCCGCCAAGAAACTCGTCACTGAAGTCCTCTTTAATGGCGTCTGTTACCGGATTGTAAGCAAGCACGTCCCCTGTTTCTTTCGCCCAGTCCGTTAAAAACTCGTCGTCCTGTGTCATCATTTTCACAAAATCATAAGCTAGTTCTTTATTATCAGACTTGTTGTAAACGCCAAGCCACGTTCCGCCCCAGAAGTACGGGCTCGGGCCGCTCGTTACAGCCCAGTCTCCGGCCGTTTCCTTCACATTTTCTTTTAATACACTGTGCAGTCCCCACGTAGGCAGAACATACGAGAATACTTGTGTTTCCGTTTCCTTGCCGCCTTCTTTAACCGTGATCGGCTTGTCCATCGCTTCAAGCCATGATGGAGACCATTCCGGTGCTAAAGCGGTATAGCTGTTTTCACGCAATGTCTTTGCATGGTCGAAAAAGGACATCTTCTCTTCTGTTAACATAAGTTCATTGTTTTCATTGACCCACGGCTGCGGATTGGCTCCTTGAGCAAACCAGCGAATCGAGCCTTCATCAGGGAACATGCGGTACCCTTTTTGCTTCATTTTTTCAGCTACGTCAAACACCTGGTCCATAGAGCCAAGCATTTCACCGATTTGATCCGGATCATCTGTCCCCAGCACTTCCTTCGCAATGCTGCGCTTATAATAAAGGCCACCCGGTGTAGTCTGCCAGGAAAGGGCGCGTACATTTCCATCCTGGTCCTTCCCTAAGTCAAATACGTAAGGAACATAGTTATCAGCGATTTCATCTGCGTTATAAGGGCTCTCCGATAAGTTCTCCCAGTAGCCTGCATCCACCCACTGCTTTAAAAACGCAATTTCCCCTGTAAAAACATCCGGCGCTCCCACTCCGCTTTCAAGCGCCGGTTTAAGCTTCGCCGGGTAATCAGCAATGGGCACAATGGTCAATTCCACTTTGACACCGTTTTTTTCTTCGAATGTTGTAATTGGCTCTTTCAACTCATCTGTAAACGACCAGACTCTTAAATCAACATCCGCAGAGCCGCCGCTCTCTCCACTGCCCGAACATCCACTTAACAAACCCACTCCCAATGCTGCAATCGATAAGAAACTAAAAATTTTTTTCAAAAATGTCTCCCTCTTTCTTCAAGTTGTTTTTCCGAAACCGCTTTCGAAAATAAGTAAAAATTATATCCGAAAGCGGTTTCGGAATAGCGTAAAAAAAATTAATTTTTTTCTTTTTTTACAGGTGCACACGACTCACGGATAATCAGTTCTACAGGTATCACTTCTGTTAAAAAAGATTTCTTTTTTTGAGAAATTTGTTCAATTAACAGTTCTGCTGCTTTTTTTCCAATCTCTTCCGTATTTTGTCGGATCGTCGTCAATTTTGGCGTAATGTAATGCGCCATTTCAATATCGTCGAAGCCAATAACTGACACGTCCTCTGGTACACGCAAGCCTTTTTCTTTAATTGCTTCAATGGCTCCTATTGCCATATGGTCTCCTGCTACAAAAACCGCCGTCGGAATGTCATTTAGTTCAAGCAGCTTTTCCATCGCTTTTTTTCCTTCTTCTACTGAGAAAAATCCCCCATTGACCAAATACCCCGGCAAAACAGGCAAACCCAGCTTTTCCATTGCCGTTTCAAAGCCCTTTATTCGCTCGATGCCAACATCAATCGTCTGATCTCCGTGTATGTGAGCAATCTTTCGGTGACCGAGAGAATAGAGGTGCTCTACAGCCAGCTCGCCGCCTTTGCTGTTGTTTGAAACCACGACGCTGCAATGCTGATTGTTCATATCGACGACAACAACTGGGATCGTGCTGCTGATTAGTTCCTGTACTTGAGCATCAAACTGATCGGAGCAAATGATGACAATGCCATCAACCGCCCGATGCACAAAATGCTCTAAATAACTGATATTGCGGTTTCTCAGATTTCGCGAAGCAAACATTAAATCGTATCCGTTTTGTTCAGCAAGCTTTCGAAAATTCTCAATCACACCGTTGAAAAAAGGGTGCATTAAACCGACTTCATTCGCCTCTGAAAACATCACACCGATCGTCCACGATTTCTTCGTAGAAAGAGATTGTGCGTGTGAGTTCGGCAAATACCCCATTTCAGCGGCTGTCTGAATAATCTTCGCTTTTGTTGCCTGGCTGACATCCGAGTAATTGTTTAATGCCTTTGATACGGTTGTACTGGAAAAACCTGTTTTCTTGGCTAAGTCATAAATAGTAACCATACTTGTCTCCTCTTCACCGAAAGCGCTTTCGATAAAATGATTATAGTTCATCTCTTTTTTAAAATCAATGCTTATTTTAAAAGAAAAAAGTTATTTTTTTCATTCCTGCCAAAGCATAAACAGAAAAAAAGCCAAACATCGGGCGTTACCCTCTTGTTTGGCTTGCTCCTTGTTTATAATACGCGTTCATCACATCGTGCGGCACCATGCTGCCACCCGTTCCCCAAACAATATGTGTGCCATTGCTCATTTTTTCTGTTAGCTGATGCTTGAGCAAATATCCTCTTCCTGCTTTAACCAAATGGACTGGCCCATACATGCCGGCAAGCGCGGACGGCTCCAAATACAGATCTTCTGTGTCAGCTAATTCCTTTAACAGCTCAAACAGCCGCTCGTCACTGACCGTATACACACCACTCAAAAACGGCTCGATCGTTTTGCCGACGAATCCCGACGGACGGCCGACAGCAAGGCCGTCCGCAGCAGTAAGATTATCAATGCCGATCTCCTGTACAGAAATACGGTCATGAAGACCTGTCATTAAGCCGAGCAGCATACAGGGCGAGTGGGTAGGCTCGGCAAAAAAGCAATGAACATGATCCCCAAACAAAAGCTTTAAACCGAACGCTACACCGCCAGGACCCCCGCCCACACCACACGGAAGATACACAAACAGCGGGTGCTGCTCATCAACAGGGGTATTCAGTGCGTCCAGCTGCTTTTTCAGCCGGGATGCTGCCACTGCATATCCTAAAAACAGGTCATGCGAGTTTTCATCATCAATAAAATAGCAGGCCGGATCTTTCTCCGCTTGAAGGCGGCCCTTCTCCACCGCTTCGCTGTAATCCGACTCATACTCGACAACCGTCACCTTTTTGCTTCGCAGCAGCTCTTTTTTCCACACTTTCGCATCCGCTGACATATGAACGGTCACGTGAAAGCCAAGCTTCGCACTCATGATGCCGATACTGAGCCCAAGGTTTCCCGTTGATCCCACAGCTATTGAATAATTAGAGAAAAAAGCCCTGAATCGTTCCTCGTCCAAAACCGAATAATCATCCTGCTCCGTTAAAAGCCCGTTTTGGATCGCCAGCTGTTCCGCATGCTTCAGCACCTCATAAATACCGCCTCTTGCTTTAATCGATCCCGAAATAGGCAGGTGGCTGTCACACTTCAACAGCAATTCACCGGGAATCTGCTGCCCGCTCAACCTTTCGAGCGAATGCTTCATCGCTGGTATGCTTACTAAGGGCGATTCAATAAGACCGTTGCTGGTTTTCGTTTCCGGAAACGCTTTTGCGATGTAGGGCGCAAACCGTTGCAGGCGCTCCTCTGCCGCTTCCACATTCTCCTTTGAAAGCGGGGCGCTTGTGATGGCTTTTTGAAATGCTTCAAGGCGCAGATTCAGCCAGAGCATTTCTTCCATTCGGATCAGCATGTCCAATTCAGGGTGCGCCTCTTTCAGTGACTGGATATGGATTTCTTCTTTCATTGTCGTCTTCCTCCCCTTTTTCTTGTAAGGATTTCCCGCTCTTTAAAAAAACTCATTTAACTCCAGGAGGGTCATCGAGCTGGTTGTTTTGTCAACATTGCCGGTATAATCCAATTGGTACACGCATGAGAATAACACGTTAAGCACATAGTCAAACGATATTTGCGAGGTGAAGGTGCCGATTTTCGCCCATTTTTCCTCATCGTTTGGAATTTGAATGAACATCGTACTCAAGTCCCTTAATTCACTTCGGTTATCTGACGTAATGGTCAAAAAGGGAATGTTCTTCCCTTTTAAATAGTGCGCTGCCTTTAAAAAGATCGGCGACTTCCCATGGTAGGTGAGAAAAACAGCGCAGTCTCTGACGCCTGCATTGACCGTATGGTGCGCCCACTCCGACAGATCGGTAGCGATAATAACGTATTTATTAATTTTCATCATTTTATTTTGAAAGCTTGCGGCGCGGATTTGTGCAAGTGAAGAATGTGATTTTTGTGAAGCAGTATGTACGTTGCAATGCTTTGTTCATTCGGTGTGAACCGGTCCATTTGCGCTAATTTCCCTAACACGTTCATTCTACCGCTCCCTTGAACATTTTGTTTAGAAGAACCTTTAGTATAATTGAAAAAGTGAGGAAATGTACCAATATGGGGAAAGAGCCTTTTTTTCACGGCACTTTCTCTTATACTAATATAAACGAACGACGAGGAGGAAGAACGATGTTAACCATTGGCTACATCGGAAACGGCAAAAGCACGAACCGCTATCACCTGCCGTTTTCATTAAACCGGGAGAATATACACGTGAAAACCATTTACGCACGCAGCCTGCAGAAAACGGAGTGGGAAAGGCAGTCTGGTATCGTTTATACAGATGATCTTCAAGAGCTGCTGCTCGATGAAGACATTCAAATGATTGTCGTCTGCACGCATACGGATTCTCATTATTCCTATGCAAAAGCGGCCCTCGATCACGGCAAGCACGTTCTCGTGGAGAAGCCGTTTATGTTAACGAAAGAAGAAGTGGCCTTTATTTTCCAATATGCGAAAGAAAAGAATTTACTCATTCAGTGCTACCAAAACAGGCGGTATGATTCCGATTTTCTTACGGTCAAAAAAGTGATTGAATCCGGCAAGCTCGGCGACTTGCTCGAGGTGGAAATGCACTATGATTACTTCCGGCCGGCTATTCCGGAAAAAACGAGCTCATTCTCTGCCCACAATAGTTTTTTATACGGACACGGTGTTCACACAATTGATCAAGCTATTTCCTATTTCGGCAAACCTGACGATATCACGTATGATGTCCGCCAGTTGCTTGGAACAGGACGCATGAACGATTATTTTGACCTGGATCTTTTTTATCCTTCATTTAAGGTCTCCATTAAGTCGAGCTTTTTCCGGCTGACATCCCGGCCTCGTTTTGAGGTATACGGAAAAAAAGGAGTGTTTGTGAAGGAAACCGAGGACCGCCAGGAAGAGCACTTGAAATTATTTTATTTGCCGAAGGGGCATGATGATTTTGGCGTGGACTTGCCCGGCCACTACGGAACGTTAACGTACCTGGATGAAAGCGGAACGTATCATGAAGAAAAGGTTATTTCAGAAAAAGGAGACTACGCCCGCGTATATGACGATATGTACCGCGCCATCATGGATGACCAGGATAAAGCCGTTCAAGATGAGGAAACCATTACCGTGATGGACATCCTTGAACAAGGCATCAAGGGGTGTGAATAATATGAAGCTTGGCATTGTTGGAGCCGGCATGATCGTCACCGATTTGTTGTCGTTTATTGATCAGATTCCGTCGATCACACTTGAAGCGATTTGCTCCAAACCAGACCATAAGGACAAGCTGCACGCATTCCATAAAAAGCATCAAATCAAAAACGTTTACACCGATTTTGAGGACTTGCTTTGTGATGAACAAGTCGACACGGTGTATATTGGTCTTCCCAATCACCTTCATTTTGCTTATGCAAAAAAAGCGCTGCTGCATGGCAAGCATGTTATTTGTGAAAAGCCCTTCACATCGAATTTGGCGCAATTTCTTGAATTAAAAGAACTCTCCCAGCAAAAAGAATTGGTGCTGATCGAAGCCATCACCAATCAGTATGCAAAAACCTATCTTGTGCTCAAAGAGTATCTTGATCAACTGGGAGACATCAAAATTGTGGCGTGTAACTATTCGCAATTTTCTTCGCGCTACGAGAAGTTTAAAGAAGGCGACATACACCCTGTTTTTAACCCGGCAATGGCCGGGGGTGCATTAATGGATATAAACCTTTACAATATTCACTTTACGGTGGGATTATTCGGTCTGCCTGACAAAGTCCATTATCGGCCCAATGTAGAAAACGGCGTCGACACCTCAGGGATCTTGCTGATGGAGTATCCTGGCTTTACAGGTGTTTGTATAGGAGCGAAGGACAGCACAGGTTCCAACCATGTGAACATTCAAGGGAATGCAGGCTTTATTCATATAGAAGGCTCTACAAATGATATAACATCTTTTACTTGCGCGAAAAACAACGAAGAGTCCGTTCAGGTTGAACAAAGCACTCCCATGCATCGTATGTACGACGAATTTGTTGAGTTTGAGCGGATCATTACACAATCTGACCTTCCAAAAGCAAAACGTATGCTCAATCACAGCGAAAACGTCATGCGAGTGGTCGAAATGGCCAGACAATCGGCAATTCTCACCCCTATGTAATTTATCGATATAGTACTTTTCAAGAAGTGCTTGAGACAAAAGGAGTAGAAATAGAAAAAAGTCGGACGATCACGCGATGTGATATCGCAGTCGTTCGACTTTTCTTTTTGGGCTGCATGACCGGTTCACCTCAGTTGATATCCAGTGCCTTTAAAATTTCTGCTTTTGCCCGCTTTCGATGCGAGTTCATAACGAGCCTGGCCGCTTCCCCATCTCTCGCTTTCATACAGGCCACAATCGCTTTATGTTCGGTAATCGATTGAAACGGCAGCGGACGCTCATTCACAGTAAAAAGGCGGGCGCGATACAGCTGATCTGAATACACATCGATTACGGTATTCAGCCGCTTGTTTTGAGCGAAAGAAATGATCAAATGATGGAATTGATCATCCAGTTGCGCCCACTTTTTCAAATCATGGGTCTCCAGTGCTTGTTCCTGCTGATCAATAAGCCGCTCCAATTCCGCCATATCTGTTTCACTCATTTTTTCCGCCGCCTTTGCCGCCGCCAGTCCGTCCATCGTCTGGGCCACCTCATAAATCTCCTGCAGGTCCTCCCTCTCAATCGGCTCCACAATAAACCCTCTTCGCGGAATTAATCGGACAACACCTTCTGTTTCCAGGCGTACGAGCGCTTCTCGAACAGGTGTTCTGCTCATCTCCAGGACTTCCGCCATTTCCCTCTCTAAAATCGTTTTGCCGGGTGGAAGAATCAAATCTCGAATCGCAAGGCGAATAATATGGTAAGCACGCTGTGGAAGCCTGTATTCCTCCATTCCGTTTAATTGGTTTATAAATTCGGTCATGTCTTTTTTTAGATTCATTTCATGTTCCATCGCTATGCGTCACTCTTTTCTGTATCCAGCCTAATCTTGCCTAATCTCCTACCTCTAGTTTGCCGAAAGCCGCAAGCGCTGTCAAATTAACAAGCTCCGCATCATTCCTTGTTTTGAAACAAAAAAAGAAAGCAGGCTTATCACCTGCTTTCTCCATCGTGTTGAAAAACATACTGGTCAGGAGAAACCAGATTTTTTTCTAAATTGTTTCCTTTTTTCTTAGCAAAAATAGGCTATTTTTCTAAAAAAGAACATTCAGGGGGCTCCGGGCTGCCGGCTCCGCTTTCCGGTGGGGCGAACGCTGAACCAGCCCAAAAAGCGCGGCTGTTTCAGCCTGTCCGCTCGTCCCACTGG
>NZ_FTLX01000014.1 GCF_900156125.1 Domibacillus enclensis | reverse complement strand
TGACCAGAGCAAGCTCTGATCAAATCCGCTCGACTTGCATGTATTAGGCACGCCGCCAGCGTTCGTCCTGAGCCAGGATCAAACTCTCCAAAAAGTGTTTGACTTGCTCATTTGTTTCTTATAAGAATACGGGGTGTATTCTTATAAGAAGATAAAACTTAAAACGTTGACGTTTTTATTGATTTTGTTCAGTTTTCAATGTTCAATGTTCAATTTGTCATTTGCGACTTTAATATCTTAACATTTCATATTTGTAATGTCAATCACATTTTTGAAATGTTTTTGTTTTTGTTGTCGTGTGTTGCTGACAACGAATATAAATATACCACCGCCCAGGAGCGGACGCAAGCTTTTTTTAAAAGTTTTTTCAAAAAGAGTATTTGTTTTGCAGATTGCAAATTTCTTATCATTTGCGGACAATCGTTTTGCCTCATTCACACTATCTTAAATTAAGCGAAGATCTGTTATGGTCAGCTCGCTTTTTAAGTACATGTGATCAAAAAAATCCCTCCGGCGGTGAAGCCGGAGGGATTTTTATTTAGTCTTTATGTCTCATAAGCGGGAATAACAGCACATCCCGAATTGATGGAGAATTCGTTAGCAGCATAACCAACCGGTCAATCCCGATACCGAGACCACCTGTTGGCGGCATGCCGTATTCAAGCGCCTCGATGAAGTCATCATCCATTTCATGCGCCTCGTCATTTCCTTGCTCGCGCTCTTTTAATTGTGATTCAAAGCGTTCGCGCTGATCAATCGGATCGTTTAGCTCCGTGAAAGCATTGGCGTGTTCACGCCCAACAATAAACAATTCAAAGCGGTCCGTGAAGCGCTGATCTTCCGGGTTCTTTTTTGCTAGCGGGGAAATTTCAACCGGATGGCCGTAAATGAAGGTTGGCTGAATAAGCTCTTCTTCAACCTTTTGTTCAAAGAACTCATTCACAATATGGCCGTACTGCATCGTTTCTTTGTGATCAATGCCGTGTTCCTTTGCCAGTGCACGTGCTTCTTCGTCGCTCATTTCTTTCCAGAAGTCAACGCCTGTGTATTCCTTAACGGCGTCTACCATGTGAAGACGGCGCCATTCCGGCTTCAGGTCTACTGAGTAATCGCCGTATGCAACAGTTGTAGAACCAACTACTTCCTCTGCCACATGCGCAATGACATTTTCTGTTAACTGCATAATATCTGTATAATCTGCGTACGCTTCATACAGCTCAATCATCGTAAATTCAGGATTGTGGCGTGTTGATACCCCTTCATTACGGAAAACACGTCCGATTTCGTACACCTTCTCCATACCGCCGACGATTAAACGTTTCAAGTGAAGCTCAATCGCGATCCGCATGTACAGCTCCATATCAAGCGCATTGTGGTGTGTTACGAATGGACGGGCAGCAGCGCCACCGGCAATAGAATGCATCATTGGGGTTTCCACTTCCAGATAACCGCTGTTGTCCAGGTACCGGCGCATAGACTGGATAATCCGGCTGCGCGCGATAAAAGTTTGCTGGCTTTCCTGGTTCGTCATTAAATCCAGGTAACGCTGACGGTAGCGCTGTTCGATGTCCTTTAAGCCGTGATGCTTGTCAGGAAGCGGACGAAGTGACTTTGTCAGGAACACGTATTCCGTCGCTTTTACGGAAAGCTCGCCTACGTTCGTTTTAAATACTTTTCCTTTGATGCCGACAATGTCCCCAAGGTCTGTTGCAGTGAATAGCTCATATTGCTCTTCTCCGACAGCATCTTTACGCACATAAATTTGAATTTGGCCGCTCAAGTCTTGTACATGTGCAAAGCCAGCTTTTCCTTTGCCGCGCTTTGTCATGATGCGCCCTGCAATCACTACTTCTGCTTCTTTTGTTTCAAGCTCTTCTTTTGAAAAAGACTCGAATTCAGCTGCAATGCTTTCCGCTGTATGCGTACGATCGAAACGGCCGCCGAATGGGTCCATTCCTTTTTCCTGCATTGTCCGTAATTTTTCTCTTCTGACCAGCAGCTGGTCGTTTAATTCTTCGCTCATTTGTTTTTCACTCCTAAAGTTAAACCGCCTGAATGGACGCTTCTTTTTCTTCTACTTCACTGACGAAAGCGTATAACAGATTGGCAAGATCTTCACGCGTCTCGCATTGGTTGACTTCTTTGCGCACCTGTCCGTTTCCACGGATGCCTTTTAAATACCAGGCTGCATGCTTTCTCATTTCGCGTACCGCTACATGTTCATTTTTCAACCCGATTAACCGGTCTAAATGCAAAAGACAGACGTCTATTTTTTCACGCGGCGTTGGTTCAGGCTTTAGTTCGCCTGTTTCAAGGTAATGAATGGTCTGGTACATCATCCATGGATTGCCGAGAGCAGCGCGTCCGATCATAACCGCATCGCAGCCCGTTTCATCCAGCATTCGTTTTGCGTCCTGCGGGGTTTGCACATCACCGTTTCCAATCAGCGGGATATTTATGGACTGCTTTACTTCTTTAATGATATCCCAGTTCGCGACTCCCTCGTACAATTGCACACGTGTCCGTCCATGAAGAGCGACTGCATTTCCGCCGGCACGTTCAACAGCGCGAGCATTTTCCACTGCGAAGATGTGATCCTCATCCCAGCCCATGCGCATCTTCACCGTCACTGGCTTATCTACTGCATCAACAACAGCAGCCACCATTTCATAAATTTTGTTCGGGTCGAGCAGCCATTTCGCACCGGCATCACACTTTGTAATTTTCGGAACAGGGCAGCCCATGTTGATGTCGATAATGTCTGCGTTGGTATGTTTATCTACAAAGCTGGCGGCTTGAACGAGCGTTTCTTTTTCTCCGCCGAAAATCTGCAGGCTGAGCGGGTTCTCCCGTTCATCAATGTACAGCATGTTCATTGTTTTTTGATTTTGCAAAACAATTCCTTTGTCACTGACCATTTCCGCACATACCATGCCGGCGCCGAACTCTTTCACCGTAAGGCGGAATGCAGAGTTGCACACCCCAGCCATCGGCGCCAGCACTACCCGGTTTTTCAGTTCAACCGGTCCGATATTCAACATGAATAATCACCTTTCTGTTTTCACAAGCGGTAAAAAGCGTCCGCTGTTTTCCAAAGCTTGACGCCTTCTTTCCCTTGAACATTTCGTATATATTGCTCCAGTGACAAGCGTTCATTCGGAAGTTCGATCGATGCATCTATTTCCGCCAGCGGGATCAGCACAAAAGCGCGCTCGTGCATCCGCGGGTGGGGAATAATAAGACTATCTGATTTAATATTGTCGTGATTATAAAGTAAAATGTCAAGGTCTATTGTGCGCGGCCCCCACCGGATGTCCCGTTTGCGTCCAAGTTCATTCTCGATCTGCATACAAACCGTCAATAGTTCTTCAGGAGCCGCGGATGTCATGGCCTTCACCACAATATTGAAAAAGGGCGGCTGATCGGTAAAGCCGACCGGATCTGTTTCATAGATAGAAGAAACGGCTGCCAGACGAATTTCCGGCCGGCCTTCAAGAAGCTGCAGCGCTTCTTTTAAGTGCCCTTCCCGGTCGCCTATATTAGTACCGAGCGATAAATAAGCGATGTTAGTCATTTCGCGCGGTCTCTCGTAATTTCAATCGCCACAAATTGATAGTGACCTGGAATAGGCGGGTCCGGCTTAATAATTTTCACAGTGCATGACTGAACGGATGAAAATTGCCCGAGAATATCCGCTGCTATTTTTTCAGCTAATGTTTCCACGAGCTTGACCGGATTGCCTTCGATCACCTTTTTGCACGCCTCATAAATATCTGCGTAATTCACAGAGTACTCAAGGTTATCTGTTTCCCCAGCTTTCTTTAAAGGAACCTGAAGCGTCACATCTGCTTTAAACCGCTGGCCGAGCTTGTTTTCTTCTTGAAATACACCATGGTATCCCCAAAACTCCATGCCCGTTACGTAAATTTTATCCATGATTGATCTCCTTCCCAAGTAACGCATCCATCATTTTCATCATTCTGGCTACTGGCTTTACGTCGTGCACACGCATAATACTGCAGCCTTTTTGTGCACCGAAGCAGCATGTGGCGCCCGTTCCTTCCATTCGCTCGTCCACCGGAACGTGCAGGACATAATCAATGACCCGCTTTCTGGATGTGCCGAGCAGCACCGGGTAGCCAAGCGCCACAACCCGTTCCAGGTTTTGCATCATTTCGATGTTTTGCTCCATTGTTTTGGCAAAGCCGATGCCCGGGTCCAGAATGATCTGGTCATCCGGAACCCCCGCTTTTTGAGCGATCATGATGCTCTCGTATAAATCCTGCAGACAGTCTCGCATAAAATTCGCGTAATCGGGCTTTTCCCGGTTATGCATTAAAATGATCGGCACACCTTTTTCTGCCGCAACAGCCGCGATGTCCGGGTCTTTTTTCGCTCCCCATATATCATTGATGATGGAAGCCCCCGCTTCTACCGCACGTTCCGCTGTTCGGGCCTTGAATGTATCAATGGATACAGGAAGATCCACTGCAGCTGCGACTGCTTCGATCACCGGCGCTGTCCTGCTTATTTCTTCCGGGACAGAAACAGGTGTATAGCCCGGACGGGTCGACTCGCCGCCAATATCAATGATATGAGCCCCGTCTGCCGCCATTTGAGCTGCATGACGAACAGCCGATTCCATTTCGTCGTAGCGGCCGCCGTCTGAAAATGAATCGGGTGTTGTGTTTAAAATGCCCATAATATGTGTTTTCTCATGAAGATTTACTCTATACTTTCCTGCTTGCATGCTTAACCAACACTCCTTTTTCTTATTTTAACACGAAAAAAAGCCAGACTGGTTAACCAGTCTGGCTGAAGGTCTATTAATCAAATTGGTAAAGCGGTGTGCTCAAGTAGCGTTCGCCGTTTGATGGAAGAATCGCCAGCACTTTTTTGCCTTTGCCCAGTTTTTCAGCTACTTGAACGGCAGCGGCGATCGCAGCACCTGACGAGATGCCGCCAAGAATGCCTTCTTCACGCGCGACGCGGCGAGCTGTTTCAAATGCTGTATCGTTGTCGATTTGAATGACTTCATCATAGATTTTTGTATCCAGAATAGCTGGGACAAATCCAGCGCCAATCCCTTGGATTTTATGCGGGCCTGGTTTTCCGCCTGAAAGAACCGGTGAATCCTTTGGCTCGATCGCGTAGATTTGTGCGTTTGGCCATTTTTCCTTGATCACTTGACCCGCTCCCGTAATCGTACCGCCCGTACCGATACCAGAGACGAAAGCGTCTAATTCATCGAACTGCTCAACAATTTCTTTTCCTGTTGTCAACCGGTGAATCTCAGGGTTTGCTTCGTTTTCAAATTGCTGCGGCAGGAAATAGCCGTTTGCTTCGGCCAATTCTTTCGCTTTGCGGATGGCGCCGCCCATTCCTTCTGGTCCTGGCGTTAAAACGAGTTCTGCTCCGTATGCACGCAGCAAGTTGCGGCGCTCCATGCTCATCGTTTCAGGCATAACAAGAATGGCTTTATAGCCTTTAGCGGCAGCAATCATCGCAAGACCAATTCCAGTGTTGCCGCTTGTCGGTTCAATTAATGTTCCGCCAGGCTGCAGATTGCCTTTTTTCTCTGCGGCTTCAATCATCGCAAGAGCAATACGGTCTTTGACGCTGCTTCCCGGATTCATGTACTCAAGCTTTACATACACATCCGCGCTGTTTTCGCTTACTACATTGTTTAGCTTTACTACAGGTGTTTGGCCGACTAGATCGGCTACTGAATTCGCTACACGTACCATTAATTTGTGACCTCCATTTTAAATGCCGAGTATTTTCATTGGTTATATAGAATTTAACAGCTTTTGTTTGAAAAGTCAATTACTTTGCTTATATATACTTCGGGAGCCAGACGAAAAAAACCTGCCTACGCAGACAGGTTTTTAAGCTTTATGCTTCTTGTTTTAATTGTTTTAGTTCTTCTTCCGTGAACTGGTACGTTTCATTGCAAAAGTGGCATTGCGTTTCTGCACCGCGGTCTTCATCAATCATTTCCTGGATTTCCTGCTGGCCAAGGCTGATAATGGCACTTCCGAAACGCTCTTTAGAGCAGTTGCATTCGAAATGAACAGGCATCGTCTCTAAAAATTTCACGTTTTCTTCCCCAAGAATATACGTAAGCAATTGCTCCGGCGTTAAGCCGCGTTCGATCAGCTTTGATACCGGCTCCATCGTCGTAATGCGCTCTTCTAAAATTGTAATGGTATCATCATCTGTATTCGGCATCAGCTGAATAATAAATCCGCCTGCCGCTAAAATCGTGTTGTCTGGATTAACGAGCACCCCGACTCCGACAGAAGAAGGCACCTGCTCCGATACCGCAAAATAATACGTGAAATCTTCGCCAAGCTCCCCGGAGACAATTGGCGTCTGGCCGCTGAAGTTTTCACGCAGTCCAAGGTCTTTGACAACCGTCAGCATGCCGTCCGTTCCAACTGCCCGGCGAACATCCAGCTTGCCCTGGTCGTTTAAATCAAAATGGGTTTGCGGACGGGCGATATAGCCGCGAACCTCTCCTTTTGAATTGCTGTCCACCAGAATCGGACCGGCTTCCCCGCCGCCTTCGATCTTCAGTGTAATTTTTTCTTCGCCCTTCATCATTGCGCCCATCATCACGCCCGCTGTCATCGCACGCCCGAGTGCGGCAGAAGCGGTTGGCCATGAACCGTGTCTTCTTTGAGCCTCGCCAATGGTTTCCGTTGTATCAACAGCATACGCGCGCACTTGACCGTTAAACGCTAATGCTTTCACTAAATAATCGCTCACATTCCTCTTCCTTTCATCCGTTTCGTTTATAAATTAATAAAAGCCCTTTTAATGTTAAATCCGGGTCTACGACATCAATCATGCTGCATTCTTTTGCAATCAGCCCCGCCAGCCCGCCTGTCGCAATAACAGTAGGATTGGCATTCCATTCTTTTTTAATGCGGCTGACAATTCCCTCGACCTGCCCGACGTATCCATATAAAATACCGGCCTGCATGGCGGAAACGGTGTTTTTACCAACAACTGATTCAGGACGGGTGATTTCAATCCGGGGCAGCTTGGAGGCTCTTGTATAGAGAGCTTCGGTTGAAATGCCAATACCCGGCGCGATCAGCCCCCCCATGTAGTGGGCATTTTCATCAATATAGCAATACGTCGTCGCTGTCCCAAAATCAACGATAATGAGCGGTGTTCCATATTCATGAATACCGGCAACCGCATTGACAATACGGTCCGCCCCAACCTCACGCGGATTTTCATATTTAATGTTTAATCCGGTTTTGACACCGGGTCCAACAACAAGCGGCTTCACGTGAAAGTACTTTTCACACATGCGCTCCAGTGCCGCCATAATCGGCGGGACGACTGACGAAATAATAACTCCTTCGATTTGCTCAAACTGCAGGCCGTCATGCTGAAACAAGCTTTTGATCATCATGCCGTATTCATCCTCGGTTTTATTCCGATTTGTTTCAATGCGCCAGTGATGCTTGAGCGTTTCCCCTTCGTATACACCGAGCACAGTATTGGTATTCCCTACATCCAGTACAAAAATCACCTTCACCACACCTGTCCGTTCAATTTTCGATTCCCATCATACCATACCCGTTTTAAAAAGAAGAGAAAAGACGCCCGAAAAGAATTCTTTTCGGACGCCTGCTTCGTTTATGCTTTTGGCCCGCCGCTGTTCGGTGGGTTTTGGAGATCGTCTCGCACTTCAGGTTCACCCGCTGCATCAGCCGGAAGATTCGTCGTCTCCGTTGCAGGTGTTCCTTCCGTTTCAGCGGTTTCTCCCGCTTGATCGCCGTTGTCTTTTGATGGCTCATTATCTGAGTAATCACGCTCCGGCAATGTGCCGTGGTCCGCCAGGTGACGGATTTGGGCTGCATCAAGCGTTTCGATATCAAGGAGTGTATTCGCAATAAGCTCAAGCTTATCGCGGTTCTCTGTTAAAATTTGCTTCGCACGTTCATAGCATTCTTTAATAATCGTTTGGATTTCCGTATCAATTTCGTACGCAATCCGGTCTGAATAGTTTTGCTCGCTATTGAAATCGCGGCCTAAGAATACTTGTCCCTGCGCTTGACCGAACTGAAGCGGTCCAAGCTTGTCGCTCATTCCGAATTCCGTTACCATGCGGCGGGCAATGCCTGTCGCACGCTGGAAATCATTGTGAGCGCCTGTTGACACTTCACCGAAGATAATATCCTCTGCCACTCGGCCTCCAAGGAGTCCCGTAATCTTATCCAAAAGCTCCGGCTTCGTCATAAAGTAACGATCCTCTTTCGGAAGCATAACAGCATAGCCGCCTGCTTGTCCGCGTGGAACGATGGTTACTTTATGAACGATATCGGCGTCATCAAGCACAAGTCCGATAACGGTATGACCGGCTTCGTGGAAGGCAACAATTTTGCGTTCTTTTTTGGAAATGACGCGGCTCTTTTTCGCAGGACCTGCAATAACACGGTCCGTTGCTTCATCAACGTCAATCATGTCAATTTTCTTTTTATCCGAACGAGCTGCAACCAGTGCTGCTTCGTTCAATAAGTTTTCAAGATCTGCACCGGAAAAGCCAGGTGTGCGCTGTGCGATAGCTTTTAAGTCAACCGATTCATGAAGAGGCTTGTTTCTCGCATGAACGCGAAGAACCGCTTCACGGCCTGTTACATCCGGACGGTCAACCGTAATTTGACGGTCAAAACGGCCTGGACGAAGAAGAGCCGGATCGAGAATGTCGGCACGGTTCGTTGCCGCAATCATAATGATGCCTTCATTGGCGCTAAAGCCATCCATTTCAACAAGCAGCTGGTTCAATGTTTGCTCACGCTCATCGTGACCGCCGCCAAGACCGGCACCACGCTGACGTCCGACTGCGTCAATTTCATCGATGAAAATGATGCAAGGTGCATTCTTTTTCGCGTTTTCGAACAAGTCGCGAACACGGGATGCCCCGACGCCGACAAACATTTCGACGAAATCCGAACCACTGATAGAGAAGAACGGCACGCCTGCTTCTCCTGCCACCGCTTTGGCAAGCAATGTTTTACCTGTACCAGGAGGTCCAACAAGCAGCACCCCTTTTGGAATACGGGCACCGAGCTCAGAGAATTTGCGAGGGTCTTTTAAGAACTCCACAACCTCCACAAGCTCCTGCTTTTCTTCATCCGCACCGGCTACATCGTTAAACCGGACTTTTTTCTTTTCATCATTGTAAAGGCGTGCTTTACTTTTACCAAAGTTCATCACACGGCCGCCACCGCCGCCCTGTGCTTGGTTCAGTAAGAAGAAGAAGAAAATAAAGATGATCAGGAATGGGATGATGGTTGTGAAAAACTGAACCCACCCACTCGTTTCTTTTGCCGGAAGAACTTCCGCTGTTGTGCCTTGAGACGCTTCGTTAATCTGGTTCAGCATTGTGTCATTGCCTGTGATGTAAGCAACGAACACCTCACCCTCTTCTGCCCCTTTTAACTGTCCGCGTATTTCATACACGCCGCGCTCTGGCTGAATCGTGAATTCTTCAACGTCATCCTGCTCCAGGTATGTTAGGAATTCATTATACGTGACGTCATTCGTTGGTGCATTATTGTTGTTGAAGTAACTGACAACTCCAATAATTACAAGGAAAACGAGTAAATAAAATATCGTATACCGAAAAATTCTGTTCATCCCTTACCTCCTCCCGAGAAAAACTGACTATATGCAATGTTATCATACAAAAAGTTGGCGTTACAACTATTTGAACCTTCTTTTAGCCTATTCATTCCGACTGATTATTCCTCTTCAGCCGTCGTGTAAATCTCCGGCTTTAAAACACCGATATACGGCAGGTTGCGGTAGCGTTCCGCGTAATCAAGGCCATACCCGACAACAAACGCATCCGGCACGGTAAAGCCGATCATGTCTGCTTTGATTTTTGCCTTGCGTCCGGTCGGCTTGTCAAGAAGCGTGACAATTTTCACGGACTTCGCTTTCCGGTAATGGAAAAGCTCAGCCAGGTAGCTTAATGTCAGGCCGCTGTCGATAATATCCTCGATAATCAGCACATCCCGTCCTTCAACGGAGGTGTTCAAGTCTTTTACAATCTTCACTTCTCCTGATGAAACCGTCGATGCACCATAGCTTGATACATCCATAAAGTCGATTTCAAGATGGGTGTCGACACGCTTGATTAAATCGGACATAAACGGCATTGCACCCTTTAAGACACAAACGAACAGCGGGAAGCTGTCCCCATACTCTTCCGTTAATGAAGCACCGAGCTCCTTTATTTTCTCTTGTATTTCTTCTTCCGAAATCAATATTTCTTCGATATCGTTACGTAGCAATAGATTTTCCTCCCAAAGTTGGTTCATTCCTTTTCATAAATCAACAGCAGCGGCCCATCGCCTTCATGAACCGATTTACGGATTCCCGGTAACCAGAGAATCGTGTCGGACGCGTCCGTTACAACCGGAATATGCTCCCGATAAGCAAGAGGAATTTTTTCGTCGATCAAAAGCCTGGAAAGCTTTTTCGACCCATTCATGCCTCTCAGCTGCATTCGGTCTCCCTGCTGCCTCGTCCGAATCCAAATCGGCAGAGCCGCCCCCTCCTTCAAACGAAAACATGATGCTTCATCAGAACAATCATCGGCTGCTGCCAGGGTAAAGCTCCCGATTCCTTTCCGGTGTACGCACTCCCCTTCACGCAAAAGAGCGGGCTGATCGTCCGGCTCCTGATCAATCTCGTAAGCAAAAAGACAATGGTCGGCAATTTTACTCACAGTGAGATGGGCTGGAAGAGTTAAAGTTCCGGATGGGGCAGTTGATTGAAGCAGGTGTAAAATGTCTTGAATATGTAGAAAAGAAAACGCTGTTTTTCCATGATAAAGATAGTTTAATATTAGATGAATCGCCCTTCTTTGTAAAGGCAAAGGCACCTGCAGAAACGGCTTGATTTGAAGGGAGACGCTTTCTTGTTTCCAGATCGACATATTCTGTACCATTTCCTCTGCCAGCGACCGCAAAAACACCTCGTCCTCCTGCCGCTCCTGCGCAAACCGCTGCACATGCAAGGGCGCTTTTCGATTTTCCATTTTCAGAAAAGGAAGCGCCTGCTTCCGGAATCGATTTCTTGTATACGTCTCTTTGTCATTGCTTGGATCTTGACGGTACAAAATGGCCTGTTCGGCTGCATAGCCCTCAATGTCCTCCTTCATCACAGATAAAAACGGACGAATCATCTGTCCTTCAGCAAACGGACGGATAACGGGAATGCCCGAGTACGAATGACTGCCCCGCGCCAGCTGCATGAGCACCGTTTCCGTCTGATCATCTGCATGATGTGCTGTCGCCAGCTTGTTTGCCCCGAGCTCCTGCATGCCTTTTTGGAACAGATCATACCGCACATGACGGGCCGCCTGCTGAATACCCGTCCGGCTCCTTGCTGCTTCTGCTGCTGCATCAGCCTGCCTTCCCCAAAACGGAATGCCCTTTTCCCGGCAATAGGCCTGTACAAATAGAAGGTCAGCGTATGACTCTTCCCCCCTCAGCATATGGTCCACATGAATAGCGCTAACAGAAATGCCGAGCCTTTCCTGCTGGTCATGCAAAAAAGCGAGAAGCACCATTGAATCGATGCCGCCGGACACTGCTGCCGCCAGGTGGTCCCCCGGTTGAATCAACTTATGCTGTTCGATAAACGATTTCACTTTTTCTTCAAAAAATCGCACCTGCTCAAGCCGCCTTTCCGCTTTTCTTTCAGTTTAACAAAAAGAAGGCGAGGATGGCGGCAAAAGCACCCGCATATACCATCCACCTGGCTTGCAAAACCACTTTGCGTTTCGTTTTTTGTGGAGATGAGCTACTTTGAGCAAAACAATAAAGCAGCTCCTTCCTCATTGTCACGGCTTGATCATACTCATTATAAAGAGCCTTCGTCAAAACCGGTGCGATTTTTTGGAGGACGGCCGATGACTGAATGATGCGGACCAGTGCTTCCCGGTCGCCGAGTGCCTGGTGAACGGGCTGCCTGTGGACAAGAGCCGCGATCAAAACCGCCGCTCCGAATAAATCATAAGAAGGCTCCGCTTTTCTTGTTCCGGCCTGCCAGGCGGCCCGGTCATAGAGGGCTGTGTATTCCTTGACAGACCGGCCAAATTTGGTGATTCCGCCTACATCCACAGCGCGAATTTTATTTTTATCGCCTGTTACGATGAAATTTTCCGGCTTTAAATCACCCATCACACAGCCTGCGTGATGAAGCGCTTCTAAAAAGTGCAGCAGCCAGATCAGCAGAATAATCGCCCATTCTTGTTTTTTTTGTTTCATAAACGTATGAAGCATCGGCCCTTCAATGTACTCCATAATGTAAAACGGATGCACAGCGCCTCCTTGTTCTGCATCGTCTGCTTCAATAAAAAAAGGGCCTGGAGATGATCCCCTGACCCGCTCAAGCGCTGTGAGTGAATTGGTTTCAGCTGCGACTGAAGAGGAATCTGCAAACTTCAGTGCCGCCTGCCCGACCACTCCGGTCACGAGGTATACAATGCCGTTTGCGCCCCGGCCAATTTCGCGCTCCACCCTCCATATATGCCCGGTCCACTTTCCTTTAATCAAGTCGCCGCTTTTCACTTCATATTGATTTCTCATCATATACATCCATTTCTAAAAAGGACGATAGCGCCTGCCGCATCGCAGGACCGGTCGGTGTAATGCCGCCTGATACGAGATGAGGAAACGATTCTGCCAGCTTGCCCGCTTGGTTCGTCCAGCCGATCCGCTCTTCTGCCGCGCTGTATTTCCCGGGGAATATCCACAGCGAAAAGGAAGACGGGCCGATTCGGGACTGCATCGTAACGGATAAATCGTACAGTGCTTCTTTAACGGCCGGCAGCTTCTGCTTCATGCTGGCGCTCATATCGGTCAGAACGAGCAGCTCAAGCGCTGATTCTTCACTAATATCCTCTACTTTTTGGGCAATTTCACTTCTCGTTTTCGGCGGAAGCGACTCGATGCTGGACTCTTTGTTTAAAATGCCTCTCAGCTCTTCATTAATGATGCTGTAAATCGTTCCAGTCATCGCCTGCCTGGTTACGTTTACGACGGTTTCCGATAAGGAAGCTGCCTGTACAATCCGGCTTTCCCCTCCTCCGGCTCTGGCAATGGCCTCTACTTCATCGAGCCCCGACTCGCTGCCGTTTTCCTCAATAATGCCAATGACATTGACGGTAATGCCGTGGCGCCGGGCGAAATGAGCCATATCAACCGGGCTTTCCCCTGTATTTGAACAACCGTCTGTGAGCAGCAGCAATTGTTTCATCGTTCCTCTGTTCATCATCGTTCCGCCTTTCATTCGTTTTCTTCATAGTCGACGGAAACCGATCATTTTATACAGCACGGCGGCGGTCTGGCTTTTTTTTCTTTTTCTCGGCAGGCTCAATATCATAAATCGGAATCGCCGCCCACTCCGGTACGTTATGTTCAATGCGCGCCACACAAAGAGTCATATCGTCTTTTATTTCGTTTGACTGCGTTCGAATCACTTCATCCATCAGCAAATCCGCAAAAGCCTGTGGATCGGTGGTATCAATCGATTTAATCTTTCGCTTCATCCAAACGTCGGCGTTTTCGATAAACTCCGGTCCTTCAAACACACCGTCGCTCATCGTTATAAGCAGATCACCTGATTTTAACTGCTCGTGGACCGTTTCCACTTCGAACTGCTGCAGGATGCCGATTGGCACATTTCCTGCCTCGACCTTTAAGACTTGATCGCCCCGTTTAATAAAGCTTGGGGCAGAACCGACCTTTAAAAACACGGTGCGCGCATCCTGCAAATCAATAATCGCCAAATCCAGCGTCGAAAAGACTTCATCATTTGTGCGCAAAGACAAAATCGAGTTGATCGATTTAACGGCGACCGTTTCTTCAATGCCGGATTGTAAAATTTGCTTTAACAGCCGGATCGTCGCACTGCTTTCATCATGTGCACGGCCCCCGTTGCCCATTCCGTCGCTGATCGCAATGGCAAACTTGCCTGTCCCAATTTCAATCGCTGAAAAGGAATCCCCCGATATGAGCCCTCCGCCTTTTGCGGTGTGCGCGAGGCCTGTCACGACTCTAAAGGCTGTGGCGGACCGGAAGATGCTGCGAACCCCTGAGCCGTCCTGCTGCTCGTCCACCACAATAATGTATTCATTTAACAGGTCCGATAAAATAGGCGCAATGATCTTTTCACTTTCTCCATGTCCTTTCGAATACGGTACAGTCATTTCAATGTCCACTCCTCCTTTTTGAACACTAAATACGCGAATATCCGTTATTTCCATCCCAAACGATTCAATGGCCGTTGTAATTTTTTCTTCCTGTGTGATGTGCGTTTCTTCCTCCCGCTTCATTTCTTCAGCAAAATCCCTCATCACCTTGGACATGCCTTCAAGCTGCTCTGCCACAATTTTCCGGCTTTCCTTCATCTGCTGCTTTAGCTTTTTGTTTGCCCGGTAATACGTCAGCTGCGAGCGAATCTCTGCTTCAACGCGTGCCGGACGGAAGCAGTACTGTTCCAGCTCCTTGGCCAGGTGCGGCGAAAGAACCTCCTGCCCGCTGTCTGCATCCTCCAGTATATTTTTCATGAGCTCGTACGTTTCATTAAATTGATACGCCCAGCACTGTTCTTTTTTAAAACATGTCTGGCACGTTTTTTCCGTGATGCCGCTTAAAAATAAATCCACCTCCCGCTCTGCCGTTTCCTGCTGGACAGATTGTGCAAAGCTGCCTGACAGTGCATCAAACAAATCAGAGAATTGCTCCATTCGATTCGCGGTCACATCCCTCACCTTTCGCAAATAACGCTGCTGTTCAATGGAATGCTCGGCTGTGCCTGGAATTAACTTAGACAAATGGTCTGTCCACAATTTAGGGGTTAAGCATAATAAAACAGCGGCCGCAGCTGATTCATACAAAGCGGCCATATCTGTCACATTGCCTTCTCCGTAAAAACCGGCCAAGACGGTAGCGGTCATCAGTCCCGCAATCGCACCGCTTCGCTTCCACTCTTTAAATAAGCCCCCGAGCAGTCCCGCAAACGCCAGAATACTCATTTCATGAAAGTCATTCACACCGGCTAAGCTTAAAATAAGCCCGCTCACCACACCGGCGGCCGAACCAAATGCCGCACCTGACAGGAAAGAAATCGCTGTCACCAGATAGCGTGCCGCAATATGATCGACTTCGAGAGAGCCAATCATCCAGCCGGCCATGCCGGTTGCCGCCGATGCAAAGACAATGAGCAGGCTGATCCATTCCTCTGTTTTTAATGTCCGAATTCGGCCTGACAGGGATAAAAAAGGCATGCACTGCATAAAGATAAGCGTCAGCACAAAGGCAAGAGAGGCTTCAATTGCAGCCAGAACCAGGTCATAGGCCGGAACGAACGCGGAGCCATTGACGATATACGAAAAGACGCTTTTCACCACAATGGTCGTAAAAAAAACGAAGAATGGAACCGGTGCTGTTTCGCCTTTATGAAGTGTCCGAAAAAGCCTGTGCATCAGAAGAAAGCCAAACAGCAGCGAAAACACAACTGCTGCCTGCACTGTTGAAACGGTTAGCGCGCCTGCTAACACCGCAAGAAATACCCGTGGGCCCACTTCTTTTTTCATCATCAGCACCGCTGCAAAAAAGGAAAGCGCAAATGGCGACAGCTGCGACAGCAGCAGCGCCCGTCCAAACAAAAAGCCGGCCGGCACCAAAATCCATCCGCGATCCAGCAGAATAAAGGCCATTTTCCCCGCCATTCCTTTTTCAAAGACCTGGCCCAATACCGCTTCTCCCGACATTCCCAGCTCCGCTCTTTGCACAAAACCACTCCTTTTTTATCGTTATCGAGAAGTATAAGAGAAGCCCCCTTCAAACTTTGTCAAAAGAAGGAATTCCGTTCCAAAAATCGTTCGACAAATTTAGAATAACTATTTATGAAAAATAGTGTTGACTTTTTTTCGCCCCGCCGTTATTATAGATTTTGTGCTGTTACAGCATTCACTACTTGGCGGTGTAGCTCAGCTGGCTAGAGCGTACGGTTCATACCCGTGAGGTCGGGGGTTCGATCCCCTCCGCCGCTATAAAAAAGCATGCATGTCCATTCACCTTTCGGTTTATGCCATCACGGGATAAACCGGTGAATCGACCTGAAGGCCATTTTCATTCCGGCCCCTTGGTCAAGCGGTTAAGACACCGCCCTTTCACGGCGGTAACACGGGTTCGAATCCCGTAGGGGTCATCTCATAAAAGAACCGGCGAGCAATTGCTCGCCGGTTCTTTTTATATTTCCGCATCAGGCAGCCCCAATCCCGGAGCTCTTGTTAACTGAATCGCCGGGCCTTGAAACGGTCCTCTTTCCGATCTGTTTTTCTGCCAGAGCGGGGCATCCAGGTCAATCTTTTGAATGTTTGGGTGAGCAGCAGCAATATGAGCCGCTGCCGTTACACTTGTGACACTTTCCATCATGCTGCCGAGCATACAGGGAATGCCGCCGGCTTGTGCGATATCCGCAATTTGCATCACCCTGAAGATACCGCCGGCTTTCATCAGCTTGAGATTCAGCCAATCCACGGCCTGCATCTGAATAAGCCGCATCGCCTGCTCTGGTGAAAAAACACTTTCATCCGCCATAATCGGCGTATTCACATTGTCTGTCACAAATTTTAATGCGGCAAAATCCTCTGCCCGCACCGGCTGCTCTACAATGTCAACGTTTGCTGCCGCAGCCTCCCAGGCATGAATGATTCGAACGGCTTCTTTCCTCGTCCAGCCTTGATTGGCGTCCACTCGTAATTCAATAGAAGGACCCACTGCTTCGCGTATAGCGATGAGATTGCCATAGTCTTTTTTCCAATCCAGCCCTGCTTTTATTTTCAGCGCTGTAAATCCCTGTTTTATGCCTTCTTTTGCCTCCAGCACCATTTGGTCTTTATTGTTTAAGCTGATAGTCAAATCGTTTTGAAGGCTATTCGTTTGACCGCCCAGAAGCTGATAAAGCGGGATTTTCAAGCTTTTCGCATACGCGTCAAACAGCGCAATTTCCATACCGGCTTTGGCACTTCCATTGCCGACGCAGGACCCTCCAATCACTTGCGATAACGCCGCGATTTGCTCAATCTCCCTGTTGATTAGAAGCGGTGCAATTATGGCTTGAATGGTCGACTTGATCCCCTGCAGCCCTTCACCTGTGATCATCGCTGCCGGAGAAGCCGCTCCCCATCCCTTTGTTCCGTCTTCAAGCACAACACAAATCCGGACGCAGTCAACGGATGTGGCGCTTCTTAACGAGGTAATGAACGGCTTGATTAACGGAATAGAGGAGTGGGCCACCTTTATTTCCTGAATACGCAAAAAAGCCCCCCTTTCTCTTTGACAAAGAAAAAAAGCCCTGAATTATCGTATTCAGGACTTGTAACAGGTATGCGATTTCGTTCTATATAGAATCGACAGGGAGCAGCGTTATCCGCGTCTTCCGCCTCTTCCGCCTCGGCGTGAGTCTGTTTGACGCTTCAATGTAGAAATGCGTTCTTCACTGTCTTTCAAGAAACGGGCCACTTTCGATTCAAAGTTCTCAACGGGAGGCTGACCGCCACCGCGTGGTCCTTTTTGGCGGAAATCACCCTGGCGTTGTGGACGAGGACGATACTGTGTCTGCGGCGGCGGGTTATCTTTTGCTTTACGAATCGATAAGCCAATTTTGCCGTCTTTCTCTACGTTCAAAACCTTTACTTCCACTTCATCGCCGACTGTCAGGTGATCATTAATATCCTTGACGTAATTATCCGCCACTTCACTAATATGAACAAGACCCGTCGAACCTTCCGGCAGTTGGACGAATGCGCCAAACTTTGTAATGCCGGTTACTTTACCCTGTAACTTGCTGCCCACTTCGATTGACATAAAAAAATTGTTCCTCCTTAAAATTGTTCGAGCTTTACTTATTATTATAGTACGTAAAAAAAGCGTGTCAACATGACACTGCTTTCTTTACTGTTCTGTATTCTGTGTATTTTCAGTTTCTGTCGGAATATTAAAGATAATTTCTCCATTTTCCGAGTAAAAATACTCTCTCCGGGCCAGTTCTGCAATGTATTCATCATCCTGCAGCCGAACCAGCTCTTCTTCGGACTGCTTTTGCTGCTCTTCAAGCTCTTGGAGCAGCTGCTTCGACTCTGCCAGCTCCTGCTCCTGGCCGCTCAGCGTGCTTACCTGCGTTAAAATCCCGGACAGCAGTGTTCCTAGAACGACAAGCGCTACGACGGCAAACGCAGCTAATCGTCTCATTAGCTTTTGTTTATGCTGCATCTTAAACATCGATTTTTTTTCTTCTGTCAGGCTAAATGTATTTTTTAATGAAGCGACTTTTTCTTTATTCAATCCGCGCATCGACATGTCCTCCAGCTGTTATTTTCTTTTGCGGCCGATCGCCTTCCACGGCCGTACGAACAATACCTTTCCCACCCATAATAATAGAAACTTACTCATTCTGGCAAGAGAAACCATGCAATTGGCCAGGAAAAGGAGCGGCAGGACGAAAAAAAGGCGAATAATCGTATACACTATCCGGTAAATAAGACGGAGACAAAAAAAGAAACCGTCTATGATGGGAAGAATAAAAACGCGAAGTCCTGTTACGTAGATCAGGCAGCCGGCAAGCCAGAAAAGAAAAAAGGACAGGCGGACGACCCCATCGTTCACCCGATAAAGCGCGCTGAAAAGCAAAATGGCATAATTCATCCAAAAGAGAATGTCTGTGACATACACCATTCCTGAGCGCTCAGGGCGAATACGCAAATAAATGTCCAGCAGCACCCCAAAGCAAAGGCCCATTCCCATCATCACGATAGCGGTGTCGAATTGCGTGCCGAGGCTCATGTTGACCGTTTAAAAAAGGATTTTCCACTTCCGCTGTCCACGTACATAAAAGCCGAAATCCGGCCGTCAATGGCGGCTTTTTTATTCACCGTGTCAAAATGCTTCATCTTCAGCCCTGTTCCACGCACTTTTAATTTCCCCATGACGGTTTCAATTAAGAATTCTGTGCTGTCAAAACGCTCCACCTGCAGAACACCTGTTAATTCAACGCTTTTACGCCCGTCCATCTTTACGGTATGGTCCTGCTTCATCTCCATCGCATCCATCCCCTTTACAGCCCATTTTATGCTGCAAGCAGGCAAAATATGAAAAGAACCCTTGGAAACGGCTCCTTCGGTTATTCGCCGAGCTGTTCTTCTTTGAGGATGGTATACATGCCGGCGGCTTCGTCTTTTTTGGTTGTATCAAGCAGCTTGTCGATTTGCACAGTCATGACGCGGCGTCCGAGCCGAATGGTCAGTTCATCGCCCACTTTTACACTGGAGCTTGCTTTTCCTTCGTTTCCGTTGATCAAGATCCGGCCCTGATCTGCGACTTCCTTTGCCAGCGTGCGGCGCTTGATAATACGTGACACTTTTAAAAATTTATCGAGTCTCATAATTGGTTTTCCTCCTTTTTCGCTGCATGCCAAAATGCGTCAAGTTCATTTAATGTAAACGCGGAAAACGGCTTTCCGCTTTTTTGCACCTGTTCCTCCACAAAACCAAAGCGGCGGCGGAACTTTCGGTTGACCGCTTCAAGCGCTTCTTCCGGATGGATATCATAAAAGCGTGCGACGTTGATCAGCGTAAACAGCACATCACCGAACTCGTCGCGAAGATGGTCGGCGTCGCCTGATTCCGTTTCCGCTAAAAACTCGGCCCACTCTTCTTTTACTTTTTCCATGGCGCCTTCTGCATCCGGCCAGTCAAAGCCCACATTAGCGGCTTTTTTCTGCAGGTCGTACGCTTCCATGACTGCCGGCTGGCCTTTTGGAATGCCATCTAATACCCGCTCGGGCGCCCGTCCTTTTTCAGCTCGTTTGATTTCCTGCCAGTTCGCCTTCACATCCTCCGCTGTTTCGGCTTTTGCGTCACCGAATACGTGCGGATGCCGGCGGATCATTTTAGACGTTGTGGACTGAATCACGTCCTCGATCGTAAACATGCCCTCGTCTTCGCCAATTTGAGCATGAAGGAGCACCTGGAGCAGCACATCGCCAAGCTCCGCCGCCATTTCGTCGTCATCTTCATTGTCAATGGCTTCAAAAAGCTCATAGGCTTCCTCCAGCAAGTATCTCTTCAGCGAAGAATGGGTTTGTTTTACATCCCACGGACAGCCGCTTTCCGGGTCGCGCAGCCGGGCAATCACACCCCGCAGCACAGAAAACTCCCGGTATGTATCCTGTTCGTGCTGAACGGGCGGCACATAAACGCTCGTTATGTTGTTCAGCTCCATACCGCGATCCAGCTCCCAAAGCGGCACGGTCCGAATCACCTGCTGCTTGCTGCCGGCTGCGGTGACAATCGTGACCGGGTGGTCGTCCGGGTACTTCTCCATCAATGTCAGCTTTACATCGGATGCCACAAATGCATCGTACACCTGCGCAATGATGATGTGACTGAAAATATGGAGGTCCTCCCGCTGCAGCGCCGTGCCGTCAAGCAGCTGAAATCCGTCCGCCGGGTCCACTTCCACACTCGTAAACAGCGCATCTAAAAAGCTGTGTCCACCGGCAATAACAACGTCCGCATTTCCTTTGTTTTTCTCCTCCAGCAGCAGCTGAACGGTTTTTTCAGCAGCCATCGGATGGCCTGGAACAGCATACAAAACCGGTTCATGGATGGCTTTTTCCAAAAGCTCGGCTGTGATTTCCTCATATACACTGGTAAAATCATCGTGTTTTTCGTACACATAATCGAAGCTCTGGCACACTACATCCTGCTGCAACTCCTCCACTGCAGGATGATCCACCGTTCGAAGCCAGACGGTTTTGGCCCCTGTCAGCAAGCGGTACACACCTAAAGGCATTTGATCCAAGTCGCCGGCCCCGAGCCCGACGATGGTAATTTGATTCGTCATCGTGTTCACTTCCTTTTCGTCCACATCCTTGCGCGTCTGGCAAGCGTATCGCCAAACGGCAAAACACGTAAATCGTCGTCATTCCATATTCTCCATTTTATCATGAAAATGAAAAACAAACAGGCGCCAAGCAGTGCCCCGCTTACGGCAGCCAGTCCACTCGCCAGCCTGCCGGAATCAGCCGGCAGAACGATCTGAATAAACAAAAATACAACAAGCGCCATTACAGCCGCTGCTGCTGTTGTTTTGGCGACAAACACACCCGTTAAAAGCGAGGAGCGGTTTTTTTTCCACATGATGAGCAGGAACACAACACCAGTGAGAATCGATCCTGACGTCGCTGCAGCCGCACCATACAAGCCGTAGGACGGAATCAGAACGGCATTTGCTCCCCATTTAACAAAAACGGTGAGCACGGTTGCAGTGGCTGGCACCCAATCGTTTCCTCTTCCTTGAAACACGGCGTTCATCGTCGCCATGATGGAATAAAAAAAGATCGACAAGCCGAATACAGCTAAAAACCCTGAGCCATCTGCTGTTTTAAACAGCATTGTATTCAGCGGCACCATCACAGCCGCAAGCCCTGCTGACGCGGCCAGCCCTAGCGCAAAGCTTACTCTCAGCGCCAGCCGGCTGAACACGGCCTCTCCTTGACGATTTTGTTCCTTCCATGCTTTTGAGATCAAAGGCACAATCGTCAGTGAAATCGAGACAGCCGCCACAACGCCGAGCTGCAGCAGCGGCTGGCCTCTGTCATAAATTCCTTTCCACCCTTTCGCCATCTCTTCCTCCATTCCAGAAGCGACGAGACCACTGTATACCTGGAAGGAATCAGCCAGCTGCAAAAAAATGAGCGTCAATGCCGACAAACAAACAGCCGTACCGCGTGTAACGATCATCTTTGCCATGCGGCGGTCAAATAGGAACAAAATCGCCGGTTTTTTTCCCCGGCTGTGTGTAAACAAAACAATGGAAGATGCCGCCATCCCGAGCAAGGATCCGACAACCGCACCGAGCCCTGCCTCGTACAAAGACCGGTCTGAGAAAACGATAAAGAAGGAAAACAAAAGGATCGCCGCGACCCGCACAGTCTGCTCCACCATTTGAGAAGAAGCCGTCGGGATCATATTGCCGCTCCCTTGGAACAGCCCTCTCTTCACCGCAATGTACGGAATAAACAAGAAAAAAAACGCACTCCATTGAATAAGCGGAGTGAGGGCCCGGTCCCCCATTGCTGCCGCCATCCAGCCCGCACTAAAGAAAACAGTCAAACACGCTGCAATGCCCATCAGGCCAATCGTTAGAAAAGCGGTGTGAAAAGCGACCTGTCTTCGCCTCTCGTCCGGTTCCGCCGCGATGCGGGACAGAACAACAGGAAAGCCTGAAACCGCCAGTCCTGCCGCAATGCCGTAAAACGGATACACCTGCTGGTAAATATAAAAGCCGGTATCCCCGACAATATTTTGAAACGGTACACGATAGACCGCACTTAATACTTTCACAAATAACGCTGCCACAGTAAGCAAGACCGCGCCTTTTAACAAGGACTTTTCTGCTTCCACGAAACCACCTCTTTGACTACTCTACTCATTTTTTTCCTTTTTGAAAAGAAAAAGAAGCGTCTCGAAGCCGGCATAGCCGACTGTAAGACGCTTCTTTCCTTGCTTATCGCTCCATTTGCTTGCCGAAAAAAGCGGCGGCCACAAACGCAGATTTTTGCTCGGCTTCTCCTGCAGACCGGTCCTCTGAAAACAGCGCAACCGCTCCAATGGCGTCGCCCGCCGCAATAATCGGTGTAATAAAGTACGATTCCACTTCAATTGTCCGGCCGTCTGTTAATTCGACGCTGTGCTTTTCGTTGCTTTCTGCTGAACGCCGTTCCTGAATCACAGACTCTACAATCGAGCCGATTTTCCGTTCCAGAAAGTCCTTTTTTTTCACACCGGCAGCGGATATGACGGTGTCTCTGTCACAAATTAAAACGGAATAGTTCAAGCTGCTGTTTAGCGCCTCGGCATATTCCTGTGAAAAGTCGCCCAGCTCTGTAAATGGAGAATATTTCTTTAAAATCACTTCGCCATCCCGGTCCACAAAAATCTCCAGTGGATCGCCTTCTCGGATTCGAAGGGTACGGCGAATTTCTTTTGGAATGACCACACGGCCCAGATCATCAATGCGTCTTACAATACCTGTCGCTTTCATCGTAGACTGCCTCTCTTTCACCATCAAAATATCGAAGCCATTTCTTGGCGTTAGTATCTTTCATAGAGAGGCATTCTATGCACGGGCCGCCATTATTTTTTTGCGGTTTCCAGGTCTTTAATTAAATCAAAGGCTGCGCTGAACCAGCCTTGCTCTGGCGCTTTTTTCACATCAATGGTAATTTTCAGTCGGTTTTCGTCCATGCCGAGTCCACACATACGGTCAAACGTATTGCAGATGGCAAAGACCTTCGAGCCATCGATTTCCTTTGTGCCTTCTTCGCTCACTAAAATCGTCACGGTATCCTTTGACTGCTTAATGGATTCCAGCTTGGTTTTCGCCGCATGGATTTTCATTTCGGCTACTTTAAACAAATCGGCTACTTCCGCTGGATAGTCGCCAAAGCGGTCGGTCATTTCTTCCTTCAGCTCGGCAATTTCATCAAAGGAGTCTGCTGAACGGAACCGTTTGTACATATCAATTTTTTGAGCACTGTCTGTAATATAGGCATCCGGAATATACGCGTCAATCGTCACATCCACCTCGAATACAGGCACTTTCTGCTCTGCTCCGCTGCCCTGCTTTTGCTCAACCGCTTCTTTCAGCATTTGTGAATACAAATCAAAACCGACTGAATCAATAAACCCGTGCTGCTGGGAGCCGAGCAGATTACCGGCACCGCGAATAGATAAATCACGCATCGCGATTTTAAAGCCGGAGCCAAGCTCAGTAAACTCCTTGATCGCCTGAAGACGCTTTTCCGCCGGTTCAGACAATACTTTGTCCTTCCGGTACATAAAATACGAATACGCAACGCGGTTGGACCGGCCAACGCGGCCGCGGATTTGATACAGCTGTGACAAGCCCATCCGGTCTGCATCGTGCACAATAAGCGTGTTAACGTTTGGAATGTCCACTCCGGTTTCAATGATCGTTGTGGTCACCAGGACGTCAGATTCTCCTTCTAAAAAGCCCAAAATGACCGCTTCAAGCTCTGTTTCGGTCATTTGGCCATGTGCATACGCTACACGGGCATCCGGCACAAGCATGGAAATTTCATCGGCCCGGCGCTCAATGTCCTCCACCCGATTGTATAAATAAAACACCTGTCCACCGCGGGCGATTTCCCGCTCCGCCGCTTCACGGATGAGACCCAGATTGTGCTCCACTACGTACGTTTGAACTGGGAAACGGTTTTCAGGCGGCGTTTCAATCACCGATAAATCGCGAACACCGAGCATCGACATATGAAGGGTCCGTGGAATCGGTGTGGCTGTTAACGTCAGCACATCGACATTCGTTTTCAGCTGCTTGATTTTTTCTTTATGCGTCACGCCAAACCGCTGCTCCTCATCCACAACCAATAAGCCAAGATCCTGATACTGCACGTCTTTTGACAGAAGCCGGTGTGTGCCGATCACAATATCGACGGTTCCCGCTTTAATGCCCTTTAACGTTTCGGTTTGCTGCTTGCGTGTGCGGAAACGGCTGAGAAGTCCCACATTCACCGGGAAGTCCTGAAGCCGCTCCTTGAGTGTTTCATAATGCTGCTGCGCCAGAATGGTTGTCGGGACTAAAATCGCAACTTGCTTGCCATCAGCGGTTGCTTTAAAAGCCGCACGGATGGCCACTTCTGTTTTCCCGTAGCCGACATCCCCGCAAAGCAGGCGATCCATCGGCTGTTCCCGTTCCATGTCACGCTTAATTTCCTGAATCGATCTTAGCTGATCTTCCGTTTCTTCATACGGAAACGCTGCTTCAAACTCCCGCTGCATGTCACTGTCCGGCGAAAATGCATAGCCTCTGGCTGCTTCCCGCTCGGCATACAGCTTAATTAAATCGTCGGCGATATCCTGAACAGACGATTCAACTTTCTTTTTCACCCGTTTCCAATCGCTGCCGCCGAGCTTGTAAATTTTCGGTTCTTTGCCTTCCGAGCCGACATATTTCTGGACAAGCTCAATTTGATCAACCGGCACGAACAATTCGTCGGTTCCCTGGTATTTGATTTTCAAATAATCTTTATGAATGCCGTTGATCTGCAGCGTTTCAATGCCAAGGTATTTCCCGATCCCGTGATTGACGTGAACGACGTAGTCGCCCGTTTTTAATTCGGAATAGCTTTTAATCCGCTCGGCATTGGACAGCTTTTGGCGCCGTTTGCTTTTTGGCGCTTTTTTATTAAACAGCTCCTGCTCCGTAATGACCGCAAGCTTTAGGAGCGGAAATTCAAAGCCGGACGTTAAAGCACCCGGGCCGGTTTGCACGACCCCTTCAATGACTTCATTTTGATCCTCAAGCATCGTAATTTCCATGCCGTAATCATGAAGCGTTGCTTTTATTTTTTCGGCCCGTTCCGGCGTTTCCCCAAGAAACAAAACGGTTGTTGCGGACTTTTTCCATCGCTCCACTTCACTTTCAAGCACGTTCATCTGTCCATGAAAGCTTTGCATCGGCCGTGCCGAGAAATTGACGATGTTTTCTGGCTTGCCGCCGGCAGTTTGACGCATAAACAAAGACAGGTATACGGAAGACTGCGCCGTTCCTTTTACCGCTTCCTGCAGCGAATGCGCAAGGGTTAAGCCGTGCACCGCTTTTCCTTCCTCGATCAAAGAGGTATACCATTCCGCTTCTTCTTTTTCCAGCGACTCGCTGATTTCTTTTATCCGGCTCATTTCATCAAATAGAACCACACCGTTATCCGGCAAATAGGAGGTGACAAGAGCGGTTTCATTGTACAAAAGCGACGTATACTTGCCGAGCTCGTTAATCCGGATGCCTTGTTTGAGCTTTTCAATGTCTGCCCCGATAAACGCGGTGAGCTGCTTTTTTACCTCCGGGCTGCCAATCTTCTGCATCGTGTCATCCAGTGCATCCTGAAGACGGCCTGCCAGTGAAGCCAACTCTTCGGCTGCCGCCGGCATTTCCGCAGCCGGTCCAATTAAGATGGATGTCATGTTTTCAATCGAACGCTGCGTGTTCGGTGCGAATGTACGAATGGAATCAATCTCTGTGTCAAACAGCTCAATCCGGACCGGATGCTCAGAGGTAAGCGGATATAGGTCAATGATGCCGCCGCGAATGCTGAATTCACCTGGCGCATACACCATGTCAGCCCGCTCGTAGCCCATTTTGACCAATTCATGCTTTAATTCGTCGAGTTCTACTTCTTCTCCCACGTGAAACGTTTTTTGAAGTCGCTTCCATACATCCTTGGACGGGAGCAGTTTCTTCAGCCCGGCAACCGGAACGATATAAACACCGGTTCCATGCAGCGCCAGATGGTTGAGCATCTCAATCCGCTGAGCGCGAAGCTCAGGGCTCGCAATGCTGATTTCCGCCGCAATGAGTTCATTGGCTGCGTATAAAAACACCTGCTCCTCCGGTACAAACTGTACGATGTCGTCATACAGCTTCTGCGCCTGAAGCATGTTGTATGTAATGACCATAACCGGCTGCTGAAGCTTTCGATGCGCAGCAGACGCAAATACAGCCCGAAGCGAGCCCGACAAGCCCGCCGCCAGCTGTTCCTTCATGCCGGCTTCTATTCCGTTCATAACGGACGCTGCTTCGTCATTTTTTAAAAATAAATCAAGTAGATGGTTCATCCCCACCGCTTCCCCCTTTTTCCAAAACAGAAAAACGCTTTGGGGCATACGCCCAAAGCTTTTTTCGCTTTCTTTACTGATTAAACTGGTTCATTGTTTCGATAAATGTATGGTCGATGGCATGGATACAGGCTGCTGTGCTTTTTTCAACAGCTTCATTCATCAGAACTCTTTCGTCGCTGCTAAATTTGCCGAGCACATAATCAACGGTTTTCACCGGGCCATCCGGACGACCGATGCCTACGCGTACGCGCTTGAACTGATCTGTTCCGAGATGAGCAATGGTTGACTTGATGCCGTTGTGCCCTCCCGCGCTGCCTTTTTGGCGAAGCCGGATCTTGCCCTGCGGCAAATCGAGATCATCATACACGACAATGACATCCTCTGTATCGATATCATAGTAGCGCATCACTTCTCCAATGCTTTCACCGGATAAATTCATATATGTGAGCGGTTTTAATAAAATGACTTTTTCCGCTCCTTTACGGGCAATGCCGTAAAGGCCTTTATGCTTTGCTTCTGTTAATTCAGCACCCAGCTGCTTCGCCAGGTCATCGATGACGTCGAATCCGATGTTATGGCGAGTTTCTGCATATTTAGCACCTGGATTGCCAAGGCCAACGATTAGTTTCATGCTTGTTTGCACCTCAATTTTCACAGTTATCCTCAGTATACATGACTGCATGCAAAAAAAACAGGCAGATCACTCTGCCTGTTCGATGAACGTCATTAGCTTTCCTTCGTTTCTTCTTCAGCAGATGCATCTGACTCTTCGCCTTCAGATCCTTCGCCTGCTTCCGCATCCTCAGTTTCTTCTTCCAGTTTCTGCGGTGGAAGAACAGATACAACCGTTTCTTCGTCTTCATGCTCGATTGTAAAGCTATGCTTGTCACGAATATCTCCTACTGAGATCGAATCGCCAATGGCAAGCTCTGACACATCTACAGACACGTGCTCAGGGAATTCAGAAACCTTCGCCGTTACAGTCAATTCAAACAATGGCTGCTGAATGACGCCGCCTTCTTTCGCACCAACTGCTTCGCCTTCAATATCCACACGTACTTGCGATGTGATTTCTGAAGAACGGTCCACTGATAAAAAGTCAGCGTGCACGATAAAGCCTTTGATTGGGTCCTGCTGATATTCCTGCAGCACAACGTCGTGCGTTTTGCCATCTACGTTTAATGAAATCAATCCATTGCGTCCTACTTCACGAATCACTTTAATGAATTCTGTTTCTTCAACCGATACCGGCGCAGATTCCACACCTTTTCCGTATACAACGGCCGGGAACGAGCCTGCTGTCCGGATTTCCGTTAATGCTGCTCTCGTAAAGCCCTCACGTTTTTTTGCTTGTAATTTACTCATAGCTGATCTTCACCTTCCTGATTTATAAATCGTCCGATTTTTTATGTGTACAGGATGTTTATTCCCCGCCCGTTCTTTTTTTAAACATTGCATCCGGAAAAAGCGGGTGTTTTTCACCTTGAAGCATACATTCAGCTTTTGTTGCCGCTGATATATTCTGATTAGCGCTGATAAAAGCTGGTCAACGCCGGTATATTTCTCGCGGCGCCGGTAAATGACTGGCTAACGCTGATATACTAAAATACCGGCGTTGGCACGGAGGATATCGGCGCTTTTTTCATTTTACCGGCGTTAGCTTCTTCTCCGGCTAAGATGAAAAAAAGCCGGCACCTCCCGGGCACCGGCTTTCTTCATGCTATTAATCAAATAATGTACTGACAGACTGGTCTTCGTGAACGCGGATAATCGCTTCACCGATTAACGGCGCAACCGATAATTCAACCACTTTGTCTGTTTTCTTTTCAGGCGCAAGGGCAATGGAGTTCGTCACGACAAGCTCTTTGATTTTCGAGTTTTCGATACGTTCCATCGCTGGGCCTGACAGGACAGGGTGTGTACAACACGCGTATACTTCTTTCGCGCCGTTTTCAGAAATCGCATTGGCAGCGAGGGTGATGGTTCCGGCTGTATCGATAATATCATCGATCAGAATCGCAATTTTACCTTCTACATTTCCAACGATGTTCATGACCTCTGATACGTTCGGACGCGGGCGGCGTTTGTCGATGATCGCAATCGGTGCCTTTAAGCGGTCTGCCAGCTTACGTGCGCGCGTTACGCCGCCGTGGTCAGGTGATACAATCACGATTTCGTCTTTGTTCAAGCCTTTTTCCTGAAAGTATTCACCCAGAATCGGCACGCCCATTAAATGGTCGATTGGAACATCAAAGAAGCCCTGGATTTGCGGTGCATGAAGATCCAGTGTAATTAAGCGAGTCGTGCCTGCTGTTTCAAGCAAGTTCGCGACCAGCTTGGCTGTGATCGGCTCGCGTGCCCGTGCTTTACGGTCCTGACGCGCATATCCATAATACGGAAGAACCACATTAATGGTTTTCGCAGAGGCGCGCTTTAATGCATCAATCATAATGAGCAATTCCATCAAGTGTTCGTTTACCGGGCCGCTTGTCGACTGGACGATGTACACGTCGCAGCCACGAATGCTTTCTTCAATGTTGATTTGGACTTCTCCATCGCTAAAACGGGTCACGGAACATTTTCCAAGCTCAACACCGATAAATTGGGCGATTTCCTGCGCAAGTGCCGGATTGGAATTCAACGAAAAGATTTTTAAATTTGGATCTAAATACTGATTGCTCATGATGACCTCCACTGTCCTGATTTAATCATTTTTTGGAAATATTTTTTGAACGTAATTTTCTTTATTCACCTGGCGGGCACGGGCAATCGCCATTGATTCCTCTGGCACTTCATCCGTTATCGTCGATCCTGCTGCTACGTAAGCGCCTTTCTTCACCGTGACAGGTGCGACAAGGTTTGAGTTGCAGCCGATGAACGCACCATCTTCAATTGTCGTCAAAAATTTGTTTTTGCCGTCGTAATTGACTGTGATGGTTCCGCAGCCAATATTCACATCGCTGCCCACTTCGGCATCACCGATATAGCTCAAGTGAGACGCTTTGCTGCCTTTTCCGAAAACGGCTTTTTTCACTTCAACAAAGTTGCCGATTTTCACTTCATCCGCAAGTGTGGATTGAGGACGAATGTGCGCAAATGGGCCAATGTTAACGTTTGAGCCAATCCGGCTGTCAAAGGCCGCTGACTGGCGAATGACCGTTTGATTGCCTACTTCACAATGCTGAATCTCACTGTTTGGTCCGATCGTGCAGTCTTCTCCGATCGTCGTATGGCCTGACAGCATTGTGCCCGGATGGACGATTGTGTCTGAACCGATTGAGACGTCCGGTCCGATATACGTATTTTGCGGATCTACAATCGTAACGCCTGCACGCATATGACGCTCATTAATCCGAGCCCGCATCAAGCGCTCCGCTTCACTAAGTGCAACGCGGTCATTTACGCCGAGCGTTTCATCAAAGCTGTCGGTCTGGTAAGCAGAGATCGTTTCACCCGCTGCTTTTAAGATTTCAATGACATCTGGCAAATAGTACTCACCCTGTACGTTTTCGTTTGATACGTTTTTCAATGCGTCAAACAATGACTTGTTATCAAAGCAGTACGTGCCTGTATTGATTTCTTTCACAGCGCGTTCTGTCTCAGATGCATCCTTGTGTTCAACAATGCGGCTGACAGAGCCGTCTTCACCGCGAATAATCCGGCCATATCCATCCGGCTTTTCAGCATGCGCGGTTAAGATCGTCGCTTTTGCATCTGTTTCTTCGTGGTGCTTCACGAGTGCTTCCATCGTTGACGTTTGAATAAGCGGTGTATCGCCGCAGACAACGAGTGTAATGCCTTCTTTTCCACCAAGCATCGACTCTGCCTGGACAACAGCATGTGCCGTGCCAAGCTGCTCTTCCTGCAATGCATAAGCAGAACGGTCCTGCAGCTGGGCTTTTACTTTTTCAGCACCGTGCCCAACAATCGTCACGATTTGTTCTGTATGTAAACCTGAGATTTGATCAATAACATGTTCCACCATTGGCTTCCCGCAGACCGGATGCAGCACTTTGTACAATTTCGACTTCATGCGCGTTCCCTGTCCGGCAGCCAAAATGACCGCGTAAATGTTCGCCATAAAAGGCCTCCTACTCTTTTCACCTTATTATCCACTATTGAATATATCTTAAATGCGGCTTTATTTCAATCATCGCCGCAAAATGACACATTATTGACAACGCAAAAAAGAGCCTTCTTTGGGATTAAGGCTCCTGGGCAAAAAAAAACAAGATTACGCTTCTTCAAGCGCAACCAAGTCTTCATTCTCCAACTTGCATACACGTTCATATTCCTCGAGTACTGAATCCTGAATTTTGCCGCGGGTCCCTGAATTAATCGGGTGCGCAATATCGCGGAATTCTCCCTCAGGTGTCCGTTTGCTCGGCATGGCGACAAACAATCCGTTATTCCCTTCAATGACGCGAATGTCATGAATCACAAACTCCCTGTCAAAGGTAATGGACGCAATCGCTCTCATTCTTCCGTCTGTTTGGATACGGCGTAATCTTATATCTGTAATTTCCACGCATATTCACCCCCTTTTCCCATTTTTAAAAAAGCATAAACTATTAATTCCATAATCGTTGCAATATTCCTTCTTTTTTAACTAAAAAAATTTCAGCCATTAAAAAACCAGCATGGCGGATTTTTTAATGGCTGCATATGGAATAGTGAATCTTTTTTTACTTCACAAGGGCAATGACTTCGATTTCCACTTTCACGTCTTTCGGCAGGCGTGCGACTTCCACGCATGAACGGGCTGGCTTATGGTCGGAGAAGTATTCGCCGTACACGTCGTTAAACGGCGCGAATTCATTCATGTCAGATAAGAAAACCGTTGCTTTCACAACCGTTTCGAGAGAAGCGCCCGCTTCTTCAAGAACCGCTTTGACGTTCGCGAATACTTGATGCGTTTGGTCCTCGATTGTTCCTTCAACCAGTCCGCCTTCTGCTGTGAGCGGAATTTGGCCAGAGCTGTAAAACAAATTATTTACAATAATCCCCTGTGAATACGGTCCGATAGCGGCTGGTGCTTTTTTTGTGTTGACGATGTTCATTCTGATGTCCCCTCCAAAAATTCAATGTTTTTCGTAAAATAATTGCCTTCTACAACAGTGATCGCTGCATTCTTTTCATTTACATCCTGCAGCTTAACGAGCGAAATGTAATCATCAATTAAGCAGTCTGGATACGCGGCTTCAACCAGCACAGCAATCCCCGCTACGGATGCGTTGAATTCAGACAGCAGGCTGATCATTCCGTTGATCGTGCCGCCGCCCTTCATAAAGTCATCAACGAGCAGCACTTTTGATCCCTCTTTTAAGCTTCGCTTTGACAGTACCATCGCCTGAATGCGCTTTGTGGACCCGGACACGTAGTTGATGCTGACGGTCGGGCCTTCTGTTACCTTGCTGTCACGGCGCACAACAACAACCGGCACATTTAAATGCGCGGCAATGGCATGTGCGATCGGAATTCCTTTGGCTGCTACCGTCATGACTGCATCGATTTTTTTATCTGCATAAGCGGAAGCGAGAAGCTTGCCGATTTTATTCATGGTCGCCGGATTCCCGAGCAAGTCCATAATGTATAAGTAGCCGCCCGGAAGCAGACGGCCTGGATTTTCAATCTGCCGGCACAATTCAGAAATAAAGGCTTTCGCGCTTTCTTTATCCACGCGGGCATAAAATTTCACTCCGCCGGCTGCGCCCGGCACTGTTTGCAGCGTGCCAATCCCCCGTTTTTCAAATGTTTCTTTAATAATCGCCAGGTCTTCACTAATGGAGGACTTGGCCGAGCCAAATCTTTCCGCAAACACGGTTAAGGAAACGAGCTGATGCGGATGCTCCAGTAAATAATGCGTCATATCGATAATACGTTCACTTCGACGAAACTTCATCGTTCTATTTAAACCTCCCAGGGAGTAAAACCGAATATTTTAATTATAATATATCTTAATATACGGTTTTAATCAACCAGATCCCCATCGCCGAGCATTCGGACTGCGTACACCTGATCACAAAATCCACGAAGGCAATTGTAGACACGATGCATCCTTGAATCGTGGCGGATTAAGCCGAAAACAGTCGGACCGCTCCCGCTCATTAACACGGCGTCTGCTCCGAACCGAATCATTTGCTCTTTAATCAATGCCACTTCCGGATGCGCCTGCAGCGTGACAGATTCCAGCACGTTCCCCATATTCCGGCACATTTTCTCATAATTATTTTCTTTAATCGCTTCAATCATTGCTCTTGTATCCGGCCGTTTCATCCGGTCAAGCTTCAGGTTTTTATACACCTCACCTGTCGAAACGCCGATGGTCGGCTTGGCCAGCACCACCCAGCAGTTGGGCGGAGACGGCAAATGTTCGATTTTTTCTCCCCGTCCCGTTGCAAGCGCTGTGCCCCCGTATACACAAAAGGATACGTCCGACCCGATTTCCGCGCCAAGCTGCGCCAGCTCATCGAGAGACAGTCCGAGATCCCATAATTGGTTTAAGCCTTTTAACGCAGCCGCCGCATCACTGCTGCCGCCTGCAAGCCCTGCCGCCACCGGGATGATCTTGTCGATTTGAATCGAAACACCCTTTTTAATGTGATACCGTTCCTTTAACAGCTTTGCAGCCTGGTACGCTAAATTACGGCTGTCATCCGGAACAAAGCGGTTGTGGGAGATAATGCGGATTTCATTTTTCTCCAAGCTTTCGAGCTCCAGCCGGTCAGCTAAATCCACCGTTGTCATAATCATTTCTACTTCATGGTAGCCATCCGGCCTTTTGTGCAATACATCAAGCGTCAGGTTTATTTTTGCCGGCGCTTTTATCATCAATTTCATTTCATTCCACCTACTTCGCGTTTTCACAATAAATTATTGTCTTATTTTATCACAAAGAAAAAGAGCCGGCTCAAAAGATTCGATTTGAATCTTCTGAGCCGGCTCCCCGGTGTGCTGCTTTATGAAAAAAGCAAGCTATTTATACTGCGCTGCCTGCCGCTGCATCTTCAAATGTCAGTTCAACTGTTTCAGTGAGCACATCCGCGTAGCTATATGAAACGCGTTCGAATGAATTCTCGTCCTGATCAAGTTCTACGACAAAAACAGCAGGATACGTCTCCGTCAAAATACCGGAACGCTCAATCGTCTTACGTCGTCCACCATTTGCTTTCAACATCAATCTTTTACCTAAATGACTATCAAGCGATTTCTTTATGTCAGCTAATGTTTTCGGCATCTGCATCCACCTCACTATGTTTAGTGTAGCACAAACTGTTATTTTAGTCAAACAAATAAAATATTTTATCAGCGTCGTCAATCAATGTCAATATCTTTTACTCGCCAAATACCGATTTTTTTCGATAACGCTAGTATTTCCCACTTCAATAAAAAAAACCGCTCTTTTTTCAGAGCAGTTTATCCTTTTCCGATCCCGTTCGCTTCCAACGCCTGCGTCAGGCGGGCAAATTCAGCGAGAGACAGCGTTTCCCCCCGTCTGGACGGGTCGATTTCAGCTTCTTCCAGCGCAGCGAGAAGATGATCTTTCTTTTCTTTTCCGCCCGGGAGGCCGTTGACCAGGTTGTTTAAAATGGTTTTCCGGCGCTGGGCAAAGGACGTTCGGGTCACTTGAAAGAAAAAGTCCTCATTTTCCACCTGCACAGCCGGCTGTTCCCGCACATCAAGCTTGACAATAGCCGAATCGACATTTGGCGGCGGCATAAAGACCGTTTTCGGTACAATAAAAGCAATAGACGCTTCTGTATAATATTGAACCGCAATAGAAAGCGAGCCGTATTCCTTTGAAGAAGGCTTGGCTGAGATACGGTCCCCAACTTCCTTCTGCAGCATGACGACAAACCCGTTGACGGGTATTTTGTCTTCAAGCAGCTTCATAATAATCGGCGTTGTCACGTAATACGGAAGGTTTGCGACGACCATCAGCCGTTCAAAGCCGGCAAATTCCTGCTCCACAACCGTTTTGACGTCTGCTTTTAAGACATCCTCGTTAATCACCTTGACATTGTCATACGGCGCAAGCGTTTCATCTAATATAGGCAGCAGGCGCTGATCAATCTCAAATGCTACAACCTTCCCGGCCGCGCGGGCTAAATGCTCCGTCAGGGCGCCAATGCCCGGGCCAATCTCAATAACACCGGTTTCTTTCGTTAATCCAGCCGTTTCTGTAATCCGGTGCAAAATATTCGGGTCAATTAAAAAGTTTTGGCCGAGGCTTTTTTTAAATGAAAACCCGTGCCGGGCCAATATATCTTTTGTCCGGGACGGTGTCGCGATATCCTTCATCCTTGTTCCTCCTCCAATACTTCTTGTAATGCTTCAGCAAATTGCTGCTTTGTAATTTGAAACATGAGCAGCCGCTTATGCAGCTGTTTTCCGTTCACATAGCCGATCTTCAGCTTTTGGCCGAGCGCTTCCCGTCTGGCTGACGAAACCGGACCGCCAACCAGCCCGGCGGCTACCAGGTCTTCCTTTGTAATCTGCTCCTCGGCTTCATCCTGCATATACTGGGCATCGCGCAGCGCGTTACGAATCGCTTCAATAGATGCATGCTCGACGCCGACACCCCGGCCATGCTTTTCAATGGCTGCCGATTTAGGCAGGAAAGCGTGACGGCAGCCAGGAACATGCTGATCGATCAAGCTGCGAATCCGCTGTCCCGGATAGTCCGGGTCCGTCAGAATAATGACTCCCCGCGTTTGCTGTGCATGCCGAATTTGCTCGATCACACGGTCATCGACCGCTGAACCTCTCGTTTCAATTGTATCTGCATTCACAGCCAACTTAATTTTGACTGTATCATCTTTTCCTTCAACAACAATGATTTCTTTTACTTTCATTTTCCCTCCCGTGCATGTAAAAAAGCGGAGGCTGCCGGGAGCCTCCTGCTTAATGTAATTGAAACAATCGATTGGCATTGTGCATTGTTGCCTCTGCCACTTCCTCGTACGATACGTTTTTTAATGCTGCGATTTCTTCTGCCACCAGCTTCACATACGCCGGCTCATTGCGTTTGCCCCGATAAGGATGAGGCGCTAAATACGGACAGTCTGTTTCGATCAGCAGCTTATCGAGCGGCACCGCCTGGGCGACTTCCTTCGGCTTTTTCGCATTTTTAAACGTGACTGGACCGCCCAGTGAAATATAGAAATTCATTTTCACACATTCAAGCGCCGTTTCAGCACTGCCGCTGAAGCAGTGCATAATGCCGCCCACGTCAGCTGCCTCTTCTTCTTTTAATATGTCCACAATATCCTGCGTCGCATCGCGGTTATGAATAACAATTGGCAGATTGACCTTTTTAGCCAGGCGGATTTGACGGCGGAACACATCCTTTTGTACGTCCTTCGGCGATTTGTCCCAATGATAATCGAGACCCATTTCTCCAAGCGCGACGACTTTCGGATGTGACGACAGCTCTTCAATCCACGCTAAATCCTCGTCCTTCATATCAATCGCGTCGACTGGATGCCAGCCAACGGCCGCATATAATGCTTCATGCTGTTCAACCAATTCTATTGCACGGGTAATGGTCGGCCGGTCAAAGCCGACGACCACCATGCGGCTTACGCCCGCTTCCTTTGCACGCTGAATTGCTTCTTCCACATCTTCTTCAAATTGTTCTGCATTTAAGTGAACATGTGTATCGAATAGCATGTTATCCCACCTTTTGTTTCACGTGAAACAATTATTTAATTCTAGCTCCATTTGGCAGATTTTCCGGCACTTCCGCCAGTGTTAAAATGCCGTCTTTTGAGCCGGCTAAAATCATTCCTTGTGAAAGCTCTCCACGCAGCTTGACCGGCTTTAAGTTGGCGACGACTACCACTTTGCGGCCGACGAGCTCTTCCGGCTTGTAGTGCTGGGCAATGCCTGACACGACCTGACGCTTTTCAAAGCCGAGATCCAGCTGCAGCTTCAACAGCTTATCCGCTTTTTTCACAGGAGACGCTTCGATGACGGTTGCGGCACGAAGATCAATCTTCATAAAGTCATCAATGCTGATTTCTTCTGCAACAGGCGCATACTCCTCCACCGGTTTTTCTTCCACAGCAGGCGCCGGCCCTTGCATTTTTTCTTTAATAAACGCAATTTCCTCTTCCATATCAAGACGAGGGAAAATCGGTTCGCCTTTTTTCACAACGTGTACACCCGCAGGAATCGCACCGAATGCGGAAAGGCTATCCCAGTTTTGCAGGCTTTCATCCGTCAGCTGAAGCTGTTCAAAGATTTTCGACGGTGTGCCTGTTAAAAATGGCGTTAGCAAAACCGCAGCGCGGCGCAACGATTCAGCCAGGTGATACATCACTGTACCGAGCTTTTCTTTTTCCTCTTCCTTCGCCAGCACCCATGGCTGTGTTTCATCAATGTACTTGTTCGTCCGGCTCACAAGCTGCCAGAGCGACGTGAGCGCAACGGAGAACTCCATGTTTTCCATCGCTTCTTCGTAATCACGAACGGTTTTTTCATTTATGTCAACGAGTGCCTTTTCAAACTCGCCCTCTGATCCGCTGTAGGCAGGGATTTCACCGTTGAAATATTTATTGATCATTGCGACCGTCCGGTTGAGCAGATTGCCCAGATCATTGGCCAGATCGTAATTAATCCGCTCAACGAAGCCTTCCGGTGTAAAAACCCCATCGGAGCCGAACGGCACTTCACGAAGCAAGTAATACCGAAGCGCATCCAGGCCGTAGCGGTCGATTAACGTAACCGGATCGACAACATTTCCTTTTGATTTGGACATTTTCCCGTCCTTCATCAGCAGCCACCCGTGGGCGAATACTTTTTTCGGAAGAGGCAAATCAAGCGCCATTAACATAATTGGCCAATAAATCGTGTGGAAGCGGACAATTTCCTTGCCGACAAGGTGCACATCCGCCGGCCAGTACTGATTGAACTTTTCATTGTTCTCCGTTCCGTAGCCAAGCGCCGTAATGTAGTTTGACAGCGCGTCGATCCAAACGTATACAACATGCTTCGGATTGCCCGGCACCTTTACGCCCCAATTAAATGTAGTTCGTGATACGGCCAAATCCTCAAGGCCCGGTTTAATGAAGTTATTGATCATTTCATTTTTACGGGATTCCGGCTGAATGAAGGTCGGGTTTTCCTCATAATACTTGAGGAGCCGGTCCGCGTACTTGCTCATCCGGAAAAAGTAGGATTCTTCTCTCACTTTTTCTACCGGGTGGCCGCTGTCCGGGCTTTTGCCGCCTACGACTTCGCCTTGCTCGTTTACTTCTTTATCCGTCAGCTGTGTTTCAGTATAAAAGGTTTCGTCCGGAACGGAATACCAGCCTTCGTACTCTCCGAGGTAAATATCCCCCTGATCGAGAAGCTGCTGAAAAATCTTCTCCACCACGTTTTTATGGCGTTCCTCTGTTGTCCGGATAAAATCATCGTTGGAAATGTGCATGGTGTTCCAAAGGTCTTTAATGCCGGAAACAATGTCATCCACATATTCTTGCGGTGTCACGCCTTTTTCATCCGCTTTTTCCTGAATCTTTTGGCCGTGCTCATCCGTGCCTGTCAAATACATCACATCAAACCCGCGCAGGCGCTTGTAGCGTGCCATTGCGTCTCCCGCAACGGTTGTGTACGCGTGTCCAATATGCAAGTTGCCGCTTGGATAATAAATAGGGGTCGTTAAATAAAATGGTTTTTTATGCTCAGTCACTGAAAAGTCCTCCTTAAAAAGCATTTCACTAATAGGTACCCATGCTTTTTTAGTCACTTCTTTTATTTTCTCCCATATACGAATAAATGTAAATAAGATGCCCTTTTTTTTAACGGATTTCTTTGTCGAACATTCGATTTTATTCGACATATTTCGACAAGTTTCAAAAATATTTTTTTGCCTTTTTGCACCATTTGTCTAAAAACGTTGATTTATCAAGGGATGAAGCCTTTACAGTTAATTGAAGAATTAGATTTTATTTGTTGACGTTTATGGCAACACTTGGTACAATTACGTCATAGGGTAAGTATTTTGTCGAATGCTGACGAATGAATGTATACAAGGCCATTTGGATAAAGCACATATATTAGAGAGGGGTTTTTTTAAATGAAATCAACAGGAATTGTACGTAAGGTAGACGAATTAGGACGGGTTGTTATTCCAATCGAATTGCGCCGCACTTTAGGCATCGCTGAAAAAGACGCTTTGGAAATTTATGTAGATGACGACAAAATCATCTTGAAAAAGTACAAGCCAAGCATGACTTGCCAGGTAACAGGCGAAGTATCAGATGACAACATTAAGCTTGCTGACGGCAAACTAATCCTTAGCCACGAAGGCGCTGAGATTTTGATGAAAGAAATCGAAGACGCGTTTGCAAAAGGAAAATAAGATCACACAAAAAGGTGCCTCAAACAGGCACCTTTTTTTCATATATGGTAAGCAGCGTACACGTCCCGCTTGGGTACATTTCGGTCCTTTGCCACCTGCTTGATGGCTTCTTTTGACTTCAAGCCTTTTTCGTCGACGTAATGATCCACGTGCGCTTCAACGGACAAGTCCTGCCACCAGCTCACTTCTGCTTCTGCAGCCGGCTCTTTGCCGCTGCCTTCAACAATTAAGCAAAACTCGCCTCGAATCTCTGATTCGGCCGACCATTTCACTGCTTCCTCAATCGTTCCGCGCAAAAATTCTTCAAACTTTTTCGTCAGCTCGCGGCTTAAGACGATTCTCCGTTCTGCTCCAAGATATTCTTCCATTAAGGCAAGTGTTTCTTTTAAGCGATGCGGCGACTCGTATAAAATAAATGTATGCTGCATACCTGCCAGCTTCTCAAGCTCGTTTTTCTTTTCTTTTTTGCCTCGGCTTAAAAAGCCGTAAAAGTAAAACGGCTGAGGCGTCAGGCCGGATGCAATTAAAGCGGTCACCGCCGCATTAGCACCTGGAAGCGGCACGACGCTTACGCTCGATTCAATGGCCATCAGAACAAGATCGTGACCCGGATCGGAAATACACGGGGTGCCGGCATCGCTGACAAGCGCCACTGTTTCCCCGCCCAAAATGCGGTCAATCAGCTTTCGGCCTGCCGCTTCACTGCTATGTTCATGGTAGCTGACGACCGGTGTCGCAATCTCAAAGTAATTGCACAGCTTTTTTGTATTGCGGGTATCTTCTGCCGCAATCACGTCGGCTTCCTTCATGATGCGAATAGCTCGTATAGTGATATCCTCTAAATTCCCGATAGGCACCGGAACGAGATACAGCAGCCCTTCTTCTTTATCAAAGCTTTTCTGCGAATTCAACCGCCACACCCCTTTTCTTTAAATACGCTTCTTTTTTCCGGCGCGGAAGCTGTTTAAAAGCGTATTCTGCACGCATCGCTTCCTGCTTTGTTTCAAACGATTCATGGTGAATAAGCGCAACAGGCAGCCGGGCGCGCGTATACTTTGCTCCTTTTCCCGCGTTATGGGTACTCAAACGCTTGGGTACATCGTTTGTATACCCGGCATAAAGAGAGCCGTCCTTGCACTTAAGAACGTAAAAATGGTGGCTCATCTCCATATAAGAGGGTCCTCACTTCCTCTGTATAATCGCCTTTTTCATCATAAACGAAAAGCGGCGGCAAAATTTTCAAATCAGGCGCCCCGTCTTTAATGCCTTCAACCAAAACGGTATTCGCTTCTTTGTTGCCTGCTTTCGGATACACAAATCGGATGCGCTTCGGCTCTATCCGGTAGGCCCTCATCAATGTCACAATATCCAGCAGGCGGCCCGGCCGGTGAACGAACGCCGCTTTGCCGCCCTGCTTTAACAGACGCGAAGCCGATTGAATGCAGTCTTCGAGTGTGCACATAATTTCGTGGCGGGCAATGGCGAAATGCTCGTTCGGATTTATTTCATTTTTAGACGCTGTTGAAAAATACGGCGGATTGCATGTGACGAGCGTATGCTTTTCCTTCCCGAGGAAATCAGGCGCTTGCTTTAAATCGTCATGCACCATATGGATCTGGTGCTGAAGCTTGTTGTAGTCCACACTGCGAATGGCCATATCGTACAGGCGCTCCTGTATTTCCACCCCGGTGATCGGCATGCTCGTTCTCGCTGACATTAACAGCGGTACCACGCCATTTCCTGCACAGAGATCGACGATAGAGCCCCGCGATTTAGAGACAGACGCAAACCGGGCTAATAGCACAGCATCCAGTGAAAATGAAAAAACGGACGGACTTTGAATGATCCGCAGCTCCTCCGCCAGCAAATAATCAAGCCGCTCATCATGCTTTAATTCAACCATACCATGGTACTCCCTTTGCACAAAAGAACCTTCCTCATGAAAAGGAAGGCTTCACTCTTTTTTTATTTTTTATTTAAAAAGGATAAACAAAACAAACAGTCTTCATCCTTGCGCGGGCTGCCAAAATGCACACTGCAAATGTGGAAGCCTTCCTGATACAAACGGGCCAGATTATCGTACCCTTCACCGATATCCGCTCCGCGTGCCTGTACATTCACAGCTCCTGACGGTTTTCGCCCCTGATCACGCTCCAGCTCCTCAAGGCGGCGGCGCAGATGATCATTCTCAAGCGTCAGTGAATTGTTTTCTTCCAGGATTTCAGCCAGCTGCATTTTCACTTCACCGAGCTGCTGATAAAGCTCTCCTATTTGAAGCTCCATGTGGCTGACTGAGTCAAAAATGCCTTTTTTATCTAACTTTTCCACCGCATCAATCACCTGCTTTCACAGAAACGGCTCCTTCTTTCCCGATCTCATCTGATGAGAATTCAAGCGTCCGTTCTAATTCCGGGATGTGCACCTGTACGAGCCTTTCCAAAACATTCAACCCGGTTACACGGCCGTTGCCGCTTGGTGTTTGTACTCTCTGGCCCACATCCGGCAGTTCACGGCGCGCATCTTCATATTCATCGTTTTCATACTTCAGACAGCACATCAGACGTCCACACAGTCCAGAAATCTTTGCCGGATTCAAGGACAGGTTTTGATCCTTCGCCATCTTAATGGACACCGGCTCAAAGTCACCTAAAAAAGTAGAGCAGCAAAGCATCCGTCCGCACGGTCCAATACCGCCAAGCATTTTCGCTTCATCGCGAACACCAATCTGGCGCAGCTCAATCCGTGTTCTGAAAATAGACGCTAAATCCTTTACCAGCTCGCGGAAATCAACGCGCCCATCCGCTGTGAAATAAAAAATAACCTTGTTGCGGTCAAATGTATATTCCACATCGACAAGCTTCATATCAAGCTTGTGCTCAGAAATCTTGCTTGTGCATGTATCAAACGCATGAATCGCTGCCTCACTGTTTTCCTGAACCGCCAGGCGGTCCTTCTGGTCAGCTGTGCGAATCACTTTCTTCAATGGCAGAACAACATCATCTTCATCGACTTCTCTTGGTCCGACAACGACATGCCCATATTCAACGCCGCGGACCGTTTCCACAATGACATGGTCCTCAAGCTGAATGCTGAGATCTCCCGGATCAAAATAATATATTTTACCCGCTTGTTTAAAGCGTACACCTACTACATTACACAAAGGCGTGTCCCCCCTGTAACTTTAACAAAAGCTGCTCCATCAGCAGCTGCTGATTCATGTTGCTGTTGAGTTTTCGTTTCGCTTCTAAAATGAACGCCATCCGTTCTGCAAGCTGTTCCGCAGATAACGGCAATGCGTCCTGTTGTAGCATGGCGAGACGATCAGGAAATGCCAGACTGTCTTGCTCATCAGTCATAATGGAAAGCAAATCCCTATGGATCAAAACGAAAAGATCAAGGGCAAGACTGACCTGCTGTTTCTCTTTAAAATGTGAATGAAAGTCTTCTGAAAGCGAAACAATGGCCGACAGCCCTCCGCCTTTTAGACCTTCATACAATTTTAACACTATTGAACGCGCCTGTGCAAACCACTCATCCTTTGCCCATTCAATCGCTTCTTCCTGGTGATTGGTCAGCTTCGACACAACAGAAGCCATTGGAATGCTGATTTCACGCTCAATCAGCCGCTGCTTCAGCTCATTCGAGTCCATCGGCTTAAATGTCAGCTGCTGACAGCGGGATAAAATCGTCGGCAGCACACGATTCATTTGTTCTGTTAATAAAAAGGCGACCGTGTTGGCGGACGGCTCCTCTAAAAACTTAAGCAAGCTGTTCGCCGCGCTGGCCGTCATTTTATCCGCCTGATTAATAATATATACTTTCCAGCTTGATTCAACCGCTGTTTTCTTAAACTCCTGCTGCAAAAACTGGATTTGTTCTTTTTTGATCGACAAGCCATCCGGCTCAATCAAGTGAAGATCCGGATGGTTCCCGTGCTCAATCCGGCGGCAGTTAATGCACGAGTTGCACGGCTTTGTTTGTTCCTCCGGCTGGAGGCAAAACAAGCTTTTGGCAAAAAGGAGCGCCGTTGCTTTTTTGCCTGTACCCGGATCTCCTTCAAACAAATAGGCATGAGCGACACGATCGCGCAGCAGGCTGTTTTCAATCATCCTCATCACAACCGGCTGGCGCTCTTCTGCTTCTTTCCACGAATTAGACACGTGATCCACGCCCTTTAAAATTGATGAAACTGCTCAACTGGAAGTACAAAGACCGTTGCACCGCCAACCGGCACCTCAACTGGATACGGTACATACGCATCAACATTGCCGCCCATCGGCGATACGGGAGGGGCCACCTGCTCGCGCGACTGGCAATTTTTCTTAATCACATCAAGCGCTTCCTGCACCCGCTCATCTTCAACACCGATCATGAACGTCGTATTGCCCGCTTTTAAAAAACCGCCTGTTGATGCAAGCTTTGTTGCACGAAGCTGATGATTAATCAATGCCTGTGACAGCTTATTGCTGTCCTGATCCTGTACAACCGCCATAATTAATTTCATACTATCTTCCCCTCTCACAGGATTTCTTTTATTATACCAAATCTTTTAGCCGAGTACTTTTTCAATTTCGGCAAGTGCATCCTGAAAAACGCGTTCTTCTTCCTGTTCCGCGTCAATGATGACCATTCGGTTCTTGTTTGCTTCGGCGAGCTTTAAATAAGCTTTTCTCACCTTTTCATGAAAAGAAAGGTCTTCCAGGTCCAGCCGGTTCACCTCTCGGCCGTCATGCTGATGAATACGCGCAAGACCTACCTCCGGCCTTACATCAAATAGCAGTGTTAATGAAGGCATGACGCCATCAATCGCAAAGTCATTGATCGAGCCGACCTCGTGCATTCCGAGTCCTCTCGCCTCTCCTTGATAAGCGAGAGAGCTGTCCACAAACCGGTCACACAGGACGATTGCTCCCGCTTGAAGTGCGGGGATGACTTTCTCTACTAAATGCTGGCGGCGGGCAGCCGCATATAAAAGAGCTTCCGTCCGCGCATCCATCGCTGTGTTTTCTTTATTTAAAATGACCGAGCGGATTTGTTCCGCAATCGCAATCCCGCCCGGCTCTCTTGTCTGAATAATCGGCAGCTTTCTTCGCTCAAGCTCTTTGACAATTCGGTCGAGGACGGTCGTTTTACCGGCTCCCTCGGGTCCTTCTATTGTAATAAATAGTCCTGACATATCAATTCTCCTTCCGAAAAACAACAATCTTTTGTTCCGTTAATTGGTGTCCACCGTGAAAACGGGCTCCATTCTCCTGCAGCCATTGAATCGCCTGAATATGCGCATCCGATAAGCATTCGCCTTCCATGACGAGCGGGATGCCCGGCGGATACGGAATAATCATCTCTGCTGCGATGCTGCCCACCGCTTCTGTAAACGACACGGCTTCTTTCTGGTGCTGCTTATGCTCATTATAAGGCAATGAGAGCACCGTTACACGATCAGATGGAGGAACGTCTAAAAACGGCACCGCCAGCCGATCATCAGGCAAAACGAAAGAGAACAGTTTTTCTGCCAGCTTCTGCTCAAACGAAGCTTCCCCTTCTTTTAACAGAGGAAAAATAAGCAGCACTTGATACGGATCAGCTAATTCCGCATACACACCCTTTTCCTCAAGCAGCGCTTGCAGGCCAAACCCGGTTAAGCCATTTGCTCTTACCAGCAGTTTAAACGGATCATCGACTGACAGGCATACAAGCCCCTTTGATTGAAGAAGCTGAACAATGTTCCGTTTCACCTTCAGCGCATACGCATAATCCGCCTGGCTGTATAAAGCGAGATACGAACGGGCAAAGTCAAGTGATGCCATAATCGGATAGGACGGGCTGCTGGACTGTAGCGCCTGCAAATAAAAATGAATCCTTTCCCGGTCAATGTCTTCCGATTGAATATGAAGAAATGCGCCCATTGTCATTGCCGGCAGCATTTTATGCGCAGACTGCACGACGAGATCAGCCCCCATCTGCAGCGCACTTTTCACTTGAGGAATCACCTGTGCACTCAAATGAGCTCCATGTGCTTCATCAACAAGCACCAGCGCTCCATGTGACCGCGCGATGGCCGCCAGTTCTTGAAAAGAGCCAGTCATTCCATAATACGTCGGATACGTAAAAATGACGACTTTGCTTTCCGGGTAGGCTTTAAATGCTTGTGTCAGCGTATCAGCTGACATCAGAACGGCCGTTTTTGTTCGATCGTCCATTTTTGGCTGAAGAAATACCGGATAAGCTTCTGCCATCTTTAACGCATTTAAAATAGATTTATGGCAATTGCGCTGAACCAGTACAGTATCTCCTATGGAAATGGTCCCTAAGATCATCGCCAGGTTTCCTACTGTACTCCCGTTCACCAGAAATTTGCTTTCATGTGCATCATACACGTCAGCCAGCAGCGTTTCCGCTTGTTTGATACAGCTTTCCGGCGCATGAAGATCGTCAAGACCTGTGAGCTCAGTTACGTCCAACGAAAGATCCGTCCATGAGGCCAGCAATCCGTTTTTATGTCCCGGAACATGAAAAGAAACAGGATCTTTCTGTATATGCTTCTGTAATGCATCGATCATCGGCATGGAAGAATGATTCATTTCATCAGATCTCCTTTTCAACATATAAAAAAAAGAGATGACGTAGTGTCATCTCTTTCTCTTGTTGCCAGGCGGCGTCCTGCTCTCACAGGGGGAGACCCCCAACTACCATCGGCGCTGAAGAGCTTAACTGCCGTGTTCGGGATGGGAACGGGTGTGAC
>NZ_FTLX01000009.1 GCF_900156125.1 Domibacillus enclensis | reverse complement strand
TGACCAGAGCAAGCTCTGATCAAATCCGCTCGACTTGCATGTATTAGGCACGCCGCCAGCGTTCGTCCTGAGCCAGGATCAAACTCTCCAAAAAGTGTTTGACTTGCTCATTTGTTTCTTATAAGAATACGGGGTGTATTCCGATAAGAAGTTAAAACTTAAAACGTTGACGTTTTTATTGATTTTGTTCAGTTTTCAATGTTCAATTTCTCGTGTCGTCTTTGTGACAGCTATAACATCATATCATTTTTCACATTTCAATGTCAACTCTTTATTCCAAAAAGTTTTTCATCTCAATGCAACTCTGAACTCTTTTTCATTCGTATATGAAGAAGGTCTTAAATGACAGGATCTCAATATATCACGCTTTCCACAGTAAAGTCAACGTCTTTTACAACAAATAATTTTAAGCATTTCTTTTTGAAAATCATTCATAACGTTTGCTTTGTCGTTTCAGCGACGCATATAAATATAACCCCTCCGATATTTTAAGTCAATACTTTTTTTGAAAAAAATATGCCGGCAGGTAAATAACCCCGCCGGACGCTTCTACTGTTATACAACGTCGTTATAATAAATAATTTGAGAAAGATATTTGCTCCCTTTCACTTTTGGAAAAGCTTCTTTTGCTTCAGCCTCTGTATCAAATTCAAACATTTTGATTTCATTCTTCATATAAGAAGTGATAATCCACATGATCGCTATCTCCTTTTAAGCAAGCCGGAAAGCAAGCTCATAATTGTGTTTAGTGAATACGGACCCTTCCATGATCGTTCTCGCTGTCCTTACTACTTTTATTGCACTAATATGGCCGGCTAACAATTCAACCTTCGTTTCCACGATGCCGGCAGGGTGAGCCAGCCTGAATACTTCCTGCTTAATGTCCACGAGATCCGATAAAATAGTTTCCTGTAAAAAAGCACCCGCTGTTGTGCAAATGGCTCCTGTAATGGCGAGTGCCTGGTGCGGCTTTTGCATCGACATCATTCGAATGACGATATCCATATCTTCGGCTTTTCTGATTACACCGGTTCCATCTGTGTGTTCGGCAGGCGATGACACGATCGTCAGTTTCGGCACAGCCGGTGATACAGCTGTCGCTTCTTCTCTTTTAGCGAACCCGCACATTTCTGCCGCGATAGAACGGATTTCTTCCAGCTCTTTTAATTTAGCTGCCGAGAACTCTGCAGGCAGCTCCGTTCCGGTTAACCCTACGTCCGACGCCTTTATAAAAACGAGCGGATTTGCGACGTCAATAATGGAAACCGGAATTAGACGATTTTTCGTTTTGATCATATCTACCGGGTGGCCCGTCGGAAACAGCTTTCCGGTTACGGCTCCTTCTGCCTGTGTAAAGGATAAATAAACAGGTGCACCGGTACCCGGAACGCCAGGAATTTTACAGCTTCCCTCTGTTTTAACCTGGCCGTTTTCCACTTCCACTTCAGCGATAATTAATTTTTTCGTATTCGTATTGAGGATGCGTACACGGGTCATGGGCTCAACCGCTGCGACGAGACCTTGTTCAATCGCATATGGGCCTACAGCGGATGAAATATTGCCGCAATTTCCTTTAAAGTCGACCATTTGGTGTTCCGTGCTAATTTGAGCAAACGTATACTCAACATCAAACAAAGGAGAATCGGATTGTTTAATAATCGCCGCCTTGCTCGTCAGTGAGTTGCCGCCGCCGAGCCCGTCTATTTGACGCTGATCCGGACTGCCCATGACATCAAGCAAAAAAGCTTCCCAAAGCGCCGGATCGGATGGCATTTGATTTTCATTTAAGAAAACACCCTTGCTTGTCCCGCCCCGCATAATGACCACCGGTACCTTCATTCTCAAAACCACCTTTTATTTTTGATACATTCATCGTAAAATAAAGATAATCATAAGTGAAATACATATTTTTATAGAAAAAACCATAATTTTTTTTATAATCAAAGGAGGAATTACCGTGGATGAAAAAGACTGGACAGCGATTTGCATTTTGCACGAAGAGAAAAATTTAACCCGGTCAGCTGAACGTTTGTTTATTTCTCAGCCTGCTTTAACGTACCGGCTGAAAAATTTAGAAAACGAATTTGGCACACGCCTTTTTTTCAAAGTGAAGGGCGGCATTGAATTCACATCAGAAGGAACACATTTAGCTGAGTATGCGGGTGAGATGCTGAAAAAGCTTCAAAGAACAAAGGATTTCATGCTGAATATGCAAAATGAGGTGCGCGGGACGCTTCGACTCGGGGTTTCGAGCAATTTCGCACAATATAAACTTCCGAAGCTGCTAAAGGAATTTTCAACTCAGTATCCCAATGTACAATTTAATGTCAATACAGGCTGGAGCACAGACATTATGCATTTGCTGGACTCTTCCAATGTGCAGCTCGGCATTATGCGCGGCAACTATGATTGGTATGGAAGGAAGACACTGCTTCATAAAGAACGGCTTTGTCTTATTTCTAAAAAAGAGGTTGAGCTTGACCGGCTGCCGGAGCTGCCTTTTATTAATTACAAAACCGACAGCTCGCTGAAAAATTTAATCAATGGATGGTGGCATGACCGCTTTTCAGATCCGCCGATGGTAACAATGGAAACCGACCGCCAGGAAACGTGCAAGGAAATGGTTAAGAACGATCTCGGTGTGGCCATTCTGCCTGAAATCTGTCTTCAGCCTGGGGATAACCTTTTTACATATGGTCTGTCTTATAAAAGCGGAGATCCTGTCCTGCGCAATACGTGGCTGATGTATAATGAAGACTCACTCCAGCTTTCGACAGTGAAAAACTTTATCGACTTTTTAAGCACCCGGACGAAGATTTAGATTATAAGTTTTTTTATTAATAATTCTATAAAATTATGTATTTCACTTATCGATCCACATCCCCTATTCTTAGTACAAGAAATAACAGCCGCTTTTTTTGAAAGCGATTACTTAGTAGGAGGCGAAAAAATGCTCACATTTCTCGGCATTTCAATGGTCGTTGTTTTCACGTATTTGATTATGTCCAAACGATTATCACCGGTAGCGGCACTCACCGTCGTTCCGATCGTGTTTGCTTTAATTGGCGGTTTCGGTTCGCAGATTGGCGAGATGATGATGGAAGGATTAAAGGTTGTCGCTCCTTCTGCCGCCCTGTTGCTTTTTGCCATTTTATTCTTTGGTGTTCTCATTGACGCTGGACTGTTTGACCCTTTAATCAAAAAAATGCTTCAAATCGTCAAAGGAGATCCGGTTAAAATCGCGATCGGAACAGCCGTCCTTGCTTTAACCGTCGCACTGGACGGAGATGGAACGACTACTCATATGATTACTATTTCAGCTATGTACCCGCTGTATAAGCGGCTCGGAATGAAGCCTCTCGTGCTGGCGACGATTTCCCTTCTTTCCTTAAGCATTATGAGCGGCATGACACCATGGGGCGGCCCTGCCACACGTGCCATTACCTCCCTTGGCCTGGATGCGGGTGAGTTTTTCGTTCCTCTTTTACCGACAATGGCCGGCGGCATGATTTGTGTACTCGGCATTGCCTACCTATTAGGAAAAAAAGAACGGGAACGCCTCGGTGTGATTGACATTGATACAGCACCTTCTCAAACGCAGGCGCTGGCAGAAGCAGCTGCAGCCCATGTGGCAGCAGAGGATATCAAGCGTCCGAAGCTTGTCTGGGTGAATCTTTTGTTAACGCTTACAGTAATGGTCATTCTAGTAATGGGCATTATTCCGGTTCCGGTTTTGTTTTTAATCGGCTTTGTGCTCGCTTCAATGATTAACTACCCAAACCTTGAACAGCAAAAAGAACGCATGCTGTCTCATGCAGGAAACGCACTGACGGTCGTGACACTTGTGTTTGCAGCAGGTATTTTCACTGGTATTTTTTCAGGAACGAAGATGGTCGATGCAATCGCTAATTCACTCGTCGCGATCATTCCTGAATCACTCGGCTCTTTTTTCCCGCTCGTTGTCGCAATAACGAGCATGCCCTTTACGTTTGTTCTGTCCAACGACGCATATTACTTTGGTGTTTTGCCTATTTTGGCGGAAGCAGCATCTGCTTACGGCGTCAGCCCTGTTGAAATTGCCAGAGCCTCCATCCTTGGCCAGCCGGTTCACTTTTTGAGCCCGCTTGTTGCCTCGACGCTTCTTCTTGTCGGCATGGTCGAAACAGATCTCGGAGAATTCCAAAAATTCGCGGTGAAATGGGCCGTGATCTGCTCTCTCTTTATTACAGTTGTTGCCGTCTTAACGGGCGCGATTACCATTCTTTAAAAAAAGAAGGAAAATCCGAACGAATATAAAAACATTCGTTCGGATTTTTGTTGTTCTTACTTGATGACATTCACAATCGTTTCAGCCAGCTTTCTTACGGTGTAAAGCCGGGTATCATTTAAAAATTGAGCAGCTGGAAGCGGATCAAGGTAGTTCACTACCCCTGTTATATGATAGTCCCCGACTGGCGGCAGTACCTTTTGGAGCGCTTTTCCCGGAATAAGCGGACCTTTTTTTAAAAAGACAGTCCCTACATCCTCCTTGTTCCCAAGCCCTGCATCAATACTTAAAACAACCGGCTTTTCAAATTGCCGGTTTATTTTTTTTATAGTGGTTTCAAGATTAAAGGCGTGGACCGGCTCTTCAAGCGTCCCATACACCGTGTGCGGCACACCCGCTTCTACAAGCATCGTTCCGACAAGGGGACCGAGCGAATCGCCTACGGAACGATCTGACCCTATACACAAAATGATAACTTCTCCTGATGCACTGGCAAGCAGTTCTTTCACCGTCTCTGCCATCGCCTTTGTTTCCTGCTGCTTTGTTTGATTCTGGTCCCTTACACTTGAAAGGACTCTTTGCTCTACAATACGTATGTCTTTTGATCCGCTAAAAAACCCCATCATCGCCCCTCCCTTTCTTTTATTATAAAGGGAAGCTCGATGAGGGGCATTTATGAAGTTAAGCAGATGCATGCGAATGTGCCTCTTTTCTCGTTTCCCATGCATGAAGCATTCTAAAGACAGGCGGAAGCAGCAGGATGACGGCAATGATTCGCAGTACTTGAACAGCCACCACAAATGTCGCATCTGCTTCAAGTACGACTGCTGTTGTCGCCATTTCAGCTACTCCCCCTGGCGCAAATGCAAGTGCCGCGGTGATGAACGCGAGTCCTGTTGCTTTTGAAACAACAAATGCACAGGCAAACATGGCACCGATAAAAACAACCGTGCTGATCAGCGCCACAGTGATCGTTTGCTTTAAGCCGGTGAACATTTCTTTACGGAACCGCGAACCGATAGAGGCGGCAATCACAATTTGCGAAACAATCATGACTTCGCGCGGCCAGTAGGCGGCGAGATCATACCCGGCAACAGCCGACGAGCCTGACTGAACAACAGCTGTCAGCAGCATGCTTCCAAGCAGCCAGGGTGCCGGGAATTTCAGTTTCTTTCCTAGTCGGTAGCCTGCATAAGCGGTCGCCGTAAGGACAGCTGTCCATAAAAGTCCGTTCCATCCGAAGACTGCTCCCGCTTCCGATATAGCCGGGGCGGCAGATGGCTGAAACAGCAGCGCCGTTACAACAACCGGAATAATAAAAATCACAAGAAAAACACGCATCGTCTGCAGAATGCTGACGACTGCCGTATTAGCGCCGACTTCTTCTGCAATACCCGGCATAGCGGACAAGCCGCCCGGTGCCGTACTGAAAAAGCTTGTGAGCATATCCGTTTTACTGAACTTCCATAAAACGAGACCTGATACTAGAGAGAACACGATTGACAGCAGCAGCATAATGATAATAACCGCCCAGTCTTTTTGAAAAACGGCAAGAACCGATAGATTTATTTTTTGGCCAAGCTCAATACCTAATATGCACTGGCCGATGTAAAGCCAGTACTTGGGGATCCCTTTGTCCCCTGCAGCATGTGGCTTTGTGAAAGACAAAATTGCCGCCGCCATCAGCGTTCCGAGCATCCAGCCAATCGATAAGCCCGTCCACGACAGCAGCAGTCCGCCAATAGCACTTATGGCGATAAACAGCCATTTTGTTTCCTTCATCTTCATTCCTTCTTTCTCTTTCCTGTACCATTTACTATAATAGACAATAAGAAATAAATAAAATATCCTTTTTATATACTTAATCATACAATTTTATTATACCTAAAAGAGGTGCGCTTTTATGGATGAACGAGACTGGCTTATTTTAAAAACACTTCATGCGTACAAGAACATTACACATACAGCACAGTCGCTTTACGTTTCACAGCCGGCTTTAACCAATCGACTAAAGCAGATGGAAAAAGAATTCGGGGTTCAAATTGTCACACGCGGCAGACGCGGCATCCAATTCACACCGCAGGGAGACTACCTGGCAAAGTGTGCCGATGATATGATTCACCAGATGCAGCGCATAAAGGAAAACGTGCTTAATATGGAAAACAGCATGTCAGGAACGCTGCGGCTTGGCGTTTCAACCTTTTTCACGGATTATAAGCTGCCGGGTATTTTAAAGCTATTTAAAGAAGAATACCCGAACGTCGAGTTTAAAGTCACAACAGAGTGGAGCAGCCACATTACGCATCTTATTTACAACCAGGATGTACATGTGGGATTTGTAAAAGGGGATTACGGGTGGAAGGATCAAAAACGGCTTTTATTTGAAGAAACCATTTGCATTGCCTCAAAGGATCAAATCGATATGGAGCGATTGCCTGATATGCCGCGGATCGATTATCGAACGGATCAGAATTTAAAGATGGTTGTGGACCACTGGTGGGGTGAAAATTATGCAAAGCCGCCGCTTATCAGCATTGATGTCGACAAAGCAGGCACTTGCAAAAACATGGTAGCGAACGGCCTTGGCTATGCCATTCTCCCGAGCATGATTTTAGACGACCTGGACGACCTTCATAAGGTGGAGCTGACCGATGCGGCCGGCAAGCCGATTATCCGCAAAAGCTGGATGTTTTTTCACGAGGAGTCGCTGCAGCTGAATATCGTTAAAGCCTTTGTTGCTTTTATCGAACGGATCGATTTAAAAGAAATCCATTAACTAAAGAGCTTAGGGGAAAAGGTTATGGACTGAAGAAAAAGCCGAACGGTCAAATTCGGCTTTCTGTTGAGCTCTTCATGATGGTAAATCGGTTAGTGGACTGCGCTTGCGCGAACACAGTTTGGGCGGCTTCTGCAGGGCTGCGCGTTCGGAGGGGCGGGCGGTGAGCTAATTTTTGCCGCTGGCGCGTCAAAAATGGATCTCACCTGACCCGCTGCTCCCTCCCGAGTCTTCGCCCTGCGCCAGCCGCCCTTAGTAGGGAGGGCAAGCAACTGGTAATAACTAAAAAAAGCGTTCTGGCGTAACAACAAACCTTATTCTATTATTCGTGTAAAAAAAGAAAAGGCCGTTCTCATACAGCCATTCGTTAGTCATTGAATTTAAGCCTTTTTTAAGCATTTTTATATTCCTTGCTTCATTAGAACCACAACGGGCGTAGGGAAGCCGGCGGAGACTTCCGTGTGACGAGCGGACAGGCTGAAACAGCCGCGCACTTTGGGCTGGTTCAGCGTTCGCCACATAGAAAAGCGGAGCCGGCAGCCCGGAGCCCCTGTGCTTTTCCAAGAAAAAAAATAAATCAAGGCCTTCAGCTGCTAGATCGTTCGGATTCAAGGACCGTTCTCATTATTATATCCCAAGCTCTTTCATTATCAAATATTCTTTAACGCTTCGCTAATGGATTGTTCGCCTGAAACTAAATCAAATGACCGGTTAAATGTGTGAGCTGCATCGAGTGCATGGAAAATAACTGCCGCCACATCTTCCCGGGGGATTGACCCTCGTTCCAACTGCTCGGCTGCTTCTACTTTTCCTGTACCCTTATCATTTAAAAGACCGCCGGGGCGAACAATTGTGTAGGTTAAGGAGCTTTGCTCTACGGCTCGATCGGCGTGGTGCTTCGCTGCGTAATATGGAATCATCTGTTCATTCCAGTTTTCACGGTTGTTTGCTTGAAGGGCACTGACGATGATGAACCGCTTTACCCCAACCTGCTCAGCCGCTTCCACTGTTTTCGCCGCCCCATCCAGGTCGATGAGCAGTGTTTTATCGGGACCGGTATGGCCGCCGGAGCCTGCTGTAAACACAATGGCGTCACAGCCCTGTGCGGCATCGGTCAATTGATCAACGCTTCCTTCAAGATCCGCTATTACCGCTTCTACCCCTTGCTCCTTAAAGGCATCTGCCTGTTCCTGCTTGCGCACCATGGCGCGCGCTTCGTGCTTTTCGCTTTTTTGTATAAGTTCAATCAGCTTTTGTCCGATTTGTCCGTTCGCTCCAACAACTAAAACGTTCATAATAAATGAGCACCTCTTTCCAAATCATTTCCTGCTCATTATTTCAAAGTAAGAGGCTGCACGCAAATGAGACGACCTACGGCCGCGCTTTTCCGGTTGTTAAAAAAGCCGCCAGCTCCTTGCTGTGCGCTTTATGCTCCTGGCGTTTTTTCGCGCGCATAGGTGCCGTTTCATGCAGCTTTTTTTCTTCATCGCTTACAGGTATTACACCAGGGACAACGGCCGGCCGTCGATTATCATCCAGCGCAACGAATGTTAAAAAAGCCGTTGCGGCAATTTTCCGGTCCCCGCTTTTTAAGTCCTCCGCGACAATTTTCACAAACACTTCCATTGAAGAACTGCCCGTCCACGTCACAAATGATTCAAAGCAAACGGAATCGCTCGGACGGATCGGATGTAAAAAGTCGACTGAATCGGTTGAAGCTGTTACACATTCCTTCCGGCTGTGGCGTGCAGCTGAAATCGATGCCACCTGATCCACATCGCTCATCAGCCGTCCTCCGAATAACGTATTATGATTATTCACATCATTTGGGAAAACGCGACTTGTCCGCACAACGCGTGATTCTTTGCACTCTTTCGGCTTCATCCTCATCCACTCACTTTTGTTTAAATTTGAAATATGCGCTCATTATAATCTGAAGAGACTGAAAAACAAAGACTATTTTTAAAAACGAACGCTCCCCTTTATGTAGACTCCTCCAGCAATGCAGCGAGTTCGTCTGCCGCCTGCTTTTGTCCGAACATCAAGTAAGGACCCGCTGTTTGCATCACACCGCCTGCCTCGGTGACGAGAAGCTGTCCTGCTGCAATATCGTAAAATGCCGGATTAATATAAAGAGCCGCATCCCATTTGCCCGCTGCAATGTAAGCAAGGGTGACAGCCGCCGTCCCGATAATACGGACCCGGTACACATCATTCACGATTTTGGACAGGAGCTCCAGCCGCTGTGTGTTCGCTTCTTTATTCCCGTCTTTCGCAAAATCGCTGTGGGAAACAAACGATTCCGACAAAGGCGCCTGGCGCACACGAATCGGCTCTCCGTTTTTAAACGAACCGCCGCCCTTCGAAGCCCAATATGTTTCATGCAGCCCGGGCAAATCAATGACGCCGACAACAGGCTCTCCTTTGTACGTAAGAGCAATGGATACGCCGTATTGCGGGACACCGATACTATAATTAATCGTGCCGTCGATCGGGTCAATTACCCACTCATAGTCGCTGTTTGATTCAATCACTCCCGCTTCCTCACTGAAAATGCGGTGATCCGGATAAGCCGCCTGAATCCGTTTAATGATGAGCGCTTCTACGCGCACGTCCATCTCGGTCACGAAATCCTTCGCCGCCTTCATCGTTTGACCGCCTGCTTTTCCCTCATTCGGGCGTAAAAACGCACCTGCTTCTTTTCCGAGCTCAATCGCAAACGCTAAATAGTCTTCGTACATCCAATCGCTCCTCTTCTTATGTATATACGCATCATATCAAAAAAAGCGCCCGGCCCCCAGTGCTTTTGCGCACCAGAAGCCGGACACTTATCAATAAATGCCACGAATATGCTGTTTCACTTCATTGTGATAAAAATCGTTAATCCGCTCCTGCTCCTCTTTTGAAAAAGAAGGCGTTTGAAGCGCCTGAAGATTTTGACGGACCTGCTTTGTATTTTTAAAGCCAGGAATGATCGTGGTGACCTCCGGATGATCCAATATCCAGCGCAAGGAAGCTTCCGCCATCGAACCGCGCCCGTCAGCAATCCACTTCAGTTGATCGGCAAGCTCCACCCCTTTTTGAAAGCCAAGACCAGCAAACGTTTCCCCTACATTAAACGCCTTGCCGTCGTTGTTAAAATTCCGATGATCATCTTCTTCAAATGTATCGCTTTGCTTGAATTTTCCGGTCAGGAGCCCGCTTGCAAGCGGCAAACGGACGATGATGCCAACGCCCTGCGCCTTTGCTTGTTCAAACAGTTCTTCTGACGGCTTTTGACGGAACAGGTTGAAGATCACCTGCAAGCTTTTCACATTGGAATGCTTCAGGCACATGAGTCCTTCTTCCACGCTTTCGACGCTGACGCCGTAATGGCGAATTTTTCCTTCTTCCTGCAACCGGTCCAGCACGTGAAACACATTCCCGTCCTCCAAAATCTGTGTGGCCGGGCAATGGATTTGGTACAGATCAATCCGGTCGCGCTCCAGTCTCCTTAAGCTCGCTTCGCAATAAGCTTTTACCTGCTCATAGGAATACGTTTCGGCCGCATGGATATCGCCCTGCCGGCAAAACTTGGTCGCGATGTAAATGTCCTCTTCTTTGCCTTTTGTTGCTTTTGCGAGAAGCTTCTCACTGTGGCCATCGCCGTATACATCGGCCGTGTCGAAAAAGTTCACGCCTTGATCGATTGCGTCATCCAGCGCACTCAGCGATTCCGCATCCGTTGTCGTTCCCCATGATCCTCCGATTGCCCATGTCCCAAAGCTTACTTCACTTATCTTCATGCCTGTATTGCCCAGTTCCCGATAATTCAATGTTATCCCTCCTCCAGTTAAGAAAACGCCTTCAATAAAGAAAGTATAATGGATAAACAAAGAAAATAAAAGCAAGCCGACTTACAGGTTCCGAACCCATACCCCGGCCATGTCGATCCAGTTGACCACTTCCGGCTGAACGAGTTCGCCATCCGCCGCTTTTGTTTCTTCTGTTCCAAGCGACAAACCGTGGCCGCCTTTCGGATAAACGTGCAGTTCAATCGGCACCTTGTTTTTCAGCAGCTCATTCGCAAACAGCATGCTGTTTTCAACCGGAACCGCCTTATCTTCAACAGTGTGCCATAAGAAGGTTGGCGGTGTTTGGGCAGACACGTGCTTTTCCAGTGAAACTTGCGCTAAAAGAGCCGGATCGCTGCTTCCGCCGAGCAGCAGATGAAAAGAGCCTTTGTGAGCAAAAGAGCCGGATGTGATGACTGGATAGCTTAAGATCAGACCGTTCGGCTTGATTTGATCGGCTGACAAGTTCAGCTGCTCCAATAAAAAGGACTTGTCCCAAAAAACACCGAGACTTGCTGCCAGGTGTCCGCCTGCTGAAAAGCCCGCGACGATGATCCTGTTCGTGTCTATGTGCCACTCTTCTGCCCGCTCCCGCAGATAGCTGACAGCCTTTGACAGCTCCAAAAGCGCCGTCGGAAACACCGCTGGCTCCGTGCTGTACCTTAACACGCAGGAATGAAAGCCCATCGCATTAAATTGCATCGCCACCGGCTCCGCTTCCCGGTCGGATGTATAACGGTAGCCGCCGCCCGGACAAATCAACACGACCGGGCGCTTTTCCTTCAGTCCCTCACGATGCCCCATATCCAGCATATACGTAAACATGGATGCTTCTGAACGATCGGTTTGAATGCCAATTTTTTCGTGGATCATGATGCTCCTCCTCGTTTCTTTCCTCTCAGCCGCCAATGTAGGACATGCCGATTTTTTTCCGGCTTTTTGCTGTTTGTTCAGTTCGTTCATCCGAGTAGCGGTCCCGTCTTTTCTCCCAGACCGCCTGGACGGCACCGGCCATTTCTTCGTCAGTTGCCCCATTACGCAGCATGCTTCTTAAGTCAAAGCCTTCGGTCGCAAACAAGCACGTGTAGAATTTCCCTTCCGATGAAAGACGCGCTCTTGTACAGCTTGAGCAAAAGGATTCCGAGACAGACGTAATAAACCCGATTTCTGCGTCCGCATCCCTGTAGCGGTAGCGCCCCGCTACTTCGCCAAAATAATCAGCTCCAACCGGTTCAAGCTGTTCTGTTTCTTGAAGAAGTGTGAGCATGTCTTTTTTCGTGACAACCTGCTTGAAGCTCCAGCCGTTGTCTGTTCCGACGTCCATAAACTCAATGAAGCGCAGCGTAATGCCCTGCTTCTTAAAGTAAGCAGCCATCGGCACCACTTCATGATCGTTGACGCCTTTTTGTACGACCATATTCACTTTCACATGAAAGCCAATCGATTTTGCCAATGTAATATTGTCCAAAATCCGCTCCGGTCCGATGCCGCGCCCATTCATTTTGCCGAACGTATCGGCAGACAATGCATCCAGGCTCACATTCAGCCGACGTAAACCGGCATCATACAGCGCTTGTCCGTGCTGCTTTAAAAGAAGAGCATTTGTCGTCAGGCCGATGTCTTCTACTCCTTCAATATCATTAAGCATACGGATCAAGTCAGGCAGATCTCGCCGGAGAAGCGGCTCACCGCCGGTTAAACGGATTTTTTTCACACCGAATGCCGCAAACAATCGGGCGATACGGGTGATTTCTTCAAATGAAAGCAGCTCACTTTTAGGCATAAACGCATAATCATCTCCGAAAATTTCTTTCGGCATGCAGTACGTACAGCGAAAGTTGCACCTGTCCGTCACGGAAATTCGCAAATCACGCAATGGACGCTGAAGAGTATCGGTTATGTTCAAAGCGCTCAGTCCTTTTTGTAAGTTTTGATTATCCTCCGCTTACTGGAGGGATAAAGGCCACGTGGTCGCCCGGCTTGACCGGCTCATCCAAGTGGACATATTCTTCGTTTACAGCCAATTGAACCGCTGTAAAATCAAAAGCCGGATACGTTTGTTTTGCCCATTGTAGCACATCGTCTGCTGTACCGTCTTGCCACGAAAGATCTTCTTCCGCTTTTCCCGCTGCTTCCTTTAGTCCGGCGAAATAATGCAGGTGAATCATTCGTTCTCACTCTCCTTCTCCGGTTTATACGACTGGTCCCCGATCCATTCTTCGCCGTCTTCCCACATTTCTTTTTTCCAGATCGGCACTACTTTTTTAATTTGCTCGATCGCGTATTCATTTGCTTCATATGCCGCTTTACGATGAGGGGATGAAACAGCGATCACAACGGCGATATCGGAAATGGCCAGCTCGCCGACCCGGTGCACGATGGCTACTCGCGAACCCGGCCACTTCTCCATTATTTCGTCTCCGATTTGGGCAAGCTTCTTTTCTGCCATTGGCACGTACGCTTCATATTTTAAATACATCGTCCGTTTTCCGTTCGTCCATTCCCGGACGGTTCCGGCAAAAGCGGTCACGGCACCTGCGCCCGGATGTGTCACATATTCCATATAAGGCGCCGCTTCAATCGGCCCTTCTGTTACATGAAATGGTTTTAATTCAGTACCCATGCAGGCACCCCCTCCTCTGCTCCTATTAACAGGACATCCACTTCGTCCCCTTTTTGAAAGCCGCGTGTTCCCCCGGGGAGAACGATAAACGCATTTCCTCTTGCAATTGATGTAACGGAATTGGATTTATTAAAGCCCGCCGGCGCCACGCGGGCACCCGATGGAGTAGACGTATACACTGCGCGGATAAACCGGTTAAACGGATTCGGCTTCGTCAAGTCCACTGCAAGCAGCGCTTTTTCATAAGGGAGATACGGCTTTCCGCTGCCCATCATGGAAAAAAGAGCCGGGCGCGCAAACAATTCAAATCCGACAAAGCAGGCGGATGGATTTCCGGATAACCCGAATAAAAAGGTGTTATTCAAATGAGCCACAGTCGTGACGCTTCCCGGGCGCATTTGCACTTTATTGAATAACACTTCTGCGCCAAGCCTCGCATACACCGCCGGCAGAAAGTCAAAATCCCCAACGGATACACCGCCGGTTGTCATCACGGCGTCACATTCCTCCACCGCTTTTTGAACAAGCTCAAAGCAGGCATCCTCATCATCCGGCAGCGAGCCGAGCAATCGGCAGGCGATGCCCATTCTTGCCAGCTGCGCCGCAATCATCGGACCGTTTGAATTCCGGATCTTTCCCGGGGCAAGCGGCTCGCTCACGTCTACGAGCTCTGTTCCCGTTGCAAGCAAGCCAACAACCGGGCGCCTCGCCACGCGGACTTCAGCATAGCCGAATGTCGCCAGCACAGCGATAACCCCTGGCTGAATAAATGTGCCGGCTTCCACAATGGTTTCGCCCTTTTTCGCATCCTCGCCTTTTAACGATACGTTTTCAAGCGGTTCAAACGGCTTTCGGATCGTAAATGTGTTTCCGTTTTGAACCGTTTGTTCCAGCATTACAACAGCATCTGCGCCAGCTGGAATTGGTGCACCCGTCATAATCCGAACCGCTTCAAACGCGCCGATTGTGCGGGAGGATACGGCTCCTGCTCCAATATGGTCCACAACCTGGAAGGAAATGCGCGATTCACCTGATGCTCCCTCTGTATCTTTGGAGCGGACAGCAAATCCATCGTATGGAGAGCGGTCAAACGGAGGAACAGCATGTGTCGCCAGCACCGGCTCTGCCAAAATGCGCCCGTAGGCTTCATGAAGTGAGACGGTTTCCGGCGGAAGCTGCTTCACCCGTTTCATCACTCTCTCGATCGCTTCTTTTACGGCGACAGGTGTTCTTTTTTCAACCATCTGCTTTTCTTCCTTTCTTTTGCTATACTAAAGTCACCTTATCCAATGAAAGGATGACTCCGATGTCTGATTTAACCCACTTTAACGAACAAGGGCGGGCCAAAATGGTGGATGTATCCGATAAACAAGAAACGGTTCGGATCGCTGTCGCCTGCTCTTCTATTGAAGTAAACCGTCTTATTCACAGCCAAATTTCAGAAGGCACGAATAAAAAAGGAGATGTGTTCGCTGTGGCCCAGGTGGCTGGCATTATGGCTGCGAAACAAACGTCTTCCATTATTCCGATGTGCCATCCGATTCCGCTGACCGGCGTCAACATTTCTTTTCAGTGGGACATTGATGAAAGCGCCGGCCGCTACGTCGTCCGCATCGAAGCAGAAGCGAAAACAAAAGGCGTGACCGGTGTGGAAATGGAAGCACTCACGGCCGCATCCGCTGCTGCGCTCACCATTTACGATATGTGCAAGGCTGCCGGCAAGGATATGGTGATCGGCCCGACGTATTTACAGCATAAATCCGGCGGGAAAAACGGTGATTACGACCGGTCGTGACGGCTACTTCCGAATCTCAAAAAGCAAATGAGCGAGCTCCGGCAAAATGAGCCGGCGCATCGCCAAGTCTACTGCGCCTCTGGAGCCCGGCATAGCAAAAATCAGCTTGTCTGACGCAATGCCGGCAGTCGCACGGGACAGCATCGCTTTTGACCCGATATCCTCCGCGAAGCTCAAATACCGAAACAACTCGCCAAACCCCGGAATGTTCTTCGTAAAAAACAGCTCCACTGCTTCAATCGTGATATCCCGACGTGCAATGCCTGTCCCGCCGGTAATGAGGATCACATCAATTTCGTCCTCCTCAAGCCATCCCGCAACTGCCGCAGAAATCCTTTCCTGCTCATCCTTTACAATAGCGTACCGGACCGGTTCGTGCCCATTTTCCCGCAGCAGCTGGCGAATGTGCCGGCCGCTTTTATCCGTTTCTTCTGTCCGTGTATCACTTACCGTCAGCACTGCTGCCCGGAGAGAAGCATCCTTGTTAAATTCAACTGACATTCCTCATCCTCCTTTAACTAAACAACTGGTTGTACAGCTTCATTGCCTGCTTGTTGTCCGAAACGCCGTGAAAAAACAACCGGCCGTTTTCAAACAGAACCACACGGCTTTCCGGCATTTGCACCTGCAGGAAATAGGGCGTGCGTTTGGCAGGAAGGCCATGCCTCTTCGCTGCTGCTTCCCCGTCCGCCACTGTCAGCGTCCGTCCTGCACCAGGTGTGAGCTGCACCGTGTCACGGCCGCAAAGAACAGCGGCTTTTGTTTCATCCGACTGTTTTAGCGCAGGATATACGCGGGTATCCGAACAGGCAGGACAATCACGGCGCTTCATCTTTGACAGGCCGAATGAATGCTGCTCATTTGTCCATGAATCGATTCGCAGCAGCTCGGTCCGCATCGCCTGCCTGTTCCCTGTCAGCCACTTGATTGCTTCTGCACACTGAAAGGCGGCCGTAATATGAACAGCTGGCGCAATCACACCCGCGGTATCGCACGTGTCAGCCGAGGAAGGCAGAACCGGCAGCAGGCAGCGAAAGCACGGACCGGCTTCAGGAACAAACGGCATCACAACACTCGTTGCGCCGACGCACGCACCGTACACCCACGGGATGTGGTGCTTCAGGCTTGCTTCATTGAGGATTAGCCGCGTTTCAAAATTGTCGGTTCCATCTAATAACAGGTCACTTTTACGAGCCAGCTCTTCGATTAACGCGGCATCGGCATGATCCATCCATGTGTCAACCTGCACGGCGCTGTTCACACGTGATAGCCGCCGTTTCGCCGCTTCGACTTTCGGCATCATCTCCTGCGCATCGTGTTCTGTGTAAAGAGGCTGCCGATGCAGATTCGACCATTCCACATAATCCCGGTCAACGAGCAGCAGCCGGCCGACACCAGCACGCGCCAGCGTATCCGCCGCCGCAGAACCGAGCGCCCCGCAGCCAATAATTGCTACAGTCGACGTTGCGAGCTTTTCTTGTCCCGCTGCACCGATCGGGTAAAATTTTTGCTGCTTGGCAAAGCGGGTTTCCATTATCTCACCTCTAATTTGTTCAACAATCTATCGTTCACTGTTTTATTTTCTAAAAAATCCATCTTTTTTTATTTTATCACATTCTGGTAAGTTACGTGTTTTCCGGCGAACATCAAAAGGCCGCCTCCAGGTGGAGAGGCGCCCTCTGCTGTTATGCTTTAGAAAGGGTGAATTTATCAATTGTCCGCCGCAGCGCTTCAACGACGAGTGAGCTTTGCTCTGAATCAAAGCGGACCTCTTTAATCAGCTCAGCCATTTTCCCTGTCGACTGATCGACCTGTTCTACGGTGCGGGCGTTTTGTTCATTAATGACGGCAATGTTGCCGATGATCTCCTTCATTTGATCGGTTACGTCCGGCTGGGAATCCGACGCTTTTGCCATCGAAACAAGCACATTTTGAACGTTATGGACGACATCAACGCCGCTCGCCACTTCTTCACTGCTGACGCCAATCGCTGAGCGCACTTGAGCGGAGCTGTGTTCAATTTGATCCAGTGTATGGCTGATTTCTTTCGTCGCTCGTGTGGTCTGGTCGGCAAGCTTACGAATTTCAAGCGCCACAACCCCAAAGCCTCTTCCATGCTCACCTGCACGTGCCGCTTCAATCGATGCATTTAGCGCCAGCAAATTGGTTTGGTACGCAATTTCATTTATGCTTCCCACCACACTGCTGATGCTGCTTGACAGCTCTTTAAACTGATCGGTCATCGTCATTGCTTCCGTCACCTTGCCGACGATCACATCCATTTTATTGTTAATACCCGACACTTCCGCCTGGGCATGCTCCAGCTGATCCTGCGACTGCTGTTCAAGACCGGTCAATGTCACACTGACTTGGTCGACCTGCCCCATCGCCTGCTGGACATCTTTGACCTGCTGCTGAATGGCTTCGAGCATTTCACTCATTTGTTCAATGACGAGGATCGAGTCACTTTCTGCGTATGCCGCTTTTTCACGGAGCGACAGGTTTGTTTCTTCCACATCGAGCGCAGCCGATTTCACCTTGCCCATCAATTCATCCTGGCTGTCAATCAAATTGTTGACCCAGCGGCCAAGCGCACCTGTTTCATCATGAAACAGCAGTGCGGAATCAAGACGGCTCGTTAAATCCCCGCCGCCTTCTGCAATTTCCCGGGTAATATCCGTCATTTTACGAAGGCGTTCAATGATCGGCTTTAAGCTTTTTTTATAAAAAACAGCCGATGCCCCCGCCCCGTACGCGAGGCCAATCAAAACATCGAGCCATACAGGCATCGCTGGAATCATCGTTAAAGACTGCTGCAGCATAATGCCGATAAATAAAAAGATCATAAATTGTTTAATGAGCCGCCAGCCAATGGACCGGGTGCGATACACTTCCTCCAGATCGCCTTCGCACATCATGCCCCATACGTCCGGAGATCCCGGCATTTGGAAGGTAACGCCTTTGCCGATTACCGGAATGTGCCGATAGTCTGAATAGCCCGGGAACTCAACGAATAGATTGCTGCCATTCCGTATCGTATTCGCAACGCCAGGATGAAGTTCATTCGTAGCCGGATCGGTAAACCGAATCTCAAACTCCGTGTGATGCTGAATGCGCACAGTTCCCCAATGCTTCGTGTGGATGCCGTCTTTTAAGTTCTCCCCGTGCGTAAATGTCCGGTCTTCAAAACGGCTTCGCGACAAGGCCATGCCCGGCGAGATGGACGGATTAAAATGGGATTTCGCCATAAACAAATAGTTATCTCCGGAGTCGGGATAAATGTGGCCTGCTTCACGCTGAATCAAATCACCCAGTACATCATTGGGGATGCGTGCAGCAACCACCTCCGTCACACGTCCGTCATCTAGAATAGGCTGCAGAAAAAGCAGCGTCACATCATCATGAAAACGGGATGACTTCGGCCCGATTTTCCCCGTATCCGGATCTGTGTAAGGACCGAACAAAAATGGCTTTTGCGTACGGAATACTTCGGCCACTGCTCCTTGTACATCAGAATGAGCCAAAGCCCCCTCTCTTCCCGAGAACGTTGAACAGCTTGCCGTTCCTTTCTCATCGATCGCAAACAGCTCTGTTATGAAGCGATTTTTATGCCATTTTTTCAATAAATATGTATTCTTTTCGCCTGGCGAAATATGCGGCCATTCTTGACCCATTTTTTCGAGAAAGACCCATTGTTCTTCAGCCCATTCCCTCAACAGAGTCATGCGTGTACGGGCAATTCCTTCAAATACTTCTTCTACAGATGCTTTCGCGCTTCGATTTAGCCGATAAGACCACCAGAGAGGAAGTCCTTCTTTCACATCCAGCCAGCCAAACATCCCCATTCCTCTCACCACTTTCTGTAATGTCATATATTGTTACACCGTTTAGTTATGAAAGTTATTATATTCTGAATGTTTATCAAATTCAATACTTATTTCCTAAAAAAACGGACAATTTAGCAAAAAATCACTAAATCATCCGTTTTTATACATCCATATAGCCGTTTTTACCAGACCTTATGGAATAGATTAAATTTTTTCGTTACATCGGCTTTATTATTTATATTCACCGATGATCTCGACCGCTTTTTTGGCTAAATCGGTCTCAATCGCTTCGTCAAAATCAATTTCCCCGCGAATGGCTCCATTCTCCTTGTACATATCGTATTGCTGATGAATATCTTCAACAAACATTTCCCCGTCCGGATCAAGCCCTGTCACAAAAACGTCTTCCCATACAGCGGCATTTTTTAAAGCGGTGTATTGCGTCATAATATCAATTATGTCCCTTTTCCCCTCACCTTTTTTGAAAGCGTCATTGTAATCACGTACCCCTTTTAAATACGCGGCCATAAAGCGCAGCGACACATCCCGCTCCTCCGCCACAAATTGCGGTGAGCCAAGCACCATGGCAATTTGGGCTTCCGGCGCAAAATCCGTTGCGTCACCGAAGCGGACATGAATGCCTTCTGCGACACCTTGCGTAATAAGCGGCTCAATTTGAAGCGCTGCGTCAATCGATCCGTTTTCAATCGCTGCAAGCATATTGCCAAAGTCCGGCATCAGGACGAACTCTACGTCTGCTTTTGTTAAGCCTGCATGAGTGAGCATCTGCTGAAAAATGTAGTCATCTACCGCGTGCTCAGTGGAAACAGCAACCTTTTTTCCTTTTAAATCACTGTACTCTTTTATTTCATCTTCTTGATCCGCACCGACCACAAAGGTAAAATACGATTTCCCTTTTTCATTGTGTCCTTTATCGGCAATCATTTTCACATCAATTCCCTGGGCAATTGCGTTAAAAAAAGACGCGGAAGAGATGCCGCCTGCAATATCCACCTCACCGGATGCAAGGGCCGGCAGCATGTCATCGCTATTCGCGAAGGTTGCAAACTCCACCTCAATATTATAGTCATCAAAATAGCCTTTTTCATTGGCAATATAAAACCCCGCCCCCGACGCCGAGCCGTCTTCTGCGATCACTACTTTTGTTTCCCTGCTTAACGGAGACAGGTCACCGGATGGATGGCTTTTGCTTACGTCATCATTCGTCTTTACTGTCTCCTCCTCCGCACACCCTGACAGCATGAGCAGCACACCTGCCATAGCCAGCCACTTTTTCATCCTATCTCCTCCTTATTATGATCTGGATTGCTGCACTTCCGTTTGGAGATGCTGCCAAATCGCTAAAAACTGTTCGGCCATATCCGGATTCGCCCGAATGTCCTTTAGCGTTCTTGGCCGGGGCAAATCGATTTGAAGCTCCTGCACAATTTGTCCTGGCTGCGCACTCATCAGCAGGACACGATCACTCAAGTAGAGCGCTTCATCAATGCTGTGCGTGATAAATAGAACTGTTTTCTTTGTCTCAGACCAAATCGACAGCAGTTCTTCCTGCAAAATATGCCGGTTCTGCTCATCCAGTGCGCCGAACGGCTCATCCATCAATAGAATTTCCGGGTCGTTCGCGAAGGCTCTCGCAATGCTGACCCGCTGCTTCATTCCGCCGGACAGCTCCTTCGGGTACATATGGGCAAACTTCGTAAGACCCACCTTGGATAAAAAAAAGTTCGTTCTTTCTTGTATCTGTTCTTTCGGCAGGTGGCGCATACGCAGGCCGAACGCCACATTTTCTCTGACAGTCAGCCACGGCAAAACGCCGCGCTCCTGAAAAACCATCGACTGGTTCGGACGATGCATACTGCTTTTTTCAATCCGGAAACCACCCGAGCTTTGTTTTTCCAATCCGGCTAAAATCCGAAGCAGCGTTGTTTTTCCGCAGCCGCTCGGTCCGACAATGCACACAAACTCTCCTTCTTTTATGTCCAGGGAAATATTTCGGATTGCGGTTATACTTTGCTCCTTTTTGTAAAAAACTTTCGTTAAATCTCGAATCACAATTTTAGTATTCCGGCTCATCCCCTCACCTCCATGGCAATAACTTTCGCTGAAGACCTCTTAATAACAAGGAAAACAGATAGCCAAAAAACGAAATAAGGATCAGCCCGACAAACATTTCTTTTAATAAAAAAGCACTGTACGATGTCCAGATCATATAACCGATCCCTGAACGCGCGCCCATCATCTCAGCAGCCACAATGGTCAGCAGCGCAATGGCCTGCCCCATTTGAATGCCTTCAAGCATCACCGGCAACGACCCAGGAAAAGCAATTTTCAGGAAGAAATCCTTTTTGCTGGCTCCGTAGTTTTTTGCCACATCTAAATAAATAGAATCGATGGATACAACCCCGGCTACCGTATTAATCACGACAGGGAAAAACACACTTCCGGCGATCGTCACCACCTTCGACCCCTCGCCGATGCCGAAAATAATTAAGATAATCGGCAATAGAGCCAGCGTCGGAATCGGCATTAAGGCCATAATCAAAGGAGAAAGAAAGTGCCTGACCGGCGCGTACAGACCCATGCATAAGCCGATGAGAATGCCGGGGATCACCCCAAGCAAAAAGCCCGCAACGATACGAAATAATGAACTATTTATGTGGTAAAACAATTCACCGCTGGCCAGCAGCTGGGCGAACGTCGAAACAATGGCCGTTGGCGGTGGAAAAAAACGCGCATCAATCAGCCCGCTTTGCGATAAAAACTGCCAGATCAGCAAGAGAAAAAGAGGAGAAAAAACGGTGAGGCCGGTCTTCAGCCTTTGCTGATTTTTCTGCTTTCGCCACTCTTGTTTTTCCGTTTCAACTGGATTTTTCAGATCCTTCATCTTCACCACCTCTTCTTCAAAATAATATGCCGGTTTTTCAACATGTGTGCCTGCCCCAGATGCTCACCCTTCTTTTTTTGGACACGCAAAAAAGACGACCTGCTCAGAATATGAGCAGATCGTCTATTTATTACTTGGCCTCACATGTTCTCAGACAGAAGCAATTTGGAATGGCGGCAGCGGGTCTTTGAATGTTGCCCAGTCCATGTTCATTTCTTCCTCTGTCAGCAAACAGGCATCCAGCGATTGCTCAATAGCTTCACGGTCCATATCCAGCCCGATCATCACCATTTCAGTGATCCGGTCTCCGTATGTTTTATCCCATCTGGCTAAAAGCTCCGGCTCTTCCTTCAATGTTTGTTCACGCTCTTGTTCCGGGTACGCGGCGATCCACTCCCCCGCGCCCTGAATCATAATGGATGGGCCTGCCTGAGAAAGCATTCCGGTCATGTCATTCCGAGTGGACAGCCAGAAAAAACCTTTTGCACGGACGACATCTACCGGCCAGTTTTCCAGCCAGTTCATCCACCGCTCAGCATGAAACGGACGGCTGCGGCGATACACAAAGGATGAGATGCCGTATTCATCTGTTTCCGGCACATGCTCTTCGTTCAGCTCTTTGATCCAGCCAGCCCCTTCACTTGCTTTGTCAAAATCGAACAGCTGCGTATTCAGCACTTCATCTAACGGAATGCTGCTAAAGGACGTCCGAATAATCCGTGCATCTGGATTGAGCTTTTGCAGAACCGCATGAAGCTCCTTCACGTCACCTTCTTCCAGTAAATCCGTTTTATTCAGCAGCAGTACGTTGGCGAATTCAATCTGGTCAATCAGCAGATCGACCACCTCGCGCGTATCCGTTTCATCAGTTGCTTCCTTTCGATCGAGCAGTGTTTCACCAGAAGCGAAGTCATGCCAAAAACGATTGCCATCTACGACCGTGACCATCGTATCCAAACGGCAAAATTCGGATAAATTGATTCCCAGTTCTTCATCTATATAAGTAAAGGTTTGCGCCACAGGAATCGGTTCAGCAATACCTGTGGATTCAATGACAATGTAGTCTATGTTGCCTTCAAGAGCAAGCCGCTTCACTTCGATCATCAAGTCCTCACGGAGCGTGCAGCAAATGCAGCCATTCTGCATTTCAACGAGCTTTTCCTCCGTTTTCGAAAAGCCGCCTTTTTTCACAAGAGCTGCGTCAATGTTCAGCTCGCTCATATCATTTACGATGACTGCAATTCGCTTGTTTTGCTCATTTTTTAAAATGTGATTGAGCAGCGTGGTTTTGCCGGCTCCTAAATAGCCGCTTAGCACCGTTACTGGAATTTGATTCATTTTCTCTCTCCTTCATATCGAAATCATTACGATTTAATAGTTAAAACGAAATCATTACGATTTAAACTCTATCGTAGTTTCCGACCAACGTCAACAAGAACTTGGGACAAAAGGTTCTGGGTAAAAGAAAAAGCCGAACGATCGCATCGTTCGGCTTTCTTTTGACCTCTTTTTAACGGTAAATCGTTTAGTGACTGTGCTTGCGCGAACATAGTTTGGGCGGCTTCTGCAGGACTTCGCGTTCGGAGGGGCGGGCGGTGAGCTAACTTTTGTCGCTTCGCTCCAAAAGTGGATCTCACCTGACCCGCTGATCCCTCCAGAGTCTTCGTCCTGCGCCAGCCGCCTTGGGTGGGGAGGACAAGCATTTGCCAAAACCTAGAAAGCAGCAGACTCAACAGGGAATCATACACGTGCTACTTCTTATACACCCTCTTGTTCGTCATTGAATACAAGCCGTTTTTATTCTCATTGTTTCATTAGGACCACAACGGGCGCAGGGAGGCCGGCGGAGACTTCCATGTGACGAGCGGACAGGCTGAAACAGCCGCGCACTTTGGGCTGGTTCAGCGTTCGCCACATAGAAAAGCGGAGCCGGCAGCCCGGAGCCCCTGATTATGCTTTTCCAAGAAAAAAGAAGAATCAAGGCTTTTAGCTATGAGATCTTTCGGATTTAGGAGACCAATCTCATTGTTATGTATCAGCTTCCCTTCCAATTCATCAGCCGCGCCAAATATCCTTCAGCTTCCATGACTCAAATGATACAAGTCTTGCATCGCCGCCTTCAGCGAACAGCTCAATATGTGTACTATGCTCCCTCGGATATATGCGGCCGGTCATGGAGACTTCTCCATCATTCACAAACAGCTCAACCGACGAGTGGTCAATAAACATGTGCAGCTTGACCACAGCAGATTTCTCTATCTTTGCTTTACGGACTCCGCCTTCTCCGATGCCTGACTGGCTGCGGTCGAAGACAATTTTATGATCAGCCGTTTCATAGCGGATCACTGTTTTTTCCGCTCCGTCTTTTGAACAGCGGATGTTTATGCCAAACGAAGCGGCTTCCCGTGCTTCAAATAAAGCAATGATCTCCAGGCGCTCACCGGCTGCATGAAGTCTTTGCACGCCCTTTACCGGCATGGAGCCGGCAATGGACTGCTCACCGCGCAGCTTCTCCAATTCCTTTACCGGACGCATCATGACCTGTCCATTTTCGTTGAATAACAGCTCGCGTGGAATCGTCAGTGCGCCTGCCCAGCCTTCCTTCTGCTCCGGCATATCCGCCTCCCACATGTTCATCCAGGCAAACAAAATGCGGCGCCCCTCATCATCACGGAACGTCTGGGCTGCATAAAAATCAAACCCTTTATCCAGCTCCTGAAAATCGCCGTACGTAAAGGCGGCCGTTTTATAATCAAAATCACCGACAAGCGTCCCCGTTTGATACAGGTTTTGATAGTCATCGCCGTTTGCTTCAACGCCCTGCGGCGAAAAAACAAGCACATGCTTTCCATCAAGCTCAAAAAAGTCCGGACATTCTAGCATAAAGCCGAGCTTGCCGTCACTTTTAACGATGGCCCCCCGGTCTTTCCAGGAAAGCAAGTCCGCTGATTCGTATAAATGAACATTGCCAAGCTTGTCCTTCTGGCTGCCGATGACCATATACCATATGTCTTCATGCTTCCATACTTTCGGATCACGGAAATCAGCCGATGCTCCTGCCGGCGGCTCTTGAATAACCGGATTTTGCGGATGCTTGTCAAAATGAATACCGTCTGTGCTCGTTGTCAAACATTGTGCTTCCGTTACCACGCCGTCTTCTTCCACATGACCGGTGTAAATCAATGTCAGTACACCATCATGGTCCACTGCACTGCCGGAAAAACAGCCGCTTTTGTCATAGTCTTGATCAGGGGCGATCGCAATCGGCAGATGCTCCCAATGCACAAGATCCTTGCTTTTCATATGTCCCCAGTGAATGGACCCGGTTTTTACATCATACGGGTGATGCTGATAAAACACGTGATACTCGCCCTTCCAGTAAATCAGCCCGTTCGGGTCGTTGATCCAGCGGGCTGGCGCCATAATGTGATAGCCGAGGCGGTAAGAGCCCCCTGCCGCCTGCTTCACCGATTGCTGCACGGCTTTGTGCGCTTTTTCAATTGCTTTATTCATCCGTTATGCCTCCTTCAAGTGCCAGACAACACTTTCGAAATCACCACTTAAGCTTGCCGGAATCGCCACACCGGCATACATCAGTTCATCTCCTCCTACTATATCACCTGTTTCTTGAAAGCGGTATTTTTTAGACGGATCAAGCCCGGCTGCTTTCACAGAACGGAACGGGGCATTCGGCGCATCGAGCACACGATAATAGGAAAGAACCGCTTCTGTTTTTTCTTTATTCACGATGATCCAGGCGGTTTCATTTCCGTCAAACGGACTAAGCAGACGGTATAATTCACCAAACTGCACAAGCCGGCGCATCTGCTTGTAATTCGCCACCTGCTGCTTCACCTCTGCTTTTTCCTCATCTGACAGCTTCGTCAAATCGAGTTCATAGCCAAGATTCCCTGCCGCCGCCACATCCCCGCGCATTTTCAAAGAGGTGATCCGGTTTACTTGATGGTTCGGCACATCAGACACGTGGGCGCCCATCGAGCTGATCGGGTACACAAGGCTCGTGCCGTACTGAATTTTCAATCGGGAAACGGCGTCTGTATTGTCACTCGTCCACGTTTGCGGCATGTAATACAGCATACCCGGATCAAAACGGCCGCCGCCTCCTGAACAGCTTTCAAATAAAATATGCGGGAAAGCGGAGGTGATATTTTCAAGCATACGATACAGCCCGAGCATATACCGGTGTGCGGTTTCACGCTGGCGGTCTGCCGGCAGGAGCGCAGAACCGATCTCCGTCATGTGACGGTTCATATCCCATTTCACATACGTAATCGGCGCGCTCGCTAAAATATCCTTCACCATTTTTTCGACCGCTTCACACACGTCTGTCCGTGAGAAGTCAAGCACGAGCTGATTGCGGCTTTCCGACCGGCTCGCACCAGGAACATGCAGACACCAGTCCGGATGCTTGCGGTACAGATCACTGTCAGCTGAAATCATCTCCGGCTCAAACCAGAGACCGAACTCCATCCCCATATTCCGGACACGGTCTGCTAAATCCTCCAGCCCGTTTGGCAGCTTGCGCTGGTCCACAAACCAGTCACCGAGTGAGGTTTTATCATTGTCGCGCTTTCCGAACCAGCCATCATCCAGCACAAACAGCTCAATGCCAAGCTCACTGCCGGACCTTGCGATCGATTCAATTTTATCCGCGTCAAAATCAAAGTAGGTCGCTTCCCAGTTATTAATTAAAATCGGCCGCTCCTGATCACGGAACGTGCCGCGCGCAAGCCGTGAGCGGTACAAGTCATGGTACGTTCTCGACATACCGCCAAGCCCTTCATCCGAGTACACCATGACGACTTCCGGACACTGGAATGACTCGCCCGCATCAAGCTTCCAGCTGAAATCAAACGGGTTAATGCCCATTTGAACACGCGTCGTATGAAATTGATCGACCTCTGCCTGCGCTAAAAAGCTGCCGCTGTAGACAAAGCTGAAGCCGTACACCTCTCCGTGCTGTTCATCTGCCCGTTTTCTAGCTAAGGCCAGAAACGGATTTTGCTGATGGCTGCTCGCACCGCGTCGACTTTCGACTGACTGAACCCCAAGACGAAGCGGGTGGCGTTCAAGATCGCGTTCTCTCCCCCAGGCGCCCGACAAATGGATCATGTCAAAGTCATGGTCGCGAAAATCAACGTTTGCACTTAAAGCACGCAGCAGCCGGAGTGATTGCTCCCCTCTGTTTTCGAGACGGATGGACCTCGTAATCACAGAACGTCCGTGATAAACCGTGTACGATAAAATCGCTTGAATGCCTGAGAGCTTGTCGTCCATCACGATCTCCAATGTTTCCGCTTCTTCCTCATGCTCTATGTACGTAGCTGGAAGCCCTTCTAGCGCCGGCTTGCCTTTGACAATCCGGTAAGACTGATAACGAAAATCCGTAATCGTCGTGCCATTCTCCAGCTGCACCTGGACAACGGGCGTCCGGTAGTCTGATGTTCCATAAACGGGAAATTCCTGCGGGAGCGTATCAAGTGAAAAAGTCCGGTCTTTGGCAGGCTGTGGATTAGCCGAAAAAGAACGGTCTGTAAACTGAAACCGATTCGCAAACTGATAGTCCTGAATCTTTTTCCCCCAGTAAGCCTGCATTAAAAACCCTTTATCAACAACCTGCATCACATAGCTTGAATCGCCTGCCTGCAAGTGAAATGCCTTGACTGCCTCATCAAAATAAATTGTCATGTATGTTCCTCCTTCAGTTATTTCAGTTAATAGATAACGCTTTCAACTATCATAATAAACTATTAACTAAAAAAGAAGGGATTTTATTAGTTATTTTTAGTAAAATATTTTGTTTTTCCTCATTTTCTATTCTTATTGTATAGTAGAAGCAGAGAAGAAACGGAGTGAGCACCTTTGAAAACCATCGCAGATATCGCCCAGCTTGCCGGCGTAGCCAAAAGTACGGTGTCCCGGTATTTAAATGGCGGTTCCGTCAGTGAAGAAACAAAAAAGAAAATAGAAATTGTGATTGAAGAAACCGGCTATGCACCAAACGCGTTTGCCCAAAGCTTAAAAGCGAAAAAAACAAACATTATCGGCACAATTATTCCGCGTCTTGATTCATACGCCACCTCCCGCACACTAATGGGTATCGATGAACGGCTGCGCGACTTGAATTACCATATGCTTGTTTCCAATACAAACCAGGATTTAAAGCGGGAAATTGAAAACATCTATACACTGGCCAAGCAAAAGGTTGCCGGGATTATTCTACTGGCGACGGAAGTAACAGAAGCTCATTTAAAAGCTTTTCAGGATATTGATATTCCCGTTCTTCTTGTCGGCCAGCAGCACGAGGACGTGTACAGCCTCGTTCACGATGATGAAACGGCAGGGTATGCGATCGGGAAATATATCGCCCAGCGCGGTCACAAAAAAATTGCGTTTCTCGGTGTCGGTGATTTTGACGTGGCGGTTGGTGTAAAGCGAAAAAATGGCTTTGCCCAGGCGGTCAGTGAGCATGCTGACGACGTTGAAGCCCGCTTTTTTGAGACGACCTTCAGCATGAGCGATGCCGCTGCACGGGCTGGACAGCTTTTTGACGAGTTTTCTCCTTCTGCCGTCGTGTGTGCGACAGATAACCTTGCCATCGGCGTATTAAAAGCTGCCTACCAGAAGAAGCTTCGCGTACCGCAGGATGTGTCGATTACCGGCTTTGGCGGATATGAAGTGACCGCTATGCTAAATCCTTCGCTGACGACTGTGGGCATTCAATTCACAGAAGCCGGGCATACGGCAGCCGATCATATCGTGAATCTTGTGAAAGGAAAAGAAGTGCCCAGGCTTTCCTACTCCCGCTTTGAATTAATTTTACGAGAAAGTGTTGACATTCGGACGAGTCATCTTTTATAATCTAGTTGAAACCGGTTCCGATAACCGCTTTCAATTTTTTGGTCTCGTTTGGAACCGGTTCCTTTCTTTTTTATTTCCTTTCCTTAGGAACCGGTTCCAATCACAATAAATATGTTTTGTATAAAAAGGAGGAAGTATGATGAATTACAACGAAATCGCCCGTGAAACTCTTCAAGCCATTGGCGGCAAAGAAAACGTTGCGGCTGCGGCCCATTGCGCCACCCGCCTTCGTCTTGCCCTGCACGATGAATCTCTCGTTGATCAGGAAAAGCTGGATGCAATGGACAGTGTGAAAGGAACGTTCTCCACCGGCGGACAATATCAGATCATTTTCGGTTCCGGTACCGTTAATAATGTATACGCAGAATTTTCCAAGCTGACAGGGACAGACGGGATGTCAACAGCAGATGTGAAAAGCGCAGGTGCGAAAAACATGAATCCGCTTCAGCAGTTTGTGAAAATGCTGTCTGATATTTTTGTTCCAATCATTCCCGCGATCGTTGCCGGCGGTTTGCTTATGGGGATTAACAACCTTCTTACCGCACAAGGCTTGTTTATTGATGGACAGTCTCTCGTGGAAGCTTATCCGAACATGGCTGATCTCGCAGCGCTCATTAATACATTCGCCAACGCGGCATTCGTCTTCCTGCCTATCTTGATCGGCTTCTCCGCCACGCAGCGGTTTGGCGGCAATCCGTACCTTGGTGCTGCGCTCGGGATGATTATGGTTCATCCGGATTTATTGAATGGCTGGGGCTACGGCGGCGCGCTGGTCAGCGGCGAAATTCCTGTCTGGTCGATCTTCGGCTTTGAAATTGAAAAAATCGGCTATCAAGGAACGGTTCTTCCTGTACTCGCCGCTTCCTTCATTTTAGCAAAAGTGGAATTGTCCCTTCGCAAGGTCGTTCCTTCTGCACTCGATAACTTATTAACACCGCTTCTCACGATTTTTGTTACGGGCATTTTAACATTTACGCTCGTCGGTCCGCTTACACGCTCTGCCGGCAACCTGCTTTCTGACGGCATGATCTGGCTTTACGATACAACAGGCTTTGTCGGAGGCGCTCTGTTCGGCTTATTATACGCACCGATTGTGATCACCGGTATGCATCACAGCTTCATCGCTGTTGAAACACAGCTGCTCGCAGATATCGCAAAAACAGGCGGTTCCTTTATATTTGTCGTCGCTACGATGTCCAACGTTGCACAAGGCGGCGCGACACTGGCTGTATTCACGATGACAAAAAACAAAAAGCTGAAAGGCACGGCTTCAGCTGCCGGCATCTCTTCTCTGCTCGGCATTACAGAACCTGCAATGTTCGGTGTTAATTTAAAGCTTCGCTACCCGTTTATCGGCGCACTTATTGGTTCAGCCGTTGCGACAGCATTTGTTACATTCTTTAAGGTGAAAGCTATTGCACTTGGCGCAGCCGGCCTTCCTGGCATTATTTCCATTCAGCACGAAGGTCTTGTGCAATACGTCATTGGCATGGTGATTGCCATTGCCATCTCGTTCGTCGCTACCATCGTACTTGGAAAGCGTGACGAGAAAAAACAAGCGGTCCAGCAAGCCGCTTAACCTTGATCCATAGAAAATGGCTGGATTTTTCTTGTTAACGGCCGGATTTGATTTGTTGACGGCTGGATTACCCTTTTATTAGGTGCTAACCAGCCGTTATTGATTTTGATCCAGCTGTTGACATCTTTACTACCAAAAATCAGAGGTGACATATATGCAATGGACGACAGAACAGCGTTACACACGAATTGAAGATATAACGGAACAAGAGCTGACTGCTTTAAAACAAAAGGTTGATCGTTCTCCGTGGCGTCAGACGTACCACATTCAGCCGGAAATGGGCTTATTAAATGATCCGAACGGCTTTTCTTTCTTTAACGGCGAATACCATTTGTTTTACCAGTGGTTTCCCCTTGGTCCCGTCCACGGCATTAAATATTGGTATCACACAAAGTCCAAGGATCTCGTGCACTGGGAAAATGCCGGCATCGCCATCCGTCCGAACGATGATATCGACAGCCACGGTGCATATTCCGGCAGCGGCATCGAGCATAACGGCCAGCTGTATTTAATGTACACCGGAAATACGCGTGACGAAAATTGGATACGCCATCCAAAACAGAATATCGCCGTAATGGATCAACACGGTTCCATTCAAAAACGGAAGACACCTGTTATTGATCATGTGCCTGACGGCTATACCGATCATTTCCGCGACCCGAAAGTGTGGAAGGAAAACGATACGTTTTACGCCATTATTGGGGCTCAACGGACCGACCTGACAGGCTGCGTCGTGCTGTACCACTCACCTGATATGGAAACATGGACCTTTGCCGGCGAAGTTCAAACAGCGCTTCCCGAATTCGGCTACATGTGGGAATGTCCGGACTACTTTGACATAAACGGACAAGGTATTTTTATTTTTTCACCGCAGGGCATTGCGCCGGACGGCGATCACTATCATAATATTTATCAATCGGGTTACGTACTCGGGAATCTGAACGTTCACACGCAGCAGCTGCAGCATGGCGATTTCCATGAATTGGACCGGGGGTTTGACTTTTACGCTCCGCAGACAATGGAAGCACCAGACGGACGGCGCATTTTGGTTGGCTGGATGGGGCTTCCTGAAATGGCCTATCCGACAGATGACCATGGCTGGGCACACTGCCTGACAATTCCGCGTGAGCTGACGGTTGAAAATGGGCGCCTCATACAGCGGCCGGTTCGGGAGCTTCAAAACCTGCGTGGCATCAAAATGGAAGCGTCCGCTCTGCTTGAGGATGAAACGAAAACGTTCGACAGCTTCAGCGGTACCTCGTTTGAATTGATCTGCACATTCGATCTGGAAGACGCGGATTCATGCGGCATCGAAATCCGTGTGAATGATTGCGAAAAAACCATCGTCACCTATGACGCTGCCGGGCAAAAAGTGCACGTGGATCGATCGCATTCCGGTGCTTTAGCGGATACAGCCTACGGGTCTGTGCGCAGCTGCCGGGCAGAAGGATCACAGATTACCTTTCACTTGTTTGTGGATTCTTCTTCCCTTGAGCTGTTTGTGAACGACGGATTAGACGTATTTACAAGCCGCATTTTTCCAAGCGATGACTGTACGGGAATCCGCTTTTTTGCAAAGGGCGGCCGGGCAGCCTGCCGGGCGGAGAAGTGGACAATAGGAGGGTAAACATGGGAACATTATTTTCAATTGGTGAAGTATTGATCGACTTTATTCCGATGCAAAAGGGACAAGCCTTAAAAGATGTGGTGTCGTTCGAACGCGCACCCGGAGGAGCCCCTGCCAATGTAGCAGCCGCAGTAGCGAAGCTTGGCGGCACATCCGTGATGCTGACCAAGCTCGGCGCCGATGCGTTCGGTGATTTTTTAATTGAAAAGCTCGACGAAGCAGGTGTGGAAACCGCACACATTATCCGGACGAATGAAGCGAATACAGCGCTTGCTTTTGTATCCTTGCGTGAGGATGGCGAGCGGGACTTCTCGTTTTACCGGAAGCCGTGTGCTGATTTACTAATGACAGCGGATGAAGTGGATGAATCTCTTTTTGCTTCCGGCGATATCCTTCATTTTTGTTCTGTTGACCTGGTGGAAAGCCCAATGAAGCAGGCGCACGTAAAAGCCATCGAATCCGCAGCGAAAAATGGCTCGTTTATCAGCTTTGATCCGAATGTCCGGCTGCCGTTATGGGAGAGCCCGGAGGCATGCCGTGAAACGATTTTATCTTTTATCCCGACCGCAAATCTGGTCAAAATATCAGATGAAGAGCTGGAATTTATTACAGGCATTTCAGATGAACAAGCAGCTATCGATTCATTGTTTACCGGCCGCGTTCAAGCCGTTGTGTACACACGCGGCGCAGACGGTGCCACGCTGTTTGTCAATGGGATTGCCATTCAGGCAGACGGCTTTTCTGTAGAGGTGCAGGATACAACTGGCGCTGGTGATGCCTTCATTGGCGGCTTTTTATTCAAGGCGCTTGAAGCCGGCATCACACCTGCTAACAGCCGCAATGTGCTGGAGAAGAATGGTGAAGACATCCTGCGGTTTGCCAATGCATCAGGTGCGGTCACAACGACAGGAAAAGGCGCCATCTCGTCTCTGCCTTCTTTAGAACAGATTCATCAGATGATAAAAGGATAGCCAAAGACCCGTTAAAGGAGGAAATACTGCGATCGTATCGCCGGTATTTGTTCGTTATCGCTGATATAAAGGATCGATCGCTGATATGTGGAAGATATCAGCGATAAACAGAGGAATATCAGCGGTTTTTTGATTTTACCAGCGATAGACAGGTACATATCAGCGGTCTTCGCACTTTATCGGCGATCGCTTTTTCATCGCCGGCAGTAAGGACAGTCGAGTCGTAACAGAGATACAGATTATCAAAAAAGCCCAACGCAGGCGATGTTTCGCCTGTCGATGGGCTTTTTCTTCGATTCGAAATCCTTTGCCCCAAGCTACTCTTGCTTTGCTTCAAGCTCATTCTCAGGTTCATTTCCCCGTGCTGAACGGCCAACCGGAAGCTGTACCGTTTCTTCTCCCGTTGTACGTGCAAGCTTGTCGATTTTTTCCTGGTAAAACGCACGATCAAGTGATAGGAGTTCATTTTGATCCATTCCTTCAATGATATAAAGTTGCATTTTCCACAGATCTGACTGTACTCTTTCGGATGATAATTGAGCAGCAATAATCAGGGATTCCGTAATAGATGCCAGAACGGAGACATCCTCTTTCCCGTAATGCCGCAGCTGGAAAAAGGTCTGATACAGCACTTTGTGAAATGGCCTTAGAGAATAACAAAGCCGGTCGGTCCCGTCATCATCTGCAAACACAAAATAGTCGCCGGATATATGGCTTAACTGGCCCATCAGGCGGCCCAGGTTCCGGATATTGTGAATCGCCGTATTTGGATCGTTAATCCCCGGTGAAATCGCGCGAAGGGAAACCTCCACCAGCTTTTGAAGAGCAAACTCCGGGTCCTGTCTCGTGTCACGGTCTTTGCCTGCCACTATGTATTCATTGATCGAAAGCGCCGGTTTTTCGGCAGCAAACAAACGGACAGCCGGCTGATCGTGATGAATGAAATCACCAATTTGAACAAGAACCTCGATTGTCGCCTTGTTTTGCTGCGCAAATGAAGCCAGGCCTTTAAAATCAATCCATTGAACGTACCCATCCACTTCAGCGTGAAAGGCCCACTCCGCTGCAGCCTGAGCGATCATCGCTTCCTTTCGTCCATACTGCTCACCCATTTCTGTATAGTCCGATATGACTCGCTCAGCGTCTTCTGTCAGCTCTTCCACTAATGTGCTCACTTGAATGCTGGTCGCAATATGGTGGATAAAAATCGCAAAAAACGTCAGGCAAATGAGGGCAATGAAAATACCGACTGTAGCAGACAGCACCATATGGTTATATAAACTGTCCCGCATAAATAAAAGCGACAGCGTATTGTAAAGAAAACCGCCCATAAACACACCCAGCACACGCCACGTCATTTGATCCTGAACAAAGTTCTTTAATGTCCGTGGAGAGAACTGAGAGGAGTACGTTGTCAGCACTACCATAATCGTCGAAAATGTAAAGGTCGTCATCGTCAAAAGAGCAGACGACAGGCCGCCCATAATTGTTTTTGCCAGATCAACACTTGTAAACAAAATGTCCGGAAGATAGTCCGTCATTTCGCCGACAAATTGAATATCGACGTAAAACATAGCCAGCGAAAGCAAAATCGCCCCGGCACTGTACAAAGTCGGCGTAATCCATAACCGTTCGCGCAGCGTTAAAATAAACCGTTTCATTTACTCACTCCCCATTTGTTTCTACTGATTCAGTATACAGGAAAAAGGACATACGTTTAGTGCTGTAACGCACAAAAAAACAGCACCATCGCGGCGCTGCTTTTTTATTTTGCCTTCATTGCATTGTAAATTGCTACAGTAAAGGCTTCACGAGTGGCGTTGTGTGTGCCGTAAAACTTCTCGCCTTTAAAGAAGCCCGTTTGATCAATTGATGCCATTGTCACGATACCTTCATAGGCCCAGTGCCCTGCGCTGATGTCTGTGTAGCCCACACTTGCTGCAGCGGTCTGAGAAACTTTCAAATCAAAGGCACGCTGGATAATCGATGCCATTTCATTGCGTGTCATTTCAGCATCCGGACGGAATGTTTTATCTTCAAATCCGTTGATGATGCCCGCCTCACGAATCGCAGCAATGTCTGCTGCAAAGCGGTTTGTTTTTGGTACGTCTGTGAAGTGGCTCATGATTTCCGGCTTCAGTCCAAGTACGCGGTTTAAAATAGCTGCTGCCTGTCCGCGCGTTACTTTTTCTTCCGGACGGAATGTATAATCTTCAAATCCATTGATAATCTCTTGATCTGTTAATGATTTAATTGCATTATACGTAGAAGCGGATGCTGCTACATCTGTGAACCACTCAGGCGCTTTTTCCTGCTCAGCTGACGCTGCTGCCAGCACGCGCTTTGATCCTGCGTAATGCGCTCCCCAGTACGAATCATTCATTGACACAAGGGCAATTCCTTTGCTCGATGTCGCGTTCAATACCTGGTTATTTCCCGCATAGACGCCTACGTGAGAAATGCCCTTTTTGTATGTATTCGCGTAAAAGACCAAATCGCCAACCTGCAAGTCACTTTTTGCTACCGGCGTGCCCAGATTATATTGCTCACCTGTCGTACGCGGCAGCGACATGTCCGCTGCATTGCGGAAAATGTATTGGATAAAGCCCGAGCAATCAAATCCGTTTGGCGTTGTGCCGCCAAAGACATATGGTACACCCATGAACTTTTTCCCATATTCGACAATCGATTCGCCTACAGATGCTGCTTCCGTCTTAGTAGACGCCAGCGGGGACATGCTTAGAAACAAAATGACCGCTAAAAATGAAAGAAATGCTTTTTTGCAACTGTTCACCCTGTACCTCCCGGATTCTCTCGTTCTATTTTCCTCTATATCTTCCTCATAAATCTCATTCTAGCAAAATTAAACATTACTTTGTTTTACGTTAAAATTACAAATTCGATTATTTTTGTAACAATTGAAACGTAAATTCCCAAATACAACACAAAAAAGGAGCCAAATGGGCTCCTTTTCAACTTATTGTACGACTTTATCTGCGTTTGACTGGCTCCAGGCACTGAAGCCGCCTTTTAAATGTTTTACATCGTCAAAGCCGAGGTGCTTCATGACGCTCGCGGCAATCGCCGAGCGGGCGCCTGACTGACAATGGATGAGAACCGGCTGCTCTTGATCGAGGTCTTTGCCCTGTTTGCGAAGACGGCCAAGCATCTTATGATCAGCTTCCTCCATGTGACCCGCTTTCCACTCGCTGTCATTACGTACATCAATGACCTGTGCCTGCTCTTTTTCTTTCTCAAACTGCTCAATATCGACTGTTTTATAGGTTTCTGTTGCCACAGCTGCGACTGTTTCAGGCTCAACAAGCTTTGTGACGCTGTCTAAATGAATCGACTGAAGGGCAATTAAGGCTTCTTCTGCTCGGTCCTTTTCGACAATCAGTGCAATTTGCTCATCGTATCCAATCAGCCAGCCTGCCCAGTTTGTGAGCATTTTGCCGAACGGAATGTTAATGGCACCTTTAACAAACCCTTTTTCAAACTCGGCGGCAGGACGTGTATCAAGAACAACATGCTTATCGCTTTGTTCAAATGCAGCGACTTCTTCTGCGCTGCTTGCCCATTCAGGCATTTCCCCTTCCAGCACGGCTGGGCCGACCTTGTTCACACGCTTCATTTCCGCAAAGTAAACCGGTGCTTCCGGCTGATCCTTCAGCAATTCTTCCACAAACGCCGCTTCGTCATCGATTTTCATTGCCCAGTTAAACTGCTTTTCATAGCCGACGGTTGATGATGGAACCGCGCCAAGTGATTTCCCGCATGCACTTCCTGCTCCGTGTGCCGGCCATACCATCATGTAGTCCGGCAGCTCCTTGAAGCGCTGAACGGATTTGAACATTTGCTTTGCACCGCTGTCGGCTGTTCCTTCAATGCCGGCGGCTTTTTCAAGAAGATCCGGACGGCCGATGTCCCCGACAAAAACAAAGTCGCCGGTGAAAATGCCCATTGGCTTCGTTGCGCCGCCGCCAATGTCGGTTAAGACAAATGAGATACTCTCTGGTGTATGTCCCGGTGTATGCATCACCTTTAATTCAATGTTGCCGACTTTGATCACGTCGCCTTCTTTCACAAGCTGTGCATCAATGCCGTCTATATATTGATATTTCCAGTTTTCATCACCCTCGTCTGACAAGTACAGCTTTGCGCCGTGCTGCACCGCCAGCTGGCGTGCACCTGATACGAAATCTGCATGGATATGTGTTTCAGTAGCCGACGTAATCGTCATGCCTTCTTTTTTGGCTTCTTCAATAATAGGATCAACGTAGCGCGGCGGATCAATAATGATCGCTTCTCCTGTACGCTGACATCCAACTAAGTACGCGTATTGAGCTAACTTTTCATCAAAGAATGAACGAAATAACATGTGTATAGTTCCCCTTTCGTTTTTTGGAGTTTTTATACCCCTCAAGGTATCTTAATACTAGCATGGGTATATTTCGTTTGCAACCCTTTTGTTTTCTTTTTTTAAGAAAAAATAAATGTGACGTATAAGCCAAACAGGATCATTGTCGCCACAATAATGCCTGTCAGCGCCAGGACACTATTTTTTTCCGGCTTAAATTCTTCATCATCAATCGTTTTGATTTTGGCGAAGTAGCTGTATGTTGAAAATCCTATAACGAACAGGCCGGAAACCACTGCGACAATGCCAATGACGTTTGCCATAAAATCCGCTTTTGCCGAATGCTGCGGCAAAAAATTAAAATGGAGGTTGATGACGAGGAACCCGATTCCAATAATCGCAATCGCTGTTCTTACCCACGCTAGATATGTCCTTTCATTGGCTAGATGCTGCTGAATAAATTTCGAGCTTTTTGTTTTTTCCATCTCCTCACCTCTATCTCAATATACCTAAATAGGTATATTCCGTGTATGTTTTTGCCTATATTAGATACGATACCCCGAAAATTTTTTCTTAAAATAGAAAGATGTTTAACGAATCAGCACATATCCTATATAATAAGAAAGATATTGAGAAAAGGAAGGTGAGCAGCTATCGATGCGCTGCAAATTGCAAACGACTTAAAGATGAATGTGGATGAACAAATCGTGCATTCAATGTTTCCCCTTGAACAGCATACGTATACGAAAACAGGCGGTACAGCCGATGTGTTTGTAAAGCCTAAACATATAGACGACCTGCAAACGATTGTTCACTATGCAAAAAACCATCAGATTCCGCTGACGATTCTTGGAAATGGGTCGAACGTGCTCGTCCGGGATAAAGGCCTTCGCGGCATTGTGGTCGCACTTGAATATTTTGATCAAATTCATGTGGACGGTGCCTCCATTACAGCGGGAAGCGGCGCCAAAATCATTGATGTTTCCCGTACAGCGCTTGAGTATCACTTAACCGGGCTTGAATTTGCTTGCGGCATTCCAGGCTCTGTCGGCGGTGCTCTTGTGATGAATGCAGGCGCATACGGCGGTGAAACCTCTACCGTTTTGAAAAAAGCGACGGTTTTATCTCATGAAGGTGAGCTGATTACACTCGGCGAGGACGACTTTCATTTCGGCTACCGTAAAAGTGTATTTACTGAAAAAGACTATATTATTTTAGAAGCCGTTTTTGAACTGAAGCCGGGCAGTTACGAGGAGATCAAGGAATCAATGGATACATTCACAGCGCTGCGCGAATCAAAGCAGCCTCTTGAATATCCTTCCTGCGGCAGTGTGTTTAAGCGCCCAACCGGCTACTTTGCCGGTAAGCTGATTCAAGACAGCGGCCTGCAGGGAACACGCATCGGCGGGGCAGAAATCTCAACGAAGCATGCCGGCTTTATCGTCAACGTGGACGGGGCGTCTTCAAGCGATTATCTGCAGCTGATCCGCCATGCCCAGCAAACCGTTCTTGAAAAATTCGGCGTGCAGCTAGAAACAGAAGTGAAAATTATTGGAGAAGAATAACGAGAAAAAGAGGCTGGGACATAACAATGTGATTCGTGCTTGAATCCGAATGATCTAGTAGCTGAAAGCCTTGATTCTTCTTTTTTCTTGGAAAAGCACAATCAGGGGCTCCGGGCTGCCGGCTCCGCCCGCCCCTACGAACGCGAATTCCCGTTCGGTTCCACCCAAACTATGTTCGCGCAAGAACAGTCACTAAACAATTTACCATCATGAAGAGCTCGAGAGAAAGCCGAACGATCGTCTCGTTCGGCTTTTTCATCTATCCAGAATTTTTCGTCCCAAGCGCTTTTGAAAAACAAACTTTTCTATAAAGGCAGGTGATTTCCATGTTCACAAACGAAATGATTGCTTCTTTTAATGAGCTTGAGACAGCGGTTTATCAATACATATCAAAAAACGAACAGACGGTTAGCTACATGCGTATTCGGGAGCTGGCCGATGCAACGCACGTGTCGACAGCCACGATATTGCGCTTTTGCCGGAAATCGGGCTGTGATGGGTTTGCTGAATTCAAAGTACGGCTCAAGCTTCATTTAGCCGAAAAAAAGCAGCCGCGTTTAAAAAGCATGCACCATTCCGTGGCAGAATTTTTCGAACGAACATTAAATGGGCCCATTGAGAAGCAAATTGAACGAGCGGCCCAAATTGTTTCCTCCGCTGACAGTATCATTTTTACCGGTATCGGCAGCTCCGGTATCATGGCAGAATACGGGGCACGCTATTTTTCCAGCATGGGCAAGCTTTCGTTGTATATTAAAGACCCGCTTTATCCGATTCACACAGAGCTTCTGCAAAACAGCGCCACCATTGTTCTGTCTGTTTCAGGTGAAAATGATTTTACCGTCCGTCACGCCCATCAAATGCGGGAAGCGGGCAGCACGATGATTAGCATTACAAACAATAAACATTGCACCATTGCCAAAATGGCGGATGTTAACCTTTCCTATTATGTCACTGCGGAAGAATTGGATGGATCAAATATTACAACGCAGGTGCCGGTCGTGTACATTTTGGAATCACTGGCGAGAGAAATGCATGTACTTTCTAGCAACAACTGATGGCTGCTAGTAAAACAGGTATCTGGCAGCTATCGTCATGCTCATTAAATGAAAGCGTTGACACAGCTATTTATCCGTGCTATTCTTTGGATATCAACCAAATATTCTTTCCTTTTAGGATTGTGACTGGTCAAGCAGGCAAAACCTAAATCATCGAACGAACCAGAGTTTTCTCTGTCGTTGGCTGATTTAGGTTTTTCTCGTTTACAGCCAATGAAATTCATTTTGAAAGGCGTTTCTGACAGCGATCCTAACACCGTACAAAAAATGAAATTATTTGAATGTAAGCGTTGACAATGTAAAATATGCGTTGTATAGTAAACGTATCAACTTCATATCAGTCCCTTTAGGATTGTTACTGGTGAAGCAGGCAAAACCTAAATCATAGAACGGATCAGAGGTCGCTCTCTGTCGTTGTATGATTTAGGTTTTTTTGTTTCCCAAAACAGATTTTCACTATTATTGGAGGTGTTTTTAATGAAGTATCAACAGTTAGCAAAAGACATTATTGCCAACGTGGGCGGCCGTGAAAACGTCAACAGTGTCGTTCATTGTATCACCCGGCTCCGCTTTAAGCTGAAAGACGAAAGCAAAGCGAATACGGACGTGTTAAAAAACATGGATGATGTCGTGACCGTCTTAAAAAGCGGCGGACAGTACCAAGTCGTCATCGGCAACCACGTACCGGATGTGTACAAGGCGGTTGTGGAGGAAGGCGGCTTTGCAGCAGGCACTCCCGTAGAAGAGGATTCATCAGACACGAATCTGTTTAACAAGTTTATCGATATTATTTCCAGCATTTTCACCCCTATTCTCGGTGTACTTGCTGCAACCGGGATGATCAAAGGCTTTAATGCTTTGTTTGTTGCTCTCGGCTTATACGACAATACAGCCGGCACCTACCAGATTTTAAACGCAACCGGTGACGCACTGTTTAACTTCTTCCCGATTTTCCTTGGCTATACCGCAATGAAAAAGTTCGGCGGCAGTCCGTTTATCGGGATGGCGATCGGCGGAGCACTCGTTTATCCGGCATTAACTGGCCTGACAGCCGGTGAGCCGCTGTATACACTATTCGGGGGCACGATGTTTGAATCACCTGTCTTCATTACATTCCTTGGTATTCCGGTTATTTTGATGAGCTATGCGTCATCCGTTATACCGATTATCCTGGCGTCTTTCTTCGCTGCCAAAGTAGAAAAAGGCTTTAAGAAAATCGTTCCAGATGTTGTCAAAACATTCGTTGTTCCATTTGCTACATTGCTTGTCGTCGTACCGCTTACGTTTATCGTCATTGGTCCAGTTGCGACATGGGCCGGCCAGCTTCTCGGCCAGGCGACACTCGGCATTTATAACCTGAGCCCGATCATTGCCGGCTTGTTTATCGGTGGCTTCTGGCAAGTATTCGTTATTTTCGGCCTTCACTGGGGCCTTGTGCCGATTGCGATCAACAACTTGACAGTTAACGGCGCAGACCCGGTTCTTGCGATGTCTTTTGCGGCTTCCTTTGCACAAATCGGCGTCATCTTAGCCATTTGGATGAAAATTAAAAATCAAAAGTTAAAAACATTAAGTATTCCAGCGTTTATTTCCGGCATCTTCGGTGTAACGGAGCCGGCGATTTACGGGATTTCATTGCCGCTGAAAAAGCCATTTATTATCAGCTGTATCGGTGGGGCGATTGGCGGCGCGATTCTCGGATTCTCCAACTCTCAATTTTTTATGATCGGTGGGCTTGGTATATTCGGCTATCCGTCCTTTATCGATCCGGCAAACGGTTTAACATTCGGCTTCTGGGGCGCATTGATCGGAACAGCGGTTGCTTTCGCGATCGGCTTTGTTCTCACCCTTCTGTTCGGTATTCCAAAGCAAAACGAGCAGGCTGATGAAACAACAAAAGCACCGGCTGCACCGAAGCAGGACGTACCAAGGCAGGAAGTGATTTCAAGCCCGCTTCAAGGAATCGTAAAAGCATTATCTGATATTCATGACGATGCCTTCGCCTCCGGGGCACTGGGCCGTGGCCTTGCAATTGAGCCCGCTGAAGGAAAGTTATATTCACCTGTTTCCGGCACCGTCTCTGCCCTGTTTCCAACGAATCATGCGATCGGCATCACAACCGACAACGGCGCAGCCATTTTAATTCATATCGGCATGGACACCGTGCAGCTGGGCGGCAAATATTTCACGTCCCATATCGCACAGGGCGACCGCGTTGTAAAAGGACAGCTGCTCATTGAATTTGATTTAGAGCAAATTCAAAAAGAAGGCTATTCAACCGAAACACCTGTTATCATTACGAATTCTGAATTGTATCCGGCGATTTCAACAACGGATGACAAGCAAATTAAATGGGGCGATCCGTTAATAACGCTCGGCGTATGAAAAAGGGAAAAGGGACAGCACGTCCCTTTTCTTTCTAAATGAAAGGAGTTTTATTTATGTCTGTTTTTCCAGAGAATTTTTTATGGGGCGGGGCCATCGCGGCCAACCAGGCTGACGGCGCGTATTTAGAAGGCGGCAAAGGCTTAACGAGCGTTGACCTGCTGCCAACGGGCAAAAAGCGTTTTCCGATTATGCTCGGCCAGGTGGACTCACTTGTTCCGGACCCGAATGAATTTTATCCTTCGCACGAGGCGATTGATTTTTACCATCACTACAAAGAAGATATCGCGCTGTTTGCAGAAATGGGCTTTAAGTCACTTCGTGTTTCCATCGCCTGGGCGCGTATTTTCCCGAATGGCAACGATGAAACACCAAACGAAGACGGCCTGCAGTTTTACGATGACTTGTTTGATGAGCTGCGCAAGCACAGCATTGAACCGGTTGTGACGATGGCCCACTTTGACGTTCCTGTTCATTTAATCGAGCAATATGGCAGCTGGAGAAGCCGGGAGCTCGTTGGTTTTTTTGAAACATACGCAAAAACGCTGTTCACACGCTACAAGGACAAGGTGAAATACTGGATGACCTTCAACGAAATCAATATGCTGCTGCACCTTCCCTTTGTCGGTGCGGGTCTCGTGTTCAAAGAAGGAGACAACAAAAAGCAGATTCAGTATCAAGCCGCCCATCATCAGCTTGTCGCCAGTGCGCTTGCTGTAAAAGCATGCCATGAGATCAGTCCAGACGCCAAGATTGGCTGTATGCTGGCAGCCGGTGCTACATATCCATACACGTGCAATCCGGATGATATATTCGACGCAATGGAAAAAGACCGCGAATCGTTTTTCTTCATTGATGTCCAGTCGCGTGGCGAATACCCTGGCTATGCGAAACGATTCTTCCGTGACCACGGCCTTTCGATTGAAATGAACGACCAGGATGAAGCGCTTCTTAAAAACAACACCGTTGATTACATCGGCTTCAGCTATTATGCCAGCCGGGCGACCAGTACTGATCCGGAAGTAAACAGTACAACAGCGGGAAATGTATTCGGTTCGATTGAAAATCCGTATTTACAAAAATCTGACTGGGGCTGGACGATTGACCCGAAAGGCTTCCGCATTACAGCGAACCAGCTGTACGACCGCTACCAGAAGCCGTTATTCGTTGTAGAAAACGGGCTTGGCGCGATTGATACCGTTAACGAACAGGGCGAAATAGAAGATCATTACCGCATTGATTACCTGGCAAAGCATATTGAACAAATGGGCGAAGCCATTCAGGACGGCGTCGAGATCATCGGTTACACAAGCTGGGGACCAATTGATATCGTCAGCGCCTCCACTGGCGAAATGAAAAAGCGCTACGGCTTTATTTACGTCGACAAGGACAACGAAGGACACGGATCATTAAAGCGGACGAGAAAGAAAAGCTTTTACTGGTATAAAGATGTAATTGCTGCAAACGGAATATACGGTACACATAAACTAGTTTAAAGGAGTGTCATTTAATGAGCACAGGACGTTTTCCAGAAGGGTTTTTATGGGGCGGTGCAACAGCCGCTAATCAGCTAGAAGGTGCATACAATGAAGGCGGCAAAGGATTATCCATTTTCGACATGGTGTCGTTCATTCCAAAAGAAGAACGCACGAGCGGAATCGAAATGGATGTTCGGAGCGAACAGGAATTGAATGATTTGCTTGCCGGAAAAGAAGGGGACAATTTTCCAAAGCGGCGCGGCATTGATTTTTATCACCGCTACAAAGAGGATATTGCCCTGTTTGCTGAAATGGGCTTTAAAACGTTTCGTCTGTCGATTTCCTGGCCGCGTATTTTTCCAAATGGCGATGAACAGGAGCCGAACGAAGAAGGACTTGCCTTTTATGATCAGGTGTTTGACGAGCTGTTAAAGCATGGCATCGAGCCGCTTGTCACACTGTCGCATTATGAAATGCCGCTTCATCTCGTCAAGGAATATAATGGCTGGACCGATCGCCGCCTTGTAGACTTCTTCGTGCATTACGCAGAAACGGTGTTTGACCGCTACAAGGATAAAGTGAAATACTGGCTGACATTTAATGAAATTAACGTATCGACGATTTCTCCTTATATCGGCAGCGGCATTCTTGTAGACCGGGTCGATCATGTGGAGCAAGCGGTGTATCAAGCACTTCATCACCAGTTTGTCGCAAGCGCGCGGGCTGTCAAAGCGTGCCATGAGATTATTCCGGATGGCCAGATCGGCTGTATGCTCGCCCGGATGGAAGTGTATCCGGAAACGTGCAATCCGGATGACGTGCTGGCTGCTTTGGAGGAAGATCAGAAGAATTTGTTTTTCACCGACGTACAGGTGCGCGGCTACTATCCTAGCTTTATGCTGCAGTATTTCAAGAAAAATAATATTCAGATCGAGATGCTGCCGGGTGACGAAGAAATCCTGCTTCAGCACACTGTCGATTTTCTTTCCTTCAGCTATTACATGACGATGGTCGCCAGCGGATCGCCTGATAAAGCCAAGGAAAAAGGCAACTTCTTCAGCGGCATCACAAACCCGTACCTGGAATCATCCGACTGGGGCTGGCAGATCGATCCGAAAGGTTTGCGCATTTCCTTGAAGAAAATGTACGACCGCTACCAGGTTCCATTGTTCATTGTTGAAAACGGACTCGGTGCTTATGACACCGTAGAAGAAGACGGCTCCATTCAGGACGATTACCGCATCGACTACTTGCGCGCGCATATTGACCAGATGGGCGAAGCCATTCAAGACGGCGTCGAGCTGATGGGCTATACGAGCTGGGGCTGCATCGACTTAATTAGCGCCTCCACTTCTGAAATGTCGAAGCGATATGGCTTCGTTTACGTCGATCAAGACGACTATGGAAACGGCACGCTTGCCCGCAGCAAGAAAAAATCGTTTGACTGGTACAAACAGGTCATTGCCTCCAATGACATTATTGATTAACAAGTAAAAAGTTCCAAAAAGAAGCAAAATCCGGACGATCATGCGAAATCGCAGTCGCCCGGCTTTCTTTTTTGGTCAAGCTTCTTATTGCAGCGAATATTGATCAATCATGCCGTTGAGTTCTCTGCTTAAGTCGGTTAATAATTCAGCTGAATTCGCCAGCTGGGCAATGGCCTGGGCCTGCTCATCGATGGATGCCGTCATTTCTTCAACCGACGCGGCTGTTTGCTCCGATACACTAGATGCGTTGCGGATTGCTGTGGAGATTCCGCCGCTTTGTTCCGTAATTTGCTCAAGCTCGTTCGTTAACATCAAAATGCCATCCACGGTATCTCCTATTGCCCGGGAAATAAGGATAAACTGCTCCTCGGTTTCATTTACTGCCCCATTTAACTGCTGTGAGCGGTCAATTGTTTCCGACACAGCCAAAACAGTTTTTTCCGTTTCGGCTTCGATGCCCGTAATCATTCCTTGAATTTGCTTCGTTGACTGATTGGACTGCTCCGCCAGCTTTCGGACTTCACTGGCGACAACGGCAAAACCTTTCCCATGTTCGCCTGCCCGTGCCGCTTCGATGCTCGCATTTAAAGCCAGCAAATTCGTTTCAGCGGAAATGCTTTCGATTGTATCCGTAATGCGGGAGATTTCTTTGATTTTCAGGTAAAGATTTGAAATGTTTTTGCTGACCTCATTGGATGAAAAAAGAGATTCTTCATTCGACTGCTTTAAACGGCTGACGATCTCCGTTCCTTGTGAAGCCGCTGCTTCAGAACGATGAGTTACATCTTTGATCCGTTCGTTCTGGCTGTTCATCGATTGAATAGAGTCATTTAACCGATCCAAACTTCTCGTCGTTTCGTCAAGATCAGCTGCTTGCATGACTGTGCCGGCGGCAATATCTGAAATCGCCCTCCCCACTTCCTCGCTGCCCGCCGCTGTTTCTTCTGACACGGCTGACAGCGAAGTGGAAGAGTCCATTACTTTGCTGCTCGTTTCCTGCAGCCGCTCAATCAGCCCTCTTAACTGGCGCGACATATGGTTAAAGGACAAGCCAAGCTGCCCAATTTCATCCTTCGACTCGGGCAGCGCCTTTTCCTCAAGCCGCTTATCTGAAATAGCCGCAAAAGCTGATGAGATCTCATTTAAAAGACGAAGCTTTTTGCGGGAAGCCAGGAAAAACAAAAGAATGCTGGCAGCTGTCATTCCACCTGCAACAGCCACGATTAGCCATTTTAACTGCGACAGCTCCTGATAAAACTGGTCATCCAGCACAATCATGCCAACGGTCCATTCCCACGGTTCAAAATACGACATATAAGCTGTTTTTGTGACCGGTGTTCCGTCATCAAGTGTATCCGGAAAATACACATAGCGGCTTTCTACGTCCGGCTCTTTCGACGCATTAACCATGTTTTCGCGGTTTGTTGTGTCATCCGGAATGTCGCCGACGGGATTCTTCGGATGAAGCTCGGACGAGAAGTCCTGCCCATACGCAACGAGATACCCATCCTGCTTGTACAAAAAGCTTGATTGTGTATGATCATATACATCACCGTTTTTCGGCCCAACTAGCAGAACCCTTGCCCGCTCCTTTGCTTCCTCCATCGTTAATTCACCCGATTCAACCTGTTCGTTCAGCAGACCAAGAGTTACAAGAGAAGTGTCGACCAGGTGCTTCATATCCGCTTTTCCTGCCTCCGTTAATTCCTGCTTTGACAAATAATAGCTCATTCCGCCAATCACACCTGCTGTCAGCAGAATCATGATTGTGATGAGCAGCATCAATTTAAAGAAAACGCTTTCTTTTTTCATCAGCCAGTTCCCTCCTCGTTCTTTCTCTATCTATATAGTACAAAAGGTTTGACATGAAAAATAGTATTGTTCATAAATTTCATAAATATATGTCGGAAATTGCATCACATATGATGGCGAAGATTCAAAGGGACTGGTAAATAGGCAAATCAAAAAGGAGCCCCTTTGATATGGAGAGGGGCTCCTTTTCGGGTGGAAAAGGACACACGTTCAAACGGCCTTTGTCCATGTATGCAGCTGATACGGAGTGACGAGCTCTTCAGGGAATACGGTATCGAACGGATCGTTTGAGAAAAAGTAAATATACACTACTTTTCCCGAATCTAAATTTTCCTTCTGCTCTCGAACACGGCCAATCGTCGCAAAGCTGAAATGATCAGACTCGGCTTCACGCTGAATGATTTTTTCCACTTTTTTGTCGAGTGATGCTAATATAGCTGACAGATTCGAAGGTATACCTGATTCAAGGGAGAATCTCTCTTTCCTAAAATGAAAATCCTGACCACGGAACTGTGTACTGGCTTGGTTCTTCACTTCTAACGACTTCACAATCTCCCCCATTTTTTCTGTTGGTAAATTGATTTTCACCCGCTGTACGCCCCTTTTCATTATAAAGTTAAGAGACCCCTTTCCCCGTAACTCCCTGTACTGTTTTATATTCATGTTCTTTCATCTTTATGCGTATTATTCTATTAATATAAGCGAATAGAATGATATAGCAGCACATGTTACGTCACTTAAAGTTGATACGATTTAAAATTTTGGCTTTTCGAAAATGAAAGATCGATTTAGACCATTCAAAAATCGTTCCATTCGCTAAGCATACGGTGTTTTCGATGATTAAGGCCGGGTTATCCGGCTCGATGTGCAGCAGCTCCGCACTTGAAGCATCCACTTTCTCGCAGCTGATGACTTTATCCGCAAATCCAATATGCAGCTGCAGGTCCTCGATTAAGTACTCGTACACAGAGTTTGACGCAATCTCTTCATTTAAATAAGGAACGATCTCTTTTTTAAAGTAGCTGATTTCGATCGAAAAAGGTTCCTTGTCGACAATGCGAAGCCGCTTCAAGTAGTAAAGCTTCGTTCCCGGCGCACAGCGCAATTGAGCAGCCAGTCCCTCATCTGCCTCCAGAACACACAAATCCATTATGTTCGTTTCAATGCTTTTAGCGGATAAATCTTGTGTCAATCCCCGCAGGCTGCCTAAATTAATGTAATCGGCGCTCGATTCTTCCCGCAAAAACAAGCCGCTTCCCTGTACCTGATACACGTAGCCGCGGTGGACGAGCTGACTGACTGCCTTGCGGATCGTATTACGGCTCACATTAAACTGCTTCATCAGCTCTTCCTCGGTCGGCAGCTTTTTTACTTGATTAAATGTACCGGAGCGGATGTCATGTTCGAGCCGCTCCGCAATTTCTTTATATTTTACCGCCATGTGATCTCCCTATCTCTCTTTCGTGATGTATTGCCTCTATTATACAGAAACCCCCTTGATTTTCATCAAGGGGGTTTCTCACAGCTCTTCGCCTCTCGTTTCAATAATGTGCTGGTACCAGTGAAACGAAAGCTTTTTCTTGCGGTTCAGCTGATCCTGGTGATCGACGTAAATGAACCCGTATTGTTTTTTAAATCCATTCAGCCAGCTTAACAGATCAATAACAGACCAGGCGTAATAGCCTTTTAAATGAATTCCTTCTGCAATCGCCTGCTTGATGACCTTTAAATGTGCTTCAATGTATTTAATACGTGGGACATCGACAATTTCCCCTTCGATGATTGGATCCTCATCGCCAAGCCCGTTTTCCGTCACATACATTTTAATATCACCGTAGCGTCCCTTTAACATATGCAGCCCGTCTAAAAAGCCTTGAGGCGAGATTTCCCATCCCCATTTCGTATAGGTCTTGTCCGCCATTTTCACCGTTCGATAAACACCGTCAAAAGATGGATTGCCTGGAGCTAACGTGGAGGATTCTCTGGAATGCTCCTGCTCTAATAGTGCTTCCTCCATTTTTTCAACGCGAATGGGCTGGTAATAATTAAGACCGATGAAATCATTTCCGCCGGCATTTTGTTTTAACGTTTTTAACTCTTCCTCGGTCCAATCAGGCGTCCAGCCCTTTTCCTTCAGCTGGTCTACCACATAGCGCGGGTATTCCCCTTTTAAAATCGGATCATAATACCAGAAGGTTTCATATTCATTCGCATGCCGGGCGGCGAGAATATTCTTCTCTTGACCATCGACGCTGTAAGCTGGCAGAAACACGTGTGTAATGCCGATTTCCCCATACTGCTTCAGGTTCTTGTACACCTCCACTGCTTTCGCATGAGCATAAAATACGTAATGCGTTGCCTGGAAATACTTTTTCTCATCATTTTGAATGCCTGGCGGATGTGCGCCCTTTAAATAACCCAGCCCGCAAAACATAACGGTCTCGTTAAAGGTAATCCAATGCTTCACACGGTCTCCGAATGCCCGGAAGCAAACCTCAGCGTATTTGACGAACGCTTCAGCCGTTCGTTTATTCGTCCAGCCGCCGTCCTTCTCAAGTGTGAGGGGCAGATCCCAATGATACAGCGTCACAAAAGGAACAATGCTGTGCTTTAAACATTCATTGATCACATTGTTGTAAAATTCCAGCCCTTTCTTATTTATCTCACCGTCACCCGTCGGCAAAATCCGTGCCCACGAAACGGAAAAACGGTACGATTCAAGGCCCATCTCGGCCATTAATTGAATGTCTTCTTTATAGCGGTGATAATGGTCAATGGCTACATCACCGTTTGTTCCTTCAAATGTTTTGCCGGGAATTTTTGAAAAGGCGTCCCAGTTCGTTTCGCCCTTCCCGTCTTCATTCCAGGCTCCTTCTATTTGATAAGAAGCAGATGCGGCACCAAATAAAAAATCATGTGAAAATTTCATTTTATCCCCCTCATTCAAAATTTATTATTATGAATTTAATTTATAGGTACAAATATAAAATAATGAGTAATCGTTTGTCAATAGGTGCACCGTCTGCCTTTTCTCAACCCGCTTTTTAAAATCGTTATTCCATCACCGACAGGGATAAGCAGAGCTCAATTTTTGGCTTTTTAATGTACGGATACGGTACACTAATAAGTAGAAATGAGAATCGTTTACACCCAGGAGGGACCAGTTGAATGAGCCAGATGCATCCTGAGATTAATAGAATCCTTACAAATATGGAAAAAGTCATAACCGGCAAGAAAGAAGTCGCAACATTGACAATAGTAGCACTTCTCGCCCAGGGACATGTCCTGCTTGAGGATGTGCCCGGAGTTGGGAAAACGATGATGGTCCGGGCGCTGGCAAAGTCGATTCACGCGGAGCTGCGAAGAATCCAGTTCACACCCGATTTACTGCCGTCTGATGTAATTGGTGTGACGATTTACAATCCACGGGACATGGATTTTCAATTTTATCCGGGACCGATCATGGGCAATATTATCCTCGCTGATGAAATCAACCGGACATCACCGAAAACACAGTCTGCTCTGTTAGAAGGAATGGAAGAGCAAAGTGTAACGGTTGATGGTGTAACGCATGTGCTCGAAAAGCCGTTTTTCGTCATGGCGACACAAAACCCGATAGAGTACGAAGGAACGTATCCCCTTCCTGAAGCACAGCTGGATCGTTTTTTATTGAAAATGAAAATGGGCTATCCTTCTTTAGAAGAGGAAATGGACGTTTTAAAGCGTGCTCAAAACGTTCCGCCAATCGATGAGCTTCAGCCTGTTGTCAGCCTTCAAGAGCTGCGTCAGCTTCAGCTTGAGGCCAAAACGGTGTATGTGGATGACTCGATCAGAAAATATATCGCAGAGCTTTCCTCTGCTACCCGCTTCCACGAGCACGTGTATTTAGGCGTCAGTCCACGGGGGTCCATCGCTCTCATGAAGGCTGCGCAGGCGTGGGCATTTGTGCACAACAGAGACTATGTGCTGCCTGATGATGTGAAGCATCTCGTTCCGTTCGTTTTCGCCCACCGAATCCGGTTAAAGCCGGAAGCCCGCTTTGAAGGAGCCTTTATTGATCAGGTCATCGATCAAGTGATCAGCCAGGTGTCAGTGCCTGTTCAAAAGCACGTGGCGGATTATGAGTAAAGTTCAAGTAAAAACAAAAGAGCTCCTGCGGTTTCTGCTGCTAATCGGGCTTGCATTGCTCACTTTTTCCTATGCGATGTTTCAAGGAGGCTTTGTCAGCTGGTTTTTATTTTTCAGCTTTCTCCCGCCCGCTCTTTATGCAATCAGCTTATTTCTGTATTCTTTTTCCTATCATGGTGAACGAACGTTTTCGAAGGATACATTTCTTTTTCACGAACCGGTACGCATGCACATCACCCTTTACAGGGAATCTCGCTTTCCGCTTTTTTACTTAATTGCGGCAGAACAGCTCCAGCATTCATCGCTGCTTTCTGATCCACAAACCAAAACCGTTCTTTCCCCCGGCTTTAAAAAAAAGCTGACATTCACGTACGAGATTGACCAGATGCCGCGCGGGGAACATCACTTTACAGGCATTCGCTTGAAAACCGGGGATTTATTCGGTCTGATTGAAAAAGAACAGCAGATTCCGGTTGAAAATAAAATCGTAGTGTATCCTCCACTTGAAGATATTCAATACCGGCCTCCTGCCAGCTCCGGTGATCATGGAGCTGCAATGACAACTGCCAGCTCCTATCAGCACCGTGATTCATCGATGGCGGTTGGCATACGCAGCTATCAGCCGGGCGATCGGCTGTCGTTAATCAACTGGAAGGCCACCGCCAAACGAAGCAGCTTAATGACAAAGGAATTCGAGCAGCACCAGTCTCATGATGTCATGATGGTTATGGACTGCACACCTTCGCCTCAGTTTGAAGAAGCCGTTTCCTTTACGGCCTCTGCTGTAAAAGGCATTATTCGTTCTGGCGCACAGGTAGGGCTGCTGACTGTCAGCGACAAACGCCGCTATTTTCAAACGGACAGCAGTGCGGGGCATGAGCAGCAGCTGTTTCATCACCTTGCGACGATACAAGAGTCCGGCACGGCTTCTTTTGCGGCAGTGCTCGAGAAGGAAGCCGCCATCCTTCAGCAAAGCAGCACACTGCTGCTTGTCACTACTCAATTAACAAAAGAAGCAGCCGAGCGAGTCCGTTTCTATTCGGGACAGGGCCAGTCTGTTGCCGTTTTTGTTGTGGCAGGGGAAACGGCTCCAGCAACTGAACAGACCCACCAGCAATACGGCATTAACGTGTGTGTCGTGCAAAAAGGGCAGTTTGCCAGAGCCTTTGCGGAGGTGAGCCGTACATGAATTCACAACGGACAATGCGGACTGTTAATTCCTTGTTCCTGCATGTTTTGAGCTTTTTTCTCCTGTGGGAGTGGCTGCGCCCGGTCGAACAGTTAACCGGGACAAACTGGGTTGTCTTTTTTCTCGGCTTTGTTGCAGGGTCACTGCTGCTGGCATTTTTGGGAGCGCCCCGCGCATTGTCTGCCCTGCTGAAAGGAATATACATTGCCGTTTGTATTCAATTCTTTCACTACAGCAGCTTCACAGACATGCTGCAGTCGTTTCCGGCGTCTGTTCTGGCCAACATGGAAATGATGATCAAGGGCCAGTTCACAGACTTATCTAACGCGTTTCGGACATTGCTGTTTTTCGTCCTTTTATGGATCACTGTTTATTTAATTCATTACTGGCTCATGCTGCGCCAGACGATTTTGTTTTTTTTCCTGGCGACGATTGTATTTATCACGGTGCTGGATACGTTTACGCCTTATTCAGCACAATCAGCGATCGTCCGCGCTGTTGTGATCGGTTTTTTCATGATGGGCATTTTAGCATTTCAGCGTCTGTCGAGCACGGAAAACCTGTCTAAACCTGGAACGGCTCAATGGAAATGGCTGACGTCGCTGGCTGTTTTGGTCGCTGCCAGTGCCGCCATTGCATTCACTGCGCCAAAAGCGGACCCCATCTGGCCGAATCCCGTTCCCTTTATTAAGTCAATCGGCGGGTCAAGCGGGCTGTCGACGAATGAGTCCGGACAAAGCGGCTTCCGTTCCGATGACTCTTCACTCGGTGGGCCGTTCAGACCGGCAAATGTTGTCGTTTTTACAGCTGAGGTGGAGGAAGAGCATTACTGGAAGGTTGATACGAGAGATGCGTATACAGGGAAGGGCTGGGTTGCTTCAAACCCTGATGAAGAGGCCCGAACATTCAGGCGGCGAGTGCCGGACTCCCTTTTTTCCTTTACTGAAGCCGTTCCAGCTGAGAGCCGGACGAGCATTGTGTACAACGAGGAGGATTACGGTCATATTCAGTACCCGCATGGCCTTGAAAGAATCAGTGCAGCTTCCTCCTTCCGCTACTCATTAAATACAGGAACGAGCAAAATCACGCCGTTTAATGGAGAGGAACCGGATGCTCCGGACTCTTACGCTGTCCAGTATCAGCACCCTTCTTTTCAAGCAAGAGATCTTCAAGTAAGTACACCCGAAGATGAGGGAGTTGCTTTTCGTTCTATTCAAAATCAATATACGCAGCTTCCTGACAGCCTGCCTGAAGAGGTTCGTCAGCTGGCGCTTGAGATCACCGCCGGGCATGACACCACATTTGATAAAGTAAAAGCAATTGAATCGTATTTCAGCGCGAGCGGCTTTACGTATGAGCAGGAGGATGTCCCGGTTCCGGCTGAGGATGAAGATTATGTCGCCCAGTTTTTATTCGACACAAAGCAGGGCTACTGCGACAACTTCTCCACCTCTATGGCAGTTATGCTGCGGACACTCGACATCCCGTCCCGCTGGGTGAAGGGCTATACAGAAGGAACGTATTTGGAAACGCTGGAGTCCGGCAATCAGCTGTACCAGGTGACGAGCGAAAATGCGCATTCGTGGGTCGAGGTTTATTTTCCAGGCATCGGCTGGGTTCCATTTGAGCCGACTCAGGGATTTACAAACGAAGCGGTGCCCGAGGTGGAAGATCCGACGCAGGCACCTGTGAATGAGGAAACACCTGAGGATGCCGAAACACCCGCTGACACCCCGGAACAGCCCGTGACGGAAGAGCCGACACCGGTTGAGGAAGAGCTTATTGAAGATGGCGGTGAGGCTGCGGCGGTAAATGATGAATCGTTCCTGCAAAGAAACGGGAAACGAATAGCCTTGATCGCTGCAGCTGTACTGATTCTTTCCGTACTGGTCTTTAAGTTCCGCCGAAAATGGCTGCCTTTTTATTCTGTTTTTCAGTTTAAACAGAAGAAAGAGGATCGTCACTTCCCAGAAGCCTATTTGGTTTTGCTGACGCAGCTGGAGCGCTCCGGACTAAAGCGGGAAAAAGGGCAGACGCTCGGCGAATATGCAAAGGAAATCGATGCACTTTTTTCCGGCACTTCCATGAGCACGCTTACCGCCCATTATGAGCAATACGTGTATCGAAACCGGCTAGAGCCCGGGACATGGAGCCGCGTTCATGCAGACTGGGAACAGCTTATGCACAAAACACGCACGATGAAATAACCGTAAAATGCACGCATAAGAAAAGCCGAACAACACGATTTTTAAATCGCATTCGTTCGGCTTTTCCGTTTTATTTCGTGTAAAATTCTGCAGGGATAGAAGCAAAATGGCGACGGTGGTACAGCATCGGGTCTTTTTCTGTGTCAATTTGGATATCAGCCACCTCACCAATAACGATCGTATGGTCACCGGCTTCAACCGTTTTAAAGGTGCGGCATTGAAGAACCGCAAATGCCCCTTTGATCACAGGGAGGTTATGCTCCGGTGAAAAAGACCAATCGCACGTGCTGAAACGGTCTACACCTTTGGTCGCGAAGGTCATGCAGACATCTTGCTGGTTACCGGCCAGAATGTGCACCGCAAAATGGCCGCCGCCTGTAAATTCGTTGATCGTTGATACTTTGTGATCAATCGACCACAAGATCAGGAGCGGATCAAGCGAAACGGACGCAAAGGAATTCACCGTTAAGCCGACTGGTTCACCGTTTTGAGCGGTTGCCGTCACCACGGTTACCCCGGTTGGATAATTACCCATTGCTTCTTTAAACAACTGCTGTTTTTGCTCATCAGCCATTTTACTTCCCCCTTTGAATGTTTGATCTCTTCTATCGTATCGCGCCTTCTGCCTCTTTACCACTATCAATGCACCTTTTCATTAGGCATTGATGCGATTGCACTGTTCTTTGCCCGGGCGACATTAAATTGGGTAGTCGCGATATCCGTCCTGGACGCTGATCCATTTGATCGTCGTGAATTTCTCGATGGCCCACTCTCCATTAAAACGGCCAAGTCCAGAAGCTTTTTCGCCGCCGAACGGTACGTGCGCTTCGTCGTTTACGGACTGGTCATTAATATGAATCATGCCCGTTTCAATTTTCTTCGCCACCTGTACGCCCCGGTACCGGTCTTCTGTAAAGACCGAACCGCTCAGCCCGTAAATGGACGAATTGGCCATGTCAATGGCTTCTTCTTCATTTGCGGCTTTTAAGATCGGCGCCACCGGGCCAAAAATCTCGTTTTCCGCAATTGGCATCTCTTTCGTCACCTGCGTTAAAACAACCGGCTGCATAAGCGTTCCTTCTGCTTTTCCGTCCAAGACAATCTTCGCCCCTTGACGCACACTTTCTTCCAGATCCTTTTGAATGCGCTCTGCCTGCTCCCGGTTAATGAGCGGACCGACAAATGTTTCTTGTTCAGACGGGTCACCGGCTTTTAATTTTTTCACGTTTGCGACAAACGCATCCACAAACTGATCGTGAACAGCCGCATCCACAATAATCCGGTTCAAGGCCATACAGATTTGGCCTTGATGAAGGAATTTCCCGAATGCTGCCGCTTTGGCTGCTTGTTCAATGTTCGCATCCTTCAGCACGAGCATCACATTATTGCCGCCGAGCTCAAGTGCTACTTCCTTCAGGTTTTTCCCAGCCAGCTCACCAATTTGCCGTCCTACTTCCGTTGAGCCTGTAAACGAAATGAGCTTTGGAATCGGATGCTTAACGAATTCATCGCCGACCTCCGAGCCTCGTCCGACTACGACATTCACCGTTCCATCCGGGAATCCCGCATCCTGGAATAGCTTTCCGATCAGTAAACCCGCCGTAACAGGTGTGTCCGATGCCGGCTTAATGACAGCTGTATTTCCCGTCGCCAGCGCAGGCGCCAGCGAGCGAAGCGTCAAGTGAAACGGGAAGTTCCATGGACCGATAATCCCGATCACGCCTTTGGCGGTGCGGTATACTCTGTTTTCTTTGCCCGGTGTCCGAGAAGGCAGAATAGCACCCGCCGTTCTTGTTAAAAAGGAAGCCGACTCTCTTACAATCGCAACAGCTGCCGCAAATTCCACATTGGCTTTGACTCTCGTACTGCCGGACTCTTTAATGAGCCAGTCGATAATTTCTTCTTTTTCCTTTTGCATATTTTGCAGGAGCCGGTCAAACATCGCCTGCTTTTCAGCTAATGCGGTATTCTCCCAGTCTTCCTGCACGTTTTTAGCGGCCTGGTAGGCGTCATCTAAATCATCGGCATTCGCCGACGGGATCGTGAATAACAGTTCGTCATTATAGGGATTTTTATTTTCTATGCTTTTATCACTTGAGCCTTTTTTCCATTGTCCATTTATAAATTGCTTCGTAAATTGCTCCATCATGATGCCTCCTTCATTTTATGCTTCTTAAAAGCCTTTCCCTTTTTGAAGATTTCTTAAAACAAAGAAGCCCAGTCCGGTTTTTAAAGACACGGACTGAGCTCCTATTGAATTGATTTGGGCGAAAGCATGTTCATTACATCTTGAAGCGACTGACTTCTTAACTCTTCCTCCATGGCCGTTTGAACACGTGTAAAGGTTAGATCAAGCGCAGACTGAATGTTTCGGCCGACAGGACATGCCGGATTTGGCTTTTCGTGAATGGAAAATAATTCATCCTTTGGCTCCACCGCTTTAAAAATGTCCAGCAGTGTAATGTCAGATGGATCTTTAGTCAGCTCGGCTCCCGTTTTGCCTGCACTCGAGGTTAAGAGGCCGGCTTTACGAAGCATGCCCATGATCCGACGAATCACCACCGGATTTGTATTGACGCTTCCTGCCATCCATTCAGACGAAACCGTTTCGCGGGGATTGGATGCCAGCAGCACCATAATATGAATCGCTACTGCGAGACGACTGTTTATCATCATATCTCACCACCATTTGTCACCATTTTAGTGACAATCAAAAAAACTGTCAACGATCAAAGAGAGGTTGTGACCTAACAATGAGATTGACGCTTCAATCCGAACGATCTCGTAGCTGAAAGCCTTGATTCTTTTCAAACGAATAATTGAGCGTGGTTTGTTGTTACTCATTCAAAACGCTTCCTTTTAGGTTTTACCAGCTGCTTGTCCTCCCCACTAAGGGCGGCTGGCGCAGGGCGGAGACTCGGGAGGGATCAGCGGGCCAGGTGAGATCCACTTTTGGAGCGTAGCGACAAAAGTTAGCTCACCGCCCGCCCCTCCGAACGCGAAGTCCTGCAGAAGCCGCCTAAACTATGTTCGTGCAAGCACAGTCACTAACCGATTTACCATCATGAAGCGATTAAAAGAAAGCCGAATGAGATCGTTCGCTTTTTTCTATCCAGAACCTTTTGTCCCAAGCTCTTTCCATTAACCTTTTACTTCGATCATCACTGCATCACCCTGCCCGCTGCCTGAGCAGATGGCCGCAATTCCGACTCCTCCGCCGCGGCGGCGGAGTTCATAAGCGAGTGTCAACACAATACGGGCTCCGCTTGCTCCAATCGGATGACCAATGGCGACGGCGCCGCCATTGACGTTGACTTTTTCCGGATTGATACCGGCAATTTGGGTGCTGGCCAGTGCAACCGCCGCAAAGGCTTCGTTAATTTCAAACAGATCAATGTCATCTGCAGACTTGCCTGTTTTCTTTAAAAGCTCATTAATGACAAGACCTGGTGTTTGAGGGAATTTTTCCGCTTCAACCGCCACCTCTGCGTGGCCAACGATCGTAGCCAAAACGGTCTTTCCTTCTTTTCCAGCCCGTTCACTGCTCATCAGCACAAGGGCCGCGGCTCCGTCATTCACACCCGGCGCATTTCCGGCCGTAATCGTGCCTTCTTTGCCAAAAGCCGGGCGCAATTTAGCGAGCACCTCTGCTGTTGTGTCTTTTCGAGGGGCCTCGTCCAAATTCACGATGACCGGCGCCCCTTTTCGCTGCGGCACCTCCACCGGTACAATTTCTTCCGCTAATGTACCGTTTTCAATCGCTGACACGGCACGTTCATGACTGCGAACCGCCCATTTATCCTGTTCAGCACGGGACAGCTCCAGCTCTTCGGCGGTTGTGTTGCCGTATGTGCCCATGTGAACACCCGTGAAGCTGCATGATAATCCGTCATGAATCATTAGGTCAACCATCGGCACATCACCCATACGCGCCCCCCACCTGGCTTTGAACACCGCATACGGCACATTGGACATCGATTCCATACCACCTGCTAAAATGACGTCTTCATCCCCTGTACGGATAATCTGGTCAGCAAGCGTAATACTGCGGAGACCGGATGCACAGACTTTATTAATCGTTTCCGTTTTAATTTCCCAGGGGATACCGGCTTCGCGGGCTGCCTGGCGTGAAGGAATCTGCCCCTGTCCCGCTTGAAGAACGTTTCCGAAAATGACTTCGTCCAGTTCCTCCGGTTTTACACCTGCACGCTTCAAAGCTTCTTTCATAGCGATTCCGCCGAGCTGCGGTGCTGTTAATGCGGCGAGAGCGCCTCCATATTTCCCGACTGGTGTACGAGCGCCTTCAATGATGACTGATTTCACCATTTATTTCACCTCCGCCAGTTCCGGTGCGACGGTAAACGACGCCTCTGTTTTTGCTTTTACCTCATCTATAGTCGCACCGTCCATCGTCTCCACCAGCCGCATTCCGTCCTCTGTGAAATCAAACACTGCGAGATCTGTAATCAGTCGGTGTACAACTCCCTGACCGGTCAGCGGCAGTGCGCATTTTTTTTTAATTTTCGCTTCACCGTGCTTGTTCACATGCTCCATGATGACAATGACCCGTTTGGCGCCATTTACTAGATCCATCGCGCCGCCCATGCCTTTAACCATCTTGCCCGGAATCATCCAGTTGGCGAGATCTCCCTCTTCCGACACTTCCATTCCGCCTAAAATGGCCAAATCAATGTGGCCGCCGCGAATCATCGCAAAGGACTCCGCACTATCAAAAAAGGAAGAACCGGGCATCGTCGTAATCGTTTCTTTTCCTGCATTAATTAAATCCGGATCCTCCTGCCCTTCAGCCGGGTAAGGACCGATGCCAAGCAGTCCATTTTCTGACTGCAGCAGCACGTTAAAGTCAGACGGAATTTCATTGGCGACAAGTGTTGGCATTCCGATGCCAAGATTAACGTTCATGCCATCTTCAATTTCCTTTACGGCCCGCTTCACAATGGTTATTCGTGTATCCTTCATGCTATGTCCACTCCCTTTAACGAGCTGCGGCGACGGTCCGGCGCTCGATTCGTTTTTGATAATCGGTTCCTTTTAACAGGCGCTGTACGAAAATGCCCGGCGTATGAATTTCATCCGGGTTCAGTTCACCCGGCTCTACAATTTCTTCCACTTCTGCAATGGTCACCCGTCCGGCCATCGCTGCCAATGGATTAAAATTGCGTGACGTCTGCCGGAAAACGAGATTGCCAAGTGTATCTGCCTTCCACGCCTTAACAAGCGCAAAGTCTGCCGTGATCCCTTCTTCAAGCAAGTACGTTTTCCCATTGAATTCCTTTGTTTCTTTTCCTTCTGCAATCGGCGTGCCGACACCCGTGGCTGTATAAAAGCCCGGGATGCCAGCCCCTCCTGCTCTCATTCGCTCTGCCAGTGTGCCTTGTGGCGTCAATTCCACTTCCAGCTGGCCGGTTAAAAACTGCTGCTCGAATATTTTATTTTCTCCGACATAGGAGGACACCATCTTTTTAATTTGTTTGTTCGCAAGCAGCAGCCCGAGCCCCCAATCATCCACACCGCAATTGTTGCTGTAGATCGTCAGCTCACTAGTCCCCTGGCTGCGAAGCGCTTCAATTGCTTTCTCCGGAATCCCGCAAAGTCCAAACCCGCCAACGGCAATTGTCGCGCCGTCCCGAATATCTGAAACCGCTTCTGAAAATGACGTCATTACTTTACTCACATCGCGTCCCCCTCGTTCTTTTTCTTATGTAAGAGTTTACATCCTGAATATCTATAAGTAAAATACATAAAAAGAATGAATTATATTCGATTCATGAATAAATAAAGGAGTGATGAACATGGAGCTTCGCGACCTGCAAAGCTTTATCGACGTGGCGGATCATCAAAGCTTTACGAAAGCAGCAGAGCATTCTTACTTGTCTCAGCCCTCTTTAAGCAAAGCGGTGAAAAAACTCGAGGAGGAGCTAGGGGTCGAGCTATTTGACCGTTCGACCCGACGTCTTCACTTGACCGATGCCGGCAGCATTGTCTACGCACAGGCGAAAAAAGCGATGATCCCATTGCGTGAATTGCCCGATTTGATTGACGAATTACAGGCAGTTGCCGCCGGCTCGATTCAGATTGGTGTTCCACCGCTGATCGGCACGCTGTTTTTTCCATCCATCGCCCGCACGTTCCGTGATCAGTACCCACACGTATCGCTTGAGCTGATCGAGGATGGCGCAAAGGTGATTGAGCAGCTGGTCGCAGACAGCAGCATTGACGTCGGCATTGTCGTTCTGCCGGCTGATCCAGCCCTGTACGACATATATCCCTTTATGACAGATGAATTTGTGCTGTATGTTCATGACGGGCATCCGCTTGCTGAGCGCGAGCACGTTTTTCTAACAGATCTGGCGGAGGAGAAATTAATCGTTTTCTCTAAAAATTTCACGCTGCACGACTATGTATTAAACGCTTGCAGAGCGGCAGGGTTTACCCCCGACGTTTCCTACGAAAGCTCTCAATGGGACTTGATTTTCGAGCTGGTTGCTTCCCGCCTCGGTGTTACACTCCTGCCGAAATCCATTTTCGAGAAACGGCTGAATTCATCCGTCCGCATGATCCCCCTTCAGTCGCCCCCGATCCCCTGGAAGCTCGGGGTTATTGCCAAAAAAGGTGCGTATCAGTCCTACGCCTTAAAGAAATTTCTCGCTATGATCAAAAATTAAGCCGGACGACTGCATTGTTTCGCATGATCGCCCGGCCTATTCTTCTATACAAAATCGGTATTTCCCCGCACCATTGCCTAGTCTTCTAACTGATCGTACAGTTCGTCGAGAACAGCATCCACGACTTCCTGCACCTCACTGGCGAAGTTGATGAAAATAAACTGCATCGCTTCCGCTTCTTCCATGAATCGTTCGCCATCCGGTCCGTATACGCTGAAAAAGGGAACCGTAAAATGCACATCAATTTCTTCATTTCCATTCCCTTCCCGGAAGCCGCGGGCGATAAAATAAACATCCAGATCTCCGACGTGCTCCTGCTCGCGATCCTTAAAGCTGATCGTAATCCGGTAGGTGCTGTTGTGGCGTCCTTGTTCAAGCGCCGTTTCAATCGCTTCATTTTCGACAATTGGCTGAATGCCGCTGGCTGAAAGCATACACACTCCTCCTTTCTTCTTATGTATTCAGTATAAGGAAACACATTCATTTCGTCCTTTTTTTTTTGCCTGATGAGCGAAAAAAGAGCCGTTCTTCCTGAAAGAAAGAACGGCTTTTGATTTAATTAAAAATGGCCGAATTGTGCTTCATGAAGACGGCGGTAGTGGCCGTTTTGCTCAAGCAGCTCGTGATGGCTGCCCTGCTCTTCAATGCCTGAAGGCGTCACCACAATAATCCGGTCTGCATGCTTTATCGTGGCCAAACGGTGAGCAATTACAAGCGTTGTCCGTCCGATTGCAAGCTCTGACAAGGCCTGCTGAATGGCAAGCTCCGTTTCTGTATCAAGGGCCGATGTTGCCTCATCTAATATTAAAATCGGCGGGTTTTTCAAGAAAATCCGCGCGATGGCAAGACGTTGCTTTTGGCCGCCGGACAATTTCACCCCGCGTTCGCCGATCACCGTCTCAAGCCCTTCTGGAAGCGAAGCGACGAACTCCTCCAGACGCGCACGCCGGACCGCCTCCATAATGGCTTCGTCCGACGCCCCGAGATCGCCGTATAAAATGTTTTCCCGAATGGAGCCCGAGAAGAGAAAAACATCCTGCTGCACGATGCCAATTTGGCGTCTGAGCGAAGCAAGGGTCATGTCTTTCGTATCGATGCCGTCAATGGAAATATACCCTTCTTGTGCATCGTAAAACCGCGGCAGCAAGCTGCACATCGTTGTTTTTCCAGCACCGGACGGACCGACAAAGGCCACCGTTTCACCGGGCAGAATGGATAAGCTGATGTTTTGAAGCACCGGCTTTTTGCCTTCATAGCCGAATGTGACATCATGATAGCGAATATGACCCTTCACGGCTTCAATGTCAACCGCATCCGGGCGGTCGGCCACATCAGGTGCCGTTTGAAGCAGTTCAATGTAGCGCTTGAACCCGGCGATTCCCTTCGGATAGCTTTCAATGATGGCATTAATTTTTTCAATCGGGCGGAAGAAAATGTTCGACAGCAAAATAAAGCCGACAAATTCACCGTACGTCAGTTCACCCTGCATGACGAAATACGTGCCGCAAACGAGTACAAAAAGCGTGACAACCCTCATGAGCATGTAGCTGATGGACATATTTTGCGCCATAATCTTGTAGGAAAAAAGCTTTGTTAAGCGAAAACGGCTGTTATTGTCTTCAAACTGCTTCTTTTCATGCGTTTCATTAGCGAATGCCTGCACTACGCGGATACCGCCCATGCTGTCTTCGATCCGGGCATTAAAATCCGCAATATCCCCGAACAAACGGTGAAAGGCTCCGGTCATTTTTTTATTAAAGAACACAGCCAGCCATAAAATGCCCGGCACGATAATAAAGGTCAAAACCGCCAGCTGCCAGTTAATCGTCAGCATAATGCCGAATGCGCCGGTCAGTGTCATGAGGGCAATAAACAAATCCTCCGGCCCGTGGTGCGCCATTTCGCCGATTTCCATCAAATCACTCGTCATCCGCGAAATAAGGTGACCCGTTTTGGTGTTGTCAAAAAAGCGGAAGGAGAGCTTTTGAACATGGGCGAACAATTTGCTGCGCATATCGCTTTCAATATTAATCCCGAGCATATGCCCCCAGTAGGTCACCACATACTGCAAGCCGGCATTCACGACATACACGAGCAAAAGCCCAATGCTGGCGGCTAAAATCAAGTTCCAGTTTCCTTCTGGAAGAAGTTTATCGATAAAATAGTTCACGACAAGCGGGAAAGCGAGCTCCAACAGCCCGGCCAGCACCGCACAAAAAAAGTCCAAAAAGAAAAGCTTCTTATATGGACGGTAATATGAAAAAAATTGCTTAATCACCTGTTCACCTGCTTTAATTTGCAATTGATAATCACTTTCAATTAAAAGGTATCATATATTGATAGACCCTGTCTAGGTGTAGAGCAAAAAAAGCCTTGACGACTGGTCAAGGCTTCATCTCCTTCAGCCACTTTTCAAGCATGGCTGGAAGCTGTTCAAATGCGTGCTTGATATGCAGCCGCTCGGTGCGCTTATGGGCGTCTTTTCCGAAGGGACCGATGTTTAAAACAGGGGCCTGGAGCCTGGCCATTTCCGCAAAAGGGACGGTGTAGACATCCTTCCAAACAGGTGTATTGCGCTCAAATGCCTGCCAGCCTTCGCCTTTGCCGCTGCCATTCACATAGCTTAAGTCACAGATCCCATTAAAATAATGAACCCGCTCCATGGCCATCCCGTACTCCTGCTCAGCGGTATGCTGGAAAAAGCGGACAGCCTGCTCAACCGCCTCATGTCCTGACGAATTAACTGCCGGATAAAAAGGAGGGGCGAACAGCAAAATAATCGCCGGGGCCAGCTCCTGTGACTGAATAATGAACTTATCCGCCAGACGGAATGACTTTTCCCGGTCATCCCATTCTTCATTGGCATATACCTCTGCCTTAACTTCTTCAATAAATGATTCCCCGAACTTTTGAACGGAGTGGCGCAGCAGCTCTTCGTAGCGCAGCACCCGCACTTTTCCGACCGCCCTCACCCGGTTCGCCCGGCAAACCGCCTGATACGCCTTGTTGCATTCCTCTGCTGCGATTTTAGCGGTTTGTTCAAACGTCTCCATAATATCCTCCGGCGTCTGCTCCATTGTGAATACATTGTAAAGCGCAGAGGAGCGGTACGGCGTCTGGGTGGAATATTCCAGGCGGAGATCCTTTTGCTGCAGCGTCACCGGCAGCGGCGTCGTTTCGCCGAGAACAGTTTCTTGAAACAGCGGATTCCATTCCATTTTCCTCGTTAAAAAAGACGCAATATAAGGAGAGGTTAAGCCATTAAACGGCTCGCCTGCATGTGTTTCTCTTCCGTAAAAAAGCGCGCCCGGCATCATCTTGCCAATCGTGCCCGAATACATCTTCCGCGTATCATCGCCTGGTTTTAATGTAAAAACCGGCTCACTGTTCAGAAACATAGAATACGTCAGCCCGAATTCTGTTTGCAGCTCAAGCAGCTTTGGCACGGCTGCACGCATGCCGGCTGAGTTAACCTCTTCATCCGGCACCGTGAGCAGCAGCAGATTAATCGGCCACTTCTCCGTGCTAGCTTTTTCAAGCAGCTGCATGTGAAGCGCCAACCCCATTTTCATATCCATCGTTCCGCGCCCAAATAAGTACTCTCCCGACTGCAAATCGGCTACGACGTCTTCCGGCAAATCATTCGGCCGTTCCATCCAATACGCAGTCAGCTCCTCCGGCTGTGTCGCAAGCGGCTCCAGCTCCCCATATTCTTCCGTGCTGACCGTATCAAAATGACTGATTAAGCAAATCGTTCTTACTGCCTCCGGGTGCTTGTACAGAGCCGTCATAAATTTCCGGCGCAAATCCGCCGCATGAAGCGCCAAATGATTCGGGTTGTGCTGAAAATAAGTCAGCTGCTGCAGCTTGGACTGAAGTTTCATCGGAAACTGCCGCTCATCTTCTGTCAGCGTCATGCTTTTCCAACTGACGAGCTCACCCAGCAGTGCGCGAAGCTTCTCAGGTGAATCCCATAATAATGTAGACATAGCGGTCATTTCCTTCCGTTTATAAAATAAAAAAGAATGTCTCTCCATTTTGAGACATTCTTTCGGAAAATTCAATTTTCATCCACAAAGAATAGGACCCATTCCTTTTTCTCTAAAGCCATGCCAACTCCATACATTCCCTGCCTGAGGAGCTCCTGCTGCCGTTCAGTATCTGCCATTGGAACGGAGATGGCATGAGAATACCGTGTAGCCGGCTGACCAATTTCTTTCATAAACGTATACCGAAGATGCCCTCCGTACTTTGCTTTCATGCTGACAATTTTCATTCCCTGGGCGAATTTATCCTTTAAGCTTGGAATGTTGAACGGAGCAACCGTACAGCAGACGTAGCGGTATGGGTGTTCAGCGGTCTCAAGCTCCTTCATAATAAACGACGCCATTTTCTTTTGCAGATTCTGCCCCCGATAGTCCGGATGCACAACCGATATTTCCTGGTAAATCACGTTCGCTAATTCCTTACCGCTTAATCCGAAATCTTTCCCTAAATGATCGTCTGCATCCACCGGCGGAGCAAGAAGGGCCCGAAAAGCAATGAGCTCTCCTTGATCAAACAAGCCAATCATCAAGCCGCTTCCATTTAAAATAAACAAAAATTCTTCTTCGCTAAGCGGCTGCAGCACCCGCTGATCAGGCAGCGCTTCAATCACCGTTTTCTGCAAGGATAGAATGGACTCGAGCTGTGCAACAGATAATGTTTCGTATGTTAATGTCTGCTCTGGCTTTTTCATCCCGGCACCTCACTCCATTGCAGCTTCTGTTTTTATAAAAACTCCTGTGCTGCATCTTCTTCCATTATCGGGCATTCGGCAGGTGGAATCAATCAAATTCAGCGCTTAAAAGAAAACCTTTTCAATCTTTTCGATGGCCCAGTCCAATTCCTCCTTTGAAATGATCAGCGGCGGTGCGAACCGGATGACGGTTTCATGCGTTTCCTTGCAAAGAAGTCCTTCCTGCTTGAGCTTTTCACAGTACGGACGCGCCGGTTCAGTCAGCTCGACACCGATAAATAAACCACGGCCGCGCACTTCTTTGATCGATGGGTGCTGGACCTTTAAAAGCCGTTCTTTAAAGTAGCTGCCGAGTTCTAGAGACTTTTCGACGAGCTTTTCTTCTTCAATGACGTTCAATGATGCGAGGGAGACAGCGCATGCCAGTGGATTGCCGCCAAATGTAGAGCCGTGTGAGCCTGGATTAAACACGCCTAAAACGGCTTTATCCGCTACAACACACGAAATCGGGAAGACTCCGCCGCCAAGTGCTTTTCCAAGAATGAGCATATCCGGATTCACGCCTTCCCATTCACAGGCAAAACGCTTCCCCGTTCGGGCAAGCCCTGTCTGGATTTCATCGGCAATAAACAGCACATTATGCTCCTGGCAAAGCGCTGATGCCGCTTGAAGAAAGCCCTCCGGCGGAATGACGATGCCCGCCTCGCCTTGAATCGGCTCAAAAAGAAAAGCAGCTGTGTTCGGTGTGATCGCGGCTTTAAGCGCCTCTATATCCCCATATGGAATAAGCTTGATACCCGGAAGCATCGGCCCAAAACCGCGCTTGTATTCCGGTTCTGATGACAGCGAAACGGCTGTCATCGTCCGTCCGTGGAAGTTGCCCGTACAGGCAATGATTTCTGCCTGGTTTTCCGCCACCCCTTTGACGTCATATGCCCAGCGGCGCGCCGCTTTCACAGCTGTCTCAACCGCTTCCGCACCGGTGTTCATCGGAAGGGCCATTTCCTTCCCGGTCCATTCACATATCTTTTCATACCACGGTCCGAGCTGATCATTATGAAACGCGCGCGATGTTAACGTGACGCGGTCCGCCTGATCCTTCAACGCTTGAATAATTTTCGGATGCCGGTGCCCCTGGTTGACGGCTGAATAGGCGCTGAGCATATCCATATACCGATTTCCTTCCGGGTCCTTTACCCAGATGCCTTCTGCTTCTGATATGACGATCGGAAGCGGATGATAGTTAGGCGCCCCGAATTGTTCCGTTTGTTTAATAATTTGTTCAGATGTGCTTTCTGCCATGATGTTCTCCCCCTTTCCCCTTATATTATGAGCGAACACGACCCACTTTACAAAAGATCGAATACACCTGCATAAATATTCAATTTTATGACCGGTTGAACCATTTCCTTCTTTCTGTCTTTAATTAAAGAAGAGACGACAGGGGGGCTTTTTATATGAAGAGAAAACACGTATCCATCATTGGTGTACCAATGGATTTAGGACAGATGCGCCGCGGCGTTGACATGGGACCGAGTGCGATTCGGTACGGTGGCTTGCAAGAGCGGCTGACGAACCTTGGCTGGACCGTGCAGGATCATGGAGACATTCTTGTTGATATGCGTGAAAATGCAGAATCATCCACTGCGGGCAACCTGAAAAATCTGTCTTCTGTCGTCACAGCAAGCGAATTACTTGCTCAAAAAACAGACGAAACGATTGCAGATGACTCCTTTCCACTCGTGTTAGGCGGTGATCACAGCATTGCACTAGGCACACTTGCCGGCGTCGCTAAAAAGCAGAAAAATCTCGGCGTCATCTGGTATGATGCACACGGTGATTTAAACACAGCAGATACCTCTCCATCTGGAAATATTCACGGCATGCCGCTTGCCGCAAGCCTCGGATTCGGTGACCCGGCACTGACCAATATCGGCGGTTTTTCGCCGAAGATAAAGCCTGAAAACGTCGTCATTATCGGCGCCCGCGATCTGGATGACGGCGAGCGAAAACTGATTAAAGAAACCGGCATAAAGGTATTTACAATGCACGAAATTGACCGGTTGGGCATGACGACCGTTATGAAGGAAACAATTGAGTATTTGCGTGAGCGGACGGAATACGTTCATCTCTCGCTGGATCTGGACGGACTGGACCCAACTGAAGCACCCGGTGTCGGCACGCCGGTTGCCGGCGGCCTCAGTTACCGGGAAAGTCATTTAGCGATGGAAATGCTGGAGGAATCCGGGATTATTACATCAGCAGAATTTGTCGAGGTCAATCCAATCCTCGATGAGAAAAACAAAACAGGCGCTGCAGCCGTTGCGCTGATTGCCTCTCTGCTTGGGGAAAAACTGCTTTAACCGTTTGAACTAGCCATATTACGGCGCAATTCCTGCCATTAACGCGCAATTACCTCTTTTTTGCGCCATACAGCAGCTTATTGCGCCGTAATCCCCATTTCATCCGGGTTTGTGAAAGTTTTGTAAAGATTGCTTTCCTTGCTTGCCTCCTTTTATCGCATCATGATATCATCAATTACGAAAACCGATATTGATTTTCGTAATTGAAAGGAGCTGATTCATTGGAAGATAAAGTGCTGCGTAAATTATTCCTCGGCTTTATTCACATTCACATTTTGCATCACGCCAAAGAGCACCCGGTGTTTGGGGCGTGGATGCTGGAGGAGCTTCGGGAGCACGGGTATACCATCAGCCCCGGCACGCTCTATCCGATTCTTCACACGATGGAGGAGGATGGTCTTTTAACACGGGAAGACCAAAATGTGGATGGGAAAATCCGCAAATACTACACGACTACCGAAAAAGGCAATGACATTTTAGTCGAGGCACGTAAAAAAGCGTTCGAGCTGTTTAAAGAAATTAAAGACTAAGGAGATGACGATGAAAAAAATCAGCTTTCAATCATTAGTAGAAATCTTTCTTGTTTCAACGAGACTTGGATTTACTTCCTTTGGTGGACCTGTTGCGCATTTAGGGTACTTCCATGAAGAATACGTCCGCAGGCGCAAATGGATGGATGAAAAAAGCTACGCCGACCTAGTGGCGCTTTGCCAATTCCTCCCTGGACCGGCGAGCAGCCAGGTCGGAATCGGGATCGGGGTCATGCGCGGCGGTGTGATCGGCGGCCTGGTTGCCTTTCTTGGCTTTACAATGCCTTCTGTTATCGCGCTGATTGTGTTTGCACTGGTGCTGCTTGAATTTAATGTGGCTGATGCCGGCTGGATTCACGGCTTGAAAATTGTCGCTGTCGCTGTTGTGGCTCACGCTATTCTTGGTATGGCTGGGAAGCTGGCACCCGATTTGAAACGAAAAGCCATTGTGCTCGCGGCATTGGCGGTCGTCCTTTTATGGCAAACGGTCTTTACTCAGGTCGGCGTCATCGTTGTAGCCGGAATCATTGGCTACCTTTTATATAAAGAGCATAACGTCGAAAAAGCGCCTGCCTTCACTTTTCCGCTTTCACGGAAGTTTGGTGCAGCCTGCCTTGCATTGTTTTTTGGCTTGCTTGTGCTGCTGCCGATTTTGCGTGAAGCGACATCAATGAACTGGATCGCGTTGTTTGACAGCTTTTATCGAAGCGGCGCACTCGTCTTCGGCGGCGGCCATGTTGTCCTTCCGCTGTTGGAGCGTGAATTTGTGCCGACAGGCTGGCTGACAGCAGAAGAGTTTCTTGCGGGCTACGGGGCGGCACAGGCTGTACCGGGACCACTCTTTACCTTCGCTGCTTATATCGGCGCGGTGATCAACGGCTGGCAGGGCGGATTGTTCGCTACGTTCGCGATTTTTCTTCCGGCCTTCCTACTTATTCTCGGCGCTCTTCCTTTTTGGGATACACTTCGCCGCAATCCGAATATTCAAGGCGCCTTGATGGGTGTGAATGCGGCTGTTGTCGGGATTTTAATCGCTGCGTTTTACACGCCCATTTGGACGAGCTCTATCGTAGAAGCCATCGACTTTGTGTTTGCGGCGATTTTATTCAGCATGCTCGTTTACTGGAAGCTCCCACCGTGGGTTGTTGTACTCACTGGAGCAATAGGCGGTGCCCTACTCAGCACCCTCGTTTAAAAATGAAAAAGAAGCCGCCTGAGCGAATCAGCGGCTTCTTTTCATTTTCTCATTCAGCATTCCTTTCCCCTTCTTATCAATAGGAGCTGCTTCAATGAAATTCAGCTTTTTATCCTTACCATCTCTCTAAAACAAATACTTATTAATAATTATTATAAATAGATATTGACTTTCGTTTGAGAAGTGTTATCATTACAATATAAGCAAGAAAGTAATTGATGAGGTGATTTGGATGATCGAAAAAAGCAATCGTTTAACGACCAGCTGGGGTGCCCCGGTTGGCGACAATCAGAATTCACAAACAGCAGGACAACGCGGTCCTACATTAATTCAAGATGTGCATTTACTTGAGAAACTAGCGCATTTCAACCGTGAACGTGTACCTGAGCGTGTCGTTCATGCAAAAGGAGCCGGCGCACACGGCACATTTGTGGTCACAAATAATGAAATCTCAAAATACACAAAAGCGGACTTTTTATCGGAAGAAGGCAAAACGACCCCGATGTTTATTCGTTTCTCAACCGTCGCAGGCGAGCTTGGTTCAGCGGACACCGTTCGTGACCCGCGCGGCTTTGCGGTGAAGTTTTACACAGAGGAAGGCAACTATGACTTGGTCGGAAACAACACACCTGTGTTTTTTATTCGCGACGCGATTAAATTCCCCGACTTCATTCATACACAAAAACGCCATCCGCAGACTCACTTGAAAAACCCAACAGCCGTTTGGGATTTCTGGTCATTATCGCCTGAATCGCTTCATCAGGTGACGATCTTAATGTCTGACCGCGGCATTCCGGCAACCCTTCGCCACATGCATGGATTTGGAAGCCATACGTTTAAATGGGTAAATGCGCAAGGACAAGCCGTCTGGGTGAAATACCACTTTAAAACAAACCAGGGCGTGAAAAACCTTGATGTCGACCTGGCAGCCAAGCTGGCGGGGGAAAACCCGGATTACCATACAGAGGATTTATTTAATGCGATTGAAGCGGGCGATCTTCCATCATGGACGCTTTACGTTCAAATCATGCCGATTGAAGATGCCAACACGTATAAATGGGACCCGTTTGATGTTACGAAGGTGTGGTCACAAAAGGATTATCCGCTCATTGAAGTGGGCAAAATGACGCTTGACCGCAATCCAGAAAACTATTTCGCCGAAGTCGAGCAGGCAACCTTCTCACCAGGGACGCTTATTCCTGGGATCGAGGCATCACCCGATAAAATGCTTCAAGGCCGGTTGTTCTCCTATGCCGATGCACATCGCTACCGCGTTGGTGCAAACCATAATGCACTGCCGATCAACGCGCCGAAATGCCCGTTCCATAACTATCAGCGTGACGGCCAAATGCGCTTTGACGGAAACGGGGGCAATACGGTGTATTACGAGCCAAACAGCTTTGGCGGCCCGACAGAATCTCCGGAAGCGAAGGTTACACCGTTTGAGGTAGAGGGAATGGCAGCCGAACACAGCTACAGTCACGATGACCACTTCACACAGGCAGGCGATTTGTACCGCCTTCTTACCGAGGATGAGCGGACACGCCTTGTTGAAAACATCGTTGGCGCCATGAAGCCGGTTGAACGCGAGGACATTAAGCTCCGCCAGATCAGCCACTTCCATAAAGCCGATCCTGAATACGGAGCGCGCGTGGCAGAAGGACTTGACCTTGCAGTTCCAGTAAACTAAAACGATCAAAGCAATGCACAATGGATTCATATAGAAAAAAGAGGTATGCCGCACAAAAGCGGATACCTCTTTCCCATTTACGATAAGGAGTGAACCATGTTGAAAACAGTCCAAATTTGTTCAAACTGCCAGACTGCGATGAAGAAACTAAAGCACAGCACATTATGCGGCTGCGGCATTAAGCTGACAACGATTAATCGGACGAAACGGTAACGAACCGTTCCGGATAATCGGTAATAATCGCCTCGACCGGCAAGCCGCTTGCTGTCACACGCTGCCATTCCCTCATGTCATTGATTGTATACAAACGCAGCAGCATCCCGCTGTCTACCGCTTCTTTCCCATAGTCACTAAGCGCAAACGATGTCTGAACATGAAGCGCCGTTAAGCCCAGGTCTTTTGCTTTTAACAGGGCATCACGCCGAATCTTCCATATGAGTCCAGCGACCGCAATATACGGGTCCAGTTCAATCACTCGTTTGATGCTGTCGAAATTAAAAGAAGAAAGAACGACTCGTCCTCTCATATCGAAGTGCTCAATCACGTCCAGCACCTTTTTTTCAATGCCGTGATAGGGCACTTTATTTGTTTTTAATTCCACATTGATCTGCAGGTCATTTCCCGCTGCCCATGTAAAAACATCCTCAAGTGTCGGGACAGGATCACCGGCGAATGATGGGCTGAACCAGCTGCCCGCATCAAGTGCAGCCACTTCCGCTGCGGTCATCCGCTCAATTGCACCGCTGCCGTTTGTCGTCCTGTTCACTGTCTCGTCATGAATCACGACCAGTTCTCCGTCCCTTGTCATCTGTACATCCAGTTCGATTCCTTGAGCGCCTTTATCAGCGGCTGCCCGAAAAGCCGCCATCGTGTTTTCAGGATGGGTTCCGCTCGCACCGCGATGGGCAAAAATGAACGGCTGCTGATTCATTTGAATCTCTCCTTTTCTAACATCGTTCCTTCTATCTTATGTCAGAGAAGCAAAGAAACGCCACTTTTAGGCATAGGCGTGCTGAAATGCTTTTATCTTCTGGCTATCCATCGCCAGCGTCCCTTTCACATCGGCGCCGAACCATTCCAGTGATACATCCGCTCCGTTTGGAATGTGCGGCAAAAAGTGTTCATACTTCAGCGCACCGTCAAACAAAGGCACCATTCCGTCACGGCAGCCTGCTGGTGAATACACATTGGACGGCTGAAAAACAGAAAGCTGCTTTTGGGAGCTGATATTTTTCAAATGAAAATGAGCCGTATGATTCCGCAATTGCTGAAAGGCGTGGACTGGGTCCGCCCCTGATTCCCATACGTGCAAAGCATCAAAATTAATCCAGAGATTCGGGTGATCCACCTCTTGGAGCAGCTGCAGCGTGGACGGCAATGAATCGGCCAGCGTGCCCGGGTGGGTTTCGATGAGAAGCTTTTGTCCTTCCTGCTCAAAAAAGCCGCACATATAACGGAGCTGCTTTGTCAGATACGCTCTTTCATCTGGCTGCAGATCCTGACTGCTTTTCGCTCCAGCGAAGGTTCTCACTTTTTCCGCCTGCCACGCACCTGCCAATTGAGACAGCTGACTGCATGCCTGCTGCGTGTCTGCTGTCTGATCAAGCGGAATATAGCCACTGATCATCGGGACGGTCAATCCAAGTTCACCGAGCAGATCGACAAGCGGCAGCTTTTCCGATTCAAGCGCCGCCGCGTGAACACCCCACAGCTCTACTCCTTGGAATTGCTGCTCGGCTGCCCACCTCGCGATATCCTCAAGCGACTGCAGCGTATGTCGAAACGAGATCGTACATACATGAATATTCATTAACCCATTCCTCCTGCCTGAACCGTTTGACGGGCTTCCCATTTTTGAAATAACTCAAGGAGCATTTGCTTCACTTTGTATTCTCGCTGGTCCTGACGGTCTAACAGCCCAAGTACAGTATGGACATGACCCACGGAGCCTGTCATTGACAGCTTCATCACACGGTACTGAATGGCCGTATACCCCTGCACCAGCTGCTCGATTTCACCGCACCATTGTTCAAACAGCTCTTCATTTTCCTCAATCGGCTCCAGTAAAAAAGCAAACGCGTGCTCATACGCATATTTCCGAATCGCCAGCACCGGTATTTGCTTTAAGGCCGGCGCCAGCTTTTCATAAGTCCCGCCGTCGCAATGATGCCGGACAATCAAGCGAATGGCCGCGGTAAACGGGTTCACTTCTTTCTTTAAACACGTGTGGAAATAAGCATGGACAGCTTCTGCTGCAGGCGGGCGGATTGACTCGGCATCAAAATAATACCCGCCTTCTACAGACGGTTCTCCAATGGCCGCCAAAATGTCTGACTTTGGAAAAACGCCCTCCCACCGAAAGTCCGGATCAAGCATTAGCCACTCTTCTTCCCGCTCTGTTTGCTCCAGCATGACATAATGAGGAAACGGCTTTTGGTGAAACTTGTTTTCCCGCTCCGGAAGCATCGATAAATCCAGCATGACCATTACATGCCGGGAAGAGCTTTTGCCAGTAATCAAGCGGATCATCGTCTCCATATTCTCTTCCTTCTTTTTCGTTTTGTCGTACCAACTGACAATGGAAATGCCGTACAGCTGCTCGTACCACTCCACGAAAAAATCATGATCCATTTGATCGGAATGGTAGGCGAGCTCGTACTGGTCCGTTACAGTAAAGTCGGAATCCCACACACCGAAATAATACGGGCGATGATCGACACCAGGTGTTTTTTTCAAAAGCTCGCACACACAGCTGACAAAGCAGTGGACCTTGATCACCGAACCACCTCCTGCTCCAGCAAAAAGTCCGCCAGTGTGCCGACCGTTTGAAAATGCTTCGGCACAATGGCTTCATCCGGAATATCCAGTCCGTAATCCAGCTCCAGATGAATAATCAATTGAAGCATCATCACCGAATCCATATATAAATCTTCATTCAGCCGCGCTTTTTCATGAAACTCCTCCAAAGCAGGCAGCTGCATTTTTTGCTTCAAAATTAAATAAATAGCTTGAATCATCTCGTTTTTATTCATATACGGCTCAGCTGCTTTCGATTCATTTTCCCATTTGGAAGGGTCGGGATGCTGGACGAAACGATCACATCCACAGGCATTTGATAAGGTGCCAGCCGCTCCCTGCACCACGTCCGAACCTGCTTTTCATCTACACCGGAAGATGAAACATACTTCACGCAAACCCGTTCGCCCGAGAATGGATCTGTTTTTTTGAAGACAACCGCTTCGTCCACGCCCGGCATAGCAAGCAGCACACTTTCTACTTCATGAGGATAAACATTCAGCCCTGCGACGTTGATCGTATCATCCAGCCGGGCTAAAAAATGAAGCTGACCGATGTCCGAGACGAAGCCGACATCCTTTGTATGGATCACTTCTCCCTTTTTGTGCACAACGATTTCATCCGGCTTCTCCACTGTTCCTGCTTTGACGGTAACGTGTGAAAGCGGCTTACCCATTTCATCCGGCTTGCTAATCGACGAATGAATCGAAATACAGCCGGCTTCTGAGCAGCCATACTGCTGCAAAACCTCTTCCGCTTTTGGAAGAAGCCGCTCTAGCCAGGCAGCAGGCAGCAGTGTGCCGGATGTCATCACTTTGTGAAAGATTTTCTCTTCCCCTGTCAGCTGCCCAATCGTATGAATCAGGGAAGGTGCGCCATAGAAAATGTGCGCCGGATAGTTTTTTAACAGCTTCAGGATGTATTTCGGATTCGGGCTGGACGCCACAACCGGTTCAACGCCCCGTTTGACCGAAGCAGCTACACCGCATAATAAGCCGTATGAATGGGTGACCGGACAAGCAACAATCGGCACTTCGTTTTTAACCGGCAGCGCTTCATTGTAGCTTTCCAGCTCTTCTTCAATAGACGCCCATGTCCGGGCTATGCACTTCGGCTCTCCTGTCGTGCCGGATGTCATCTGAATCAGCACACTGTCTGCGTCTGGCTCTTCATGAAAAACAATCGGTTCCGCTACTGTTCCGTAAAACAGCACGTTGCTTTTGGCCCTTTTTGCCGTGCGGATTGCCGCTTCCCTTGGAGAAGCCGCATGCACAGGCACAACTGACCCGCCCTTTTTCCATATGTAAAAAAAGAGAGAAAGCCAGTCGAACGAATCAGCGAGACAAGCCGCAACCCTCCATTTCCCCGCGTCCTTTAAAAAGGGGAGCTGCTCATACCGCTGAAAAGCTTCCTCCAGGTCTTTGTTCGTATAATGCACGTCATTAATAGATAGCATGTTGTTCCTCCTGTTTGATCGCATGCAGTATATTCGGAATGAGATGGCTCTTTTCATTCCCTGCCGCCGACCATTTAGTTGAAAAAAGTGATTCCGTGCGAATCATCGGCTGATCCCATTTCAAAAGCCCATGCCTTTTCTGCCAATCCGGCTGCTGAGACACGTGAGCGGTCACGAGCTGATGCACACACGTCCAAAAATCCAGTTCTGTATAAACACCGTGTTCTTCAAGCTGAAAGGAAACGTCGCTTAAATGAAAAACAAATAACGTATCCATTACTAGCTCCCGCAACGCTTCAATAGAAGACATCCAGTACGATTCATCCGGCTTGTATGTCTGAAACTGCTCATGTGCTGCGTTAAAATCCGGTACACGGGACGAGTCAGGCAGGAAAGAAGGCACATATTCCATGCTTTCATGAAAATCACGGAGGGCGACCCTCACTGGCCAGCCGTTTTCGTGTATCAGAATCATGTTTTGTGCGTGGGCTTCAAGCGCGATCCCATGGACACAAAGCAAGTGCCAGACCGGAATCACGCTGATCTTGATCAATTGCTCCACCCAGGCTGCCGCACCGTATTGCTCAATCCACGGAGAAATGAGCAGCCGGCCGTTTTTTTCACTCATGGACAGCGCGTTAAAGGGAATGGCTTCCTCGCCGCTTCGTAAATGTGCCCGAATGCTTTCCCTCCACAAAACACCGAGCTTGCCTTTGGCTCCTTCCACAGCAAGACCGGCAAACTCGCTTAACATCACGATATCTTCAAGCACCGGATCCGTTTGCTGGATGTGCAGCAGCCAGTCCGAAATAACCGGTGCGGCACATAAAGAAGGCGTATGAAGCGTACGGACAGAAGACGTCTGCCGCATGTTCATCGATAGCTTCACGTGCGGCATGGACGGGTTTTCCTCATTCCAGAGTGTCCGGACCGACTGTGTAGCACGGTACGACCCGGCTTCAAGGAGCGGCACAAGTGTCTTCCATTCGGACCAGCTGTTTTTCCACTGCCACGGATGAACAGGAAAAAAAGAATGTGTCCAGGGTGATACTCCTTTCGCCTCCATTTCACTGAGCAGCTGATGATGCAGCGGCTCTCCAAGAATGCTTTTCCATGGTGGTTCGTTCCCTGATAACTCCTCATGCGGAACCGCTACCCACTGAATGGGAAAAGCAGCCCCTCCTTCAGGACCGTACGCTGCATGATCGCTTAATGAAAACCCCACTCTTGACTTGAAGCAAGGATGATACGGGTGTCCTTCGATGAGCAGTCTTTCTGCTTCTTCGTACGGCAGCGATGCCCTCCATTCAGGCAGCTTTACGTGTTCCTCGTTCCACTCACACAGCATAATCGTGCGGACAAATTCGTGTACGAGCTGCTGCTTAAACGGATGATCCACAGGAAGTTCATCGACGAGGTCAAGCAGGCAGGCGTCTCTCCAGCCGTCTTCGTTTTTCACAAAAACAGGCAGGGATCGGAGCCTGAACCGCCCGAACGCGCTTTTGCGGCCAAAGCATTTAAACAAACGGGATTTCCCCTGCCATACCCACACATCCTGTTCCTGCTCTGCGGCCGGCACAAGCTTTTCAAACACCATCGCCTCTACCAGCTGCTTCATCACACGGGCAGATGAATCATAAAAAAACGGGTTCATATTGTCCCTCACCTTGCTGCAACAGACTGCTGTCTGTCAGTGGATTTGGCACGTCCGTATAAACGGCCTGCTCCAGCTTCTCTTCCAGCTCATCTACATCTTGAAAGCGCGTCATTAAGTTGGCTTTACAGGCAATCGTTTTCTGCGTTAAAATCTGCCGGATAAAAGTGCGTCCGGCTCCTGTCATCGATTTCTCCATGTCAGACAGCTCGAGAACCATCCAGCGCAGCAGCTGCTTTTCTTCTACCAGTCCGTCCGCCCCCATGCGATGAGTAATGGAAAACAGCTGATTGAAAAACACGTAATAAAAAAAGCGGTCGCGGATCAGCGGTTCTTTGTAAAAGAGGGCGCCGTGCTCGCAAAGGGCAGGCTCAGCTCCTTGCAGCTGCAATCTGTACGATTCACATAAATAAAACCCCTGATTATCGCGGTAATAATACTGGCTTGGCCAGCCATTTTCCAGCTGCAAAACACTGTTTTGCTGATGAGCTTCAAGTGCAATGCCGTAGCGGTCGTAAATGGTCAGCAGCGGATTAATCGCCGTTTCCCAGTAACGGCGAAACCAGCGGATCGCTGCTTCCTCAACATCCAATCCGGATTCCTCTGCCAGGCGCTTTACTTCTGCTGTCAGCACGGCATCTTCTCCCGCCGGATGCTCTTGAACAAGCGCAGCTACCGAAAAAAGATTGTCAGCACGGCTTCTCATAAACGGATTTTCACGGATAATGACTTCAAATCCGCTTTCCTTCTGACCCAGGCCAGGCGGGTCGACGGTTACATAAGCGGGGTCCTCAATTAAGCGAAAGGAAGGATATTGTTCAGCTACAGCCAGATTTCCCATTAAGCTTCCCATCACAATACCGCATTCAAGCTCATGATGTTTATTCACACGCAATGAATTCGTAATGTGGACAGGCAACGAAAATTTAAACATCCAGCGGCAGTCTTCACTGTAAACCGTTCTCACAGACGATGTAGCGGTGAATAGGGGACCTGATGCTCCTTCGTATAAAAGATCTCCGTTTTGAATCGCTTCCGCTACCCAAGGCTGCTGAAGAAGCCACTTCGCTTGAAGCGGATGCATCGGTACCGTGCAATAACCGTTTCGTTTCAGAAAAAGATCGTTGACCATTCCTTCAGCGGACAGTCCTTCTGCCGCATTCGACCGGACCCAGGAGGGATTTGCGTAAAAGAGATGCAGCTGAAACCGCCCCTTCAGCTCCGGTGCAAACAAATCATGCTGCCAGTGGGCCATCCCGTAACGGCTTTTAGGGGTCGGGTGCATCCAGTGTCCAAAGACAAGCGACTGTTCACTGTCGATAAAAGTAGTCATGCTCTTGCTGTTTTCCTCATGAAAGCCCACATACCTTTCGATCGCATCTGTGCTTTCAAGAACACGGCTTAACAGCTGCTCATAATGGGAGCAATCTTTATTGCGGCAATGCAGCTCTTCAATCAACGCAATTAATAGTGTGATTTTTTCGACCCGCTGCCAGCCCGTCTCTTCTTTTCTCCAAACAGCCCCGAGCGTGTGCCTGCCAGACTGTGAACGGTAGGCCACCTCTACTAAGCAGGAAAAGGAACGGCAATGAAGAATAAGCTCCCGCACCTCCTGAGCAGCATCGTGTATGACAGCCGGGTACCGGTCAGCGGAAAGCGCCCTTCCTTGATCTATTTCGCGTAAATAGCTGTTCAAAAAGCACTGAAACGCAGCTTCCTCTGCCCGTTCTCTTGCTCTCGTTTTCAATAGATTCACCTCGTAAGGTCAAAAGACCCATTAATTGATAATCATTCTCATTGTTGTTGAAAGAAAAAACCGGAACTTGTATCCCGATTTTTGAGAGTATTTTTCTGCTGTTCCATTTTTCCCTGCTGATCTTTGAATCCATTCTCAATGATACTCATTATCAATTAAAAGAACCATGCACATTTTTATCCGATCCCTTGCACAAATGCAACCGGCTGGAGAAATAACGGACGAGGCCTTCGATCATAAAAGATCGGCCACTTGGTCCCCATGCATCCCACTCCATACTATCCGGCATATAAACAGAATCTGTCTGTACCGCTTTTAACGTTTTCCATGCTTCGTCTTTCGTGACTCTTTCCACATCACGCGGCTTGCTTCGTAAAATCAGCAGCTGCTCCGGCTGCATTGCGGCAAGGGCCTGCACCGTCACCATTTGATATCCATGCTCAGGCAGCTCTGGATGCGGAGTAAACCCGAGACGTTGAAAGAAAAGGCTGCTGTATGCATCCCCCGTTCGTCCGTACAGCCTGATTTCTGAAGCGTGAATGTGCAGGATCACCTATTCGCCGCTTATACGCAGCTTCTTTTTCGCTGCCTCTTCCAGCTGGTGAACTTCCGCTTTCACTTGCTCTGCCTGCTTTTCCTTTCCAATCCGTGATGCAATGCTCTCCAAATATTCGTCCCATTCTTGATGTACCGGAAGAAACTCTACCGGGGAATGATGATGCCAAAATGGCTGTTCGGCATCGGACGGACAAGCCGTCTTCAAAATAAGATCCGGTTTAAGGCGAAAGATTTCCTCAACCTGCATTGATTTCTCTGCATTCAAAAGCCTTGTACCTTCCAACTCCTTGCGCAAATAAGAAGGAATCCCTTTTGTATTCGGAAACATAGATGGATAGCAAGGAGCCGCAATTGGCTGCACCCCGAGCGAAAGCAGATGATCCTGAAGCAAAAGCCCGCTGACAACTGCCACTCTCGGCTTCGTTTTCTTTAGAAAAACAGTCGGTGCGATTCCTTCGATTTTTTTGAATAACCGGCTGAAGTAAAACTCATCCTCAATGCCGATTTTCATACCGACCTCTTTTAACGTAACCGGGTGCTGCTGCACGAGGCACTCCTTTGCCCTACGCATTCGTTCTGATTGCATAAATTGTGTCGGAGAGCAGCCGAACTTTTTCCGGAAAGCTCTCGTAAAGGCAGGTGGCGTCATATTGACCCGCGCCGCCAGTTCCGATACTGAAATGGGTTCGGCTAAATGGTCGTTGATGAGGACTGCGCTTTCCTCCATCGTGCATGGAGCAGTCTCGACCGAAACGGCTGCCAAAAAACGAAAAAAAAGCGCATAGCCTGTGAGCAACGATTCAACCGAATTCTTTGTTTGGTGCCTCGAGAGCCATTCTTCTAAAAGAGGGACGACTATAGAAGGAGCAGCGGAGTGGACAGCCCGCAGAGGCACTTCCCCACACCAGCCGATTTGATAATACACAAGCCCTTCTCTTACATCACTCATCACCTCAGTGACCGTCTCCGCTACTACAGTGTCACCGGCTGTAAAGGAGCGAATGCGGTTTTCTTGCTGATAAAAGCCGCGGCCCGATGCTGCATAAAAAAGCTGTTTTTCTTCCTTTTTTCCGTCAGCCGGTATCTTTTCTCCTTTTTGAACAATGATTTTCGAAATATGTAATTGCTGGATATTCATAGCGCAACACCTTTCTTCATGAAAGAACCATTATATAATTGATAACGATTATCAGTATCATTTAAATGGTATCACAAAAAAAAAGATTCTGCCTTCCTCTTTCTTTCATACGAAAAAAGACCGGTCTGATTGGAAGGAATCAGACCGGTCTTAACCGCATAAAAACGATTTACTTCATAATTTTCACGAAAAACACCTTCAGGTAGTTGCCTTCCGGAAAAGCCTCGAGCGTCCGGAAGTCCTCGGGGAGTGAATAATGCTCCAAAATGTCGTACCCGACCCCTTTTTCCTTGCAGGCTGTTTTAATGAACTGCTTGAAGGATTTCACGCTGACGGCGCTGCTGTTTGTTGAAGCAACGATGACACCGCCGTTTTTCGTCAAATCAATCGTTTCTTTTAACAGCTTTGTATAATCCTTTGCTGCGCTGAACGTTCGCTTTTTCGTTTTTGCGAAGCTTGGCGGATCCACTACTACAAGGTCAAAGGTCCGTTCTTTCCGCGCCGCGTATTTGAAATAATGAAAAACATCCTCTACGATCATTTCATGAGCAGAGGGGTCAAGCCCGTTTGCTTCAAACTGCTGAATGGTTTTCGGCTTGCTCCGGTTAGCGACGTCCACGCTGGTCGTTTTAAGAGCCCCTCCAAGCGCGGCACAAACGGAAAATGCACCGGTATACGAAAACATATTCAGCATTTCGGCATTGCGCGAGTACCGCTCCCGAATGGCTTTTCGCACCTCACGCTGATCAAGGAACACACCCGTCATGGCCCCGTCATTCAAATCCACCGCAAAGTTCACGCCGTTTTCCTTCACGAGCATCGGAAAATCGCCGCGTTCTCCCTCTACAAAGTCATCATCCTCGATGTATTGCCCTTTTTGGTCAAAGCGCTTTTTTTCGTAAATGCCTTTAAAAGAAAGCGTGTCCCGCATGGCGGCAAGAATTTCTTTTTGAAAGGAATAAATGCCTTCGCTATACCAGTGAATAACGTAAAAACCATCGTAATAGTCAATAATCAGTCCGCCCAGGCCATCTCCTTCACCGTTAAAAAAACGGAAGGCTGTTGTGTCCGGGTCCGCCATCAATTCTTTTCTTTTTTGAGCGGCTGCTTCTATTTTTTTCGCAAAAAAAGCCGTATCAATGTATTCCTCCGGCTCCTGCGAAATGATCCAGCCAACCCCTTTATTTTGAACACCGTAGTAGCCTGTTCCAATGTAATTTTTTTTATCGTCCAATAAACGAAGGATCGTGCCTTCTTCTTTTAGGGCTTTTGGGTTTTGAACTGCGTCGCGTTCAATTAGCGGGTACCCGCCCCGAAGCTTTTCGGCCGCCTTTTTATTCACTTTTATGTTTATCATGGTCTTCATTCTGACCCCCAGCAGGTTTTTTCTTTATCTTACCAAAAAGAACGGCCGAACGGTATTATTAGTGCGTGTGGTACAATGAAGAAAAATGGCTGATGAAGGGATTTTTGCGTCATGATGAAAATGATAGCGGGTTCATTGCAATGGGCAGTGTTTTTGATCGCTTCCTCCATTGCAGCACCTGTTGCGATCGCGGCACTGTTTCATTTAGACGGTGCTGACACCGCAGATTTTATTCAGCGGACAATGCTCGTCCTCGGCATTGCCGGTATTTTACAAAGTATATTCGGACACAAATTGCCGATTAATGAAGGACCTGCCGGTTTATGGTGGGGTGTGTTCACGATTTATGCAGGGTTCGCCGGCATTTTATATACAGACGCACAATCGACTCTTCAAGTGCTGCAAAGCGGTATGCTGTATGCGGGTGTCTTGTTTGTTTTTTTTGCCGCCATCGGACTGATGGATCGGATGAAGGGATTGTTTACGCCGACCATCACATTTGTGTATTTGCTTCTGCTTGTCCTGCAGCTGAGCGGAACGTTTGTAAAGGGCATGATGGGTTTGCCGAACGAATCAGGACGCGTCGACGGCCTGGTCATTTTAGGCAGTCTGCTGACACTTGGCGTTACATTTTGGATGAGCGGTCATAAGAGCTCTTTACTCCGCCGCTATTCTGTTCTCCTTTCAATCGGCCTCGGCTGGATCATTTTCGTTTTGCTTGGCAAAGGACATTTGGATGAGTCTGCCGGCAATGCCGTCGTTGCTCTCCCAGATGTGTTTGCCTTCGGACCTCCTGTTTTTGATGGCGGCATGATGATCACGTCGTTTTTTATTACACTGCTTTTAATCGCCAACATGATGGCGTCGATTCGTGTAATGGAAGGCACCCTTCAGCGAGAATTTAAAGAAGCTGTTCCCAACCGGATTCGGCAGGCCGGCTTTTTCGCCGGAATCAATCATTTTATCGCCGGTTTATTTTCAGCTGTCGGACCCGTGCCGATCTCCGGTGCCGCCGGATTTGTTTCTGCGACAAAAATGAGATCAGTCCTGCCCTTTATCATTGGCTGCGCATTAATCGTTCTCGTTACGTTTTTCCCTGCCGCCATGCTGCTGCTGTCTTCGCTGCCTGCTCCGGTTGCTTACGCCGTGACATTTGCCATTTTCACCGGAATGGTGCGCATGGCCTTTCACGAGCTGAGCAGCACGAACGATTTAGAACGCTCATTGAAGGTTGCTGCAATCGGGCTAATGAGCGGCGTCGGCTTTATGTTTTTGCCGCCTGACAGTGTCTCGGACCTGCCGGCGGCAATCGCTGCCACCTTATCAAATGGCCTTGTCACCGGAACCGTCATCGCGCTCATTTATGAACAGCTGCTGATCAGAAAGTCTCGCCAGCATGCGTAAAAAGAGTTTGGGATATGACAGTGAGGACAACCGGTGAATCTGAACAATCCGGTAGCTGAAAGTCTTGATTTTTTTTCTAGAAAAGCACAAGCAGGGGCTCCGGGCTGCCGGCTTCGCTTTCCTACTGGGCGAACGCTGAACCAGCCCAAAAAGCGTGGCTGTTTCACCCTGTCCGCTCGTCCAGTGGGAGTCTTCGCCGGCCTCCCTGCGCCCGTGGTGGTTCTAATAAGACAAGGAAAACACAGGTGCTGAAAACGGCTTGCTTTCAGCGGTTAACGATTAGCTGTATGAGCAGAAGCTTATCTTTTTTCTCATGAAATGGAAGGACAGAACAACTTGTTTTTCCCCGTTCATGACACTCTTGTTTGGGTTTTATCAACTGCTTTTCCTCCCCACTAGGGCGGCTGGCGCAGGGCGAAGACTCGGGAGGGATCAGCGGGGAAGGTGAGATCCACTTTTGGAGCGGAGCGACAAAAGTTAGCTCACCGCCCGCCCCTCCGAACGCGAAGTCCTGCAGAAGCCGCCCCAACTATGTTCGCGCAAGCACAGTCGCAAAAAGGCTCATCGTCTTAAAGATCAAAAAAGAAAGCCGAACGCATGCGATATTTGCACGATCATTCGGCGTTCTCTTCTATTCAAAACCTTTTGTCTCAAGCTCTTCCTTTACTGTAATACGGTCAACCGTTACTTAAATTCAAATTGAACCGTGCCGTCCTTTTGATTCTTCCAGACAAGGCGGGCATCAAACGGTTTTTTCCCTTTAAACCCTTTGATTATGTTGGTTTTCCCTTGAGACAGAAGCTTTTTAGCATTGGTCGCACTGATCGGTTTTCCGAGCATTTTTTTCGTTAATGTAAAATCACATTTGGAAGATTGGTAAGCGGAGCAGCCGTAAAATTTCCCTTTGTCCACCACCGGATTCCCGCACTTTGGGCAGGGTCCGATCGGCTGGCTGTCCTGTGCGGCCTGTTTCTTCACAGGAACCGTAAAAGACCATCTCTCTGAATGCTGCACCGCATCCTGCACAATTTTTTCCGCAAGCCGTTTTGACTGTTCAATAAACACATTCGCCGGCGCTTCTCCCCTGCCGATTTCCTTCAAACGCTGCTCCCAGCGGCCGGTCAGCTCCGGTGAAGCGAGCAGTGTGTTTTCCACCGCATCTATTAAAATAAAGGCTTTTGCTGTTGGTGCCACCCGCTTCTGCTCGATCGTCATATAATCCAGCTGCTTGAGCCGCTCAAGGATATTCGAGCGCGTGCTTTCTTCTCCGAGACCCGAAACGGACTTGAGAACTTGTCCGAGCTCCTTATCTTCCATCCCGTACCCGACGTTTTTCATCGCGGTAATGAGCTCGCCTTCTGTATAGCGGCTGGGCGGAACCGTTTTTCCTTCGACCAATTTCACCTCTTCAGCCGTCCCTACTCGCCCTTCTGTCACATTCGGCAGAAGAACATCTTCTTTTTCGCTTTCAAATAAAACGGGCCGCCACCCCGGCTGCAGCAGCCGTTTTCCTGTTGTTAGAAAAGGATGAGGGCCGATATCCGTTTGAATGCTTGAATGCGCAAACACGGCCGGTCCGTAATGGGCGGCAATCAGCGATCTCGCAATAACGTCGTATATTTTTTGTTCATCGCCGCTCAAGGAGTGAAGCGAAGGCATTTTTTCGGTTGGAATGATGGCATAATGATCGCTTACTTTTTTCGAGTCGACATATCGCTTGTCAGTCATTACGGAGCGGGTTGTTTCAGCCGCCCATTTTTCGTATGGAGCAAGACGGGACAGCTTTGCGAGGATTTCCGGAAATGCGGCGGCTTCCTCCGGGTTCACGTGATTGCTGTCGGTACGCGGATAGGTCACATACGATTTTTCGTAAAGTGCCTGTGTGATTTCAAGCGTTTTTTTCGGCGAAAAATGAAACCGTTTATTCGCGAAGGCCTGCAGCGTTGAAAGACTGTGGAAAGAGGGCGGGGGCACCTGCTTGTTTTCTGTTTTCACTTTAACAACTTCCGCTTCTTTTCCCTGGCATTCCTCCCGAAGTGCTTCTGCTTTTTCTTTTTCAAAAAACCGCGTTTCTTTTTCTTTCGTATATTTGCCGTCATACGTAGCGCCGTCCAGCTGAAATGTGGCCACAACTTCATAATAAGGCTTTTGCACGAACTCAAGAATTTCTTTTTCTCTTTTGACAACGAGTGCCAGTGTTGGCGTCTGCACACGCCCCACAGCATACACATCCCGGCCGGCTCCTTTTGTTTTCGACTGAATCAACAGCGTGTAGGCCCGGCTTGCGTTCATCCCGATCAGCCAGTCTGCATAGCTTCTCGCCATCGCTTCGTGGTAAAGAGGCATCGTGTCTTCAATGGGCCGCAAATTTAAAAAAGCTTGCTCAACCGCTTTTGGCGTTAAGCTGCTCACCCATAAACGGCGCATCGGCTTATTAATGCCTGACATGCGCACGACAAGCTGAACAATCAATTCACCTTCACGGGCTGGATCGCCCGCCGCAATAATTTCAGTGACAGCCGGATTTTTTATGATTTCTTTCACCGCTTTAAAACGGCTTGTTTTAGATGGAATAACTTTATATTTAAACGTTTCCGGAATCATCGGCAAGGTTTCCAACTGCCATCGCTTTAATTTCGGGTCCATTTCATGCGGAGGCACAATTTCAAATAAATGGCCGCTGCACCAGGCTAAAAGTGCACCATCTCGAAACGTTTCACACGGTGCAATTTCGATATGGCTGCCCTTTTTCACATGACGAAACGGATCCGCCAGCGCCTGCGCCTGTGATGCTTTTTCCGCAATAATTGCCTGCATAACCTCTCCTCCGCTTCATGAAACAAGTGTTCTCAACCCCCATTATAAGGCGACGATCTCTTTTTAGCAATTAAAAAAACGAAGCATCATCTGCTTCGTTTACGCTCCTGCTTTCTCTCTGCCTCGCCAATCGCCCGCTGGATGGCATACTCCGGTTCTGTCATCATCTGGCCATGCCCGACAGCAAGCAAGGAAGGGTTCAATGACTGAATGCGCTTGGCACTTTCGATTGCAGTTTCCTTATCCCATGTTGCCAGCGCAGGAAAAGGAAACAGCGGCTTTACCGTTCCGCTCACGGCTATTCCGCCTCTTGTTTGAAGGGCATCACCCGCTATGATTTGGCCGTTTCGGTGGTCGTAAAAAGACATGGACCCCGGTGTATGTCCGGGGGTGAAAATCGCCTCTAAAGAGCCAATCCGGTCTCCATCGTTTAACTGAACATCCGGACGTGTGTTCATTCGCTTCGGCAACCCGCCTTTTATCGGCTTTTGCGGTTCTTCCGGATCAACGGACAAGTCTCCATTAAGAAGTCTTGTGTCCCGCTCGGATAAATAAACCGGCACATCGGGTAACATCGCCTTCAGCGCATCCAAAGCTCCAACGTGATCTTCATGCGCGTGCGTCAGGACGATGTGCTCAATGGGTTTTTCAAGCTTTTTCACCATGCCCATAATATCCTTAACACTAAAGGGGAGTGCCGCATCTATAAGCGTCAAAGATGTTTCTTCTTCGACGATGTAGCAGTTAACCGGAAAAAAGGATGGCAAAAACGACAGCTGGTGTAGCGGTCCTGCTTTTTGAATTCGAACCATGTCAATCCGTTGCCAAAAACCTATAAAAATCTATAAGCCCTTGTTTATTTCCTGCTTCCTTGTGCCTGCTTTTGCCGAAGCTACTTGCATTTGGTATGACACTCCACAGGCGTAAATTCGGATACAACGAATCCTACACATTAACAGCGTCTTGTTGGTGACTAAACTGTTAATTGCCCTGCTTTCGCTAAATTCAAAGAAGCGTTTCTGTCACGGTCTATTTTTAATCCGCATGTGCAAGTAAAGGTGCGATCTGAAAGTTTTAAGTCTTTCTTGATCGTTCCGCATGAAGAACATGTTTTAGACGATGGGAAGAAACGGTCAACCTGCATGAATTCAATGCCGTATTTTTCACATTTGTACTTCATTTGGCGCGTGAATTCATACAGCTTCTGTTTTTGAATCGCTTTTGCCAGGTGACGATTTTTCATCATTCCCGTTACGTTCAAATCCTCCATTACCACTTTGCAAGGCTTGGTTTTCACAATGCTATGGGTTGATTGATGGAGATGATTATTGCGAATGTTGGCCAATCGTCTGTGTAAGTGCCGTATTTGCTTTTCGACTTTTATGGTGTTGCTTGTTTTGACGAAACGGCTTCCCTCCTTGTTCATTTCGTATTTACGAGAAACACTTCTCTGCAACCGCCGAAGCCTTTTATCGATCTTGCGCACTTCTTTTGTCTTGTTGATGTTTTTGAATACCTGCCCATCTGAACAGATGGCTAAATCTTTAATCCCTAGGTCAATGCCGATTACTTCACCGGACAATGATTCTTCTTTAAACTCCTGCTCAATGCCAACAGATAAGTACCAATACTTTCCATCGTGACTGATGCGAGGGTTTGAATAGTTAACACCTATCGGTAATTGTTCGGCTGTTTTAATCCAGCCCACCTTTTCGATAAGCGCTGAATGATCTTTGATTTTCAGCTTTATGCTGTCATTGTAGAAAGATGCCTTTGATTTCCTGCGGCTCTTAAATCGCGGTTTCTCGGCAAGCCCTTTAAAGAACTTCTTATAAGCATCATAGGCATCTTTTACAGCTTGTTTTGCTACGTTGTTTGACACATCGCCAATCCACTTCAAATCCTCCGTCTTCTTCATCACAGTTACTTCTTTTCTTAAATCGTTGTCTGAAATGAATTTGCCGCCAGACTTGAACTGTTCTTCTTGCCTATTCAGTGTCCAATTGTAAATGAACCTTGCTGTTCCGGCGGATTTCCAAAGCAACACTTCCTGTTCTGGAGTAGGTTTCAACCTAACCTTCTTCGCCGTTATCACTATCTTTCAGCTCCTTAATCATTTTCTTCGCTTTGTTTGCCCGTTTATCTTGAAGGTTACAGCTAAACACAGTAACAATTTGGATTAAATCTTCAACAAGTTCTTGATCTTCTGATTTTGGTGTATTGTCGATGATTTCAATTTTTGTTCCATATTTTAAAAATATGCTCTCCAATAATTCATATCCGAATCTCAAAAGCCTATCTTTATGTAGAACGACAATTGAATCGACGTTATAGTTCAACACCATGTCAATCATTTTATTCAAGCCTTTTTTGTTGTAATTAATGCCGCTTCCTATGTCCTTTATGATCTCAAAGGGCTTTCCTTGACGGGCAAGATACTCTTTCATCTTTTCAATCTGCCTATCTAGGTCATCCTTTCGCTTGTTGGAAGAAACTCTGCAATAGCCAATTGTTATTCGTTGTGCGCTGTCAGGTTTGTGCAATCCAAGAAAATAGTCAAGCTGTTGCTGAGAATAGTGACGATGGCCAGAAGAGGAAGTGCTGGCGGGTTTCAATTTACCTGTCTTATCCCAATTTCTTAATGTTTGAACCGTTACTCCAATTTCTTTTGCAAATTGACCAATACTGTAATGTTTCATACTATTGACACCTCCATATATTATATGGCGAAGAAATATACAGTAAATATCAATAGTATTTTATAGATTTTTATAGATATTGTTAAACTACTAACTTCCTCCCTGATTATTAAAATAGCCTCCATAATGCATGGAGGCTGCTGAATTATTTATAATATTGATTTACATTATATCCTTTTGCTTTGTAATAATCGAGTATGCCATTGTAGATGGCAATGGACATTTTATTCATCTGAGCATCTGAAGCCATTTTCGCCGCATCACCCGCATTTGAAATAAAGCCCAGTTCTAACAAAGCCGCCGGCATCGTATTTTCGCGGAGTACGGAAAAATTACCTGACTTTGTCCCACGGTCGCGAAGATCCCATGCATCAAGCATACGTGCTTGAATTTTTTCTCCGAGCAGCTTGCTGTCGGCCACATGAGGATTTGCCGCCGAGTAGTAATATGTTTCAGTTCCTGTCGCAGATGCAGAAGCAGCATTAGCATGAATGCTGACGAAAATATCGCCGCCTTGATTTTTAGCAAATGTCGATCGGTCTCCCAATTTAATAAACACATCAGTGGACCGTGTCATTTTTACATTAAATGGCGTTTTTTTTAATAGATTATTTACTTGAAGGCCCATTTTCAAGACCACATCTTTTTCTTTCAAGCCATTGCCGACCGCACCTGGATCTGTGCCGCCATGTCCGGGATCAAGAATAATGGTTTGTCCAGACAGCGAAGAATCGGCACTTTCAGCAGGCGGTGAAGGGACGGCGCCCGTTGATGACTTCAAATAGGAATTGTAAATAAAGCCAGTTGTTGTTCCTGCTTTTACATAGGTCCATCCGGCAATTGTATGTGCGCCGGTTACCGCTGTATTGGCCGAAATTTTCCCGACTGACGTATAAGAAGTAGACGGGCCTGTCCGAATATTCAAGTTGTTCGTTGTTGAAACGAGCTTTGTGTTAAAGGACGCGGACTGCTTTAAACGGTACGATGGATTCACTGCACGCGCAAGAAAAACAGCGAAGTCCGCACGTGTAATCGTTTTGTTCGTGCCAAATGTGCCATCTTCCATACCGCTCGCAATGCCAAGGCTTAAAAGCGCCTGCTCTGCATTGCCTGAATAATTAAATGCTTTCGATAAAATCACAGCCATTTCACCACGTGTAACAGCTTTTGAAGGAGAAAATGTTTTCTCTCCAGTTCCGCTCATAATGCCTTTCGCAACGAGTGATTCCACAAAGCCGGAAGCAGAATTCCCTTTGCCTAAATCTGAAAATCTCGTTTCTCTTTGCTCTCCGTTCACCTGCAGCGTACGCCCGACAAAAACCGCCACCTGTGCTCTCGTTAACGTTTCATTGGGAGAGAACGATGTGGACGTTACACCATAAATGACCTTTCCCTCTGCTAAATAATTGACTTCTTTACTAGCACGCGAGGGAACATCGGTAAATCCTGCAGCCTGTACAGGAGACTGATAACCAAAAAGAGACAAGACTATACATAGGGCTAAGACAAACGTCATCCACTTTTTCACTTTGCTTCCTCCATTCGAAAGATATACCGCTTCTATCCATTACATCGGTTTCATTGGTATCATTTTAACGTTTTTTTCAAGACATTTGTGTTTCATTTGTGTTACATATCTTGAGATCTGCGTTTAAATGAGGCGGCATATAAATCATGGCGGGCATGAAGGACAGGATCATTCGGGCACTCGATCCCCTCTGGGACAATGGTCGGATCAAATACAATATGATCATTTGGCTGCTGAATTTTCGCTCCAATGTCAAGATGTCCGATCGATATGGTTTTTCGTTCTGGTGGCCAGGAGGCCGTTGAATCATCAACAGCATCCCCCTCCTCCCCGAGCGTAATCGTCAGGTCAAACCCAATCGGCAGCTGTTCATCCAGCTCGGCTTCCAAATAATCTGCCGCGTGCATGGCCGCTTCTTGTTTTGCTTTTAATTGAAATGTGTCATCAGGTGTCCATTCATATTTAACAGGCTGCTTCTCTCCTTTTTCGTTTACAAAATAAAAAGCGTGAATCGGATAATACCGGCTTGTGGAGTAGCTGATAAACGGCTTTGTATGCTTGATTATGCGAAATGCAGCTTTGCTTTCCGGGTATTTCAAAAACATTTTCACGAGATCTCGCGGACCGGGCTTGTCAGCCGCCAGACGGATCATTTCAATAAAGGCTTCCGGTGTTTTTGTTAAAAAGACAGGAACCGTCACACTGGTCAAATACGTTGTGCTGCCGTCCGGCAAATGAAATTGAACCGACATGCCTTTTACCGGCGATAGCCCGTCAATCATATTCGGGTTCGGCGAGCTGTCTGAAAACCGTACGACGGCTTTGACCGGTTCCTGCTGCAAGTGCGCCGCTGTTGTATAAAGCGCTGCCTGTCCATTCGGTGTGAAAACAGCTTCATAATAGCTGCCCTTTGCGTGTGCCCGCCGGCAGCCCGGGTGCTTGCCAGCGATCCTTTCAATCGAATCCATTGCTGTTTCGGCTAATTCATCACTTATTTTTCTCATCTTCACGCCTCCTTCTCGTATTCATCCATACCCAAAAACAGGCTAAGACATAACAATGAGGGCAGCCATTAAATACAAACAATTTATTAGCTGAAAGCCTCGCTTCACCTTTTTTCTTGAAAAAGCACACACAGGGGCTCCGGGCTGCCGGCTCCGCTTTTCTATGTGGCGAACGCTGAACCAGCCCAAAGTACGCGGCTGTTTCAGCCTGTCCGCTCGTCACATGGAAGTCTCCGCCCGCCCCTCCGAACGCGAAGTCCTGCAGAAGCCGCCCTCTCTATGTTGGCGCAAGCGCGGTTCACCATCATGAAGATCAAAAAAGCAAGCCGAACGCCATCATTCGGCTTGCTCTTCTATTCAAAACCTTCTGTCCCAAGCTCTTTCTTACGCATTACCCGCTATTTTTCCCCGTGTTAAAAAGCTTTCTGCCAAGTCTCGGTACATATATGACTAAAAAGACCGTACGGGCGAGTGTAAAGCCCATAAATGCGAGCCAGAGCCCGTGATTGTGCAGTCCCGGCAGTGCCAAAAATTGAAGGGCCAAAAACACGAGAAGAGCCAAAATCATCGAATTGCGGATCGGCGCTACTTCCCCTGCGCCTGTGAAAACGCCGTAAATGACAAGCCCGGCTCCGGCGAAAAACGGATAAACAAGCATCCACTTATTGTACTGATCGGCCAAAGACGCCACTTCAGGAAGGTTCGTAAACAAGCCGATCACAGGACCGCTGAACAAAAGATACGTCACCGTCAGCAGCAGCGACATGAGGCCGGCCCATTGAAAGGATAAAGAAACGGTTTTTTTGTAAAGTGCTTCGTTTTTGGACCCAACCGCTCGTCCGGTGTAAATACTCGAGGCGTTCGCAAATCCATCGAAAAAATAAGCGAGAATATAGTGAATCTGAATTAAAATTGCATTTGCCGCAAGCGTGTCGGTTCCAAACGCGGCTCCTTTTGCGGTGAAGAGGTTGAATACCGCCAAAAGACAGATGGTCCGGATCATTAAATCCCGGTTGACTGCCATCATTTTCACCATCGGAGCAAGGGCCATCATTTTCTTCAGCAGCTCCCGTTCAAAACGAATGGAGGAAACCTTGCGGATAATCAAAAGCCCGGCCAGGCAGGCTGAGATCTCTGCTGTTACAGTAGCGGCCGCTACGCCGGACACGCCGAACGAAAACACTTTAACGAATAAAAGATCCAGCACAATATTCGTTGCATTCATCCAGACTTGAAGCATAAACACCACTTTAATTTTCGACATGCCCATCAGCCAGCCGATGATAACGTAATTCATTAAAGCAAACGGCGTTCCCCAGATGCGAATGCCGAAATAATCAGAAGCAAGAGCACGGACATCCTGTTCCGGACTCATCATATCAAAAAAGACCCCTTCAATCGGCCATTGAAGAAGAAACAAAAAAAGCCCGACGAATGCAGCCAGCCCGAATGGACGCAAAAAAGCCATCGTCTCTTCAAGCTCATTCCCGGCTCCGTTTGCCTGAGCGGTAAAACCGGATGTACTGACCCGCAGAAACCCGAACAGCCAGTACATCGTATTAAAGATAATTGTGCCGATCGCGACGCCGCCGATATACGCCGGGTCAGGCAGCCACCCCACCACGGCCGTGTCCACCGCGCCCAAAAGCGGTGTTGTGATTGTCGATAAAAGAAGCGGCAGGGCAAGAGCTAAATACATGCGGTGAGTAACCACCATTATTCACTTCCTACTGTTCAAATAAATGCACTAATGTTTTCGTATACGTATGCCGTTCTTCGGCATATAAATCCTTGCTTTCAAACACGTCTTCAATCTGTCCGTTTTTCATCACGAAAATCCGGTCACTGATCGAATACACCGCCGCAAGATCATGCGAGATGAATAAATACGACAGCCCCAGTTCCTGCTGAAGCCTTCTTAAAAGCTGCAAAATATCCGCCTGTACGAGCACATCAAGGCTCGCTGTCGGTTCATCCAGAATAATGAGTGAAGGCTCTGTGCTGATCGCTCTCGCAATAGCGGCTCGCTGCTTTTGCCCGCCACTCAACTCATGGGGATATGCGTATAGGTGTGCAGCATCAAGCCCGACCATGTCCAGCAAGGCCGAAGCCATCCGTTCACGGCTTTCGCAAGCGTGCGCTAAAAAAACCGGCACCTGCCCCTTTTTCTCCTCTAAAGGCTCCAGCAGAGAATCAATCATTTTAAGCTTCGGGTTAAAAGAAGCGGCCGGGTTTTGAAAAACCGTCTGCATTTGTTTTCTTGCTTCCCGCTGCTCTTTCTTGTTCAGCGAATGAAGTGGCTGTCCGTTCAGCCATACCTCGCCTCCATCCACCCCTTCAAGCAGGAGTGTGCATTTGGCAAGCGTGCTTTTGCCGCTGCCGCTTTCTCCAACAAGACCCGCACATTCGCCCCGCTTGATTGATAAGGAGACACCATCAAGCGCTCGATGTCCACAGGAATACTGCTTTGTTAATTGGTTGATTTGAAGGATGTCAGGCACTAAACTCATGTCGCCGCCACATCCTTTTGACGCTCCTGCACAAGCGTCAGACGCGGCTTTTGCAAAGAAGGAATTGCCGCAATAAGCCGTTTTGTGTACGGGTGAGAGGGGTTCTGCATAATCTCTTCTTTTTCTCCCTCTTCGACAATCGTCCCTTCGTACATGACCATGACCCGGTCTGCATACTTTCGAACGTGCCGCAAATCGTGTGTAATAAACAGGACCGTACAGCCTGTTTTTTCCTTTAGTTCCGCCAGCAGCTCGAGGACAGAAGCGGCTGTCACGCTGTCAAGCGCCGTTGTCGGTTCATCTGCAATGACCAGGTCCGGTTTAAACAGGAGAGCAAGCGCAATGGCCACCCGCTGCAGCTGCCCCCCGCTTAATTGAGATGGGTATCTCTTGTAAAAAGCTTCGGGAAGCCCGACAGACGCCAGCGCTTTTTTTGCTTCCTGCACCCGCTCCTTTTTCGATTTGCGTTCGTGTGTTTTCTGGTACTCGTCAAAGTGGCGGCCAATCGTTAAAAATGGATTAAAGGAGCTGCCATAATCCTGAAACACGAAGGAAATGCTTGTGCCGCGCAGCTTTCTCATGGCAGAGCCGGACAGGGAAAGAAAGTTTTGACCGTTGTACACGACTTCGCCTTCTGCTTTTACATTCGGCGGAAGAAGGCGGCCGATGGCAGACGCAGTCATGCTTTTGCCGCTGCCGCTTTGTCCGACCACTGCCAGCCATTCCCCTTTCTCCACACGGAATGTCAAATCCTCGACAATTCGCTTTGAAGCTGAATGAATGGACAAGTTTTCAATTGATAAAATACTCATTTCCTCACGTCCTTTTTCACATCAAATCGGTCTCGAAAAAAATCGCCTGCCACATTTGATATCAGCACCACACAGACAATTGCCAGCCCCGGATACAGCATGAGCGATGGCGTCGACTGAAAGTGCGGACGTGCATCGTTCAGCATGGCGCCCCATTCCGGCACGGGCGGCTGAGCGCCTAATCCAATATACGACAGCGCAGAAATCAGCAAGATGATTTTCCCTAGATCGAGACTGGCTAAGACAAGAACATGTCCGGCCACGTGGGGAAAAAGATGTTTTCTCATGACCTTCCACGTAGAAAGCCCGTTTATTGAAGCGGCCAGCATATAGTCCTTGCGCTTTTCCGTTAAAACGGTGCTGCGGGCAAGCCGGGCATAGCTGACCCACTTCACCAGTACAATCGCCAGCAGAAGGTTTTCCATTCCCGCACCGAGCAGCCCGCTTAACACAATGGCGACAATCGTATCAGGAAACGCCAGGAATGCATCGGCAATTCTCATGAACAGCCGATCAATCACACCGCCCTTTAAACCGGACAAAAGCCCGAACGGCAAGCCGATGGCCACTGCCGCAAGCAGCGCAAGCAGCCCATAGCCGACCGTGTAGCCTGAACCGAGCAGCAAGCGTGTCAAAACATCACGCCCTAAATGATCCGTGCCAAGAGGATGAAGCGCACTTGACGGAAGCAGCCGCTCCTCTAAATTCACAAGGAGCGGATCATGCTGCAGGACGAAAAAAACATATATAAGAACCGATAGGGCTGTAAAAAGAAAAAAAGCCAGCGCGATCCATGCCCAGCGTTTCTTTTTATATTCACCAAAAGCCAGTGCATTCATTGCGCTTCGTTCCTTTCTTTTATCCTCAGTTCCGGGTTAATCAGCCGGTAGGACATATCGACTAAGCTGTTGACGACAAAAACAACAGCCGCCATGACAAGCATGTATCCTTGAATGACTGGATAATCACGCTGTCGAATCGAATCCACCACCATCTTGCCGATACCCGGATAAGCAAAGATCACTTCAATCACGACAACACCGCCAATTAAGCTGCCAAGGCTGACACCGAATACGGTTATAACCGGCGGCAGGCTGTGACGGAGTGCATAATGGAAAAACAGATGAAATTCAGACAGCCCTCTCGCCCGCCCCGCCCGAATAAATTCATGATTCATCGCTTCGAGCAGGCTTGAACGGAGCAGTCTCACGTATACACCGGAAATCGCCAGCCCTAACGTAACAGAAGGAAGAACGGCGGAAAGTAATCCATTTCTCCCCATCGTTGGAAACCAGCCCATCCGTACTGCCAATACATCGATCAGCATCAGCCCGAGCCAAAAGCTCGGAACAGCCGCGCCAATCATAGCGGCTGCCCGGCTCACATGATCAATCCAGCTGTCTTTATACAAAGCCGCCAATGAACCGAGCGGAAGGGAAATTATCAGCATGACAAGCAATGAGCCGAATGTCAGTTCAAGCGTGGCCGGCAGTGCGGAGCCGATCATCGCCATGACCGGCTGTCCTGTCATATGAGAGGTGCCGAAATCCATCCGGACAAAATCCAGCAGCCAGCTCCCGTACTGGACGAGCAGCGGATCATTAAAGCCAAGTTCCTCACGCGCCGCTTCGACCTGTGCCTGTGTGACCGCCACATCATCTACGCGCAATATGGATAAAACCGGATCGCCCGGTGCCAGCCTGATAAACAAAAAGCTGATAAAAGAAATCACCAGCATAAACAGAACGACTTCCGTCAGCCTTTTTCCAATAATCTGAAGCATTACTTCACATCCAGTTTATTTGTCAGCATATAATACTCACTTTTTGTCGTTTCCCAATCCGTGACTTTATCAGAGTTGTAGGCAACGAGCGAGTTTGGATGCACAACAAATGAATGGTACATGTTTTCGTCGATGTAAGCCGCAATCTCTTTTGAAAGGGCCGATCGCTCCTTCTGGCCAACCGTTCCATTTAACGCTTCAATCATGCCAGTAAGCGATGCATCCTCTATGCCGCTAAAGTTCAGCGCACCGTCGGGATGATACGTTGCATTTAAATAATAGCCGGCATCGCCGCGCGGAGCGGTTAAATTGCTGTACATGGACACGTCCCAGTCGCGGTTTGCTGCCATGTAATCTTCCGGTGCTTCCACAAGCTGAATCTCAACCTCAATGCCGATTTTTTTCGCTTCTGACTGGAACACCTGGGAAATGAGCGGCAGCTCCGGACGGCCGTTGTACGTAATCAGCTTAAGCGTAAGCGGGGCTCCATCCTTTTGCATGACGCCACCCTCTTCCGTGTAGCCTGCTTTTTGCAAATGCGCCTTTGCGGCTTCGATTCCCTGCTCTTTGTCCGGGTAGTCCGGTGCAAATGAGAAAGTAGAAGGAAAAGGTCCGTACGCTGGCTGGCCAAGGCCCATCAGCACGTTTTCTACAATAGATTCCCGCTCCAAAAGCGCATCGAGTGCTTTACGCACGTTTACATCAGAAAGCGGACCGGATGCCATATTCATCGTCAGCTGGTGCACACGAAACGTTTCCTCTGAATCAACTGTCACGCCCGGCAGAGACTTGATCATCTCAAGGCTTTCCGCTTCCGGCTTAAAGACAATATCTGCTTCTCCAGACTGCAAAGCTAACGCACGGGCATTCGCATCTTCATTAAATCGGAAAACAGCTCCATCCAGTTTGGCCGCCCCGTCCCAATACCCGTCGTAGCGCTCCAGCTTCACTTCTGCTCCCGGTGTAAAGGCAGACACTTGAAAGGGTCCGGTGCCGACTGGATGATTAACATAATCCGTTTCCGTTACATCAACAATTGATGTGTTCGGATGAACGAGCTCAGATGGGAATTCAGCAAACGGCATGCTCGTTTTCAATTGAAGTGTATACCCATCCGCTTCGATCGATTCAATTTTCAGCGCCGTCTGAACAGCCGGGTTCGCCTCCATCGCCCGTTCAAGCGATGCCTTTACTGCCGCGCCATCCAGCTTATTGCCGTTTTGGAAGGTCACGTCCTCCCGAAGCTGGATTGTCCAGTTTTGGCCGTCAGTGCTTTCCCATCTCTCCGCCAGCCACGGCTCAATTTCAAGCGTTTCATCATTTAAGTGAACGAGCGTTTCCGTAATGCCAGCGCGAATGGGCACATACGTTGATTCTACATTCGGATCAAGCGAATCCGCTGAAAAATTAAACAAAAGCGCCACTTCTTTTGCAGCGGATGCCCCGCTTTCTCCGCCGCTGTTTGAACAGGCAGCCAGCAAAAAAACAGCTGCCGCCAGAATCGCAGCCTTTACATATCTTTTTTTCACGAGTATTTTCCTCCATTGTCTCTTCATTGATGAAATAAATAGTATCATAGCTTTGTATTTGTGTAAATCGGTATTATTACGATTTAAAGAGTAAGTGGCAAAATTATCTAGATAATTGCCCGACAATCCTGTACAGCTAGCTGTTTGGTTCGATATATGTGAACACCGTTCCTGTTTATCGCTGATAATGTGCAGGCTATCGCCGGTATCTTTGATTTATCGCCGATATCAGGCAGGCTAACGCCGGTATCTGGAAATACCGGCGTTAGCCAGCTAGATATCAGCGGTATTTTCAACTTATCGGCGTTAGCTCTTGCTAGTTTACAACTAACTGGATATACCCTGCCCTGCCTCACTATTTTGCTTTTATTTCCCCCAGGCGAATCACTTCTTTAATCAGACCAGCAGAAAAGGTGTACAATTGTTTCTATAACTGGACAACAACTTCAGCTATTGGGAAAGGGCCTGACTATGAAAGCATTAGGGTGGATTATTTTGTTTGGGTGGACGGCTTTCTTTCTTTATTTTTTAAATGCGTACGTTCCTAAAGGTGCTGCTTATCTTTTTATTGGATTCCCAGCGCTGCTGCTTTCCGCATTTGGCATCTTTGCCCTCTTTGACAAAATAGAACAACGATCAGCAAATAAAAAGTAATGCACAAAAGCCGAACGACCGCAAAATAAAGCGGTCGTTCGGCTTTTCTCTTTAAGCACTATACTCTTAGCTTTTCACAAATTGCAGAAGCTCTTCGGTAAATTTCTCGCGCTCATCGTAAAACGAGCCATGGCCGCTTTCTTCAAATGGCACAATACGGGAGTTTGAAATCCCTTTGTTCATCTCCCCGGCAAATTCAAACGGGCAGATCTGATCTTTTTTGCCATGAAAAATGACCGTCGGCACAGAAATCTTGTCCAGGTCGCCGCGCAGGTCTTCGTCTCGAAGCGCCACAGCGGATTTAATCGTGGAGTGGCCGCCTGCCTGCAGGGCAAGTGAGGCAAACCATTGCTGGAACGGCTCGCTATGTTTTTTATTAAAAAACATGCCGCCGAACTCGTCGATCATTGCCGGACGGTCCTTGTACGTATTAGCGATAATGTCGTTTACTTCTTCCTTCGTCAAACCGTATGGATAGTCATCGCGCTGCGTGAAAATAGGTGCCGCTGCGCCGGCAAGAACAAGCTTGGAAATACCGTGTCCATTATGACGGGCCATGTAGCGGATCGCGATCGCGCCACCCATTGAAAAGCCAAGCAGGACGGCATCGGACACACCGAGCTTGTCAATCACGGCTTTTACATCATCAGCCATCGTATCGTAGTCATAGCCATCCCACGGCTTATCTGATTTGCCGTAGCCTCGCATATCAACGCCGATATAGCGGACGCCTTCAGCCGGAAGCAGGTTGCGCTGATATTCAAACATGTCATTATTGGCAGGCCAGCCGTGTAAAAAAACAACCGGTGTTCCTTCGCCAATATCGTGTACAAAAAGCTGAACGTGCTTTTCTGTTTCAATCAACATATCGTAAACCTCTCCTTTTTGACTGCTTTTCTTTTACAGCTGTTCCCGCATGCCCTCGCTCACAAACCTTTTGTTTTCCTGTATACTGTTAAGGGCTTAATCCAAAAAGAAGGTGATGTCATTGATTCGTACAGCTGCTATTACAACAGAACAAACCGTTTTGCGCGATTTGCCGCTTGAAGAGTTGCGCGGTGAGCATATTCTCTGGTACTGGGTAGATCTTGACCAGCCAACAGAAGAAGAAACAGCGATTTTGCATGATTTTTTCGCGTTTCACCCGCTGGCTATTGAGGACTGCCTGCAATTTATTCAGCGCCCGAAGCTTGATTACTATGACAATCATAATTTTATGATCATTCAGTCCGTTAACCGCAAGACGCTTGATCCCGAGGAAATTGATATTTTCTGGGGAAGCAAATTTATCGTCACCTTCCATTACCGGAAATCCGTTGAAGTGGACACCGTCTGGGAACGGCTTTTAGACGCCAAAAAAATAAAAAATTTAAATCCCGTCCAGATTTTGTATCACCTCGTCGATAAAGTGGTCGATCATTTTTTCCCGAGTGTTTACCAGATTGAAGACAGCTTAATTCAACTGGAGGCGGAGGATGCGGATCAATATAAAACGGATGACTTGTTTGATATCCGAAAAGAGCTTTTAAAGCTGCGGCGGATTATTTTTCCAATGAGGGAGCTGCTGTATCGTGTGTTGAATTCCGACCGTATTCAAGTGACGAAAAAAAGCAAAGTGTATTTCAAGGATATTTACGATCACTTATTGATGCTGACCGAAATCGTTGAATCCAACCGTGAGCTGACGAAGGATATGCGGGACAGCTATTTATCCGTCAACTCCAACCGGATGAACAGCATTATGATGACACTGACCGTCATTACGACGATTTTTATGCCGCTCACCTTTATTGCCGGTATTTACGGAATGAACTTCGACCATATGCCGGAGCTGCGCTGGCAATATGGCTATTTTGCGGTTCTTGGCTTGATGGCGGGCATCTCCATTGCGATGTTTGCATTCTTTTGGAAGAAAGGCTGGTTCCGCCAGGACGATTAGCCGTACTTTTTTTGATGGGTTTTTTTCAGCTTCAAGTACTCCTCATCTTCGCGTGCCATTTTCCACTTCTTCTCGAAAATGGACGCGGATTTTGCTTTTTCCTCATCGATTTCCCGCTCGTTCACATTTCCGTCCTTATCGTATTTCCTTCCTCCCTTGTAATTTGTGTAGCGGCGAGCTCTCGTATACCCCATCTGTAAAAACTTCCGGGCCATATCCATGCCGACAAAATCATCGTTTTGTTTATATGTTAAGAACATGTCATAAATTTTTTCAGACGATTCAGCAGCGATCTCCGGTGTTTTAAACCGCCAGTGCGGCAAAATTTCGCTTTTATACGGCTCCACCATTAAGACACCCTGCTCTCCCCGTCCTACTCTGTATTTCTCCGGCTCCTTCCGAAAATCAATCTTGTCGAAATCAAGTGTGTAGTCAAACGGCATTGCATTCCACTCCTTTTTCTTCTTTTTTACCCCTTTACGCAAAGTCAAAACGATGAACGATTATTCATGAAATCCTGCCCATTGGTTCATATTAAGGACTGAAAGCGAGGAGAAAAAAATGAAAAAACGTTACGCAATGGTATTCGCCGTGATGCTGGCTTCAGGCTGCGGAACGGACGAAAGCGAGCAGCCGGTGCTGGATACCGAAACCGATACGATCGAGGAACATGCCCGTGACCTGCCCGCCAAAATCGAAAATGTGCAAAACACGCTTGTTGCCCTGAAGGCAGCTGAAGGCAAAGAAGACCTTCAACAAACCGGAAAAAGCCTGGAGGAGCATTGGGATTTGGCCGAAGCCGAGATCGAGGAGCAGTATCCGGAAGATTATGCTGCTATTGAGGAAAGTCTATACCCATTGATTGCCGAAGCAAAAAAAGACAGCCCTGACGCCGCAAAGCTGGCGCCGCTCATTCAAAAATCAAACGAAAAACTAAATGTGCTGCTCGAAAAGGCATCCGAGCCGAAAAAAAAGGAAAATGAAGTCGAGTTAGACCTTGATCAAGGAAATAGCTGAGAAACCTAAAAAATCCCGCATGAATTCATAAAGAACTCAGGCGGGATGTCATTATTTTTTCTCGGCCGCGTAAACAATCTGATTTTGTTTCCGCGCCTCTTCTGTAATATGAATGACGATTTCACTAATGCTGCGGTATTGCTCGTATACAGCGCGATCATTCGACTGAATCGCTGCCGCAATGACTTCGGCTTCGTACATCATGTCATTTTCCTCTTCCGAAACGGCCAGCTGTTCTTTTTCTCCGGAAAGACGGTCAGTGAATTCGATGCTTGAGATCGGCGCAACGTGATCGAGGACAATCGTGCCGTTTTCCCCGCTGATTTCACCCGGCAAGGAAGAATTGGTGATTTTTGAAAACATGGCCGTGCATGTGTGCGTACCGTAATCCAAAAGAACAGAACCGCTGCCATCGACGCCCGTTGAAAGTTTGACCACCTGAGCGGAGACAGCATCCGGCTTCCCGAACAATGAAACCGCCAGACTGATCGGATACACCCCTAAATCCACAAGGGCTCCACCGGAAAAGGACGGCGAGAAAATATTCGGCTCTTCCCCTGCCAGCACGTTATCGTAACGGGAGGAATACTTCATGTACTGTAAAAACGAATGGCGGATAGGTCCTACTTTTTCGATAGCCGCCTTGAGCCTGTGGTGGTTCGGTGTATACAAATTGCGGAATGCTTCGAATAAAAACACGCCGTATTCATCCGCCCTTTGGAACGCTTCCGTCAGTTCGGCAGACGTTGAGAACATCGGCTTTTCGCAAATAATGTGCTTTTGATGCTCCATTAAGAACATGGCCTGCTCAAAGTGAAGGGAGTTCGGCGATGCGACGTAAACAACCTCAATTGATTTATCGCGGGCTAACTCCTCAAGATCCGTAAAAATGCGCGGTGCGCCCAGCTTCTTTGCTTTGTCAGCTGACCGTGAAAAGGCGCCGGCAAATGTAAGTGCGTCTGTTTTGCCAAGTGCGTCAATAAAACGCTCGGTAATCGAGCTCGTGCCAATCGTTGCAATGTTCATATGTATCCCTCTTTTCTAAAAAATAAGCAGCTTCTGTCTCTTTCATTTTCTCAACAAAGCTTCTGAAGATCAACCAGGGATGAAGCGGTTCCCTTTTTGTTTATACCTATTGATTGTATACTGATAACCATCATGAAGCAGGAGGAAATGAGATGGGACACGTTTGTGCAAAGGAATATAATTGCGAAAAAGAACTAACGCTCGCGGTGATCGGCGGGAAATGGAAGATGCTCATTCTTTGGCATTTAGGCAAAGAAGGCACAAAAAGGTTTAATGAGCTGAAATCACTCATGCCCGGCATTACACAGCGGATGCTTGTCAATCAGCTTCGGGAGCTCGAATCAGACTTTATCGTTCACCGCGAAGTGTATCCAGTTGTGCCGCCAAAGGTGGAATACTCACTGACAGACCAGGGGCGGACGCTGATGCCCATTTTAGAGTCCATGTACAGCTGGGGCAAAAATTACAAGAAATTTATCGAAGAGCATGTAGATGATCCGGCCGTCACAATCGGGCAGGAAAAATAAGAAACAGCTGGTCATCTGTCTTCACGGTATACTTTTTAGCACTATATGTTTTCAAAGTGCGTACTTCTTTTTTATTCAGTATGGCTGTACAATGAGCAGACACTAATCAAAAGGGGAGAATACATTATGAAATTACAATTAGCACTCGATTTAGTCAACATTCCAGAAGGCATTGAGCTTGTAAAAGAAGTACAGGAGCACATTGATGTCGTTGAAATCGGCACACCGGTTGTCATTAATGAAGGTCTTCATGCCGTAAAAGCGATGAAAGACGCATTCCCGAACTTAGCCGTTCTGGCCGATCTTAAAATTATGGATGCAGCCGGTTATGAAGTATCACAAGCAGCAGCGGCAGGCGCTGACATCGTCACCATTCTTGGACAAGCAGAAGATGCATCCATCAAAGGGGCTGTGGAAGAAGCGAAAAAACAAGGCAAGCAAATTCTTGTGGATATGATTGCTGTAAAAGACATAAAAACACGCGCACAAGAGCTTGATGCCCTTGGCGTTGATTACATTTGCGTTCATACTGGCTATGACTTGCAGGCAGAAGGACAAAACTCATTTGAAGATCTGCATACGATTAAAAGTGTTGTGAAAAACGCCAAAACAGCGATCGCAGGCGGCATTAAGCTTGAAACACTTCCTGAAGTGATCAAGGAACAGCCGGATCTTGTCATCGTAGGCGGCGGCATCACAAGCAAGGACGATAAAAAAGCCGCAGCGGCAGAGATGCAGAAATTGATCAAAGAAGCGGTTCACGCATAATGACCACGCAGCTTGAACGCATTTTACAAGAGATTCAAACGACTGTATCCTCTATTCGTGCAGAAGATGCAGAAAAGCTTGTGAACGGCATTCTTGACGCAAAAAAAGTATTTGTCGCCGGCGCAGGACGTTCCGGCTTTATGGCCAAATCGTTTGCGATGCGCATGATGCACGTTGGCCTGGAGCCGTATGTCGTTGGTGAAACTGTCACACCGAATTTGGAAAAGGGCGATTTGTTTATCGTCGGTTCCGGTTCAGGTGAAACGAAAAGCCTTGTCGCCATGGCAGAAAAAGCGAAGTCCATTGGTGCAGCCGTTGCCGCAGTAACGATTGTGCCCGATTCGTCCATCGGCCGGCTGGCAGATATCATCATCGAGATTCCGGCGCAAACGAAAGCCGACACAACCCATTCATCCATTCAGCCAATGGGTTCACTGTTTGAACAAAGTCTTCTCCTTTTTTATGATTCGCTTATTTTGCTCATCATGGAGAAGCGGGGTATGGATGCCGACAATATGTACGGCCGCCATGCCAATTTAGAATAAACAACAAGAGGACGGCCGGCATTCGGCTGTCCTCTTGTTTATTTATGTTGAAACGGGCATTTTCCTGTAATCGGTTCTACGTCGTCCCCGATAAAAAATTGCTTCCATTCGTTGTGGCTGGGGTCGCCAAAGTGGCTAATATCCGGATGTTTCGGAAGCTCATCCCACTTCTCCACCCGCTCGCGCACTTTTTCACGCGACATGATGCCGCCTGGCTCTGTCCCCGTCAGCCCTTTGAAAATTTTACGCGGCTGAAAACCGAGCACCATCGCATTGCCCAAATCTCTCGTTTTGCGCTGCTTATAGGCAGGTGCATTGCCAAACACAAAAATCGGCTCCCCGTGAAAATGAAAATCCCACAAATAGTGATCCGGGTCTTTTGGCGCTTCTGACGGCCACTCCTGTTGATCCTGCTCGTGCAGAAATTGAAGGATGGACCAAAACTGTTTCCGGTACTGCTCCAGATCCCCCTCCTGCTCAAAAGGCTCGACAAACAAAAATAAGCCGTGCCGAACAAATGGCGGTTCATTAAAGAGCTGAAGAAAGGAGCCTACTATTTCAGGCAGCGCCGACCAGTCTTCCTGCGTAATATACCCGTAGCGAAGCTCTCCCTTTCGTTCTCCGTTCATGCCAAAATAGCAGGGAAATGTCGGGTCCATGACGGTTCGGTGAAACGTTGCATATTCTTCCTTCAGCCAGTTAGGCAGGTCTTCGCGCGTTTCCATCTCTTCTTTCGTCAATAAAGCCGATTGGGTTTTCAGCAATGTGCCGCCTCCAGTCAAAATAAAATAGATCTCCCCTCTTTCCTTACCCCTTCCAAATTTTTTAAAACGCTCCCAGGTTTGAATTTAATTAATAAAGGATAAAGAAAGTGTATCTGTTTTATTTGAAAGGATGTGTCCCAATGAGAGGGCTCCTGTTTATTATTATTGGCGTCATTATTGTATTTGCTGCGTATACCCTATTGAAAAACTTCAAAAATCGCCGCTAAGAAAGCAGAGCCTGATTAACTTCGGCTCTGCTTTCTTTAATTCTCGACTCAGTAACCTGATTAAACTTCCTTTGAAAAATGAGCGAAAAGGCTGACTCTTTTTCAGAATAATAATTTTTTATAGGGGTAAAAGTAGACTATTCCAAAAAACAGGAGGTTTTCTTTCATGCGCGCAGTTACGTATCAAGGTGCTAAAAACATGCAAGTTAAAAATGTAGCCGATCCTACGATTCAAAAACGGGAAGATATCATTGTCCGAATTACGTCTACAGCCATTTGCGGATCAGATTTACATATTTACCAGGGTGCGCTTCCGCCGGCAGAAGAAGATTATGTTATTGGCCATGAGCCAATGGGGATTGTAGAAGAAGTGGGGCCCGATGTGACCAAGGTGAAAAAAGGCGACCGGGTTGTGCTGCCATTTAACGTTTCATGCGGCCACTGCTTTTACTGTGATAATGAGATGGAAAGCCAGTGTGATAATTCTAACGCCAACCCTCATCTTGATACAGGCGGCTACTTTGGCTTTACTGAACGATACGGGAATTTCCCTGGCGGCCAGGCAGAGTTTTTACGTGTGCCATTCGGCAATTTTATGCCGTTTGTGATCCCTGAATCATGTGAGCTTGAAGATGAAGCCCTTCTGTTTATGTCGGACGTACTGCCTACATCGTACTGGAGCGTCGAAAATTCAGGTGTAAAAGCAGGGGATACTGTCATCGTGCTTGGCTGCGGCCCCATCGGTTTAATGACACAAAAATTCGCTTGGATGAAAGGCGCCAAGCGGGTGATCGCCGTTGACCACGTCCCGTACCGGCTGGCCAAAGCAAAACAAATGAACAACGTCGAAACCTTTAATTTCTCGGACTATAAAAACATGGGCGACCATTTAAAAGAAATCACAAATGGCGGAGCAGATGTGGTAATTGACTGTGTCGGCATGGACGGGAAAAAGTCGCCCGTTGAAGCGATTGAGCAAAAACTGAAGCTGCAGGGCGGCACGTTAAGCGCCATTCAGATCGCGATTAAATCCGTGCGCAAATTCGGTACCATTCAGCTGACAGGCGTTTATGGATCTATGTATAACATGTTCCCGCTCGGCAATTTATTCGAACGGAACATCACCGTAAAGATGGGCCAGGCCCCGGTTATTCACTACATGCCGGAGCTGTTCAAGAAAATTACCGCCGGCGAATTTGACCCGACCGAAATTGTGACCCACAAAGTGCCGCTCGAGCAAGCCGCTGAAGCGTATCAAACATTCAACGACCACGCAGACGAGTGCATTAAAGTTGTCCTAAAGCCATAAAAGCAAAGAGCCGCTCATTTGATTGAGCGGCTCTTTCCATTATCAATTCACTTGTACTGGAACGTGAAAGTCGTGAAATACTTGAACCATCTTTTTCTTAGCTTCTTCCTCATCCGGTCCATGTATTTCAAGCTGAAAGCTCTTGGACGTTAAAATAGAATGAGTGAGGCCGAGGATGCTTTTCACATCAATACTCCGATGATCCGTTTTCAAGACGATGCTTGATTGAAAAGGCTGTGCCGCTTTATTTAACTCAACAACAAGCCGGGCAAATGTTGGACTGATTTCCATTTTTCATTCCTCCTAGTCTTCCTCATTAATAATGACCGACCGACCGCGCATTTTCATGATGAGCGGAATGCTGATCCAAAGCGCGCCAATGACAAGAAACAGCAGGGAAACCGGGCTCGTTACAAAAACTGCAAAATCGCCATTTGAAGAAGTGAGTGCACGGCGCATATTGTTTTCGATCATCGGCCCGAGTACAAGTGCCAGCACAAGCGGCGCCACCGGGTAATCATTTTTCGTCAGAAAATAGCCGAGCAATCCGCAAATGAGCAGCAGAGCCAAATCAAACGTATTAAACTGAACAGCGTACACACCGAAGATGGAAATGGCAATAATAATCGGCAGCAGATACTTGGCCGGTGTTTCAATGACCTTGGCAAATACCTTAACGAGCGGCATGTTCAGTACGAGCAGCATCAGATTCCCAATAAACATACTGGCAATCAGCCCCCATGCAACTTCGGGATTGTCTTCAAATAAAAGCGGGCCTGGCTGCACGTTGTACATGATCAGTGCGCCCATTAGAATGGCGGTTGTCCCTGAACCGGGAATGCCCATCGTCAAAAGTGGAATCATCGCTCCGCCTGATGCACCGTTGTTCGCGGATTCCGGAGCCGCCACGCCTGCAATGGCGCCGTGGCCGAACTTTTCAGGATGCTTGCTGATTTTCTTTTCTGCAATGTAAGAGAAAAAAGACGCTAACGTCGCACCGGCACCCGGAAGGACACCAATGAAGAAGCCAAGCAATGAGCCGCGTAAAATCGGCGCCGAGCTTTCCTTCATATCCTGTTTTGTCGGCAAAATGCGTCCGACCTTTGCGATATTTCCATCTCCTTTATCCCGGTCCAATATGGTGCGGAACACTTCACCGAGCGCAAACAACCCAACCGCTACGGTTAAAAACTCGAGACCGGAATATAAATACGCATTTTCATACGTGAACCGGGAAACACCCGAGACGTTATCCATTCCAATGGTTGCCAGCAAAAGACCGGCCACTGTCATAATCAATGCTTTCGTAATGGAGCTTCCAGCCAGTCCGCTCACTGCACAAAGCCCGAGAAGCATTAACGAAAAATATTCTGCCGGCCCAAACGAAAGAGCAAGCTCTGACAACGGCTTTGCCAGCAGCGTTAAACCGATAAGAGACACGATTCCTGCCACAAACGACCCGATGGCAGAGATGGACAGCGCCGCCCCGGCTCTTCCCTGCCTGGCCATCTGATAGCCATCCAGCGCAGTCACAACAGACGAAGATTCTCCTGGCGTATTTAATAAAATTGAAGTTGTTGATCCCCCGTACATCGCGCCGTAATACACACCGGCAAGCAGAATAATAGAGCTGGCGGCTGCACTTTGCGGATCGAGTCCTGATGTCAGCGTCGCGGTAATTGGAATCAAAAGGGCGACACCGCTCATCGGGCCAATCCCCGGCAAAACCCCTACGGCTGTGCCGATCAGGACACCAAAAAAAGCAAACGCTAAATTTTGCCATTGCATCGCAATGCCGAATCCATTTATTAAAAACTGTATTGCGTCCATCCTTCAGCACATCCCTTCATTAAATCGGAAACCCTGGCAGCGATCCTTGCAGCACCATCACAAAAAGGTAATAAACACCGAATGAAAAAGCGGCCGCGATCGCGATCGTTTTCAGCCAGCCGCCCTTTTCCAACACCTGGAACCCGACAGCTAAAAATAAAAAAGTGGTGATGACATACCCAAGGGGCTCCAGCAGGACTACATATAAAACAGCCGCTCCAAAAATAATCAAAAACCGTTTGTAATCCGGCTTTTCTCCTTTTGTATCTTCCTTTTTCATTTTGGCTGTTTCGATAAATAGCTTGATACTCAATAAAACCAGTAAAATGCCAAGTCCGATCGGAAAAATATCAGGTCCGACATTGCTTCCGTATGAGCTGGCGGATATCTTTCGGCTTTCTACAATAAACAGAACACCAATTAATAAGAAAACAATACTTGCATAACGATCGAAGGTTTTGTTCATTTCTCCACCCCACCTTAGTTAATATTCTTTTATGTAATCGCTTTCTAAAACGTACCATAAACCGGAGCGGATAAAAGCTTTCATCCATATTTTAAATAACGATCATATTTTTCACAGAGCATTCATTTCTCGTGAAAAATATGACGTTAATGTTTCTTATTCGTTCTTATGTGAGGAATGAACGTAAACTATATTCCTCAGCAGGACCATGATACGATCCAGTTATGAAAGCGTTACCAATAACAAAGGGGGCAACAAAATGAAAACACCATTTAACGTAAAAAAGTGGGGAAGCGTTTTAACAGCCGGTGCACTGGCACTTAGTTTGGCAGCATGCGGCAATGAGGCCGCATCCGGAACAGGCGCAGGGAATGAAGAAGGCGCGTCTTATCCTGAAAAGCCAATCATCATTAACGCGCCTTCCGGGGCCGGCGGCGGGCTTGATACAACGGCCCGTGCATTAACGAAAGTGTTAAGCGATACCGGGTTAAACGAGCAGTCTATGACCGTTGAAAACAAACCGGGCGGAGGCCAGGCCGTCGGCTTAGCGGACTTTATCAGCCAGGACCCGGAAGATCCGTATCGCCTGTTCCTGCCCTCTGTTCCTCTTATCATTAACAACCTGAAAAAAGAAGGGAACAGCCCGCATTCTTATAAGGACTTGACGCCGATCGCTCAATTAACAAAGGATTATGGCGCAATCGTTGTGCCGGCCGATTCAAAATATAAAGACCTGGGATCGTTGTTTGCCGACTTAAAAGCAAAGCCTGACAGCTTGACATTAGCAGGCGGATCCGCCCCAGGGTCGCAGGATCACCTTGTCGCCATGCTTCCTGCTGTAAAAGCCGGGGTGGATGCAGAGAAAATTAAATACGTTTCCTATGATGGCGGCGGTGAGGCCATGACAGCTCTGATCGGCGGCAATGCGGATGTGCTGGCTACAGACATTTCCGGCACGGGCGAATACTTAAAAGCAGGAAAAATTCGCGTTCTTGGCGTATCTTCTACTGAGAGACTGGAAGGAACGTATGCAGATATTCCAACCTACCAGGAAGCCGGAATTGAAGCTGACTTTACGATCTGGCGCGGCTTGTTCGGTCCGAAAGACATGCCGGATTACGCAGTAAACTATTGGAACGAAACATTGACTGAAATGGCGGCTACACCAGAGTGGCAGGAAGTACTGAAAACAAATGGCTGGGAAGACGGCTACAAAAATTCAGAAGAGTTTACAGCCTTCCTCGCTGAACAGGAAGTGCTCGTACAAGAAATACTGGAATCTTTGAATATGCAAAAATAAGGGGGCCACTATGAAGGAACCAGTAAATGAAGCAAAGCAAAAAGTGAAAAAGCAGTTTGGCCGATCCGCCCGTCAGTACGTTACAAGCAGCACCCATTCAACGGGAACAGACCTTGCACTGCTTCCCGAATGGCTGCAGCTTACCCCTGAAGCAGTCGCATTGGATATTGCCACAGGGGGCGGCCATGCCGCGAAAGCCATGGCCGGCCAAGCTGCGTTTGTTTTTGCTACAGATTTAACAGTGGAAATGCTCGAGGCCGCAAAGCAGCACTTGGATGCTCACGCGAATAATATTTTTTACGCAGCTGCGGACGCAGAAGCTCTTCCGTTTCTCGACCATACATTTGATGCCGGTTCTTGCCGGATTGCGGCTCACCATTTTCCCAATCCACAGGCGTTCGTCAAAGAAGTCTGCCGCGTGCTGAAGCCAGGTGGACGTTTTGTGCTTATTGACAATATTGCCCCGGCTGACCCGAGTCTGGACGCTTTCGTCAACGAGCTTGAATCGCTCCGGGATCACAGCCATGTTCGAAGCTACGCCATTTCAGAGTGGCAGGAATGGTTCGCCCAAGCCGGCCTTCGCATCGAAAAAGAGCAGTGCCGAAAAAAAACACTTGGCTACCGCGAATGGGTACGCCGGACCACCACCTCTGCTGAGCAAATCCAGCAGGTGGATGATCACCTTTTAAGTGCGGACACCTTCATCACAGATTACTTTTCCATTCAAAAGGAGAACGGAGAAGTCCAATCGTTTGAAATCGATGAATGGATGGTACTGGTCCAAAAATAAAGGGTAGCTTAAGACAAAAGGTTCTGGATAGAAGAAAAAGCCGAACGATGCGATCGTTTGGCTTTCTTTCGGGCTCTTCATGATGGTAGATCAGTTAGTGACTGCGCTTGCACGAATATAGTTTGGGCGGCTTCTGCAGGACTGCGCGTTCGGAGGGGCGCTCAGGCTGAAACAGCCGCGCACTTTGGGCTGGTTCAGCGTTCGCCACATAGAAAAGCGGAGCCGGCAGCCCGGAGCCCCTGATTGTGCTTTTCTAAGAAAAAAGAAGAATCAAGGCTTTCAGCTACTAGATCGTTCGGATTCAAGGGCCAATATCTTTTGTTATGTTTTTCGATACCGCCTTTCCGGCCGCCCGATCGTCCCGTACATGATGTCCACCTCTGCTTCTTCCCGTGAAACGAGATATTCTAAATACCGCCTTACCGTGGAGTTGCTGGCGCCGATCGCCTGGGCCGTCTCTTCTGCATTAACGCTTCCTGCCGCTGCACTTATTTGGGCACGTACTTTTTTCAGCGTATGTTTATCAATGCCTTTGGGCAGCTCTTCTTCTTCCTCGCGAATTGTCCTGCTGCTGTCTCCTTTCACCCCAAAAAACCGGTTAATATCGTCCTGTTCCATTACCGCTGAATGAGACAGCTTTTCCTTCGTTTTTTTGTATTGCTCCAGTGTCGATAAAAATTGATTAATCATGATCGGCTTCATCATATAGCTGAAGGCGCCCCCTCTAATTGACTCGCTGACCGTAGACACATCGTTCGCTGCTGTAATCATGATCACATCTACCCCTCTGGCTTCTTGACGAATGTCCCACAGCAGATCCGTCCCCTTTATATCGGGCAAATGCACATCAAGCAAAATCAAATCGGGCGTAAATACGTGAAGCAAATCCATTGCCTGTTTGCCTGTGCAGGCTGAAGCGACAATCTGAAAGCCTTCCACTTTCTGTATGAATTTTTTATAAATATTAATGGTTGTTTCATCGTCTTCAATAATCATAACCTGTATATGTGACATTCTTTATACCCCTTTCGTTTATCCCTTTGGAATGACGATCGTAAATTGCGCACCGCCGGTTTCTTTATTTGAAATGTACAGCTGCCCATTTAACTTCTCAAGCGTGTTTTTCACAATCGCCAGCCCAATGCCATGATTTTCTCCATCCTTTGTTGTAAAACCTTCTATAAAAATCTGCTCCTGCCATTCCAAGCAAATTCCCGGGCCGTTATCCTCAATATCAAAAACAACTTCGTTCCCGATGTCTGTGAATGAAACATATACGGATGCATCCTCACCCCTCAACTGGCTCGCCGCTTCCATCGCATTATCAATAATATTGCCAAGGACAGTGACAAACAGCTTTGTATTTAACGAAGCTGGCACAGACGAGATGTTGCTTTCTTCATCTATTTGAAGCCGCACCTTCATTTCCTTGGACCGATGGACTTTGCCAAGCAGACACGCCGCGATGTACGGATCCTTCACCGATGAGGTTAAGAACACAACGACATCCTGACGTTCCTTTACTTCATCGGAAATAAACGCCCGTGCTTCGTCATATTCCTCAAGCACCATCAAGCCATAAATGGTATTCAGCTTGTTTAAATACTCGTGGTTTTGCGCTCGGATGTTATCGGTAATGCTTTTCACTGCTGAAATTTCTTCCTCGATTTTTTCAATTTCGGAGACAGGGCGGATGGTCAGCACCACCCCTTTTGTTTGACCGTTTTGCCAGATCGGAGAGCCATCCGCCACATAAAGCTGGTGGCCAAATACCATTCGCTGATGGACAAGGCTTTCTCTTCGATGAATGATAGACGATGCAATGTCAACAAGCCGGCTGTTGGTCACTTTTCCATCTGCTGCAACCTGATCCTGCAGCAGTTTTCGCGCCCTTTTATTGATCGATGTCACCTGGTAATCGGTGTTCAAAGCAACTGTCGCGTCTCGAATCGATTCAAGTGTTGCTTCTTTTTCCTTAAACAAAAAGGAAATCTCTTCCGGCTCAAGATTAAAGATGAGTTTCTTCACACGCTTTGCAATCATTACTGACCCAGAAATGCCCAACAGGTTAATAAACAGAGCGAAAATAAACAGCTTCATTTGATATTCATCCATCCGTCTTTCTGCCTCTGTCGTTAAAAACCCAACAGAAGCCACCCCAATAATGCTCCCCTCTTCGTTATAAATAGGTGTTTTTGCTTTAATAGCGTCGCCTGAGATCCCTGTGCCCTTGTAAATAACAGATTTGCCTTCTTCAAGGGAGGCACGACTGCTGGTTCCCATCGTTTTCCCGATGTTTTCTTCGATTTGGTGTGAAAACCGGACATTTTCCTTGTTCCCAATGACAACATATCCGGCGCCCGTTGACTTTCTTATTTCTTCTGCGATCGGCTGTATGCGAATCGACGGGTCTTGCTCCCTAAAAGCATCGATGATCGCTTCCTTCTGAGCAGCCATTTTGGCCACTGTCATCGCCTGGCTTCCGAGAGACTCCTCCGTTAAGTCATCAATCATCGTCAGGAAGATAGCGCTTACAAAAATGACCATCAAGCAAATGACGATGGAAATAAGGCCGATCATTTGAGTGAGAAGCTTGGGCTGTTTTAAAAAAGCTGGCACTCCATTCCCCCTCTTTCTAGCTTTAACCGCCTTTAATCTTTCTTCCATTAATTCGCCACGGATGGGATAATGTCAATATTACGTTCATTTTATTCATAAAAATTAATTTTCACTTCATAAAAAAAGCTTTGTCCCGGGGCTTACGGCCACCTGAACAAAGCTTGCTGCTTTATGCTTCAACCGGATCTTTCAAAACCGGCTGAGTATAGTAATCCAAGGCTGCCTGAAGCGCTTCGCCTCGATTAACATGAACGCCGTGGCGGATCAGCACCGCTTCAAACGCGCCGAGAACAGCTAGTATATTTTCCCGCCGGCAGCTAAATCCCATCGTGCCAATGCGCCAGATTTTCCCGTGAAGAGGACCGAATGAGCTGGCAATTTCAATGCCGAATTCTCTCAGCAGCATACCGCGAACCGAATCCGCATCGATTCCGCCCGGAACGTGAATACATGTAACGGTTGGCAGCTTCCGGTCCGGATCACCAAACAAATCCAGGCCCATTGCTTTAATCCCACTGACAAGCGCTTTTTCGTGGAATACGTGGCGGGCAAACCGATTTTCAAGCCCTTCTTCCAGCACAAGCCTTAAGCCCTCCCGCAATGCATACAGCATCGATGTTGCCTCTGTATGATGGTTCAGCCGGCGCGGTCCCCAGTACTCCTGGAGCATGCCGAGATCAAAATAGTTGCTCCGGATAAAAAGCGGATTTTGGCTTTGAAGCTCTGCTTCTGTGGCAATGCCGCGCTCCACCTTTTTCCGGCTGTCAATTCTCTCCTCGATCCGGTCATTATATGTTAACGGTGCCATTCCGGATGGAACAGACAAGCACTTCTGCGTCCCGGCAATTAATCCATCAATGCACCATTCATCCACACGCACATCCGCTCCGCCTACCGATGCGACTGCGTCCACGATAAACAGCACATCCTGACTGCGGCAGGCACGGCCAATTTCCTCCAGTGGCTGCATGCAACCGGTTGAGGTTTCCGCATGGACGAGGGCGACAATATCCGGTTTCATTTCACTCATTTTCTGCACGATCTCAGCCGGGTCAAAAACCGTTCCCCATTCTGTGTAAATCGTTTCCACCTCAGCTCCGTACCTCTCACAAATCTCCATCAGCAAGTGGCCGAATCGTCCGTATACCGGCACTAGCACCCGGTCCCCCGGACGGATGACGCTGGCCAGCATCGCTTCGATACCAGAACGCGAGGTGCCGTCCACTGGAAAGCACCACTTGTTTTTTGTTTTAAACAGAATACGAAGCATGTCCATTACTTCGTTCATGATCTGAGTAAAGGCCGGATCAAACTGGCCGACAACCGGTGTTGCCATAGCACGGAGCACACGCGGATCTACTTCAACGGGTCCAGGCGTCATAATCGTTCGGATCGGTGTATTTAAGTCCTTGTAGTTCATTCAGTTGTCCTCCTTAAACGTACGCAAGCGCGTAAAGCTTGCACATGAGCAATTGAATCCCTTTTTCAAGCTCCTCAGGCTCCGTCCACTCATCAGGTGAGTGGCTGATGCCGTTTCGGCTCGGTACGAACAGCAGCATGGTCGGGCAGTATTCACCGAACACCTGCGCATCGTGACCTGCTCCACTTACGACTGTTTCAAAGGAAAAATCGAGCCGTTCAGCTTGCCGGGCGGCCATTTCCATCATGCCTTCATCCATTGCTACCGGCTGGATCTTCATCCACCGCTGAATGGTCATCCCCATGCCAGAGCTTGCAGCCCGCTCTTTAAATTCGTTTATTTTTTCCTCGAATCGGTTTAACATGCCTTCATGGTAATGTCTCACATCCAGGCTGCATTCCACTTCACCGGCAATAACATTCGGCATATTCGGTGAGGCACATACTTTTCCCACTGTCGCGACGAGTGCCTCATCCATCCGCTCTGCTTCCACAGATACAAACAATACCCATTCTGCCATCAGCCGCACCGCATCTTTCCGCATCGACATTGGGGTCGTACCGGCATGATTGCTTTCTCCTTTAAAGCATACTGTGTAACGCCTTTGTCCAACAATATGGCTGACGATGCCAATTGATTTCTTTTTCCGCTCCAGCACAATGCCCTGTTCCACGTGCACTTCAACGAACGCTTTCGGTTTGTTCTGCCCCACCGGCATCGGCTTAGCGCCAAATCCGGCTTTTTCCATTGCATCTTTGAGTGACACGCCGTCCTGATCGTAAATAGACGCTGCCTGATCCAAACTGTACCGCCCTGTCATAAAGCCCGATCCCCAGAATGTCAGCGGAAAACGGCTTCCCTCTTCTTCCGCCAAAGAAACCACGTCAATGGTGCGCTTCGGTGCCCCATATTGATCATATAATCGCTGAACCGCTATGAAGCTGGCGACAATGCCATATGCACCATCGAATTTCCCTCCTTCTTGAACCGTATCAATATGAGAACCGGTTAAAATAATCGATTCCGGTTCTTCCACCCCCGTGCGCCGGCCGAATAAGTTTCCGACTGCATCAAAACGGACATCCAGCCCTTTTTGCTGCATCACGTGTTTCAAGGCGTGCTGCGCTTCACTCCATGCATCAGTATATAAAAGCCTCGTCACGCCGCCAGCAGCTGTACCTCCGAATAGCGCCAGCCATTCCAGCATTTCGTCTGCTGTTTTAAAGTCATAATTTGCTTCTTGTACAGGAATACTCACCTTTTCCCCTCCTGACTGACGTGCTGCCTGTCTTTTTTTAGAAAAGAAAAGGCTGTCTCAAACGCTTGAGATAGCCTTTCTAGTATGTGATAGCCGTTAATTAGCGTCCGGCAAAAATTCAGTTGTAAACATGTCCGTTACAGCAAAGTCTTCTTCAAGCAAGCCGATCTCAAGCAGCTGGTCCTTTAATGTAGTCCAGCGTTCTTCCGTCATATAACCGATGCCGTTTTCCGCTGCATCCATCCCGTAAATGTAGTCATGCTGCGTTTCGGTTTCAAAGTTTAGCGCTTCAAGTGCAATATTCGGATTTTCTCCTACAATTACTTCATTAATGGCCGGTCCATTTTCTTCATAAGACGCCCAGCCGTCCACATAAGACGAAACAAACTTCTGGACCGTTTCCCCGTTGCTTTCCACATAGTCTTTTGTGGCGAACAGAACGACATTGTACGGATCGTAGCCGGATTCTGACACAAGCATCGTTTCAACCGGCACGTCCTCGAGCTCCATGAAATAAGGCTCTGACGTGACGAAGGATTGTGTGACAGATGTTTTGTTGTCGATGAAATTCACATGCTGACCGTTATAGCCGAGTTCTGTCACACCGCTCAGGTCATATTGATTTTTCAAGAAATCCCAGTAGGTAATGCCTGGCTGAACAAACACTTCCCGGCCATTTAAATCGTCAAAATCCTGTATCTCTTCTCCCTCGTGAAACATAAACGCCTGAGGGCTTCCCTGCATCGTTGCGGCAAGTGCCACAAGCTCAATCCCCTGGTTGCGGGCAATCAAAATCTGGTCCGCATGTGCAAGACCAAACTGGGCATCGCCTGCTGCAACAATCTGCACTGGCGATACTTGAGGACCACCCGGTTCTGCTTCTACACTTAAGCCGTTTTCTTCAAAGATTCCTTCTTCTATTGCGCTGTATACGCCGCCGTGCTGCGATTTAGGAAACCAATTTAACACAAGCTTGACCTCTTCTGTTCCGCCTGGCGAATCCGCGGCTTCACTCTCGGTTTCTGTTGCGCTTTCTCCGCTGCACGCTGCCAGCAGCAAGCTTGCCGCCATTGCAGATGCCAGCAATCCATTTCGTTTCCATTTCAAGATCTCCATTTCAATTCCCCCTCTATGTATCTCTTACTTATCTGATTTCATCGCGGATTCATGCCAGCTGCCAAGCATCATTTTTGAAAACAAGCTGACAAGCAGGTAAAAGCTGATGCCGAGTATCGCCGCCGCAATGCCGCACGAAAATAAAAAGGAGGTTTTCACTTGAATCGCTGCTACGGTAATCGCATAGCCCAGACCGCCGTTCCCGCCGCCAATACCGGCTACATATTCACCGACAATCGCACCGACAATCGATAATGTACAGGAAATTTTCAGTCCCGCCATCATGTAAGGCATCGCTGCTGGAATGCGCAGCTTCCACATGCGCTGCCATTTAGATGCGTTATACAGTGTGAAAAGCTCATCCATGCTTTTATCGACCGAGTTTAAGCCCATCAGTGTATTTGAAATAACCGGAAAAAAGCCGATTAAAAAAGAAATGACGACAATGGAATTAAAGCCGGCTCCAAACCAGATAACAACAATTGGCGCAACCGCTACAACCGGTATGGTCTGCAGAATAATCGCATACGGGTAAATGCTGCGCTCTAATATTTTCGAGCTGGCCAGCAGAACTGAAACGCCGATGCCGATTACTGCGCTAAGGAAAAAGCCAATGACCGATTCAAAAATGGTGATGCGGATGGCTTCTTGCAGAAGGCTCCAATCGGATACCGTTGCTTCCCACACATCGGTCGGCTTCGGCAAAATGTAGTGCGGCAGCCCGAGTACAGATGGAATCATCTGCCATAAAGAAAGAAATAAGATAAACGCGATAATGGGTCCTAAATACAGTTCTTTAAAAGTCGAAGCAAACGGTTTTTGTTTTTTTCCAGCGGCCACAAGCGCTTGCTGCTTTTTGGTCATTTCCACTTCTGACATCGCCATTTACACCGTCTCCTTCCGCTTTTCATCATTCTCAAGACTCGCTGATGCCCGATCCACATAGTCTGAAAAGGCCGGGTGTGTTCTCATGCCAAGCTCCCGCGGGTACGGAAGATTGACATCAATAACAGAAGACAGCCTCCCTGGACGTGCGGACATCACCGCAATTTTCGATGACAAGAAAACCGCTTCATACACATTATGGGTGACAAACAAAACCGTCATTTTTTCTTTTTTCCATATGTCGAGCAATTCCATCTGAAGGGTCTGGCGTGTAATTTCATCCAGCGCTGCAAATGGTTCATCCATCAGCAGCAGCTTCGGCCGGGCAGCAAGAGCCCGGGCGATGGATACGCGCATTTTCATTCCCCCGGACAGCTGTCTCGGGTAGGATGTTAAGTGATCCTTCAAGCCGACCATTTCCAGAACACTAATCGCCGCTTGTTTATTCTCCTTTTTGTTGCCGCCCCGCAGTTCCAGCGGAAGCAGAACATTATCCAGTACACTGCGCCACGGGAGCAGGTTCGCATCCTGAAAAACGAAGGCAATGTCATTTGTGTTCTTAATCAGCTCCTCCGGCGGCTCCCCATACACCGTTACTTCTCCGGATGTCGGAGTGCCAAGACCCGCCACCATTCGAAGCGCTGTTGATTTCCCGCAGCCTGAAGGGCCAAGAAAGCTGATAAATTCTCCTTCTTCAACCGGAAAGTCAAAATGATTAAGAGCGACTGTCCCTGTGTTGTAAATTTTGCTAACATTCCGAAAATAAACTGCATGATTTTTTTTTATAATCACATCGTTCGCTCCTTCCAATAGTGTTTTCAAGAGTGATGTTTTTAGTATGTTATATCTACTAACATCATAAGTGTGCGAAGGTTGAACCTCAATGTGCATTTTAACTAAAATTGACTTCTCTTCTTAGAGAAATAAAAGAAAAAAAGCTTGATTCGTTTAGAATCAAGGCTGAGTTTGTCATATTATCTAACAGCATTTCGTTTTGCCGCTGCACATTGTACAGAGCGGATGATTCCCCCGTATCCGGTGCAGCGGCACAGATTCCCCGCGAGAGCTCCTTGTATCGCATGTTGATCCGGTTCATGATTTGAATCAAGCAGGCTCTTTACGGCCATCACCATGCCGGGTGTGCAGTAGCCGCATTGAAATCCCCCTTCTTCAAGAAACGCCTCTTGAACAGGGTCCATTTCTCCTTGACCCGAAAGCCCTTCAATCGTCGTCACCGAAGCGCCATCCAGCTGGTACGCCAAAAGAAGGCAGGACACCGTCAGCTTGCCATTGACTAAGATCGAGCAAGCGCCACAGCGGCCAATCCCGCATGATAGTTTCGTTCCCGTCTGGTCCAGCTCATCCCGGAGTACGTCCACTACTCTTGCAACAGGAGACGTATTCACTTGAACCAGCTCTCCATTCAAGTGAAATGAAACGGAGAGAACCTCAGCTCGCCCCGCTGTTTGATGATTGACCTCCATGAAAAACGCCCCTTTCTTCTATTGACTTCAAAACCGTTTCCGGGTGGACCGGAAGCTGATTGACCTGCAGCCCTAACGCATCGTAAATAGCGCTTGCGATGGCAGGGGCTACGGCGACCGTGCCGATTTCCCCCACACCACGGGGGCCAAAATGATCCTGCTCAGGCAATGCTTCGATCGGCTCGACACTCAATTGAAACGGTACGTCCATGATTCCCGGAATCAAATACGTATCCAGGTTTTCCGTCACATACTGGCTGTCTTTCATGACAACGTCTTCAAGGAGCGTGTAGCCAAGCGCCATGACACCACCCCCTTCAATTTGCCCGACAAACCCCATTTCGTTCACCATCGGTCCCGCAGAAACCGTCTGGTGCAGGTCTGTAACTTTGATTTTTCCTGTCAGCAAGTCTGCCTCCACTTGCACAACAACACCGCTGTACGTATAAAGAAAATGAGCCGAATCGATCGGATCAGGTGACACAGGAAAATCAAACTCCGTTTCTGCTACGATCTCCGCCTGCCCGCATGCAAGATCCTTATAGCTTAAAAGAAATTCTCCATCAGACCAAATGCCGCCTTCACCTAAAGATAGGCGCTCTTTTCCTGTTAAGAGCGAAGCCCGCTTTAGCAATTGAGCGATAAATGGTTTCTTTAACCGCTGAAGCGAATGCCACACCATGCTCGTTCCACGCGAGGCGGTCGTTGAGCCGGAGGACGGCACCACTGCCGTGTCGCCAATGACAATTGATAGATCTTCCTTTGCACAGCCAAGCTGTTCCGTTGTAATCGTTTCAATGACAGCCAAAATCCCCTGGCCCGCTTCTTCAAACCCAAATGAAATTTCAATTTTCCCATTCCCCTTGAGTGTGAGCCTTCCGCCAGCAGGGTCCATCCGGCCAAAGCCGAGACCGCCGCCGTGCATCGTAACAGCCATGCCCGTTCCAATCTTTTTCCACGGACGCTCCTGAAGACTGGCACTTTTTTTCTCTCTGTATAACGCCGCTGCCGATTCAAAAACGTCAAGTGCTCCATTCGTCTCCGCAATGCGCTGGCCGAGCGGGCCGGCATCCTGCTCACGGCGAAGATTCAGCCGCCTTATTTCCAGACCATCCATCCCGATTGCGGCGGCTAACCGGTCGATCTGCCCTTCAAGCGCAAACGTAATTTGATTTCCGCCAAAGCCCCGGAACTCGCCGGAGACGCCGTTATTCGTGAAAACAGATATTCCCTGTGTATGGACTGCAGGAATGATATACGGTCCTGCTGCATGCTCCACCGCAAAATCTAAAATCGCCGGGCCTAGCGTTGAATACGCACCTGTGTCCGCCACAATCACCGTTTGGTGTGCGATCAGCTTCCCCGCTTCATCTACGCCTGTTTTCATGGTAATCGCCATCGGATGACGCTTAATGCTTGAGCGCATCGATTCTTGTCTCGTCTGGTGAATTTTCACCGGCCGCCCTGTTGCCAGGGCTAGCAGTGCGCCATACGGCTGTATGTTCAATTCATCCTTCCCGCCAAATGATCCGCCCATTGGACTCGATACGATCCGGATGTCGGACTCAGGCATTCCTAATATCCGGGCAAGCTGAAAGCGGTCTTTAAAGCCATGCTGCGTGCCGACATAAACGGTTAATGTCCCGTTCTTTTCAGGTACAATCACTCCTCCCTCCGTTTCCATGTAAGCATGAAGCTGGCGAGGAACGTGATAGGTTTCTTCAATAACCGCCCTGCATTTCGAAAATGCTTCTTCGATATCACCTTTTTGAAAGCCGGCCCGGTGCAGAACATTGCCGTCCGGATGAAGAAAGGGAGCCGATGGATCCAGCGCTTTTTCCGTGCTGTCGAGGACTGGGAGGGGCTCGTACTGAACATCAATCAGCTCAATGGCACGCTTCGCAATGTCGATCGAATCGGCTGCTACGGCTGCAACCGCATCTCCGACATACCGGACGATGTCCTTGCATAAAACGGGCTGATCCGGCGTGACAATGCCGAATCCGTTTAACCCTGGAATATCTTCATGCGTGACAATCGCCTGCACACCCGGAAGCTGCCGGGCCTTTTCCGTGGAAATGGAGAGGATGCGCGCGTGAGGAAACGGGCTTCTGGCAATTTTGCCATACAGCATGTTAGGAAATGATAGATCCGTTAAGTACTTTAATGCGCCTGTTACTTTTTCTTTGCCATCCGGCCGTCTGTTTCTCTTCATCGGTCCGTCTCCTTTCTTTTATTGCAACGACTGCAGCTCCGCGACTAGAAGATGAGCCGCTACTGTTCTTCGGTATTCCGCCGATGCAAAAGCATCACCGATCAAAGCGGACTCTTCCTTGATCATGACCGAAAGCTCAGTCAGCTGTACATCTGACAGCCGCTTTCCTGACAGCCATTCTTCGCATTTCACCAGACGCCTTGGCGTATTCACACCGCCTCCCGCAACGAGACGGATTGACTGTATGAAGCCTTGATCACTCACCATTGCCTGCATGGCCACAGTCACCACAGACGCAATAAACGTTTCTCTTCGTCCGATTTTCCGAAAAAAGCAATGAGCCTCCGATTGTGAAGGAATCGTTACATCCGTCAATATAGCACCGCTGAGGGGCATAACCGAGTCCGTTACATAATCTGACAGCGACTCTGAACGGATGCCATCTTCAGAAAACCAGGAAAGACGGGCATTCATCGCCAGAAGTATCGGAATCACATCGCCGACTCCATACAAAATATTTCCGCCTATGGTTCCTCTGTTCCTTACCGCCGGCGATGAAATGGTTCCGATAGCTTCCTGCAGGGCAGGGCACCTCTTCTTTAGAAGCGGATGAGTTCTGCACGTTTCAAGGTCCGTTAACGCACCGATCCTGACAGCACCGTCCACTGTTTCTTCAATGTCCGATAGCTCCCGCATTTTCTCCAGACTGATCAAGTACGGCGGAAAGGGTATGCCCTGCTCTCGCTGCATTTGCATCAATGTGCCACCCGCAATAAAACGGGCTTCTTCGTTATATTCTCGTTTTAACGACCTGGCCTCTTCAAGCGTTCCAGGCCGCCACACTACCGTCTGTACCGGCATCGACACATCCATTTTCACGCCTCCTTACCGCTTTCTCATACTGCTTCTTTGTATCAATATCCAACAGCATTGTTTCATCTTTAATAGAAAGGAAAACACCTTCTTTTGCAAAAGAAGGGTCTCTGATCAGTGCTCCTGCTCCGCGGTCTCCACCGAGCTTTTTCAGTTTTCCGAACATCTTTTCCGCGAACAAAACCGGCGGCTGAGGTGAACCTCCAACACAAGATGCCACAAACCCAGCTTTTGATTCTTTATACGTATGAAGCAGACATTGAATGAATTCAGTTTGAATAAAGGGTGTGTCTGCCAACAGAATCACAGCCGCTGTGGCCCCTTTTCCCTCCGCCGCCTTCAATCCGGCCTTTAAAGAGAACGACTGTCCAAGGTGTGCCTGTTCACAGACTACACATGACCATTTCGCGTCACATTCAGCAGCCGGCTGAAGCCATTCCTCTTGATCTGCCGGGTTCTTGACGACAATCACATGATCAACGCTTGACGAAAGCATTGCTGCAAGTGACGCACCCCCGATCGTTGTATCGCCGAACGGGAGGGCCAGCTTGTTCCTGCCCATCCGCCGGCTTTGTCCGGCCGCAAGTATGATGCCAACAATATACTCACTCATAAACAAACCGCTTCCTTCAGCTTGACAGCATGACTCACTTGAATCAGCTGGGCCACGATGCTGACTGCAATTTCTTCGGCGCCTTCCGCTTGAATGGCCAGTCCGGCTGGTGACGTAATGTGTGCTGGAATGGAATCGGAACCGAGGAGACGAGCGGTTCTTTTTTTAGAACCGAGTACGCCGAGGTACCGCATCTCTTTTCCTTTAAGAACTTGAAGCAATTCTTGATCACGCTTGAAATTATGCGTCATAATCACAACACAATCATCCGGCTTCACCTCTATTTGTGTGAGCAGTTCGTTCGGGAACCCGATGATCCGTCTTTCGGCAGCCGGGAAGCAGGTGTTATGGCAAAGAGCCGGACGCCAGTCGCATACCGTGACAGAAAAACCAGCGCCCGCAGCAAAGGAAACGAGCGGACGGGCATCCGGTCCTGCTCCAAATACGATCAAACGGCGCTTCGGACGAATCCGCTGAACATACACTTCCCCACCAAGGGCCCGGCTGTAAAACATTCCCCGCTCGATGACCTTACAATCGTCTGGAACACCGCCTGCCCAGGAGCCAAACGGTTCACCTTCCTCGGGGATAAACAAATAACCCGGCGCCTCTCCTCTTTTTTTCATCATCACAACCGATTGCCCTGTTTGCAGCACGCCCTTCAGCTTCAGCAAATGCTGTATATAAGCATCATCCAGCTTTTCCGTCCAAACAGAGATGACTCCATTGCATCCAGATCCTTCCCCCCACGACAATTCATCCTCGCCACGCATATCGTACACTACCTCTTCATAACGAGCCTCGCTCCCTTTTAACCGTTCAGCTAAATCCTCCTCCAGACAGCCCGCACTCAGCAGACCAATTTGCGTTCCATCTGGCTGAAACAGCATAGACGCCCCTTCTTTTTTGTAAGCAGAGCCGGTGACTTGCACAACCGTTGCCAGCACGCCTCCCGAGGAAGTCGAATCGATGGCATCCAGCACATCATGAATATCCTCCATTGACGATCCCTCCATTCGAATTGATTGTGCGAAAAAAGGGCATTGATTTAACGAAATCATTGCCCTCCCAGATCAGCTTCCTCTGTATACTTGATACCCCCATGGCGAAATGAGCAGCGGAATGTGGTAGTGCGCCTCAGCTGCTGACAGAGCTACACGAACCGATACTTTTGTTAAAAAAGGCGGCTCTCCAGCCTGAACTCCCTTCTGTCCAAAATATTCGCCCACATTGTATAAAAGCTCGTATTCTCCTTGTTTAAAGTCCGCTCCACGGACGAGCGGTTCATCAACCCGTCCGTCCTGGTTTGTTTTCAATTCATTGAGCTTTTCCTTTTTTGTTTCCGACTGGATAAAATAAACACAGACAGAAACCTCCGCCGCCGGACGTCCATGAACTAAATCTAAAATATGCGTTGTGACTGAAGGCATTCATCCGCCTCCGTTTCTCGGACAAGATCGGAAAGGCGCAAATAAGCAATGGCAAACACTTCATTCAACGCCCTTTCAAATTCTGTTGCCCGGTCATTTTCCAAACGCGCTTTCAGCTGACCATAAATTTCTTCCTTCGTTTTGCCTCGCACGGCCATAATAAAAGGAAAATCGAACTTTTTGATATACGCTTCGTTCAATGAAGAAAACGCGTTGAATTCTGTTTTCGTCAGCGATGTCAAGCCAGCGCCAGTTTGTTCCTTCACTGATGCATCGGTCATTTTAATTTTGGCGCCAAGGTTCGGGTGGTTGCGCAGCAGTGCCAGCTGATCAGAATTTGATGACTCCCGCACGATCAGCACCATTTGCTCATGCAACGATGCTCTCGAAGAAAACGGCCGGTTATGCACAGCTTGCTCTGCCACCCAGAGCGAATGCTCGAACACTCCGCCAAAGTGCTGAATGAACGCAACTTTTTTCATTTCATTAACAGATTGTATCGTCAGCATTCCCACACCTCTTTTATTCCTTTTTTACGTTATAATATATAACATAATGATATTTTACAGGGGTTGACATACTCTGTCATTAGTCAAAATCACTAATAAATGAATTATTTTCTGCTTTTTTCACAAAAACGACTCATATTATGTTATATAATATAACATAAGATAATTTTCCGGAGGGATTTTTGTGAAATTAAAAACACTGCTCGCACAGGAGCCTTTTCACCAGATGAAGCTGATTGCTGGCGAAAAAGGCTTAGCCAACGATATCACGAACGTGACAATGATGGATGCACCCGATATTCTTCCGTATTTAAAACCAAACGACCTGCTAGTGACAACTGGCTATCACGTAAAAGATGACCCCACAGCACTCATTCAACTGATTGAACAAATGGCCAGGAAAAGCTGCGCCGCCTTATTCATTAAAACAAAGCGTTTTTTCGGGGAGATCCCTGCCGATTCTCTGCAGCTCGCCAATAGCCTTCACTTTCCCATCGTCGAAATTCCCGAAAACTGGTCATTAGGTGAAACAGTCAACCAAATGCTGAGTGTCATACTCGATAAACGAACAAGCGAATTACGGGGTGCCATTGATACACACAAATTATTTTCAAGCCACATTATGAGTGGAAAGGGCTTAAACGCACTGCTTGCCAACTTAACGGACTTGACCGGCCACCGGGCCTTTTTATGCACAGCGTATTTTTCTCCAATCGCCGGAGACCGGGCGCTCGCTGACGTGCTGTCCCCCTTTAAAAAATGGTCATCAGAGCATGGCTCCTTTTTATCACCCGGCTCTGCTTTCACCGCTTTTAGTACGATGGCCCAAAAAGAAGATTACACACTGTTCCCGGTTTATACGCACGAGAAAAAAGCCGCTCTTCTTCTTTTGGAAGGACCCATTTATCCGACTGAGCATGTGAAGCTTTTGACGATCGAGCAAGCTGTGAACGTCATATCCTTTGAGCTGCTTAAAGAAGACGCTGTAAAACAATTCACCCGCCGGATTCGAAATGAATTTTTCTCTAATTTTTTAGATGATGCGTTCTCCAGTGAAGAAGAAGCTGTCAGCCGGGCGAAGGAATTCGACCTGCCGCTTAAACAAAAGTACATTTGTGCTGCCGGACGCATCGATGCACCTGAAGAAGAATGGTCGTATTACACGAACCAAAAAGAACTGGATGCCATTTATTACTTTTTTGAAAAAGAGCTGCACACAATGGAGGTGCCCTGTCACTTATTCACAAAAGGGGAAACGCTTATTCTTCTCTTGAAAGTACCCGAGCATATAAAGGATACACATTCGTTCACCGCTTCTTTTTTACAAACATTGCAAAGTCGGTTAAGCAGGGAGCACGGTGCAACGATGTCGTTTGGTATCAGCCACCTTTGCTCGTCTCTCCTGTTTGTCCGGCAAGGCTACAAAGAAGCAAGAGATGCCTGGAAAACAAACCGGCTCTCCAGTGGCCCTTCATCCGTTCACTTCCATCGCACGAAAGATGTCAGCGAGCTGCTGCGGCTTCTTCCTGTCAAGGACTTAACACAGTTTTACAAGCATACCGTGCAACAGCTCAAGCTCAGCAACTTAGAAGAAGAAAAATCACTTCTCGATACGTTATTTGTGTATATGGAAAGCCACTGCCATATTTCCGAAACAGCCAAGCGTCTTTTTGTTCACCGGAATACCGTCGTTTACCGTCTGGAAAAATGCGAAGAGCTTCTTGGCACCTCATTAAAAGACCCGGAATTTTCTCTTCAAATTCGTCTTGCACTGCGCATCAAGCATTTAATGAATACGTGAAAAAACCCGGAGACTAAACCTCCGGGCTTTTTTACATATAATAAAAGTATCGTTCGTCTGTTTTATCGTAAAGCTGCTCCTCTGCAATTCCCGTTCGGCGGACAATAATCGCATTTAACGCCAGCTTAAGCTGATCGTCACTGAGGTCATCCATCAAATGAATCGGCGCTGTCGCTTTTACATTGCTTAAAAATTGCATAGCCAATGTGAGCAGCGCGTCACGGTGATCCGAGAAAGCCCGGTCCACGATCGTATCCGGCCATAAAAACCGGCCGTCCTTCAAGTGAATATACGGACTTACTTTTTTCCGAAGGCTTCTGTCTCCCGTTATCAAGAAAATAAACGCAAGCTTTGACCGATCCGCGCGCTGCATCGCAGGCATCGAAGACCGCGCCAGTTCAAAACGGCTCTTATGCTGTTCATTTAAAAACTGTACATTCATATTGCAGCCTCCTTTTGATCGTCGTTGGCTCCATTTAATCATGAATGTGTTTATTTGGCTGAAATCATGGCAGGTTTCCTAACAGATAAGTTGATTCCTACTCCAAATCCCCATATGATAAACCTATACTTTTCGTATATCCTTAACGATACGGGTTAAGGGTTTCTACCGGAACCGTAAATTCCAGGCTACGAAAAAATTGGCGCTCGCGCTAATTTTTTCGTGGCTTTTTTCAATTGACAGGAGGAATGGAAATGAAATTGCTTATTAAAAATGCCCAAATCGTCACGATGAACAAAAAGGAAGAAATCATCAAAGGGGACCTTCTTATTCATGATGACCGAATTGTATCTGTTGGACCGTCTCTTAACGAAGCCCTGGCCGATCGCGTCATTGATGCAACAGGAAAAACGATTATTCCGGGCTTTGTCCAGACACACATCCACCTGTGCCAAACACTGTTTCGAGGCAAGGGAGACGACCTCGAATTAATGGACTGGCTGAAAAAGCGGATCTGGCCGCTTGAAGCGTCCCATGACGAAGAATCCATTTATTATTCTGCGCTGCTCGGCATCGGGGAATTGCTGCAAAGCGGTACAACGACAATTGTCGACATGGAGACGGTCAGCCACACGGATTTCGCCTTTCGCGCGATTGCAGAAAGTGGAATTCGCGCCCTGTCCGGTAAGGTGATGATGGACAAAGGAAACGAAGTACCGGTCGGGCTGCAGGAAAAAACCGCACAATCCATTCAAGAAAGTGTTGATTTGCTGGAAAAATGGCATATGTATGACAGCGGGCGCATTCAATATGCATTTTCACCGAGATTTGTCGTTTCGTGCACAGAGGAACTATTGAGAGAAGTGCAGAAGCTGTCTACACATTATAATGTAATGGTTCACACGCATGCTTCTGAAAATCTGGGGGAAATTGCGATTGTCGAAAAAGAAACGGGGATGCGGAATGTCGTCTACCTTGATCATCTCGGGCTCGCAAACGAACGATTGATTCTTGCTCATTGCATCTGGCTGGATGAGCAGGAAAAACAAATTATTAAGGAACGAGGCGTCCACGTCAGTCACTGCCCGGGCTCTAATTTAAAGCTTGCCTCAGGCATTGCCGATATTCCAGATTTGCTTGAAAACGGCTCATCCGTCAGCCTCGGTGCAGACGGCGCTCCATGCAATAACAATTTGGATATGTTCAATGAGATGCGACTGGCCGCTTTAATCCAAAAGCCGCTGCATGGTCCGACCAGCATGAATGCCAGGACTGTCTTCAGAATGGCCACAATTGGCGGCGCCCGGGCAGTGGGAATGGATCAGGAAATCGGAAGCATTGAAGACGGCAAAAAAGCCGACATCGCCATTTTAAACTTAAATCATTTTCATACATTCCCATCTTATGACGTTGATCCAATTTCCCGCATTGTTTATTCTGCTACACGTGCCGATGTAGAGACGACTATCGTGAACGGGAAAGTGGTCATGGAAAACGGTCTAATGAAGACGGTGGACAAAGAAAACGTATTAAAAGAGGCGGATGCATCCATTAGACGCCTTCTCAGCCGGACAGCTATTTTAAGCTGATCATAATGATTCAATATTATGTTAAACACAAAAAAAAGAACAGCATCCGCTGTTCTTTTAAATTTGCCTGGCGGCGTCCTGCTCTCACAGGGGGAGACCCCCAACTACCATCGGCGCTGAAGAGCTTAACTGCCGTGTTCGGGATGGGAACGGGTGTGACCTCT
>NZ_FTLX01000012.1 GCF_900156125.1 Domibacillus enclensis | reverse complement strand
CGCAGGGCGAAGACTCGGGAGGGATCAGGCGGGTCAGGTGAGATCCACTTTTGGAGCGTAGCGACAAAAGTTAGCTCACCGCCCGCCCCTCCGAACGCGAAGTCCTGCAGAAGCCGCCCGAACCGTGTTCGCACAAGCATAGTAGCGTTGAAAAAGAGAAGTAGTCACCTGCTTTTCATTGACATGTTCTTTTGTTATTTATCATATGAAGGAAACTGGACGGTTACGGTTGTTCCCTTTCCAGGTTCACTCTGGAACTTCATTGTTCCATTGTATTTCTTCACAATGTTAAAACAGATCATAAGGCCGAGACCTGTTCCTTTGCTTTTTAATGAATAAAATGGTGTACCCAGGGACAATATCTGTTCCTGGGTCATGCCATTGCCGCTATCGCTCACTTCTATTTCAACGACAGGCCCCTTTTGCACGGCCGATACTCGCACGGATGAATTTTCCGTAGACGCTTCGATTGCGTTTTTAATCAGGTTCACAAACAGCTGCTTGAATTCCATGCTATTCGCCGCAATCATACACTCGTCCTCTACGTGTAATTCAATTTGATTGTGATGCATGAAGCCATATGAAGCAAGCAGACTTGTCACACTGTGCAAGTCTGCCTTTGCATTTACTTTTTCCACTGTAACGGCTTTTGCCGGTGCAGATACGGCTAAAAACTGGGCGATGACTTCTTCCGCAGCATCCAGCTCCCCAATCATTAACGAAAAACGCTCCTTTGTGTTATGGTCGATGTTTGAATCCTGCTCATACAGCTGCAAGAATCCCTTCACTACCGTTAACGGGTTGCGTATTTCGTGCGCTACGGCCGCGGCCAGCTGACCGGCTGTTTTAATTCGTTCAGATTGCTGAATCTGTTCATAATAAAGCTGCTGCTTTTTCATACGCTCATGCGTTAAGTAATAAAGCGTGTAAAGCAGGATTTGGCTTCCGAAAAAGTTGATCAGGTTGCCAACCGGGTCCTTTTGAATAAAGGTAAAGGCATGCCCTTGATCAATAAATATCGAAAAAACGAAAAAAACGGTGAGCGCTATCGTGTTTAAAGCAAGAGAAAAATAAAACAATTTAGAATCGAAAAAGAAAATGGACACGAGCGGAATAAGCGCAATGTACAAAAAGGTCGACCACGTGTCCGGATATAAAAAAAACAGCGTATAAAAATAAACCGATGCCATAGCAATAATAATAATCCGCATGCTACGATTTGGTAAAGCAGGGTAGGCAAGCAACAAGATGGAAATAATAGCCACCAGAACCGCGTGGAAGAAAAATCCGGCCTGATTTGTATGCATATGAGGGTTTTCCCATAAAACCCCCATCCACATCGCTGCAATGACCGCACTAATTCCAGCATAATAAATCTTCCGGTTTATATCACTTTTCACTTTCATCATGGCTGCACCTTCTCTTATAGAGTACGACGAACATTTTTATCGGCCAATCTTTAATGGCTGTATTGAATGAAGAAATATTTCTTTTTCCCGCGTCGGATCACCGTAAATCGGCCGTCCATCTTATCTGATTCTGACAATACGTAAGCGGTGTCTGTCATTTTTTCGCCATTGATCGATACAGCTCCATTTTGCACATCTTCCCGTGCCTGTCGTTTTGATGGAGAAATGCCCGCATCAACAAGCAGATCGACAATGCTTGGAAGTTCACCTGCCACTTCAAAGGTCGGCACCCCTTTTAACCCTTGCTCGATCTCACTGGCAGATAATGATTTAATGTCACCGCTAAACAGTGCTTTTGTTATATTGATGGCTTGGTCCAGCGCTTCCTGTCCGTGAATAAGACGCGTCATTTCTTCGGCCAGTGCCTTTTGTGCTTTACGTAGATGCGCTTCCTCTTTCATAGAAGCTTCCAATGAGTCAATTTCTTCTTTTGAAAGAAACGTAAAAATCTTTAAGTACCGGATGACATCTGCATCCGCTGTGTTAATCCAAAATTGGTAAAACTCATATGGCGATGTTTTTTCCGGATCAAGCCAGATTGCGCCGCTTTCCGTTTTCCCAAATTTGGTTCCGTCCGCCTTTGTGACAAGCGGAATCGTAAATCCAAATGCCTGATCCCCTTCTGGATTCATTTTGCGAATCATTTCAAGACCCGTTGTAATATTGCCCCATTGGTCGCTTCCGCCAATCTGCATACGGCATCTGTAATTTTTGTGAAGGTAGTAAAAATCCATCGCCTGCAAAATGGTGTAAGCAAATTCTGTGAACGAAATGCCGCTTTCAAGGCGTGACGAGACGGTATCTTTCGCCAGCATATAGTTCACACCGATGTTCTTTCCGAAATCACGCAGGAAGGTAACAACATCCATCTTACCGATCCAGTCGTAGTTATTAACTAAAACAGCACCATTATCGCCTTCGACTGAAAAGATTTTTTCCAGCTGCGCACGCAAGCCGTCTACATTTTTTTGCACCTGGTCCATCGTCTGCAAAGAGCGCTCTTCTTTTTTGCCACTCGGGTCCCCAATCGTACCTGTCGCCCCGCCCACCAGGACGATCGGTTTATGGCCATGGTTTTGAAAGCGGCGCAGCGTTAAAAAAGGAAGCAGATGCCCGATATGCATACTGTCAGCAGTTGGGTCCACACCGCAGTAAAGAGCAATCTTTTCTTCGCTCAGCATTTTTTCAATGCCTTCTTCATCCGTTTGCTGGTAGACAATCCCTCTCCATTTCAACTCTTCTAAAAATTCCATGTTATTTCCTCCTTATTCAAACAAAAAAACGCCCCTGCAACATATGCAGGGACGCTTTTACGCGCGGTACCACCCAAGCTTGAGAAACCATTCTCCACTCTAAACCGGTAACGACGGCAGACGTCAGCCGCTACTATTCCTTCGCGGTGAAAGCTCCGGGAGGTAATTCATCTCACTGTTTGTGCTTTCTTCCACCAGCCGAAAGCTCTCTTTAAAACAGGGACAGGAGACTACTTATTCCGTTCATTGCTTGTTTATTTAAATATAAATCACATTTTAGCCCGCACCGTTTCGTTTGTCAAATAAGAATTTTCATCTCAGAGTAAATAAGAGTCTGAGACATAGCGGTGAGGGCAGACAGTGAATTCGAACAACCCAGTAGTTGAAAGCCTTTATTCTTTTCTTTTTCTGGAAAAGCACATACAGGGGCTCCGGGCTGCCGGCTCCGCTTTCCTGCTGGGCGAACGCTGAACCAGCCCAAAGACCGTGGCTGTTTCAGCCTGTCCGCTCGTCCAGCGGGAGTCTTCGCCGGCCTCCCTGCGCCCGTGGTTGTTCTAATAAAACAGTGAGGATAAAAATGATTGAAAATGGCTTATTTTCAAAAACTAACGAGCAGCTGGATGAGAAGAAGCTTCTCTTTCTCGAATGCAGGACAGAATGGTACGTTCTTTCCCGTTCCTCATGCTCTTGTTTTGGTTTTATCAGCTGCTTGTCCTCCCCACTAAAGGACTCATCCCCTTCAAGATCAAAAAAGAAAGCCGAACACCTACGAGATTTTCACACGAGTGTCCGGCTTTCTCTTCTATTCAAAACCTTTTGCCTCAAGCTCCTACCATTAATCTTCCATTGTCGAAAGGTCTCCTGTTGGCAAGTCGAGCTCCCATGCTTTCAAGACACGGCGCATGATTTTACCCGAGCGTGTTTTTGGCAGCTTGTCACGGAACTCAATTTCACGCGGTGCAGCATGTGCAGCAAGTCCATTTTTCACAAACTGACGAATTTCTTCTTTTAATTCATCTGATTGCTCATAACCGTCGCGCAGCGCCACAAACGCTTTAATAATTTCGCCCCGCACTGGATCCGGCTTTCCGATGACACCAGCTTCTGCGATCGCCGGATGTTCGACGAGCTTGCTCTCGACCTCAAACGGCCCTACGCGCTCACCGGCAGTCATAATTACATCGTCTACACGGCCCTGGAACCAGAAATAGCCGTCTTCGTCCATGTAAGCGGAGTCGCCTGACACATACCAGTCGCCCGGCATAAAGTATGATTCATATTTGGCTTCGTTGTTCCAGATTGTTTCCATCATAGAAGGCCAGCCTTTTTTGATCGCCAGATTCCCCATTCGGTTTGGCGGCAGTTCATTGCCCTGATCGTCCACAATTGCCGCTTTAACCCCCGGAATCGGCTTGCCCATTGACCCTGGACGGATATCCATAGCCGGATAGTTACAAATAACCTGTGCACCTGTTTCCGTCATCCACCACGTATCGTGAATTCGGAGGTCAAATACTTTTTTCCCCCAGCGGACTACCTCGGGATTAAGCGGCTCGCCTACACTCAAAATGTGACGCAGAGACGAAAGGTTGAATTTCTTCACGACTTCATCGCCCGCTCCCATCAGCATACGGAAAGCAGTCGGAGCACTGTACCAAACGGTAACGCCATACTCTTCAATTGTCCCATACCATGCTTCCGGACTGAAGCGTCCCCCAACAATGACGTTTGTTGATCCTGTCAGCCATGGACCGAAGATGCCGTACGCTGTTCCCGTTACCCAGCCCGGATCGGCTGTGCACCAGTACACATCGTCCTCCTGAAGATCCAGCACCCATTTCGCCGTCTGATATTGCTGAATCATTGCATTATGTACGTGTAAGACCCCTTTAGGCTTGCCTGTTGATCCGGATGTGTAATGAAGAAGCATGCCGTCGTTCCGGTCCACCCATTCAATGTCGAATTGATCCGAAGCTTCTTTCCATTTGGCCAGAAAGTCAACATGTTTGTCATCTTCCTCCACCTGGTCTGCCACCACAAGCACCTTTTCGAGGTTCGGCAGGTCACCAACCGGAATGCGTCCAAGCAATTCAGGCGTTGTAATGATCAATTTGGCTTCACTGTCTTCCAGCCGGTCACGAACAGCACCTTCCATAAAAGCTTCAAACAGCGGTCCAACGATGGCACCTGCTTTAATCGCACCGATTACAGCAAAATAAAGCTCAGGCGATCGGGGCATAAAAACGAAAACGCGATCCCCTTTTACGACATTTCCGTATTCTTTTAATACATTCGCTGCCTTGTTTGAATTTGCTTTCATTTGCGCAAACGTATACTGCTCATTTCGGTTTGCATCGCGGTAGTAAAGTGCCACTTTGTCTTTTCTTTCAGATTCGGCATGACGGTCAATCGCTTCATATGCCGCATTCACTTTCCCCGTTTCAAACCACGAGAAAGCTTTTTCTGCTTCTTTCCAATCAAAAGAAGCGTACGTGTCATCATAACTTTTTAAATTATAATTCCCTTGCACAGCTGATAGCGCTTCCAATTTCATAAACCGATTCCCCCTTATGTATGGTTCGTGCCCCCTCATTATATAACACATCCATTTTTTTCACAATTTATTCAAAATGAATTTTTAAAGTTTTGTTGATTCTCTGAAAGTTTATTGAAAACGCTTTATTTAACAGGCATTATTGTATAATGTAGGATATAGAGACTGAATAAGGCGGTGACCAAATGAAGCACGAAAAAACATTTTATTCAAAGGATGCTGATACTCCTGCCGGCACGCTGACTATCGAAGGCCCGGTTTCACCTGAAGCGCTTGCGGCATACGATTTTCATGAAGGACTTGTCGCTTTCAGGCAGCCCCCGCAGCAGCATGAAGCGTTAATTGAAATTGCCGGCCTTCCGGAAGGACGCATTATTATTGCCAGAAAAGACCAGACGATCGTCGGTTATGTCACGTTTCTGTATCCCGATCCGCTTGAACGCTGGTCGGAAGCAAATCTTGATAACCTGATTGAGCTTGGCGCCATTGAAGTCGCCTCTGAATACAGAGGCGCTCATGTTGGCCAGACGATGCTGCGTGTAGCGATGATGGATGCGCAAATGGAAGAATACATTACGATTACAACTGAATATTACTGGCATTGGGATTTAAAGGGTACAGGGCTGAACGTGTGGGAATACCGCAAGATTATGGAGAAAATGATGAATGCTGGCGGTCTTGTCTGGTACGCAACAGATGATCCCGAAATCAGCTCCCACCCTGCGAATTGTCTGATGGTCCGAATCGGATCAAAGGTAGATCCCGAATCCATTCAAAAATTTGACCAGATTCGTTTTATGAACCGGTTCATGTATTAAAAGGAGGTGTTTGATCATGATCGTAGAAGAAATCATGAAAATCGACATACATACGCTTGCCCCCGAGGATACGATCGCCCATGCGCTTCAGCTTTGCCGTGATCATAAAATTCGCCACATCCCTATTTTGGATCAACAGGGGCTACTGGCTGGTCTTGTAACCGACCGGGACATCAAGGATGCTACGCCATCGATTTTAAAACAGGAAAATGGCGCAGAGGAATTAAACAAACCGTTAAGCCTTATTATGGAAACTAACGTGATTACCGCTCACCCGCTTGATTTTGTAGAAGACGTCGCTGCCACCTTGTATGAGCATAATATCAGCTGTCTGCCTGTTGTTCAAAATAATGAGGTGATCGGTCTCGTTACAGAAACGGATGTTCTTCATACATTTGTTGAATTAACGGGTGTCCATCAGCCCGGTTCCCGCATTGAAATTCGGGTTGAGAACAAATCCGGTGTACTGTTTGACATTTTACAAGTCATGCAGCAAAGACGAGTAAATGTGCAAAGTGTTCTCGTGTATCCAGACCGGGAAACAGACACACATAAAGTCATTGTTTTGCGTATTCGCACCATGAATCCGGTCGGGGTGATCGATGATTTGAAAAAAGCAGGCCATCATGTGCTTTGGCCAAACATGCCCGGAGTCTGCACATGAAGCACGATGCTGTTTTCGTGTATTCGGACCAGCTCTTGCGTTACCGTTTTTCAGAACATCACCCCTTTAACCAATTTCGTCTGACGCTGACCATCGATTTACTTCATCAATTAGGTGCACTCGATCACAGCAAAATCATCGAACCGCGAATGGCAGCCGATGAAGAGCTGACACGTATTCACGACCGCGAATACGTGGAAGCTGTGAAAAAAGCCGGTCGTGGTGAACTGTCGGAATCGGCGGGAGAAGGTTATGGTCTCGGCACGGAGGATACCCCGATGTTTAAGGATATGCACGAAGCCAGCGCATACCTTGTAGGAGGCACGCTAACGGCCGCTGACATGGTGATGAAAGACCAGGCAAACCACGCTGTTCATCTCGGCGGGGGACTGCATCACGGCTTCAGAGGCAAGGCTTCAGGATTTTGCATTTATAATGACAGCTCCGTCGCGATCAAATATTTGCAAGATACTTACAAAGCCCGTGTTCTGTATATCGACACAGACGCGCATCACGGCGACGGTGTTCAATGGTCTTTTTACGATGATCCGGAGGTCGCCACTTATTCGATTCACGAAACGGGCCGGTACTTGTTTCCCGGCACAGGGAATGTAAATGAACGGGGACATGGCCAAGGCTACGGCTACTCATTTAACGTACCGCTTGATGCTTTTACGGAAGATGAGTCCTGGCTTCATTCATATGAAACGACTCTCCGTGAAGTGGCACACTTTTTCAAACCGGACGTCATTCTCACGCAAAATGGAGCCGATGCCCATTACTACGATCCACTCACTCATTTATCGGCAACGATGGATATTTACAGGAAAATCCCTGCGCTTGCGCATGAGATTGCCCATGAATATTGCGACGGCCGCTGGATTGCGGTTGGAGGCGGCGGCTACGACATTTGGCGGGTCGTTCCGCGTGCATGGTCACTGCTCTGGCTTGAGATGACCGGACAGCAGCATTTAGCGGAATCCTTCCCGCAGGAGTGGATCACGAAATGGCAGCCCAATGCACCTCATCCTCTCCCTTCTTCGTGGAATGATCCAGCGGACATGTACCCAGCCATCCCAAGAAAAAGCGAAATAACAGAAAAAAATCAATTAACCGTTGAAAAGCTGCTGTATCCGATTCGTGATCAAAAAAAATAACCGAACAAGCACTGCCTATCGATCAGGCGGTGCTTGTTCGGTTTTTTCTTCTAAATCCGGGTCCATAATAATCATTTCCACCCGTCTGTTTTTTCGCCTGTTTTCTTCTGAGCTGTTCGGCGCAATGGAGCGTGTGTCTGCGTAGCCCACCGCCATAAAGCGGGCCGGAGACAGTGCATGCTCCTCAATAAAATAGCGGATCACACTTGACGCCCGGGCAGAAGACAGCTCCCAGTTAGATGGATAGCGTTCATCCTGAATCGGCACATTGTCTGTGTGTCCTTCTACTTTGATCATATTGGGCAAACCTTTAAACAGAGCGCCTATTCCATCTAAAAAAGGATATGAAACCGGCATAAGCTCCGATTCGCCGCTTCCGAACAAAAATTGTTCGTTTAACACAAGGACAACGCCCCGCTCATCCCGTGTTACATCTGCTGTTTGTTCGAGGCTGTTTTCCTTCAGGAATGACTGCACCTTTTCATACAATTCATCCAGGTCCGACTGGCCGCCCGCCTGCTGCTGTTCATTCGGGTAGTCCCCTGGAACAATGGAAGGATTTTCATCAAATGCGGCCTGCTGTCGAAAAGAATTAGCCATCGACTGAAATTTCACATTGTCGATTTGCGACATAGAAAACAGCAGAATGAAAAAAACGAGTATCAGCGTCACTAAGTCTGAAAAGGTAACCATCCATTTTGGCGCACCTGATGCTTTTGACTGGACTGGTCTTTTTTTCCGTTTCATCCTTCAGCCGCCTCGCCTTTTTTCTTTTGTTTTTCAGACGAGTCATCTCTTAAAAAGACGCTGAGCTTTTCGCGAATCATATTCGGGTTTTGTCCGGACTGAATAGCCGCTACCCCTTCAATCACAATTTGCCGGTAAAACACTTCCTCTTCTGTTTTCAGCTCCAGTTTCGATGCCATTGGCAAAAACACCAGGTTCGCTAAAAGAGAGCCGTACAACGTAGTGAGAAGGGCTATGGCCATATTCGGTCCGAGAGACGCTGGATCATTCAGGTTTTTCAGCATTAAGACGAGACCAATCAACGTCCCAATCATTCCCCATGAAGGCGCGTATTCGCCTGCTTTTTCTACGATAAGCCTTCCTTTGCGGTGACGGTCCTCAAGCGCATCCACTTCAGCTGTCATAATATCGATCAGCTCTTCCTGCTCGATTCCGTCAACCGCCAGTAAGATACCCTTTCGCAAAAAAGGCTCGTCCTCCTGCTGCAGGTTCGCTTCTAATGATAAAAGCCCTTCTCTACGGGCTTTATCAGATAAATGAATGAGCCGGTTGATCAGGGCCGGAATGTCGTGCGGTGCTTCCATAAAGGATTCTCTCATTACAAAAAAGAACCGTTTCATATCTTTAAGGGGAAAGTTGATAAGTAAAGCGGCTGTTACGCCGCCAATCACAATTAAAAACGAAGCAAAATCAACAAATGAGGCAAATCCTGAAGCACCGCTGTTAGAAACAACAGCAAACGCAATAAGTGTTAAGCCGATCGCCATTCCGACCGGTGTTAACATGTCCAGCTTTTTCATTGTATGACACTCCGCCTCCGTTTTTTATTATGCTTTTGTCGACCCCCGCTTTTCAATACGGTGCGGCAGAACCACTACCGGGTTTTCCACTTCTTCTTTGTTCATTAGTTTTGTTAACAAGCGCATAGCCACAGCACCAATATCATATAGAGGCTGCGCAACCGCTGTCAGCTGAGGACGAACCATAAGAGAAAGCTTTGTCGAATCAAAGCTGATCACTTCTAAATCATTCGGAACAGACAGCCCGGCATCCTGTGCTCCGTGAACGACACCAAGAGCCATCTCATCATTGTACACAAAAACAGCCGTTGGACGTTCAGCCGCTTCGTTTAATTTTTCCCATGCTTCAATGCCGGAATCATACGTGTAATCGCCTTCTACTACAAGCTCTTCATTATAAAGACCTGCTTGTTCAAGCGTTTCTTTATATGCGGCAAGCGCATACTCCGAGCTAATGACATCGTGGAACGGACTTGCGACATACGCAATTTTCTTGTGGCCGTTGTCAATAAACGACTGAACGACTTCTTTTGCCGCTTCTTTGTAATCGATATTAACGGAAGCGATTTTTCCTGTTTTTTCGACAGATCCTGCCAATACAACTGGCACAGGCGAACGGTCAAATTCCTTTACATGCTCGTCATTAATATGATTGCCCATAAAAATGAGGCCATCTACTTGTTTGCCAAGCATCGTTTGAATCAAGTGCATTTCTTTTTCTTCGTTTTGATCAGAGTTGCTTAGAATGATGTTATATTTGTACATTGTCGCAATATCTTCAATCCCACGCGCTAACTCCGCATAAAAGATATTTGAAATATCGGGAATAATTAAGCCGACCGTTGTCGTTTTTTTGCTCGCAAGTCCGCGGGCAACAGCATTGGGACGGTAGCCCAGGCGCTCAATTACATCGTTTACTTTCTTTCTTGTTGCTGGTTTTACATTCGGATTTCCATTCACTACACGTGACACTGTAGCCATCGATACACTGGCTTCTCTTGCTACATCATAAATTGTAATATTCATTAGGGTCATTCTCCTTTTCGTTTCTTTCTCTCTATATTAACGAAAAAAGACTCCTGTGCAAACACAGGAGCCTAAATTTTATGCTTTTACTGGAACAGATTTTAAAATCTCATCGTAAAATTCATCAAATTGTTGCAAATTCATCTGTTGGGCTGCATCTGAAAGAGCTACAGCCGGGTCCGGATGAACTTCCGCCATTATACCGTCAGCCCCAATCGCTATTCCTGCTTTTGCTGCCGGCAGAAGCAAATCACGCCGTCCTGTTGAGTGCGTCACATCAACAAAAACGGGAAGATGCGTTTCCTGCTTTAAAATCGGCACGGCCGTAATGTCAAGTGTGTTTCGCGTCGCACGCTCGTACGTACGGATGCCACGCTCGCAAAGAATCACTTGATCATTTCCTTGCGCTAAAATGTATTCGGCCGCATTAATAAATTCGTCGATCGTTGCAGCTAACCCTCGCTTGAGAAGGACAGGCTTTTTCACCGAGCCGGCTGCTTTCAGCAATTCGAAGTTTTGCATATTGCGGGCACCGATTTGAATGACATCAATGTATTCGCAGGCCGTTTCAATGTCTGCCGGGTTCACAATTTCACTGACAACAGCCAGATCAAACTCATCCGCTACACGCTTTAATATTTTTAACCCTTCAAGACCGAGCCCCTGGAAGTCGTATGGAGAGGTACGCGGCTTGTATGCGCCGCCTCGTATCATTTTAAGCCCCTTGCCTTTAATGGACTTTGCCACCTCTGCTACCTGCTCGTATGACTCTACCGCACATGGGCCGAAGACAAAGGTCACATTGCCGTCTCCGACTTTATGGCCGCGGACTGTCACCACCGTATCTTCTTGTTTCTTTTTACGTGAAACGAGAAGCGCTTTTCGGTGATCATCTTCTTGAAGCTCAAGACCCGCTTTAAAGATTTCTTTGAAAATATGTTCAACCGTGGAACGTTCAAACGGTCCATCGTTTTTTTCTAATAGATTATTCAGCATGGAGCGCTCGCGGACCGGATCGTAACGGTTTACACCCTGCTTTTCTTTAATCCGGCCAATTTCCTGTACAAGCTCGGCACGCTCATTAATTAGTTGCAGCAGTTGTCCATTCATCTCGTCCACTTTGCTTCTTAGCACATCTAGTTCCTGGTTGCTCATATTTCTCATCCTTCCATCAATAGGCACCTGCCCGTTTTCACCGCAGCGCCTTTTTTCTTCGCTCGCTGCGAACTGTTACGGTTATTATAAATTATCTATTTAGAAAAGTCACGCAAAAGTTACTCTATCACTTAAACGCTTTTAAGCATTAAAGCGAAAAAAAGAGAGACTGAGTCATAACAATGAGAGCAGCCATTGAACCCAAACAATTTAGTAGTTGGAAGCCTTGATTCTTCTTTTTTCTTGAAAAAGCACAATCAGGGGCTCCGGACTGCCGGCTCCGCTTTCCTACTGGGCGAACGCTGAACCAGCCCAAAGTGCGTGGCTGTTTCAGCCTGTCCGATCGTCCAGTGGGAGTCTGCACCGGCCTCCCTGCGCCCGTTGTGGTTCTAATGAAACAGGGCAGAGATAAATGCGTAAAAACGGCTTGTTTTCAACGACTGAGAAGCGCAAGTATGAAAAAAAGCTTCTCTTTTTTCGTATGAAGGGCAGAATCGTTTGGTGCTTCCCATTTATCACGCTCTTTTTGGGTTTTACCAATTGCTTTTCCTCCCCACTATAAGGGCGGCTGGCGCAGGACGAAGACTCGGGAGGGATCACAGCGGGTTAAGTGAGATCCACTTTTGGGGCGGAGCGACAAAAGTTAGCTCACCGCCCATCCCTCCGAACGCGAAGTCCTGCATAAGCCGCCCCTACTAGAGTTGGTGCAAGCACGGTGGCTTTAAGGACGTTAATATTTTCCATCTGTTTTTCATTGACAGATTATTTTTCAACAGCAGGAAAGCCGAACGAATTTTCGTTCGGCTTTCCTTTTTATTCAAAACCCTTTTTGTGGATCTCTTTTTTATTTTACTGCAGCCAGCTGGTCCTTTGTAATCTTCCAGTGTGACTCATTCCATGCCACCTGACCGTCTTTAAAGAAAAGAACCTGCGGTGACTCGTGGCGGATGTCTGTTACCTGAGCGATGTGATTGGATAACTCACGTGATTCTTGAACAGCAATGTACACGCCTTTAGCCTCTGAAGCTGGATCGTTTACGAACGTTTCGTAAGCATCATACGCTCCTGCACTGACCGGGCATGTCGTGCTGTGCTTTAAAAGGAAGAATGGTTCCCCCGCTTCGATTAGTTCTTCATACTCTGCAATATTTGTTATTTTTTGCATGTGTAAAACTCCTTTCCATTGAAAAAGCCGGAACAAGTTCCGGCTTCTCTTTATTACTTGTTATTTGGTTTCTTATTTTGATTGTTGTTATTGTTAAAGTTATTATTTGCGCCGCCGTTTTTCTTTTTTTCATTGAAGCCTTTGTCCGCTGGATTTGCTCCTGCTTCAGATGCAGGCTTTGAAGATGTTCCGCCTGCTTGAGCAGAAGATCCTTTTGCTTTTTCTGCTTCATCAAAAGCCTTTTTTGTTTCGTCCAGCTTTGTTTTTGCTGTGTCTGCTGTAGTGTCCACTTTGTCTTTCACAGCGTCTGCTACGGTATCAACAGCTGATTTTGCTTCTTCTTTCTTTTCTTCTGCTTTTTCAGAATCAACTGAACCGTCTTCTGATGATTTAATGGATTTTACTTTATCCACAATCGCAGTTGATTTTTCCTGCACAGCACTTGTTAATGTAGAGGTTTTATCCTTTGCCGTATCTGTTAGACCGCTCGCGCGTTCTTTTAACGAGCCAGCTTGTGTATTCAAGTCGCTGCGAAGTTCTGTGCCTGACTTAGGTGCCAGCATTAAAGCAGCAGCAGCGCCTACAAATGCGCCAAACAAAGCACCGATGACGAAGTCCTTTGTATTGATCGTGTCATCGTACGCATAACGGTCTGCATTCAAGTCAAAGCTGTCATACTGTGGAGATTGAGATGCTGGGACGTTAACACCATTTTTCTTAATGTTAAATTGATCATATGTGTGTTTGTTTCTCATGAATAAAACGCTCCTCTTTTTAAATATTCTTTTTTATTGGTTGTTTTTGTAAACCGGTGCAGGAAGAGCTTCCGTCCGCACAGCTGGTGGCTGGGCTTCAGGCTTTTGCTTGTCTTCCTTGAATTTATCCATCATTTGCTTCACGACATTTCCCCACTGAACAGCCTGAGAAATTTTATACTGATTTTTTTCCATTTGCGAAGAAACAGTGGTTGTTACTTTTTTCAGTGAATGGTTTAAGTTATGAACAGATGAACCAACATCCTTCACAGCGTACACAACAGTGTTTAACTGCTCCGTTTTATGCTGTACATCCTCAGCAAGTGCGTTTGTTTTATGTAGCAGCTCTGCGGTTTCTGCCGTCACATCTTTTAATTGCCCTTCCAGGCGGTCAACTGTGCGAGACAGTGTGTCGAGCGTATTGTCGACAGATTTTAATGTTTTAGACAGGTTAATGACCAAAATCAAGAACGCGATCGCCGCAACCGCCGCGCTTAAGTAAAGAATAATTTCCACTCCGGGACACCTCCAACGTTATTGTTATGTAATAAAATTACCCCAGTGCTTAAAATATAAACACTAAATTATTTATTTCTTTTTCAACAGAAGGTTTTCCTTCTTTTTGCACAAAGTTTCTTCAAACCGTACAATAAGAAGAGACTAGGAGGATGATGATCTATGAAGGATTCACGTATTCAAACACTTGCAGCAAACTTAATTCATTACTCTTGCCAGATTCAGCCCGGCGAAAAAGTGCTGATTGAAAACTTCGGGCTTCAAAGAGAGCTTGTCACTGCACTTGTAGAAGAAGCGTATAAAGCAGGCGGGTGGCCGTATGTTTTATTAAAAGACCACCGGGTGGACCGTTCGCTTCTTATGGGTGCCGTAGAAGGCCAGTATGACTTAATGGCCGACTTTGAAGCGAATGTGATGAAGGAAATGGATGCTTATATCGGGCTCCGTGCCGGCGATAATATAAATGAGCAGGCCGACGTACCCGCTGAAAAAATGAAAATTCACGGGAATACAATTGGCAAAAAAGTGCACCGGGATATTCGGGTTCCGAAAACAAAATGGGTCGTTCTTCGTTATCCAACATCCTCTATGGCCCAGCTCGCTAAAATGAGCACAGATGCGTTTGAAGATTTTTACTTTGATGTGTGCAACCTTGATTATCGTAAAATGGATGAAGCGATGAATCCGCTTGTGGAACTAATGAACCGGACGGACAAAGTCCAGCTAAAAGGGCCTGGAACCGATTTGACATTTTCGATTAAAGACATTCCCGCAGTCAAATGTGCCGGTCATTTAAACATCCCGGATGGAGAAGTCTATACAGCGCCTGTTCGCGATTCTGTGAATGGATTTATTTCTTACAACACGCCGTCCCCCTACAACGGCTTTACGTTTGAAAATGTCAAGCTGCGGTTTGAAAACGGAAAAATTATCGATGCACATGCGAACGATGTAAAGCGGATTAATGAGATTTTTGATACAGATGAAGGTGCACGCTATATCGGCGAATTTGCGATTGGGGTTAATCCGTTTATTCACCATCCGATGCAAGACATCTTGTTTGATGAAAAAATTGACGGCAGTTTTCATTTCACACCGGGTGAATGCTATGAGGATGCCTACAACGGCAATCAATCCAATATTCATTGGGATATGGTCAACATTCAGCGTCCGGAATATGGCGGTGGTGAAATCTGGTTTGACGACGTTCTTGTACGAAAGGACGGTCTCTTTGTTCTGCCTGAGCTCGAAGGATTAAACCCGGAAAACCTCAAGTAAATAAAAATAAGCAAAAGCTCTTGCCGATGACGGCAAGAGCTTTTTTTATGCAAGCTGTCCTTCGTAGGCTGCCTGAAACTTTTGAATGTCTCCGGCTCCCATAAAAATAAGGACACTGTTTTTATGTTCTTTTAAAATCGCAGTCCCATCTTCTTTCATTAATTGCGCGCCTGGGATTTTCCCCTGTAAATCTTCAATTGTCAGCTTTCCGTGATTTTCACGGGCTGAACCGAAAATATCGCACAAGTAAACCGCGTCCGCTCCGCTTAAGCTGTCAGCGAACTCATCCAAAAACGTTTGTGTGCGTGAAAAGGTATGCGGCTGGAAAACAGCGACGATTTCACGGTTTGGGTACTTTTGACGGGCCGCATTAATCGTTGCGCGAATTTCCGTCGGATGGTGGGCATAGTCGTCAATCAACATTTGCTCTCCTGCTTTTTTCTCAGAAAAACGGCGCTTCACACCGGAGAATGTAAGCAGACGCTCTTTCACGATATCTGTATCAATTTCCTCGTAGTGGCACAGGCCAATAACAGACAGGGCATTCAATACATTGTGATCCCCGTACCCTGGTATACGGAAAGTGGCATAAAACTCATTCCGGACAAATACATCAAATGTCGTGCCGTTTTCATCAAACGCTGTATTGCGGGCCTGGAAATCATTTTCATCGCCAAAGCCGTAAAAAACGACCGGAACGTTTGCTTGAATGCTTTGCAAATAGTCGTCATCACCGCATGCAAAAATCGCTTTTTTCACTTGCATGGCCATTTGCTGAAAAGCAGACAACACATCCTGCACGTCTGCGAAGTAGTCCGGATGGTCAAAGTCAATATTCGTCATGACGGCATAGTCGGGAGAATACGATAAAAAGTGGCGGCGGTATTCACATGCTTCAAAGGCAAAATAGGCTGCATCCTTTGCTCCGCATCCTGTTCCATCACCGATCAAATACGAAGTGGGCGCTGCACCGCTGACGACATGAGCCATCAAGCCTGTCGTAGATGTTTTGCCGTGGGAGCCGGTAATCGCCACGCTTGTAAAGTTTTGAATAAAATTCCCTAAGAACGTATGGTAGCGGATAACCGGTAAATCCATCTCAATCGCACGCTTTATTTCTTCATGATCATCGCTGAATGCATTTCCGGCAATAATCGTCATGCCTTCTTGAATATTATCTGCGTGAAAAGGCAAAATTAAAATGCCTGCATCTTCAAGCGCTTTTTGTGTAAAAAATGTTTTTTCAATATCTGATCCCTGCACACTGTATCCTTTATCATGAAGAATATGAGCGAGGGCGCTCATTCCAGAGCCTTTTATTCCAACAAAATGATAGGTTGTCATCATTAAACCTCCAGCATTCTCTAGCCTTTTACATGTAGTATATGTAACGCCGTTTCATTTGAAACAGCGGGCAGTCAATCCTTTGCATTTGTTCATTATAGCACTTTTTTAAAAACGTGACTATTCCTTCAAAAAACCGGTGCCATCGCACCGGTTTGCTTATCCGTTTTTGCTTATCCGTTGGACTCGTCTAAAAAGGCGTACAGCTCTTCTTCTGTCAGGAGTACCTCACGCGGACGGCCGGCACGCTGGCCTGAAATAAGCCCTTGCTCTTCCATCATTTCAATCAGCCGTGAAGCGCGATTGTACCCTACCTTTAAATTTCTTTGCAGCATAGAGGTGGACGCGCCGCCCTGGCGGACAACCAGCTCACATGCTTCCTGAAAAAGCTCGTCCTCTGCGCTTTGAACGGCCGCTTTTTGCAAAAGGTCCTCCTGCTTGAACAAGAAGCTCGGCTCCTGCTGTTCCCGGGCAAACCGGACGACTTCGTCAATCTCTTCGTTTGTCACAAACGTTCCCTGCAGCCGTACCGCTTCACTCGACCCATTATCAAGAAACAGCATATCTCCTTTTCCAAGGAGCTTTTCTGCACCGACCTTGTCGAGAATCGTACGTGAATCAATTTGAGAAGAAACGGAAAAAGCAATGCGTGTCGGGATATTTGCCTTAATCAGCCCTGTAATAACATCTACTGAAGGGCGCTGAGTGGCTACAATCAGGTGAATGCCGCAAGCCCGGGCCTTTTGGGCAATCCGGCAAATCGATTCCTCTACTTCTCCCGGTGCCATCATCATTAAATCAGCTAACTCATCAATCACAATCACAAGATAAGGCAAATGCGGTTCATTGAATTCAGATTGCTTGACCTTTTCGTTGTACGATTTCATATCACGTACACCTGCATGAACGAACAGTTGATAGCGGCGCTCCATTTCCTCTACTGCCCATTTCAGCGCGGCGGTTGCAGCTTTCACATCCGTAATAACCGGGCTTGCCAGATGAGGAATCCCGTTGTAAGGCGTCAACTCTACCATTTTCGGATCAATGAGCAGCAATTTGAGCTCATGTGGTGCTGCTTTATACAACAAGCTGACTAAAATCGAATTAATGCAGACGCTTTTCCCTGAACCCGTAGCACCGGCAATAAGCCCATGAGGCATCTTTTGCAAGTCCAGCACAACGGGATTACCCGCAATGTCCAGACCAAGTGCCGATGCCAGCGGCGACCGACTTCGTTGAAATTCGGGCTGTGCGATAATTTCACTAATAAAGACAGGCCGGCCTTGATCATTCGGCAGTTCAATCCCAACTACCTGTGTCCCCGGAATAGGCGCTTCAATGCGAAGTGTCCGGGCTGCCAGACTGCGTTTGATGTCATCGGTTAAACTGACAATTTTGCTTACTTTTACACCGATCGCAGGCGTCACTTCAAATCTCGTGATGGAAGGACCCGTTGTAACACCGGTTACCTCTGCCTGTATGTTAAAGCTTTTTAATGTTTCATTTAAAAGGTCCGATTTTTCCTGGACCCACTTTTCGTCCGTTGCTTTTTCAGCAGGCGGCGTTAAAAACGAAATAGGCGGGCGGTTCACCTTCTCGCTGGCAACTGGAGAGGCCGGCGAAAGGACCGGCTCCTGCCGCTTCTGAACAGGCGACTGTACTTTTAATGCCGGCTTATTGATTTTTTCACGGTCTTTTTTAAGCATCACGACATTGAATGGTGAATGGCGGCGTTCACGCGGTTTTTCTGTTCGTTCCGGCTTTGGAAGCTTGCCGCTTTCATTATGAATTGGTGCAGGCTTCTCCAGGATGTGAGGCACTGGTTCGATCCGTTCCTGCCTGCTCTCCTGATGAACGGGCTTGTCCGCTTCCGCAGAAGGTTTTACTGATTCGTTGGTGAAAAGCCGCAATGGCTCATGATTGGCCTCACGCGACTCGCTTCGCACGCTGCGTGCATCCTCCTTCACCGGTCGTGCCCGAAATCCGTAAATAGGCGAAGGAATCTCCGACGGCTTAAATGGCCGAGGAGCCACCCGGCTGACGGGCTTGGCTGCTGGCTGCTGCCGAGGATAATCAGCGGCTGGCTGCTGCACGTTTTCTTTGTTTGCCGGTTCCGTCCGTCCACCACGCTGGCGAGGCGGCCGCGGTTCATCAGCCAGACTATTTTTTCTCGTCGGATACCGATACGCCACCTTGGCTGACAGATGCTGTGCAGATGACATAGATGGTGCGAGCGGAGTCATGCGCCGTTTACGTTCTGGTGGAGACGGTGCCGCATCAGCAGGCGCAACGTCTTGCGTCTCGTTCCTTTTCGGTTCTTCTTGTTTATCAGCAGTTGGTTTCATTTCTTCTTCTTCAATAATCTCAATTTCTTCTCTGAAGTAGGAGAGAATTTTTTTAATCATGCTCATTCATTACCACTCTTTCTCCTTGAAGTCTCTTTCATTGTACCAACTATATATGATTTGTTAACAGAAAAACGAAATTTTGGGAAAATAGGTGGGGAAATAAAAGCGGAATTCGGTTCATAAATGAGGACCGGCTGCCAGACACCTGCATAAAGGCTCCGGCAGTCGGCCCATTCTTCATTTTTCGGAAAAGCGCTGCTTGTCCGCTCAACCGTTTAAGCGGATCAGTCTTTGCTCGGACGGTTTTTCGCTAGAATAAAAACCGGCTCCAGATGTCCTTCTTCATACACGAAGGAGAGAGCCGTAATCGGGACGCGGCCCGCCGCAAAAAAGCTCATGGCCATTTGCGCTAATACATCATACCCTGTTTCATTGCGGATATCCCCAATAATGAGTACATCACCGTGAGGAACGGAAACGGTCATGTCTCCTTCTACCTTCTCGCTCATTTCTTTTAAAAAGCGCTCATTTAAAATACGGGTTGCATCGTAGCCATCGTTTGAATTCAAAAAATAAAACACATTCCCTGCCACCGTATCCTGCTTCATGTCCAGCGGAAGCGATCTAAGATTAAACCGGGCTGTTTCACGGATTTGATCGGCTGTCCAACTCTCTTTTGTCATCAGCTTTTCATCAATGAGACGGTATGTGGAGCCTAAATCAACAGCGTAGTAAATGCGGGTTTCAGCCGTATGCTCGTCCCAAAAAAGTGGAATCCCTTCTTCTGCCTCTACCGGAAATGAAGCCGCTCTGATTACCGGAAAAATCCGTTTTTCTTTTTCTTCCGTCATACCGGTCCCATCAAAGGCAAGAAGCGCTTCATTCACATAATAAATCGTTTCTTCCGCGGCTTTTTGAACATCGCCTTCAAATTTGGCTAATATACCGCCCAGTGCGACAGTGACCCCTTTTTTCGTTTCACTGTTTTCAACACGCATTTCTTCCTTTTCGCGGTCAAAAGCAATGGTCCGGTTTGGCTTCTGGAGCGCTTCTTCAAGCGTTTTTTTTAATTTCATTGTAGACATAGGTGCCCGCCTTTCTTATTCATCATTTTAAACACTCTTGATTGAATCTGCTGTTGCCTGGTCCATCTGCTGAACCAGCTTGACGAGGAGCTCTTTGGCAGCGTCGTAATCATCTGTATGAATGATCGATGCGTGCGTATGGATGTATCTCGAGCATATGCCAATGACAGCGCTAGGCACCCCGTTTCCAGTTGTATGAACGCGGCCGGCATCGGTTCCGCCCGGCGACACAAAGTATTGATAAGGGATATGATTTGATTCTGCCGTATCAAGAACATAATCCCGTATGCCTCCGTGCGTGACCATTGACCGATCGAAAATGCGAAGAAGGACCCCTTTGCCAAGCTGCCCGAATTCATTTTTGTCTCCGGATGCATCATTGGCCGGGCTTGCATCCAGCGCGAAAAAGAGATCCGGATTAATCAGATGAGCAGCTGTTTGTGCCCCGCGGAGCCCGACCTCCTCCTGAACTGTTGCACCGGAGTAAAGCATATTCGGCAGCTGTTTCCCGTTCAGCTCTTTTAACAGCTCAATCGCCAATCCGCATCCATAGCGGTTGTCCCACGCCTTTGCCATTATTTTCTTCGGATTCGCGAGCGGTGTGAAGGAAGAAGCCGGTAAAATAGACTGACCCGGCTTAATGCCAATGGCTTTTGCATCCGCCTGGTCGTCGGCTCCAATATCAATCATCATGTTTTTAATGTCCATCGGCTTGCTTCGCTGCGCATCCGTCAGCAAATGCGGGGGCGTAGAAGAAATGACGCCGTCTATCGGTCCTTTATCCGTCCAAATGTGCACTCGCTGTGCAAGTATCGTTTGGCTCCACCATCCGCCAAGCGGCTGAAAGCGAATCATGCCGTTTTCGGTAATGGCAGTGACCATAAAACCAACTTCATCCATATGGCCTGCCACCATAATGCGCGGCCCCTTTTCATCCCCGTTTTTCACGCCAAATACACTTCCGAGATGATCCTGAATAATGGAATCCGCATACGGCTCTATCTCTTTTTTCATAAATGCACGAACGGCATGCTCATTTCCAGGAGCCCCCGGCAATTCCGTCAACGTCTTAAACATCTCTTTTGTTTCTTGATTCATTTCTCCACGTCCTCCCGCTTTTTTCTTTTGTTCATTATACAGAAAATACGGTGGAAGGTGGAATGAAGCGCATTTTAGTTTTCTTCGTTTGCCGCTTCTTGTATACTGTAAGTGCAGTCAACTAGATAAACAGGGGGTTTTTAACATGCCAAAGTGTGATCGCGCTTCTTTTTTAATCGGGGCAGCCGCTGGAGCAGCCGCAGCCGTTTTGATCCAAAAGCAAACATCCGAATCAATGAATGTTCCGCCTGAAAAAGTGCTGAAGAAGGTAAAAGATACGTTTAAACAAAACGGTCCAGTCGACGGCTCCTGGATTCAAATGAAGCCTGAGCAGGTTGATAACAATGGATTTTCTACACTTGTATACAAAGGCGGCATCTCGCGTCCGGGTGAACAGGGCAACGAGCAGTTTGAATTTTCCGCTGACGCCAAAACGGGTACACTGTTAAACGTGCAGCCGGTATAAAGCGAAAGAAACACCCCCAAAGGCTGGGGGTGTTTTTTTATGGACGAGGCTGGAATTTGGCTTCCGACCGGTAAATGCGCTGGCCTTTTGCCGAGAATTTCTCTTCGTATTCCGTCATCACATTTCCTTCAAATCCGCTGTTGTGTAAATCCAGGCTGACGAATGTCAGCAGCATGCCGTATTCCGAGAAGCTTTTTAGTGAATACTCAAACAGGCCTTGATTATCCGTTTTAAAATGGACTTCTCCACCGTCCGGCATCAGGGATTCATATAAGCTCAAAAACGATTTGTACGTTAACCGGCGCTTAGCATGACGGGTTTTCGGCCATGGATCGGAAAAGTTCAAATACACACGGTCCACTTCCCCTTTTTCAAAATAATTCATCAGCTCTGCTCCGTCTACGTTCAACAGCTTTAAGTTTGGCAGGTCCGCTTCAATTAAACGGTCAAGTGCTGTGACAATGACGCTTTCATACAGTTCAACGCCGATATAATTGATGTGCGGATTTTGCCTGGCCATCCCGGTGACAAATTGCCCTTTTCCGGTCCCGACTTCAATATGAATCGGCTGGTCATTGTTAAAGGTTTTGTTCCACTGTCCCTTTTCCTGTTCCGGGTTCAGGACGACATATTGCGGATGCGCGTCTAGTTTTTCACGCGCCCACGGTTTATTTCTTAAACGCATCTTGCTCGCTCGCTCCATTTCCATCTAAAATAAATTGTACGTTGATTAACTCATGTAATGACTGTAAGCTTTGGTTCATGTCATGGAAACGTGTTTTCTCTCTGTTCCATTCAATGGACAAAAGAAGCTGCGCAGTCGCATACCATTTCATGCGATGAAAAAAATCGGCTGTTACGCCTTCTCCGTACTGTGACAACCAGGTGCTCCATTGCGCTCGTTCAATGTACCCGAACAGGAGTGTCCCAATATCCATAGCCGGATCGGCAATCATCGCTCCGTCCCAATCGATTAAAAACAGTTCATCCTCATCTGACAGCAGCCAGTTATGGTGATTCACGTCGCTATGGCACACGACGAGCTGAAAGTCCTGTACAGCCGGTACTTTATCTTCTAAAAAGCGAAGGGCCTCCGCTACATCGGGATGAGCGGACAGCAAATCTACCCGGGCGCGGACCTCCGCAAGTATAGCAGGTGCCATCACAGGCTGTTTGCCGAGCCGCTTCAGCATGTTCAAAAGCGGCTTAGAGGAATGGATTTTCCCCATAAGCCTTGCCACGCGTTCCGAGCTCATTTCTTCTGGCGCAAGCTCCCGTCCATTCATCCAGTGCTGGGCAGAAATCACATCTCCATTTTCAAGCCGCTTCGTCCAGACGAGTTTTGGAACAATTCCCTCGGCTGAGAGCATGGCAAGAAAAGGAGAAGAATTTCGTTTTAAAAACAATTCTTTTCCTGCGTGCCTTGCAAAAAATGCTTTTCCTGTTACACCGCCAGCAGGCGTTATTTCCCAGTCTCCGCCAAGAAAATGTTCCACAATCCCTCACCTTTTTTCACAAAAAAAGACAGCAGCCGCTTCGAAAAACAATCGCTGTCTTTTTTATTTCTTCTATCGTTCCTTATATCGTATGAAGTATTGTATCATGAATTCATTCATTCGACTAGTTCCATTCAAAAAACTTCTACCGGACAAATACGGCACAGCTGAAAGGATCAACCGATGCCTCTGCTACATTGTGCTGAAGAATGTCTGTCCCGGCATACTCGCCGGAAACCACCTGATTCCACGCTATCCCCTCCGGCAGCACAAAGCGGGACTGCACGCCGCCAGCATTAAAACTAATGACAAGATCCCGCCACCCTCCGTATGAAGCCACATCCTTCAGCCAAACCGTCAGCGTATCCGCATTCGACGGCCATTTCACGATATGATGGCAAATCGCTTCCTCTGTCCGCATCCGAAAAGCGCCGGATGCATGCCGAAGTTGAATAAGCCCTTTCACGTACTGAACATGATCAAAAAACTCACCTCGCCGGCGCCAGTCCATCTGATTGATCATGTCGGAGCTCGTATAACTGTTTTCAACCCCATATTTCGTCCGGCAAAACTCCTGCCCGGCATGTAAAAAAGGAATGCCCTGTGACAGTAATACAAAAGCGGTTGCCAGTGTGTGTTTTTTTCGGTTAATGGCTGTTTCGCCTGGAAAGCAAGCCTCCAGTTTGTCCCATAATGTATAGTTGTCGTGACATTCAACATAGTTAACGGATTGAGCCGGCGAATGAAACAGCCGTTCACTTCCTGCACAGCCCGCGTTTGCGGTTAATGCGGCAAACGCCTGATCCATCAACCGGCTGTTCCCGAACGCGAAGCCAGGTTCAAACAGCTGAAACGTGCTGCCTTTTACAGAATCTCGGAAACGATCATTAAAAAAGGCGATATCCTTTAAGGAAGAATGGTTTTGGATGGTGGATCGGTGCTCTGGCAGCAGGGCGGTGTTTAAATCCCAGCCTTCTCCCAGAATGATGGCATCCGGCTTTGTCCGGTGGATCCGCTCTGCTGCCTGCTTCATCGTCTCTACATCAATCAGGCCCATTAAATCAAAACGGAAGCCGTCAAGGTGATAAGACTCCAGCCAGTATTCCAGCGAATCAAGGATGAACTTTCGAGCCATTTTCCGCTCTGAGGCGAAATCATTTCCGCAGCCTGACCCGTTTGACGGCTGCCCGTCATGGCCCTGCCTGAAAAAATAACCGGGAACGAGTCGTTCAAACGACGACGTTTCACGAACGAACACATGATTATAAACGACATCCATAATCACACGCAGCCCTTTTTTATGAAAGGCACGGATCATTTCTTTCAGCTCGGTCGCTCTTGTGTATAAATGAGCCGGGTCTGTGCTGAAGCTTCCTTCTGGGACGTTAAAGTATAATGGGTTGTATCCCCAGTTATAATTAGCGGAAAAATCAATGTCTGATACACCGAAAAAATCGAAAAAAGGAAGCAGCTCTACATGGGTTACACCGAGTGATGCCATGTAGTCAAGTCCGGTCGGCTTTCCGTCAGGGCTTTGCGTTCCTTCCTCTGTGAGACCGAGAAATAAGCCCCGGTGTTTTATCCCGCTTTCCGGCTGACTGGATACATCGCGTATAGACGCTTCGTAAATAACCGCATCGAGCGGAGACGAAAAAGGCGGCAGCTCATGCCTGGCAACGGCCAGCTTCTCATCATCCACTACCCGTGCCCATTCACTGTGCACGGAAACCATTTTGGCGTACGGGTCTACTGCTTCATGCCAGACATTATTGATCCTTACCTGATAATGATAAAAATACCCTTCCGCATTTTCATTTAATTCTGCTTCGAACGTACCTGACACGCTTCTTTTCATCGGAACATACTTGAGCGGACTTATGCTTGTTTCTTTGTACTTTACAAAAGCCTCTGTAGCCGTTGGCGACCATACTCGGAAGGAGGTTTGAGCAGGCGTATACAAGCTGCCGAGCTCCCCTTCGTAATAAAATAGATCGTCAAACTCCTTTGTCCGGATCACGCCGCCAATTTGCAGGTCGGTTCGCATGAGCCGCTCATCTAAAATAACATGCTCATGAGCAAAGTCCGGTACGTCCTTTAGGCGGCACGTGTATTTCACCATCGTTTCAAATTCTTCCGTTTTTAAAATGTCCATCCTCGTTACACTGCTGCCGCTTTCAATGTAAAAAGCGGCCGATTTCCCTGAATAATAGTGGATCGGCAGCAAAATGGCTACTTCATGTAACGTATCTAAATACGCGTTAAACGGGCGTGTTGTAATCATCCTTCTTCCTCCTCCTCCCACTCCGGGCGGCGCACACTGACTGTATCTGCATGAGAAAGCATCGCTTTCGCTGCTTTTAATTGAACCGTTTTTAACGGGGATGACAGCTGCCGCATTTCCTGAAACCACTGGTTGAAATGGCGCTTATCTATATACTGTATGTCTGCAGGCGCTCCCGGGTCATCAATGTAGCCGTTTCGGGAAATGACCGCTTTGCGGACCGGCAGCTCGATTTGTTCATGATGAATCAGCTTTTTAACGATGGCTTCCGTTCTTCCAAGAGACACGGCTGGACTTAATATTTTGGACTCTTTCTCACCAAACCGCTTGACCCAAAATCGTTCCGGCGAGCCTGTAAAAGCGGCATCATCCTGTTCTTCTAAAAAAGAAATACACCATATGTGCAGCGGCGTAATCATGACAACGTCCAATTCCACCACCGCCTTTTGAAACCGGAATACTGGTTCATAAAAGATCAAAAATGTATCCGGCAGTCTTTTCAGCAAAAACTTCAGCCGTTCATCTACAAAATATTTGTGATCAAGCGGCGATTGGTAGGTCAACGTTGAACTTGCCCACTTGATTTGAAATTGATACATTTTTTCAACGAATGCCTTTTTTGCTTCTTCCTCTGTTTGCAAATAAAGCGATTCTGTTTCATTAATGGAGAACAACGTCTCCTCCTCTTGAAGAGGAACATGCTCAGCTTCAGTGTCCGGCTGCTTTTGTTTCCGTGAAAAAATCCCTTTAAGAAAGGATGATCTTTCTTTCGGCTCCTCGAGCATCCAGCTGCCGGCATCGTTTTCTTCCGCCAAAGCACCGCCGGATTCTTTTTGACGCTCCCACAGTGCCCGGAACTTCAACCACTCCTGTTTTTTCAAGCGGACGTACCGGGCAGGATAGTGAAAAGGATCATTTTCGTACCGTGATATATAATTTTGCAGTTTAACTAATTGGGCCATTGTGTTTGTCCTCTCCTAGCTGTTTAAGTGTGCAGGACCATTTTTTCTCGTATTTTGGTTCATTCTTTACGTTAGTTTGAAACAAAGCAATTTCAGCTGCTGTAAAAAAAGGCCACACGAGCGTTTCTCGGAGCTGTTTAAACGGCTTCTCCGCATTCAGCCATTTTCTTGCTGTGGTCACGTGCGGGCGAAAGGGCTTTTCATCTATTTTTAAGCCGGCCCTTTTACAGGCGGACGACACCTTCTGCTGAAGCAAAAAAAGCGCGGCCGGTTCATCGGTTCCTGCCCAGAAAATTCGGGGTGCGGTTTCTTTTCCAAATGTGCCAAAGCCCGTGATCGTTAAGGGAAAAGAAGAAACGGTGTCGACGGCCTGCTGGACGTGTTCACACGCTCCCTTTATTGCTTCACCGCTCACAGACCCGAGAAAAGCCAGCGTTAAATGGTAGTCCTCAGGGTGAACGGACTTTTGGAACAAATGATGTCTCGTTTCCATTTCTTCCGCAATCGCCTGTTTTATTTCATCCGGCAGAACGAGCGCAAAGAAATAATGCGGTGTCATAGCCCCCACTCCTTTTTTCGGCTGTGTATTGCTCTTAGTTTACCAAAAATCATGTGGAAAAGCCGTTCATTTCATTCATTGTATTTCCATTGGAATTGTCAAAGTGATATGATGGTGAAAAGGAATAATAGGAAGGGTGGTATTTTTTTATGAAGGTTGTTGACAACATAGCAGATTTAATCGGTGATACACCACTCGTCAAATTACAGCGTCTGTCACCTGAGAACGGAGCAGATGTGTACGTAAAGCTTGAATTTTACAATCCGAGTAAAAGCGTGAAAGACCGCGCTGCCTACAATATGATCATCGAAGCAGAAAAATCCGGAAAGCTGAAGCCGGGTGCAACTATCATTGAGCCGACAAGCGGCAATACCGGGATTGGCATCGCCATGAACGCGGCTGCGCGTGGGTATAAATCCGTTCTTGTGATGCCGGATACGATGACCAAGGAACGAGTGAACATTTTAAAAGCATACGGTGCAGAGGTCGTTCTGACTCCAGGAGATGAAAAGATGCCCGGCTCTATTCAAAAAGCGATTGAACTGTCGGCGACGATTCCGGACAGCTTTATTCCGATGCAATTTGATAATCCAGCCAATTCTGATGCTCACCGGGGAACGACATCAACGGAAATTGCCGAGGCTGCGCAACTAATCGGCAAAAACTTTGCAGCCTTTGTGGCCAGTGCCGGCACTGGCGGGACGATTACCGGAACGGGAGAAGAACTAAAAAAACAATTCCCGGCGCTTGCTGTTCATGTAGTCGAACCGGCCGGCTCTCCTGTGCTGTCAGGCGGAAAACCCGGAAAGCACAAGCTTGTCGGCACGAGTCCAGGCTTTGTTCCCGCTATATTGAACACGTCGGTGTATGATTCCATCTTTAAGATTGAAGATGAGGACGCGTATACGATTACCCGCCGTCTGGCTGCGGAAGAAGGCATTCTGATCGGGCCTTCAGGGGGTGCTACATGTTACGCGGCAATCGAACTGGCGAAAACATTAACAAAAGACGACATCGTCATTTGCATTGCACCGGATACCGGTGAACGGTATTTATCAACGGACGTCTTTCACTATTAATCAATTGAATACGGGAATAAAACAAAAACAAGCCGAACGAATGCGATTTTTCCGCCTAATCGTTCGGCTTTTTTGATGGAGACATCCTTATTGCCTACTCTTTTTTACCGGCAAGCTCCACGATGGCGCGAGCATAAATAGCGGCTGCCTTGCACAGATCCTCGATAAACGCATATTCATCCTTTTGATGCGCTACATCTTCTCTTCCCGGAAACAGGGCACCGAATGCAACACCGGTCTCAAGCGCCCGGGCGTATGTGCCGCCCCCGATCGAAAGCAGTTCTGCTTGATCCCCCGTTTCTTCTTCATACACACGGGCGAGTGTCTGAATAAACGGATCAGTCGGTTCTACGTAATGCGGTCGGCTGTTGTCAACAATGGTCACAGCTGCTCCCTGCAGGTCTTGCTCCATCCGTTTTATCTCTTCTTCGAATGAAAACGAAACCGGGTAGCGAATGTTCAAGCCAATGTTGGAAGTCTCCCCCTTTTTGTATTGAAAAATAGCGGCATTGACCGTTACATCGCCCATTTCAGGATCGGTTGCAGCAATGCCTAGCTTTGAGCCTCGTGTATCTCCGTCAAAATATTGAAGCACGAAGTCAATGTACGCTGCTGAAGCAGGGTCCAGCGCTTCATTTTTAAAAAAACCGGCCAGCAGAAGCGCGGCATTCACACCGTAATCCGGCTCCATTGCATGGGCTGACTTCCCCTTCATCTCCAAATGAATCATTCCGCTTTCCATATAATAAGATCCTTCAAGCCCCAGATCCTTCACATATTCGGTATACTTTTGCAGAAAAAAGGTGTGCTGCTCTTGAATGGAAACCTCCGCTGCCGCAAAATCCGGCACCATATTATATCGTCTTCCTGCATGAAAAGATTCGATCGAAACGCCCCCGTTTGTTTTGGTAGGGACTTGAATCTCCAGCTGAAGATCCGCAATGCCTTTTTCCGCAAAAATAATGGGAAAATCGGCATCAGGTGCAAATCCGGCTTCCGGCATTTCTTCTGTTTGAAAATAGCGCTCTACACAGCCCCAATCACTTTCTTCATCGGTTCCGATAATCATCCGCACTCTCTTTTCAAGCGGCACTTTTAATTCTTTAATCAGTTTCATCGCGTAAAAAGCGGCGATTGTCGGTCCTTTATCATCCATCGCGCCTCTGCCGAACAGCTTGCCATCCTCTACTTCACCGCCAAATGGCTTATACGACCAGTCATCTCCTTCCGGCACAACATCCACGTGGCACAAAACACCAATTATGCCTTCGCCTTCCCCCATCTCAAGGTGTCCTGCCACATTGCCTACATTTTTCACCGTAAATCCTTCTTTTTCACCGAGCGCCAGCATAAAATCCAGTGCCTGACGAACACTTTTTCCGAACGGTGCATCCTCCGCAGTCTCTGTGCTTTTTACGCTTGGAATTTGAATAAGAGCCTGCAAATCCCGGATCAAGCCGCTTTCCTGTTTTTTTATTTCTTCTAGCCAATTGATTTCTTTCATCTACAAAACCTCCTCATTTTATTTTACCTATTTCCAAAAATATTGTACAAATACGGACATTTCTCCTTCTAAACAAGCATATTATTATGAATATAGGGTAAATATACTGTAAATTCAGCCTTTTTTTCTAGCAAAAATCCATTAAATACAGTACACTGTAGTTGTCAGACAGTTTCGTTCTATACTAAACAGTCCATAAAGGAGATGTCTGAAACAATTTCATTCATTTAATAAAGTCATTTTCTGCCGTCTGCCGCCTCGTGCCTCAGGGAAAAAAGATGAGGGAGTGGTTCTTTGAAGCCTACTACAAATCGCATGCTGACTCGCATTAAATCCATCTACATGTTTATTAAAGAAAATGGGACTGTGACAACGCAGGATATTGTAGATGAATTCGGCATCACCCCGCGAACAATTCAACGGGACTTGAATGTACTGGCTTACAATGAGCTTGTTTTTAGTCCGACACGCGGAAAATGGACAACAACAGAAAAAAAGGTTCGCATGACTTCATAAGTTATGCTTGTAAAAACGGCTGTCCCCTAATGGGACAGCCGTTTTTTGTCAACCTGACGAAGCTTTTCACTCACCTTTAAGCAAGCTGAGCTCTTCTTCTGTCAGCTCGCGGTATTCGCCAAGCTCGAGCTCCTCATCCAGCACAAGAGCACCCATCGAAAGCCGTTTTAAATAAACGACTTCTTTGCCTACTGACTGAAACATTCTTTTTACTTGATGGAACTTTCCTTCTGTAATCGTCAGTTCGATCGTTGATTCCAAACCGGCTGACAGAATCACAAGCTCACCCGGCTTTGTTTTGTAGCCATCATCGAGCGTAACACCTTCTTTAAAAGCAGCAATGTCTGTTTGCGTCACCTCGCCATTGATGCGGGCGAAATACGTTTTCGGCACATGATGCTTAGGTGACAGCAGTCTGTGAGAAAGTCCGCCGTCATTCGTTAACAATAAAAACCCTTCTGTATCCTTGTCGAGGCGGCCGACCGGATGCGGGTCAAAATTTTTATGCAGGTCGTCCAGCAGGTCCACCACCGTTTCATCCTGCTTGTCCTCCGTTGCCGAAATAACGCCCGGCGGTTTGTTCATCATCAAATAAACAAATTCACGATACTCCACTGGTTCATCAAACAGCATCACCTGGTCTTGATCCGGCTTCACTTGAACCTTTGGGTCTTTTTCCATTTTTCCGTTCACCGTCACGGCACCGGTTTTTAAAAGCTTTTTCACTTCTTTCCGGGAGCCGATCCCCGAATTTGCCAGCCATTTATCTAAACGCATGTTGAACTGCTCCTTTAAGCTTTTTTCAAGCGTAGTTTTCGTTTAATTCCATCAAGCCGGGTGCCGAATACGTCAGCAAGCAGCCCGGACTTTTCGCTGAGAGCAAAGTAGACAAGGGCTCCAGCCCCTGCACAAATGAAAATCATCAGCAATGCGGAGCCATCGGTTTCTGTTGAAAGAACAAGAGACAAAATGCCGTAAAGGGCAATCACCACAATGGCCATAACCCCGTTAAACGCCGCAATCTGTCCCATTTTCTTCGCTAACGGCCGCAATGAATATGATGCGTACACGCGAATGACGACGATGTTTATCAAAATCGATGTCAAATACCCGAGTGCCGTCGCGTACACCGCTCCTTCTGTTTCAAACAGCTTGATCAGCGGAATATTCAGCGACAGCTTGACGAGAAGGCCCGTCAACAGGCTGAGTACGGTAAACCGCTGCTCATTAATGCCCTGCAAAATGGCTGCCGTCACAGAAAACAGGGCAAACAGGATCGCAACCGGTGCGTACACACGAAGTACATCCGTACCGAGCTCGCTGTAATCATAGAAAATGGTATACAACGGCTCTGCCAAAAGCATCATGCCGACCGCTGCCGGCACCGTCAGAAACAGCAGCACTTCAAACGTTTTGTTCAGCTGCTGCTTCACCGCCGCCATATCCTTTTTCACGAACGAGCTCGTCACCATCGGCACAAGGGTCATTGCAAATGCTGTTGCCAAGGAAACCGGGATGATCACCAGCTTCTGCGTGCTAAAATTCAAAATACCAAACGCAGTATCCGGCTTTTCAACACCGATCGTATTCATTGCTTTAGCAAATGTCAGCTGATCCACCAGCTGATAAAGCGGGATGGCAATGCCGACGAAAATAAAGGGAATGGCATACACGACGATTTCAGCATACATGCTGAACAGCGAGACGTCTGTCTGCCCTTTATCTTTTTCAAGGAGCTTGTCCAGGTGCTTTTTGCGCTTAAAAAAGTATACATATAATACGATCAAGCCGAAAACGGCCCCAATAAACGCTGCAAAAGTCGCCACACTAATCGCTGTAACTACCGATCCGTTCATCACATGGATAACGATGTAGGCACCGCCCAGCAGAAAGATAATCCGGGCAATTTGCTCAACAACCTGTGACACAGCGGACGGCCCCATCGATTGATGCCCCTGGAAAAACCCGCGTGTCACACTCATAAACGGAACAATGATCAGCGCAAAGCTGACAGCCCGCATAACCGTCGCTACTTCCTCAATCGTATACGTGGTTTCTTTGCCATTTAATGAAAGCGATGCAAGAAACGGTGCAAATGTATACATGATCAGAAAGGCAGCAAAGCCGGTCAGCAGCATAATCACAAGCCCTGATTTAAACAGCTTTCGTCCGACCGCATATTCTTCGATGGCATTATACTTGGCAATATACTTCGATACGGCGAGTGGAATACCCGCTGTCGCGATGCTGATAAAAATCGTGTACGGCACATACCCATAGCTGTACAGCGCCGCTGCATCCTCTCCGCCAATAATGCTGTAAAATGGTATGACATAAAACAAGCCGAGAAATTTTGAAATAAATGTGCCCAGCGTGAGAATAAATGTCCCTCGTATTAAATTGGATGACATGACTAAATCCCTCTTTTTCTCAATTAAACATCACTTGCTAGTGTACCTCTTTCTTTCGTGTCTGACAATTTTTTTCGTCATCTGCTATAATGAACAAAGTTTAAAGAACGAGGTGGACAGGAATGTATGACGTAATTGTGGTGGGCGGCGGCCCAGCCGGCTTGATGGCAGCTATTGCTTCAGGACGGACGGGCTCGCGCACCCTGCTGATTGATAAAGGCCGCAAGCCGGGAAACAAGCTGCAAATTTCCGGCGGCGGACGGTGCAACGTGACCAACCGGCTTCCCGTTGAAGAAATTATTAAGCATATCCCGGGCAATGGCCGCTTTTTATACAGCGCTTTTTCCGTTTTCAGCAATGAAGACATTATTCGTTTTTTTGAAAACCTTGGCGTCAAATTGAAGGAGGAAGACCACGGGCGAATGTTTCCGGTATCAAACCGGGCACAGGATGTCGTCGAAGCGCTTCTTAGTGAATTAAAGCGGCTGCGGGTCGAGCTTCGGCTGGAATCTCCTGTTGCAGAACTGTTAATGGATGACAGCTTCATGCACGGTGTCCGGCTGAAATCAGGTGAAGAAATCCGGTCGAACGCCGTTGTTCTGGCGACGGGCGGCAAAGCGGTTCCCCAGACCGGCTCAACAGGCGACGGTTATCCGTGGGCGCGCCAAGCCGGACACACAATCACTGATCTGTTTCCAACGGAAGTGCCCATCACGTCAAAGGAACCGTTTATTGTCAACCGGTCGATGCAGGGACTAGCGCTTCGTGATGTCGGACTGTCTGTGCTGAATAAAAAAGGCAAGCCGATTGTGACCCACCGGATGGATATGCTGTTTACTCATTTCGGCTTATCCGGCCCAGCTGCTCTGCGCTGCAGTCAATACGTCGTGAAGGAGCTGAAGAAAAATGGCGCTCCCGCACGCATGTCTATTGACGCTTTTCCCGATGGAAATGAGCACGAAGCTAGCGTCGCTATTCGGAAAATTCTCAAGGAAGAACCGAAAAAAGCAGTGAAAAACAGCTTGAAACAATTGCTGCCCGAGCGGTATTTGCACTTTTTGCTCAGTCAGGCTTCGATTGACCTTGAAACACCCGGCAATCAAATGTCCGATGGAGCCATTCGTGCGCTCGCTTCTCTCGTAAAGTCCTTTACCTTGAATGTCAACGGGACACTGCCGATTGAAAAAGCGTTTGTCACCGGCGGCGGCGTTTCTGTAAAAGAAATTGAACCGAAAACCATGGCATCGAAAAAGAAAGACGGGCTTTTTTTCTGCGGGGAAATCATTGACATTCACGGCTACACCGGCGGCTACAACATTACCGCCGCTCTTATTACAGGCCACATCGCCGGAACAAACGCCGCTGCTGTCCGATAAAAAACAAGCCTCTCCATACCCGGAGAGGCTTGTTTCTTTGCTGTTGTTATTGTTTTGGAGCTGTTTCGCCGGGGTAGTTCATCATGCCGCCGGTCATATTCGTTGCCTTGTACCCATTTTCGATCAAGAAGCGGGACACATTTTCCGAGCGTGCACCGGAACGGCAGACGATAATATAGTCGGTGTCTTTGTTTAGCCGGTCAAGGCTGTCCGGGATGGTGCCCATCACGATATGGTCCGCCACCGGGATCATCCCTTCTGCCACTTCTTCTTCTTCCCGTACATCAATCAGGGAAAGCTGCTCCCCTTTTTGAAGCTTTTCGTGTACTTCTTCACCTGTAATCGTTGGAATCATAAGGCTCTGTTCCTCCTTCGTTAATTAGCGACGACGTTGACAAGCTTGCCGGGAACCGCAATAACCTTGCGAACAGTCTTGCCTTCAAGCTCGCCCTTGAACGTTTCATTCTCCATCGCTATCTCTTCCATTTGTTCCCGCGTGGCATCTTTTGAAACCATCAATTTTGCTTTTACCTTGCCATTCAGCTGAAGGACAATTTCCACTTCATCGTCCACAAGCTTTGATTCATCGAACACGGGCCATGCTTCGTACGTCACTGTTCCGCTGTGCCCTAGCTTTTCCCATAGCTCTTCTGCTAAATGAGGAGCAAGCGGCGAAACAAGCTTCACAAAGCCTTCCGCATATTCAGCTGGTATGGTTTCCGCTTTATTCGCTTCGTTCACAAAAACCATCATTTGAGAAATCGCTGTATTAAAGCGCAGACCTTCATAGTCTTCTGTCACTTTCTTCACCGTCTGATGGTACACCTTTTCAAGCGATAAATCTTTTCCGCCTACCTTCGACTTTAGTTCGCCGTCCTCTGTCATCAGCAAGCGCCAAATCCGGTCAAGGAAACGGCGCGCACCGTCAACGCCGGTCGTGCTCCAGGCAATCGACGCTTCAAGCGGTCCCATGAACATTTCATACAAACGCAGTGTATCCGCTCCATGGCTTTCCACGATTTCATCCGGATTCACGACATTCCCTTTTGATTTACTCATTTTTTCATTGTTTTCACCGAGGATCATGCCCTGGTTAAATAGTTTTTGGAATGGCTCTTTCGTATGAACGACGCCGATATCGTACAATACCTTGTGCCAAAAGCGCGCGTAAAGTAAGTGAAGAACCGCATGCTCGGCACCGCCAATGTAAATATCAACCGGCAGCCAGCGTTCAAGCAGCTCTTTGTCTGCCAACGCCTCTTTATTATCCGGATCGATAAAGCGCAGGTAATACCAGCAGCTTCCCGCCCACTGAGGCATTGTGTTTGTTTCACGACGGCCTTTTTTGCCCGTTTCAGGGTCGACCACGTTCACCCAGTCTTCGATCACAGCAAGAGGTGACTCGCCCGTACCGGATGGACGGATTTCAGTTGTTTTTGGCAAAACGAGCGGAAGCTCAGATTCTGGAACGGCTGTTGTTGTACCGTCCTCCCAATGAATAATCGGAATCGGCTCACCCCAGTAGCGCTGGCGGCTGAACAGCCAGTCACGCAGACGGTATGTTACTTTTTTCGTCCCAATACCTTCCGCTTCAAGCCAGTCAATCATCTTGGCGATGCCGTCTTCTTTGTTTAAGCCGTCAAGGAAGCCGGAATTCACGTGCGCTCCGTCACCTGTATACGCTTCTTCTGCTACGTTGCCGCCTGAAACTACTTCCTGAATGTTCAACTCAAATTTGCGGGCAAATTCATAGTCGCGTTCATCGTGTGCCGGTACCGCCATGATTGCCCCTGTTCCGTACGTAATCAGCACGTAATCGGCAATCCAGATCGGCATTTTCTCTCCGTTCACCGGATTGATTGCGTAGGCACCCGTGAAAACACCGGTTTTGTCTTTGGCTAAATCTGTCCGCTCCAGGTCGCTTTTCGACTTCACTTGATCAATATACGCAGCAACAGCTTCTTTTTGTTCAGCTGTTGTGATCTTTTCCACAAACGGATGCTCAGGCGCCAAGACGGCATACGTCGCACCAAACAGTGTATCCGGACGGGTTGTAAAAACGGTGAAGGTTTCATCATGGCCATCGATGCCAAAAGTGACTTCGGCTCCTTCCGAACGGCCAATCCAGTTGCGCTGCATATCTTTAATGCTTTCCGGCCAGTCAAGCTCTTCCAGGTCTTCAATTAAGCGATCAGCGTAAGCTGTAATTTTCAGCATCCACTGGCGCATCGGACGACGCTCGACCGGGTGGCCGCCGCGCTCTGATTTGCCGTCAATTACTTCTTCATTCGCTAAAACCGTGCCAAGTGCCGGACACCAGTTCACCGGTACTTCATCTACGTACGCAAGGCCTTTTTTGTAAAGCTGAAGGAAGATCCACTGCGTCCATTTATAATAATCCGGATCTGTTGTGTTAATTTCACGGTCCCAGTCATAAGAAAAGCCAAGCGCTTTAATTTGACGGCGGAAATTGTTAATGTTTTGTTCCGTGAACTGAGCTGGATCATTTCCGGTATCCAGCGCGTACTGCTCCGCTGGCAGGCCAAATGCATCCCAGCCCATCGGATGAAGAACATTGAAGCCCTGCATCCGCTTGAATCGGCTTAAAATGTCCGTTGCCGTGTAGCCTTCCGGATGTCCGACGTGAAGTCCGGCGCCGGATGGATAAGGAAACATATCAAGTGCGTAAAATTTCGGCTTTTCCGAGTCGTTCTCCATTTTAAAGGTTTTGTTTTGTTCCCAGTAGCTTTGCCATTTCGGCTCAATTTGTTTATGATCAAAATTCATGCTGAAACCTGCCTTCCGTTTATGTAAACTGCCTTCCTTCTCTTTCAGAAGACGAATTGCCTAAAAAAATCCTGCCCGAAGAATGGGACAGGAGAGATTTTTCTCTATCCAGTATTAACTATCAGCCAATCGGCTTTCTTCATTAATCTTTATCTTCCATTTTAGAAAAACTTCAGCTAATATGCAAGCGCATTTTACCCGTGCCTCTCTTCGTGCTACAATTTAAATCGAGCTTTAAAGGAGGAATGAAACATGACCAATCCGTTTCCGTACGCTAGTGACGACAGACGGTACCATACATGGAACTACCATTTGCGAAACCATTTCGGCCACAAAGTGTTTAAAGTGGCTCTCGACGGCGGCTTTGACTGCCCGAACCGGGATGGCACCGTCGCCTTTGGCGGGTGTACATTTTGCAGCGCGGCTGGCTCAGGCGACTTTGCCGGTAAGCGCGTGGACCCGCTTGAAAAACAGTTTCATGATATAAAAAATAAAATGCATGAAAAATGGAAGCATGGCAAGTATATGGCTTATTTTCAAGCCTACACGAATACACATGCACCGGTTGATGTGCTGCGTGAAAAATATGAAGCCGTTTTAAAGCAGGATGACGTCGTCGGCATTTCGATTGCCACACGGCCAGACTGTCTGCCGGATGATGTGGTCGAATATTTGGCTGAATTAAATGAGCGGACGTATTTATGGGTGGAGCTTGGCCTTCAGACCGTTCACGAAAAAACCGCCCGTATCATTAATCGTGCCCATGATTTCGAGACATATGTGGAAGGCGTCGAAAAACTTCGCAAGCATAACATTCGGATCTGCTCTCATTTAATTAACGGATTGCCGCTTGAAACACCGGAGATGATGATGGAAACAGCACGGGCCATTGCGGACCTTGATGTTCAGGGCATTAAAATCCATTTGCTTCATTTATTAAAAGGCACCCCGCTTGTCAAGCAGTATGAAAAAGGCATGCTCGACTTTTTGACGATGGAAGAATACGCCAAGCTCGTTGTTGATCAGCTGGAAATTCTTCCTCCCGACATGATTGTTCACCGGATTACCGGTGACGGCCCGATTGAGCTGATGGTTGGCCCGATGTGGAGTGTGAACAAGTGGGAAGTGCTCAATGCCATCCATGATGAAATGCTTCGCCGCGACACGTGGCAGGGCAAGTTTTATAAAGGAGCCGTTATGCAGCCATGATCGTAGAAGGAATACTGCCCTTTGCCCGGCTGCTTTTGCAAAAAACAGTGTCAGAAAAGGGCTATTTTGTCGATGCCACAGCTGGCAATGGACACGATACGCTGTTTCTTGCGCAGCTCGCGGGCGACGGACACGTCTTTGCATTTGACGTTCAGGAGCAGGCGATTGCCAATACAGCGTCGCGTTTACAGGACGCCTCTTTGCTGCATAAAGCCACGCTTTTCCGTGCTGGGCATGAACAGGCAAGCTCCTTGATCCCCGAGTGCGTTCACGGTCATGTCAATGCGGCGATTTTTAACCTCGGCTATTTGCCTAAAGGCGACAAAACGGTCATTACAAAACCGGACACGACCATCAGCGCGATTGAGCAGCTTTTCGAGATGCTGAAGCCTGGTGGCATCATTGTTCTCGTCATTTACCACGGCCATGCCGGCGGAGCAGATGAACGGGATGCCGTAACGACCTATGCAGCGTCACTCGATCAGCAAAAAGCCCATGTCCTGCAATACGGCTTTATCAATCAAGCCAATACGCCGCCTTTTATCGTGGCCATTGAAAAAAGATAAGAAACAGCCTTTGCACATAGCGTTGTGCAAAGGCTGTTTTTGTTTTTATCAACGAATGGCGGTTGAAAGCAGCTCGAAGGACCGTTTCTTTTTTTCAAAATCATATATAATGGTCACTGCCATTACTTCCTCTATTCCATATTCTTCTGAAAGCTGCTTTAGTTTTTTTCGAACCGTTTCCACGCTTCCGACAACCATCCGCTTCCGATTTTCTTGAACATGCTTTTGTTCAAACTTTCCGTATTGATAGGCTGCGGCTTTTTCAGGAGACGGTGTTCCATTTGACGGGATGCCCTGCCCCGCCATCATTAATGCCAGCTCCAGGCTCCCCGCCAAGTAAAAAGCGTCCTCGTCTGTTTCAGCACAGATAAGAAACACAGCGATATTTGCCTTCGGTGCATCCAAATAAGCGGACGGCTGAAATAATCTGCGGTATTCAGCCAGCTCCGATTGACCACCGTCTCCATTAATAAATTTGGCAAACGTATAAGGAAGCCCTTTTTCTGCAGCCAGCTGAGCACTTGAAAGGCTCGAGCCCAGCACCCAGACATCTGGCTTCACATCAATAAGAGGTGTTGCTTTTACACCTGTATAAGGGTGCGGCACCGACTGATCGTGTAAATAAGCGAGAAGATCATCAATCTGTTCTGGATACCGGTCCTTGTCCCGTTTACGTCCATCACTCAAGGCAAATGAAGCTCTGGGCATACCACCAGGAGCACGTCCAACACCAAGGTTGATTCTCCCGGGAGCCAGTGCAGCGAGCATTTTAAAGTTTTCTGCTACTTTATATGCGCTGTAGTGCGGCAGCATGACCCCACCGGAACCAATCTGAATGGATGCTGTTTTCGCTGCCAAATGAGCGAGAAGCACTTCCGGTGAGGAACCAGCGAGTGTCGATGCATCGTGGTGCTCTGATACCCAGAAACGTTCATAGCCAAGCTTTTCAGCAAGTATCGCAAGCTCAACTGTTTTCTGCAAAGCTTCAGCCGCCGTTTCTCCCTCGGAAATGGGTGATTGATCCAGAATACTGATTTTCATCTTTTTGCCACACCTCAGTCATTATAGGATTGACGCATTTTCCGGTACGTTTTATAAGTCCGTCCGTTCCAATAAAAGAAAATGCTGGCCGGTCCGGCTGTGTGAACGAGCCTGCGGCAATGCGACCGTACACTTTTCTTTCCTGCCGCTTTTTCTTCTGATAAATAAACGGCCACAATCCCTTCAATCAGGAACGAATGAAACTTCGCGTGCGGCAGCTGTTCCGTCGCTTTTTTCGCTTGCTTTAAAAAGTACAGAAACCGCTCCATCATCTCGGTCTCACTTTCATAATACGTGCAGAAATTCAGCTCTCCATCTTCCAAATCTTCTTCCTGATCAATAAAATAATCAAGCAAAATATGAATGCCCTGGCCGTACGGAAAATAGCACTCACGGACCATTTTGGCATAGGTCGGAGTAAACGCCGGCTGCATTGCACAGGACATGAGACAGTACACACCGACAGTCGATCCTGTGCAGGCAGAAAACTCATACCAGGTCATTTCCTCCGGCAGCTCGTGCTTGCGGCTCTCGAACCAGCGGATCATTCGTTCCTCCCGCTCTTCTTCACGGACATGCTTATGGATTTGCAGCTCGCTGTAATACCGGCTCAAATCCAACAGGTGCGGCTTAGCGGGTTCAAACGAAGGTGTTTTTGCTACAATACGCCGGCAGCCGTCTACTAAAGCGTTTAAGTAGCCGCCATCCTCTTTTGTTTCACGAAAGCGGTAATAGTCGCTCTTCGGCTGTCCCGGATAAAAGCAGTCCTTCAGCGCTTCGTGGAGCGCCGCAAAATCGTCTGGATTGAACGATGTCGTTTGATCGCACAGATTATCCAAATAATCGCAAATAAGCTGATAAGGAACGATAAAGGAAATCACTTTTTCAGACTGATCACCGGCAAGCATGGAGATGACGCCACCTGCTTCACAATGAAAATACTTTTTTTCATACACATCCAGAGCCTGCTGGCGAAGCTCAGGATCTGGAATTTGTTCAGCGAGCGCTTTCCACTTGCTCCATTCTGACTTCACAGCCGGAAAGATGTGCTTGTAAATCTTTCGCATTAAAAGAAGCGAATTTGTAGGGACTGACATTCTGTTACCTCACTTTTCAATAATAAAACCGAGTGCGCGCAGCCGATTATGCACAAAATCAAGTGCATATTGAAACACATCCTCCCGCTCTGGTTCGTTAAAAATTTCATGATAAAGTCCGGACCACTCTTTATACTGCAATTCGGACAGGTCAAGCTTTTTCGCAAAAAGCCGGGCCGCACTCCCGTCGGTGATCCGGTCGTCTCCGGCCTGCATAATTAAATGAGGAATATCCGGAATCTCACCCGGTCCCGCCATGGCGACCTTAATAGCCTGCACCACTTCACGGTACCAGCGGACCGACACTTTCCGGACGTATAACGCATCCTCAGCATCAAATGCCCACACTTCTTCATTGCGAGTGGCCATGTCCGATGTGAGACCGGAATCAAATTTAAGGGACGGCGTTACGGAATTTAAGCCGTGCGTCATAACATTTAAATGCTTTGGCGGTGTGTGCTTCATTTTAAACAGCGGCGACGACAAAATGACCCCGGCAGGTTCCGGCTTTTGCTCCTGCAAATACCGGGTTACAACAAGAGCGCCCATACTATGCCCTAATAAAAAAACGGGAACGTCAAATTGGTACGCTGCTTGAACCCACTCCGACAATTCTGTTGTATATTCTTTAAAGGACGAAATGTGACCGCGTCTCGCACGGGATGTCATGCCCTGCCCGGGTAAATCACCCATTACAACGTGAAAGCCGTGTTCCCGCCACATTTCAATCAGCCATCCGTACCGGCCATGGTGTTCAAGGGCACCATGTACCATCACAATAACTCCTTTTGGCTTTCCTTCACATTCCCATTTCCACATAACGTTCTCTCCTTCAAAACGACACTCGTTTTTACCATTATACAAATCTTTTGCTGTTGGATAAAATAAAACGGTACACATTCTGAAAGAAAGGGGCTGCAGCCTTGATTTATCCGTATAAAGATAAACACCCTGCTATTGCTGATTCCGCTTTTATTGCCGACTTTGCGACCATAACGGGAGATGTGGTGATCGGAGAAGAGTCCACGGTATGGTACAACACCGTCATTCGCGGGGACGTTGCGCCAACTAGGATTGGACGGCGCGTTAATATTCAAGACAATTCTGTGCTTCATCAAAGCCCGAATAATCCGCTGATTTTGGAAGATGAGGTCACCATCGGCCATCAAGTCACCTTACATAGCTGCCGGATTCGAAAAGGCGCGCTGATTGGCATGGGCTCGATCATTCTCGATAACGCTGAGATTGGGGAAGGCGCTTTTATTGGCGCAGGCAGTCTCGTTCCGCCCGGCAAAGTCATCCCGCCAAATTCGGTAGCATTCGGCAGGCCCGCCAAGGTGATCCGCGACGTAAATGATGCGGACCGACAAGACATGGCGCGCATCGTGCGCGAGTATGCGGAAAAAGGACAGTATTACAAATCGATCCAGAAATGAACAGGAAGAAACCCGCCTCTTCGAAGAGACGGGTTTCGTTTTTTATTTCGCTGCTGATTTCAGTGCGTCTGCTTTGTCTGTACGCTCCCACGGCAGATCCACGTCTGTACGGCCAAAGTGCCCGTAAGCCGCAGTCTGACGGTAGATCGGACGGCGAAGGTCAAGCATCTTGATAATGCCCGCCGGACGAAGGTCAAAGTTTTGGCGAATCAAGGCCACCAATACTTCTTCCGTCACCGTTCCTGTTTCAAACGTATCAACAGAAATGGAAACCGGCTGTGCCACACCAATCGCATAAGCCAGCTGCACTTCACACTTGTCTGCAAGACCGGCAGCGACGATGTTTTTCGCTACATAGCGTGCCGCATAAGCAGCTGAACGGTCTACTTTTGTCGGATCCTTGCCCGAGAAAGCACCTCCGCCGTGACGTGCATAGCCGCCGTACGTATCAACGATAATTTTGCGTCCCGTAAGACCGGCATCTCCTTGCGGTCCGCCAATAACGAAGCGGCCTGTCGGATTAATGAAGAATTTCGTTTCTGCGTCCATTAATTCAGCCGGAACGACTTCATTAATTACCTGCTCGCGAACTTCTTTTTGAATTTGCTCAAGCGTCACTTCCGGATGATGCTGCGTGGAAATAACGATCGTATCCACACGAACCGGCTTGCCGTTTTCATCATACTCAACCGTTACTTGCGTTTTGCCATCAGGGCGAAGATAATTTAGTGTTTCATTTTTGCGCACTTCCGTTAAACGGCGCGCCAGTTTATGAGCCAGTGAAATCGGAAGCGGCATAAGTTCTTCTGTTTCATTGCACGCAAAGCCGAACATTAAGCCCTGGTCTCCTGCACCGATTTCATCAAGCTCTTTATCCGTCATTTGTCCTTCACGCGCTTCAAGGGCAACATTAACCCCGGCGGCGATATCAGGCGATTGTTCGTCGATAGACGTTAAGACTCCTGCTGTTTCTGAGTCGAATCCGTATTTTGCACGGACATACCCGATTTCCTTTACCGTTTCACGAACGATTTTTGGAATATCCACATAAGATGAAGTGGTGATTTCTCCTGCAACAAGAACGAGTCCAGTTGTTACAGATGTTTCCGCTGCCACACGGGCATTCGGATCTTTGTCAAGAATTGCATCAAGAATTGCATCGGAGATTTGATCGCAGATTTTATCCGGATGTCCTTCCGTTACAGACTCTGATGTAAACAGGCGACGCTGTTTTACCATGAAAAAATTCCTCCTTAAAATCAGTATGTGTACGGTACTCATTTCCCTCAGGTGATCCAGAAAATAAAAAAACTCTCCCGGCATTGAGAGAGGAAAGGTTGTTTTTACTCGGGCCTTTCACTCTTATCGTCCAAGGCTGATCCTTGCTCAGGTTTAGCACCTTCTCCGAATCATCATACGGCAGGTTGCTGGGTTTCACAGGGCCTGTCCCTCCACCAGCTCAGGATAAGAGTATCCGTTCAAGTGTCAATGTTACGAAATATCGTGCTTTGTGTCAACCAAAAAAAGAAAACAATTTTTCCTGTCGATTTTAATCAGGACCCCTTACGTTTACAGCGCAACGTTCGTTTCTTTTCAGACCCGCATATCTGCACCCATATAATATGAAATAAAACAGCTTCAGTAACATCATTGCCTCCAAATAATAAAAAAATACGATTTTTTTATTTATATAGTATAGACTATTCAATTAAATGTGTTATACTAATTCCATGTTAAGCGAATACATTAATTAAGCAAAGGATGGTCGTACATGACGAACTCATTAACTGTTTCCAGCGAAATTAACGAGCTGCTGAAAGGCTCGAATATTCTTAGCCAGCCTTCTGTACCCGTTCTTGTTGAAAAGGTACTAAAGCGCGGTGAAGGTGTTTTAACGGCTCAAGGTGCCGTTCGCGCCGAAACAGGCAAGTACACAGGCCGTTCTCCGAAGGATAAGTTTATTGTAGAAGAAGCTTCTATTAAAGATAAAATTGACTGGGGTGCCGTCAATCAGCCGATATCAGAAGACGTGTTTAACCGGTTGTATGAAAAGGTGACCCGCTACTTAAAAGAAAAAGACGAACTGTTTGTTTTCAAAGGGTTTGCCGGTGCCGACGAAAAACATCGGCTGCCTATTCAGGTGATTAACGAATACGCGTGGCATAATTTATTTGCCCACCAAATGTTCATTCGCCCGACAGAGGAAGAATTGACAACACATGAAGCTGGATTCACCATTTTATCAGCTCCTTCCTTCCAGGCGGATCCGCTGACAGACGGGACAAATTCCGAAACATTTATTATTGTGTCTTTTGAACAGCGCATCGTTATAATCGGTGGCACCGAATACGCAGGTGAGATGAAAAAATCGATTTTCTCTGTCATGAACTACCTTCTTCCAGAAAACAATACGCTGTCTATGCACTGCTCAGCCAATGTCGGGTACGAAGGCGATGTCGCACTGTTCTTCGGCCTTTCCGGTACGGGGAAAACAACCCTGTCCGCTGATCCGCACCGCCGCTTGATCGGTGACGACGAGCACGGCTGGTCAGCAAATGGCGTCTTTAATATTGAAGGCGGCTGCTACGCCAAAACCATCGGGCTGACACGGGAGAAAGAGCCGCAGATTTACGACGCCATCCGTTTCGGCTCTGTTCTTGAAAATGTTGTCCTGGATCAGGATACACGCATTTCTGATTACAGCGACAACTCCTTAACGGAGAATACGCGTGCTGCGTACCCGCTTCAGCTGATCGATAACATTGTCGATCCGAGTGTAGCCGGCCACCCCAATACAATTATCTTTTTAACAGCAGATGCATTTGGTGTTCTTCCGCCGATCAGCAAGCTGTCAAAGGAACAAGCGATGTACCACTTCCTGAGCGGCTACACGTCCAAGCTTGCTGGAACTGAACGGGGCATTACGAGTCCGCAGGCGACATTCTCTACCTGCTTCGGCTCTCCATTCCTACCGCTTCCGGCAACAGTCTACGCCGAAATGCTCGGTAAAAAAATTGATGAGCATAACGCGCAAGTATTCCTTGTGAATACGGGCTGGACAGGCGGAGAATACGGAACAGGCGAACGAATGAAGCTTTCCTACACCCGCGCTATGATTCAAGCCGCTCTTGAAGGTGAGCTGAACCATACGGAAACGTATAAAACGAAGGTATTCGGTCTTGAGATTCCCCTTCACGTGCCAGGCGTACCGGATGATGTCTTGATTCCGCGCAAAGCATGGGCCAATGAAGACGAGTTTATGACAAAAGCAAAAGAGCTATCCGCCAAATTCCGCGACAACTTCAAAAAATTCGCGGGGGTCGCACCGGAAATCGAAGAAAAAGGCGGTCCAAAGCTTTAAAACAAAAAGGTTCGCGGGGTTATCCTCCGCGAACTTTTTTCATAGTTCTGAAAAACAAAAGTGTCAAGAGAATATAGGTATTTTTTAGAGCATGTTCCTTTTTATGAGCAAAATAAAGACGGTTATCTTTCTAAAAAAGCACACACAGGGGCTCCGGGCTGCCGGCTCCGCTTTCCTACTGGGCGAACGCTGAACCAGCCCGAAAACCATGGCTGTTTCAGCCTGTCCGCTCGTCCAGTGGGAGTCTTCGCCGGCCTCCCTGCGCCCGTTGTGGTTCTAATGAAACAGTGAAGAAAAAAATGCTTGAAAATACCTTATTTCAATGATTAACAAGAGGCCGTATGAGAAGAATCTTCTCTTTTTTCTTATAAAGAGCAGAATCGTTTATTATTCCCGGTTCATTCCGCTTCTTTTTGGGTTTTGACAACTGCTTTTCCTCCCCACTAGGGCGGCTGGCGCAGGACGGAGACTCGGGAGGGACCAAGCGGGTCAGGTGAGATCCACTTTTGGAGCGTAGCGATAAAAGTTAGCTCACCGCCCGCCCCTCCGAACGCGAAGTCCTGCAGAAGCCGCCCTGACTATGTTCGCGCAAGCACAGTAGCTTTGAAAAAGAGAAGTTGTCACTTGCTTTTCATTGACACATTCTTTTTTCAAAAGCATGAAAAAGGTTCGCGGAACTATCCTCCGCGAACCTTTTTTATTATTGCTCTTTTTTCTAGCTTTTTTAATTAGTTGATTTTAAAGAAACGAGCTTATACGTAATGGTCGTTGTTTCCTGCGTCCACTCCACCTTTTCAATAACAGCCGTTCCGCTTTGCTCGCTGTCCATTGTTTTATGCACAGCGACCGGGATATTGATAGGATACAGGCGATAGCCGTTTTTCTTGAGTGAAAACCGGTTTTCTTCTTCCCGTACTTCATTTCCTTTTGTGACGATCATCGTATTTAATTCCATTGGCATTCCCATTCGTTATCCCCCTTCATCCATTTTGCCAGCCGGCTGACGATTTGCCGGTTGACGGCTGGTGGTATGTAATGATCGTATTCATCGAAATACACCGTTTCCGCATGAGGCACAGCCGCCTCGAGCTTGTACGCATGCTCCACTGAAACGTTTTGGTCAAGCCGTCCGTGAATAATCAAAACCGGCGCTCCAATATGAGACGCTTCCTCGAGAGGGGTCCGCCACTCGTATTGGTCCGGTGCCCTGGCAGGACTGCCGCCAATTACACGCTTCATCATCCGGCGCATGTCCGGCCGTTCTTCGTAGGTGAGCGTCATATCCGAAACCCCGCCCCATGTCACCATTGAAGCGGCCGGCCGGTGAATAGCGGTTAAAATCGCCATGACCCCGCCTCGCGAAAAACCGAAAACATGAATCTTTCCATTGTTCACACGCGGATGCTGCTGCAGCCAGTCAAAAGCGGAAAATGCGTCTTCCCTGTCCTCCCCAGCAAAATCTTCGTTGCCTTCCCCGCCCCGGTTTCCCCGGTAAAACGGAGCAAACACGATAAAGCCTTCTGCGGCAAATTCCGCAATGCGGGACGGGCGCACCATGCCGACTCCTTTGATGCCGCCGCGCAAATATAAAAAACCATCATGCAGCTGTCCATCTGACGGTTCTGCCAAAAACCCTTTCACCATCAAGCCGCCTGATCGGTACCGCACCAAAAAAAGGCGGACACGAGGAGAAGGGGACGGGTAAGGTACACAGTCCATCATACGAATCCCCTCCTTTTCACTTCAGCAAGCGCCAGCAAAATCATGTCATCCTTCATTAAAAATGAATAATGATCCCGAAACCGAACCGTTTGAAGATCTTCCAGCTCTAGAAAAGGGCCATTCGTTTCTAAATAGTCCTCTTTCTTCTCTATATCCATTACGTGAGCGAAGAAAACAGCTTTTAAAAAAGGCGAAACCGGATCGTGGACATAATATTCTCCAATATAGTGAAGGTCGGACACAGCAGCACCGGTTTCTTCTGACACTTCACGACGCGCCGCTGCCTCAATGGATTCGCCCGGCTCTATTTTCCCGCCCGGGCATTCAATCCCCCGGTTTTTATGCTTCGTTAGCAGCCATGCCTCATTTTTCCGGCATAAAACAAGGACATGGGAGGGCTTTCGGCCAAGTGCATTTTGTTTAAAAGACATCGAAACCGTATAGCCGTTTTTGTCTGTAAATGTATACAACTGACATCCCTCACCCTGACTTCATTCACCTCATTATACGTTATTATGCCATTTTTTTATATATTCACGGGCATCTTCGTCTCCGAGCTCATAAATTTTTTCGTAAATAGATGTCAGCTTGCGGTCATATTGGTCGTTGTCTGCATCCTCATGATAAGGAATTCCAGGCAAATGAGCCCGCCAAAAGCTGCCGAATTCAGCATCGTTCATGCCTGTCATCATGTCTCTCAAAGACCGGATTTCTTTGTCATTGGCAAAAACCCTGAAATTCCACGGCGACACATCGTCTCTTGATTGAATTTCACCACTGGCCAGATCAATATAATACGGCTGTTTTTCCATTAGAATCCCTCCTTTCTACAGGTTGTGCTTAATGAAACTCATTCATTCACTAAAAAAAGTTGGAATATGATAGCGTTTTCATGTATAACTATATATATATTCTTGAAAAGGAGGCAGCGCAATGAAATTCGTGGATGAGTTGTTTGAGCTGTATCGCGGGCGCCTGCAAGGAACAGAAGACGACCTGGATATGATTACGCTCACCGTTCTTGGAGAAATGTCTGAAACGGATATAATGTCCGTAATAGGTGAAATGCCAAAAGACGAGCTTGCCTGGCTGTTCCGAGTATATTTATACGAAGGACTAAAGGAAAAGTTTAATCAGGATCAAATACCCGTCAAACATAATCGCCGGCTTCATTAATACATAAAAGAAACCCGAGTCCATAAGCGGACCCGGGTTTTCCTTCATTTATTATTTGTTCAAGAATGACTTGAGCATCCATACGTGCTTTTCAAGGCTCTGGTGAATTGCCAGAAGCATATCGCCCGTTGTTTCGTCGCCAACCTCGTCCGCAAGATCCATCGCTTCCTTCAGCTCAGCTGTCAGCGTAGTAAAGTCATCGACAAGAGACTGTACCATTTGCTCCGCCGTTTCTTTGCCTGCTGCTTCTTCTACGCTTGCTTTGTCGAGCGATTCTTTAAGCGTAGCGATCGGCTTTCCTTCAAGAGCAAGAAGGCGCTCAGCCAGTTCATCAATATGAACGCTCGCTTCCGTGTATAGCTCTTCGAATTTTGTGTGCAGTGTAAAGAACTGTGGCCCTTTTACGTACCAGTGGTAATTATGAAGCTTTGTGTAAAGGACTGTCCAGTTTGCTACCTGCTTGTTTACACTGTTTACTAATTTTTTTGACATAAAAAAATCCCTCCAACTACATTTCTGTTTATTATATCGACATATTTACTATTCCCCGCACCGTCCACATCTAAACCAAAACATGATACACTGAAGCAAAGGGGGTATACCATATGTCGACTATGATGATTGTGATCATCATTTCCATTATTGTTGTGCTTGCGGTGCTGGCTTTATCGATCTTAACCGTGAACAAGGGCTACAGCTACAAGCATACGATTGATCCACCGGAGGACACCACCCTGCAGGAAAAGGATGATCAAAAGTGAAAAAAGCCTTTTTGCTGCTGATTCGCTTTTACCAAAAAATTCTGTCCCCGCTGAAGCCCCCCACATGCCGGTTTTATCCGACCTGCTCGCATTACGGGTATGAAGCGGTACAAAAGCACGGTGCCTTAAAAGGAGGCTGGCTGACGCTGGTGCGCATTTTAAAGTGCCATCCTTTTCATCCAGGAGGATTTGATTATGTACCGGAAAAATGGCCAAAAAAAAAATCAGACCGCGGCTGATTTTTTCTCAGGGTGATGAAAAAGCTCCTTCTGCTCAAAGCCAGTGATTAGCGCGGCAATATTAGCAGGAAAGCGCCCAATCTCTTTGTTGATCTGCTCCGCATGTGTATTGTAGGCACAGCAGGCGTCCGGCATGTTCATTCTTAGCTCTTCTGCCTGAGAATGAAGCTGAATGTACTTGCCCGACGTCCGGAGACGCGGACATTTTTTCGCAGAGGCCATCATTCGTTCCGCCAGCTCGTCCAGCTTTTTGCAAAGACGTGTTTTCTCTTCAACAGGCATGTCCTGAAAGCGGTCCTGTATGACAGTGGTGTCGGCTAATATCCCCTGAGCTTCCAGGTCATAAGCAGCTACCGTTTCGGCCCATTTCACATGCACCGCCACCCGCCTTTCCATAAATGCATCCACTTCCTGAAAGGTTTCATTTAACTGTATATGGAGCTTTGTCAGCTTCCGCTTTACGCGATAAAACAAAAGAAAAGCAATGGCCGCTGCAGCACAACCTATTCCCAACCCTATGTTCATCGGCGGCACCTCTTTCCTATTCATACCCTTTCTACTTCTTTTTCCCAAAAAAAGTTTCAATAAAACGAAAATTCACTGAAAATAATAATCCGTTCGTATTTTCTCCACCCGGTTTCTGTTCACCTCATAGCCGATGCCCGGCAGCTCGGACAGGTGGATCATTCCATTTTCGACCGTGATCCCGGGATTGATCACATCTTCTTCCCAATAATAGTCTGATGAAACAATGTCTCCTGGAAGCGTAAAGCCTGGCATAGAAGCAAGTGCCATTGTATGGGCACGGGAAATACCAAATTCAATCATTCCCCCGGCCCATACGTCTATTTTGTTCGAATAACAAAAATCATGAATTCGAATCGCTTCGCTCATTCCACCTACACGGCTGTATTTCACGTTGATCACCTGGCACGCATTCATTTCAGCAGCACAGCGAACGTCATGCAGGGACCGGATGCTTTCATCCAGACAAACAGGTGTACGAATTTCTTTTTGAAGCTTGGCATGATCCCATAAGTCTTCAACAGAAAACGGCTGCTCAATCATCATAAGATGAAAGTCATCCAGCTTCTTTAAATGATTTAGATCATCCTGTGTATAAGAAGAATTGGCGTCGCCCATCAGCATCAGATGTGGATACTGGCGGCGAATGGCGAGCAGTACATCATGATCAAATCCTCTGCCCACCTTTACTTTTATACGCTTATAGCCTTTTTTCTTCAAAAAGGAAATTCGCTCCAGCATATCCTCCGTTGTTTTGCCCGCGGCTGCTGCTCCGACCGGGATGGTCTTTTTCGTTCCACCGATAATCTGATACAACGGCTTGTTTTGCTGCTTGGCAAACAAGTCCCATAAACTTGCTTCAACACCAGCCTTGGCCATTCGATTCCCTCTAACAGATGAAAAAAGGGTGTATGCCTCTTCAGGATGGCGAATGGGGTTCTTTTTCAAGAGCGGAAAAAGCAACTTTTTTATGATATGCCACTCTGTTTGAACTGTTTCTTCTGTATACCACGGTGTTGAAAAAGCCGATGCTTCTCCCCACCCGGTATTCCCTTGCTCATCCTCTGCTTCGACCAATATAACTTCCCGGTTCACGACCGTTTCCAAATGCGTGTAAAATGGCTGTTTTAATGGCATCGACACAACGTGCATCGATAGTTTTTTAATATTCATTGCGATTCTCCCATCGGTCAGCCAGCTTTCGGCGAAGCAGCTTGCTGGAGGCGTTTCGCGGCAAGACATCCATTTTGATAAAGTGGACCGGTACTTTAAAGCGGGCGAGCTTCTCCTGGCAAAAGCGGCTCAGTTCTTCTGAAGAAAGATCTGCTTCACTGACATAAAAAGCGGCTGGCACACGTCCCCACCTGCTATCCGGCACACCAACGACGCCAGCTTCCCGAATGGACGGATGACTCGTCAGGACGGATTCAATTTCAGCCGGATAAATGTTTTCACCACCGGAAATGATTAAATCCGAGCGGCGGTCCAGCACATACAAGAAACCCTCTTCGTCGAGCCGGCCAATGTCCCCCGTCCGAAACCACTTGCCATCAAATGCCGCTTTGTTTGCGTCCAGACGGTTTAAATATCCTTTCGTGACGTTCGGACCGCTTACTAAAATTTCTCCTTCTTCTTCACCTTCAATTTTCACCGCGCATGGAAACAGCGGTTTTCCTGCTGAGCCAATTTTCCGAAGTGCATCTTCCGGAGCTAAAGTGACGATCTGTGAACATGTTTCTGTCATGCCATACGTTTGAAAAACCGGAATTCCCTTTTCCTTGCAGGCTTCAAGCATTGAAACGGGAGCCGGTCCCCCTCCTAACAGAACAGACCGCAGGCGCGGATGATAGGAGCCGTCGAGCGCATGAAGCATAGTAGAAAGCATGGCCGTCACAACTGAAATCATCGTCACATCTCCTGATTTCAAGGCCTGATTGACTCTTTCTGCATCAAACTTTTCAACCAGGTGCACTTCCATACCGTACAGTACACTCTTCATTAAAATGGAATAGCCGGATATGTGAAACACCGGCACAGCGCACAACCAGGCATCATCATGATGAAGCCCCAGGTTAAAAGCGGATGCTGTCGCGCTGGCATAATGATTGGCATATGTTTGAATGACTCCTTTTGGACGGCCGGTCGTGCCAGATGTATACATAATGGAGCAGGTGCCCTCTGGAAAATATTCCTCTTTTATGTCGGCACCTGCTGTTTCATGCAGCTCGCTCATGCTGCTCGACCGAACCCCTGAAACAGTCCTTGCTTTTTGGGCTGCAGACTCATCGTAAAGAAAATAATAAGCGCCCGCGTCTTCAAGCTGCCATTTGATTTCTTCTGAGGTCAGCCGGCTGTTCAGCATGACAGCCGCCACCCCCAATTGCTGCAGCGCAAAAATAGCAAAAACGGTTTCCGGACGGTTTGAAGCAAGCAAACCACAGGCATCCCCTTCTTTAAGACCGGCTGTATGCAGTTTATTCACCATTTGATGTGTTTCTTTCAACAGCTGAGCAAAGGTCCATCTTTGCTCTTGAAATGTGAGCGCTGTCCGGTCCGGCGTTAAAAAAGCCCGCTGAACCAGCCAATTCGGCATCGTCATCTATGTTCATCCTTTCTATTTTAAAAGAGAATAAAAAACGAAGAAACTGGGACTTAACAATGAGATTGGCTCGTGAATGCAAACAACCTAGTAGCTGAAAGCCTTGATTCTCCTTTTTTCGGAAAAGAACATACAGGGGCTCCGGGCTGCCGGCTCCGCTTTTCTATGTGGCGAACGCTGAACCAGCCTAAAGTGCGCGGCTGTTTCAGCCTGTCCGCTCGTCACATGGAAGTCTCCGCCAGCCTCCCTGCGCCCGTTGTGGTTCTAATGAAGCAATGAAATTAAAAAATGCTTAAAAAGGGCTTATTCTCACTGACTTACGAATGGCTGTAGGAGAACCGCCTTTTCTTTTTTTACACGAATAATAGAATGAGGTTTGTTGTTACGCATTCAGAACGCTTCTTTTTAGGTTTTACCAGCTGCTTGCCCTCCCAACCAGGGCGGCTGGCGCAGGACGAAGACTCAGGAGGGATCAGCGGGCCAGGTGAGATCCACTTTTGGAGCGTAGCGACAAAAGTTAGCTCACCGCCCGCCCCTCCGAACGCGAAGTCCTGCAGAAGACGCCCAAACTATGTTCACGCAAGCACAGTCACTAATCGGTTTATCCTCATGAAGAGCTCGAAAGAAAGCCGAACGATACAATGATCGTTCGGCTTTTTCTTCTATCCAGAACCTTTTGTCCAAGCTCTTTTCGTTTATTCAACATCGTTTGTCCGAAGCTCCCCAGCTGTTTACGGGAAACGAGGGAACTGGCCGAAGTCAGGGTCCCGCTTTTCTTTAAATGAATCCCGGCCCTCTTTTGCTTCATCTGTTGTGTAGTAAAGAAGCGTGGCATCTCCGGCGAACTGCTGCAATCCAGCAAGTCCGTCTGTGTCAGCGTTCATTGCGGCTTTAATAAAGCGAAGAGCAGTCGGGCTCTTTTGGAGCATTTCCTCTGCCCATTGCACCGTTTCTTCTTCTAGCTTTTCAAGCGGAACGACCGTATTGACAAGACCCATGTCAAGCGCTTCCTGAGCATTGTACTGACGGCAAAGGAACCAGATTTCACGCGCTTTTTTATGGCCAACGATACGAGCAAGGTAGCCGGAGCCGTAGCCTGCATCAAATGAACCGACTTTTGGTCCTGTCTGACCGAACACCGCATTGTCCGCCGCGATTGTCAAGTCACATACAACGTGCAAAACGTGCCCGCCGCCAATCGCGTAGCCTGCAACCATTGCAATAACCGGTTTTGGAATCACACGAATCAGCCTCTGTAAATCAAGCACATTCAAGCGGGGAATTTCGTCGTCTCCCACGTAACCGCCGTGGCCGCGTACTTTCTGGTCACCGCCGGAGCAAAACGCTTTTCCGCCTTCACCAGCCAGAATAATCACACCAACGCTTGAATCGTCTCGTGCACGAGCAAATGCATCGATCATTTCCGTGACGGTCTTCGGACGGAATGCGTTATGTACTTCCGGACGGTTGATCGTGACCTTTGCAATACCGTTATACGTTTCATATTTAATATCTTCATATTCGCGCTCTGTTACCCAATTAAATGCCATTTGCATTTCCTCCTTTTTGATTCAACAAAAACGTCTTTACTATTGTACCAAATTTTTCGCGCTGCTCCACATGAATTGCATGGCCTGCTCCTTGAAATTCGATCCATTCACTCATCGGGATGCGCTCCTTCATTTTCCGGGCGATGGAGGTGAATTTTTCATCCTCTGTCCCTGTTAGGATCAACACCCGCATACGAAGCTCATCAAGCCGGTTCCAGTAAGAAGGCTGGGCACCGGTTCCCATAAACCGAAGCGAGGAAGCAAGTCCTTGTTCCCGGTGGCTGAGCCGCTCCCGTCTTATTTTCTGTCGATCGGAGAACGGCAATGCCTGCTGTGTATGAAACATCGGAATCGACTCCCAGTAGTCGACAAAGGACGGAATCCCTTCATTTTCAATCCGCTGTGCCAGCTGTTCATCTGCTTTGACCCTTTCCTTGCGCTCAGCATCAGTCCTTAGTCCGGGTGAAGCGCTCTCAAGGATCAACGATTTTATCTGATCGGGATAAAGAAGAGCAAGGGACAGGGCAAGCCTGCCACCCATTGAATAGCCGATCAGATGAAAGGAATCATAACCGGCTTTCGCCATCATTTTCTTCAAATGCACCGCTTCTGCCTCCAGGCGGTCGGCCGGCCGCTGCGTCCGTCCGTGTCCGGCAAGGTCCGGCAGCACCAGCTGGAACGGCAGAAGCGGTGTCAGCTCCTTCCAGGTTTGCGCGCTTCCTGTGAATCCGTGCAGCAGCAGAACCGGCTCTCCGGCCCCCTGGATCTCATAAAAGAACTTCATGGTAATGCCTTTTTAGCTGCTTCCATTGCCTGCTGCCATAATTGACGGTGAATGGCTGTATTTTGAGCACGATCTGTAAACGCTTCTAAAATCACTACACCGTCTCTTTGCTCCGCCAGCTCTTTTTCAAGCTGGGCAGCGCTTGTGACCGGAACGTAATGACAGCCGTAAAGAGCGGCAGCATGGTTGAACTTCAAGCCAGAAGGCGTGCCGAACAGCCGCTCAAAGTGCTTTTGTTCACCAGATTGGGGCAAATAAGAAAAAATGCCGCCCCCATCATTGTTCATAATCAAAATGGTCATCGACAAGCCATTCATTTTCGCTGCTAGAAGCCCATTCACATCGTGAAAAAACGACAGGTCTCCCATTACAGCATACACCTTTTCGCCGCTGGCTGCGATGCCGAGCGCAGTGGAAACAAGACCATCGATTCCGTTTGCTCCCCGGTTCCCATGTAAACGAACGGTTTGCTCCCCGGCGAATAAAAACGAGTCGAGATCGCGAATCGGCATGCTGTTACCGGTGAAAATAGAAGAGCCCTCCGGCACAGCAGCTAAAAAGCGCCGGAAAAGAGCGGCTTCGTCCATGCCGTTTGCCCTTTTCATTTCTGCGCGGGCTGCTTTATTGACAGACTGCCACAGCCGGTTCCATGACTCGGATTGCGCCTCCAGCCGTTCAGCCATTTCACGGCAAAAAACGGCTTCATCTGTGCTCACCATACACGTCGCAAGGTGAGCTGGATCGCGCCAGCCCCCGTCTGAATCAACGACAATATGAGGGATATCCTGATGGCGCTTCATAAACAGCATCAAAGACTTGGATACTGGAAGCGCACCAAATCGGACAATGGCTTCCGGTTTTAACGCATCCTTCACCTCATCATCCCGAAGAAATGCATCATAGCTGTCAATTGCTTCATGATGTGAACGCAGTTGGGATAAGGGGTCCGCTACGATAGGCCAGCCTGTTTTTTCGGAAAGCGAAACAATCGCGGCAGCAACGCCCGAATGAACGATTTCCCCTGCGATGATCAGACCTTTTTCAACTTGGATCTCATTCGCTACATCCTCCATCATAATCGCATCCGGCACTTTTTTCCCCGAAATGAGCCGGACGGGTGCAGGAATACGGATTCGTTCGTAAATCCCATCATAATCAGGCAAAAGAGGCTCCCGGTATGGAAAGTTTAAATGCACAGGCCCTGAAGGCGCAGCAACGGATTCAAACACGGCACGCGCACCTTGTGTCCGGACATACTGCAAAGCGGTTTCCGTTGCTTCCGGCAGCGCCATTTCAGCAAACCATTTCGCGGTATGCCCATATAAATGCAGCTGATCGATCGTTTGAGGCGCGCCGACATCCCGCAGCTCATGCGGCCTGTCAGATGTGAGAACGATGAGCGGCACCCGCGAGATTTTCGCCTCCGCCACCGCCGGCATATAATTGGCAGCGGCTGTCCCGGATGTACATAAAAGCGCTACCGGCTTTTGCGTCGCTTTGGCCAGGCCCAGTGCAAAAAAGCCAGCCGACCGCTCATCCACTTGAATAAATGTGTTCAAACGAGGATGCTCCTCCATTAACAGCGCCATTGGAGTGGAGCGTGATCCTGGACTGATCACCGCATTTTCCACTCCGGAGCGGACGAGGCTGTCAATGAAATGTGCGTTATAGTGCGTCATATTGTCCTGATGGCTACTCATTGCCGCCTCCTATTGCCCGCAGCATCGGCCGCAGCTTCATATTTGTTTCTTCGAGCTCCGTTTCCGGATTGGAATCCCGTACGACCCCGCAGCCAGCGTATAGAAAAGCTTCGTTTTGAACAACCAGGCCGGAGCGGATCGCTACAGCAAATTCGCCGTTTTTCCGGTAGTCCATCCAGCCGACAGGCGCTGCGTAAAACCCTCGATCCATCCCTTCAAGCTCCCGAATAACACGAAGCGCTTTTTCGCCAGGAAGCCCTCCTAATGCAGGAGTGGGGTGAAGCGTTTGAACAAAGCGCAAAATTGAATCCTCTTCCGCTGCTTCGCCGATCACCGGGGTATACAGATGCTGAATATCCCGAACCTTCATTACAACAGGTTCTTTCGGAACGGTTACGCGATGACACATTTTTTGCATTTCATGCCGGATCATCTGTACAACGTAATCATGCTCAATGCGGTTTTTCCCGTCATTCAGCAAAGCGTCCGCAAGCTCCGTATCCTCTTCCGCCGTTGCGCCTCGAGCAGTAGACCCTGCCAGACAGGTGGTTAGCACCGTTTGCGCCCGCTTTTTCACAAGCCGTTCCGGTGAAGCGCCTAAAAAGCAGCTGTCCATCGCTTCAATTGCAAACACAAAGCTGTCCGGCTGGCCTTCATCCAGGCGCCGGAGCACACGGTCTGAAGGAACCGTTCCATCAAACACGGCGGTGACTTTTCGTGCCAGAACAACTTTTTTCAATTCGTCATCACGTTCGATTTCATCCACTGCACTTTGGACCGATTGTTTCCAGGCACATGTATCCCCGGTCCGGAGCTCCATCAAAACGGATTCTTTTTCAGATGGGTGCTGCATGTGTGACAAGATCGTCTGCTTGCGTTTCTCGATCCGGTCAAATAGGAGCTCGGAATCCTGTTCTTCACAGATCATATTCACGGTAATGTATGTGTCACCGTTATACACCGTCATCATCATTTCCGGCACATAAAAAAAAGACGATGCAAACCGGGACCATTCTTCTCCCTGAGATTGCAGGGGATCAAAGGAAAAGCCGCCAAATGCCACAGGACCCGTTCCATAAATATCGTAAGGATTATGAACCGAAGCCTGGCTCATTAACTGATCCCACTGCGCCTCAATGTCCTCAAAACGGTTGTCCTTCGCACTTTGAATCGTGCTAACACTTCCGAGTCCCGCAAAAATACGCTCGGCATCACGGTCTTTAAAGTAAAACCGCTCTCCCTTATACCATTCCTTTCCGTTTTCGTAAAAACGGATCGGATCGCCTTCTTCAACCTTTTCCACATAGCTGAACAAAGCCGATCCTTTTTGTTCCTTTATAAAATCAACAAAGGCCCCTTTGAGCGGGTGCCCCTTTATCATAGCCAATGAAATCCCTCCATTGTGCCGACCTCAAACGGGTCAAACTTCTTCGTACCTTCTTGTTGAGTCTATACGAAGAGGTTGCGGCAAAAACCGCGCTTTTTTATCATTTCTCTTTATTATATACCACTTATATCACATTTTCATTTATGAGTGGCAATGTTCGACTTTTCCGAAAACAATCGTGGAAGGGATAAATATGAAAAATGATTGACACTTTTGGTTCCGTTTTCTACACTTGTGAAAGGACATTTGTTTAATTGTTCACAATGATGATTGGGAGAGAAGAAAATGAACCAAACCCCTTCAGCAGACAGCGGCTTTCAAATATGGTGGCAGCTTATGCGGCCACACACTTTGACTGCTGCCTTCGTGCCTGTTTTCCTTGGCACTGTCCTTGCTGCCCAGTATACAGATTTAGATGTTCCGTTGTTTTCTGCCATGATGATCGCTTCATTGCTCATCCAGGCTGCTACAAACATGTTTAACGAATACTTTGATTTTAAGCGCGGCCTGGATACGGAAAAATCCATCGGGATCGGCGGTGCCATTGTCCGAAACGGTGTGAAGCCGAAGACCGTCTTAAATATGGCGTTTGCTTTTTTCGGGATCGCTCTTTTGCTTGGATTATATATTTGCGCTGTTTCCTCCTGGTGGATCGGGCTCGTTGGGCTTGTGTGCATGGCTGTCGGCTACCTGTACACTGGCGGACCGCTGCCCATTGCCTATACACCTTTCGGAGAAGCCGCTTCCGGATTTTTTATGGGCGGCGTCATTATTTACATTTCCTTTTTTATTCAAACCGGCTTTTTGTCATGGACGGTCTTCCTTTTTTCCGTCCCGATTATCTTGCTTGTCGGTGGAATTAACCTGGCTAATAACATTCGGGACCGTATCGGCGATAAAGAATCCGGCCGAAAAACGCTGGCTATTTTAATTGGGCACGAGCGTGCTGTTCTGGTGCTCGCTGCTTCATTTGTCATTGCTTATGCATGGGTAGCTGTGCTCCTCTTTACCGATGCCGGCTCACTCTGGCTGTTCCTGTCCTTCTTCAGCATTCTAAAAGCCATTAAAGCGATTAAAGGCTTTAAAGGAAAAACGAGTCCGATTCAAATGATGCCGGCGATGAAAGCAACGGCGCAAACCAATACATTCTACGGTTTTCTTTTATCCATAGGCGTCCTAATCAGCTTTCTTTTTTAACCCGATTTCACCATCGGGTTTTTTTCTGTTCAAAAACGGTTATACCTATAGAATAGATGAAAGGATGAGACAGCTTATGTTAACGAAAGAGCAATTAAGTGAACTAAAAAAAGAACTATTGCTTCAAAAGCAGCAGCTAACCGGCCGGTTGGAAGAGGAGGAAGAAAACCCGAATGAAGGCGAATTGTCTTCTTACGATAATCACCCGGCTGATACGGGAACGGAGCTGTATGAGCGTGAACGCGACATGGCCCTCGATGAACATGGGAAAGAAGAGCTTGAAAAGATTGACGCTGCTCTAGCCGCAATGAAGGACGGTACATACGGCATTTGTAAAGAAAGCGGAGAAGAGATTCCATTCGAACGCCTTCAAGCCGTCCCGACAACGCTGTATGCAGTCGATCACTCTCCGGAGCAGTCGTTAGAAACGGGCCGTGTCCCAGAAGACCGTGTTCCCCATCCTGACGATGGAATTGACAGCTTTAGCGACGCAGCCAATTATGGCACGTCAGAAACCCCGTCAGATTTCAGCGAAGACAAAGATAATTACAATGAGCTGTACAAAGAAGAAGAGGACGACGAAAATCCAGCGACCTAATGGCCGCTGGATTGTTTCTTAAATGTTCCAAATGTCCGTTGCGTATTCCTTAATCGTCCGGTCACTGGAGAAGATGCCAGAGCCGCTTATGTTATGAACCATCATTTTGCGCCAGCTCTCGGGATCTTCTGCATAAATGCGCCCGGCTGTTTCCTGCGCTTTACGGTAGGACTCAAAATCCTTTAACACGAAATATTGGTCATTTTCACCTAAAAGAGAATCGTATATGATCCCAAACAGCCCTTTGTCGTCAAGTGTACCGTCGACCAGCTGATCAAGCGTGCGGCGGATAAGCGGATCATGGTGATAATAATCCATCGAACGGTAGCCGCCCTCTTTGTCATATGCCATTACTTCCTCCGCTTTTAAGCCGAAGATGAAGATGTTATCTGGTCCGGTTTGCTCTAATATTTCGACATTAGCGCCGTCCAGTGTGCCCATTGTAATAGCCCCGTTCATCATGAACTTCATATTGCCTGTTCCTGACGCTTCTTTGCTGGCGGTCGAAATTTGCTCACTGATGTCTGCTGCCGGGATAATATCTTCCGCCAGAGATACGCGGTAATTCTCCATAAAGACAACTGTCAAAATTCCTTTAGTTGCTGGATCATTGTTGACAAGATCGGCGACAGAATGAATCAACTTAATGATTCTTTTTGCGTAAAAATAACCCGGTGACGCCTTTGCACCAAAAATGAACGTTCGTGGTGCAATTTCATAAGATGAATCAGCTTTAATTTTGTTGTAAAGAGCCAATATGTGCAGCACATTCAGCAGCTGCCGTTTATACGCATGGAGCCTCTTAACCTGCACATCAAAAATCGAGGAAGGGTCCACTTTGATGCCATTTTGGTCAAAAATCCGCTTCGCCAAAATTTCTTTTCGCTTTGTTTTTACATCCCAGAGCTTTTCAAGAAACGCGGAATCGTTTGCATATGGAGCAAGCTTGGATAATTCCGCTGCATCCTTATGAAAGCCATCCCCTATCGTGTCTGTTAAAAGAGCGGTTAGCTCCGGGTTCGCCTTTAACAGCCAGCGGCGATGCGTTATGCCATTTGTTTTGTTGTTAAATTTCTTCGGCTGGAACTGGTAAAAATCATTCATTTCACGATTTTTTAATATTTCGGTGTGCAGCCAGGCCACTCCATTTACACTATGGCTTCCTGCAATGGCAAGGTGAGCCATGCGAACTTCTCCATTTGCAACAATGGCCATTTTTTCGATTCGGTCCCAGTCACCCGGATACTCTTCCCACAGGCTTTTGCAAAACCGTTCGTTAATTTCCTCTACAATCATAAAAATACGCGGAAGAAGCGGCTTGAAAATACGAATCGGCCATCTTTCAAGTGCTTCGGAAAGCGTTGTATGGTTCGTGTAAGCAAACGTTCTTTCCGTAATAAACCATGCTTCGTCCCATGAAAGCTGATATTCGTCAAGAAGCAGGCGCATTAGCTCTGGAATCGCCAGTACCGGATGCGTATCATTAATGTGAATCGCCACATGCTCATGCAAATCCTTTAATTGCCCTCCGTTTGACAGGTAGCGGCGCAAAATCGAGCGAATGCTGGCAGATACAAGAAAGTACTGCTGCTTTAAGCGTAAAATCTTTCCATCATCGTTTGAATCATCCGGATATAAAAACTCCGAAATGGCTTCTGTTTCACGTTTGTATTTCAATACATCATGCATAGGCGTCATTGTCGACATTTCAGCACTCCATAAACGAAGGGTATTGATTGTTTCGCCGCCATACCCGACGACCGGCATATCATGCGGAACAGCCCGAACATATTCTGCATCCACGTGACGGAATTTTGTTCCTTCCTCACGTTCAATGACATCAACGCTGCCCCAGAACGGCACATCTACCGATAAGTCAGATTTTCTCACTTCCCATACGTAGCCGTAGCTCAGCCAGTTTTCTGGAAGCTCCATTTGAAAGCCATCGACCATTTTTTGTTCAAATAAGCCATGCTTATAGCGGATGCCGCAGCCGTGGCCGGGTAAATTCAAGGAAGCAAGTGAATCCAGGAAGCAAGCAGCCAGTCGGCCGAGCCCGCCGTTTCCGAGTGCAGCATCCGGCTCAATTTCCTCCAGCTCATCAAGCGGAATGTTCAATTCCTTCATCCACTCGTCAATCGTTTCATAAAGTCCTAGATTAATAAGATTTTGCCCGAGCAGCCGGCCGAGGAGAAATTCAATGGATAAATAATATACTTGTTTATTCCCTTTGCGGTAGCGCTCATTCGTTTCAATCCATTCACTGCTAATATGCTCCCGAACCATGTTACTGAGTGTCACAAATTGCTGAGCGCGTGTGGAATCCTGGAAGCTGATGCTGTAAGACTGCTCCAGCCGTTTTTTAAAGGATTCCTGAAACGCTTTTTTATCAGAAAACATGGCTTTCCCTCCTAGTGGAAACTTCCTCGTATAATCTCAAGTATTCTGTCGCTGATTGTGTCCAGCTGTAATCTTCGCGCATGGCGTTCTGGACAATTTCCAGCCACGTTTCAGGCTCTTCTGTGTAAAAGCGGAGCGCTCTTCGATACGTATTCAGCATATCGTGTGCATTAAAATGACTGAAAGAAAAGCCATTTCCTGTTTTGTCCGCTTCATTGTACGAATGGACGGTATCATTCAAGCCGCCTGTTTCCCGGACGAGCGGAAGCGAGCCGTATTTCATCGCAATCAGCTGGCCGAGGCCGCACGGTTCGAACTGTGAAGGCATTAAAAACAAATCCGAGCCTGCATAAATCTGGTGTGCAAGAGATTCATTAAACCCAATATAGGATCGGACTTTTTCAGGATACACCCATTCCATTTCACGGAAGAAATGTTCAAATTCCGCTTCCCCGCTGCCAAGTAAAACAAACTGCACGTCTTCTTGAACCATTTCGTGAAAAACGTGACGCACGAGATCCAGGCCTTTTTGTTTGGTCAGCCGCGACACCAGCCCGATAACAGGCACATCGTCTCTTACCGGCAAGTGGAAAAATTCCTGCAGCCGTTTTTTGTTTTCCGCTTTTCCAGAGAGATCATCTGCCGTATACGGAATGACCGATTCATTGTTTTCCGGGCTGTAAACCGAGTAATCCAGCCCATTTAAGATGCCCGTTAAATCACCCTGCCGCTCTTGAAGAACACCCTCCAGCTGTTCACCGAAGTAAGGATTTAATATTTCATCCCGGTAAGTCGGGCTGACCGTGGTAATTTCGTCCGAAGCAACGAGGGCTCCTTTCATGAAGTTCGTATTTCCGTTGAATTCAAGCTGGCCTGTTTGGTAATGCTGACTATGTAAATTCAATAAGTCTGTAACTGCCTGTGCCGGGAAAATTCCTTGGAACATCAAATTATGAATAGTGAAAATGGAACGGATTTTTTCGTATCCCGGACGGTGCTGATGCTCAACCTTGAGCATAAATGGCATCATGGCTGTATGCCAATCATGGCAGTGCAGAATATTCGGATAAAAGTCCAGATGGGCAAATGAATCAAGAACAGCTCTCGTAAAATAAGCAAAACGCTCTCCGTCATCATAGTGGCCATACAAGCTGTCTCTTCTAAAATAGTAAAGGTTATCAACAAAATAATAGGTGACACCGTCTTGAACGAGTTCAAATACAGCACAATACTGATTCCGCCATCCGACCGGTACTGTAAAAACAGCTACCTGCTTCATTTCTTTTTCATATTTTTCCGGGATCAGGCCATATTTTGGCATGATCACGCGTACATCCACACCCATTTTTGCCAGTTCCTTCGGCAGGGCGCCTGCAACATCTGCAAGCCCCCCTGATTTCACAAACGGTACGCACTCTGAAACTGCAAATAACACCTTCACGAGCTTGCCACCGCACTTTCGATCGAGCCTTTCTTAACGACCAGCGGCTTTTCAGCTGTGCCTCTCAGCACTGTTCCATCCTCCACTGACACATCTTTATCTAAAATAACATGCTCTAATGTACAGTTGGAGCCGATTTTGGATTTCTGCATAATAATACTGTTTTTCACCGACGACTCCTTGCCAATCGTCACCGCCCGAAAAACGATACTGTGGTTGACTTCTCCTTCGATGATGCAGCCGTTGGCGATCATAGCGTTTGTTACATGAGACCCTTCAAGATAATTGGTCGGCGGCTCATCCTTGACCTTTGTATAAATTGGCTGGAATTCGTTGAACAGCTCACTCCATTTATCCTTTTGAAGAAGCTCCATGCTCGTCTGATAATAGTCGCTCACTGATTTGATGCGCTTTAAGAAACCTTCGAATTCATACTGGCACTTTTTCAAAGACGAGGATTGGTCTTCAAACACACTTTGGACGGATTGGTAGCCGGTTTCATGACGATTTTCAATGAGCGTTAGGAGCAGCTCAAGAGAGAGGAGGTAAATATTTGCCGGCTCTCCGTTATGTGTGACTTCTAAAAGGTCACAGTCTTGTTTAATAAAACGGTCAAGCGTCGGTCCAAAGTCCATATTGGCTACTGTCGTACAATTCGAAACGATGACGTATTTTTGATCGCTCCGGTTAAAGTAATCCAGATGCTCTGCCAAGCGGCTGAACTGCCCTTCTTTCGCTGGAGCTGGAAAGAAAAACAACCCATCGCGCTTTCGGTTTAAGTCCCAATCTTTCCCTGAACCTAAATGATCCATTAAAGAGCGGTACGGAGAGCGTGGAAAAATCGCCACACTTTGAATGCCGGAATTCACCATATTTGATAATACAAAATCAATTAGCCGATAACGGCCTGCAAAAGGAATAGCCGCTGGAGAACGGTGCCCTGCAAGCTCAGCCATTTCTCCAGGAAGCATTGTCGCATCTATAACACCAAGCATTGATTTTTTCATCAGGCTTCCTCCACTCTCGATTGTCTTCTTTCATGCTCGGCTAAATATTCTTCTGTGATAAGTAAAATGTCATCGCTGTGATTATGAATAATCGTGTTCTCAGGCACTTCCAGCTCATTCATGACAATAGCCCGTTCAATGTAAGAGCCTTTTCCGATCCGTGCGTTTGGCATTACAACACACTCTTTCACGACGGCTGCCGCTTCGACTTCTACTCCCTGGAACATAACCGATTGTTCAATTTCTCCATCGATCACACAGCCCTCGTTCACAAGAGAATGCTTTATTTTTGCTTCCGTTCCAATAATTTGAGGCGGCTGATTTGGGTTTACAGAATAAATGCGCCATGAATGCTCGAACAAATTTAAATCCTGATCATTATCGAGCAGATCCATATTGGCCTCCCACAAGCTTTTGACCGTCCCCACGTCTTTCCAGTATCCTTTAAACGGATAAGCGATCAGCTTTAGTTCATCCGCCAGCATGGCTGGAATAACGTCTTTACCGAAATCATTTGATGAATCCGGATTGCTTTCGTCCATTTCCAAATATTTACGAAGAACAGACCATTTAAAAATGTAAATGCCCATTGACGCTAAATTGCTCTCCGGCTTTTCCGGTTTTTCGTCAAACCGCGTGACGTTGTACTCCTCATCTGTATTCATAATGCCAAAGCGGCTTGCTTCATCCCACGGCACTTCAATAACAGAGATTGTCACATCCGCCTGTTTGTCTATATGATAATCAAGCATCGTATCGTAATTCATTTTATAAATATGATCCCCTGAAAGGATCAGTACGTATTCAGGATCATACTGCTTAATATAATTTAAATTCTGGTAGATCGCACTCGCTGTACCAGAATACCACTTTACTTCAGATGATTCACTGTAAGGAGGAAGTACGGTTACACCGCCGTTTTTACGGTCAAGATCCCAGGCGCTTCCAATGCCGATATAAGAATTTAAAACGAGCGGCTGGTACTGCGTCAGCACGCCGACTGTATGAATTCCTGAATTTGCACAATTGGAAAGCGGGAAATCAATAATACGGTATTTTCCACCGAATGGCACTGCTGGTTTTGCAAGGCTCTCCGTCAGTTCTTTTAAACGGCTTCCTTTGCCTCCAGCCAGAAGCATTGCTACACATTTTTGTTTTGCCATGTTAGTTCCTCCCTTTTTCTTTTACATGACGCAAGTACGTTGCGCCAAATGGCGGTATATTCACTTCAACAAAAGCAGGCTGTCCATGAAACGAATCCGAGACCGTTTGAATGGCGCCTGTATTAACACGATTCGAGCCTCCGAACGAAGCACTGTCACTGTTTAAAACCTCTTCGTACAGTCCTTCTTCCGGTACACCTACTTTATATTCACTGTACCCGTAATCACCGAAATTACACACAATGACAAGTGAATTTCCGTCTTTATCCTTTCGCATAAACGATAATACACTTTGTTCCTGATTATGCACGTCAATCCATTCAAAGCCTTCCGGGCTGTGATCCAGCTCATACAGTGCGGGCTCTTTTTTATAAAAATGCATCAGTGTTGTGAAATACGCATTAAAACTCCTGTGCATATCATAATCCATTAAATGCCAATCTATTTCCTCAAGATCTTTCCATTCGGAAAACGGGGCAAGCTCTGTTCCCATAAACAGAAGCTTTTTGCCAGGATGGCCCATCATAAACATGAGCAGTAAGCGCAGCTGTGCGAATTTTTGCCAGTAATCTCCTGGCATTTTATCCAGCAGGGATCGCTTGCCATGTACAACCTCATCATGAGAAAAAGGCAGAATGTAATTTTCAGCATACGTGTACATAAGGGAGAATGTCATTAAATGATGCTGACCGGGCCGTTCAGTCCAGTGGGTTTCCATGTATTTGAGCACATCATTCATCCAGCCCATATTCCATTTGTAATTAAACCCGATGCCCCCTTGATGTACCGGTGCAGTAACCTGCGGCCAGTCGCTGGAATCCTCCGCGATCATAAGAGCTTCCGGCTTAAACGCAAAAACGGCTTTATTCAGTTTTTGAAGAAAAGCTGCACCATGAAGGTTTGCTTCTAATCCATCCCGGTTCGGCCAGTAAAAAATATTCGATACCGCATCGACCCGAAAACCGTCTATATGATAATGATCCATCCAAAAAAGAGCATTGGATATTAAAAAGCTATGTACTTCCGTTTTGCTTAAATCAAAATTGGCCGTGCCCCATACGTAATTTTCACGATCCCAGCTGTTTTCGTATTCGTAGCTGAAATTGCCGTCAAAATTGTGGAGACCGTGAGCATCCTTGCAGAAATGGCCTGGCACCCAGTCCATGATGACACCTAAACCTGCACGATGGCATTCATCTACAAAATACATAAAATCCTTTGGTTCTCCATATCGTCTCGTCGCAGCAAAATAGCCTGTGCTTTGATATCCCCACGACCGGTCAAATGGGTGCTCCGTTACCGGCATGACTTCAATATGAGTAAATCCCTGCTCCTTTACATGCGGGATCAGCATATCAGCCAGTTCGCGGTAAGAATACAAGTCGTTTTCATCCGGACCTTTTCGTTTCCATGTGCCCAGGTGCATTTCATAAATAGCGAGCGGCTCTTCATAAATGTGAGAAGGCTGCTGACTGTTAAACCAGTTCTCATCCCGCCATTCGTAATCATTCAATGAGTTGATTACACCGGCTGTATGAGGACGGAGTTCAGTCATAAAAGCAAATGGATCTGTTTTATGAATGACTCTGCCGCTTTCAGCAATAATTTCGTATTTGTAAAGAGAGCCTTCTAAATCGTGCTCAACTTCCAAAAACCATACCCCTTCTTTGGAAACACGCTTCATCTCAAAGGCAGATCCATCCCAGTCATTAAAACTGCCGATTACACGTACCTTTCTTGCATTCGGTGCCCATAGCCCAAATGACGTTTTGCCATTTTGGATATGTGCGCCAAAGAGCTTGTACGCTTTGAAAAGATTTCCTTCATGAAATAAGTGGAGATCGAATTCGCTTGGATAACTCGTTTCTGATGACATGGCCCACACCCTTTATTTATGTATTCTTGGTGAAGTGGAAATGAGGAAAATGCGGATAAATCCGTATTTAATCAATATTGTTACTATTCTTTAAAATTGCTGATTTTCCTTCTTTCTTTTTAACATTTATTAATTATTATCTTCCCTTATTTAATAAAAAATAACAATGTATTATTTGTAAATTCTCCAACAAAAAAACACCAGGAAGTTAAATTTAACTTCCTGGTGTTTCCTTTTGAAAATGACCCCTACGGGATTCGAACCCGTGTTACCGCCGTGAAAGGGCGGTGTCTTAACCGCTTGACCAAGGGGCCGAATGGCGGAGAAGGAGGGATTTGAACCCTCGCGCCGGTTACCCGACCTACACCCTTAGCAGGGGCGCCTCTTCAGCCTCTTGAGTACTTCCCCATATGGCTCCGCAGGCAAGACTCGAACTTGCGACCGATCGGTTAACAGCCGATTGCTCTACCACTGAGCTACTGCGGAATAGTTGAAAATGGGCCTGAATGGACTCGAACCATCGACCTCACGCTTATCAGGCGTGCGCTCTAACCAGCTGAGCTACAGGCCCAAAGCTGTATGGATAATGGAGCGGGTGATGGGAATCGAACCCACGACATCAGCTTGGAAGGCTGAGGTTTTACCATTAAACTACACCCGCATTAATTTATGTATTTAATCAGATGGGGCGACTAATGGGAATCGAACCCACGAGTGTCGGAGCCACAATCCGATGCGTTAACCACTTCGCCATAGCCGCCATCAAAAAATGGTGGCTCAGGACGGAATCGAACCGCCGACACAAGGATTTTCAGTCCTTTGCTCTACCAACTGAGCTACTGAGCCATATAAAAATGGCGG
>NZ_FTLX01000024.1 GCF_900156125.1 Domibacillus enclensis | reverse complement strand
AGTACCGAAGTCTTCGATTCCACACTGCCAAGAAAAGCCTCTAGCGAGATGCAAGGTGCCCGTACCGCAAACCGACACAGGTAGGCGAGGAGAGAATCCTAAGGTGAGCGAGTGAACTCTCGTTAAGGAACTCGGCAAAATGACCCCGTAACTTCGGGAGAAGGGGTGCTCTGGTAGGGTGCAAGCCCGAGAGAGCCGCAGTGAATAGGCCCAGGCGACTGTTTAGCAAAAACACAGGTCTCTGCAAAGCCGCAAGGCGACGTATAGGGGCTGACGCCTGCCCGGTGCTGGAAGGTTAAGAGGAGGGCTCAGCCGCAAGGCGAAGGTCTGAATTGAAGCCCCAGTAAACGGCGGCCGTAACTATAACGGTCCTAAGGTAGCGAAATTCCTTGTCGGGTAAGTTCCGACCCGCACGAAAGGCGCAACGATCTGGGCACTGTCTCAACGAGAGACTCGGTGAAATTATAGTACCTGTGAAGATGCAGGTTACCCGCGACAGGACGGAAAGACCCCGTGGAGCTTTACTGCAGCCTGATATTGAATTTTGGCACAGTCTGCACAGGATAGGCAGGAGCCTTGGAAGCCGGAGCGCCAGCTTCGGTGGAGGCGCTGGTGGGATACTGCCCTGACTGTGTTGAAATTCTAACCCGCACCCGTGATCCGGGTGGGAGACAGTGTCAGGCGGGCAGTTTGACTGGGGCGGTCGCCTCCTAAAATGTAACGGAGGCGCCCAAAGGTTCCCTCAGAATGGTTGGAAATCATTCGCAGAGTGTAAAGGCACAAGGGAGCTTGACTGCGAGACCTACAAGTCGAGCAGGGACGAAAGTCGGGCTTAGTGATCCGGTGGTTCCGCATGGAAGGGCCATCGCTCAACGGATAAAAGCTACCCCGGGGATAACAGGCTTATCTCCCCCAAGAGTCCACATCGACGGGGAGGTTTGGCACCTCGATGTCGGCTCATCGCATCCTGGGGCTGTAGTCGGTCCCAAGGGTTGGGCTGTTCGCCCATTAAAGCGGTACGCGAGCTGGGTTCAGAACGTCGTGAGACAGTTCGGTCCCTATCCGTCGCGGGCGCAGGAAATTTGAGAGGAGCTGTCCTTAGTACGAGAGGACCGGGATGGACATACCGCTGGTGTACCAGCTGTCTCGCCAGAGGCATCGCTGGGTAGCTACGTATGGACGGGATAAGTGCTGAAAGCATCTAAGCATGAAGCCCCCCTCAAGATGAGATTTCCCATTACGCAAGTAAGTAAGATCCCTTGAAGAAGACGAGGTAGATAGGTTCGGGGTGGAAGTGCGGCGACGCATGGAGCTGACGAATACTAATCGATCGAGGACTTAATCAAT
>NZ_FTLX01000021.1 GCF_900156125.1 Domibacillus enclensis | reverse complement strand
GAATAGCGGGCACCGCCGCCGACAATGATCATTGGCTTTTTGCTTGCCTTGATGCGCTCCGCTGCGCCCTGCAGCTCACGGTCCACCGCCGGCTTGCGATCGAGGTAGTGAACACGTTTCTCGAAGAATGACAACGGGTAGTCAAACGCTTCTCCTTCGACATCCTGCGCAATGCAGATGGTCGCCGGGCCGGCTTTCGACGGATCCGTCATCACTTCAAAGGCACGGATGAGGGCTGACATGATTTGTTCCGGACGCGTCACCCGGTCCCAGTAGCGGGAAACCGCCATAAACGCTTCATTCGTGGTGACCGCTGTGCTGTGTTCGTGCTCGAGCTGCTGCAGCACCGGATCCGGCTGGCGCGTGGCGAACGTATCCGCCGGAAGCAGGAGCACCGGGATGTTATTCGCCAGTGCGGTGCCCGCGGCGGCGATCAAGTTAGCCGAGCCTGGGCCCGCCGATGTCGTCACCGCATAGATTTTGCGGCGCAGCTTTTCACGGCTGAAGGCGATTGCCGCATGGGCCATCCCCTGCTCGTTTTTGCCCTGGTACACCTTTAAGTGGCCCGGGTCCTGCTCGAGCGCCTGGCCGATGCCCAGCACGTTGCCGTGCCCGAAAATGTTAAACATGCCTTCCACAAATGGCGTTTCTTCGCCGTCGACGTGGATGTATTGCTGATTCAAGAATTTCAATAGTGCTTGTGAGGTTGTTAATTTGATCGTCGCCACTCGTATCACCCTTCTATCTTTACGTATTCGCCTTGCCCGATCAGCTGTTCAATCTCCGCCGCCACCGGCATGGCATCCGATGAGCTGTGCTTGCTGACCACGATGGACGCGGAGGCGCTTCCATATTTCAGTGCCGTTTCAATATCCTTGCCGCTGACCAGGGCATACAGGAACGCGGAAGCGTAGGAATCACCGGCGCCGAATGTTTTCAAGACGTTTGTTTTGTAGGCGTGCGCGCGGAAGGTCTCGCCTGTTTTGGCGTACGCGTAGGATCCTTCTACCCCGTGCTTGATGACGACAAGATCAGCTGAATGGGTAAATAAGTTTTTGATTGTTTCGTTGTTGTCGCCGTCTTTTACGTTTTCCATTACGTCAAACTCATCCCGCGTGCCGATGACGATATCCGACTGCTCAGCGACCAGCATGTAATACACCGCTGTTTCGTCCGGCGACGTCCATGTGTACGGGCGGTAGTCCAGTTCAAAGACAATTTTCACGCCGTGCTTTTTCGCGAGGCTGACCGATTTCAGCACCGCTTCGCGGGACGGACTTTTCGCCAGTGCCGTGCCGGACACCAGCAGGATTTTCGCTTGCTGGATGTAGTCTTCGCTCACTTCAGATGGCTCAAGATAGAGATCCGCTACATCATCCCGGTACATGAGGATGCTGCACTCGTCCGGGCTTAAAATTTCCGTGAACGCCAGGCCTGTTTTGTGGCCCTCTTTGTCTGTCACCATGTTTGATGTATCGACGCCGACTCCGCGCATGTATTTTTCAATGAACCTTCCATGCTGATCGTCGGCTAATTTTCCGATAAAGCCAACGTTCAGTCCAAGCTTGGCGCTGCCGATGGCCACATTGGCCGGCGAGCCGCCGACGTATTTCGTAAACGTCATCGTTTCTTCCATCGGCTGGTTATATTCGTTTGCATTTAAGTCGATGCAGGCACGCCCGATCGCGATCAGGTCCAGCTCTTTGTTTTCGTTAAAGGGATAATTCATCTGTATATTCGCTCCTTTTATGGTTGACGGGATAAGATCCATTCATGGTCTGGATCATTATGAAACTTCCAGATGCGCGTCGGGCCGGCCATCACATTTAAATAGTACGACTCGTAGCCGTCTGGCACGCCCACGGGATGGTAGCCGGCTGGCACGATCACCACATCGCCGTTTTCCACTGCCATCGTTTCATCAATTGACCGGTCATCGGTATAAACACGCTGGAACACAAAGCCTTGCGGCGGATTCATTTCGTGGTAATACGTTTCCTCTAAAAACGACTCGTCCGGCAGGTTGTCCTGATCGTGCTTGTGCGGCGGGTAGCTCGACCAGTTGCCGCTTTCCGTGAACACCTCGACAACGAGCAGGCTGTTGGCACGCGGGTCAGAATCCGGCAAAATGTTGTGCACCATGCGCTTGTTGCTCAAGATGCCGCGGTGCTCCACGCCGACTTCCGCAGCCGGAATGAGCACGGTCGGCAGCTGCTTGTCCGATGGCGAATAGCAAAGCGCCACACGGGCGTTCGTCTCTCCTTCGACCGTGAAGGTTTTGTTGTTGGACACATAAACACTGTCCGTTGGCACTTTTTCAAACACATTGTCGCGTGTGCCGAGGTGTTTGAACGATTCGCTTCCTTCGGTTACATTGATTTTTCCTGTGACCGCAACGATGCAGCATTCGGTTTTCTCAAGAGACTCCGTGTAGGTCGCACCTGGCGCCAGGTCGATGACTTTAAATCCGACGTACTCAAGCGGAGACTGCTGCGTTGTGACATTATGTACGAGGGTCACGCCTGTGGATAATTCGGTTTGGACGGGCTTTTGAAGCAAGTGGCTCATATTTGTACCTCCTGTTTGGATAGGAAGGGCTGTTGAGCACAGCCCCCTCCAATTATTTCATGTAGCGTGCTGTGACCATTTTCTTGCGTGTGTAAAATTCGACGCCGTCTTTTCCGTTCGCATGCAGGTCGCCGTAAAATGAATTTTTGTAGCCCGAGAATGGGAAGAACGCCATTGGAGCTGGGACGCCGACATTGATGCCGAGCATGCCCGCATGAATCGTTTCCCGGAACTGACGCACAGCGGCTGCGCTGTCTGTATACAGGCAAGCACCGTTCGCGAGGGTGGATTCGTTGGCTATTTGAACGCCTTCTGCTAGATCCTTCACACGCACAATCGACAAGACCGGTGCGAAGATTTCATCCTGCCAGATTTTCATCTCGGTTGTTACATGGTCAAAAATGGTCGCGCCAAGGAAATAGCCGTTGCCTTTCGCCGCTGCGTCCTCGCGTCCATCGCGCACAAGCGTCGCGCCCTGCTCGATGCCGGCTTCAATGTAGCCAATTGTCCGTTCTTTCGCTCCTTCGCGGATGATCGGGCCAAGGAACACGCCATCATCAAGGCCATTGCCGATTTTAATGTTGTCCGCGGCTTCTTTCAGCTTGGCGATAAATTCATCGGCGATGCGGTCTTCTACTGCCACAACCGCTGCGGCCATGCAGCGCTCGCCCGCTGAGCCGAATGCCGCTGCCGTGACTTCCTTCGCCGCCAGGTCCAGATTCGCATCAGCCAGCACAATCGAGTGGTTCTTCGCGCCAGCCAGCGCCTGCACGCGTTTCAAGTTGGCGGCGCCGGTTTTGTACACATATTCGGCTACCGGCTGCGAGCCGACAAAGGAGATCGCTTTTACGTCCGGGTGCTCCAGCAAGCCGTTCACGACGTCATGCGCACCGTTGACAATATTCAGCACGCCGTCAGGAAGACCGGCTTCTTTAAACAAGTCGACCAATTTTGCCGCGAGCAACGGTGTACGCTCGGATGGCTTCAAAACAAATGTATT
>NZ_FTLX01000010.1 GCF_900156125.1 Domibacillus enclensis | reverse complement strand
AGGCACGCCGCCAGCGTTCGTCCTGAGCCAGGATCAAACTCTCCAAAAAGAAAGCTGACTTGCTCATTTGTTTCTTATTGAAAATGCGGGGTGCACTTCAATAAGAAGATAAAACTTAAAACGTTGACGTTTTTATTGATTTTGTTCAGTTTTCAATGTTCAATCATTCAGTAAATGGAGCGGGTGATGGGAATCGAACCCACGACATCAGCTTGGAAGGCTGAGGTTTTACCATTAAACTACACCCGCATATAATGACTCGTTTTATCGATTAAGATAAAATGGTCGGGAAGACAGGATTCGAACCTGCGACCCCTTGGTCCCAAACCAAGTGCTCTACCAAGCTGAGCTACTTCCCGGATCGTTTAATATATTATAGTGGCGCGCCCGAGAGGACTCGAACCTCTAACCGCTTGATTCGTAGTCAAGTACTCTATCCAATTGAGCTACGGGCGCTTTATAATTGGTGCGGCCGAGAGGACTTGAACCTCCACGGGGTTGCCCCCACTAGGCCCTCAACCTAGCGCGTCTGCCATTCCGCCACGACCGCATGTAAGCGTTCCGTGCACCAATTTCATTTACCAACAAGATTAGATTATACATGATCCAATTTAGTTGGTCAACACTTTTTAGCGTTCTGTTTAAAATAAAATGGTGAGCCATGAAGGACTCGAACCTTCGACCCTCTGATTAAAAGTCAGATGCTCTACCAACTGAGCTAATGGCTCGAAAAATGGCTGGGCTAGAAGGATTCGAACCTTCGCGTGACGGAGTCAAAGTCCGTTGCCTTACCGCTTGGCTATAGCCCATTAACACATTAAAGAATGGCGGTCCGGACGGGACTCGAACCCGCGACCTCCTGCGTGACAGGCAGGCATTCTAACCAACTGAACTACCGGACCAAAAAGTGAGCATAAAGAAAGGAAACCGGTAAAGCCGGCTTCCCGACAATGCAATGACCCCTACGGGATTCGAACCCGTGTTACCGCCGTGAAAGGGCGGTGTCTTAACCGCTTGACCAAGGGGCCGACATAAAAATATAAATCTGGCGGAGAAGGAGGGATTTGAACCCTCGCGCCGGTTACCCGACCTACACCCTTAGCAGGGGCGCCTCTTCAGCCTCTTGAGTACTTCCCCAGATATTATGGCTCCGCAGGCAAGACTCGAACTTGCGACCGATCGGTTAACAGCCGATTGCTCTACCACTGAGCTACTGCGGAATAATGATTTTACCTGATCGACAATTAGTATTATAATCGATCTACTAAATTGAAGTCAACATTTTTTTGAAGTATTTTCTCTTAGACGATCCTTTTCAAAAAAAAGCTGCTCAATTAAAATATCAATTGAAGCAGCATCTGTCAATATTATTATTTCATCATTTCACTTATGGTTCCTCTGCAAATGCCGCAAGCATACTTTTTCACGTTCACGCGGCGCCGTCTTTCATACATTTTGCCGCATACGGTACAACGGTAAAGAAGAACACGGCGCTTCACTTGCCCGCCCGGTGCAGCAGGAAGCGGCCGGCAATATCGAGGTGAACCCGTTTGTTTTAAAAGCTTCTTGAAATCATCGTCTCCGTGCTTATAGCCCTTGCCCAGCAAATGCAGATGATAATGGCACAATTCGTGCTTCAAGATGCCAACAATCTCTTTTTCCCCGTACACTTCGAAGTATTTCCCGTTCACTTCTATATGATGTGAATGGAGCAGATAGCGGCCCCCTGTCGTGCGAAGCCGCTTGTTTATATATGTCCGGTGAAGAAATGGACGGTCAAAAAACTGAAGAGAGAGCTCTTCCGTCAGTTTTTGAAGCCTTTCATCGCTTATCATTATGTTAGCTCGTTTTTAACCATCGTTAATGAGATTCTTCCTTTAGCTGCCTCTACGCCGTCTACCCAGACTGTCACGATGTCGCCAACCGATACAACATCAAACGGATTTTTCACGAAGCCTTTTTTCAGCTTGGAAATGTGGACAAGCCCATCCTGCTTGACTCCTATGTCGACGAAAGCACCAAAATCGGTTACATTTCGAACCGTTCCTTCTAGCTCCATTCCCTTTTGAAGGTCTTCCATCTTTAAAATGTCTGTTTTCAAAAGCGGAGCGGCCATTTCATCCCGAGGATCACGGCCAGGCTTTTGAAGAGAATCCATTATGTCTTTTAATGTTACTTCACCAATATCAAGCGATTCCGACATTTGCTTTAAGTCGATCTTCTGCAGTGCTTCTGTTAAGGCAGGCGATCCAATATCCGCTGTTTTAAAGCCGATTGACGCCAGCAGGGCAGAGACTGCTTTATAATTTTCCGGGTGAATCGGTGTCCGGTCAAGCGGTTCGTCTCCGTCTGTGATGCGCAGGAATCCAATGCACTGCTCGAATGTTTTGCCGCCAAGACGCGGAACTTTTTTTATAACGGACCGTTTGGTGAATTTTCCATTCTCTTCGCGGAACTGCACGATGTTTTTAGCGACGGTTTTGTTTAACCCTGCCACGTGCTCCAGCAGAGATGGAGAAGCTGTATTAACATCTACACCGACTCTGTTTACTGCTGTTTCCACTACAAACGCAAGGGAACCGGACAATTTTTTTTGTGAAACATCATGCTGGTATTGTCCGACGCCAATCGATTGCGGGTCAATTTTCACGAGCTCAGCCAGCGGGTCCTGAATACGCCGTCCGATTGAAACCGCACTCCGCTCCTCTACTTGAAGATGAGGAAATTCCTCGCGAGCGATGTCCGATGCAGAATATACACTGGCACCCGCTTCATTTACAATAATATACGCCGCTTTTTTTGAAAGCTCCGGCAGCATTTCTACGACGAACTGTTCTGTTTCACGCGATGCTGTGCCATTTCCGATTGCGATAATATCCGCCGCGAATTCATCGGCCAGCTGCTTGAACAAGCCTTTTGCTTCCTTGCGCTTGCCTTCCCCTGTGTGCGGATAAATGACTTTAATCGCCAGCACCTTTCCGATTTCATCAATGACCGCTAATTTGCAGCCCGTGCGATAGGCCGGATCAACCGCAAGCACGACCTTGCCTTTTAGCGGCGGCTGGAGAAGAAGATTTTTTAAGTTCTCAGAAAAAATATGAATGGCCCGTTCTTCCGCTTTTTCCGTCAGCTCGTTCCGAACCTCACGCTCAACGGACGGCCGAATCAGCCGCTTAAACGCATCACGTGCGGCGTTTAAAATAATCGGCGCCGCATTACTTTGTTCATTTCGAATAAATTTGCCCGTTAAGTACCGAATCACGCGTTCTTCATCAAAGGCAACAGCCACCTTTAACACTCCTTCACTTTCGCCGCGGTTAATCGCCAGCGTGCGGTGAGGCGCTATTTTGTTTACAGGCTCTTCATAGTCATAATACATTTTAAACACTTCTTTTTCGTCTTCGCCTTTTACCTCTGTTTTTACTTTCCCGTATTTCGTCATATCAAGACGAATACGCTGGCGGACTGAGGCATCATCTGCGATTGTTTCGGCAATGATATCGGATGCGCCTGCAAGAGCCTCTTCCGCATTTGCTACTGTATCGCTTACATATTGTTTCGCTTCCTGATCAATCTCTGCCGGGACCTGACAAGAAAGAAGCCATTTCGCCAGCGGCTCAAGCCCTTTTTCTTTCGCTACTGACGCCTTTGTCCGTTTTTTTTGTTTAAATGGACGATATAAATCCTCGACTGCCTGCAATGTTTTCGCAGCTTGAATGGCTGCATTCAGCTCCGGTGTCATCTTTTCCTGCTCTGTAATGGAACGGCTCACTTCTTCTTTACGCTGCTCCACATTTTTCCGATATGTATGCCGCTCTAAAATCGACCGTATTTCAACTTCGTCTAGAGAGCCCGTCATTTCTTTTCGATAACGCGCGATAAACGGGATTGTGTTGCCTTCTTCCGTTAATTGAATAACAGCCTGTACTTGCTTTTCACTGCTCCCCGTGTCAGCTGCCGTTGCTTTGATCAATTGCTCATTCATCTTCGTGCCTCCGCTTCTTTCATTCGACTGCCTCTATTGTAGCAAAAAACAAAAAAACCCGCTGATTACAGCAGGTTTCCTACAAGAAAAGTCGCATCATCATTTGATTTTGCAGCGACTGTGTCCAGTTCTGCTGCGATTTGTTCTGTGCTTCGGTAGCGCATAAGCTCTTTTGTGTTCAACAGAACGACGCCATCCGAATGAACTAAAAACTTGCTGCCCGGCTGATACACGAAATGCTCCATTCTGTACCGCTGTGGCCGCCCGGAAAGATACCCTGTCACGGGCAACGGATATGTCAGCTTTCCATCTGGTCCATACAGATAAAACCGAATATTGCCTACGCACGTGTACTCAAAGGTCTTTGTTTCAAAATCAACCTTAAACAAAGCGACTGCCGCTCCCCGCTTTTGAAACATCGCTTTATTAATGAGGTCCATCATGCCTTCAATGGACTCTCTCTTCCATTCACGCTCCACAATTTCCAAAGCGGCATAAGACGATTCATAAGCGAATCGGCCGCTGCCAAGACCATCAGCAAGCAGGCAAACAAATGACGTATCATCCTGGACAAAGAAATACGTGTCTCCACAGTGAGAATTTCCGCCTTTTGAATGGGTGCCTGCGACCAATTCCAGCCATTTGCTTTTCTCTCTCTCCATCAAGAAAGGTGCTCCGTGGAATACGCCTCAGCATGAATCGCTTCTTTCAGCTTTTTAATCGCTCTCCGTTGCAGCCTTGACACGTGCATTTGAGAAATGCCCAGCTTGTCTCCCGCATCTTTTTGGCTTAAATTTTCCAAATACGTGAATTGGATAATCTGCTTTTCGCGGTCTGATAAAACGTGCAGTACTTTTTCAAGTACAAGGCGCTGGTCCACTCGTTCATATCCTTCTTCACGGTTGCCGACAATGTCAAGCAGTGTCACTGTGCTGCCGTCTGAATCCGCTTCGATCGAATGATCAACGGATAAAGCCTGGTAGCTTTTCCCCATTTCCATCGCTTCGAGCACTTCTTCTTCAGGAATATCCAGGTATTGGGCAATCTCGCTTACCTTTGGCGAACGCTGCAAGGAAGTCGTTAGTTCTTCGTTCGCGGACTTAATCTTTGGCCCGAGTTCCTTGATCCGGCGGGGTACATGGACACTCCAGGTTTTGTCGCGCAAGAAGCGCTTGATTTCTCCAACAATGGTTGGGATAGCGAACGCCTCAAAGCTTTTCCCGAACGAATCGTCATACCGCCGAATGGCTCCAAGCAGCCCCATCATGCCGACCTGTACGATATCCTCATGATGCGAACGTCCTTTTGAATACTTTCTGGCGATGGATTCGACAAGTCCCTGATAATGCTTGACGAGCTTATCCTGTGCCTCTCGATCTCCATTTTCCTGGAACGCTTTAATCCATTCAATGGCCTGAAGCTTTGCAGCTTGATTAGGTCGAGACGGTTTCTGCATCCCTCTCCACCTGCTCTCCTTCGAGATACTTTGTCATAAACAATGTAATCCCTTCATTCTGGTGTACTTTCACTTCATCCATTAATGTTTCGATTAAATAAAGCCCCAGCCCTCCTTCACGAAGAAATTCGATGGAATTTTCTTTGTATGGACCAAGCGCTTCTTTCGTTTCATGAAAATTAAAGCTGTTTCCATTATCTGATACAACGACCTCGAGATGGTCTTCATGAAGACTGAAGCCGATCAGCACTTCACCATCTTCTCCCTTATAAGCATGCTGAACCGCATTTGTAATCGCTTCGCTTGTGGCAATTTTCAAATCTTCAATCGTATCATAAGTGAAACCCATTCGGCTGGCAATGCCGGATAGCGTCAGTCTCGTGATTCCGACAAATTCTGGTCTGGCCGGGATTTTCATTTCGATGTAATCAGCATATTTCATTCTTACACGCCACCTTCTGATCCAGAGTTGATGTTCATGATGTCTGCAAGGCCTGTAATATCAAAAAGTCTCTTTAACCGATCAGATAATCCTGTTAATTTTAGTGTGCCATTGTTCGCATTTAAGCTTTTAAAAAGCCCGACGAATACGCCGAGACCTGTACTGTCCATATACGTAACACCAGACAGATCAATGACGATATCTGCTCCTTGTTTTTCAGTGTAAGGAAAAGCTGTTTCACGTAACTTCGGAGCTGTATATGCATCAATTTCACCAGCAAGGTTGATCGTTGTCTGCTGTGCTTGTTCTTGTACGTCAATCGTAATGTTCATTCAAGTAAACCACCTTTAGCATTAATTATCGCTTCGTTCTTTCCAATATCCTTCTACTACCCGACGCCTGGTGCTGTTAAACCAGCTATATGGTTCTTTTCAAAATAATAAGGGTAAAATCATCTCTCAGCTGAAAGTCCTGCAAGTACTCCAGTTCCTTGTAGACTTTATTGGCGATTTCCTGCGAGCCTAGATGGATATATTTCTCAATGTATCCAATCAGTGTATCCACTTCTAAAAAACCGTCCTCTGTCCGGCATTCTGTGACACCATCAGACATAAGCAAAATGACATCGCCTACTTCAACTTTCCGGTCATACTCATTGTATTTCGCTTTTTTATCGACACCCAGCAGTAAACCCTTCGCTTGAAGCTCTTCAAATTCCCCTGTTTCGGCATGATAAAAAAAGCCGGGCTCGTGTCCAGCTGACGAATAGGAAAACATATGAGTCTCCGGGTTATATAATCCGCTGAACATCGTAATGAACATGGTCGGATCGACATTTTGCTCCACTACCCGATTGAGCCGCTCCAATACATCTCCTGGCGCCTGGCTGTCTTCAGGCATACTGTCCATGGAGTATTTGATCATGGACATGCAAAGAGCAGCTGGTATCCCTTTGCCGATAATATCAGCAATCGCTACGCTGATTGCGCCATTTTCATGCGAGACAAAATGATAGTAATCCCCGCTCATCTGCTTGGCCGGCACACTGATTGCGCCAATATCCATTGAAGGAATATTGGGAATCTGCGTGCCAAGCAATGTCTGCTGCATGCTGGCAGCAACTTCAATTTCATTAATGAGCTCCCGCTGGATAGTGCGAAGACTTTGGTGCTCACGGTAAGCCAGCCCATAGCTCATCATCACTTCCAGCAAAATATCAAGAGAGAGCAGAAGAGATTCCGGAAGCTCCGGTTCAAGCTCCATAATAGACGTTTTATGAAGGCTGATCATCTCTTCCGGCGAGATTTTAAACTCGATCGACTTTCTGCTGAACTTTTGGCTCATGTACAGAGCCTGCTCAGTCTGGTCATTGATGTATGTTTTTAAGATTTCTTTATATTCATCGAGCATCGTATCTCTAAAATTCATTCTTGCCCTCCTAACGAAGCCACTTCACCGACTGAATAAGCGTTCCTTCCCCGGGCGTCGATTCGATAGAAAATTCATCCATAAGCCGTTTTACGCCAGGTAGTCCTGCTCCCAGTCCTCCAGAAGTTGAGAAGCCATCCTCCATGACTTTGCGAAGATCGGGGATGCCCGGTCCTTCGTCACGAGAAATGATGGTCATGCCTCTTTTCGCTCCATTCTCTACTTTCTCTATCGTAATTTCTCCCTGTCCCGCGTATAAATAAATATTACGGGCCAGTTCACTGATCGCAGTCGTGATTCGCGCCTGGTCCACAGTGCCAAACCCGAGCTCTTTAGCCACATTTCGGCCGAGCTGCCTCGCCGCTACGATATCCCATTCGTTTATAATTTTCACACTAGAGTCCATCGTTTCAGTCCCCCAGTTCCCGTTGAAGTTTCTCCAAACCTTTTTCGAGATCCAGTGCGGTCATCACTTCCTCCAAACGGATACCTAATTCGATTAATGTAATGGCAACAGCAGGCTGAATGCCGGTAATAACGACTTTAGCACCCATCAGCTTGGACATGCTGATGACGTCGCCAAGCACCTTGGCAATAAAGGAGTCAATAAAATCGATCGATGTAAAATCGATTACGACGCCTCTGGCACTCGTTTCGTGAATCTTGTGTAAGAGGTCTTCTTGAAATTGCAGCGCTGTTTGATCATCAAGTTCCCATTGAATTGATATAAGAAGCGTGTCATGCAGTTTTAAAATCGGAATTCGCATATTCATTCGTGTACCTCCACAATTTGTCTTGATGTCATCGCTAGCGCCTGTTCCACACCTTTTTTCAAGGTGCTTGTTGTTGTTACCTCCTCGAGGTTAATCCCCAGGTTCACAATCGTTTGGGCGATTTCCGGACGTATGCCGACGATTGTGCATTTTGCGCCCACAAGCCGGACCGCTTCTGCTGCTTGAATAATATGATGAGCCACCATCGTATCGACAACTGGAACACCTGTAATGTCGATCAACACAACTTCTGCCCGGTGACTGACCACACCCTCAAGCAAGTTCTCCATAATTTGCTTTGCACGTTCGGTATCGATCGTGCCGACAAGCGGCATAACGGAAATTTTATCAAACACAGGAATTAGTGGTGCTGAAAGTTCCTGAAGTGCAATTCTTTGAAGGGAAACGGTTCGCTCCCATGAGGTCGTATAAGCTTCCGTGATGGTTTTATACATCGGGAACATCCAGTTATTGATCTCTGCTGTAAAATCGATATAACTGACCTGATCGATGACGTTGGATTTTTGCATGCCCTGTTCGACAATTTGACTAAAAACCCGCAGTCCTTCTGTGATCATCGTTAACGGCCAGCCGAGACGCACGATATTCTCAGAAAAATCGACAGCACGCTCTTGGAATTTTTCTTCTGAATCAGAAAAATTGGATTTAACCAATTCAATAAAATCCGAGCTTGTTTTTGTAAACATATGGTCAGACATCGCCTGGAAAGCTCGTTCATCAGCTTCCGCGCGCATTAATTCAATCCATTCATTTAAAATCTCATCACTGTGAGATTGCACATATTGAAAAATCTTTTTCCGCATTCGGTTCTCTCCATTCCTATGTCCGCTTCACCATCCCGCGGTTTTCGTCAAAAACGTTCATTATTTTCATTATAAAGGTTCTGTCAACAATACAAAAGCAGTATCACCTGCCAGACAAGAAAAATTATGGTTCAAAAGAAAAAAGCACCTGCCGATTACACGGAGGTGCTTCGTTAAAATTGTATAAGGCCTAAACTGATTTGCAAAGCGTCGTCCACTTTCTCCATCATTCCTTCGTCGAGCTGCGTTATCTTGTCTGTCAGCCGCTGCTTGTCGATTGTCCGAATCTGTTCGAGCAAAATGACGGAGTCTCTTTCAAACCCGTACCGTTCCGCATTGATTTCCACATGCGTCGGCAGCTTGGCTTTTTGGATCTGAGCTGTAATGGCTGCGACGATAATAGTGGGACTGAACCGATTCCCGATGTCGTTTTGAACGACAAGAACAGGCCGGACGCCGCCTTGTTCGGAGCCGACAACAGGGGACAGGTCTGCAAAATATACGTCACCACGTTTTACGATCACACGGTTTATCCTCCACTTACTAAACGTTCGACTGTGTTTCCTGCCTCAAATTCCGCCTGCATCGCTTCGGAAGCAATTGCAAGGTTGATCTTGGCCATTTCCATATAGCCGCGACGCATTGATTCCTGGATATGGCGTTTTTTACGCTCACGCAAATACATTTTCGTTGCGCGGTAAATGAATTCACTGCGGCTGATTTCTTCCTGCTCCGCAAAACAGTCAAGTTCATTTACAAACTGTTTTGGCAAGTTTACTAACACATCTGTCGTCGTACTGGATTCAGACAAGAACTACACCTCCACCAATCACTGCACACATCTCTTTGTTTGTTACTGTCCTGTTTATCATACCATTCAGTCTATTGGTTTGGAAGGATATTTTTCAAAAATGTTGTATAACAGGCCGATTGGTACCCCCACCAGTTTATAACAGCGGATTTTGAACGGAAACGATTTCACCACGCCGCTTGTATACACGGGGAACACGTGACGTGATCACACACGGAATTTCATAGTTAATCGTTTCTCTTTTTGCTGCGACTTCTTCCATTGAAATGTTTTCCTGTCCCTGTACGCCAATCAGTGTTGCCATTGTGCCTGGTTTATATGCCTTCGGAAGCTTAATCATGCACTGGTCCATGCATATTCTGCCGATGATCGGCACACGCTTGCCGTCAACAAGCACCTCTTGTCCGGAAAGCTTCCGTATCCATCCGTCCGCATACCCAATCGGCAAGGTGCCGACCCATTCTGAATCCTCTGCTTCGTACGTTGCACCGTAGCTCACTTTCTCTCCGGGCTCCAGCTGCTTTACATGAACAAGCCTCGTATGCAGGGAAAAAGCCGGCTTCAGCTTAAACGGAAGCAAATGGGACATTTCCGTTGAAGGTGTGAGGCCGTACATGGAAATACCGAGCCGGACTGTGTTGCACCCTGCCCCTCGAAACCTCAGTGTGGCTGCACTGTTTGCGCAATGAATAAAAGGCGGCTTAACGGGGAGAGAATCGACGAGCTCACGGAATTTCTTTATTTGTTCTTCCAAATAACTTGTTTCCGTTTCATCCGCTGTCGCAAAATGAGTAAAGATTCCTTCAAAGAAAAAGGACTCCTTCTGTTGCATTTGATCCATTAGCTGCTGCAGTTCTTCTTTTGTTTTTAATCCGATCCGCCCCATGCCTGTATCGCACTTAATATGGATGGAAAGGCGCTGTCCTGCCGCAAGCTTTGCCCCGTTCAGCCACTCCACGTCGTACACCGTGACAGAAATATTCTCTGCCGCTGCCAGATGCGCATCCTCCGGGCGGCTTGCTCCCAGCACAAGCATGGGTGCATCAATGCCTGCTGCGCGGATCTTCAGTGCTTCATCTAAAAAGGCAACTGCAAGACCCTGTGCCCCTGCCTCCAGTGCCGCACGAGCCACCTGCACATCTCCATGCCCGTATGCGTTCGCTTTCACAACAGCATATAAAAAAGCCGGTGCATCCAGCTGCTTTATCGTATTTTCTACATTCCATTTAATTGCATCAAGATCGATTTCTGCCCATGTATCGCGGTAAAACTCCATCGATGTCACGTCTCCATTTCTTCATCTGCTTCTTCATCCATTGTAACGAAAAAAAAAGCAGCGGTAAATGCGCTGCTCCATCACTTTACGCTGTCCGGATTCATTGTCGCGGCAATTTGCTCCATTTCTGCTTCTGTTAATTGGTCTGAAGCCAGCATAAATTTCACTCCATCGTAAATCCACTCCAGAGAACCATCCGCGGACTCCCCTGCTGTAAAGCCCATATCCACCAGCGAGCCGGATGCTGCCACAATTCCTTCTTCACCCGCAGAAGAAACAGGCTGCTCAATTAATGTAAACGGCTTTTCTCCTTCGTACGTGAGCACAATCCGGCTGTCGATCTTCACTTCTTCTGATAACTCCGCTCCGTTTGTATGGGCCGGATAATGAACCATAAATTCAGACGGGGCTTCCCCAGCCGTTTCCTTGATCTCAGCTTTTTTCTCACTGAAGTCGTTTTTCGCAAACGACGGGTTTAAGTCCATTTTTTTAAATGTAACCGCAATGACTACCTTTTTGTTTTTGTCCATTACTTTTACAAAAGCTGGCGTCAAGTCTTTTTTATGAAAGGATATTTGCTGGCGGGGAAGCATCTGGCTGTTCGTATACCTTGTTTTCGTGTCAAAAACGTAATATTGATCCGTTTCTTTAAACACCGCTTCACCGTCTGCTTGTATGTCAGCAGCGAGCGATTCAAATAAATACGATTGGCTGCTGTTTTCCGGCCAGTTGTTTTCATATTTGAAGCTTTTTCCGAGTGACGGTGTCATAACATAAATGCCTGTTTTATTTTTCACGATGGTCTGGCTGTGCTTGTTTGTCACAGAGGCAAGGTGAACCCGGTAATTCGTATGGCGGTCATTCCAGATATCCACATTGTAGCTTTGCTTTTCCTTGCCTGCTTGAACTTCCAGAATCGCTTTCGCTTTATAGCCGGCAGCGCTTTTCGCTTTTTCAGAAATATCGCTGATTACCTCATCCTTTGACGGTGCCCCACACGCTGCAAGCAACAAGATCATCAGTAGTAATCCGAACCATTTTTTCATGCACGCACCCCTTCCTCATAAGCACTATATGAGGAGGCCTGTACGATTATGATTCGATCACAACAACCGCGGCCGCATACTCCCGGCTATGGGTAATGGTTACATGAACCCCATTTGAATAAGGACGGATTAATACCGGCTTGCCTCTTTCGTCCGAACCAACTTCAATATCCTGAAATGACAGCTCCGAACCGATTCCTGTACCGGCTGCCTTTGAAAAAGCTTCCTTCACCGCAAAGCGGCCGGCCGCATACTCCCATTTCCGGCTGCCTTTTTTTGCATGAAAGCAACCCTGTTCTTCAGGCGTTAAGATCCGCTCCAAAAACTTAGGCTGCCGCTCAATTACCGATTGAATTCGATTAATTTCTACAATATCCATGCCAATCCCTTTGATCATATTGGTCATCCCTTCAAAAAAAGCCGCTCCGGAGACCCGGAACGGCTTTTGCTTTTATTAGTTAGATGAATATTTACGACGTCCGCCGCCGCCAGAGCCACCTGATCCGCCTTTGCGGTCACGGTTTCCGTAAGAGCGTCCGCCGCCCTGACGTCCGCCGCCTCCGCTTGACTTGCGGTAGCCGCCTCCGCCTGAGTTTTTGCTACGGAATTTATCGCGTCTTTGTGGCAATGCTGCTTCGTTTGTAATGTGAACCGGCGTGCGGTCCGGCTCTTTTGTAATCAGCTTAAGAGCTGCTGCTACAACGTCTTCCGGGCTGTACTGGTCCAGGATGTCTTTTGCGAATACGCGGTACTCTGCCCATTCGTTTTTCGAAATAGCTTCTTCAAGCTCTGTAACAGCACCTTGCTGCAAGCCGACCAAAGCATCATCCCAAGATGGAGCTTCCATTGGTTCCATGCGTTTTTTCGTTGTGCGCTCTACTTCACGCAGATAGCTCATTTCGCGTGGATCAACGAGTGTAACCGCCATTCCTTCTTTACCCGCGCGTCCTGTACGGCCAATACGGTGTACATAGCTTTCCGGGTCTTGTGGAATGTCATAGTTGTATACATGTGTTACACCTGAAATATCAAGACCGCGAGCTGCGACGTCTGTTGCAACCAACACATCGATCTTGCCGGATTTAAAACGGTTCAGTACCGTTAAACGTTTGGCTTGCGTCAAGTCACCATGAATGCCTTCCGCTTGATATCCGCGCAGGCTTAAAGCGTTAGCCAGCTCATCTACACGGCGTTTTGTACGGCCGAAAATAATCGCAAGCTCCGGTGAATGTGAATCCATCAAGCGGGCAAGAACGTCAAACTTCTCACGCTGCGGCACTTTTACGAAGTACTGATCAATGTTTGAAACAGTCATTTCCTTCGCTTTTACCTTGATCATTTCCGGATCCTTCATGAAGCGTTCTGCAATCGCACGGATTGGACCCGGCATTGTTGCAGAGAACAAAAGCGTCTGGCGCTCTGCAGGAACGTTTGAAAGAATGGATTCAATGTCCTGGATAAAGCCCATGTTCAGCATTTCATCTGCTTCGTCAAGAACAAGCGTTTGAATGTTTTCAAGCTTTAATGTGCGGCGGTTGATATGGTCAAGAATACGTCCCGGTGTTCCAACGATGATATGCGGGCGTTGTTTTAACGCACGAATCTGGCGCTGAATGTCCTGTCCGCCATAAACAGCCAATACACGAGCACGTTTGCCGCCGCCAATGCGGTAAAGCTCTTCAGATACCTGAATCGCAAGCTCGCGTGTCGGAGCGATGATCAATCCTTGGATCGAATCATTTTTCGTGTCAATTTTTTCGACCATTGGAATACCAAATGCAGTCGTTTTACCTGTTCCCGTTTGTGCCTGGCCAATAATGTCTTTGCCTGATAAGCCTAACGGAATCGTTTCTGCTTGAATCGGCGTCGCCTCTTCAAACCCCATTTTGTCGATTGCCTTGAGTGTTTCTTCACTTAAATTTAAATCTTTAAATTTTGTCAATAGTTTCTTCTCCTTCTATGTTAAACTGCTATCCGCACAAAAAAATACCCTTCTACATTCATGCGAAGAGCAACATGTCTTTTCCATTTTATCATTTCACGTCCGAATTTTCAATGCGCATTTGTATAACTTTACGTTATCCGGACAGAAATGTAAAGACTTTCTTGAAAAGCTCTTCTGTGTTTCCCGTATGGCAAATCAAATGCTTGGCATCCTGAGAATAATACAAGTGGCGCTCTGCTGACGAAAGGCGGCGATAAATATAAGGTGCACTTTTAACTGGCACGATGCCATCTGCTGTTCCCTGTGCAATAAAAACCGGGATATTAATTTTCTTTAAAGAAGGCCGTGCCAGGCCAACCACTTTTTGAAATTGGCGCGCAGCACTGGGCGGCGTTACGAGCAGTTTCTCCCGGTAACGCAGGAATAATTCGTTCTCGTGCAATTTTTTCTCACGAAGGTCCTTCATCATGTCTTTTACGTCTTCTTTCACCTGAGCCGGGTTTAAATATTTCGCCGCAGCACTCAGCATAACAAGCTTTTTCACCGGATACCGGGCGGTTAAATAAGCAGCAATGAGCCCGCCCATGGAAAAGCCGACCACATATACATGGTCACATTCTTCCAAAAGCTCAATAAGCGCGGCTTCCGCACAGTCCAGCCATTCTGTACAAGCTATTTTTTTAAGCGAAAGCGTTTCGCCGTGCCCGGGCAAAACCGGAACGGCGATTTTCCAATCGGTCTGCTCCTGCAAATAATCCGCAAGCGGCTGCACTTCATACGGCGAGCCTGTGAATCCATGAATGAAAAGGCAACCGATCATCATTCGTCACCGCCCTTTTAAAGTATGAGGCTTTCGACTACTTCTTCCAGTTTCATTCCTCTTGATGCCTTGAACAGGATAAGCTCGTTGCCCTGCAGGATCTGATGCAGCGACTCGGTCAGCTCCTCTTTGTCCTGGAATGAAAAGACGCGGTCCGCGCCAAATGATCCTTTGGCACCAGAGGCGATAAATTGCCCGAGCGCTCCGTACGTAAAGACGTAGTCAATCTTGTCAGGGTTGATGGCTTGCCCTGTCTGATAATGAAAAAGCTCTTCATCCAGTCCAAGCTCAAGCATATCACCGAGCACAACAATTTTTTTCGCTTCCGACGGCAAGTCAGACACAAGTGCAATCGCCGCTTTAACAGACGTAGGGCTGGCATTATACGCGTCATTAATCATTTTCACGCCATTTTTCCCTTCTACCCATTCCATCCGCATTTTGGTCAGCTCGACTTTTCTCAAACCGGCTGCAGCCAGTTCAAGCGGAACGTGGAAAAGGTGGGCAGCCGCAATAGCCGCAAGTGCGTTGGTCACATTGTGCTGGCCAAGAACCGGCAGCTCAAATTGAACCCCTGGCGCCTGGTTCACCTTAAAGATGCTTCCGCTTTCCAGCTGCTGAACAGATATAGGGTACAAGTCATTCGTGCTTCCTACGCCGAATGTTTTCAATTGAAAAGTAGTTACTTCATTGATCTTTTCTGCAAGAAGCGGCTCATCCCCTAAATAAAACAGTGTTCCGTCTTCTTTTAACCCTGCGGTAATTTCCAGCTTGGCATCCGCAATCGCTTCACGCGATCCTAAATCCTGAAGATGGGATTCACCAATATTCGTAATGACCGCTGCATCCGGAGACGCAAGCTTTGACAGCAGTTCAATTTCACCACGGCTGCTCATGCCCATTTCTAAAATAGCGACTTCTGTCTCTTCAGTTAACGACAGCATCGTCAGCGGGAGTCCGATGTGATTGTTGTAATTGCCTTCCGTTTTCTGCACACGGTATTTTTGGGCAAAAACAGCGGCTGTCATATCCTTCACCGTTGTTTTCCCGTTGCTTCCCGTAATGCCGATCACCTTGATGTCAAGAGAATCCCGGTATGATTTCGCCAGCTGCTGCAAGGCAAGCAAGGTGTCTTCGACGACGAGTACCGGCAGATCGTCCGGTGCGCCCGGAACGTCCTTTTGCCAGAGTGCCGCCCCTGCTCCGCTTTCAATGGCCTGCCTGACGTATTTGTGGCCGTCTGTGTTTTCACCTGCAAATGGAACAAATAACCGGCCGCCTGCTGCCTGGCGTGAATCAATCGATACACCTGTAATCGATTGCTCGCCCCACTTTGCCACATCGTTTTCAATATTGATCATGTGAGCGATTTGCTCAATTGTTTTATGAATCATAGGGTCCACCTTTAAACCGTATATTTAATCGACTGCTTTTCTTGATGCCGTTCAATGCCAAGTTCAATCATTTTTTCAATTAACTGCGGGTAGTCAACGCCCGCTTCTTTCCATAAAAGCGGAAACATGCTGAAAGGTGTAAAGCCCGGCATCGTATTTACTTCGTTAATGAGAAACCGGCCGTCTTCCGTTAAGAAAAAGTCTGCCCGCACAAGACCTGAGCAGTCCAGTGACTGGTAGGCGCGAATAGCTAACTCCTTCATATTTACTTTCTGTTCTTCTGTCAGATCAGCCGGAATGATCAAAGCGGTGTCGCCATCCTCATATTTCGCCTTGTAATCGTAAAAATCCTTTTTCGGGACAATTTCACCGATGACGGAGCATTCAGGCAGATCGTTGCCGAGGATGCCTACTTCAATTTCACGTGCTGTCACGCCTTCTTCAATAATGACTTTCCGGTCAAATTGAAACGCCTCGTCCATCGCCGCCGCTAATTCTTCACGGTTCTGGCACTTGCTGATTCCAACACTTGATCCAAGGTTTGCCGGCTTCACGAAACACGGCCAGCCAATTTCTTCTTCAATCCGGCTGCACGCGCGCTCCTTATCCTGCTCCCATCGCGGCCGGATCAGATGAGTGTAGCCTACCTGCTCCAGTCCTGCCTGGGCAAAAACGTTTTTCATCATGATCTTATCCATTCCCGCAGAAGAAGCGAGCACGCCATTTCCTACGTATGGCACATTCAGCACTTCAAGAAGACCTTGCACCGTTCCATCTTCGCCGTTTGGCCCGTGCAAAAGCGGAAAAACAACATCGTATTTATTTTGCGCAAGCATAGACAATACATGCTCTGTGCCGCCATTTCCGCTCAGCTGTAATGCTTCAACAGATGCGGCCGGCGCTTCAAGCTTTGCGCCTTCTGTCCATGTGCCGTCAATTGAAATATAAATAGGATAAACATCAAATGTATTTAAATTAATGGCCGCTGTGACGGCTTTCGCTGTTTGCAATGATACGTTATGTTCTGCGGATTTTCCTCCGTAAAGCAATCCAAGTTTTGTTTTCATCATTCATCCTCCAAAAAAGTCGGTCGCTTTTTATTCTAACACGGTTTCATTCAAGAAACAGAATCTTTCCATCCGACTTCATACTCAATTTATGTATATGTTGGTTTCGTTCAAACATAACCGCACAGCGATTCCGAGTGCTTTTTGAGTCAGACAGTTACGAAAAAATGCTCCATTCGTGTGTTTTTTTGTCAAACACAAACCGGGCGTCCGGCGGTGTCCGGAAGCTTTCCATATAATCATCAAACACATCATCCATGCTAATGTGATCGCCCACAACCCACATGGGCACTTCGACCTTAAACCGGCTTTGCTCTGCCTTTGACAGAGAAATGACGATTCCTTCCTTCATGCTTCCGCTCAGCCTTGCTATCATTTCTTGCGGGATCGGCGGAAATGCAGAGCCTTTTTTCAAAGCAAAAAAGGAGCGCTCACTCCGAAACAGCCCGAGCTTAATGGCAACGAGCCGGCCCAGCACACTAAAAAAATCCGGGATATGGCGGTAATATGTTTTATTAAACCATTCATCATCATGGGATAAGTAGGCATATCGGTTGTTTAATTTACTATAAAAGGGACGGCGCAGATGCTCTTTGCTGTGCGCTAAATAAAGAAGCTCCGCCACTTCCCATCCTTCCATTTCGTTCAGTCCATCTGTATCCTCAAAATCCATCCAGCAGAAGTCGCCATACTCCCCGACATCCTCCTTCAGTAATTGAGGGAATTCTTCAGATTCAATGTAATCAAAACGGGTATGCATATTAAAGTCGCTGCCTTCAAACTTATGCTTAAGCAAAAGCAGATGGGGCGGCGTTTCCGGAAGAGACCTCATAAATTCCTGAAATTCGATTCCATACGAGATGACATATTGATTAATGGGGTGTAAATGTATATAAATGAGTTCTTTCATATTTCCGGGATTTTTCAATTGCATAACCTCCACATCCTGACAAAGTACATAGCTGAAACCTGCTTTTTTTGCTATACTTTTATCTTATCAAAATTCACTTCACTGCGTATGTAAAATTATGATGAATTTCACATAATCTGTGACACTTTTTACACGATTTCACTTTATACTGAACAAGACCGGAAATTAATTTGGAGGAGGGGATGCCCGTGATCTCGAACTTAACAGAGGATCAGCTGACCCTGCTTGTGATCAAGCATTTGAAAGAAGGAAAAAAAACCGATCTTCAGCAGCTGGTGGATGAGCTTCATCCTTACGATATGGCGGCCGTTTATCGAAACCTGCCGGAAAAACACCAGACACGTTTTCTGCTTCACTTGAACATACCGATTTTAACCGACATGATTCAGGAGCTTGAAAGCGATGAGCAAATGACGGTCCTCAAAAAACTGGGCCGTGAGCGATCGCGCAAAGTGCTCGATGACATGGATAATGATGACCTTGCTTCCCTGCTTGACGACATGTCGCCGGATAACATTAAGCAGTTTTTATCCGGAATGAAAAAAGAAGAATCGACCATTATTGAAAACATGATGAGCTACCCGCCGGAAACGGCCGGACGTCTCATGACGAACCGGTTTGTTTGGATCAAGCATTCTTATACGGTTCGTGAAGCCGTTGAAAAACTGAAAACATTTGCTGAATTTGCGGAAACCATCAATTACCTTTATGTCATCGATGACGCCAAAAAGCTCGTCGGCGTTGTGTCCTACCGCGACATGCTGCTGGCTGATACACACGAAAAAATAGCGGATATTATGTACGCGCGTGTGATTTCCGTTGATGTATACACGGATCAGGAAGAAATCGCCCGCTTGATTGAACGATATGACTTTTTAGCGATCCCTGTTGTCGATGAACTCGGTGTCCTCATCGGGATTGTCACGTTTGATGACATTTTGGATGTCGTCATTCAGGAAGCAAATGAAGACATTGAAAAGCTTTCCGCTTCCGGAAAATCGATTGATTTTGATACGAAAGCTGGCGTCGCCGCATTCCGCCGTCTGCCGTGGCTTGTCCTTCTTCTGTTTATCGGGCTTGTCTCAGGGAGCATTATTTCCGGCTTTGAAAGTACGCTGCAGCAGGTCGTAGCCCTGACCTATTTTATGCCGATGATTTCCGGCATGACCGGGAACACAGGCACACAATCACTGGCCGTCGTTGTCCGCGGACTCGCTTCACGTGACATCGATATGAAAACAGTGCTCGCGCTTGTGATGCGTGAATTCGGCGTTGGCCTCATTATCGGCGCTGTCTGCGGCATTCTGATTTTTTTCATTGCGTTTTTCTGGCAGGGCAATGCCATTCTCGGGTTTGTCGTCGGCGCCTCTCTTTTGCTGACACTCATTATCGGAACACTGGCTGGTACGGTGATTCCGCTTGTGCTGTATAAATTAAACATCGACCCAGCTGTAGCATCCGGTCCACTGATCACGACGATTAACGATATTTTTTCCTTAATCACGTATTTCACGATTGCGTCCTGGTTTTTAACGCAGCTTTTATGAAAAGTTCTTCGGTTTGACCGAATTATCTGCCTCTAATATAATAAAATAAAATAACAGAGAAACGATGGAGAAAGCGGGTGATCAAATGGGACATTGACGGTAAATCGTTTTGTGCACACTGCCGGTTTTTCATTTTTGATCATCATATTTAATAGGAGGTGACTTCTTCTTTCGCACGAGCGGAAGGAGAAATCTGATTGGACATATGGATTGGGCTTATTGCTGTTATCCTTTTGGCGTTGTCATTTACAGCCATTCGCTATGTAAAACGGAAAGAATCAACTGAACCAGGAGAACCCCCCTCGAGAGGGCGTTCATCAGCCCTGCTTGCTGAATTAAGCGGCGCGGAGCATGAGAATCATCTATCGCTTCTTGAAAACCGGACCGCCACCGAAGTGATGGTGCCCCGGACGGAGATGGTTTACTTTGAACAAGAAGATACCGTCCGTGACTGTATTTCTTTATTCCGCGAAACCAAGTTTACCCGGTACCCTGTGGCAGATGGAGACAAGGACCGGATTATTGGATTTGTCAATTTCAAGGAAGTCATCGCTGAGTACGTAACGGACCCTGTCGTCGGCTCAAAAAGCATCAAGCATTTTGTCCGGCCGATGACCCGCATGATCGACTCTACCCCTGTACATGAACTGCTGTCAAAAATGCAGGCAGACCGCACGCAGATGGTTATGCTCATTAATGAATACGGCGGTACAGCGGGCATTGTCACATCGGAGGATATTGTTGAAGTAATCGTAGGAGACTTGTATGACGAATTTGATGTCGCAGAACCGCCGCTTATCCAGCAGATCGGTGAAGTTCATTATATCGCCAGCAGTAAAATGCCGGTTGCTGAAACCGCTCAGCTTCTTCGGATCGAGATGAATGATGAGGACGTTGATACGCTTGGCGGATGGGTGTTAACGGAAAATTACGATATCCAGCCAGGTGAATCGATCGAACATAATGGATTCCTGTTTACCGTCTTGCAAATGGAGGACCACCAAATCCGGCACGTCGAGATTCAGCGCATACCGGAGCCAGAAGCCGATCACTCTTCAGAAAGCTCTGCCGCCATCGTGCTGGCAGAGCCCCATAACGCCTAAAGAAAACCCGCCGAGTGCGGGCTTTTTCTTTTGATGACACGCAATGTCCTTTTGTTTTTTCGTTCCGTCAGAATTATAATAGACGGACACACCTTCTGGAAATGGAGTTTCACTATGAAAAAGTTGATCACTGCCGGTGTTTTTCTTGCAGCCTCCTGGACGGTGCTGCCTACTGTTTATGCACGAACATTCGCTAAAGGGGTGAAAAAACGCGGACCCGGCCGCGAAGAAATCGCTTTAACGTTTGATGATGGCCCTCACCCGGCATACACACCTCTTCTATTAGACCTGTTAAAGCAATATAATGTTAAAGCCACCTTTTTTGTCCTTGGAGAAAAAGCGAAACTTTATCCTGACTTAATACGTAGAATGGAAGTTGAAGGGCACGAAATCGGCATTCACCACCATGAGCATCGGTCGAATTGGACGTTAACACCGGCTGCTCTTCAAAAGCAGCTTGAGCGTTCTGCTCAAAGCGTACAGTCCATTACAGGAAATTCAGTCGTTTACTACCGGCCGCCGTGGGGTCATTTTAATCCATTTACTCTCCGGGCTGCCCGCGGTTTCGACACCGTTATGTGGACCTCGATTCCAGGAGACTGGAAGGAAAAGATGACGGCGGAAAAGCTCGCATGCAAGCTGCGGCTGGCTCGATCCAACGGTGCGGTCATCACATTGCATGACAGCGGCGAAACAGCCGGTGCTTTTGAAGAAGCACCGCTCGTCATGATAGAGGCGCTTCGCCTGTTTTTATCAGATCAGGCCTCTTCCCATTTTTTATTTGTGACGGTGAGCACCTTGTTCAAAACGACCTAACCTGACCACAGCCGGTTTATTTTTGGAGTGAAACAATTATGGAATCATTAGTTATTGCTTATTTAGCTAAATATGGATATGCTATTTTGTTTGCGGCCGGCATTTTTGGCATTGTCGGCATTCCCGTTCCTGAAGAAAGCCTGTATGTATACGTAGGCATGCTCGCTAAAAACGGATCGATTTCTTTTTCCGGCGCTCTTTTGGCACTGATGGGCGGCACAGTAACAGGCATGGTCATCAGCTATACACTTGGCCGGATTATTGGCCAGCCGCTGCTTGATCGGTATGGAAAATATTTAGGCGTAACAAAAAAAAGGCTACGAAAGTCAATCATGCATTGGGACTTATCACGGTCGCTTCTAGCGGGGTTTTTTGTTCCCGGGGTGCGTCAGTTTAACCCTTATTTTGCTGGCATTGCCAAATTCTCCATCCCCGGTTTCCTTGCCCTCTCTGTTTTAGGGGCTTTTATATGGGTATTCATGTATATGTCTGCCGGTTTTTTAATTAGCTCTTATATTCGGATTGAACCAGAATATTTAGCCGCTGCCGGTGCACTGTTTTTTCTTTTATTCGTTGGCCATCTCTTATTCAAATGGAAAAAATCGTCACATTCCCGCCGTTAAAGGAGTCAAATTGATATGAAAATTATTGTGCTTCCTTTATTTCGTCTTTCGTCGGGTCATCATAAAGCAGCGGAAGCCGTTATTGAACACATAAGCTCGATCCGCCCTGATGCTCACATTCAAACTGTCGATATACTAAGCTACTGTCACGAGTCGCTGGAGTCCGTCGTATCAAAAATGTACATGCAATGGATCAGCAAAAAACCCGAATCCTACAGTAAATTCTATAAATCATTTATTTATACACCGGATGGACGCAGGAGCGAGCAAATGCCGCTTCATGTGTGGGACAAATATTTTGAGTTTCGGCTGGCTCGTTTTATTGAAAAAGAGCGTCCGGACTATATTATTTGTACACACAGCTACCCGTCCAAGCTCTTAAATCATTTAAAGCGCCAGAAAAAAGTGAACGTGCCGGTGATCAATGTGTATACGGACTTTTTCGTCAGCGATGTCTGGGGAAAGCGGCACATTGATTATCATTTCGTTCCGCATTTAGAAGCGAAAAAATGGCTCGTTCGTCTCGGCGTTCAAACAAACCGTGTGTATGTAACCGGCATTCCCGTCCACCCCTCCTTTGAAGTGGACCATACGCATAAAAAGCATCGCTCTATTTTAATTGCCGGTGGAAACAGCGGACTGGGCCAATTAGAAAAAGTGCTTCACCATTTAAATAATCATTCCCTCTCCTATACGTACAAAGTGCTGTGCGGTCATAATGAAAAGCTTCGCGCACAAATTGAGCAGCTTCATAACCCTCGCATTAAGGCGCTTCCTTATATGAGCAGCCGCGAAGAAATGAATCAGTTTTATGAAGAGGCCTCCGCTATCATCACAAAACCGGGCGGCATTACCGTCAGCGAAGTGTTGGAAAAGGAATTGCCGGTTTTTATTTCCGGTGCATTGCCGGGCCAGGAAGAATTTAATGCAGATTATTTAAAAAAGAGGGAATTGATTTACGAATTAACCGATCACGTTCCAATCGAGAAGCAGATTACCTCCATTATCGACAGTGACATCGAAAGAAACAAATGGAAAAAGCGGCTCGACCAGTACAGCCTCGAACGGGAACAAACACTTACGATGACACTGACCGCTATTTTTGGCAAGACCTCTTCTTCCGTCCCGCTTTAAAAGCGGGTCTTTTCTTTTCGTTAGTGAACCTGAAAGCATCCGTGCTATAATGTCAACCGAAGTGAAAAAATTTCTTCATGAGAAAGGAACGACTATGGAAAACTGGATTATCTCGATGATGGAGCAGTATGGGCTGTGGGGTGTGTTTTTCTTAATTGCACTTGAAAATTTATTCCCACCGATCCCGTCTGAAGTCATCCTCACATTTGGCGGCGTCATGACCGGACAAACCGACTTAACGGTGACCGGCGTCATATTGGCTTCCACAGCTGGCTCCGTTTTGGGCGCGGTTATTCTTTACGGAATCGGACTGTTAATGGATGTTGAAAATTTAGAAAAAATGATTGAGCGATACGGCAAATTTCTGCGGGTTAAAAAAGAGGATATTCACAGAGCGGATGCGTGGTTTGATAAGTACGGCGTGTGGACGGTATTTTTATGCCGGATGATTCCGCTTATTCGCAGCTTGATTTCCATCCCTGCCGGCATGTCCAACATGAACTTTGTGCTGTTCCTTCTGTTCACAACAGCCGGAACGCTGATCTGGAACACCATTCTTGTTAACTTAGGCGCTGCTTTTGCCGATTCATGGCATACAGTCGTTGAATACATGGACGTTTACTCGAATATCGTTTACGCGATACTGGCTGTTATATTTATCGCAGCCGTTATCTGGATCGTAAAAAAATTCCGCAGCCGCTCGGTTTAAAAACATGATCTATGGGTTTCATTGACAAACCCGCTCTTTAATAACACGAAGAGCTTGGTACAGAAGGTTTTGAATAGAAGAGAAAGCCGAATGAGGGTGCGAAAATATCGCATGTGTTCGGCTTTCTTTTTTGATTTTGAAGATGATGAGCCCTTTAGAAAAAGCGCTTGCGCGAACACAGTCCGGGCGGCTTCTGCAGGACTTCGCGTTCGGAGGGGCGGGCGGTGAGCTAACTTTTGTCGCGGGCGCTCCAAAAGTGGATCTCACCTAACCCGCTGATCGAAGTTGCTGAAAAAGTCAGGTTTTAAGGATTACATGACAAGGTGATAAAAGAAAAAAGGGCGTATACATCCATAAAATGGATGTATACGCCCTTTTTCTTCTATTTTTCTTTTCCTTTTTCATCGATAAGCTTGATAATTCGTTTTATATTGACCGTAAATAGCGTGGCACTCGCCTGTATTTGCATCCCAAATAAGCCCGTTGAATGGGCTTTTTTATGACCATGACGATTTTTTATTTCGCTGTTTTTCGCTTCAATTTTATAGCGCACTTTATAAAGCTCTTTGAACGCATCGCTTTCCTGAAAAGCCTCCTGCTTCGCATGTTCTTCTGACTTCAATGAAATGGCAAAGATTTTGGTTTTAGCACCTTCCTTATAGCAGCCCTCTTTTAAAGGACAGACCTTGCAGATTTCCACGTCAAAGAAATACTTCAATTGTGCGTTTTCGGAAGAACCCGCTTTTCGGGGCTTGATCTTTTTCTCTACAGCCAAATGATCAGCTGGGCACGCATACGTGTCCGCATCCTTATTAAAGACAAATCCCTGATTGATGGGGCGGTGGCCACCACGAGTAATGACGGGATGGAGCGGTGCTGCAAGATGAAATTCCTTTCCTTCTTCCTTGGCATAGAGCAAGTTTTCTTTCCCGGAATAAGCCGTATCCCCTACAACCGCTTCCACGTTCACGCCGGCACGCCGGCTTTTTTCCACCAGCTCTTTTAGATAGGGACCGTCACTCTTTTCACCGGATGTGACAGCCGCTGCCGTAATAATCCGCTCATCACTCATGATAAGATGTGTTTTATAGCCGAAGAAAGAATGGTCTTTTGATTTATAACCTGTCCTTGCATCCTTATCTGCGGAATAGTGAAGCTGTTCCTGGCAGTCATCAACGGCTTCTTTCAGCACATTCACCTTTTCGCGGACAGCCGGCATTTGAAGAAGACCAGGATGGTCTTCAATCGTCTCCACCAGACGCTCGCAATAACGGATTTCTTCCTGGATGTCCTGAGAGGACGCCTTCGCAGGAAAAGCTTCTTTCATTGACTCATTAAACTGATAAACCGTTTTGCGGACCAGCCGGGCTTTTTCCGCTAGATTTTCTTTCGGAGATTTTTTCTGGTAGCGTGAGGCCGTATGAGTGGCATCCACAATGAGTATTCCGCTTTTCAGAACACCTTGTTCAATGGCTATTTCAACCGTTTTTTGAAGAAGTATATCTAAAAGCAGCACATCCTGCAGGCGTAAGCGACGAAACGTGGTGAGAGAGGTGGAGTCAATGGCTTTTTCTTCTGGCGCCATGTCCAGAAAATACTTAAAGGCCATGTCAACTTGTACGCGTTCCACAAGATCGGCATCCGATAATTTAGAATGCGCTTTCAGGATTAGGTATTTGAACATGCGGATCGGACAGACAGCCGGGCGCCCCTGGTCATCGGAGTATTTTGATTTGAGTTCATCATAAATAAAAGAAAAATCGACAAGTTCTTTCATTCTGCGGAGTAAGTGGTCTTTTGGGACAACTAGGTCATAAAGAGCCATATAAGGGCTGTCAGCAGGCGTGCTCTGTTTTTGAAGCATGAAAACCACCTCGTTTCATGTCATTTCTTCAATTATAAAAGAAAAAAGCAAAGAAGAGTATAAAATCATTCTTCTTTGCCAAATAACACGAGACTTTTTCAGCAGCTTCCCCGCTGATCCCTCCCGAGTCTTCGTCCTGCGCCAGCCGCCCTTAGTGGGGAGGACAAGCAACTGGTAAAACCCAAACAAGAGCGTCATGAACGGGAAAAAACAAGCTATCCTGCCCTTCCACATCATGAGAAAAAGAGAAGCTTCTGCTCATAAAGCTGCTCGTTAACCGCTGAAAGCAAGCCGTTTTCAGCACCTGTGTTTTCCTTGTCTTATTAGAACCACCACGGGCGCAGGGAGGCCGGCGGAGACTTCCATGTGACGAGCGGACAGGCTGAAACAGCCACGCACTTTGGGCTGGTTCAGCGTTCGCCACATAGAAAAGCGGAGCCGGCAGCCCGGAGCCCCTGTTTGTGCTTTTTCAAGAAAAAAGAAGAAGCAAGGCTTTCAGCTACTAAATTGTTCGGATTCAATGGCTGCCCTGATTGTTATGTCTCGGTCTCTTTTATCATGCGGGACAAATAAACCGGATGTGCTTTTTCTTTATGCTGCATGCTGATGGTGTAACGGCATAAACTTCTCCGTCCATGTCGATGCGCATCGGGCTGTCTGTCTTGATCGTAAAGGACTTGACACGATGGTGCTCCAGGTTGGCTGCGTGCTCGCCGGTCGTTTTAATTTTCTCCGTCTGCATCACCTCTTTGATGAGTGGAAAACCAGCTTCTTTTACGATAATCAAATCCAGATATCCATCCTCATGATCCGCTTCAAAGGGCAAATCCACCGTTCCGATGTAATTCCCATTTAACGCTACCGCCATAACGGCTTCTCCTTCGAGTTTCATTCCATCCGCTTCAATCATATAATGAAAGAAAGAGGGGTTGCGAATCGTTTCCAATGCGCTTAAATAATAGCTCATCTTGCCAATCATGGTCTTTTTGTTTTCATCAATGTTCTCCGACGTATCCGTAATCATGCCAATCCCGAAAAAATTAACGAAAAACCGGTCGTTCATGGCACCCAGATCTGTCTCGCGCGCAACACCGGTTTTTAAAAGCCGGCACGCCGCATCCAAATCCTCAGGCACACCAAGAGCCCGGCTGAAGTCATTACACGTTCCGCCGGGCAGGATAGCGACTGAAGGCCGTTTTTCCAGCCTCGCAATGCCATTTACACATTCATGAACCGTTCCATCACCGCCATAAATGACAATGAGATCATACTGGTTGCCGCTTTCATAGCACATTTTCTCGCCTTCTCCCGGCGCCGAGATCACTTTTTCTTCTATATACTCCACGGCCTCTTTAAGGGCTGGCACAATTTGCTTGTGGATAGGCACCGAGCCTTTTCCAGCTTGTTCGTTGTATATAAGCAGCGCTTTCTCGTATATCATGATGATCTCTCCTTCCTTATCCAGGCTGGCAGGAAGTGATGACTTTCAGCTTGCCTTTCGCTTCTCCTCCGCCTTGCAGTGCGCTCCATAGCGCTTCTCTTGATTTCGTTACAGTGGCTTTGACTCCAAGCCGGGTAAGATTGTCGACGATCTTTCTTGTCCGATCCGTACTTTTCATCGCAACTCATCCTTTTTCATAGTTTTATTTGTTAGTTGTTTATACGTTTCTTATACAAAAGTGTTTCATTTTTTTATTATTCATTTCTATTTTCCCCATTTTGTCCTTTTCAATCCGGTTCTTTTAGACTTTTTCCTGTATAGTGAGGATATGCATTTAATTAGAACAGGTCGGTGACGAGTATGTTAATTGAATTAAGCCTATTTCCCTGGCTTGCCTATGTATTATTCGCTTTGAATATTATTCTGGCCACTGCGGTTATTTTTTTAGAGCGCCGAGACCCCAGTGCTACGTGGGCATGGCTCATGGTTCTGTTTTTCATTCCATTGCTCGGTTTTATTCTTTACTTGATTTTCGGTCAGAATTTAACGAAAAGCCGTCTTTTTGACTGGGAGGACAAAAAGAAAGTCGGGATTGAAGAACAGATTGATCATCAGAAGCTGGCTATCCGGAAAGGCATTTACCCCTTTGCCAATTCCCATACAAAAGAAAATGCCAAGCTCGTGTATATGCTTCTCAGCCACAATGACGCCGTTTTGTCCGAGGACAATACTGTTTATATTTATACAGACGGAAAAGAAAAATTCGATGCTCTAATAAACGACATCCGCAGTGCTAAAAACCACATTCATATCCAATATTATATCTTCCGCAATGACGAGCTTGGCAGACGGCTGATTCAGCTGTTGACTGAAAAAGCACTGTCTGGTGTGGAAGTATGCGTTTTATATGACGACATGGGCTCTAGAACCTTGCGGCGGAAGCATTTTAAAACATTAACAGATGCTGGAGGCGTCGTCGAGACCTTTTTCCCTTCACGCATTCCATTTATTAATTTGCGCTTAAACTACCGGAATCACCGGAAAATTGTCGTCATTGATGGTCAAATTGGCTATGTGGGCGGCTTTAATGTTGGAGATGAATATTTAGGAAAGGACCCTTCATTCGGCTATTGGCGTGACACACACTTGCGAGTGGAAGGCAGTGCGGTTCATGCGCTGCAAACCCGCTTTATTCTGGACTGGAATCAAGCGTCAAAACGGCATGATTTTATGTATGATGAACGACTGTTTCCCCCACCAGCCCAAACAGGGGAAACCGCCATGCAGGTTGTCACGAGCGGCCCGGATTCCGAATGGGAGCAAATTAAAAGCGGCTATTTTAAACTGATCACGACCGCGAAAAAATCAATTTATATTCAAACGCCTTATTTTATTCCGGATGCAAGTATTTTAGACGCTCTTCGAATTGCCGCTTTGTCCGGAATTGATGTAAAGATTATGATTCCGAACAAGCCGGATCATCCCTTTGTGTACTGGGCGACGTATTCATACGCCGGCGAATTATTAAAAGCCGGTGCCAAAATATATATATACGACGATGGCTTTATTCATGCCAAAACAATTGTCGTAGATGAAAAATTAAGTTCTGTCGGCACAGCAAACATTGACGTACGAAGCTTTCGTTTAAATTTCGAAGTAAATGCTTTTATGTATGACTATGAAACCGGCAGCCGTCTCGCCAAAATTTTCTGGCACGACATGACGGTTTCTTATGAACTGACGCCCGAATTGTATCAGCAGCGGTCCAATTGGATTAAATTTAAAGAGTCTATCTCAAGACTCCTGTCGCCGATCCTTTAACAGCAGTGAATCTGCATTTCACTCTCCGTCACAATTCAGACATAAATAATTGTATATTTTGTGAACGCATGATATAATGTATTTACAAAATAACATAAGAGGTGATTGATATGGATCAATTATTAATGCAGCGTTTAAACAAGCAAGGACTCATTTTTGCGGCGGTCCATACAGTGTTTTTCCTTAACCTCGCTATCGAGTTTCTTGTTTCCAAATAATCGCGCATATTAAAAAAGGCCGTCTGCTTCGTGCAGACGGCCTTTCCATTTGGTACTATTAAAGAAAAAAGGGGTTTCGATATGAACAAGTCACAGATTGAATACAAAATAAGAGAACTGAAAATGGATTACATACGGGTCCAGGGTGACATCGAAAAATTGGAATCCACAGGTCATGGAACGTCGAAAGCAGAAGAAATGCTCGTTTCAATGGAAGAAGAGCTGAAAGAGCTGAACAGCCAGCTGCTCGCCTTAGAAAACTGAATACCGCTTACCCACAATCATTAAAGGAAAGCCGAACGACTGCAGCTGCATCATCGTCCGGCTTTGCTTTAATAATAGCGCCATGATTTTTCATATACTTCAATTAAATTCGGCCGGATCAAGGTGTTCGGCTCTAGCTCTGTACCATCCTCCATCTGCTTGTCTTCATCTTTTCCAAACGCCGTCAAGGCTGTTAATACATTTTCCGTCAGGTACTCCGTATCGTCCAGGAGATCCAGCTCCGCTACATTGATTCCATTTCTTGAAGCCAGCACGTAGCCCCAGCCGCCGAAGCTTGGGATATCCGCATGAAGGTTTTGCGTTTTTAATCCTGCCGCCTGTATCGTTGTATCAATGGTCCAGTAGACCTTCGGCGCAAACACAGGGCTTGTCGCCTGGACGATCATGGACCCATCCGGCTGCAGGTGGTTTCGGGCAAGCGAATAAAACTCCTGTGTATACAGCTTATTCAAGGATTCGTTGTTCGGGTCCGGCAAATCAACGATGATGACATCATAAAAGCCCTCTGCTTTTTCCAAAAATTGAAAGGCATCTTCGTTAACGACATTCACTCGTGAGTCGTCGAGCGATCCCTTATTTAAATCCGTTAATAAGTGGTTTGTTCGTGCGGTTTCGGTCATCGCAGGATCAAGGTCCACAAGCGTGACTTCACGAAGATCTTCATATTTTAGCAATTCCCGTACAGCCAGCCCATCGCCGCCACCGAGCACAAGAACACGATCATGCCGTGCAGCAGCAGCCATCGCAGGGTGTACAAGGATTTCATGATACCGATGCTCATCCGATGAACTGAACTGCAGCTGTCCGTCTAAATAAAGACGTGTATCTCCCTGCTCTCTCGTCAAGATAATCTGCTGATAAGCCGTTTGTTCTGAAAAAACAACCGGGTCCTTGTACAGCTTTTGTTCAAAATGAAAGGCCGCTTCTTCTCCAAACAACGCTCCAGCAACGAGAATACATAAAAACAGGCCCCCCGCTGCCGCATGAAGCCGAAAACGCTTCAGCTCATGCCGAAAGCGAAACACAATCCAAAGCGCAACCCCCACATTGATCAAGGCAACGAGAAAAGAGGTTTTCACTAGCCCAAAATACGGGCGCAGTAAAAATAAAAACAAAAGCCCCCCGACCAGTCCACCCGCATAATCCGAAAAAAGAACCTTTGCGGCACTTTTTTCAAGTGTGACACCGATTTCGTTCGCTTTTCGAATTAAGATGGGCAGCTCCACGCCTGTTAATGTGCCAACCAGCAGAGTGACGCTGTACAAAAACAGTGCATCCGTCCCATCCGGCAAATAAGCGGTTACGCCAAACAAAAGCATCGCCGAAAATCCGCCGATCAGCCCAATCCCGTATTCAATCCAAATAAAAGAAGCAATTAAATGCTTCGTCATTTTTTCACTTATGTAAGCGCCGATGCCCATTCCGGTTAAAAAAAGGGAGATGGTCAGCGTATACTGCTTGACTCCATCTCCTAAAATATATGAACCGAGTGCACCGAACAGCACTTCAAAAATAATCCCGCAAATCGAGACGATGCCCGATGCGTAATAAATCGACCGGCTTTGCCGGAGAGATTCCTGTTCAGTCATGAAAACACCGCCTTACGAAATGGACGCGCCAATTACAAATGCCAGTCCAACAGAAACAGAAAACGAGACAATGCCAACAGCCAGATTTCCCTGCTTCAGCTGCTCTTCCACTGAAAAGCCTCTGGTCAGTACTTCAAATAATAGATAAGCTACCAGTTGAAGGACCATCCCGAACAATCCCCAGATGGCTGTTTCGGCAATCGTATCATTGTGGAAAATAGAAAACGTAATAATAATGCAAATACCAATGATTTTCCCGCCGATTGACAGTGCAACAGCTGCATTATTGCCTTTGATTTCATCCCAATCTTTATACTTTCTTGTCATTAGTTCAAAAATAACCAGCCCAACGATTACGACCGCAATAGCGACGGCGTAATATAAAAATGTTAATAAAAATGGATTCACCGCTTCATTCCCTCATTTCGTTTCATTATTTTCCTTCTCCCGGGCCGCCGCCACGGAAAGTCGAACCCCGCCCGTAAGAACCGGATGAAAAGGTTCCTCCTCCATAATAGCCGCCGCCGGAATAACAGTCCCCTTTCGTATTTCGGCATTTGTTTGACTGAGTGCGTTCCCAGTTCGATCCAAAGCGTCCATTCAGCATGGAACCTAGGAGCATGCCTGTGAAAAAGCCCGGGTTATAGTGGGTGCGGACAAATTCATCTTCTGCTACTTCTACGAGCGTACTGCTCGAATCATCCGGATCTTCCGTTAAAATGATAAATTCATCATCGTAAACAAGTACCTGGCGTCCATCCACTTCTTCGCCAACCTGTTCAGGCTCCTGTACGTCGATCAGCTCTGACGCTGTATCGGCTACACTTTTATTTGTGCGATAGACCATCGCCCGGTCTCTCGTATTGCTGCTGTTTTGAACGGCATCGATAAACGTATAGTTTTCATCGACATAGTCATCCGCTTCCTGCATGCCGCATGCTGCCAGAAACACAACCGCCGCTATCATCATGGTCAGCCATTTCTTTGTTTTCGTCATAAAAACACTCCAAATGAACAGAAACGGCCCGCCGCACCGGGCGGACCGCGGTTCCTTATTCTTTTCCGAGCTTTTGCTTCAATGCTGCCAGTTCGTCATCCACTGCACTGTTTTTCTTTAACGCAGCCAGTTCATCATCGAGGCTTCTGGACCCTGCCCGTAAATCCTCCGACGTTTCTGCTTCGGCTTCGTGCTGCATCACTTTTTCTTCCATCCGTTCAAAACCCCGTCTCGACTCATCACCGCCGACAGACGACATCGCCCGGTTCATTTTCGTACGGGTTTTAGCTGATTCTGCACGCGCCTTTAATGAATCCTTTTTCAGCTGCATTTCTTCGTATTCCCGTTTCATCTCTGACAGCTTATCCCGAAGAACCGCTACGTCCGCTGCAGCCTGCTCGTGTGCTTCCTTCATAGATTCTGCTTGCTTGGCATGATTGTTTTTATCTTCAAGCGCACGGCGCGCCAGCTCTTCATTCCCTGCTTCAATCGCATCAACAGCCTGCTGCTGGCGTTTGTCCACCATGCTGCTGGCGTCATCATACTTCTTTTTTAGCATTTTTTCGTTTGCCAGCTGCTTTGCCACTGCGGTCTCTGCATCGCGGATGTCAGCTGACATTTCACGCATAAACTGATCCAGCATTTTCACCGGATCTTCCGCTTTATCAAGAGCTGAATTCAGTTCTGACCCTACATACGTCTGTACTCGCTTAAAAAATTGAAACATATTCTCTCCTCCAATGTTGGTTAGCTTCCCGCTAAAATAGTGATTTCATATTCTTCAATTTCGTATCCATAGCTGACTTCCACGTCGCCGCCCCACACTTCAACCGATAAAAAATGCTCTTCTGAATCATCTGTGTAGTCATAGTAATCGACATTTTTGCCGTGAACATTCTCGCTGCGTCCTTCTGCCTTTACATAAGCGCGGCCCTGCTCTTCCAAATAATACGTTCGTCCATCGTGAGTGACTTTTTTCGTTCCCGGCTCAAGACCCGGTACACGAATCGTTTCATACATCCCGACTTCCAGTTCATCATCAAGCTCCACGCTAAGCCAGAGTGTTTTCCCGTCTGCTGCCAGCTGATACGCATCCCACGTGTACCCGTCGTCATTGTACTGAATCTTACCGGTTACTTCATAATCAGCCAGATCATACGTAACAAAGTCACCGACACGCAGCGTACGCAATGTCCGTTCCTTTGCTTCTGCTACGGGTTCGTCTGATCCGCCAAAAAGCCGCTTCCAAAAACTCATGAATGTCTCACCTCACTTTACATACGGACAGCATATGGAAGAGTTTCATTTTTTTGAGTATATCATTCCTTTTCGGGTAAAAGACGGCATTTATCATGAAACAGGAAAAAAAGACCGTCGGTGCATTCACATTCCGGCGGTCCTTCTTTTAATGTCAGGCAAATACTTGAATATGCGCTTTAAGTACCTCCAGATCAAATGGAACCGGGTCGTCCAGATCGCCATCCACATTAGCGGTCAGCTCAATGGAGGAGCGGACTTTGGCTTTTTTCGTCCGGAAATAAAGGACATCCGGGTCTTCCTGGAAATCGCCTTTTAATAAATTGGTGCCGATCCGCAGAAGCTTCGGCAATGCAACGTCTTTTACGATAAAGCAGTGGAAGAAACCGTCTGCCGCTTCTGCATCCGGTGCCAGCTTTTCAAAGCCGCCTACTGAGTTCGTGAGTGCGGCAAGAAAAATAAGCGCTTCTTCTTCATATACCTGGTCGTCTGCCTCAATCGTTATCGGGAACGGTGTTTTTTCCTTTAGCGTTTTCAGCCCCTCTACCAGGTAGGCGAGCGGTCCAAGCGTTGTTTTTTGTGCGGAGGTCACTTCTCCTGTTGCCTCGGCAATCCCTCCAATCGCCAGTATATTTAAAAAGTAATGATCATTAATTTTAGCAACATCGGCAGGCTTTGTGCTTCCGCCGAGGACCGTAATCGCTTCTTCAGGCTCAAGCGGTATGTTCAAGGCACGCGCGAAGTCATTGACAGTACCCAGCGGAACAACACCCATCGCCGGACGGTGCGGCTGTTCAGCAAGGCCGTTTACCGTTTCATTCATTGTCCCGTCCCCACCCATTGCAATAACGGCGTCAAGCTTTTGATCACATGCTTCCTTCGCAAATCTGGTTGCATCACCCGGCCCCTCTGTCAGCCTCGTTTCCACTTTAAATCCTTTTTGCTGCAGCTGCTCTTTGATCTGGTCAATGTGTGTTTCGGCTTCTTCTTTTCCAGAAGAAGGATTGGCAATAATCATCGCTTGTTTCATTCGTTTCGTTCCTCCCTGGCTTCTTGATCGTCTGTTCCGATAAAAACGGCCGGTTCCAAGTTCATCATTTAACAGGAGCTCCATTTGTTCTAAATCCACTTTTTCAACCGGAGGGTCCCGGTCTGACCAATTTACGATGTAAATAAAGTAATACGTGTGAATGAAACGAAAAATGACGTTGGAGTTGGGAAACCGGTCGAAAACAGCTTTAATATTGTAGCGTTTTGTATACGTCCAGCTGACTAAATTCATAAATTTTTCACCTAAACGGTCTATACCCGAAAATTGGCGAAAAGAACCTCTGGATACGTGCTTTTTCGCTAAAACTAGTGAAAGGAAAAACGGCGAAAATGGGGAATTCCTTTAAGTAAAGAAAAGGAGGGATCGTTTATGCATACAACAAAAGAGGCAGCAGCTGCACTGAATATCAGCCCATCGACTCTTGGAAAATATGTGATGGCCCTTGAAGGAGCCGGCTTCCGGTTTGAATCCGGCAAACGCAATGCACGACTTTTTGACGATAAAGAGCTGGCAACCTTGCGTCAGCTGATTGACACAGCCGCCAGCCAGGAGCTTCCTCCCGGCCAGGCTGCAAATGCCATCGGCCAGCAGGCATACATTTCACTCATCGAAGACCGCCTTGCATCGATTGAGCAGCGCCAGGACCAGTTAATGGCCTTGTATGATGAGCTGACCGTCCGGATTTCCAGACTTCCTGCTCATCACATTCCAGATTACACGCCTCCCTCTTTTTTATTTTTTTCCCGCCCTAAAGCAGGATTTTTGCGATTTTTGTCGAAATAATGCTTTACTATGCATAAAAGGAGACCTGTATGTTGAAAAAAGCCATCTTTTTTGACCTTGACGATACATTGCTGGACGATAAAAGGAGTATCCAAACCGCATTCGATGTGACATGCGGTGAATTAGCTGACAAGTTTCAGAAAAACGCCCAGGAAATCGAGGAACACGTCCGTACTGCGGCAAGGGCGCAATACGAAACGTATGATTTTTATCCGGTCACAGTGTCCATCGGCATTAACCCCTTCGAAGGGCTCTGGGGGGATTTTGGAGACGTTCACCATAACGGCTTCCGGTCCATGGGTGATCAAATTGCCGATTATCAGCTGAAAGCGTGGGAAAACGGCTTAAAGGCAGCCGGCATTCCTGAATCCGAGGGGACGTGGGCACGCGCGCGGTTCCGTGAAGTCCGCCGCCAGTCCCCTTTTGTTTACGAGGAAACGTATGATGTGCTAAACACGCTGCGGGACAAAGGAATCCGCCTGCTTCTTCTCACAAATGGAGCGCCCTCCTTGCAGCTTGAAAAACTGACGATGACACCAGAGCTTGTTCCTTACTTCGAGCATGTCCTGATCTCGGGCCATTTTGGTTTTGGCAAGCCGGAAAAAGCCATTTTTGAGCATGCGCTCCGGTTAATGGATCTTAAGCCAGAGGATGTTTTAATGGTTGGCGATAATCAGGGCACGGATATTTTAGGCGCAACCCGCACAGGCATCGAGTCTGCCTGGATTGATCACGGTGAAGGCAAGGTGATTGAAGGCGCCAATCCGGTTCATCAGCTGAGCCGCCTAAAAGATATTCTTTCCTTGATCGAGTAGGTTTATTATTCTGACAGACGGGTAAATGATCAGGAAAAAGATCATTTGCCTGTTTTGGGGTAAGAGGAGAGAACATATATATGGAAAAGCAGTTTGAACCGTCTAAATTAGATATTAAAATTTTCGATGAAAAAAATAGCCGTCCCTTTGCGGACACATCCTTAGCTGAAAAAGAAATTTATGAGCTTCGTGACGACACGATGCGCACACCGCTAGAAAAAGCAGATGTATTTGAGCAGCTGCTTCAAACGGAAAATGCGTGTGAGCTCTGGATTGTGCCTGTGACGGAATCCACCTCTTCCTTCACACAATCACTGTCAGAAGAAAAAACCTCTGCCCTTTTCGGCATGCTTTCGTCATTTCGTGACAAAGTGCAGCGGGACCGGACGTTTCTCGTGCTTGGACCTGACTGCTCCGGCAGCATGAAAGGAAAAGTAGAAGAACTTGGCTATACCATTTTGCCGTGTGAACCGGACGAGCTAAAATCGGTCACAGTGGATTATTGATAAATAACCTTTCTTGACAGCTTTGTTTTCACATGTTATAAAATTAAACAACGCTTACAATTTCATTTTCAGTTGGATTGTTACTGCTCGGCAGGCAAAACCTAAATTGACCATTTTGCAAACACCGTTTAAAGAGTGCACTCTTTAAACCAGTTGTTTCGCCCGGTCGGTTTAGGTTTTTTTTATTGCCTGCCGGTCGATTTTGCAAGCTATTTTCACGTTATCCGTACATACATTCACATTACATAAGGAGCTGAGCATGATGAATCAATTTCCAAAAGGATTTTTATGGGGCGGCGCAACAGCAGCTAACCAATTAGAAGGCGGATATGACCAGGGCGGCAAGGGCTTGAACCTTGCTGACGTGCTTCCAGGAGGCAAAGTTCGCTACAGCATCATTTCCAATCCGGGCTTTGATTTTAAAATGGACAAGGAACAGTTCCATTATCCGAATCACGAAGCCATTGATTTTTACAACCGTTACAAAGAGGACATTGCGCTTTTTGCTGAGATGGGCTTTAAGGCGTACCGGATGTCGATCGCCTGGTCGCGCATTTTCCCAAAAGGAGACGAGGAAGCACCAAACGAAGAAGGGCTGGCTTTTTACGACCGCGTATTCGATGAGCTTCACAAGCACGGCATTGAGCCAGTTGTGACGATCTCTCATTACGAAATTCCGCTTCACTTGATTACAGAATACGGCGGCTGGCGAAACCGGAAAGTGGTCGGCTTCTTCGACCGCTGCGCCCGGACCTTATTTAACCGCTATAAAAACAAAGTGAAATACTGGATGACCTTTAATGAAATCAACGGCGCCATCCTTCATCCAATTTTAGGGCTCGGCTTTTCTCCTGACAGCGAGGAAACACGGCTGCAGGAAAGCTTGCAGGGGCTTCACCACCAATTTGTTGCCAGCAGCATGGCTGTTAAAGCAGGACATGACATCATTCCGGGCTCTCAAATCGGCTGTATGCTCGTGTATGCACCTGTGTATTCGATTGACTGCCAGCCGGCGAACGTCATGCATGCGCTGCAGGAAGAGCAAATGTTTAATTATCTTTGCGGCGATGTTCAAGTGCGCGGCGAGTATCCTGCTTTTACAAAACGTTTCTTTAAAGAAAACGGCATTGAGCTCGACATTCAAGATGGTGACCTGGAGCTGTTGAAACAGCATACGGTTGATTATATTGGATTCAGCTATTATATGTCCCGTACTGAAAAAAAGGTTAAAACAGACGAAGAAAAAGCGTCCGGCAATATTTTCTCAGGCGTTAAAAACCCGTTTCTTCAAGCAAGCGAATGGGGCTGGGAAATTGATCCAGAGGGATTAAGAATTTCTCTTAATCAATTGTATGACCGCTACAGAGTGCCGCTTTTTATCGTTGAAAACGGACTTGGGGCTGTTGATAAGGTCGAGGAAGACGGCTCCATTAAGGATCATTACCGCATTGACTATTTGCGTGAGCACATTCAAGCAATGGGTGAAGCGATTGAAGATGGTGTTGACTTGATCGGCTACACGAGCTGGGGCTGTATTGACCTGGTCAGCGCATCAACAGGCGAGCTCTCAAAGCGCTACGGTTTTATTTATGTGGATAAGCACGACGACGGAAGCGGTACGTTGGAACGCAAGAAAAAGGAATCGTTCTACTGGTATCAAAATGTCATCGCAACGAACGGCAGCGAATTATAATTGACTCAATCACTTCTTTAGGATTGTGACTGGTAAAGCAGGCAAAACCTAAATGGCAGCTCGTCACAAAATCCATTTTTGTGTACGCTGCGATTTAGGTTTTTTTATGGAAAAATGGATACAGGAGGCAAGCTGGATGAACCATACGGACTTAGCAAAGGATATTTTACAGCTGGTTGGAGGAGAACAAAATGTGCAAAGCGTCGTGCACTGCATGACGCGCCTGCGCTTTACTTTATCTGATAACAGCCGGGCTGACCGGGCTGGCATTGAAAAGCTGGATGGTGTGATGGGCACCAATATTAGCGGCGGCCAGTTTCAAATTATTATTGGCAACAACGTGCCGAAAGTACACCAGGCACTCCTTCAAAACAGCTCACTTGGCACAGATAAAAATATAGCTGTTGAATCAAAGGAAAAGAAAAATCCGGTCTCCGCTATATTTGAAGTGATCGCCGGCATCTTCACGCCAATTATCCCGGCCATTGCCGGAGCCGGGATGATCAAAGGGTTTCTTGCCCTTTTTGTCACACTTGGGTGGTTAACCGCCGAAAGCCAGACGTACGCCATTTTAACGATCGTTGGCGACGGGGCCTTTTACTTCCTTCCTATTTTATTGGCATTTAGTGCAGCGAGAAAGTTTAACGCCAACCCGTTTATCGCAGCGTCCATTGGGGCCGCTATTCTTCATCCGAACCTGGCGGCGCTTTTCGCTACGGGTGAAAGTGTGTCGTTTATCGGGATTCCCGTAACAGTCGTGGCCACTTATGCGTCAACCGTTATTCCGATTATTCTCGCCATCTGGGCAGCTTCCTATGTTGAAAAGTGGATTGACCGTATCACACACCAGTCGTTAAAGTTAATCGTCGTGCCAACATTGACTTTGTTAATCATTGTGCCGTTTACGTTAATTGCCGTCGGTCCGCTCGGCACGATCATCGGAGACTACTTATCCACTGGCGTTAATTTCTTATTCAGCAACGCAGCCATCGTGTCATCGATTTTACTCGGAGCTACCTTCTCCTTGATTATCATGACCGGCATGCATTACGCTCTTTCCCCTATTATTATTAATGGGCTTGCGCAAAACGGCTTTGATTATATGATTCCAGCCATGTTTGTCGCCAATATGGGCCAGGCAGGTGCCGCTTTAGCTGTTTCTCTTCGAACGAAAAACAAAAAGTTCAAATCACTTTCTTTCACGACTGGCATCACGGCCTTGATGGGTATTACAGAGCCGGCGATGTACGGGGTGAATATGAAGCTGAAGAGACCATTCGTCGCAGCCATGATCGGCGGCGCAGCAGGCGGTTTTTACAATGGGCTAACCGGTGCTAAAGCATTTGTAATCACAGGCAATGCCGGTTTGCCAGGCATTCCGGTTTTGATTGGCCCTACATTTGTTCATTCGCTAATCGGGCTTGTGATTGCTTTTGCGGCGGCGATGATCGCAGGCTACTTCCTCGGCTTTCAGGATGTAGAAGCTGACGATACAGCAGCCCCTTCTCCAGAAAATCCGCCTGAACTGAATAAAGCAACTGTTCAAACAGAACATGTTCTCAGTCCGATTCAAGGAGAGGTGCGGAGCCTTGATACGGTTAGTGATGCGACGTTTTCACAGGGGATCATGGGCAATGGCATTGCCATTTTCCCGACAAAGGGTGAAGTTGTTTCTCCTGTACACGGCCGAATCACGACGATTTTTAAAACAAAGCATGCAATCGGCCTTACGAGTGACCAGGGGGCTGAAGTGCTTATTCACATCGGTCTTGATACCGTTCGACTGGACGGCCAGCACTTTACAGCTCATATGAATGAAGGCGACGCTGTAAAGCCAGGCGATAAAATTGTTTCGTTTGATATGGAAGCGATTCAAGCAGCCGGTTATGACTTGATTACACCGATCATCATTACCAATACAGACCAGTACAACAAAATTGAACCTGTTCCTCAAGGGAACATGCACACCGGAGAACCATTACTGGCTTTGTCCACAAAGGCATCCGAAGACGTTTTATCTCCTCCGTCTCCCTTATTAAGCTAAACAAAGAGCCCCTGCTTTTGCAGGAGCTCTTTCTTAGTGTTGAATAACAAACGTGTCAAGGGAATACAGGTCTTTTTTATGGCATTTCCTTTTTATAGGCAAAATAAAGACTATTATCTTTCTAGAAAAGAACATTCAGGGGCTCCGGGCTGCCGGCTCCGCTTTTCTGTGGGGCGCAGGACGAAGACTCGGGTGGGATCAGCGGGTCAGGTGAGATCCACTTTTGGAGCGTAGCGACAAAAGTTAGCTCACCGCCCGCCCCTCCGAACGCGAAGTCCTGCAGAAGCCGCCCAAACCATGTTCGTGCAAGCACATTAGCTTTTAAAAAGAGAAATTGCCATCTGGTTTTCATTGACAATTTTTTTCAATAGCAAGAAAGAGCCCCTGCTTTTGCAGGAGCTCTTTCTTTGCTCTCTTTATACGGTTTCGCCCGTCCACGCCATCATGCCGCCATTCATATTCGTTACTTTAAAGCCCTTTGAATTGAGCCACTCGCAGGCAAGACTGCTTCTGTTGCCGCTTCGGCAAACGACCGTGTACTCTTTATTTTGATCAAGCTTGTCCAGGCTCGTCAAAATTTGGCCGAGTGGAATGTTTAATGCTCCCGGGATCATGCCTGCCGCTGTTTCCGATTCTTCCCGTACATCTAGAATCGTCAGTTCGTTTACTTTCTGTTCTACCTCTTGTGCTGTTGTTTCTTTTATCATTTTCTTTTCCTCCTCTTTATACCTTTATGGGTATATTATAAAATACTACAAGGGGTATGTAAAGAAAAAGATTTAAAGCCATTATCGAATATGATCTTCACCTTCTGCTCTTTCAAAAATAAAAAAAGATCCAGCTGATTTTTTTCAAAATCGCTGGATCATTTCGTAACAGGTTCTCGTCTTTCATACATGAAAGACCGCTTTTAATTATTAATGTATTTTTCATACACCGCGCCAAAATCTTTTACCCGGTACTCTTCGCTCGTTTTTTTCAGCCAGTCAAATGCATAGGCATTGACTTTTTCGAACTCTGCTGACAAATCGATTTGTGCTTTTGTGATGTTTTTAATCGAGCTCGCTGACATGTCCAGGCTTTGCTGGGCATAGCCGAGGTACATTTCATTTTCGCGCTGCATTTCCGCGATTTTCTGAAGGGCCTTGTACAAGTCCTTTAATTCTTCTAAATGCTTTTTATGCACGTCAATCGAGTACGTTTCATTCCCGAGGGTGAATTTAATTTCCACGTCCAAATCCACGGTTCCAGCTGTTTCGAGATAGACATTTGAAACGCGGTTTGTGACGTAATTGAAACGGCGAAGCATTCGTTTTTTGCTGACTGCATTGGCCCCGTCTACATGAACCAGTCCTAGATTCGTAAAGCAGTATTCATCCGCTTTTGATTTAATGAGAAAGTAAATTTTCTCATTGTCCTCGTGCATAATGTAATCATCTGCATCCACCTTATCATAGTCCGCCGGTTTAATGACGGCTCCTACATCACTCAACCCCAGTACATCCGCTGCCACTTTTCCAAACATAATCGACCATCTCCTTTTTTGGTATCTTGTACCCAATACGTGATTTCGATTAAAAAGTTTCAGTTTTTTCAAAAAGGGCCGTTACTTCCTTCTCTCCAAGCGGACGATAATAGTAGTAGCCCTGAATCCGAAAGCAGTCTCTCGATACGAGCCAGTCCAGCTGCCGTTTCGTTTCGACTCCTTCCGCAATCACTAGCAAGTCGAGACTGTTCGCCAGGTGCAGAATCGAAGAAAGAAGCGCTTCTCCCCGGCTGCTTTTATCAATCTGATCAACAAATTGCTTGTCGACCTTTATTTTATCAAGGGGAAAGTCGTGCAAATAAGAAAGGGCGGAATACCCCGTTCCGAAATCATCAACTGCCACACATATACCCTGCTTTCGAAAATCCTCCAAATTATCAAACACGTGCTCAGAGGAAAACAACGGCACGCTTTCGGTAATTTCAATTTCCAGCGTTTCCTTCGGCCAGTTCATTTGCTCATATAACGTCCTTACTTCCTCGGCAAATCCAGGATCTGTTAGCAGTTTGGAAGAAAGATTAATGGATAAAAAGCCGCTGAAGCCGCAATCTGTCCGCAACTTTTGAAAAAAAGCGAAAGATTCCTTCATCATTTTTCTCGTTAAATCCGCGATATGACCGCTTTCTTCTGCAATATGAATAAATTCCACAGGTGAAATCCAGCCGAACTTCGCGCTTTTCCACCGGGACAATACCTCGAAGCCAATGATCTTCCCGGTTCGGGCATTTACCTGCGGCTGGTACATAAAGAAGATTTCATCATTTTCTGCCGCATTTTTTAAATTCTCTTCTATATATAGGCGCCTTTCCAGGTGCTGATGGAGCTCATCATGAAAAAGAACCGCTTGATTCCCTTTTAGCTTTTTCGACTGGTACATCGCCATATCTGCTTTTCTCATCAGCTCATCGGGTGTATCGCCATCCACCGGATATAAGCTGATGCCGACACTTGCTGTTATATATAACGGGGCATTTTGGTCAATAAGGATGGGCTCCTTCACAATCGACAGCAGGAGGTCTGTAAAAGCCAGCACCTCTTCGTCATTGGAGGCCCCACTGAAAATAATTAAAAATTCATCACCGCCAAGCCTGCTGACAAAATGATCAGGACCCGCTTTATCACGGAGACGCACCGCAATTTCCTGCAGCAGCACATCACCCGTATCATGACCGAGCGTATCGTTTATGTTTTTAAACCCGTCCAGGTCCATGAAAAGAACGGCGCAGCCTTCTCCCTTTTGCTGCTTCGCTTCAATCATGTGGTGCAAATGCTTGATGAAAAAACGCCGGTTCGGCAAATTGGTCAATTCGTCAAAATAAGCAGCCCGCCGCAGCTGGCTTTCTGCTTTTTTCCGGTCACGAATGTCTTTGAAATAAACCGTCAAGCCGCCATTTTTCTGCGGGTATACACTTGATTCAAACCAGGTCGACAAAGCCGGGTAGTACGCTTCAAACCGTGCGGCTTTCTTTGTCTTAAACACATTCTCATAATGAGAAAAAAATTCGGTCTCCACTGCTTCCGGAAACACGTCCAGCACATGGCGGCCAATCACATTTTCTTTTTTTCTTTGAATGAGCTGTGCTGCTCCACTGTTTATATAAGTAATGAACAGTTGTTCATTGATGGATAAAAACGCATCTGTCATGCTCTCCAGCACTTCAGTTGTTTCCTGTTTATATAATTCCGTCTCCGTTATGTTTTCATGAATGATAAGGGCTCCGTATAAAACGTCATCCTTTTTTACCGGCACGGCTTTCATGCAAAACCAGCGCTCTTCTTCTGGGGAATGACAGGGATAGGAATACGCCGATTGACTGGCCTTCCCTTGCAGAATGTCTCTTATCTGCCGGCTCACAAGATCCTCACCAGCCTCCTCAAGCACAGTAAGATAATTCACACCTAGCCCCGATGTGACCATATCTCCATCATTTGAGGCCGTAAACGATGTCCACGCCCGGTTTACAGCCACAATAACTCCGTCCTGATCAATGACGGCGATCTGGCTTTCCAGCAGATCCATGCTTTCTACTATCGTGAATTTCGATAGCCAGTCCGTCCTCACGAAGCCCACGTCCTTTCTACTCTCTCTTTATTATACATATAATTTTTGTTAAAAAAACAAATCGCCCTTCTTTTTTGACAATAAAAAACAACCCCAAAAAATGGGGTTATTTCCGGTGCATTTTAAATTTCAAAAAGAGTTCATTGTAATGAGACAGCATCTCAGGCCCTAAATTTTCATAAACCTCTAAACGCTCGGTTAAATCAGCCGGTGGATAAAACCGCTCGTCCTCGACCATCTCTTTCGGCATGTACGTTAATGCTTCTTTATTCGGAGTGGAATAGCCGACATATTCCGCGTTTTGCGCAGCCGTTTCCGGATCGAGCATAAAGTTAATGAAGGCATGCGCCGCATCGATATTCTTCGCTGTTTTCGGTATGACCATATTGTCGAACCACAGATTGGAGCCTTCTTCCGGAACTACGTATTCCAGATTGTCCTTTTTCCACATTAATTCTGAAGCTGTACCGGACCAGACAAGACCAATGGATGCCTCATCGTTTTCCATCAGCATCCGGATTTCATCTCCAACGATGGCTTTAATGTTCGGTGTCAGACCGTCCAGCTTCGCCTTCGCTTCCTGCAAATGTGCTTCGTTCGTATCATTGAGTGAATACCCCAGACTGTTCAGCCCCATTCCAATGACTTCCCGGGCGCCATCAATCATGAGAATTTCATTGCGGAACTCCGGCTTCCACAAGTCGTTCCAGGCGGTAATCTCACTTTGGACCTTGTCGGTATTGTACAAAATCCCGACCGTCCCCCAAAAGTATGGAATAGAATACTCGTTGCCAGGATCAAATGGAAGATCCATAAACCGTTCATCAATATAGCGAAGGTTTGGCACCTTGGCATGATCAATTGGATAAAGCAGCTCCTGCTCTCTCATTTTCTCAATCGTATATTCGGACGGCACCGCTACATCATACGTCGTGCCGCCCTGTTCAATTTTGGTCAGCATCGCTTCATTGGAATCGAAGGTCTCATAAATGACCTGCACGCCGGTTTCCTTCTCGAATTGATCAATCAGCTCGGCGTCAATATAATCTCCCCAGTTAAAAACGGTAAGCGTATTGCCCGCCGTCTGCCCTGTCGATGCGTTTAAGCGGTGAACCGCATAAAATAAAACCGCTGCGATGATAACGACAGCAATGAGTGCCTGCATCAGTTTTTTCATTTCCGCACCCCCACCGCTGTTTTTTCATTTCGCTTTTGAATGAAATAATACCCGATAACGAGTACGATGGTGAATAAAAACAGCAGCGTGGACAGTGCATTGATTTGAAGAGAAATACCTCGCCGCGCCAGTGAATAAATCTCCACAGAAAGCGTCGTAAAGCCGTTCCCCGTCACAAAAAAGGTTACGGCAAAATCGTCGAGTGAATACGTAAGTGCCATGAAAAAGCCAGCGAAAATACCCGGCGTAATGTAAGGCAGAATCACCTTCGTTAAAATGTCGAACCGCGAAGCACCCAAGTCGCGTGCTGCATCAATCAGCGAGCTGCTCATTTCCTCAAGCTTCGGCAGCACCATGATCACCACAATCGGTACGGAAAAAGCAATGTGAGCGAGCAAAACCGATGTAAAGCCCAGGTTTATGCCAATAATCGTAAATAAAATCAAAAAGGACGCACCAATAATGACATCCGGACTGACAATAAGCACATTGTTTAAAGAAAGCAGGATATGTTGATACAGCCGTTTACGTGCATACACAATGGCCAGCGCCCCGAGAACGCCGATAATGGTCGAAATCGCAGCGGACAGAAGCGCAATAATCAAGGTATTCAGCACAATAACGAGCAGCCTGGAATCACTAAACAGCTCCTTGTACCAGTCAAGCGTAAATCCATCAAAGCTGCTCATTGTGCCGCCGCTGTTGAAGGAATAAAAGCTCAAGTAAAAAATGGGCGCATATAAAACGATAAACACAAACGCTAAATAAGCGCGCGGCCAAAACAGTGCCATGTTACATCACTCCTTTCTTCCGTGTACCGGTTGCGATCATAATGACAACCATAATCAAAATTAAAAAAACCGCAATGGTCGCACCCATTCCCCAGTCCTGCGTCACCAGGAAGTGCTGCTCAATTGCTGTCCCAAGCGTAATAACCCGGTTTCCTGCAATCAGGCGCGTAATCATGAATAAGGAAAGCGCCGGAATAAAAACGGCTTGTATGCCCGCTTTGACACCTGAAGAAGTGAGCGGCATCACCACCTTGCGGAATGTCGTCCATGAGGAAGCGCCGAGATCCCGGGATGCGTAAACAAGCGCCGGATTCAGCTTATCCAATGCATTGAAGATCGGTAAAATCATAAAAGGAATAAATAAATACACAGACACAAAAACAAAGCTGAAATCAGTAAACAATAGCTGCTTTGCGCCAATGCCCACTACTTCTAAAAAGCTGTTAGCCGCCCCGTATGTGCTGAAGATGCCTAAAAACGCATAGGCTTTCAGCAGCAGGTTCACCCACGACGGCAATATAATGAGCAGGAGCAGCAATTGCTTATACTTCGAACGTGTAATAAAGTAAGCCGCCGGGTACGCAATAAGCAGGCAAAACAGTGTAATGAGAAACGCATACCAGAACGAGCTGAGGGTCATCGTTAAATAAACCGGTGTAAAGAAATTTCGGTAGTTGGCGAGCGTAAATTCCCCGTCCAGTCCTTGAAAGGAATAATACACAATAAGCAGAATCGGTGCGACGACAAACAATGCGATCCAGAGAACGTAAGGAACCCAGTAAATGGCCCGGTTATTCGACTCCATGCACACTGCCCCCAGCTCCGTAGCTTTCAAGCCGTTTGTCGAATTCTTCTTCTGTTTCATTCAAGCGCATCACATGAATCGCTTCCGGCTCAAAATCCAATCCAACCTTTTCGCCAACGACTGCTTTTTTCGTGGAATGAACAAGCCATTCGCTTCCGTTCACATCGTAGCAGCAAATCTCATAATGAACCCCACGGAAAAGCTGGGAATCAACATCGGCTTGAATTTTGCCCTCGTCCGCTCCTGTTAAGCTGACATCTTCCGGGCGAATGACAATCTCGACCGGTTCATTCGGACGAAGCCCCTGATCGACGCATTGAAAGCGGCGTCCGGTAAATTCCACTTCGTAATCCTTGATCATCGTTCCCTTCAGAATATTGGACTCTCCAATAAAGTCAGCCACAAACCGATTGACCGGCTCGTCGTAAATATCAATTGGCGTACCGCTTTGCTGAATTTCTCCTTCGTTCAGAACAATAATTTCGTCGCTCATCGCGAGCGCTTCTTCCTGATCATGTGTAACGAAAATAAAGGTAATGCCGAGCCGCTGCTGAAGCTCACGCAGCTCATACTGCATTTCCGTCCGCAGCTTTAAGTCCAGCGCGGATAGCGGCTCGTCAAGGAGAATCACTTCCGGTTCATTGACGATCGCGCGTGCAATCGCTACGCGCTGCTTTTGACCGCCCGACATCTCGGACAATTCACGGTTCTCATATCCGGACAGATTCACAAACTTCAGCGCTTCTTTCACCTTTTCATCTATTGCCGCTTTTTTCATTTTTTTAATCCGCAGGCCAAAGGCTATGTTTTCATACACGTTTAAATGCGGAAACAGGGCGTAATCCTGGAAAACGGTATTTACCTGCCGCTTGTTTGCCGGCACTTTGTTCATACGCTTTCCGTTTATAAACACACTGCCTTCCGTCGGTTCTGTAAACCCTGCGATCAGCCTCAAAATCGTTGTTTTCCCACAGCCGGATGGACCGAGCAGCGTATAAAACTTTCCTCGCTCTAATTCAAAACTGACATTATTTAAAACAGGTTCACTTCGATGGTACGACTTGGATACCCCATCAAACCGGATAATGCTTTCCATTTTCGGATCAATCCCTTCATGAAGCGAGCTGAAACACGCTTTTTTACTTCCTGTCAAATTATAACGGATTTCCTCCAAACACACTATTTTTCGATTATTTCAAACATTTTTTAAAAAATAAGGTTATTCATTCCTTCACAATGGGAAGCAGTATGGGGAACAACCATTTTAAAAAGGGGGGATTTTATCAATGAACAATAATATGTTCTGGAACGGCTGGTATGGCTACATGAATGAATTGCCTAACCTGCTCATGGCGCTTCTCATCCTGTTGATCGGCTGGATTGTCGCAAAATTAATCGGCAGCGGAGTGGAAAAAGCGTTAAAAAAGACCAACGCAGACAACCGTTTTTTCTCAAAAGCGGGAATTGGAAACGAAAAATATCCACCTGAGAAAATTGTCGGGAAAGTAATTTACTACATCCTGCTTATTTTCGTCTTTATTTTATTCTTTAACGTATTGAACTTGACGATCATTGCTTCACCGCTTGTTTCCATGTTTACAACGATGACGTCATTTATCCCGAATGTACTGAAAGCCGCTTTAATTCTTTTAATTGGCTGGATCGCTGCTTCCATTTTAAAAGCGATTATCACAAAAGGAGGCGCCAAGCTCAAAGTCTCCAAATGGATGAAAAAAGGAAACCTGGCCGATACGGATGCCCAGGCTGGACGGCTTGTAGAATCAGCAGGAAAGGTCGTTTTCTATCTCGTTCTTCTCATGTTTATTCCGGGCGTTCTCGATGCGCTGAATATTGATGGAATTGCCGGACCATTTGAAAATATGCTGGACAGCTTCCTTGCCTTTATTCCGAAGCTTTTCTCAGCTGTCATTGTGCTTGCGATCGGCTGGCTTGTGGCTAAAATTGTCCGTGATCTCGTAACGAACCTTTTAAGCGCAGCCGGTATTGACCGCTACGCACAAAAAGCGGGCATCGGCAAATCAGGTGACAGCATGAGCCTGGCGTCGATTGTCGGAACCGTCGTCTACGTTCTGATCCTTATTCCTGTGGTCATCACAGCACTTGAGCGACTTGAACTGCGCGGTGTGTCTGAGCCTGCGATCAATATGCTCAATCGTGTCCTTGAGATGATTCCGAACATTATTGTCGCCGTTGTTCTCATTATGGTCGGCATTTGGGTCGCCAAATGGGCGGCGAAATTTACTGAAGAACTTCTTCAAAAGGCCGGCGTGAATTCATTAACGAAAAACCTTCACCTCGGCAGCTGGACGGCTGACGAAAGCAGCATGACACCAGCAAAGCTTCTGTCATGGATCGTGCAAATCTTTATCATTTTCTTGTTTACAGTAGAAGCACTGCAGATCATTAACCTTGAATTCCTTGTCACGCTGGCGCTAGGAATCGTTTCGTATTTGCCAAGTGTCATTGCAGCAGTACTGATTCTTGCAGTTGGGATCATTCTCGGCAATATTGTGCAGCGTGTTCTGCGCAACGTATTGTCTGGCTCCGATTTCCGTCTGCTCGGCTCTATTGCTAAATATGCCGTGATCATCTTCGCTCTCTTTATGGCGCTGGATCAGCTCGGCGTAGCCGATTCAATCGTGAACACCGCGTTTATGCTCATCCTCGGTGGACTTGCTCTAGCCTTTGGCCTTGCCTTTGGACTCGGGGGCAAAGAAACAGCGGCCAAGTACTTGCGTCAACTAGATTCAAAAATTGACGACACCGATTTTTCAGAAGTAAAAGAAAAAGCCAAGCAGGAAAAAGAACAAATGAAGCAAGAAGCGAAAACAAAAGCAAATGAAATGAAGCAGCAGTCCGATCGTTCATCGACAGCCCCAAAACCGGCAGAGGAAATCAAGCCGGACACAGAAACGCAGCTGTTCGATCATCCAGATTCAGACAACTTCTCGAATCCAAGCCGCACGGATTTAAGAAATGAAGACTGGGAAGACGACGACCGCTATTAATAAGCGGCTTTCTCCATAAAAAAAACGTTCCTGCAATGCGCAGGAACGCTTTTTTTTATTCACCTACAACAAATTCAAAGTTCACGCTGAATTTCACGTCTTTGCCTACAAGCACGCCGCCTGTTTCAAGTGGTGCGTTCCATGTTAAGCCGTACGCTTCACGGTTTACTTTTCCTTCTCCGTCAAATCCGGCAATTGTGCTGCCGTCCATCGGGCTTTTGGATGTACCGTTGAATTCGACTTTAAATGTTTCAGTATTTGTTACACCTTTAATGGTTAACTGGCCTGTTACTTCGTATTCATCATCCGATGCTTTTTTAATGGAGTCGCTGACGAATGTAATGTGAGGGTGGTTTTCCACATCGAAGAAATCGCCTGAACGAAGATGGTTGTCACGGTCTTCATTGTTCGTGTCGATTGATGCTGCATCAATTGTAACCGTCCATTTTGCAGCTTCCAGATTGCTTACGTCGCCGTCGATTTGCACATCGAAGCTTGTGAACTCCCCTTTTGTTTTCGATACCATCATATGCTTTACTTGAAACGCGATCCCGCTGTGTACTTTATCCAATGTAAATGTTGCCATTTTCCATTCCTCCTTGATTCATAAAAGTAACTTACTTACCTTACTATACACAATTATTATTTTGAATTCAAGATAAATATCATAAAAGTTTTGTAAAAATAAAAAAGCACCCGTATGAAAGGGTACTTAATGGATATCTCTTTTTTTGAAACGCCCGCCGCGCACTTCCGCGATGTCGGCTACAGCAAGAAACGCACCTTCATCGATGTCTTCTACAATTGATTTTAATTTCGCTTCTTCCAAACGGTTGATCACACAAAAGATGACTTTCTTTTCATCCCCTGTGTACGCACCTTCACCCGTTAAATAGGTGACGCCGCGTCCAAGCCGAGCAATAATGGCTTCGCCGATTTCCTGATACTGATCGCTGATGATCCAGGCTGATTTCGATTCATCCAGCCCTTGAATGACGACATCAATCGTTTTAAAGGCAACGAAATAAGCGAGCACCGAATACATTGCCCGGTCCCAGCCGAATACAAATCCACCCCATGCAAAAATAAAGATATTAAAAAACATAACGATCTCCCCGACAGAAAACGGAAACCTTTTATTAAGAAGAATCGCTAAGATCTCCGTTCCGTCAAGTGATCCCCCATAGCGAATGACGATGCCGACACCGGCTCCAAGCGCGATGCCGCCAAAGACCGCGGCGAGGATAATGTCACTGGTAAAGGCCGCAACCGGATGCAGAAACGTCGCTGCAACCGACAAAATGGTAATGCCGAATACAGTAGAAAGGGCAAATGTTTTTCCGATTTGCTTGTAGCCGAGGAAAAAGAATGGAATGTTTAATAAGAATAAGAAGAGTCCAAGCTTGATGCCCGTTAAACTGGATAAAATGATCGAGATTCCAACGATCCCCCCGTCCATGATCAAGTTCGGAACAAGAAAAATTTCAATGCCAATTGCCATCAGGATGGCACCGATAAAAATAAAAAGACCCCGCTTCAGCAGCCGCTTCATGCTCAGTTTCTGGTGTTGCCGCCGAATGACGCTTTGCTGTACTGCCAGCTGTTCTTCGTTCAAACACTCACGCCCTTGCCTTCTGTTTTTTTGATTATATCAATTTTTTATTTTTTTACCACATCGTCTGTCACGATATCTGGCACTTTAATTTTCAGAGAAAACAATTCATCTTTATGAACAAAATCAAGAAAGCCATCGTACTTTTTCACACACCGCATAATAATGAATGTGCCTGTCCCTTTATACTTCCTTCCTTTCGTCGTAACCCCTTCTTTTTTAAACAACCGGTCCGTTATACGCCGAGGAAGGGCAGGTGAACTGTTAGTACATGTCAGCAAATAAAGGCCGCTTCTTTTTGAAAGCTGCAATGTAATCAATGGCTGCTTTTGAGTTTGCTTTTCCTCCTTCCATGCTTCACAGGCTTCTATGCTGTTTTCCAATATATTGCCGATCAGCACAACGAGATGCGTTTCCGGAATCGGAAGAGAAGAAAGCGGGATAGCAAGATCATATGTGATGTCGATATGGCTGTTTTTCGCCCGGCAAAACATATGGTGCAGAATACCCGCAACTGCTCCCTTCTCCCCTTGAATCGACACGTTCGTTTCCTTATATCCATCAATCAGCGTATCCGTGTACGCTGCGGCTTCCGCTGACTTTTGTGTTTCAAGCATAAATTGAATGGCCGCAATGTGCTTTAAAAAATCGTGCCGTTCGCTCCGCACCTGCAAAAAAGCTTCATTCATCTGGATGCGCTCTTTTCGAAGCTGACTCAGCTCCTTTTCACACCGGGCGGCTTTTCGATAAATGAAAAACGCAAAAGCCATTGTCGCTGCCAGGAACAGCAATAGCAAACCAATCATCCTATACCTCCACGATTAAAAATAATTTTTCTGCAAGAAATCGACCTTCTCTTTCGTAATCATTGCTTTTTCGACCAGGCCTTCAAATGTCACCACGTATGAATTTTTTGCATATAGCGAAAAGTTCTTCACAAAATGAATATTAATAATAAAGGATCGGTGAGAACGAAGAAAATCCCGTTCTCTCAACTCTCCTTCGAGTTCATTTAATGTCAGGTAGGTTTTAATAGGACCTGATTTTGTGTAAATCGTCGTCGAACGTCCGGACCGTTCAATCAGCACGATTTCTTTTTTTTGAATAATATGAATATCATTTTTCTGTTTAATATAAAGGCGCCCTGTCATCTCGGAGGATCTTGATTTTTCAATAAGCCGCTCGATTGATTGCGACAGTCTTTCCTTCGTATACGGCTTCATAATGTAATCGTGTACATTCAGTTCAAAAGCGTGCACGGCATAACCGCTTGTGCCGGTTACGAAAATAACCGCTATGTTAAGCGCATGCGAGTGAATAATGTCCGCCAGCTCATAGCCCGACAAATTAGGCATTTCAATATCAGCAATAAGCAAGTCAATCGTTTCATTTTTTATTTGCGCATACGCTTCTTCCGCATGCAGTGTCGAGAAAACAATTTCCACATCCGGAAGTGACGAAACGATTGCTTCAAGCTTATCCAGGTCAATGATTCGATCATCCACTAGTCCAATTCTCATGTCGTTCCTCTCCATCCTACTCATCTTTATTTTACCATTTTCACACAGATTATGGTTGTTTTCACGACAGGAAACGGACGGTTCACGACATAACGGCTGATTCCGCTTTTCTTTTTTTGTATGATTTATATAAGAAAACCAAAATGATCGGGAGGGTTTGACTATGATTCGTATTCAGGACGTGTCAAAAAAATTTCAAGACAAGAAAAAGTCCGTCACAGCACTTAAACACATTTCTTTTGACGTACAGGAAGGACAGGTCGTCGGGCTTCTCGGTGAAAACGGCGCGGGTAAAACCACCCTGCTCCGTTCTATTGCCACATTGCTTACTCCAACAGATGGACACATTGAGGTAGCCGGATTTGATACCGTCAAAGACCCGGCGGAAATAAAAAAGCGGATCGGTGTTTTATTCGGTGGTGAAACCGGACTGTATGAACGGCTGACCGCCCGAGAAAATTTAACGTATTTCGCTTCCTTGTATGGCTTAAGCAAGCATGAAACGAAAGTGCGGATCGACGACCTTGCCTTGAAGTTCGGTATGCGCGATTATTTGGACCGGAAAGTGGGCGGGTTTTCTAAAGGAATGCGTCAAAAAGTGGCAATTGCCCGGACACTTATTCATAACCCGGATATTATTTTATTCGATGAACCGACCACAGGGCTTGATATTACTTCATCAAATGTGTTTAGGCAGCTTGTCCACCAGCTGAAGCGGGAAGGCAAAACCATCGTGTTTTCCAGCCATATTATGGAGGAGGTATCGATGCTTTGTGATTCGGTTGCGATGATTCATAAAGGGGAGCTTATTTGTCACGAGGCGTTAGACACACTTTACACGTTAGAAAACAGCGACGACTTAAACTATATCTTTATGTCCAAGCTTGTCAGGGGAGGAACACATTATGCTTCTTAATATTTATTTGAAAGAATTAAAGGATTGCTTCCGCGACCGGCGCACGCTCCTGTTAACTGTTTTTTTGCCGATCGTTATGATGACGGGGCTGACGCTGTTTTACGACAGCATGCTTTCGACCGATGGCGACGACACGTACAAGGTCGCGGTGCAGGAATCGTTCCGCTCTGAAGCAGAACAATTATTTGCGGTTTCTCCAAATATCGTCATTGAAACGGCTGAGAACCCTGAACAAGCGGTGATCGACGGAGATGTCCAAACAGCCATCGTAACCGCGCCTTCTTTTTCAGAAGATATTCAGAATGGAGTCCCTGCGGCCATTTCCATTATCGGAAACTCCTTCAGTGAAAATTCATCTTTTGCAATGAATGCGGTCAGCACAGCCCTAACCGCGTTTGAAAGCGAAATTATCAGCGAACGGCTGCAATCAGCGGGAATAGATGGCTCAACCGTTCAGCCTTTCTCCATTGAACAAAAGGAAATTTCAAGTGATGGCGGTGCTACGATGATGCTGTCTCTTTTGATCCCGCTTATTTTATCGTTAGCGATTGGCATTGGTGCCGGACCGGCTGCCTCTGACTTATTTGCTGGAGAAAAAGAGCGCAAAACGATGGAGGCACTTTTGATGACTCCCGTCAGCCGAACAACACTCCTGCTGGCAAAATGGCTGGTCATTTCAACCATTGGCGTCATCACTGGCCTGGTGACTCTTTTAGTGGTGTCGCTTGAAATTGCATTTTTAACGGAAAACCTGCAAAAAGCCGTCAACTTCGGAGACCAGCTTCCACTCATTATCGGCCTGGCGCTGCTCGTTGCGACCATTTATTCGTTGTTCAACGCAGGCATTCTCATGCTGACAAGTATTCTCGGCAAAACGATCAAAGAATCGCAAAGCTACAGTACACCGATTATGATGCTGTCCGTTTTCCCTGTGATGATCATTTCCGGCATCGGAGTCAACGAACTTTCTTTTCAGCACTTTGCTATCCCGATCTTAAATTTGTTCAGCATCTTAAAAGAACTAACCGCTGGTGTCATTGACTATGAGCATTTAGCTTTAATGCTCGGAACCAACCTGCTGCTAATGGTCGTTTTCATCGTGATCGGGCGAGTATTATTTTTAAAAGACAAGTGGGTCATGAATTAACCAAAGAGGCTGTGACGTAACAATGAGATGGGCCATTGAACTCGAATGATCTAGTAGCTGATCCCCTTTTTCTTGGAAAAGCACACACAGGGGCTCCGGACTTCCGGCTCCGCTTTTCTATGTGGCGAACGCTGAACCAGCCCAAAGTGCGTGGCTGTTTCAGCCTGTCCGCTCGTCACATGGAAGTCTCCGCCGGCCTCCCTGCGCCCGTAGTGATTCTAATGAAACAGGGAGGATAACAAGCTTGAAAACGGATTTTATTCAACGACTAACGAATGGCTATATGAGAAGAGTCTTTTCTTTTTTCACACGAATAATAGAGTGAGGTTTGTTGTGACGCATTCAGAACGCTTCTTTTTAGTTTTTACCAGCTGCTTGTCCTCCCCACGAAGGGCGGCTGGCGCAGGACGGAGACTCGGGAGGGAGCAGCGGGTCAGGTGAGATCCACTTTTGGAGCGTAGCGACAAAAGTTAGCTCACCGCCCGCCCCTCCGAACGCGAAGTCCTGCAGAAGCCGCCCGGACCATGTTCGTGCAAGCACAGTGGCTTTGAAAAAGAGAAATGGTCACTTGCTTTTCATTGATATAATCATTTTTCAACAGCATCAAAAGAGCTGTCTCCTCAAAAGAAGACAGCTCTTTTTTTTAACGCTCCTGCAGGATTTCTGTTAAAACCGGAACGATTTGTTTTTTACGTGAGACCACGCCTTTTAAAAGAGCCTGGTTGTTTTCAAGCTTCACTTGAAAGGCTTCTTCAACAGCGGATGTTTCGGCGCCAATGGCGATGGCCACTGAATCGCTGTTTAAAATGTCTGTGATGACGACAAGGAACAAGTCCAGTGTTTTTTCAACAATCGCTTCTGTTACCGCTTCTTCCAGCCCCGCTTTAAGTGCAAGCACATCGGCCGGATCAATTGCGTTGATTTGCGCGATTTCGACTTTTTTGCTGCCCATCGGGAATACTTTCGCATCGATGCCGATCAGCTCAGCTGCTGTTTTGCCGCTCAAGTCTGCGCCTGCCTTCAGCATATCAAGTCCATATTGATCAACGTCCACATCCGCAATTTCAGCTAATTCCTTCGCCGCTTTCCGATCTTCTTCTGTGCATGTTGGCGATTTAAACAACAGTGAATCAGAAATAATCGCGGACAGCATCAAGCCTGCAATGTTTTTTTCGATCGCTACGCCATGCTCTTTGTAAAGCTTGTTTAAAATCGTTGTTGTACAGCCAACTGGCTCTGCACGATAGTAAAGCGGATCTGTTGTTTCAAAATTGGCGATCCGGTGGTGGTCAATAACTTCTAATACACGGACGTCATCAATGTCATCCACACTTTGCTGACGTTCATTGTGATCAACGAGAATAACGGTCTCCACCTCAGGCGCTGCTTTTTCAATCAAGCGCGGTGCTTCAGCCTGGAATGTTTTTAGTGCAAATTCTGTTTCGCCGTTTACATCGCCAAGACGCACAGCTTCTACGTCAAAACCAAGCTTTGTTTTCAAGTCTGCGTAAACGATTGCCGAACAGATCGTGTCTGTATCCGGGTTTTTGTGGCCAAAGATAAATGTTTTTCCCAATTGTTTTCCCTCACTTTATGTAGAGTATTCCGTTTCATTTTAACGCAAAACGCAAAAAGTTTCCTTACTTAATTTACAGTATAACGAAAACGCTAGTAAATTCCTATAAGATTAATAGGTTTAAACGTTAAATTATTGTAAATGGCAGGAACGAACGCAGCCGAATCCGAATTACTTATTAAATGGAGGTGTTTTTATGCAGAAAAAGCACGGATGGAGCGTGTTTTTTACACTGCCTGTTTTATCATGGGCCTTATACGATTTTGCGAATACTATTTTTTCATCTAACATGACGACGATTTTCTTTCCTTTTTATGTACAGGAGATCGCTGGAGGAGATGAGCGGCTGGATCAGATCGCCAGCACCTTCCTGTCTTATGCCAATGCGGTTTCAAGCTTTTTCCTCGTTCTTTTTTCTCCGCTCTTCGGAGTGTGGATTGATCAGAGCGGCCGGAAAAAGCGGTTTGTGATGGCGTTTGCGTTTGCAGCGATTGTGCTGACGGCGCTGATGGGTCTGATTGCGCCGCGAAATTTCGGTGATTTTGGCGGATTGCCGGCATCTTTTACGTTTGTTGTCATTTTGTTCGTGGCCGCCAAGTTTTTTTACCAGTCGAGCTTGATCTTTTACGATGCCATGCTGCCGGATATTAGTACGAAAGACACAATGTCGGTTTTATCAGGCTTCGGTGTCGCTGTCGGGTATATGGGGACGCTGGTCGGATTGACGGTTTATCCGCTTGTCAGTGACGGCGAGTATGCAGATGCCTTTTTGCCAACTGCCCTCCTGTTTTTCATCTTCACCATGCCGATGCTGTTCTTTTACAAAGAAACGCCGGGACCCGTGCTTGAGAAACGCCCGTTTTTTTCCGGCTACCGCGATGTATGGGCCACCTTTAAAGACATGAAGCAATACCGTCCGATTTTCTTATTCATGATTGTTTATTTTTTCATCAACGATGCGATTGCCACCGCGATTGCGATGATGGCCGTTTATGCCAAAGCAATCGTTGGTTTTACGTCAGGTGAATTTATCCTGCTTTATCTTGTTTCCACTGTCTCCAGTATTATTGGGTCGTTTATTTTTGGCTATGTGACGCGTGCGTTTGGTGCAAAAAGAGCGGTCTTTCACGTCGGCATTATTTTGTTTGTGGCACTTTTGCTCGGCACGCTTGCTGTGAATCAGCCCATGTTCTGGGTCACCGGCAGCTTGTTCGGCATTGCGCTCGGAGCGGTCTGGGTGACATCCCGTGTGTTTATTATTGAGCTGTCTCCTGAAGACAAGCGGGGCCAGTTTTTTGGATTATTTGCTTTTTCCGGCAAGCTTTCAGCGATTGTTGGTCCGCTTATGTACGGGACCATTACACTTGTGCTTGCTGATTATGGAGATATCGCCAGCCGGACGGCACTCGCTTCCTTAATGCTTTTTGTGCTTATTGGCTTATTGGTTCACCGGAAAATTCCCGCGTAGCTCGCGCAGCTTTTCCATGTCATCGTGAATCAGCTGCAGCAAACGTCGGTTATAAAAGATGGAGGCCGGGTGAAAGGTCGGGAAAATCCGGTACTCCTGCTCCGTCCATTCGAATTGGTCCTCTTTTATCCGCAGCACTGGCTGCACAAGAAGCTCACCGTGAAGAGCTGATACTTTTTTGTCCTTGCCCACAAGCCGCTTTAACCCGATGTTGCCGAGCGTGACAATAATGGGTGCATGAACATGCTCGATTTCATAATCCAGCAGCGGTGCGTGAGCGATAATTTCGCGGCTTGTTGGGGCACGGTTGTATTTCCGCTTGATCGTGGTGCCGCCCGGTCCCTTTTTTTCACCCCATTTGTAGGGTCGGCTCCGGACGGCACTTGTGATATACACCTCTTCCCTTGTCACACCGGCCATCTCCAAAAATTTCATCAGCTCGTTTCCTGCCCGTCCGCTGAACGGAATGCCATTGCCGATTTCTGTTTCACCAGGTGCTTCTCCTACAAGCATCAGCTTCGGATATGCAGGTCCGCTTCCGTAGACGAACCCTTCGACCGGATACGGCTCAATTTGCTTTTTGCCAAGCTCCGCCAGCTCTTCTGGAATTCTCATTCGATCGCCTCCTTCTTTTTAGTGAATCCTTTCCCTTTTTCACCATACAAAAACCCCTGCATAATCGCAGGGGTGCTGTTCTTCATTACATTTGCATTTCCTGAGCGCCGTTTACGACATCCTCAGGTACGGTGATCGTTTCAACACCATTGTAGTTGCTGTAGTCCGCGTTCATTACTTGATTCATGTCCATCTTTTCGCCTTCCATTTCCATCGTCATGTCCATGATCATGTCGACAGCGGTTGTTTCAAACGTTTCTTTATCAATATTAATCGTGTAGTCTACTTTTTCGATATTCATCGCTTCCATCATTTCATCCATCGCCGCCTGGTTTTCTTCGCCTTCAAGCTCCGGCATAAACTGGCTCATCTGCTCTTCAATAAGCGCATTGAACTCGTCACCTGCTGCTGACAGCTTTAACACGTATTCTGAGTCGGTTTGTTCAAACGTGAAATCATCCTTGAATGTTTCCAGCTGCTTCAATTGCTGAGACGGATCTGATTGCTGCTCGGTCATTTGAGCAATTTGATCGTACATTTCAGACGGAAGCTTCATCCACTGTCCGGTTGTGCTGTCATTCATGAAAAAGCCCTGCTCCGTCATGTACATCTCCATGTCCATTGTTTGTTCTTCTTCAGAACCATCCATTTTCATTGTTGTTGTTCCTTTTTGATAAATGGCCAGCGGGTCCATCGTAATGTCCATGTCCATCACTGAAGAAGTTTCCATCTCCAGGTCCTGAGACGGCTGCTTCATGTTTTGTGTCATGTCGATCTTTGCACTCAAGCTTTCTGTCGCATTTGACACTTCCATCGACTTATCAAACACTTCTTCAAGCGTCATGTCACTCGTCTGTTCTTCTGTCGTTTCCGTTGTCGGTTCCGCTGTTTGTCCACACGCGGCCAGCCCCATCGTTAAAACACCAGCTGCTGTAAATGTCGCCCATTTTTTCATGTTTGCCTCTCCCCTTTTTATAGATTCTCTTCCTTTATACGTACGCAGACAGAAAAAGTTTCGACAAATTCCCTTATTAGGAAATAAGAACCATGAAATGATGCTAAAAAGCCGAACGTCCGCGTTATTTCGCTGATTGTTCGGCTTCCTCATAAAAAAATATTCAGTCGTGCATTAAAGCAATGATTCAATGCCATCTACGTAAACGACGGAGCCGGTCACGTGGCTGGCCGCATCGCTGGCAAGGTAATGAACGAGATCCGCGACTTGCTCCGGCTTACCGGAACCGCCGGCAAGCGGCTGGTTGCCGTTCGGATATTCAATCGGAATGCGAATTTCCTTCAGCAATTCGTCTTCCATATTTGTGCTGTCATCGATATTCGTTTCAATGGCACCCGGGCAAACGATGTTAACCCTGATTTTAAATTGCGCAAGCTCCACAGCCGCCATTTTCCCGAGGCCTACCTGTCCGGCTTTTGTTGTCGCATAAGCAGAAAAGCCAAAGTTTTTAAAGGTGCGCGTGCCGTTGATTGAGGATGTAATAATAATGCTGCCGCCCTGCTTTTTCAAGTAGGGAATCGTGTATTTCAGCGTCAGAAACGTGCCGGTTAAATTAGTAGTCATGACTGCATTCCAGTCTTCCGGCTCCAGGTGCTCAAGCGGGGTGAAAGTACCGTTTTGCCCGGCATTAGCAAAGACGATGTCAATGCCGCCAAACTTCTCCGCCCCTTCTTGAATGGCTTTTTCCATCTGCCCGGCATCCGATACGTCGGCTGTGACATGCAGCGCCCGGTCTACGCCTATTTGTTGAACGAGTTCATCAGAATCCTCGGGGCTTCGGTCCAGTAAAATGACGTTTGCGCCGGCTTCGGCCATTTTGATGACAGCGGCTCTGCCAATACCTGAGCCCGCTCCTGTAACGAGTGCTGTTTTTCCTGACAATGACGTATTCATTTATTTTTCCCCTTTCTTAATCACGCAAACGGGCGCAGTGACCGCTAACCGTTTGCCTGTAAAAGTCGGCAAGCCATTCGGCTCAATTTTATATAAACAAAGTTCATTGGAATCCTGAAAAGCGACCACAAGAAACGGCTCTGTTTTTAACGCATAAAAACTGCGCGGCGTTTTTCCGTCCAATTTCACATGACGCGGCTTTGACAAACTGCCGTCCGCTTCAAGATCAAACACAGCCACACCGTCCCAGCCGCGTATCGTTGCCCATAAAAACCGCTGATCCGGACTAAGCTGCAAATCCGCTCCTGTATGCTCACCGTTGTAGCCGTCAGGAAGTCCTGCCAGTGTGTCCAGATGCGTAATCATTCCCCCATCGCCTACCTTATATACGGACACGGTGGAATCCAGTTCATTCATCACATAAACGACCGACTTTTCCGGGTGAAAAAGCGACATGCGCGGACCGGCGCCGGGCGCTGCCTGTACTTCTTTGACAACCGCTAATGTCTCCTTGTCGTACACGACCAGTGTGTCGGTGCCAAGATCACAGACGAGCAGGTGCTTCCCATCTGGAAAAGGCACAACCGAGTGTACATGAGGGCCGTCCTGCCGCTCTTCATTCGGTCCCGTTGCTCCTTCATGTTTGGAAAAAGCCGTTCTGGCCAGCGTTTCGCCGCTTCGTTCATACTTGGTCACAGAGCCCCCGTAATTGGCTGTCCACACGTATGTATCCTCCGCGTAAATGTGACACGGCCCCATTTCTCCGGAATCAGCCGTTCCTTTCAACTCAAGGCTGTCCGATTGGACCTGGAAAAAGGCTGCCTTTCCATCCATCGATTCCGATGCCGCGTATAAAAACCCGCCTGCTTCTGCTAAAAAAGAAGGATTTTCCACACCGCTGTAACGGTTTTTTAATGCGATGGCTTCCGCGTCGGTATCGACCATAACCTTGTAAATACCAGGCTCTTCCTTTTTCGCATAACTGCCAATCCAGAGTAAATGATTCACCAATAAATCCCTCCATCACTTTTCATTCTTCTTTCTTCATACCCCTTCTTTTTCATATTTATACACGGCTGCCATCATTTTGTATAAGAACCTTCTCTGCGAACGCTTTAAACTGACGGGCAGCGGGCGAAAGCGTTCCTTGTTTTTTCACACCAATGGCCACCTGACGAATAAGCGGGTAGTCATTTATCGGAAGAAACACGAGCGGATCGTGAGCAATTTCCGGTTTTTTCGGTAAGACAGAAAGACCCAGCCCGGCAGCGACAAACCCTGCGATTGTTGACACTTCTTCCCCTTCAAACGTAATGGCAGGCTCAACGCCCGTTTTTTCACATAAGCCATCGAACATAAAACGGAGACCAAAGCCTTTTTTAAACGTAACAAACGGTTCTTCTGCGGCTTCTTCAAAAAAAAGGCCCTGCCGTTTTGCAAACAGGTGTCCGGCCGGAACAGCAATATACAATTCTTCCTCGCGAACGATTGTCCACTCAATATCCGGCCGCTTATACGGAGGCGCGGTTATGCACAAATCCGCCTGTCCCTCCTGCACTTTTTTCATATTCACTTCGCCCGCCCCCTGGTAAAGCTGAAATGTCACATTCGGATGAAGCTTCTTGTACTCAGCGATCAAATTCGGCAGGACGTGCGGTCCGAATGTTGGCAAAAAAGCAATTGAGACATTTCCTTTATCAGGTGATGCAATGTCTTCAATCTCTTCCTTGGCTTCCTTCATGAGCTGCAGCACTAACTCAGCCTTTTCAATAAAAACGTGCCCTGCCTGTGTCAGCTGAATATCCTTTTTCCCGCGCACAAAAAGCTGTGCCCCCAGTTCTTCCTCCAGCTTGATAATTGAACGGCTCAGTGCCGGCTGGGAAACGGCCTGCTTCCTGGATGCTTTTGTGAAATTCCGTGCCCGTGCGACCGCTGCGGCATTTTCAATTTGGTGCCATTCCATCGAATCCCTCCATAACCATTATGCATGATGATGATGTTAATTATAAATTGGAACTATCATTTCTGGAAGCGTATAGTAAGAAACAGGATGAAAGAAGAAAGAAGGCCGGACGATGTCATTTATTGAAAAAGGAACAAACGAACAAAAAAAAGCCAGCTTTGCCTTGTTTTTAGGCGGCTTTGTGACATTTGCGACGCTGTACACAACCCAGCCGCTTATGCCGCTTTTCTCAGATCAATTCGGGGTGTCTGCAGGAACAGCCAGTCTTGCTCTTTCACTGTCCACCGGCTTGCTTGCGATCGCAATGATTTTTGCCGGTGCTCTGTCGGATGCATTTGGCAAAAAAAAGCTGATGGCCATTTCGATGTTTGCCGCTTCCATCATTGGCATTTTGACGGCACTCAGCCCGAACTTTTGGACATTGCTTGCTTTTCGGGCACTGCTCGGTATTTTTCTGGCCGGCGTACCGGCGATTGCGATGGCCTATGTATCTGAAGAATTCAACCCAAAAGCGATTGGATCGGCGATGGGGTTGTACATTGGCGGTACGACCATTGGCGGAATGTCCGGACGTGTGCTTACAGGCTTTCTCACCGACGTATTAAACTGGCGGGCAGCCCTTCTGATCATTGGAGTAACGGCACTGTCAGCCAGCGTTCTTTTTTTATTTTCGTTGCCCGAGCCGCGCCACTCCGTGAAAAAGCCGCCTTCTGTTCACGAGATGCTGAAAACATACAGCATTCATTTCTATAACCGGCCGCTGCTTGCGGTTGTTTCACTCGGCTTTTTATTAATGGGGAGTTTTGTGACGCTGTACAATTACATTGGCTTTCTGCTGAGCGCTCCTCCTTATTCACTCAGCCAGACTGTGATCGGCTTTATTTTCCTTGTTTTTTTAACCGGAACCTTCAGTGCCGTTTACATGGGCAAAAAAGCCGATGTGTATGGAAATCCACTCATGATCAAATGGTCCGTCGCCATTATGGCGGCTGGCGCTATCCTGACACTGCTGCCTCCTCTGTGGATCAAAATTGTCGGTATTGCTGTTTTCACGTTCGGCTTTTTCGCCGCTCACTCGATTGCCAGCACATGGGTGGGAGAATATGCCGGCTTTAATAAAACGCAGGCTTCTTCTATGTATTTACTGCTCTATTATCTCGGGTCCAGTGTGGTGGGCTCCTTTGGGGGATGGTTTTGGTCTCATTTCCAATGGACCGGTGTGATCGGCTTAATTCTCGTTCTTCTCGCCGCCACAATGCCGCTCACATTGTACGCTGAAAGACACCGGCCCGGTATTTACTCCACTCTTAAACACAAAACCGCTCAAGCGCATTGAAAAACGCTTGAGCGGTTTTAATTATTTATCGATTGGCTTTGATCATTTAAATGCACCAGTTCCTCTAGTGACAATTCATAAAGCTGGCGGTCTCCATACTTAAATATCCCCTGCGCCATAAGCTTCTCTATCCATACCATTTGTTCGGTTTCTGTCGTGTGCATGATGTTCTTCCCCTTTTTTTCTTGTTGCCTTTATTCTATTCCCCGCATGCAGCTATTATGAAACATACTTTGCGACAAATATTGACAAGAAAAAAAGACGATTTTTTTCCACTCTGTTCAGCTTACTTTTCACAAAAAGCAATCGCTTCCTTTGGTGGAAGAGGCTTACTGTAATAAAACCCCTGCATTTCCCTGCAGCCATGCCTGATCAAATACTCTGCTTGCTCCTTTGTTTCAACCCCTTCTGCCACAACGTTTAATTGAAGAGAAGACACGATGCTGAGCAGTGCATTTACAATAGACGTATCTCGTTTGTCGACGCCAATGTTTTGAACAAAGGATCGGTCGATTTTTATCGCATCTACCGGGAATCGGCTTAAATAATTGAGCGACGAAAATCCGGTCCCGAAATCATCCAGGTGAACACGGATGCCTCTTTTTTGAAGCGCATTGATCATGCTGACGGTCCAATCCGGATTTTGCATAGCCATTCCTTCTGTAATTTCAATGATCAAAGAAGAATATAGAATATGGTGTTCTTCGACAGCTGCACAAATGTCAGTCAGGATGGTTTCTTTCGCGAACTGAACAGCCGACATGTTCACGGCCACCGTCACATCACGTATGCCGGCTATATTCCATTCTCTTATTTGACGGCATGCTTCCTTCAGCACCCAGTCTCCCAGCAGATTAATCAGTCCGGTTTCCTCTGCCAGCGGGATAAATTCGTCCGGCGGAACCATCCCCCGAGTCGGATGCTGCCAGCGGATCAGTGCTTCAAAGCCAGTAACCACTCCTTCCCACGACCATTTTGGCTGGTAAACCAAATAAAACTGCCGCTTTGTAATGGCTTCATACAGCTCATTTTTCAATGAAAACCGCTGACGGTCATCCACAATATCCTCTGTAAAAAACACAAGATTGTTTTTTCCGCGTTCTTTTGCTTTTTTCATAGCCATTTCCGCCCTGTGTACAAGCAATGTGCCGCCTGATGCATCTTGCGGATAACAGGAAATGCCGATGCTTGCTGTTATGTAGCTGATTTGATCCTGAATGAGCATCGGCATTTTAATTTGACTGCTGAGCTGGTCGACAAGCTGTCCGACAGCTGGTGTTTTCTCCGTTACCTTTAAAAAAACGGCAAACTCATCTCCGCTATACCGGCAAAGGATCACGTTTTCCTTTTGAAAAACAGTTCGGAGACGGCTGGAAAACTGGCGGAGAACTTGATCACCAAGCAGGTGGCCTACCGCTTCATTGATCAGACGGAAGTTATCGATATTAATGAAAAACAAGACGTAATCGTTTGGATTATGCAGGTCCAGCTCTTCCTCCAGTAAATCATAAAAGTGATGCCGCTCCATCCAGCCCGTCAGTGAATCATTTTGTGCGAGGTGCGTTAACTTCTGCTCCATTCTTATGCGGATCAGCTCATTCGCTGTTTGGTTAGCAAAAAGCTTGAAGATTGCGCCAATCACTTGATCCGTTTCCATCGGCTTAGAATCCAATACCGCAATCAAGCCGATGATTTGACCGTCTCTGTCGAAAAGCGGCCGGCCAAGGTAGCTTTCGGCTCGAATGTCTGACAGCATCCGGTCTTCCGGAAACAGCGACTGAATCTTCTGCGGAAAAAAGCATGCCTGTCGCGATAGCACATTTTCACAAGGAGTCGCCTGCAGCTTATATGTCACACCTTTTATCACTTCGTTGTTGTGGCACATTGACGCAACGTGCACCTCTTTATGGTCAGGCGTGATCTCGCCGACTAGAACCGTCGCTACTTGAAGAATGTCGGCAATTTCTGCAACGAGAATATCTAAAAACGCCTCATTCCCCTGCTGTTCGGCAACATTTGCAAGCCTGATTAAAAGCGCTGCCGCTTTTGATTCAACTGATAATTGATGTTCTGACAAAAGTCGTGCACCTCCATTCAGGAAAAAATGACTAGTTCCTTTAATAATAAGATAATTCTGTCTTTTTGTCTTCTTCTACTTGCTGAAATAACCGTGACAGAACTGTTTTTTTATGGTAGGGTTAAAAAAACTGAATATTCATCCACTGGAGGTGCCCTTTAAAAGGGCTGAGATCAAAGTGACTGACTTTGGGATTCCTGGAACCTGATCCAGTTTATACTGGCGTAGGAAAGTGGCGAAGACCTTTACTTTAATGGATCTGTTTATACACAGCGCTGCTTTCCCTACCCGGAAAGCAGCGCTTTTTAGTTTGTTTGGAGGTGAAACCACTTGATTCATGCAGTGACGGACGGCACAGGTCTGCCCCGATCTGTGCAGCAAAAAATCATCCATTCTTTTTCTGATGTAGACTTCATTTGTATTCGGGAAAAGCAGCTGTCCCTGCACCAATTATCACAGAAAATAAACGAACTTCTTCAAAGCGGGCTGCCAGCAGAAAAAGTCATTGTTCATTCTGTACCGGAGCTCGCAGACCGCTTTCCAGTTCAAGGAGTTCATTTTACAGAGCATGACGAACGGCTGGCTCATTTTAAAAGGGAACATCCTTCTAAGCTTGCCGGACGGTCTGTTCACTCGGTGGAAGCAGCGGAACGAGCGGAAGCGGACGGCGCGGATTATCTTTATTTCGGCCATGTTTTTAATACAAATTCCAAAAAGGGGCTGCCGGGGCGAGGGCTTCACTCCCTATCCCATGTTACTGAAGCCGTCACGATTCCCGTGATTGCCATCGGCGGCATCCATCCTGGAAATATAGAAGCGGTCCGTCAGGCTGGCGCTTCAGGCGCAGCGATGATTTCAGCTTTTTTCAAATGAAAGGAGTGGATTTATGATGAACACGTATGATTACGCAGTCATTGGCGGTGGCGTGATCGGCTGCTCGATTGCGTACCGGCTGGCCCAAAAAGGCTATCTCGTTGCCCTGTTTGATTCCGACAGTGCAGGAAAAGCATCCATGGCGGCCGGCGGCATGCTTGGTGCTCAAAATGAATTTGAGCGTGACAATCCGCTTATGGACATGGCGCTCAAGAGCCGTAGTTTGTTTCCTGATTTGCGCGATGAGCTGATGGAGGAAACCGGGATTGATATTGAGCTTCGGAGGGCAGGCTTGCTGAAGGTTGCAGCTTCTGCTGAAGACTTGCCAGCCCTGCTTAATCAGTACCATTTTTTATCTGAAAAGGATGCGACTGTTCAATGGCTTGAGGCGCATGAAGTACCTCTGGCCGAGCCCGAGGTCACCCGTGATACGGCCGGTGCTCTTTATCTCGAGAAAGATCATCAAGTAAAAGCACCCCTGCTCGCGCTTGCTTTTTTGCGGGCTGCGGTCAATGCCGGCGTGCACGTGTATGAGCAAACAAAGGTCCACCGTCTGCTGATTCAAAATGAACAGGCGGTCGGTGTGGAAACGGCGCTTGGCTCTTTTTATGCCGGCCGGCTCATCAGCGCAGCCGGTGCCTGGAGCACGTCCATGCTAACTGAAACAGGCTTTGTTCCTCCAGTCGTCCCGGTAAAAGGGGAATGTGTGTCGGTGAAGCTGACAGCTGCCGCCCCGGTCAAAACGGTTTTTGCGGTAGACGGCTGCTACATCGTTCCAAAACGAAACAAGGAAATGCTGATTGGCGCCACCTCGTTGCCAGACTCGTTTGATCCCGCTGTGACAGCCGGCGGTATCCGTTCTCTGCTAAATCGGGCGGCGCGGCTCCTGCCTGTTTTGGACACTGGAACGATTGAACGGACGTGGTCTGGTGTACGTCCGCAGGCAGTCGATCATCTTCCCGTGATCGGCGCTCACCCGCTTATTGATCAGCTTTACATGTGTACGGGGCATTACCGAAACGGCATTTTGCTGAGCCCTGCTACCGGTGTTTTGATGGAACATTATTTAAGCGGGTGTCCAGAAGCAGCGGAGCGCCTTGCTCCCTTTTCACCTGCCCGATTTTTAACGAAAAAGGAGGAATCATTCGTATGAAAATGACCGTCAATGGACGTGACGTCGATTTGCCGGAAAACGTCACGACAGTACAGGACCTGCTGGATCACTTTCAGTTAAACAAAGAACTCGCGATCGTTGAATTAAACCAGTCGATTTTAGATAAATCCACAAGAGACGGAGCCAAATTAACGAATGGCGACCGTGTGGAAATTGTACAATTTGTAGGAGGCGGATAACATGTTGAAGATTGGCCCTTATTCATTTCACTCCCGTTTATTGCTCGGGACAGGCAAATTTCCCGACTTTGATACACAAAAAAAAGCTGTAGAAGCATCGGAAACGGACATTTTAACGTTTGCTGTTCGCCGGATGAATATATTTGAGCCGGATCAGCCGAATTTCCTTGAGAAAATCGATGTGAAAAAGTATACGCTGCTGCCAAATACAGCCGGAGCCAAAACAGCAGAAGAAGCAGTCCGCATTGCCAAACTTGCCAAAGCATCGGGCTTATGTGACATGATTAAGGTGGAAGTGATCGGCTGCGATAAAACGCTTCTTCCCGATCCGGTTGAAACGCTTCGAGCTTCGGAAATGCTGTTGGCGGAAGGCTTTATTGTTCTTCCGTATACGTCAGACGATGTGCTGCTGGCGAAGCGGCTTGAAGAGCTCGGCTGTCATGCGATTATGCCGGGCGCGTCCCCGATCGGAACGGGTCTTGGCATTGTGAATCCGTTAAACATTCACTATATTATCGAACAAGCCAAAGTACCGGTCATCGTGGATGCCGGAATCGGTGTCCCGTCAGATGCAGCCAAAGCAATGGAGCTTGGTGCAGATGGCGTTTTGTTAAATACAGCCGTTTCAGGTGCACAGGATGCGGTTAAAATGGCTCAAGCAATGAAGCACGCTGTTTGGGCAGGGCGCGGTGGATTTGAAGCAGGACGAATCCCGAAGAAGCTGCATGCAAATGCTTCAAGCCCTCTTGAAGGAATGAGCGTGCTGTGACAGAACGGTATTCACGGCAGGTGCTGTTCCCCGGCATTGGCAGGGATGGACAACACCTGCTTCAGACTAAGCATGTGCTCATGATCGGAGCCGGTGCGCTCGGAGCAGCAAACGCAGAAATGATCGTCCGAGCCGGCGTCGGCCGTGTCACGATTGTGGACCGGGACTATGTGGACCTCTCCAACCTGCAGCGGCAAAATTTATACACTGAGCAGGATGCGATGGAGCGGCTGCCAAAAGCGGAAGCCGCAACAAGAAGGCTGTCGGCCATTAATTCTGACGTGCAGTTGTCGGCCTATGTGCAGGATGTTGACGCGGCTTTTCTCGAGCACCTGCTGCATAAAGAAAGTATTGATTTGATCATCGATGGCACGGATAATTTTGACGTCCGCTTTATCGTCAATGATGCCGCGCAGAAGCAGAAAATCCCGTGGGTGTACGGAGCATGCGTCGCTTCCGGAGGCTTGTCTATGCTCGTTGTGCCGGGTGAAACTCCCTGCCTGCACTGCTTGATGGACACGCTGCCCGGTGCAGGCGCTACCTGTGACACAGCAGGAATTATTTCGCCGGCTGTGCAAATGACCGCTTCCCTGCAAACGGCTGAAGCGTTTAAATGGCTGACCGGCCGCCTGGATGCCCTGCGCGGGACTATTTTTTCATTTGATTTATGGCAAAATCAATTTTCCTCCGTAGACGTACAGCGGCTGAAAAAAACAGACTGTCCTTCCTGCGGACCTAACCCGGTTTATCCTTTTTTGTCGTATGAACGGACGACCAAGTTTGCCGTTTTATGCGGCCGGGATACCGTCCAGATTCGACCGGCAGATGTGAACCATCGCGACTTGCTTCTATTAGCAGATCAAGTAAAAAAAAGAGCCGACATCACGCATCAAAACGGATTTTTGCTTTCCTTCCGCCACGAGCCGCATGCGATCACTGCGTTTCGTGACGGGCGTGTCTTAATTCAAGGAACGTCCTCTATTCAAGAAAGCAAAAGCATTTATTACCAGTATTTCCAATAAAGAAAAGCCTGTTTTTTTCTTTTTTCACACACGACGGCGCAATTGTGCTGATTAGCGCGCAATAACTCCAACGGTTCGGCGCAATTCCCGAAAACAAGGCGCAATTCCGAATGAATTGCGCCGTAAACAGTGGTAACATCTGTTTCCAGCAATCAGTCTATCCTTCTTTTTTTCTGTATGGTTAACGGTTCACCCGTTTCTCTTTTCGCAGCAGCAGCACAAGTGGCAATGCGACGATAAGCGGCAGCATCGAGTATAGAAACACGTCGCCTGCGGCTGTCGCTTCAGACGCTTGTATGCTCGCTCCTCCACTCATGTATTTTGCGGAGCGGTAGGCTAGCAATGCGGAGAACAGCGCAATCGATAAGGAGGCAATCGACTGTCTTGCCCAGTTGTTTAACGCGGAGGCATAGCCTGCAATTTCTACAGGAATAGCGGACATGCCCGCATTTGTAATGGGCATGTTGCAAAGGGCAATGCCCAGATAACGGACAGACGTCCAAATCACAACATACAGCATCGCCGTTTCAATGCTTAAGTTCCCCATAAACTTCGTAACACGAAATATACTGCCGCCTTTTTCATTCACAAAGCTGAAATAATGACTTGGCTTGCAAAAGAAAGATTTATGCTACACTAAAGCAAACAAAGGATGAAAGGACTTATGCGATGCTAAAACGATTTGTTTTTGTCATTCCGGTGATGGTGATCGTGTTTTCTGTCGCCACGTGGATGCTGAATAAAGATTATGCGATGATTGAACGCGATATCCGCTTGCTTATTTCCGGCGGAGCTGCCGTCTTTTCCGGCGTGATCACCTTTTTCCTGATGAAGGGTGACGCTGAACATTTAGTAGACGCTCACCGTGAAAGGAAAGAAAACAAGAAAAAGTAGAAAGAAGCTGGCACATAACAATGAGATTGGCTCTTGAATCCGAACAATCTAGCAACTGAAAGCCTTGTTTCTTGGAAAAGCACACACAGGGGCTCCGGGCTGCCGGCTCCGCTTTTCTATGTGGCGAACGCTGAACCAGCCCAAAGTGCGCGGCTGTTTCAGCCTGTCCGCTCGTCACATGGAAGTCTCCGCCGGCCTCCCTGCGCCCGTTGTGGTTCTAATGAAGCAGTGAGGATAAAATTGCTTAAAAGGGCTTGATCTCAATAACTAACGAATGGATGTAGGAGAAGCGCCTTTCTTTTTTCACACGAATAATAGATTGAGGTTTGTTGTTACACATTCAGAACGCTTCTTTTTAAGTTTTATCTGTCGCTTGTCCTCCCAACTAAGGGCGGCTGGCGCAGGACGGAGACTCGGGTGGGATAAGCGGGTTAGGTGAGATCCACTTTTGGAGCGAAGCGACAAAAGTTAGCTCACCGCCCGCCCCTCCGAACGCGAAGTCCTGCAGAAGCCGCCCTTTCTATGTTAGCGCAAGCGCAGTCACTAAACGATTTACCATCATGAAGAGCTCAAAAAAATCCGAACGATCGTTCGTTCGGCTTTTTCTTCTATCCAGAACCTTTTGTACCCAGCTCTTTTCTTCTATTAACTGAAAATCTTCATTAATATTGTAGCCAGTATGACGGTTGAGGCACCGCCGAGACGAGTCGCAACCTGCGCAAACGGCATAAGGGACATTCGGTTTGAAGCAGATAAAATCGCTACATCTCCTGTACCACCCAGCCCGCTATGGCAGCCGGTAACAATAGCGGCGTCTACCGGATGCATTTTCATGAATTTTCCGACAAAGTAGCCGGTCGCGACCATCGCGATGACAACAGACATACATACAATGACATACGCCGGTGTCACAATTTTCACTACATCTTCAAGGGGAATATACAGCATGCCAAGCCCGACCATAAGCGGCCAAGTCAGGCTCGTTGAAACGAATTTGTACAAATGATACGCACCCTGTTCCATCTTCGCCGGCATCATCTGGAACACTTTAACGAGCGTGGCTCCAACGATCATCAGCACCGGACCCGGAATGCCAAGGAACAAGTGCGCGAAGCTTCCGAATATAAAGAAGCTGCAGGCAATTAACAGGCCTGCGCCCATTAACGAAAAGTCGACTGGCTTGTTAATCGAGGTATCCTGCGAAATTTGATCGCCTTCTGCCGATTTCACCAGTACACCATTCCCGGTCAATTCCGGCTTTTTCTCGCCCAGACGCATCATTAAGCCTGCGCAAACAACGGCGACAATATTTCCAATAACGGCAGCCGGGATCATCTGGGAAACAAACGACTCCGCCGCGCCTCCAGAAATTTGTGCATACGCAAGGGATAGTGGCAAAATACCTTCTCCAATGCCGCCGCCAATAATCGGCACAATAATATAAAAGAATGTATGCTTGATTTCATAGCCGAACAGCAATCCGACACCGATCCCTGCGGCAACAGCGGCCAGCGTACCGAGCACAAGCGGGATAAACATGCGGGTAAAGCCTTGAATTAACACCTTCCGGTTCATTCCTAAAATACTGCCGGCGACAAGCACCGAAATATACAAATACAAAAAGTTCGAGGTCTTCATCAGCGTGGTCACTGCTTCTGTTGCACTCGGATTAATTAAATCAAAAAACACAAGCGTCGACGGGACAAGAAGCGCTAAAATAGCCGGTCCGCCGATGTCCTTTAAAATCGGAATCTTCATGCCGAGATCCCCCAGCAGCATCCCGATGATCATAATGACCGCAAACCCGCCAATCATATCCGGCGGCAGCTGGTTGTAAACGGACGCAGCGTAAATAATTGCAGCTAGTACAACATAAAGCGGCAACGGCAGAGGCCCCACCGTGATTTCATTTAATCTAGCAAAAAATGATGGCTTTTTTTCATCCATAGGAAACGTTTCCAATTTTCTTTCTGCTCCCATTTTGACAACCTCCTGTTCATTTCTTGCTTCATCTTATCCGGAATTAAAGCGTTCTCATAGATTATTAACCTTTTTAAATTCTTTTTTAATTAAAAAAAGCAAGCAGCTTTTCACTGCTTACAAAAAATGCTTCATGCGGTATTCTTTTGATAAGCTGCGGGTATGCTGATACACCGGGCGTCCAACCGTTCCATACACGACCTTCACATCCAGCACTTCAATATCCGCTAAAAATTTTAAATATTTGCGGGCCGATACACCGGAAATCCCGACCGTCTTTACGATGTCCTCCGTTGAAAAAGAGCTGTCCCATTTTTGAATCTCTTCCCATACTTGGCGCAGCGTCGCTTTAGTAAGCCCCTTCGGAATTTCTTTCGGAACTGGCTGCTCTCCTTTTCCAAGCAGCTGCCTGTCGAGCTCCTTTTGGCTGATTTGCCGCGGCTCCCTCATAAACGCTTTCCTGTCACGGTATTCCTTGAGCGCTTCTTCAAACCGGTCGAATTCAAATGGTTTAATTAAATAATCAACAGCGCCGTAACGAATGGCTTTTTGCACTCTGTCCATGTCAGATGCTGCTGAAATGATCATCACATCAACTTCTTTTTCCGCTTCCCGCAAAAATGTCAGCAGCGAGAGACCATGAGCACCCGGCATAAAAATATCAAGCAGAACGAGGTCGATTTGTTTTTGTTCTATTATGGCTTTTGCTTCTTCGACCGTTCCTGCAGCACCTGCCAGCGAAAAGCCGTTAATTTTTTCGACATATTTCGCATGAAGTGCGGCTACGTCCCGTTCATCTTCTACAATTAACACGTGAATCATTATGTTTCTTCTCCTTTCTCCTCGTATGGCATGTAAACGGTAAAAATCGTGCCGTATCCCGGCGTTGAGGACAGGTCAAAATCGCCTTCCCGCTCCTCTAAAATATCGTGTATGAGCGTAAGCCCGATGCCCCGGCCTGTTCCTTTAGTGGAAAACCCTTTTTCAAACAAAAGCTCCTGTGTCCTGGTCTCCATGCCCGGACCTGAATCCGATACTTCAATCGTTAAAATATCCTCGCCGTAGCTAAATGAAATATGAACATCTTTCACAGGCTGGTCTTGAACCGCATCAACGGCATTGTCGACCAGGTTGCCAATGACCGTAATCAAGTCGTGTGTAAGGGCCGGATTTTTCGGCTGTGGTATTGGATATTCGCAGGAAACGTGCAGAACGGCTCCGGATTCACGAGCATAACTCAGCTTGCCAGAAAGAAAGCCCGCCAGCACCGGATCGTTTATTTTTTCTGTCATTAATTGAATTTCATTGCTTTTAAAATCAACGGATTGTCTGATAAACAGCTCAAGCTCTTCGTAAGACTTCATCTGTACCATGCCGAGAATAACGTGAAGCTTATTCATAAATTCATGTGTCTGTGCCCGAAGCGCATCCGCATACATTCGGACACCCGTTAACTGCTCCGCCAGCTGCTTCACCTCGGTTTTGTCGCGATAGGTGGCAATCGCTCCGGCGACCGTTTCTCCCACTCGAATAGGGACGCTGTTTACGAGCAGCTCCACATCATTTATTCGCTGCTGCTGATCGATTTCCTCACGCTCTGTTTCCATGACCCGCTGCAAAGAACGGATCGGAACAGGCTCTTTTTCTCCTTTTTGAAAAAGAGACTCGGCCGCTTTGTTCATTAACGTCACCCTGGAATCCCGATCTACGGCAATGATCCCTTCATGCACAGAATGAAGCATCGCATTTCGCTCCTCAAGCAGCCGCGCAATCGCAAACGGCTCAAGTCCGAGCAGCACTTTTTTAATGTATCTTGATAAGAGAACCGCTCCGATCACTCCCGCCAGCAAACCAGCAAGCGTGCCAATGTAAATATCATACCGGCTTTCCTTCACTGCCTTTTGAACACTTGCCGTTGAGAGGCCTACTGCTACCGCCCCAACCTGCGTGCCATCCTCTGCAAGAACGGGTGTAAACGAACGCAGTGAAGGGCCAAGAGTACCCTTGGCAGTTGAAATATGTTCTTCTCCGGCTAATACGTACTGCTCATCTCCGCCGGCAAAAGGCTTTCCTACTTCAGCCGGGTCAGGATGTGACTGGCGGATGCCGTTCATGTCCATCACGACGACGAATTCTACACCTGTCACCCGCTGTATCTGGTTCGCAAATGATTGAATGTCCCCCGGGTCCCGCTGCCCTGCAAGCGCTTCGGCAACAAGAGGTGTATGAGCGACAATGCGAGAGGCATTTTGCGCTTTGTCAATTTGTCCTGCCTCAACGGAATCGGTCACGGTTTCGGTAATTAACAGATCCGTTACAAGCAACGAGAACATGACGACTGCGCAAACGAAAAAAAGAATCACCGTCCGCAATTTCCACCTGCCCTGTTTCATTGGTCAGCCATCCATTTAATTGCATGCATAAAAAAGCTCCATTCGTTTTCTTTCCATTGTACCATTTCAACTGGATTCTCTTCACTCCACACGAAAAAGCCGTTTTCCACTCGAATAAAGAGTGAAAAACGGCTCATATCTTGGATTACTGGCTGTCGCCCATTCCTGTATAGACTTTCCCGCTTGACGCAAAAGTGCTATCCGCACTTTCTTTGCCTGCCGCCGCCCATAAAAATCCTTTTCTCATCATGGCGGTGACTTCTGGCATTGCGACAATATTGGCTTTATGTCCAAGTGCATTGTAAAACACACGGCCGGCGCCCCAGCGCTTTGTCCAGACAACTGGCATATCAACTGCTTTGTTTACAGCATGTGGCCCGTCGACAATAGGAAATCTTGTCGTTGCCAGCACTTCTACAGCCGGGTCGACATGAAGGTAATATTGTTCTGACACGACCTTGAAGTCATCAAAGCCTTCTAGAATCGGGCTGGTGGACTGCTTGATGTTCACCATATACTCGACGCCGTCATTGCCTGGATGGGCAACCCAGTTGCCGCCTGTCATAAACTGCCAGTCAACATTATTCCGGAATGAATCACACATGCCGCCGTGGCAGCCTGCCAGACCAACGCCGCTTGCGACGGCTTCCGATATATTCAGCACGGATTGCTTTTCAATTTCGCCCATTGTCCAGTGAGGGATGATTAAATCCAATGCTTTCAGCTTTTCGACGTCCGCATACGAGTCCAGTGTATCCGACACTTCCACTTCAAACTGCTCTTCTTCTAAAATACCTTTAAACAAACCTGCCACCTGCTCGGGTTCATGGCCATCCCAGCCCCCCCACACGATTAACGCTTTTTTCTTCATTTTCTCTCCTCCTAAAGGTCCTCCGGCTTTATCCAGCGGCGTTCTTCTATAGATAAGTCGACTGCTTCTAACACCTGCTGGCATTTCACTCCATCGTGAAAATTCGGTACGGGCTGCCGGTCTTCCTGAAATGCAGTCATCAGTTCCACCACTTCATGAATAAACGTATGCTCATACCCAATCGTATGCCCCGGCGGCCACCATGCTTCTGCATACGCATGGTCCGGGTCGGTTGCGAGCACTCGGCGGAACCCTTGCACATCTCCTGCATCATCCGTAAAATACACCTGAAGCTCGTTCATCCGTTCAAAGTCGAACTTCACGCTTCCTTTGCTGCCGTTAATCTCAAATGAATTCGTGCACCGGTGGCCTGCTGCGTATCGAGTGGCTTCAAAGCTTCCCAATGCCCCGTTTTTAAAGCGTGCCATAAATAGCGTGGCATCATCGACTGTTACTTTTTCTTTCGGAGAATCCGCGCTTGCCTGCGCACTTAATCCCGTCATTTCTTTTGGAACCGGCCGCTCTTTTACGAATGTTTCACTCATCCCAATCACCTCGTCAAGATCGCCTACGAGAAAATGAGCCAGATCAATTAAATGAGCACCTAAATCACCATGAGAGCCTGATCCCGCTACTTCTTTTTGCAGACGCCACGTCAGCGGAAAATCCGGGTCCACAAGCCAGTCCTGCAAAAACCATGCCCGGAAATGATGAATATCACCGAGCCTGCCTTCTTCCACTAATTTTTTCGCTAATTGAACAGCAGGAGCAAAACGGTAGTTGAAGCCAATCATATGCTTTACACCTGCTTGCTCTACCGCCTGCAAAATTTCACGGGAATCGTCTAAAGTCAGAGCAAGCGGTTTTTCGCAAAAAACGTGCTTGCCGGCTCTCGCCGCCGCAAGGGCAATCTCCTTGTGTGCGTCACTCGGCGCGTTAATATCAACGAGATCAATCTCGGGGCTGTTCACTAAATCGCGCCAGTCTGTACAGCTTGCTTCCCATCCGAATTGATGGGCTGCCTTTTGAACATTCTTTTCATTTCTTCCACAGATCATTTTCATGATCGGTCTTGGCTGCTCCGGAAAAAACATCGGTACGTCCCGATATGCGTGGCTGTGTGCTTTCCCCATGAATTTGTAACCGACCATTCCCACACGAACGTCTGTCATTTTGTGATATCCCCCTTATCTTTTCGAAATGAGCTCAGTAAAGTTCTCTTCATTTATTCCGGTTGGGAACGGAGCTGGCTGGCTGCACGTACTGTTTACCATGTAGTGTTTTCCCTGATCAGATGAATCGTGGAAGCCATGCATAATATCCAGCACGTGATAGGCAAGATCGCCGCCTGCCCTAGGTGTTTGTCCATTAAAAATGGCGTGTGCCATATCTGACAGCCCAATGCCCCGGCTGTTCTCAGCAAAACCGTGCGTCAGCGGAATCTCGGACCAGTTGTCCTGGCCTTTCCGGCGGACAAGCACCGGTCCGCCAAATGTATTCGGGTCCGGCACGACCAGGCTGCCTTCTGTCCCATACACTTCAATGCACGGAAGACGGTGGTACCATGTATCAAAGCTGGTAATGATTGATGCCGTTGCCCCATTATGGAAGTCCATGACACCATTGATTTGAGTCGGTGTATCCACCTGAATTTTTTCGCCGAATTTCGGCTCACTTAAAACCGTTCTTTCATCAAATGTGATGCTTGCCGAGCCAGTCACTCTTTTGACAGGACCCATCAGTGAAATAAGTGCTGTTATATAGTAAGGACCCATATCAAACATCGGTCCGCCGCCTTTTTGATAATAAAAGCCCGGATCAGGATGCCAGTGCTCATGACCGTGATTCATCATAAACGCAGCCGCTGAAACAGGCCGCCCGATCCATCCGTCATCAATCAGCTTGCGGCTCGTCTGAAGTCCTCCTCCTAAAAACGTATCCGGCGCATTTCCAACAAGAAGACCTGTTTCCGCAGCCGCCGCCATGATCGACTCGGCTTCTTTTCTCGTCACAGCCAGCGGCTTTTCACTGTACACATGCTTGCCCGCTTTTAACGCCTGCACGGCAATATCTGCGTGAGCAGCGGGAATGGTCAGGTTTAACACAAGATCAATGTCCGGGTCCTGAATCAGCTCTTCCGGAGAGTATGCCTTTGAAATCCCATGCTTCTCAGCTGTTTCTTTTGCACGCTGAATATTCAAATCAGCACAAGCGGTAATCTCATAAAAATCGAATTTCTTTGCATTTTCCAAATAAATACCGCTGATCACGCCACACCCAATGAGCCCTACTTTAACTTGTTTCATCCTTTCCCCTCTTCCTGGCACTTCTCCCACTGAAAGCGAATACATTTTATCATTAAAAAAACGATCCAGCGGGAAAGTGGAACTTGAAAAAAGTATAACAACCTGATCATAGTTTGTCCAGTAGACCAACTATTAAAAAAATAAAAAGCGACCTCTTTATTTTCAAGAGGTCGCTTTCATGTTGTTAAAAAAAGAATGTGTCAATGAAAAGCAAGTGACAATTTTTCTTTTTCGAAGCCACTGTGCTTGCGCGAACACTGTTCGGGCGGCTTCTGCAGGACTGCGCGTTCCTGGGGGCGGGCGGTGAGCTAACTTTTGCCGCTGCCGCGTCAAAAGTGGATCTCACCTGACCCGCTCAATCCCCAAGGAGTCTTCGTCCTGCGCCAGCCGCCCTGGTGGGGAGGAAAAGCAGAGTGTAAAACCAAAAATGGACATCGTTCTGATTGGAAAGAAAGAGATGAGAACCCTCTGATTTTCACCATGCAGGAAAAGAGGGATTCCTCATTGACGTCAAATGTTTTCAAGAATAGCTGTCAGTCATTCACTACGTTCCTCTAGAACCACTACGGGCGGAGGGAAGCCGGCGCAGACTTCCATGTGACGAGCGGACAGGCTGAAACAGCCGCGCACTTTGGGCTGATTCAGCGTTCGCCACATAGAAAAGCGGAGCCGGCAGCCCGGAGCCCTGCATGTTCTTTTTAGAAAAACAGCCTATTTTTTGCTAAGAAAAAAGGAAACAACTTAGAAAAAACATCGGGTTTCTCTTGACCAGTTTGTTTTTCAACACTTTGAGAGCGACCTCTTTATTTTCAAGAAGTCGCTTTTTTACGCTCTTAATTCCTCCCGGTACACTTTGCCAAGGAAATATCCATACAGCGCTGCGAGCATTTGCTGGAACAGCATGCAAACGACGACGGGAACAGCCACCTGAGGCGGGAAAAAATTAACCGCAATAACGGCACCGGCACTGATGTTTCGCATGCCGCCTGTATAGATCAAGGCCACAATATTTTCCCTCGGCTGCTTGAAAACGACCGCCAGTCCCCAGGAAATCAAATAGCCGCAAAATACAACGAATAAAATCGTCAGCAGAATTTGAATAAATTTCGCGTCGATGTCTCTTAGATAAGGCGCAACCACCGCACTGTTAATAGCGATTACGATGGGCAGCGACAGCTTTGAAAATGGAGACATCGCCTGGCTCACTCTGCTTGCTTTTTCCGCTTTCAGCCACTCATTTGCTATCATGCCGAGTAATGATGGCAGCACAATCATCCAAAACAAGCCGCTTACCATTGCCGTCACGTCCATTTCAACCTTGCTCCCCGCCAGAACCGACATGCTGAAGGGAACCAAAATGGGAGAAAGCATCGTATCAACTAAAATGATGACCAGAGCAAGCGGTACACTGCCTTTATACATTGTCACCCAAATCACACTCGTAATACCGGTTGGAATCACCAGGGCGAGCGTAAATCCTGTCACAGTCAGCGGATCATGAGGAAACATAATATGCCCGACAGTCCAGGAAAACACAGGTACAATGACATGCAGAATCGCCAAGGCCAAAAGGACAGGAAAAGGGTGTGTCATCGTATGATGCAGCATGCGGAAATTTGAATTTAAGCTGCCGACAAATGTCATAAAAGCAAACAGCCAGGGGACGATAAACACCCAGACATTTAAATAATCTCCTAATAAAACACCGATAAAAACACTGATCGGTGTTAAAAGCGGCATCCATTTAGTTAAAAAAAGGTTTATTGCTCCAATCATGCCAAAAGACTCCATTCTTCCTTTATTCTCTTTATTGTACCATTAAGCCGGAATGATTTTATTTTTCTGCTTTCTTTGTTTTAAACTAGGTCTTATTGGGTAAAATGTATTGCCTGAAAATTTTGTACAACAAGGAGGAATGTATGGGAAATTCAACAATGAAAAACCCTGTTTTTATCATTTCGGCTGCCGTGATCCTGCTGCTGGTCGTCATTGGCGCAATCATGCCGGGAAGGTTCGGTGATGCAGCCGGTACCCTGTTTTTATTTACCACAACAAACTTTGGCTGGTTTTATTTGCTTGCTGTTTTTGTTATCATTGTTTTTTTGATCGCACTCGCCATCAGCAAATATGGAAAAATCCGTCTTGGTACGGATGATTCAACGCCAGATTATCCATTCTTCACATGGATTGGCATGCTGTTCTCGGCTGGATTTGGCGCCGGGCTTGTCTTCTGGGGAGTTGCAGAACCAATGAGCCACTTTTTCACTACCCCTTTTTCAGCGGTGGAAGGCCAGACAGAACAGGCCGCCCGTGTTGCAATGGGCTACTCATTTTTCCACTGGGGCATCAGCCAATGGTCGGTCTTCGCCATCGTTGGGCTTGCGATTGCCTTTCTTCAGTTTAAAAAAGGAAGAGACGGGCTTGTTTCTACTTCACTTGAACCGATTTTAGGAAAAAAACGAGCGGTGAAAACGACGATCGATTCCTTCGCTGTGATTGCAACAGTTATGGGAATTGCAACGTCCCTTGGTCTTGGAGTTCTTCAGATGAACGGCGGCTTAAAATCAGTATTTGACCTGCCCAATTCCTTTGGTGTGCAGCTTGTCATTATTCTCGTTATGTTCGCAGCTTATATGCTTTCATCCACCACTGGTCTTGACAAAGGCATCCGCTGGCTGAGCAATATTAACCTCGGACTTTGCCTGCTGCTTCTCATCGTTGTGATGATCGCAGGTCCTACCGTTTTTATCTTTAATACCTTTACACTGGCAATTGGTGACTATATCACAAACTTTGTCGAATACAGCCTGCGACTGACGCCTTATCAAGGTGGAACGTGGGTGCGTGACTGGACCATCTTTTACTGGGCATGGGCGATTGCCTGGTCACCGTTCGTCGGCGCCTTCGTTGCTCGTGTTTCACGCGGCCGCACGATCCGCGAATTTATTTTTGCTGTGCTGGTTGTTCCTCCATTTATCGCCTGTGTATGGATCGCAGCGTTTGGCGGTACAGCATTGTATGAAGATTTAAACAATAATGCCGGGATTGCCGAAGCAGTCAATGCCGACTTGACAGTTGCCCTATTCGAGCTGTATCAGTTCCTGCCGATGACCGGCATCCTGTCCATTCTGTCGATTTTGCTGATTTTCACATTTCTGGTTACATCAGCGGACTCTGCCACGTATATTCTGGCCAGCATGACGACGCACGGAAGCTTGACGCCTCCGCTTGCGGCAAAGATGGTCTGGGGCTTCCTAATGTCCGCCATTGCCGCCGTTCTTCTAGCGGCGGGCGGTTTGGAGGCACTCCAAACGGCCTCGCTCGTCTCAGCTCTTCCGTTCACCGTTTTAATGCTGCTCATGATGGTGGCGCTTGTGAAAATGCTCCGAAAAGAGCCCATTCCCTTGCGGCCAGCTGATGTCCGCCGTTTTAAACGGCTCCAAAAAGAAGTGCGTGAGGATCAGAAAACACCGAAATAATAAAAGGGGCTGCTGGGAAAAGCAGCCCCTTTTATGTTTACGGCTTATATTCTACCAGCCAGCAGTTGTGGTACTTTCCTTCGTGCCATTCGTGCTCCGGCAGCAGCTTGACCTTTTCGAAGCCGCATTTTTCGTAGCAGCGGATCGCCCGTACGTTCCATTCCTGCGGGTCCATGACGACCTTCTGCGCTTGTTTTGTTTTCACCAGGTGTTCAACCACCGCTTTTACAAGCACTTTGCCGATGCCTTTATTCCAGTAGTCCACTTCGCCGATTAGCTGGTCGGTTCCATAAATGACATCATCCGCTCCGTAGCCATATGTGTCCCGCTCTTTTTCGCCGAGCAGGTAATACTGGATGTAACCGATCTCATTTCCTTCAAATTCAATAATGCCTCTTTCGACATCTGAACCATCCTCGTAAAACTCTTTTTTCACTTTATCGAGATCAAACGCATTGTCCCGTCCTTCATAAAATTCCAATACGACAGGATCTGACAGCCATTTGACGAGCAGTGCCTGATCTTTTTCCTCAAGCGGCCGCACCTTTAGCTTTCCTTTTTGAAACAGCATACCCATCGCCCTCCTGTTCCGGTTCTCTTATGTTAAAAATACCTAATATTCAGACAAAAGTAAACCGGCGTCTCCTCTGAATTTAAAGGAAATTAGAAGAATTATAGCGAAATAAGTCTAGGAGGATCTATTTTACTGGAGGCTGCTGCACATGGAATCAACTATTAAACCATCGCACTTGCTGCGTTTATTAAAAGAGCTTCACCCGCCAAAAAAGTGGCTGGCTGTGGCACTGACACTTAGTTTATTCGAAACAGCCGCCAGCCTTTTTGTTCCGCTTTTCACCGGCAATCTTGTGGATCAGCTTGCTGCAGACGCAATCAGCCGGCCGCTGATTATGCTACTCGCTGTTGTATTCATCATTCAAGTTGTCGCTGGCGGTTTTTCCTTTTATTTTATGAGAGCGGCCGGTGAGCAAATGACCGCTTCCTTAAGAGAAAAGCTGTGGGCGCATGTATTGAAGCTGCCGGTTTCTTATTATGATCAAACGGAATCCGGTGACACGATGAGCCGGGTCACCCAGGATACAAACACGGTAAAAATGCTCATTACCGACCATCTCATTACCTTTGTGACGGGCATTATCTCTATTACCGGCTCTGTTATCATTCTGCTGTACATTGACTGGCGGATGACCGTTGTCATGCTTTTGTCTGTTCCGACCGCGATGCTCATTTTAATTCCGCTTGGACGCAAAATGTACGGCATTTCGAAGGATACACAAAATGAAATGGCCGCCTTTACCGGCACCCTGACCCGTGTCCTGACTGATATACGGCTCGTTAAATCGTACACAGCAGGTGAAGCAGAGTATGAAAATGGACGCACCGGCATCCGCCGATTGTTTTCATTCGGGTTAAAAGAAGCCCGTGTTCAAGCGGTTATTTCTCCTTTTATGTCCCTGATTATGATGAGCGTGCTCGTCGTTCTGATCGGCTACGGCGGTGTTCGGGTCGCATCGGGCGATTTATCAGCAGGGTCTCTTACCTCTATCATTATTTACATGTTTCAAATTGTGATCCCATTCAGCCAAATGGCGTCTTTTTTCACGGCCTTTCAAAAAGCGGCCGGCGCAACGGAACGAATTCAAGGAATTTTACAAACAGGCACCGAGCAATCGGATGGATCATCTCTTTCAACGGCCAGACGTTCACTTCATTTTGACGATGTTTCCTTTCAATATGAAGCCAACAAGCCGGTATTGAAAAATATCTCGTTTCTCGTTCCTGAAGGCACAACAACAGCGATTGTCGGACCGAGCGGCAGCGGCAAAACAACTATTTTCTCGCTGCTAGAACGTTTTTATCCGGTCACAGACGGGACAATCCGGATCGGACATGACTCCATTTCATCGTTTCATTTGCACGAATGGCGGCAGCGTCTCGGCTATGTGGCGCAGGAAAGCCCGATTATGTCTGGCTCGATTCGTGATAACCTCGCCTACGGAGCAAACCGGGAAATAAGTGACGATGAATTAATTCAGGCGGCTATCCAGGCGCATGCCTTTTCTTTCATTGAAAAGCTGCCGGATCAGTTTGAGACGAAGGTCGGCGAACGGGGAATGAAGCTTTCCGGTGGTCAGCGGCAGCGTCTCGCCATTGCCCGGGCCATTTTGCGCGATCCCGATATTTTGCTGCTGGACGAAGCAACATCGAGCCTGGACAGCACGTCTGAAACACTTGTTCAGGAAGCGTTAAATGGGCTGATGGAGGACCGGACCACGCTTGTGATCGCCCATCGACTGTCAACGGTTGTCCACGCTGATCAAATCGTTGTACTTGAACAAGGTGAAATCACTGGAATCGGAACACATACTGAGTTGTTTCAATCGCATGCTGTTTACCGGGAACTCGCCCAAAAGCAGGATTTACAAGGGTCTTTTTAACATACTTTCTGTATAATAGCAGGATAGGTTTTCCAACGGAGGTGCCTGACGATGATTTTTTTTCGAAAGCTTTTTTTTAAAGCAGTACACATGAGCAACTGGACGCTTTTTTTCACTACGTTTTCATTGATCCTGTTCAGCAGCTTTTTCGTTTATTACCTCGAGCCTCAAACGTTTGTGACACCGTTCGAAGGGTTATGGTGGACAATGACTACGGTTGTCACCGTCGGTTACGGAGATGTGTCTCCTGCGACCGTCGGAGGAAAAGTGTTTGCGATGCTTCTGTACATTTTCGGCATCGGCTTGATGACCGTTTTAATAGGAAAAATCATTGATACGCTCAGTGTGCGAAAACGAATGAAGGAGGAAGGCAGATTGACGATTACCCGCGAGCAGCACATTCTCTTAATTAATTGGACAAACCGCGCGCGTATTGCCCTGACAGAACTGCTGGACACATTTCCGGACGTCCATGCGGTGATTATCGACGAGACAGCAGATAAGATTCCCTTCCTGCATGAACGAGTCGATTTCGTGAAAGGAGCGCCCGCTTCTGAACAAACACTCAAGCAGGCGAATTTCCTGCAAGCAAAATCGATCATGATTTTCTCGCCGGATCACACCATTAGTGCATCTACAGCTGATGGCTTGACGCTGTTAATCGCTTCCGGTATTGAAGCTGCCGCCAAAAAATACGGCGTGAACGTATACACGATTTGTGAAGTAGCGGATTCCCATCATTTAAGCGCTTTTTCGCATGCGAATGTAGAAGAATTCATTACACCGAATGATACCGCCGCTCACCTGGCTGCCCGCTCCATCCTGTTTAACGGATCAAGCGAAATTATTCGGCAGCTTACATGCCATGAAGGGTTTGACCTTTATCATATCGAAAACAAATCGGGCTGGCAGACATACCGGGACGCCAAGCGGATGCTCGATGAAAAAGGCATTCTTCTCGTCGCCAATCATCACGATTTTTCGATTATCCAAAATCTTGATGAGCCGATTCCAAAAAATGCCCGGCTGTTCATTATTTGCGATGAGGAAGCTTACAGCAAGCTTTAAGCCGCCAAATCCTTGCGCTTATAGACGATATACGCGATCAGCGTACAACTGATGATAAGAGCCGCCATCAAGCTTCCGTATAACGGACGGATGGCGGCATGTTCAATGATATAAGCAGAATCAACGTAATGAAAGGGTGTCGCGTATTTCAGCCCGCTAAACCTCTCAGCAATGCTCTGGACAATATTCAAAAAATAAGCAAGCAGCACGACAGCGAGCGACAAAGACGTTGCTGTCCGGCTTTTTCGCACGACCGATGATATCATAAAGGCGATGGCGCCAAAGGTGAGATGAAGCAAAAAAGGAGCCAGGGAAATCATCGCAAACACACTCATATCAAGACTGTCTTCACCTGCATAACGGAATGCCGCATAGTTTACAGCCGTTAATACGCCATTAAAAAGGAGCAGATTTAATAAAACGGCCCCTGCTTTTTCCGCGATCACACGTCCTCTTGAAACAGGCTTTGCCAGCAGAAACTCGACGGTTTTTTCACTTTCTTCTTTTACGATGATGCCGCCTGCCATCATCGCCGCATAAATGCTCCCGAACAGTGTCACAAACAAATAGCCTTCAATCGCGTAAAAGCCAAGCGGTGTATCAAAACCGAGCGCGTCAATATTAAACGCCTTCAGCATCGCTTCCGGATACAATGCCATTAAATCTTTTAGCTGTTCCTGGTTTTCGGCAAACTGCGGATAAACACTCATGATCAAAAACGACATGCCACCAAGAGTGATGACCCAGATCCACAAGGCTTTTTGCGCTCTTCTCACTTCTCTTTTTAATATCACGCTTCGTCGCCGCCTTTCTCATAATAATGAATAAACACTTCCTCAAGTGTCGGCTCCTCAATTAATACATCATCAAACGGGACATTTTTCAGCTGTTCAAGCAGCTGCTTGCTTGAGCCATTATAAAGAAACCGGACACCGTGCGGAATCTTTTCGTCCTGGAGCATACCTTCAATGTGAATCGCGTTTGGCTGCGTTTCGTGAAAAAAGAGCGACACATTTTTAAATTGGTTTCGACGGACCTCTTCCATATTTTCGACCTTGATCAGCTTTCCTTCTTTAATAATGGCCACCCGGTCGCAAAGCTTTTGCACTTCACTTAAATAATGGGACGAGAAAAAAATCGTCGCTCCTTTTTCGCGCGCTTCACGGAGAAGCTCAAAAAACACATGTTGCATCAGCGGGTCTAGCCCCGATGTCGGTTCATCTAAAATTAATATACGAGGATCATGAAGCAGCGCCTGCACAATCCCCACCTTTTTCCGGTTTCCAAACGACAAATCCTCAATTTTGCGGGTGATATCCAGCTCCAGCCGCTCCGCTAAATACGAGGCACGCCGCTTGCAGTCTTTTCGGTAAAAGCCCGCAGAATAGCTGAGCAGGTCCTTCACCTTCATTTCATCATAATAATGAACTTCAGATGGAAGATAGCCGGTCATTTTGCGGATTCGAGTCGATTCTTTAACGGCATCCATCCCCATGATTCTGGCCGTGCCAGAGGTTGGATAAATAAAGTTCAGCAGTGTGCGGATAGCGGTGCTTTTTCCTGCTCCATTCGGCCCGATAAAGCCGAAGATTTCTCCCTCTTCCACTGAAAATGAAATATTTTCGATGCCGCGGTTTTTCCCATAAAACTTCGTCAGCCGATCCAGCTCAATCATCGCCATGCAAGTCCCCCCGTTCTTTTCTCCTATTACTATCATTCGACAAAATCAATCGAAACCCTTGTTCATTCATTTCAGTTATAATGGAAGTCGAGATGGATGGACTATCAAACAGGAGCGAGGGCATCAATGAACAAACAAAACATATGCTTTACAACATTAAAAAAAGAATGCGCGGAAAGAGGCCTTGATCCCGCAAGCATCCCTGCCTTCAAGCATACGTTAACGGACAAAGCACTCGCACATAAACAAGCGCAGCACGTATCGTTTATTCAAGCGATTACACACTTTTTCAATAAATTCATTTCCTCCCTTTCCGGAATTCCTATTCTGGCCGCTGCAAATGACAGGGATGGCTACGTACTTCATATGATTGGGGACAGCGCCATTAAGGAAACGATTACGAAAATGGGCATTCGAAATGGTGTACAAATGACGGCAGAATACAACGGTATCAATTCTGCCTGCCTAGCCCTGGAATACGGCGAACCGGTAAGTGTGATTGGATCGCAGCATTTCCATGAATATCTGCACGATGCTGCCTGCTACAGCATCCCGATTTCCGATCCGCATGAGAGCGAGGTCCTCGGCACTCTTTCTTTTATGACCGCTGCTGACTTTGCCCATCCGCTGCTTGAGACACTGCTCATGACAATGAAGGAATCCATTGAGCGAGAGCTGAAGCTGCTCAAGCAAAACGAACGGCTGCGACTGCTGAATGAGCTGATTATGGATACGACCACAAGCGGGATGATGATTTCAGATAAAGACGGCAATATTCTGAATGCAAACAAAGCACTGGAGCAACTATTTAATAAAAGCAAGCCGGAGCTGCTCGGAAAAAACATCAGAGACTTTGCATGCGTCGGTCCATATATGGATCATGCGCTTAAAAGTGGTGTGCCCCATTTAGACATTGAAGCTGCTTTTACAAATGAAAAAGGCCAGCAATCGTTTTATTTACTTGATGCGCTGCCCATTTTTGATGATACTCATACACTGGTCGGCTCGTTTGCTCAGCTCCGGAACATTACGAGCCGTAAGCAAACCGAGCAGATGCTGTTAAATACGGAAAAATTAGCAGCTGTCGGCCAGATGGCGGCAAGTGCCGCACATGAAATCCGAAACCCGCTCACTACCATTCGCGGTTTTATTCAGCTGCTTGAGCCGTCCTTTCACCAGCAGGAGCATTATGACCTTGTACTGGAAGAAATTGACCGGATTAATTTAATTATTAGCGAATTCTTGATCTTATCCAAGCCACAGGCCACTTGTTTTGAGCAGCAGAATCTCGTCCAAATTTTAAAAGATACGGTCGCTCTTTCACAGCCGCAGGCAAGCATGCACAATGTTCAAATTCAGGTTCATTTCTTTGCTGACCCTATTTTTATTCGCGGCGATGGAAACCAATTAAAGCAAGTATTCATCAACTTGATTAAAAATGGAATGGATGCAATAGAAAGCCACGGCGTCCTTTCGATTCATTTAAAAGCGAATGAGCAGGGAGAAGCTGCGGTTAAAATAACAGATACGGGAATCGGCATGACCGAAACACAAATTCAAAAGCTCGGTACACCTTTTTTCACGACGAAAAAAGAGGGCACTGGACTTGGCTTTATGATTATTAAACGAATTGTTAATCAGCACAACGGCAAGATTGAGGTGAAAAGCAAAAAAGGAGAAGGCTCAACCATCACCGTCCTCCTTCCTTTATCTGAATAAAAAGGGCCGGGCGCAAAAGCGGTCTTCCGCTTTTGCGCCCGGCTTTGTTTAACGCTCCGCTGGCGGCTTCATTTCTTCGATTTTCTTCATTTTATGGTCCCAGCAGGCCGGGCTTAAATCAACCGGATATTGCTCCGGATTAATCGGTCGCTTGTATTCATCCCACAACACGGTCAGGCCCGCTTCCACGCGCTTTCGAATATCCGCAAGAGATGGCTTGCTGTACACCATTTTTCCCTTTACATAAATATCCTCGTGCAAGTCAACTGCGGTAAAATCAGTGACAAACTTGCTGATATACGTATGAACCGGATGGAACATTTTCAGCTTTTCCTCGGCTTGCGGATTTTCTTCCTCAAGCGCAATATAGTCGCCCTCCGCTTTTCCGTTTGCATTGTTGATGATGCGGTATACTTTCTTTTTCCCAGGTGTCGTTACCTTTTCCGGATTGCCGGAAATTTTGATCGTATCGACCATTTCCCCCTGTTCATTTTCAATCGCAACAAGCTTAAACACAGCGCCAAGGGCCGGCTGGTCAAAAGCAGTAATCAGCTTTGTTCCAATTCCCCACACGGTAATTTTGGCTCCCTGCGCATTTAAGCTCATAATTGTTTCTTCATCAAGATCATTGGATGCAATGATCTGCGCATCAGGAAATCCAGCTTCATCCAGCATCACGCGTGCTTTTTTCGATAAATACGCCAAATCGCCGCTGTCAAGACGGATGCCGATAAAATTGATTTTATCCCCAAACTCCTTTGCTACACGAATGGCGTTTGGTACACCGGAGCGAAGGGTATCGTATGTATCCACAAGAAATACACAATCCTTGTGCGTCTCGGCATATTTTTTAAACGCTACATATTCATCCTGATAGGCCTGCACCATCGCATGAGCATGCGTGCCGGATACCGGGATGCCAAACAGTTTACCCGCGCGTACGTTGCTTGTGCCGGCGAACCCTGTTAAGTAAGCGGCACGCGCTCCCCAAATAGCGGCTTCCGTTTCATGTGCGCGTCTTGTACCGAATTCCAGCGCCGTCCCGCTGCCAACGACCTGCATCATACGTGAAGCCTTCGTGGCGATCAGCGTCTGGTAGTTGATCACATTTAACAGAAGCGTTTCCAGCAGCTGTGCCTGGGCAAGAGGCGCTTCGATACGCATAATCGGCTCATTGCCGAAAACCGTCTCCCCCTCCTGCATCGAGCGAATCGTGCCGGTAAAGGTCATTTCCTTTAGAAACGCTAAATAATCTTCCTCATAGCCAAGCTCGCGCAAATAATCAATGTCGCTGTCTGTAAAGCCAAATTGGTTTACGAGCGAAATGACCCGCTCAAGTCCCGCAAAAACACCATAACCATTCCCGAACGGCAGGCGTCTGAAGTAAAGATCAAACACAGCATTTCGATTGTGAATTCCGTCTCTCCAGTATGTTTCTGCCATATTAATTTGGTACAGGTCTGTGTGCAGCATAAAGCCGTCGTCTTGATACGTCATTCCTGATCCTCTCCTTTTCTAGCACCGAGTGTGCCTGTGAAGTGTGCGAGTGCCCATTCATGTCCCGCCTGGTTAAAGGAAGCAACGGCTTTTTCATGCACAACGATCTTGTAGCCTTTATTGTACGCATCTACTGCGGTGTGCAAAATGCAAATATCCGTGCACACGCCCACTAAATGAACGTCCGTAATTCCCCTTGCTCTCAGCCTCATGTCTAGGTCCGTCCCAGCAAAAGCTGAATACCGCGTTTTGTCCATATAATACACATTGTCCCGGCTTTGGCTGCTTTCATACACGTTCTGAAGACTGCCGTACAATGCCCGTCCGCTGGTGCCGCGAATATTGTGCGGCGGAAACAGCTCTGTCTCAGGATGGTACGGATCATTTTCATCGTGCACATCAATCGCAAACACAACATAGTCTCCGTTTTGAATAAACGCTTCTGTCAGCCGGACAATTTCACCCTCAAGCGCCTGTCCTGGCTTGCCGCAAGTCAGCTTTCCATCATCTGCAACAAAATCATACGTATAATCAATATTCAGCAATGCTTTCATCGAACATCCGCCTTTCTTATCCGTAAATAGATTCAATTACTTCGATCTCATTAAATCGGTACAGCCGGGAAGGACGATACGAATGCCGTGTTGTTTTTTTCGGCACTCCGGCTTCATCCACTGCCAGTTCAATAAAAGGAAGCTTCGGCGCTCTGGCAAAAAAAACAGGGTCCGATGCAATTTTCGCATCATCTGTCACCGTGAGCAGCACCCGTTGAAGCTCAGACAGCGTAAACTCGTCCGGCAAAAAGTTTTGGGCCATTTTGGTCGTCAGCATTTCCGATTGAATCACGTTCAGCGCATCTCTAATGATTTGTCGGTGATCAAAAGCGAGATCGAGATTCAGTACATCTGCAACGGTAAACAGCTGAACGTCGGCCGCATCATCCGAAGCCATTCTTTTTTCAAGAGCAGATTCCGGCACGATGGCGTAAAACGCGTTGGAAATAATCCACCCGCGGGGGTCGCGCCCCGGTGTATCGTATGTGCCAAAATGGCGAATGTGCAGGCCGCTTACACCCGTTTCTTCCGCCAGCTCCCGGGCAGCCGCTTCAATTCCTGTTTCATCCGGCTGAATAAAGCCACCCGGAATCGCCCATTTCTCTGCTTCAATATTCTGATTCCCCTCGCTGTCCTTGGCCGCCCTCTCAATCAGCATCATACACAGCTTCATGTCCGGCGGTGCCTTCTCTTCCTTTTTCTCGGACAAAATCGTGAAAACAGCTATATCGGCTGTGTAACCGTCAGGAGTCCGGTATTTAGATGAATCGTACTTTTTCATATGATCACTTCAATCTAATTATTAATTTTATAATTACTAATTATATAGCAGGTTTATTTTTTTAGCAACAAAAAACCGGCTTTTTTTCAGCCGGTATTGGATTTTCCTTCTTATTCCCTATCTAAGAACGCACAAAACGGATTATGGCCTTCCATCTCTTTTGTCCAGCTCCTTTAATGCCATGCTTGCTACAGTGAGTTCCATGAAGCATAAAAAAAGAATCGATAAAATCCCTTCCATCGTTGCCACCCCTCCCATCATTTTTTACAATGTAAAGTATGAAACGCGTTTCAGAGCAAGCATTATTGTGAGAGAGGGATAGCCATGGGAAATATTCACGATATCGCACGGATCGCTGGTGTATCTGCCGCAACCGTATCGCGTGCATTGAACGGTCACCCGTATGTCAGCGACGATAAACGAGCTGCTGTTTTAAAGGCCGCCGAACAGCTTCATTATGAAAAAAATATTAATGCTGTTCATCTCGCTAAAGGCAAAACGGATACAATCGGTGTCATTCTTCCTTTCGTCAGCCACCCATATTTCGGTTTCATTTTAGGCGGCATTGCAGCGGAAGCGGAGCGCCAGGGCTATAAGTTGTTAATTGTTCAAACAAACTACGATATTCTTCAGGAAATTGACGCACTCAATATGCTAAAGCTGAAGCAGGTAGACGGCTTAATTATTACATCACGTGAATGTCCGATTGAACTGATTGAAGACTATAGTGAGTATGGGCGGATCGTCTTGTGTGAAGCACTCGCGCATTCTCGCCTGTCGTCTGTTTTTGTCGATCAATTTAAAGCCTTTCAAACTGCCCTGTCGTTTTTTACACAGCGGGGAATATCGCGTATTGGATATACTGTTTTACGAGCAGAAGGAAAAAGCAGCCTTGCCCGAAAGAAGGCATACGAGGAACAGCTCAGTCGTTTTCATCCTGAGTGGGTGTTTGATCGAGCTCTTACCATTGAGGACGGAACAAGGATTGCAGGAGAATGGGCAGCGATGACGGACCGGCCAAATGCCATGGTGATCACGAACGACTTTGTGGCAGCAGGATTTCTTCTGGAATGCCGCCGGCTCTGCTTTGCTATTCCAGAAGATGTCGCCATTATTGGATTCGACAATCACCCCCTCTCCGGTGCACTCGACATCACGACAGTCGAGCTTCCTTTGCATGAGCTCGGCACAATCGCTTTCCAGCAGGTTTTATTAAAAGATGTTACCCATCATGAATTGCCTTTTCGGCTTATTCACCGAAACAGCGTGTAATCATCGTCTCACGGATTAAGGCGCAATTATGTCTTTTATGGCGCAATTCAGGTCGAATTACGCCGTATTTGTGATGATTGCGCCATAAAATCAAAAAAGCCGAACGACTGGGAATCGTTCGGCCTGTTCTTGTTTATTTACGGTTAAATTCAGCTGGAACCGGGCCTGTACGCTCACCTTTATCAAGTGATGTAATCTGCTCCATGTCCTCTGCTGTTAATTCAAAATCAAACACGTTGAAGTTTTCTTCAATGCGTGACGGTGTAACGGACTTCGGAATGACAATGGAGCCGTTTTGCAGATGCCAGCGCAAAATCACCTGTGCCGATGTTTTGCCGTGCTTTTGTGCAATGGCTTTAACGATGTCATTCTCAAGCACAATACCCCCCTGCATAAGCGGGCTCCATGCTTCTACATAAATATCGTTTTCCTGGCAGAATGCTTTTAATTCCTTTTGTAAGAGATGAGGATGGCATTCCACCTGGTTCAGTACCGGCTTCACGTCACATTCATCCAACAAGCGCTGCAGGTGGTCGATATCAAAGTTGCACACGCCGATCGCTTTTACACGGCCGTCTGCATACAGCTTTTCAAGCGCTTTGTATGTGTCCACATATGTGTCTTCTGACGGCATTGGCCAGTGAATTAAATATAAATCCAAATAATCAAGGCCAAGGCGCTCCATGCTGTCATCAAATGCTTTCAGCGTCTGCTCATAGCCCTGGTCAGAATTCCATACCTTTGTTGTAATGAAAAGCTCTTCACGCGGAACGCCGCTTTCTTTAATGGCGTCTCCCACTCCTTTTTCGTTGCCATAAATCATTGCTGTATCGATCGAGCGGTAGCCTGTTTCAATCGCCTTTAACACAGCTGGCTTCGCTTCTTCATCCTCGACCTGCCATACACCGTAGCCAAGCTGAGGCATTTTTAATCCGTTGTTTAATGTAACAAACTGCATTCTCCCGCTTCCCTTCGTGTTCCGTCTATTTTACGTTGAAAGTATAGCACAGCTCTTTTCCTTTTTTCTTCTTAAACGACTTGCAGCGCCATCCATGCACCGAAAAAGCCGAATAAGCACGTCACAAAAAGATAAGCTGCCGCTTTTTTCACGTCCATGTTCTTTACCTCAAACATCCACGTCGAAAACGTCGTAAAGGCGCCGAGGAATCCAGTTCCGAATAATAACTGTTCACTTTCCCCAGGATCACTGCCAACGAGCAGCCCGAGAAAAAAGGCACCGAGTATGTTCACTAGCAGCGTCCCGAATGGAAAGGACTGTTTATTCAGCTGATTGCTGACCCAAAAGCGGGAAACGGCCCCGAAAAAACCACCGATCGCGACCATCGTCATGACACCATCCCCTTCCTGGCACCGAGCTGAATAAAAAGCAGGCCCCCTGCGAGACTAAGAAACACGTAAAAAAAAGCAGCGCCTATCTGACCCGTCTCCCACAAAGCAACTGTTTCCACGCTAAAAGTAGAAAACGTCGTAAACGAGCCGATCACGCCTGTCGTTATTCCTTTCTGAGCAGCTGCAGAAAAACGATTTGCCAATCGGAAGGTCAAAAAAGGAAGCAAAAAGCAGCCTGCCCAGTTCGCAATCAATGTCGCCAGAGGAAATGAGCCCGGCCATCCGCAGGCCGTTGCCAGTGAAAGGCTGTACCGGAGTCCTGCTCCAATCATTCCGCCCAGCCCGACCAATAAATAGATCAATAAAAATCCTTCTTTCGATTCTGACATTTTCTTTTATCATTATTTTTACTGGCGAATTTGTCAAGAGAGCGAGATAATGGGGGTAAAAGGAGGAGTACATATGGCGATTTCAAAGCTTGAGCACGTCGGCATTCAAGTGAAAAATTTGGATACGACGATTGATTTTTACACGAAGGTTCTTGGACTGGAGCTGCTAGAGAAACAGGGACATCCTGATCCCAATTTGCGCATTGCTTTTCTCGGCTTCAAAAAGACGAACGAAACGTTGATCGAATTAATTGAAGGATACAACCCCGATCTCCCTGCTGAAGGCAAAGTGCACCATATCGCTTTTACAGTCGATCATATTGAAGAAGAAATAAAGCGTGTTAAGGAGCATCATGTCACGTTTGTAGACGAAGCAGTCACGACACTCCCAAATGGAGCAAAATATGTTTTTTTCTACGGTCCGGATGGCGAATGGATCGAGCTGTTTGAACAGTAATGGAAAAACGTTCGATCGGGCTTCCGCTTTTCATCGCCATTGTGGCGATTTCATTTTCAGCTATTTTCGTTAAATGGTCGGACGCACCGGCTTCTATCTTAAGCATGTACCGCCTGATGCTTGCCAGCTTGTTGTTGCTGCCTGCCGTTTGGCTGAAGCGGTCAGAGTTTAACAATATAACAAAAAGAGACTGGTTTTTCCTGCTTTTCTCTGGCTTGTTTCTAGCCCTTCATTTCATTCTTTGGTTCGGCTCTTTGAAGCTGACAACGGTCGCCAGTTCTACTATTATTCTTGCGCTGCAGCCGCTCGTGTCACTTGCCGGCGGTTTCATTCTTTACAAGGAGCGGACGACGCCGTCTGCTCTCCTCACAATGGGAATTGCGATTATCGGTGCTGTCATGATTGGCTGGGGTGACTTTGCCTTGAGCGACCAGGCCATTTTAGGAGACTTGCTTTCTTTTCTAAGCGTGATTGCGGTGGTCGGCTATTTGCTTATCGGCCAGCAGGCGGTCCGAAAAGTTTCTCACTGGCTGTACAGCTTTTGTGTTTTTTTCTTTGCTGCCCTTTTTTTGTTTGTTTACAATGTCGTGACGAATACGGTCATGACCGGCTATAGCAGCCGTGAATGGGGCATCTTTCTGCTGCTTGCCATCGTTCCGACGATTGCCCATTTAATCAATAACTGGCTAATGAATTACGTAAACGCGACTACCATCTCCATGAGTATCTTGGGTGAGCCTGTCGGAGCCACCCTTCTTGCCGTATGGCTTCTTGGCGAACAGCTGTCCGGCTGGCAGATCGTCGGCGACCTCCTCATCTTATTCGGCGTTTTTTTATTCTTAATGAAGCAAAGACCCCAAAGGAGCGAATTCTAAAGAATCCGCTTCCTTCACAGTGTTGAAAAACAAACATGTTAATAGAATTCAGATGTTTTCTGGCGATGATTCATATTTTTAAAGAAAAAATCAGTCTAACTTTCTAAAAAAGCATATTCAGGGGCTCCGGTCTGCCGGTTCCGCTTTCCTGTTGGGCGAACGCTGAACCAGCCCAAAAAGCGCGGCTGTTTCAGCCTGTCCGCTCGTCCAACGGGAGTCTTCACCGGCAGCCCTCCGCCCGTAGTGGTTCTAAAGAAACAGCGAGGATAATAGAAAGCTGTACTTGAAAAGCGTGTGACATCAAGAAGGAAGCCCGCTTTTCCTACATGGTGAAAAGCAGAGGATCCTCATCTCTTTTTTTCAATCAGAACGATTTCCATTTTTGGTTTTACAATCTGCTTTTCCTCCCCACCAGGGCGGATGGCGCAGGACGAAGACTCGGGAGGGATCAAGCGGGGAAGGTGAGATCCACTTTTGGAGCGTAGCGACAAAAGTTAGCTCACCGCCCGCCCCTCCGAACGCGAAGTCCTGCAGAAGCCGCCCCGACCGTGTTGGCGCAAGCACAGCGGCGTTGAAAAAGAGAAGGTGTCACCTGCTTTTCATTGACACATCCTTTTTTCAACAGCATGAAAGGAGCGAATTCTAAAGAATCCGCTCCCTTATGCTCGCCGCCGAAATGGCTTTTCTAACAGCTGCTCCGTTTCTTTTTCCTTGAAAACCCACCAGATACCCAGACTGAGTAAAAGCGCGAGCCCCTCCAGCGAAACAATGTACCACGGGTACGGACCAAGCAAATCAAGCAAGCTTGCACTGCTTGGCTTATGGCTTAAATACAAATAATTTCCGCCTGTCCATCTGTTCACGCTGATCACGATTGGAATCAATACATTCAAAAAAACCATAGATTTTAAAACAGAATAAATGGTCGGCCGGTACCCCTTTATCCAGGTGAAGTAAAGTGGCACCAGTATAAGAAATGCGTGAACAATAAAGAAATGAAAAAAGCGAAAGTGCGGAAAATCATAATTCAAATACGGCGTCAATAATGCCTGGGATGCCCCAAGCAGACCTGTGAACAATAAAATCTCATAGATCACTTTCTTTTGTGTGAGCAGCAGTGACACAGCAAGCAGCAGGCTGATGCTGCAAAGCTCGAGCGGCAGCGCATGATGAAGCTTCCAGCTGTCTGTTGTCATCATCCAAATATGATAAAGCCCCTCAATTGATAATAAGAAAAAAGCAGCTGCCACTTCTGTTTTCCGGTTGAATGAAGCAACGATTCGGCGCCGATTGGTGTACAAACCGGCAATGGCAGCAGAAAGAACGAGCAGCACACTTATATGACTGGCAGAAAACATACTGAAATCATAATTCTGATAACTCCCGCCGAACCAGCTCATCTTCATTCCCCCTCTTTTTTCCAGTGTACCATATTCTAGTCATTTAATCGTTTCGCCCTCATAGAGTGAAAAGACTTCCTTTTAAATTATTCATTTTTTTCAAAAGAAAGAACAAGCTAAAGTCGCAGGTCAAAATCCCCTCAAACCTTTATAAGACGTACATCCATAAATCAATAACATTCAAATGTTCGGATTTAAATATGTCACTTTTCTTAACATGTATGAAAAATATCAGTAAAAACCTATTGACGAATTTCTTATTTCCGCATAAGATAAGTACATGTTATAAAATATAACATTAAAAGTTATCAAAAATAACGTTCGGGAGGGTTTTAACATGGAAGATATGTTGTATTTGATGAACAGCCTCTGGGTCATGGTTTCTGCTATTTTAGTTATTTTCATGATTGCCGGATTCATTATGCTTGAGGCTGGGTCAACACGCATGAAAAACGCCGGTCACATTGCCGGAAAAACTGCTTTCACATTCGGACTTGCTTCCCTCGTTTTCTGGGCTGTCGGATTCGCCTTTATTTTCGGCGGCAACGCAAACTTTTTCGTCGGAATGACAGACTTCTTCTACTCTGGTGCTGATTTAGAATTAGGTCTTTCATCCACTGTTTTCTTCGTATTCCAGCTGGCATTCGCAGGGATCGCGATCACCATTGCTCTTGGCGGCTTCGCGGAACGTGCAAAGTTATCTGTTTACGTTTTATTCACTATTCTTTTCTCAGCGCTTGTGTACCCGGTCGTTGCTCACTGGATCTGGGGCGGCGGCTGGCTTGCAGAGCATGGCAAGCAGGATTTCGCCGGCTCAACAGTTGTTCACTTAACAGGTGCAATGGCTGCTCTTGCTGCAACTATTTTATTGAAGCCGCGTATCGGCCGCTTTAACAAAGACGGCTCTGCTAACGCAATTCACGGTCATAACCAGGTGTTCACATCACTCGGCGTCCTCATTCTATGGGTAGGCTGGTTCGGCTTCAATGCCGGCAGTACAGTATCTGTCGACGCTGGATTCTTCGGATTTGTGGCATTGAATACACAGCTTGCGGCTGGTGCTGGCGCTGTTGCAGCCTTGATCATCTCATGGGTTGTTCTCGGTAAATCAGATATTCCAACGATTTTAAATGGAGCACTTGCAGGGCTTGTTGCCATCACTGCTTCTTGTGCATTCGTTGACACATGGGCAGCTGTTGTCATCGGCTTAGTAGCCGGCGTCCTTGTATTCTACGGCGCAAAACTTATGGAAAAGCTTGGCATCGACGATCCGATCTTCGCTCTTTCCGTTCACGGTATTCCGGGAATCTGGGGTACATTGTCAACTGGCTTCTTCGCAACACCGGAACTGGCGACGGTTGGACAGCCTGGTTTATTCTACGGCGGCGGTTTTGCACAGCTTGGTGTACAGGCAATGGGCGTTTTCGTTTCAGGTGCATTCGCTTTCGTTGCATCATTCGCTATCCTGTTCATCATTAAAAAGCTTCTTGGCGGACTTCGTGTCTCTGAAGAAGAAGAAATTATGGGTCTTGATATTAGCGAGCACGGCACTTACGGGTACCCTGAAGTTTTCGCTGATACAAAATCAAAAGCAGCAGCAGAAAAATAAAATGAACATAAATAATACGCAAAGCGCACCCGCTTTGCGTATTATTAGTTTAAAAAGGATGTGAAACCATGACGACGCGTGAGCAGACTTACGCTGGCATCCGCCAGGAAAAAGACGACATGATGGATCAGCATCTCCATTCTACACAGCGCCTGAACGCCTTTCATGACGATATTATGAAGCAGGTATTCGATGCAGCATTCAAACAGCATGAAGCCGAATTCGGTCCTCCCCCCTGCCCGTTTACTTTATTTTTGCTCGGCAGTGCAGGGCGTTTTGAACAGGGAACAATCAGTGATCAGGATCATGGAATGGTTTTTGAGGAAGATACAGAGGAAGCCGCTGACTATTTTCTCAATCTTGGAAAAACGTTCTCTGATGGGTTAAACGAAGCCGGCTATCCGTATTGTGAAGGAAAGGTGATGAGCTCGAATCCCGTCTGGTGCCGCTCGGCCTCTGCCTGGAAGGAACAGATAGCGTCCTGGATGGAAGCCGAGACGTTAGACACCATTCGTTCCCTTCATATGATTTGCGACGCGCGAGTCATTCACGGCGAAAAATTACCCGTTACCGCTTTGAAGAAACAAATAAGCAGCGTTTTGAAACAAGATCCGCACAAACTCAAGCGTTTTTTTGAAAACATTCAATTTATGAAGAAATCAGTTGGCTTGTTTGGCCAGATCTTCACTGAACAAAACGGACCTCACTCCGGATCGTTAAATTTAAAACAATCTGCTTTCCTCCCTTACGTCAATGCGATAAGGGTATTGGCGATCAAAGAAGGCATTGAGCCCTCCTCTACGCTAATGCGGATGAAGGCACTAAAGCATACAGCGGCACATAGCGGCCGAATTGATGAATATGAAGAAGCTTTTCGAACGCTGCTGGACTTTCGGCTCCGCGCCTTGAAAAACGCACCGGATTATGACAGTTCCCATTATGTCAACATCGACTCGCTCGGACCGGTGCGAAAAAAGGAATTGCGTCATATTTTAAAAACAGCCGAGTCTCTTCATCATTACGTGCAGCGATTTACAGCAAAGGGTTGATGCACAATGGGCTTTAACGATTTTATGAAAAACTTAAGCGGCAACCGGTTTACAGGTCTTCAAGGCGGTCGTCATGATATGGCCTTTATGCGCAGCCTTCAGCGGGATTTAAAAACAAAGCAGACCACCTCTATCCCGCTTAACGAATTACAGGTGATTGTATTCGACTTGGAAACAACAGGCTTCCATCCGGATAAAGGCGATCAAATTTTATCCATCGGCGCTGTCAAAGTAACCGGCCGACACGTAGAGGATGAATACTATTCCCCCGTTCGCTTTACCGATGAAATTCCGCCTCTGGTTAAAGACTTGACCGGGCTGGATGAGTCAGAATTAATGAGTGCACCTGAGCCCGCTGACGTACTGGAGCAGTTTTTTAAATTCAGCGGAGCCTCTCCGCTTGTTGCACACCATGCCAGCCATGAAAAAGCGTTTATGACACACGCAAGCCGTAAATACTTCCGAACGCCCTTTTCACACCGGCTGATTGACACATCATTTATGTACAGAATTGCCGAGCCGGACAACCCTCACGTACGTCTTGAGGATTGCTGCGAGCATAACCAGATTGCCGTTACAGGCCGGCATCATGCACTGGGCGATGCCCGCTTAACCGCCGCTCTCTGGGCAGTGTATGTAGAAAAATTGCAGAAAATGGGGATCACGACCCTGTCTCAAGTATACGAAAGACTCGCCACGATTCGTTAAGTGGCGGGTCTTTTGCATTATTTTTCTTCCTGTTGAATCTTTTCTTTTTTATCAATCGTATGGATAAAAAAGGAGGTGCCCGCTTTGAAAAAATCACTGCTTTTATTCACTCTTTTTTTGTTTTCATTTGCGACACCCAGCTATGCCCGTTCTTATTCGATTGATGAGGTTCATATTCGTGCCTGGGTTCAAACGAACGGAAACGTACTCGTCAATGAAGTTTTTCATTATACTTTCAGCGGAACGTATGATCATGTTTTTCGCTCTGTTCATACTGAAGGACACGACGGAGTACAAAAGTTTGAAGCTTACGAACTACTCGATTCTTCAGCAGAGCCTGGCTTCATAACAGAGCGTGAGTTACAGCCACTGCCCGTCACTCAAAAAGAAAACCGTTACAGTGCCGAACTCGCTTCAAAAGATGAACGAAAGGCTATTTTTTTTACATACGAGCTTTTAAATAGCGTTCAAACTTACGATACATATAGCGATGTAGCGATCCCTTTTTTTGGTACAGATGAAAACCATGATAAGACGCTTGAAAACGTGACAATCGATGTCGTATTCCCGGAGGCTATAAAACCATCCCAATATTATGCCTTTATGCATGACCGTCTTGGCAGCGTATCAGAAAAAGGTGCTGAAGTAGTCCGCTTTACGACGCCAAAATCACCTCTGTATTCATTAACTGAAGTACGCGTGCTTTTCCCCTCCTCCGTTATGGCGTCATCACAACCAACAACCAAAGCGCCTGTTACAATGATGGAAGCAGTGGAACAAGAGAATCAGCTCGCTCAATCTTTTTACCAAAAAGAAGAACAAAAACAAAAGCTCGAAACCATTTTAAAGGTTCTGTCAGGTGCTTTATCACTGGGCATTCTTGTCGTCTTCTTGCTTCGTTTCCGTGGCGGCTCAGGCGATTCCAATTCCGTGCTGCATCAGAATCCGCTCACGTTGTATATGATCGACCGTAACGGAAGCCCCGATGAATATGCACTTTTAGCAGGTCTGTACTCACTGGTGGAGAAGGGAATGGCCGATGCACAGGTCGTACCATCCAAAGGACGATTCCAGAAGGACCCTGATGCACCGAATCAAACACTCCGCTTCACATTGAAAGGAAACCATAAACACGCTGTGACTTGTGATCAACAACTGATAAAGATGCTTTTTAAAAATAGAAACACCTTCACCCTTCATGACATTGCAGGCTTAACAAAACTTGAAAAAAAAGAAAAAAAAGGAGTGAACTTGTCCAGCAAAGTGCGTCATTACCAGGACCAGCAGAATGAATGGACAGACTGCGTGGTGAAGGAAATGAAAAAGGAAGGCTTTTTCAGCAACAGCATTCCATCTTGCTTGAAAATTTCCATGCTGCTTTCGGTGTATTCATTTATTTTATATGCGTATACGATCGATTCTTTGGGCGCTTCGGCGAGCATGCTGTACGGCGTAATTGGCTTTTTGCTGCTGCTTCTTATTTGGCGTAAACCGAAAAAACGCTGGCCAGCTATTCTTTTCTACACGACTTCACTAACGGCTGTAGCCATGCTGTATGATACTGATTCTGCTATTTGGCTTCTTTCATTTATTTTGACCAGTGCCTTGCTTTACACTTTGACGCCTCGCTTTTTGCTCTCGAATGAAGCAGCTGTGACCAAAGCAGACATATACGCGTTCAAAAAGGTGGCAAAAAGAACAGACAACCTTTCAGATAAATGGACGGTCCGCTCTATTTTGCTGCGTACTAAACGTGCAGATGCGAAAGGAACGGTTGATTCATCGCTAGCCGCGGCAGCACCATTCACCTATTTATTGCTGACAGAACAGGAACCCATTCAATATATGACCCAAACATGGAAATGGAGCACTCCGCCCGGAAGCTCTTCTTCTGACGGAGGCGGGGGCTACTTCGGTGACAGTGGTGGAGGAGATAGTGGTGGCGACGGTGGTGGCGGAGGCGCTGATTAACGATCTGTTTTGTCGTTCAGCGCCTTCTATCAATACAACCTTAATTTCCCTTCTTGAAATCTGTTACCTCCATTAATGCCTGCTCTTCTGCGGCAATTCGGACGGAGAGCATGACAGCATTTAGCATAGAGAACAGAGCCGCTGTGTAATATGCTTGAAAAAGAAAGGGAATAACGACAAACTCCAGTGTGACGATGATGTAATTCGGATGGCGGAACCAGCGGTAAGGACCCTTCCTCACGACATTCGCACCGGGCAGGACGATAATTTTCGTATTCCAAAACGAACCAAGCGAATAAAGAGTCCACACTCTCCCCAGTTGGGTCAGCAAGAACAATCCCAGCCATAACGGCCAGTCTACACTTAATGTTTTATCCAAAAATTCAACTTCAATGATGCAGCTGATGAAAAAACTGGTGTGAAGGGCAATCATGAACGGGTAATGGCGCATACCCGCTTCATAGCCGCCTCGTTCAATCATCCGCTTTTCATTCCGCTTTGCGATTCCCAGTTCCAGCATACGCTGCGCAACGACGAATAAGATAAATACCCAAAATAAATAATTCATACAGTGTCCCCCCACTGAAGCAGCAGTAATTCACCAGAAAACCCCGGACCCAGGGCAGCCATTAAGCCGTAGTCCCCGCTTTTTACGTCCCCCTTCATAAAACGATCAAGGACATACAGAACTGTCGGCGAAGACATGTTGCCAAATTGCGAAAGAACGTCTCGGGAGTGAGCTGTTTTCTTCTCCGAAAGATGCAGTGTATCCTCGTACGCATCAAGCACCTTTTTCCCTCCAGGGTGCGCCACAAAATGAGCGATGTGTTCAATGGACAGCCCTTGTTCCAGCAAAAAGGCACTCACAAACGGCCCGAGCCAGCTGCGAATGATACTCGGGATGTCGCGAGAGAAGACAACATGAAGCCCCTCATCTTTTATTTCCCACCCCGTCACATCCTCAGAGTCCGGAAGCAGCTTTGATTCTGTTTTTACTACAGAAGGAACAGGTCTGTTGGTTTTAACGGATGCTTTGTCGCCAGCCATTAATACACAAGCAGCCCCATCCGCAAAAAGCGATGTACCAATTAAATTACTCTTTGAATGGTCCTTTCGCTGAAACGTTAAGCTGCATAACTCAACGGATAAAACGAGAACCCTGGCCTCAGGAAAAGCCAAACAATATTCATAAGCACGGCTAACACCAGCTGCCCCGCCCGCACAGCCCAATCCCCAAATCGGTATTCGCTTCGTCCGGTCCGAAAACGGCAGACGATTCATGATTCTGGCTTCAATACTTGGTGTCGCCATCCCAGAGCTTGAAATAAAAAAAATCGCTTCGATGTCTTCAGCTCGCTGCGGCTCTATTAAATACGTTTCGTCTTTCAAACACCTCGAAATCACTTCTGCTCCGTAATCAACCGCTTTTTCAATATATAGATCATTTCGCTCCTGCAGGCCGTGATCTTTTTCAAACCAATCCAGCGGCATGGTAAAATGACGCTTTTCAATCTGCCCATTTTGAAAAACCGTTATTAGCCTTTCAATATCTTGAAAATGACCTTTAAATACATTTCGCGCAAAGTCCGCTGTCTGCTCCTGCTCAATAACATTTGGAGGGTGAAACGTACTTACAGAAACAACCCTTGGCATGTACCTCATCCCACTTTTCTTTTTCTTTATCATGCCCCTGGCGTTCTCTTTTTATTCTCACGGAATCTCAAACGCATGGTTCATGCAACTAAAAGCAAGATAGAATAAACCGTTAATCCCGTTGCAAAAGCTGTGAAACTGCTGTCACTTTCTTCCGGCAACTCCTCTTTTAAAACGTTCAATATAAGAGCGCCTGATAAAAAAGCGAACATCGTAGAAATAACCGCTTCTTCTAGCTGTGAAAAAGCACCAATTAACCAGCCTAACAGTACGGCAAAAGTCAGCAGCCACCGCCCGTACTGATCATACACGCGCTGGTGTGTTTCTCTCATGCTTTGGTCCACTGTGATGAAATGCACAGATAACGCCAAAAAATAAAAAACCATTTCCTTCACGTGTTCAAACTCTTCCTGAATAAGCAGATAGCCAATGAGCATGTTGTAGAAAAAGAATGTACCAATATGAATCCAAAAGATACCTGAGCCCGCATGCGACTGTACTTTCTTCGTCCTATTCGTCACTCTGCTTTCAAGCCCATAAAAAAAAGCCAGCCCAAACAGCGCCATCAAGTACGCATGATTTTCCACAAAGCGGAGGACACCATTTTCTGCTTTTTCTAATACGTCCTGATGCGCGTTCAAGTCTGGCAGTAGATGAACAAATACGTAAGAAACAGCAATGCCTCCTGCAAAGGATAAAAACCGGCTCCTCGGTCCCCGACTTAAAAAGGACATATACTTTGCCGAATAATGAATGACCGCAAAACCAATTGCAAACACTAAACTTAACCCAACCATACTGTCTCTCCTCTCTTAAAGAGTTTTCCACTACACCCAGCCTTTAAACGCAGCAAAGCATGGGACAGAAGGAAAAGCAGCACCGCTTTGTCCTAAACTGTTTATTGTTGCTTTATTAACCTTTTATATGGCCTAGTGCATTAATGGTCTGAACTCTCTTGCCTTGACCAATTTCCCCTCAATGATTATTGATAACGCTTTCAATAAGTGGTATATTTAGAATTAAGTTCATATACGAGGCAGAGAACCGAGCTCACTTTATTAAGATCACAGCGATCTTATTAGGTGGGCTCTTTTTTCATAAGAAGGCTTTGATAATAAATAGCTAAGCTATGCGACATAAAAACAAAACAGCTCATTTATTTTCAAGGCAAAAGGTTCCGAAAAAACGAATGAAAACGGAGGAATGTAAACATGTCTAATCATACCCGGTTATGGAAGGTGCTGCTCCTTTTTACGTGGAGGGCAATTCAGTTGGACTATTAGTATCTCACGGCTTTACAGGGACCACACAAAGCATGCGTCCATTGTGCGAAGCCTATGCATCTGAAGGGTACACCGTTTGTGGACCTCGCCTTAAAGGCCACGGCACTCATTACGAGGACTTGGAGCAGACAAACTATCAGGATTGGATTTCCTCGATTGAAGAAGGCTATGAATGGCTGAAACAAAGATGTGATACAATTTTTGTAATCGGCTTGTCAATGGGCGGTTCCCTTGCACTGTATATGGCTGAACACCACCCGGAAATCCGCGGCATTTCTGTTATTAACCCTGGTATTAACATCCCCGCAATGGAACACGTACGCGAAATAGATGGACAAAATGAAGCTCGATTTTCAGATGCTATTGGCTCCGATATTAAAAAGCCCGGGGTAACAGAACTGGCTTATGAAAAGACGCCTGTTCGATCTGTAAAAGAAGCATTGACTCTTATGGACAAGGTAAGAGCAAACTTACCCAAAGTCACTTGCCCGGCACTCATTTTCGTTTCTCCTGAGGATCACGTCGTTCCAGCAGATAATGCTCAAATCGTTTTTAATGAAATTAGTTCACAATCAAAGGAAGTACGCCAGTTGAAGGATAGTTACCACGTGGCAACTCTTGATAATGACCAGCAGCTGATCATTGACGACACATTAGATTTTATTATGAGGCATCTTCCCTCACATTAACGCACCGGAAACTTGTTAAAGATACGTTTTTTAATACAACAAAAAAGACAACTTGATTTCTCAAGTTGTCTTGTCATTGCCAGGCGGCGTCCTGCTCTCACAGGGGGAGACCCCCAACTACCATCGGCGCTGAAGAGCTTAACTGCCGTGTTCGGGATGGGAACGGGTGTGAC